>JADJQH010000001.1 GCA_016712865.1 Dokdonella sp.
GACCCCGAAAGTGGGGTGTAGAACGGATAGTGGTCTCAGGCCGCGGCGATGGTCAAGCCATTTTCTTACACGAAAACAAGGAAATGGCTATACCCACGAGGACATCGGGATGCTGAACATATGGGTGTTATTACTCATTTGTGAGGGCGTAATGGAATACGGGGGCAGAACCGGGGGCGTATCGAATGCTGGGCCAAGGGTCCGGGCTCCACGCCTTATGGACGAAGTTCGGCGCAGAATCCGGCTCAAACATTACAGTTTGCGCACGGAGCAGGCGTACACGGGATGGATACGTCGGTTCATCTTCGCCAATGAAAAGCGCCATCCGAGGGAGCTGGGCGCTGCAGAGGTTGAGGGGTTTCTGACTCGGCTTGCGGTGGAGGGCAATGTGGCAGCAAGCACACAGAACCAGGCCTTGTCCGCACTCCTCTTCCTCTATCGGGAGGTTCTGAAAATTGATCTCCCTTGGCTGAAGGAGGTTGTGCGCGCAAAAAGGCCGCGTCGACTGCCGACGGTACTTTCACGCGACGAGATCGCGGCCTTGCTGGGGCTCATGGATGGGCGGCCGTGGTTGATTGCCAATCTTCTGTACGGAACCGGAATGCGATTGATGGAGTGCTTGCGCTTGCGCGTCAAAGATGTGGATTTTGCGCGAAACGAGGTGCTTGTCCGTGACGGCAAAGGCGGCAAGGATCGAAGAACCATGCTTCCCCGGGTCCTGGTTGAACCGTTGCAGCGCGAGATTGAGCGTGCGCGCCGGTTGCATGAGCGCGATCTGTCTGCCGGGTTTGGTGAGACGCGACTACCGCACGCGCTTGCGCGCAAGTATCCGCGCGCGGCGCGTGAGTTTGCCTGGCAGTTTGTGTTTGCCTCGGAGAACAGGTCAAGCGACCCGATCGATAGGCGTGAGCGTCGCCATCATTTTGATGACGCGATTCTTGCTCGTGCTTTGCAGCGCGCCCGCCGCCAGGCAGGCATGGTCAAACCCGTGAGCGCGCACACCTTGCGCCACAGCTTTGCCACGCACCTTCTGGAGGATGGCTACGACATCCGTACGATTCAAGAACTGCTGGGCCACAAGGACATATCGACCACACAGATTTACACGCACGTCCTCAACCGAGGTGGGCGAGGAGTGGTCAGCCCGCTCGACAGAGCGGGTTGACGCGTGGTTCGAGACGGCGGCGCTCGACCTATGGTCTCGACGTCGCCTCCTCACCACGAACGGTTTTCTTTGTTCATGGTTTGACGGGCTCTCCACGAACGGAACTGAGGAAGCGACGAGCGCCCGAGTCGTGCAGGGCGAGGGACGGGCCGTGTGGTTCGAGACGGCGGTGCTCGACTTTCGGTCTCGACGTCGCCTCCTCACCACGAACGGTTTTCTTTGTTCATGGTTCGACGGGCTCTCCAGGAACGGAATTGAGGAAGCGACGAGCGCCCGAGTCGTGCAGGGCGAGGGACGGACCGTGTGGTTCGAGACGGCGGCGCTCGACCTTCGGTCTCGACTTCGCCTCCTCACCACGAACGGTTTTCTTTGCTCATGGTTTGACGGGCTCTCCACGAACGGAATTGAGGAAGCGACGAGCGCCCGAGTCGTGCAGGGCGAGGACGGACCGTGTGGTTCGAGACGGCGGCGCTCGACCTTCGGTCTCGACGTCGCCTCCTCACCACGAACGATTTTCTGGGTCTTCAGGAAGTCGTGTGGGTGATTTAGGGTTGCTGAGGGGCGTGTAACCCGCTTGGGCAGTGGGTTTGGTGGTGGTCGAGGTGATGCGAGTTTTGTCATCATTCTCGGGTGCCTACGTCAACGAAGAAGCAGCGTCTGCTCGACGCCTACCGGTTTAGCGGGTTTCGCCCGGAGGAAAAAGTTCGGGGTGTATTTGGCGATCCGCTGGCGCGGGTGGTCACGCTCGTTCGGCGCTCAAAAAACGACCTGCGGGTCGTGTGGCCGGGTGCATTCGGGGTGGTACGACCGACGCACGCGTCGGGTCCGTGATCTGCCCTGCGGACCGCACCGGATATTTCTGGAGTTCGAGGTTCGGCGCGTCGATTGCCGAAGCTGCCGGGCCGTGAAGCGCGAGGCGCTGGACTTCCTGTCGGACAGTCCGTTCTACACCAAGCGCTTCGCGTACTACGTTGGCCGGCGCTGTCGCAGCGCGACGATTTCGGATGTTGCCAAGGAACTGCGCCTGGATTGGGACAGCGTCAAGGCGCTGGACACGCAGTACATGAAGGCGCAACTGGCCAAAGCCGGAACCCCCGGCCCCCTGCGGATCGGCATCGACGAGATCTCGATCAAGAAACGGCACACCTACCGGATCGTGGTCAGCGACCTCGACCGGAAACGGCCGATCTGGTTTGGTGGCGAGGATCGCTCCGAGGCCAGCATGAGCCAGTTCTACGCTTGGCTGGGCGAAAAGAAGAGCCGGCGAGTGCGTCTGGCGCTGATGGACATGTGGAAGCCGTTTCGCAACGCCACGCAAGCACACGCGCCGCAGGCCGCCATCCTGTTCGACAAGTTCCACGTCATGCGCCATCTGGGCGAGGCGCTCGACAAGGTACGCAAGAGCGAATACGCGCGCTTGTCCGGCAGGGATCGACGCTTCATCAAGGGGCAGAAGTACACGCTACTCTCCAACGCGGAGAACCTGAGCCTCGAAGGTCGCCAATCGTTAAAGCTGCTGCTGACCGCCAACAAGCGACTGAACACCGCCTACCTGCTCAAGGAGTCATTCGGCCAGCTCTGGAACTACCGCAGCGAAGCCTGGGCGCGACGCTTCTTCGAGAACTGGCGTGCGGCGCTGAAGTGGCAACGCCTCACGCCCTACGAGAAGTTCGCCCAGATGATCGAGCGTCATTGGGACGGAATCGCCGCTTACTGTCAGCCCGAGAACAAAGTCTCGCTCGGCTTCGTGGAAGGACTCAACAACAAGATCCGCGTCCTCCAGCGCCGCTCATACGGACTGCGCGACGAGGATTACCTGCGACTCAAGATCCTCACCTGCATGCTTCCGCAGCTTTGAAATCACAGAAAATCACCCACACGACTTCCTGAAGACCCGATTTTCTTTGACGGGCTCTCCACGAACGGAATTGACGGGCTCACCACGAACGGAATTGACGGGCTCACCACGAACGGAATTGACGGGCTCACCACGAACGGAATTGACGGGCTCACCACGAACGGAATTGACGGGCTCATCATGAACGGATTTGGGGCAATGCTGATCAAGTGGCTACCGTTCGTGGTGAGCCTGTCGAACCATGAACGGAACGAAGCTCAACCAAGCCCTCTCCCTTATGCCCTTTCGGGTACGCCAGCGGGAGTGGGAGACAAGCAGAATGCCGATTCCCGATTCCCGCTTCCCTCGCCACGATTCAGCCCAGCGAGGCCAGCCACTCGTCATCCGATCCTACGTTGACACCCTCAAAGAGAAATGTTGAAAGATAGCGTTCGCCGGTATCCGGCAGCATGGCCAGGATCACGCTGCCTTGCGCGGCGTCGCGGACGATCTCTAGCGCTGCCGCCGCGTTGATCACCTGATCGCCACGCAATCAAACGGCAGTAGTCCATGCAGCCACGGAAAGTGTTGACCGAGCCAGGGGCCGGCCAGGGTCAGTGCCGCGGCAAATACCAGTGCGGTGGCGGCGATGCGTTTGCCGCCCGGATGCGCGCCGAGGCGTGCAAAGCGTTCGCCGCCGAATGACACCGCAAGCAGCGCGGGTGTGGTGCCCAGGCCGAACATGGCCATGGTCGCGCCGGATCGCAACGCATCCATCTGCAAGGTGGCAATCAGCAACACGGTGTAGACAAAGCCGCACGGCATCCAGCCCCAGATCATGCCGAAGGCATAGGCACGTGGTGTGCTGGAAACCGGCAGCAGTCGGCGACCGAGCGGTGCGATGCGCGGCCACAGGCGTTTGCCGATGCCGAAGCCGGGATCACGCAAGCGCCCCGATGCGACCAGCGCGCCGAGCAGCAAGGCCAGCGCACTGAGTATGCGCAGGCTGCGGCGCACGGCTTCGATGTCGAGCAAGGCAACGACTCCGCCCAGCACGCTGCCGAGCAGCAGTCCGGCAAGCACGTAGGAACTGATCCGTCCCAGTTGGTAGGCCAGCAGCAAGCCGGCGCGTGGACGACCATCGGTGCGCTTTGCGGTCGCCATGCCAAGCGCGGCGGAGATGCCACCGCACATGACCAGGCAGTGGCCGCTGGCGGCGAGTCCAAGCAAGAGTGCGGCAAGCAGGGTCAGCGAACCGCTCACGCCGGCGGATCCTCTGGTTTCGCGTCATCGGGCGGATCGAGCAAGGGCAGCAGTTTTGGCGTATCCAGATCATCGAACTGGTCATGGTCCACAGCCCAGAAGAAGGCGATGCACGCCCCCAGCGCGAGCAGGACGGTGATCGGAATCAGCACCAGCAGGATGTTCACGCCATCGCCTCGTGCGGCTGCGATCCGGTGGCCGCTGGCGCGTGTCGGCCGATGCGCGTTGCGTTGAGCACCACCACCAGCGAGCTCAGCGACATGCCCAGCGCGGCAAGCCATGGCGGTACGAATCCCAGCGCGGCAAATGGAATCGCGAGCAGGTTGTAGGCCAGCGCCCAGCGCTGGTTGCGACGCAGTACCGTCATCGTCTCGCGGGCGAGGGCGATGGCACGCGGCAGGGCAGTGAGGTCCGTTGCGGAAAGCACGATGTCACTGGATGCCTGGGCCAGGTCGCTGCCGTTGCCCATCGCGACCGCGACGTCGGCACCCGCCAGTACGGGGGCATCGTTGATGCCGTCGCCCACGGCGATCACGCATGCCGCGTTGGCACGCAATGCGTTCAGTCGATCGAGCTTGTCGGCGGGTGTCTGGCGCGCGTGATGGTGATCGACGCCGAGCTTGCGGGCCATCGCCACGACACGGGCTTCGACGTCGCCGCTGGCGATCTCGACGCTGACGCCAAGACAGGCGAGGGCGGAAATCGCGGCGCGCGCGCCGGATCGTTCCTGTTCGCTCATGTGGAATTCGGCAATGACACCGGTTTCATCCGCAAGCACGACCGCATCCGCAAGGCTCGGTTCGGGCGCGTGTGCGGGCAATGCGAAGGCAGCGTGGCCGAGCCGCAGATCGTGTGCTGCGAACGTGCCACGCACGCCGCTTCCTGCGACTTCCTCGATCTGCCCGACCTGTGCGGCGGGCACACCCGCTGCGGCCTGGGCAATGGCACGCGCAACCGGGTGATGGCTGTTGCGCGCCAGGGCTGCCGCCAGCGCGAGCGCGTCGTTTTTGGCAAACCGCGCGTCGACGTGATGGATTTCCATCTTCGGTTCGCTGAGTGTTCCGGTCTTGTCGAACACGGCATGCGTGGCCATGGCCAGATTCTCGATGGCGTCTGCATGCACCACCAGAACGCCTTGTCTGGCGAGCAGGGCCAGGCTGCGGGTCAGTGCCGCAGGAACCGCAAGCGCAAACGCGCATGGGCAGGACACCACCAGTACGGCCAGGGTCGCGGCAAAGGCGCGTGATGGATCGACCACGCTCCAGCCAATCGCGGTGAGTGATGCCAGTGCCAGCACGCGTGCGACGAAGCGCGCTGCGGCGCGCTCGCCGGACAGCGCCAGGCGTGGCCGCTCGCTCTGTGCGCGCGATACCAGGGCGACGATGGCCGCGAGAACGGTGTCTGCGCCAACGCGCTGCACCTGCATGTCTGCGGGACCACTGAGCACCACGCTACCTGCCACCAGCGGATCCTGCGCCCGCTTGGTGACCGCCGCCGATTCGCCCGACAGCATGGACTCGTCAACCCGACAGGGATTGCCCAGCAGGATGCCGTCGGCGGGCACCACGGCGCCGCTTGCAATCCTGACCCGGTCGCCGCCGGCGAGTGCGGATGCGCTGATCCGCTCGATGCTGCCGTCGGCAGCCACGCGATCGGCGTAGGCGGGGGTCAATTTTGCCAAGGCATCGGTGAGGTCTCCGGCGCGGTGGCGTGCACGCATTTCCAGATGGCGCCCAAGCAACAGGAAGAACACGAACATGCTCACCGAATCGAAATAAACTTCGTGGCCTCCACGCAGGGACTCGAAGATGCTGGCGCCGTAGATGATGGCGATGGCCAGTGCCACCGGCACATCCATGGCCAGGCGGCGCGCCCGCAGCGCGCGCATGGCGCCCGCGAAGAAGGGTTGTGCCGAATACAGCACCACCGGCGAGGACACCATCAGGCCGAACCAGCGGAACAGATCGCGTGTGCCCGCATCGTTCGCATCGAAGACGCCGAAGTACAGCGCGCTGGCAAACATCATGGCCTGCATCGCTCCGAATCCCGCGACGATCAGGCGTTTCAGCGCGCTGCGCGACTCCGCACGACGGCTGTCGGCAAACGCGCGGGCATCCAGGGGCAATGCCCGGTATCCGGCACGTTGCAATGCCTCGATGATGTTGGCCAGGCTGCATCGGGCCGATTCCCAGGTCACGCGCGCACGTCGTGCCACGGCGTTGACCTGCACGCTTTCAACGCCGGGCACGACTCCCAGGGCGCGCTCGATCAACCACACGCAGGCGGCGCAGCGCACGCCGTCGATGAGCATGATTGCTTCCTGCTTGCCGCCGTCCAGTTCGCGCACGAGGTGACGGTCGAGTTCGGCGTGTTGCCAGCTTGCCGCGTCGTTGGGCGATGCTGCGGGACGCAGTGCCGGCTCGCTGCGCAGACGGTAATAGTCGGCCAGTCCGAGTTGGTCGATCCACTCGGCGGCGGCTCGACAGCCGATACAGCACACCGGATGCGATTGACCGGAAACCGTTGCGGAGAATTGTTCGCCCGTGGGCAGCGCTTCTCCACAATGCCAGCAGGCCGCGTTCACGGCGGATCGGATGCGGGCTCCGGCGGATCAGCCGGTCGTTCCAGTTGCATCTTCATCAGGGCAGCGCCCGCATTGGGCAGCGGTTGGTCGGCGTGCTGGCTGCCGAGCACGATCATCCAGATGCATCCCGCAAGGGAAGCGGCAAACACCACGATGCCAAGCCAGAGGATCGGCTGGCGATACCAGGCTTGTTGCGCGCACTCAGCGTGCTTGGCTGCGGGATTGCTCATAAACCCATGCCGCGATCATGCGAGCGTCGGTGTCGCTGAGGCGAGTGCGCCAGGCGGGCATCACGCCGCTGCGCCCGTCGCGAATGGTGCGCTCGATGGCCGCGTTGTCGCCGCCATACAGCCAGACGTGGTCGGTCAGATCGGGCGCGCCCAGGGCCTGGTTGCCGGTGCCGGTCGGTCCATGGCAGGCCGCACACAATGCGAAAGAGGCCTGGCCCGCAGCGGCCTTGCTCGGCCAGTGGTCGGCACCGGAAAGACTCAACACGTAGTTGGCGAGATTGTCTACCGTGGCCGCGTCAAAACTTGCGCCCATCGGGGGCATGACGCCCATGCGGCCATCCTGGATGCTGGCGAGGATGGCATCACCGCTGCCGCCGTACAGCCAATCACCATCGATGAGGTTGGGTGCGCCAACCAGGTGATTGCCGTGGCCTTCGTTGCCATGACAAGCCGCGCAGTTGTCGATGAACAGGCGCTGGCCGACGAGCGTGGCTTCGGCATCACGGGCAATGGTCTCGACTGGTTGCACCGCAACCCGCTGGAGCAGGGGATCGAGCTTGCTGCGGTTCGCCGCAAGGTCTGTGGCCAACTCGCCGTGGGCTGTCCATCCAAGCATGCCCTTGAAGGATCCGAAACCCGGGTAGAGCGCAAGGTAGGTAAAGCCGGTGATGAACATCGCAAGGGAGATCAGTACCCACCACAGGGGCAATTTGCGAATGCCTTCCTTCAACACGCCGTGGGCCCAGACGTGACCGCTGGTGCCATCGGCGAGTGTCGGGATTGCCACGCGCTGACCCCAAAGGAAAAGAAACAGGGTGATCCCCAGGTTGAGTACCACCAGAAACATGATCCAGGCAGACCAGAACGGCGTCATGGCGATTCCCCGTCATTCATTGGCAGGCGCGCGAGCGCATCGAATTTTGCTTGTGCCGTGAGTGCCAAACCCAGACCCAGATACCGATGAAGCTGAGCATGATGGCCACGGTGAACACGCCGATGAGGTTGCCCCAGAAAGGTTGGATGCTCATGGCGCCGCTCCGCCTGCTGTCGCGCTTTCAGCGGGGCGATTGACGCCCAGGCCCTGCAGGTAGGCAACCATGGCATCCATTTCCGTCTTGCCTTCCAGCGCGGACTTGGCGCCGGCAATGTCCTCGTCGCTGTAGGGGTCGCCGAGTGTGCGCAACACGCGCATGCGCGCCTGGATATCGGCGACGTCGAGCATGGCGTTTGAAAGCCATGCGTAGGCCGGCATGTTCGAATCCGGCACGACCGATCTCGGGTCGATCAGGTGTACGCGCTGCCACTCGTCGCTGTATTTGCCACCAACGCGGGCAAGGTCCGGACCGGTGCGCTTGGAGCCCCATTGGAATGGACGGTCGTAGACCGATTCACCTGCCACCGAGTACGGACCGTAACGCTCCGTTTCGGCGCGTAGTGCACGCACCATCTGCGAATGGCAAAGATGGCAGCCCTCGCGCACGTAGATGTCCTTGCCGGCGAGGCGCAAGGGGTCATAGGGCTTGATGCCATCGGCCGCCTTGACCGTATTGGCGGCCATGAACAAGGGCGTGATCTCGGCCAGTCCGCCAATGGAGACCATGATCGCCGTCAGGATGCCGAGCAGACCGGCATGCTTCTCGATCGCCTCAAAATACTTGTATCCGCCTGCCATGAGAAAGATCTCTCTTTTTTATCCGCAACGAAACGGTGTTGCGCAAATTGTCGGTAACCTGGGTCAAACAGCGCGAATGGACTCGCGCATGTGCAACTCCGCGGATGGCCGTTATGGGCCTTGAATGAATCGATGTCCTGCACGCCGCTGAAATCCCAGTGATGCGGCGCTCTTGATCGCGCGCATCAAATGGTTGCCGGCAGCGGTGCTGGAACCTGATGGGGTTCGGGTTCCGGAATCGGAACGGGGATGGGCGTGATCAGCTTGGCACGCGCATGCGCTGCGGTATGCCAGAGGTTCCACGCCATCACCACCATTCCGGCCAGTACCAGCATTCCGCCAAGCCAGCGCACGACGTACAGCGGTTTGATCGCAATCAAGCTGTCGATGAACGAGTAGGTCAGCGACCCATTGGCTTCGGTGGCGCGCCACATCAGTCCTTCGGTGACGCCGGCGATCCACATGGCGAGGATGTAGAGCAACACACCCGCAACATGCAGCCAGAAGTGCAGTTCCATGCCGCGAACCGAGTGCATCGCGGGGCGACCCAGCGCGCGCGGCGCCATCGCGTAGAGCGAGCCGATGGTGATCATGGCAACCCAACCGATCGAGCCGGAGTGCACATGGGCCACGGTCCAATCGGTGTAATGGGAAAGCGCGTTGACGGTCTTGATCGCCATCATCGAGCCTTCAAACGTCGATGCGGCATAGAAAACCAGCGAGATCACCATGAATTTTGCGGCCGGGTCGGTTTTCAACCTGTGCCAGGAGCCGTTGAAGGTGAGCAGACCGTTGGCTGCGGAACCCCAACTGGGCATGAGCAGGATCAGCGAGAACGCCATGCCGACGGACTGCACCCAGTCGGGCAGCGCGGTGTACATCAAGTGGTGCGAGCCTGCCCACATGTACACGGAAATCAGCGCCCAGAAATTGACGATCGAGAAGCGGTAGCTCCACAGCGGTTGCTGGGCCTGGCGCGGCACGAAGTAATACATCATGCCGAGGAAGCCCGCGGTCAGGAAAAACGCCACCGCATTGTGGCCATACCACCACTGCACCATGGCATCGACCACGCCCGAGTAGATCGGGTACGACTTGGTGAGCGACACCGGCAAGGCCAGGTTGTTGACGATGTGCAACAGGCCGACGGCAATGATGAAGGCGCCGTAGTACCAGTTGGCGACGTAGATGTGCCGAATGCGGCGTTTGGCCAGCGTGGCAAAGAACACGGTGCCGAAGGAAACCCAGACCACGGCGATCAGGATGTCGATGAACCATTCCGGTTCGGCGTATTCCTTGCTTTGCGTGATGCCCAACGGCATGGTCACCATGGCCAGCACGCAGACCAGCTGCCAACCCCAGAAGGTGAAGTTCGCCAGTCGTCCGAGCGCAAGCCGCGTGTGTCCGGTGCGCTGCACAACGTAGTAACAGGTACCCATCAGGGCCGAACCACCAAAGGCGAAGATCACGCCGAAGGTGTGGTCAGCACGCAGGCGACTGAAGGTCAGGAAGGGAACATCGAAGTTCCAGAACGGCCAGGCCAGCGCGGCGGCGGCCCAGACGCCGACCGACATGCCGATGATTCCCCAGACGGCGGCGGCAAGCAGGAACAGCCGCACGACTTGATCGTTGTAGGTTTCCGTGTTCGGCATTGCGCACTCCAGAAAAAGACCATTCTCCGCCCATGACGCGCTGCCGCAACTGACCTGCGTCAAGTCGCCGCGCCCGGCCACCGCGACATTCGGTCGCACCGGATTGGCCTGATCCGTGAATGGCTGGCCTGCCGGCTCAGGCTTTCGCCATTTTGATCCGGTCGCATGACGCTTGCCACTGTCAATGTGATCCGCCGGCGGTGGCATGGGAATCGGATGCGGTGGCGCGCGGCTGCCATTGCGGGAAACACCGACCGCGCCGTACCGCATGCGGGGAGCCCCGGCGACGCGGATCAGCTTGCAAAGCGGAGGTTGCCGGTACTTCGGATGCGCTCGTGGTGTTGTGAAGAATGAATCGAATGGAAGGTGGGCTTCTTGACTTGCATGTGCGGCGTGGCAGCGGGCTGGTGAAACTCTGATCAACCACACCTTTCGTCGTTCCCCCGAAAGCGGACTGCGCAGGCAGCTTGCCGAATCGAACATCGACGCAGCAGATAACCCAACGGACGAATTGACTCTGTTGCAACTTATTGAGCGGAGAAGTCACTGGATCCCGGATATCGCTTCGCGATTCCGGGATGACGAACAAAATCAAAGTTTCCCGACGAACCTGTGCCGATTTGCGGCCAGATGGCAGAAAACAGTTGACTCGCAAATGCGAATCATTATCATCTAATCGACCACCACGACGGAGACACCTATGTTCGAGTCTGGCTCCACCCCAGCGGCAGTCGATCCGGCCGTGCAACGGCAGCCGACCGGTTCGAGCGGCGTGACAACTGCGTCACGAATCAACAGCCACAACCTCTTGCGTGGCGGGCGCGATCTGCTCATTGAACACGCCGGCCAGGAATACCGCCTGCACCTGACGCGCAATGACAAGCTGATACTCACCAAATAGCAGCCGCGGCGCATGCCGCCTGCAACCACTCCAACGACGCCAGCCAGAACCGCCCGCCATCCCGGTTCATAGCCAGCCAGCTGCATACCCATTTCATCGGCTGCCCTGGAACCCTCCATGCCCAAACTCGCCGCCGCCGGCATTCCCGCCATGCTGATCTGCGCGGGCGCAAGCCATGCGGAAACCCGCGTCCCCGAAATACCCGTGCTCAGCGAGCTGGACCGCATCGTGGTCACCGCAACGCTCAATGAGCGCGCCCAGAAGGACGTTGCCAATGAAGTCAGCGTGATCGAAGCAGCCGAAGTCGATCGCCGCCAAAGCCAGAGCGTTGCCGACCTCTTGCGCTATGAGCCTGGCGTGTCGGCCAGCGGCAGTGCAGTGGGCGGAGGTCGCTTCGGCCAGGGCGGGATCTCCATCCGCGGCTTGAGCGGCAATCGCGTGCGCATCGAACTGGATGGCGTGGCGATTCCCGACAGTTTCGAAATCGGCAGCTTTTCCAGCGCGGGTCGCGACGTGGTCGATGTTGATGTGCTCAAGCGCGTTGAGATCATCCGCGGCGCATCATCGTCCTTGTATGGTTCCGACGCACTCGCCGGCGTGGTCAGCTACGTGACCAAGGATCCGGTCGATTTCGTGGGGCCGCAAGGTGGCCAGTATCTGTCGGGCAAGCTGTTGTATGACAGTGCCAATCGTGGCAGTGCATTGACGGGAACCTGGGCGGCCGGCTCGCAGGCCAATGGCCTGGTGCTTGTGGCCACGCATCGTGAAGGGGCAGCGCGCAACAACCGCGGGGAAATCGACAGCGCAGACTCCACGCGAACCCGACCGAATCCGCAGGACACGCGCAGCGATGCAGTGCTGGCCAAGTACGTGCATACCTCCGCATCCGGGCGTGTCGACCGCTTGTCGTTCGATGGCGAGCGTGGCGATGTGGAAACCGATGTACTCAGCAGCCGCCTGCGCAACCCGCTCACCGGCGCGTCAACCACCGCCTTGCTCGGTGACGACAGCCGCGAGCGCCTGCGCCTTGGCTTCGACCAGGAGTTCACGCTCTCCTCGCCACTCGCCGATTCGCTGGACTGGCGCGTCAATCTTCAGCGCAGTTCAACGACGCAGGATTCCTTTGAAGACCGTGTCACGGTGACTGCGCAAGGTCCGGTCAATCCGAATCGACGCTTTCGCCGCTTCGAGTTCGAGCAACAAGTGTTGGGAGTCGAGGCGAGCGCGCGCAAGGCGTTGAGCTCCGGATCGGTTGATCACGCGATCACCTACGGCATCGACCTGACCCGCACCAGCACGGATGAATTGCGCGACGGCTGGCAACTGGATCTCACCACCGGTGCCATGTCCAATGTGGTCATGCCCGACGTTTATCCGGTGCGCGACTTCCCCAAGAGCAAGACCACCAATGCCGCATTGTTCGTGCAGGATGAAATGGGCTTGCTGGACGGACGCCTGAGCCTGATTCCGGCCTTGCGCGTTGACCATTACCGCCTTGATCCGGAGGTTGACGCGACCTTTGCCGAGGACAATCCGGGTGTGGCAGTCGACGGTTTGAACAGCACCAGTTGGTCGCCAAAGCTGGGCATGATCTGGCGTTGGAACCCATCCGTATCGATGTTTGCGCAATACGCGCATGGCTTTCGCGCGCCGCCCTACAACGATGTGAACCTCGGCTTCACCAACCTGGCCTTCGGCTATACCTCGATGCCGAATCCCGACTTGAAGCCGGAGTCAAGCAACGGTCTCGAAATCGGCCTGCGCGCGCAGGGAGCATCCGGCTGGCTCAGCGTGTCGACCTATGAAAACCGGTATCGCGATTTCATCGAGTCGATGTCCTTCGTCGGCGTGGACCCGCAAAGCGGACTGATGTTGTTCCAGTCGGTCAATGTGGGACGGGTACGCATCCGGGGCGCGGAGGCGCGCTTTGGACTTGAACTGGGTTCCTTCAACGACGCGCTGGATGGATGGATGCTCAAGGGCAGCCTGGCCCATGCGCGTGGCGATGATCGTGGCGCGGATGAACCGCTGGTCAGCGTCGATCCCATGACCGCCGTACTCGGCCTGGCCTACGAGGGCGAAAACTGGGGGGCTGAACTCATCACGCGCATGGTGGGGCGCAAGGATCGCCTGCCGGAGCCTTCGACCTCGATCGATCCGACGCAACCGCCGCCGGCGCCGCTGTTCGAGGCGCCAGGACACGCGACCATCGATTTCTACGCGCACTGGCAAGCAATGCCGCACCTGGAGCTGTTCGGTGCCCTGACCAACATCGGCAATCGTCGCTATTGGGATTGGGGCACGGTTGCCGGCTTCTCCGAGCGCGCCAACATCGACCTGTACAGCGCCCCCGGTCGCGCCATTCGCCTTGGTTTGCGCACCACATTCTGATCGCGATGCGGAGTACGACCATGAGTGATCGTCCCCTCGACACTGAATCGCTTGCCTGGCCGTTGCTCGCGGCCGCCGAAGATGCGTGGACGGAATCGCCGGAACCGGTTGCCCGGACAAGGCCCAGACAGCCGGACCGGCAATCCCGGATTGCAGGACCTGGTCGAGGCGCTGCCCAAACTCGGTTCCGTGCTCTGGCTTGAGCGGCGCGAGCGGCGCCACGCCACGGACGAAGTGAAAATCGGTGCCCGTGGTGTTTTGCTATTGGATCATCCGGCGCTGCGCACCCTGGCCAGTTGCCGCGACGTCGCCGCCTGCAGCACCGTCACCCCGCATGGACCGCGCGAATGGTTGTGTCTGCGTGATGGACGCGGCGAGACGCGTGCCAAGGTCTACCTGCTTCCGGACACCGACTACCTGGCCTGGGATGAGTTGACCGCGCGCATTGCGCCCGCGAAATGCCCGCCGCAGGTGCCCGCCTGGCACGCGCATGGCGCTTTCCTGCGCAGCGCATTTGCCCGTTTTGGCGCCAGCTGGAATGCGCGTCTGCTCGCCTTTGAACGCAAACGCCTGCCCTGGATGGATACGCTGGATGCCAGGCCGCCGCTGCGTCTGTCGCTGCTCGGTCTGGATCTGGCACACGCTATCGCGCGGTCGGAAGGGGCAGAGCTGGTGACACCCTTGTATTCAGTCTGATGGAGAAGACCATGCGCCTGTTGATTTGCGTTGCCGCGATTTGCGCACTCGCGGCATGTTCCGGCTACACCACGAAGCCCGACTCGGCAAAGCCGGCGCCCCTGGCCGAACCTGCACCGGTTGCCTACGAGCGTCCCTGCGCGAGTTTGCCGACCACGCCCGAGGCGGCATTCGAGTGCGACCGTCGGAGCATCCTGGCCATGGCCGGCGAATTCCGCGTGCGCTTCGCATTCGATGAAACCGCGGCGCTGGCTCCAGGCTATGCCCCGCATGCGGCCCAGCGCAGTGGAGGAACCGAATGGGTGACCGTGGTCGCCGACGATGGCCGCTTCATTTCACTGCAACACATCCTGGTCATGGGCAAGGACCACATCGTGGTCAAGCACTGGCGCCAGGATTGGCAGTTCGAACCCGCCAGCGTGCTGCGCTATCGGGGCCATGGCGAGTTCGCGCACGAATTGATTCCCGCCGAAGCCGCCCGCGGGATCTGGTCGCAAACGGTTTACGAAGTGGACGATGCGCCGCGCTATGGCGGCATCGGTCGCTGGACACATGCGGCGGATGCCGATGCGTGGGAATCGGATCGCAGCTGGCGACCCTTGCCGCGTCGCGAGTACAGCAAGCGCAAGGACTACCAGCTGCTCGACGTGGTCAATCGCCACACGCTGACACCCTCCGGCTGGGTACACGAGCAGGACAACACCAAGATTCAACGTGATGCCGATGGCAGCCTGCATGCGCTCGCGCGGGAGCATGGTATCAACAGCTACAAGCGCATCTCGGACTACGACTTCAGCGCTGGCCGCACGTACTGGGAAAAGACCCGGGCATTCTGGTCCAGCGTTCGCCAGGAATGGACTGCGGCCATGGCGAGCAAGCCACGATTCAAGCTGAGCCCGGAACCCAACGGCGAACCGCGCGCGGAGTTGTTTTTCAATCTGGCGGAAAAAGCCGTCTCCGGCGAGGCCATTGCGGAGAGCGAAATCAAGGCGCTTGTGGATCAGCACCTGGGGGCAAGCAGCGAAGGACGCGCGGCTGATTGAATCGGTGCGCCGGGTCACAGCGGGAGCGACCCGGCTTTCCCGCAAGGCGCGCGCGGCAATTCGGCTGCGCGTGCCGACGGCGATGCACGATTGGACAGGCCCACGTTCGGTTCAGGATCAAGCCTGATAATGTGCGCCCCGAACGCCGCTTTTGAATACTCCATGCACAAGATCCTTGCGCTGCTGTTGCTGTCACTCGTCTCCTCGCCGGTTTGTGCCGAGGACTCCGCACGCGCCAGGCTCGCAGCTTTTTCCGCAGACCTGCATTCGGTCAGCGCCAGCTTCGAGCAGTCGGTGACCGGTGCAAGTGGCCACCGTGGCGAGGTTTCCTCCGGGAAAATGATGTTGCAGGCACCACGCCAGTTGCGCTGGCACACGACCTCGCCGTTCGAACAATTGATCGTCGCCGATGGCAGCAAGGTGTGGATCTACGATCCCGACCTGGAGCAGGTCAGCGTGCGCAAGCAGGGCGCAGAGGAAGCGCACAGTCCTTTGACCGTGCTCACCGACCTGGGCCAGCTGGATGCGGAATTCGTGGTCAGCGAGGCGGGCGAACGGGACGGCCTGCGCTGGCTCAAGCTGGTCTCGCGCGCCAGCGAGCCGGAATTTGCATTTGCCGAGCTGGGTTTTGCCGAATCGGATTTGGCCCGCATGCGCTTCGAGGATGCCTTGGGCAACACCACGGAGATCCGCTTCTCCGACTGGAAGCGCGACCCCAGGCTGCCTGCCGACACCTTCTCGTTTTCACCGCCGGCAGGAGTGGATGTCGTCGGTGACGCCGAGGCGGATGCCGAAGTGTTTCCGATCAAGGATTGATTTTTCCTCCGCCGCTGCAAGATCAGGTTGCAATACACACAAACGGGCCTCCCATGCGCGCACTCGTCGTCTTCCTGCTTTGGGCAATCCTCTTGGTCCTGTGCTGGCCGCTGGCGCTGGTACTGCTGATTCTCTGGCCGATCCTCTGGCTGCTGTCCATCCCGTTCCGCATTGTGGGTTCCTTGATGGAAGGCATCCTTGCCCTGGTCAAGGCGATCTTCCTGCTGCCCGCGCGCCTGCTCGGTTATCGACCGACCCCACCCGCGCCGTAGTGGCCACCGCGAGGCGGATCGCACAGTATCGAGACCTTGCGAAGGAATGACCTGAACCATGCCAGCGGATTCCGGGCTTCCCCATGTCCTGATCGTCGGTGGTGGTTTCGCGGGCCTGTGGGCAACGCGTGCCCTGGCCAGTGCGCCGGTCCGCATCACTTTGCTGGATCGCGAGAATCACCACGTGTTCCAGCCGCTGCTCTACCAGGTGGCCACGGCCGGCTTGTCGGCTCCGGACATTTCCGCGCCCCTGCGCCACATCCTGCGTCGGCAACGCAATGTCACCGTTTTGATGGCTGAAGCGCGCGTTATCGAAACTGCGCGCAAGCGGGTGATCGATGCCGAGGGCAAGGCACATGACTACGATTACCTGGTGCTGGCCACCGGTGCCACGCATGCCTACTTCGGGCATGACGACTGGTCCCGCTTCGCGCCGGGGCTGAAAACCCTCGACGATGCGCTGGCCATTCGCAGACGCATCCTGTCGGCCTTCGAACGTGCCGAGATGGAGCCGGATCCTGCGGCGCAGGCGGCCTGGCTCACCTTCGCCATCGTCGGCGCCGGGCCGACCGGGGTGGAACTCGCCGGAACCCTGGCCGAGATTGCTCGCCACACGCTTCGACACGAATTCCGCCGCATTGATCTGCATGCGGCCCGCGTGTTGCTGCTGGAAGCCGGACCCCGCGTGCTTTCCTCGTTTCCTGAATCGCTCTCGGAAAAAGCGCGAAAGCAGCTTGAGCGACTGGGCGTGGAAGTGCACACCGGGACACCGGTCGGTGCCATCGATGCTGATGGGGTTTTGCTCGGCCCCCAGAGGATCGCCGCGCGCACTGTGCTCTGGTCCGCAGGCGTGGCCGCCTCGCCACTGGCGAAGAGCCTGGGCGTAGCGCTGGATCGAGCCGGTCGGGTTCCGGTGCAGGCCGACCTCAGTATCGCGGGATTGCCCGAGGTGTTCGTCGCCGGCGATCTCGCCTCCGTGCAGCAAGAGGGCAAGCCGGTTCCGGGCGTTGCCCCTGCGGCCAAGCAGATGGGGGATTGTGTGGCCAAGGTGATCCGCGCGCGCATCGCGGGGCAGGCCGCGGCGTCGTTCCGCTACCGGGATTTTGGCAACCTGGCAACCATTGGTCGCATGGCGGCCGTGGTCGATGTGCGTGGCTGGCACCTGTCGGGCGTGCTGGCCTGGTGGTTCTGGCTGGCCGCCCATGTCTGGTTCCTGATCGGATTCCGCAACCGGCTGGTGGTGCTGATCGATTGGGCGCGCGCGTACTGGAGCTACCAGCGCAGCGCCCGCATCATCGTGGGTCGCAACGAGATGCCGCCGAGCGCGACCGTGAAAGGCGCAGCCACCGACGGGCCAGAAACCTGAGCGGATCCTGAACGGATGGGATTTATCTCTTGACTCTGGACCAAGGTCCAGGGTGCATGCTGCCGCCATCGGATCGGCCACGGCAGGTGTTGTCGGGTCGGGTCCGATCCCTTCCGATCGGAGATGCCCATGTCCCAGTTTGCAATCGGTCAGTTGGCCCAGGCCGCAGGAGTCGGCATCGACACCGTGCGCTACTACGAGCGCAGTGGGTTGCTCAAACCTTCAACCCGCACCCAATCGGGTTATCGCAAGTACGGCCAAGGCGAGCTTGATCGCCTCAACTTCATCCGTCGCGCCCAGCACCTGGGTTTCAGCCTCGGCGAGATTTCGGAACTGCTGGCCATCAGCAGTCGCGGCGACGTGGAGGCCATGTACCAGGCAGCCCAGGTACGCCTGCACGACATCGACAACCGCATCGCCGAACTGGGCCGCATGCGCGAAGCCCTTTCGCAGCTGATGTCCAGTTGTCCGCGCAAGGGCAGAGACGTCGATTGCCCGATCCTCAACGCATTGGTCCAACGGAAAACACTCGCATGAACAATCAAACCGGAACCCTCGTCCAGGCCACAGGCAGGTCCTCAAGTTCGCGCTGCTGGCTGTGCCATATCCGTGATTCCCTGAAGTCGCTGCGCCTGCGCCATCTGCATGCAGCTTCTGATGCCGCGCAGCGTCGCGGCATGGCAGCCGCGGACTCAGGGGACACTGCGCCATCCCCGCGCGATTTCTACAACGGCGAACTCGAGGCGGCAGTGCTTGCGCCGGCGGTGATCGACGCACCACTGCGACACGACGACCCGGCCGAACTTGCCCGTGCACGGCGGCTGTTCGCGCTTGCCTGGCTGATTCCGATCCTGGTCATTTCGGCGGCCTTGTGGCTGTTTCCCTCTGCGTTTGATCGGGCAATGACGAGCCTGCTCGACTTCTCCCGGATTGCGAGCAGCGTTCCGTTGATTGGCTCGATGCTTGGCGCAGGCTGGCGGACATTTGGGCGACGCGTTTCCTGATTGACGTTTGCTTGAGGAAGACGAAGCACGTTGTTCTTGCCGTCATTCCGGCGCAAGCCGGAATCCATTGGGCCTTTGGGGGGGCCCCAAGGGAAAAAAGGGGGGGGGGCCGGCGCAAGCCGGAATCCATTTGGCCTTTGAAAGAGAAACATGCGATTGAAATCAAGATGGGTCCCGGCTTTTGCCGGGAAGACGACTTGATAGGTATAGCCACAATTCACGAGACAAGCCATGACCACACACGAACAGGCTCACGCGGGACACAGTTGCTGCCACGGCGGTACCTCCGCTGCTTCAGCGGCGATGAAAACCGACCCGGTCTGCGGCATGCAGGTTGATCCGGCCAATGCAAAACATCAGGCCGAGCACGCCGGAGAAACCTGGTATTTCTGCTCGTCGGGATGCCGGCAGAAGTTCGTTGCAGAACCTTGTCGTTATCTCCCGGGCAAGGCGAAGCAAGAACCGGTGGCGATGCCCGGGGCAATCTACACCTGCCCGATGCACCCGGAAGTGCGCCAGCAGGGTCCCGGCAGTTGCCCCAAATGCGGCATGGCGTTGGAGCCTGAATTGCCGCAGGCCATCGAGGACGACAGCGAATTGCGCCTGGTGCGCCGCAAGTTCCTGCTCGCCGCGCTGCTGGCAGTGCCGCTGTTGCTGATTGCCATGGGTCCGCACCTGGTCGGAATCCATTTCCCGGAACGGACGCAGACGGTACTGCGCTGGGCCGAGTTCCTGCTCGCCACGCCTCTCGTGGTCTGGTTGGGAGGAGCGTACTACCGGCGCGGCTGGCAGGGCGTGATGTCGGCGTCTCCCAACATGTACACCCTGATTGGCCTCGGCGTGCTGGTGGCCTACGGCTTCAGCCTGGTCGCGCTTTTCTTGCCCGCGGCGTTTCCCGCGGAAATGCGCGATGCCCACGGACATGTGTCGTTCTATTTCGAGGCGGCCGGGGTGATCATCGCCCTGGTCCTGCTCGGCGAATGGCTGGAACTGCGTGCGCGTGGCAAGACCTCTGCCGCGATCCGTCGCTTGCTCGAACTGGCACCCAAAATTGCGCATCGCATTGCCGATGATGGTTCCGAGCAGGATATTGCGCTGGATCAGGTCGTCGTGGGCGAGCGCCTGCGGGTGCGGCCCGGCGAGAAGATTCCTCTCGATGGTGTGGTGCTGGAGGGACGCAGCAATGTCGACGAGTCGATGTTGAGCGGCGAGCCGGTGCCAGTGGAGAAGACCCAGGGCGATCACGTCACCGGCGGCACCCTCAACGGCACCGGCAGCCTGGTCATGCGTGCCGCCAAGGTCGGCAACGAAACGGTGCTGGCGCAGATCATCGCGCTGGTGGCCAAGGCGCAGCGCTCGAAGGCGCCGTTGCAGCGCCTGGCCGATCGTGTTTCGCTGTTCTTTGTGCCTGCGGTGGTTGCGGTTGCGCTGCTGGCCTTCGCTGGCTGGTGGATGTTCGGGCCGGAACCGCGGCTTGCCTACGCCGTGGTCAATGCGGTGGCCGTGCTGATCATCGCCTGTCCGTGTGCGCTGGGCCTGGCCACACCCATTTCGATCATGGTCGCCAGCGGTCGCGGTGCGGAATCCGGCGTGCTGTTTCGCGAAGCCGCAGCGATTGAATCGCTGGCCCGTGTCGACACCCTGATTCTCGACAAGACCGGCACGATCACCGAAGGCCGGCCCACGCTGACCGATGTGGTGGCCGGATCCGGGCATGCGGAATCCGACGTGCTGGCCCTGGCCGCGGCCCTGGAATCCGTCAGCGAACATCCGCTGGCGCGTGCGGTGGTGGAGGGTGCGCAAAAGCGTGGCGTGCCGCAGCGCAAGGTTGCCGGGTTCGAATCGGTCACCGGACAGGGCGTGCGTGGGGTAATCGACGGTCGCACGATCCTGCTTGGCAATGCGGCCCTGGTGGGGGCGCAAGCCATTCCCGAAACCTTGTCGATGCGCGCGGATGCCATGCGACGCGATGCCAAAACCGTCATGTTCGTGGCCATCGACGGTCAGGTCACGGGGCTGGTTGCGGTGCAGGATGCGCTGAAAGCGGGTGTTGCCGAAACCCTGCGTGAGTTGCATCAGCAAGGTCTGCGCCTGGTCATGCTCACCGGCGACAACGAAACCACGGCCCATGCGGTTGCGCGTTCGCTGCCGCTGGATGAAGTGCGTGCCAACCAATCACCGGCGGACAAGGCGCGCGTGGTGCATGATTTGCAGAGCGCCGGCGCACGCGTGGCCATGGCGGGCGATGGCATCAACGACGCACCGGCGCTGGCTGCCGCCGATGTCGGCATTGCCATGGGCAATGGCACCGACATTGCCATGGAAAGTGCGCAGATCACCCTGGTCAAGGGTGAGCTTGGAGGCATCCTGCGGGCACGCAGACTGTCGGCAGCGACGGTTCGCAACATCCACCAGAACCTGGCGTTCGCATTCGGCTACAACGCACTCGGCGTGCCGATAGCGGCCGGCGTGCTGTATCCGTTCTTCGGTGTGCTGTTGAGCCCGATGATCGCCGCCGCCGCAATGAGCCTGTCTTCGGTGTCCGTGATCAGCAACGCGCTGCGCCTGCGCAATGCCCGGATCTGATCGGTGATGGCATTGAACGCGGCAATGCGTCCTGCGCTTTTCGTATGATGCAAGGATGGTTAGCAGACGTTCGCGGCAATCATCCACCTTGTTTGCAGAATCCGACGGCTTGAAGCCGTTGGCCGAGCGCATGCGTCCGCAGACGCTGGATCAGGTTGTCGGCCAGGGTCGCTTGCTTGGCGAAGGCAAGCCGCTGCGGCGTGCCATCGAAAGCGGCAAGCTGCATTCGATGATCCTGTGGGGCCCGCCGGGATGCGGCAAGACCACCCTGGCCCTGTTGCTGGCGCGCTATGCCGATGCCGAATTCAAGGCGATCTCGGCGGTGCTGTCGGGATTGCCGGATGTGCGCGCCGCACTGGCCGAGGCCGAAGCCACCTTTGCCCAGGGTCGACGCACGGTGTTGTTTGTCGACGAAGTGCACCGCTTCAACAAGTCCCAGCAGGACGCGTTCCTGCCGCACATCGAGCGTGGCGTCATCATTCTGGTCGGCGCCACCACCGAGAATCCGTCGTTTGAACTCAACTCGGCCTTGCTCTCGCGCTGTCGTGTGCATGTACTGGAGGCGCTGACCATCGAGCAGATCGTCGAAGCGCTGGGGCATGCGCTGGCCGACACGGTGCGTGGTCTTGGCGACATGCAGCTCGAAGTCGATACACAGTCGCTGCAACTGATCGCGCAGGCCGCCGATGGTGATGTGCGACGCGCGCTGACTTTGCTGGAAATCGCCAGCGAACTGGCGGATGCAGGGCGAATCGACGAAGCCACCCTGACCCAGGTACTGGCGGACCGCACGCGTCGTTTCGACAAGGGCGGCGAGCAGTTCTACGACCAGATCTCGGCCTTGCACAAATCGGTGCGCTCCTCGGATCCGGATGCGGCCCTGTACTGGCTGACGCGCATGCTCGATGGCGGAGTTGATCCGGCCTATCTGGCACGGCGCCTGACGCGCATGGCCATCGAGGACATCGGCCTGGCGGATCCGCGCGCGTTGAGCCTGGCACTGGAAGCCTGGAACACGTACGAACGATTGGGATCACCGGAAGGCGAACTGGCGTTTGCCGAGCTGGCGATCTATCTGGCCATTGCCGCCAAGAGCAATGCCGCCTATGCCGCGTTCAACGCCGTGCGCGCCGAAGTGCAGGCCAATGGCACGCTGGACGTGCCCATGCATCTGCGCAACGCACCGACGCGCTTGATGAAAGGGTTGGGTTACGGCAAAGGCTATCAGTACGACCACGATGCCGAAGGCGGCGTGGCACTGGATCAGCAATGCCTGCCGGATGCGCTGGTTGATCGTGAGTTCTATCAGCCCGTCGACCGTGGACTGGAGTTGAAGATTGGCGAGAAGCTGGCCGCGCTGCGCGCCGCACGACGCGATGCACGCAAGCAGGGCAAGCCATCGTGAAGTGGAATGGATTTCCGATGCGATGGATTGGGCTTTGCTGCCTGCTGGTGCCGTTGCAGGCCTTGTCACAGCCGCAGGAAGCGGGTGGAATCGTGGCATCCTCTTCGCTTGCCACGCTTGCGGCACGCATTGACGCGCACATCTCGGCACCGGCGTTTGCCGAAGCCGGTTGGGGAATCCACGTGGTGTCGCTGGACAGCGGCAAGACGGTCTATGCGCACGCTGCTGACGCATTGATGGTGCCTGCCTCGACGGCCAAGATCTTCACCGCGGCGCTGGCCCTGGATACCTTCGGACCCGAGTACCGCATTCCCACCAGTCTGTTTGCAACCCAGGAGGTGAGGCGCGATGGAGAATTGCGCGGTGACTTGATCCTGGTTGGCTACGGTGATCCCACGCTGGGTACCGAAAAGCGCCGCAATTGGGCGGACCAGCTCGCCGTCGCGCTGCGCAAGTCCGGGGTCCAGTCCGTGCGCGGATCCCTGATCGCCGATGCCAGCTGGTTTGCGTCACCCCTGTTTGGCAGCGGTTGGGAGGCCGCCGACCTGCAAAGCTGGTTTGGCGCGCCAGCCTCTGCGCTCAGTGTTGACGAGAACGTGTTCCGGATCGAGGTGCGTCCTGCACCACTGGCTGGCGCAACGGCCCGCATTGCACTGGATCCGAAGCCCGCCGCATTGGAGATCGAAAACAACCTGCGCACATTGAAGGCACCGGCACGCACCGACATCAGTTTGTATCGGGCTCCGGGGGACACGGTGCTGCATGCCTTTGGCAGCATCGCCAGCGACGCGGCTGCCCAGCACTACCGGCTTTCCATGCAGGATCCCGCCCTGGTCGCCGCCGAGCAGTTGCGTGCCGCGCTGTTGCGCGTTGGCATCAGCGTGCGCGGCAAGTCGCGCAGCATCTACTGGCCGCAGCGCCGCGACGTTGCCGAAGCGGAATCCCTGCAACACATTGCCGATGTCTGGTCCGAGCCCTTGGCGGAGGTTGTTCACCACGGGCTCAAGGTCTCGCAAAACCTGTACATGCAGAACCTGTTGCTGATGGCTGGAGCCAAGGCTGCGGATGACGCTCGCGCTGCCGGCAAGGAACCGCTGGTATTTCGTTCCAGCGAGGCCATGGGTATCCAGGCCCTGCGTGCATTCCTCTCGCGCATTGGCGTGCCCTTGAATGGCATGGTGATTGAAGACGGAGCGGGTCTCTCCCGACGCAACCTGACTTCGGCAGCGGCGCTGACCGGATTGTTGGTGAAGTGGGGCGACAGCGATGCGGCGCGTGCATTTCGCCTGGCCTTGCCGGAAGCAGGCGTCGACGGCTCATTGACCGGGCGCATGCGCAACAGTGCCGCCGAGGGAAGGATTCACGCCAAGACCGGCAGCATGGCGTTCACCTATGCCTTGGCCGGATATGCAGTGACCCGCGCCAACGAACGGCTTGCCTTTGCCATCATGCTCAACAACTACCGGCGCCCGCCGAGCTCGGGTCGCGCCAGCGCGGAACTCGATGCCATCGCCATCCTGCTGGCAGAGCTGGACGTGCGCAGCACACCATGAATTTGCCGCCGCACCCGGCGCACGGTGATAATTCGCGCCCTTTTGGTGCGTGATGGAATCCACCCATGCTTGATCCGGTCCTGCTGCGCGGGCAGCTCGAAAATGTTGCCAGGCGACTTGCCACGCGCGGTTTTGAACTCGACTCAGCGGCCATCGAAGCGCTTGAAGCGCGGCGCAAGGCTGTCCAGGTCGAAACCCAGGAGTTGCAGAACACCCGCAACACCCGTTCCAAGGCCATCGGCATGGCCAAGGCCAAGGGCGAGGACACGACTGCATTGATGGCAGAAGTGGCCAACATCGCCGATCGCCTCAAGGCCAACGAAGCCACCCTGGCGGACGTGCAACAGAAGCTGGCGGACATCTCGTTGAGCCTGCCCAATCTGCCGGATGCTTCGGTTCCGGTCGGCGGCGACGAAAGCGGCAATGCCGAGCTGCACCGCTGGGGTACGCCGCGAACCTTCGGGTTTGCGGTTAAGGACCACGTCGAACTGGGCGAACGCAAGGGCTGGCTGGATGGCGAAGTGGCCGCCAAGTTGTCCGGTTCACGCTTTACCGTGCTGCGCGGCGAGCTTGCGCGCCTGCATCGTGCGCTGGCCCAGTTCATGCTGGATCTGCACAGCGGCGAGCACGCCTATGTGGAAACCAATGTGCCGCTGATCGTCAATGCAGATTCGATGCACGGCACCGGCCAGTTGCCGAAATTCGAGGAAGACCTGTTCTCGATTTCGGTAAACGAGGCCAAGCGCTATCTGATCCCGACATCGGAAGTACCGTTGACCAACATCGTGCGTGACAGCATCGTTGATGCCGATGCGCTGCCGATGCGCATGACCGCGCACTCGCTGTGCTTCCGCGCCGAGGCGGGTTCCGGCGGGCGCGATGTGCGCGGCATGATCCGCCAGCACCAGTTCGAGAAGGTGGAACTGGTCAGCATCTGCAAATCCGATGAAAGCGATGCCGAACACGAGCGCATGACCCGCTGCGCGGAAACGGTGCTGGAGAAGCTCGGCCTGCCGTATCGACGCATGCTGCTGTGCACCGGCGACATGGGGTTTGCCGCACGCAAGACCTTCGACCTGGAAGTGTGGTTGCCCAGCCAGAACACCTATCGCGAAATTTCCTCGTGCTCCAACTGCGGCGACTTCCAGGCCCGACGCATGTTGGCGCGCTGGCGCAATCCGGAAACCGGCAAGCCCGAACTCGTGCACACGTTGAACGGCTCCGGCGTCGCCGTGGGTCGTGCCCTGATCGCGGTGATGGAGAACTACCAGAACGCCGATGGCACGATCGAGGTTCCCGAAGCGTTGAAGCCCTACATGGGAGGACTCACCCGCCTGGCCTGATCGTGGACTGTGCGCGTTGACGGCGGCTGCGCTAAACTCCGCGCCCCTTGATGACGGCCAGAGTCACTGGACCCCGGCCTTCGCCGGGGTGACGGGAAATTGGGTTTCGGAGAGATGGCCGAGCGGTTGAAGGCACCGGTCTTGAAAACCGGCAATGGGAAACCATTCGTGGGTTCGAATGGCGGGGGGGGGGCGGGGGGGGGGGGGGGGGGGGGGGGGGGGGGGGGGGGGGGGGGGCGGGGGGGGGGGCGAGGGTGAGGCTCAAGGACGAGCCGAACATATCCCACTCTCTCCGCCAGATACGACAAGGGCCCCGCAAGGGGCCTTTGTCGTATCTGGCGCAGAGAAGGCCCTTGCTGAACCGTGAGCCAATCCACAGGACGCGCGCGAGACAATCGACAGGTGGCTGCTCGACCAGTGCATCGCTTGGGTGAAATCGCCTGCTAGAATGCCCGTCGATCGAAGTGTCGACTGGCGAGCTTGGCCCGTCATGATGCAACGAGGTTCCATTGGCCAGTCTGGCAAGCTTTTGACTTGAGCTGGAGATTGGCGCCAGACAACCAGCTTGATTTGGAGGGGAGTGATGAAGAAGTTGATCGTGTCCGCCAGTTTGGCAATCGCGGGCTTGGTGGCTGCCAACAGCGTGTTCGCACAAGACAGGCCATCCGTTGGCGTCGCGGAATTCAAGAATGAGTCAGGCGCTGCCTGGTGGACAGGCGGAGTGGGCTGGGAGCTCTCCGGAATGTTGTCGAACGAGCTTTCCAGCACCGGCAGCTTCCGCGTGGTGGAACGCGCCAAGCTCGAAAACGTGCTTGAAGAGCAGAATCTCGCCGCCTCGGGCCGGGTCCGCTCGGGTACCGGAGCCAGCATCGGCAAACTGACCGGAGCCGACTATCTGGTCATGGGCACGGTGACCTCGTACGAGGAAAACACGGCCAGCACCGGAGGCGGGATCAGCTTCAAGGGCATCTCGCTCGGTGGCAAGAAGAGCGAAGCCTATATCGCGGTTGATGTGCGCGTGGTCAACGCAACCACGGGTGAGGTCGATTTCTCTCGCACGGTCGAAGGCCGTACTTCCGGTGGTGGCGTCAGCGTAGGTGTGTATCGCGGTGGCTTTGGCGGTTCGCTGGCCAGCGAGAAGAACACGCCGGCTGGCAAGGCCATTCGTGCCGTGCTGGTGGAAGTTACCGACTATCTGAGTTGCGTGATGGTTGAGCGCAACGGCTGCGAGGCCGACTATGCCGCCAAGGAACGCAAGCGCCGCGACAGCAACAAGAAAGGCCTGAAACTCGACTGAGAATTGCAGTACGAGTCCGGAATGAACAAGAACGGCGGAGTGCAAACTCCGCCGTTTTTCATTCAGCTCTTTGCCGGTCCGCGTCGGTTGCGTCCGCCATGGCGCCCACCGGGACCGCGCTGGTCACCGGGCCCCCGGTTGCCACCGGGACCGCGGTTGCCGCCCGCCCGATTGGATGGGCTTCCCTGATGGCGGTTGCCGGGATTGCGTGAACCCTCGCGCTGCGGGTTGCCGCGATTTCCCCATACGTTCTGATTGCGATTGTGGTCAGGGCCGCCGATGCGGTTGCCGCGCGAATCGTCATTCATCGAGTTGCCGCGTGGCGCCCGATTGCCCATGCCGTCGTCGGGACGCCTGTTGAATCCTGGATTCTGATTGCCCTGGGACTGGCCGCGTTGGCCACCCGCGTTGCCCTTGCGCTTGCGCGCGCCAGGCTGCGGCGAGTCGGGAAACCATGCGCGCAGGATGGCCGGATTGAGCCCCGGTTCGACGTACTTGGAACCGCTGCCCGATGGCGTCGACTTGGCGCGTGGGCGGGAAGGCCGAGGACCACCGCCGCCACGCGAGCGCTTGCTCTTGTTTCCGGATGGCGCACGCCAGCCATCGTCGCGGATGCGATCGAACTGGCTGAATTCGCGCGCCTCCTCGGTACGCGTGCTGCTCCAGGCCTGCTGTTCCCGTGGATCGGGGCGGAATTCCGTCGGCATGCTGCGGCGTTGCCCGATCACCGGGGCGAGGGTGAGGTTGGCAACCGGCTCGGTGGCACCGCACAGCGTGCGCAAGGCCTTGACCTGCTCTGCATCCAGCTGTGCGTTCTGTCCGCGTTTGAGCAAGCGCGGCAATTCGACATTGGCGTAGCGTACGCGCTTGAGGCGGCTGACCATCAGGCCGACCGCGTCCCACATGCGGCGAACCTCGCGGTTGCGACCCTCGCGGATAACCACGCGGAACCAGGAATGGCTGCCACCACGGCTGATGACCTCGATTTCATCGAAATGGGCGGGGCCGTCCTCGAGTTCGACACCGCTGCGCAGGCGTTCGATGGTTTCGTCCGGGACCTCGCCATGCACGCGGCAGATGTATTCGCGCTCCAGCTCCGAACTGGGATGCATGAGGGCATTGGCCAAAGTGCCGTCCGTGGTCAGCAACAACAGGCCCGTGGTGTTGATGTCGAGCCTGCCAACCGCAATCCAGCGCGCCCCCTTGAGGCGCGGCAGGCTTTCGAAAACCGTCGGACGACCTTCGGGATCCTCGCGCGTGGTCACGATGCCTTCGGGCTTGTTGTAGACCAGCACCTGCGCGTGTTCGGAGGTATCGCTGATGACCACGAAGCGCTTGCCGTCGATCTCGACGCGGTCGCCGGCGTGAACGCTGGAACCGAGGGTGGCGGGATTGCCGTTGACCAGCACTTCGCCGGCCTCGATGCGGCTTTCCAGCATGCGTCTTGAACCGAGTCCGGCGGTTGCCAGCACCTTGTGCAGGCGCTCCTCCAGGGTTGCGGAAACCTGTTCCGGTGCTGATCGCTTGAGGGACAGCACGATGCGGCTGGGGGTGGTCATGCGCCTTGCTCCGTGGTGTCGGCATCGGCTTCGGACGCAGACGCGGTTTGATCGGGACTGGAGTCTGCCTGGGTGATGTTCATGGATTCGTCTGTTTCATCGGTGGATGCCGACGGGTGCCCGTCTGCCGGCTGAAGATCATCGGGCAGGGCAAGCATTGGCAGGGCATCAGAGGGTGGCGAGAGCGCCAGTTGCGGATCGAAGTCTTCGATGTCGCGGATTTCGCCAAGGGACGGCAATTCGTCCAGCGATTTGAGGTTGAAGTAATCGAGGAAACCGCGCGTGGTTCCAAAAAGCGCGGGCTTTCCGGGTACGTCCCTGTGCCCGACGACGCGAACCCATTCGCGTTCTTCGAGGGTTTTCACGATATTCGTGGAAACCCCGACGCCGCGAATCTGTTCGATCTCGGCGCGGGTGATCGGCTGGCGATAGGCGATCAAGGCCAGGGTTTCCAGCAGCGCGCGCGAATAGCGGCTGGGCTTTTCCGTCCACAGACGGGCAACCCAGGCATGCACGTCGTGGCGCACCTGGTAGCGAAAACCCGAGGCAACTTCCACCAGCTCGATGCCGCGGTTCGCGCTGTCCGCCTGCAGGGATTCGAGGGCGCGTGCGATTTCTTCATGGCTGACCGCCTCCGGGTTCTCGAAGAGGCCGAGCAGTTGGGCCGGGGTCAGCGGGTTGCCGGACGCCAGAATCGCGGCCTCGATGATGCGCTTGAGCAATTCGAATTCGATCATGTGCACGATGTTTCAGTTGGCCGTGGCCAGGGATTTGAGGTAGATCGGTGCAAGGGACTCGCCCTGGCTGATTTCAACCAGTTGCTCCTTGGCCAGTTCGAGCATGGCGAGGAAGGTGACGACGATGCCGTGGCGACCTTCCTCCAGGGAGAACAGGTTTTCAAAGCGATGGAACTCGCCATCGCCGAGCATGCGCAGCAGGTCGCTCATGCGATTGCGCACCGAGAGGGCTTCGCGCTGGATGGCGTGATGGCTGAACAGCTCGGCGCGATTGAGCACGTCCTTGAGTGCAAGCAGCAACTCGCGCATGTCGACCGGTGGCGGCATGCGGATGACGTTGCGATCCGGAACGAATGCGCAGACGGGCGAGCTGTCGCGTTCCATGCGCGGCAATTCGTCGATGTCGGCCGCGGCTTTCTTGAAGCGCTCGTACTCCTGCAGGCGACGCACCAGCTCCGCACGCGGATCATCTTCGATGCCTTCGGCGTCCGGCGGCCTTGGCAACAGCAGCCGCGACTTGATCTCGGCAAGAATCGCGGCCATCACCAGGTATTCGGCGGCAAGCTCCAGGCGCATTTCCCGCATCATGTCGATGTAGTCGACGTACTGACGGGTGATCTCGGCAACCGGGATGTCGAGAATGTCGAGGTTCTGGCGGCGGATCAGGTACAGGAGCAGGTCCAACGGACCTTCAAACGCGTCGAGAATGACCTCAAGCGCATCCGGCGGGATGTAGAGATCCTGCGGCATGCTCAGTACCGGCTCGCCGCGCACGATCGCCAGCGGCATCTCCTGCTGCTGCGGGACAGGCGGAAACACGGTGACGGAATCGTCTTGCTGGGTTTGGATTTGGACTGTTGGGGTGTTCATTTCCGATCCGCTGGCCACGCGCCTCACGGCGCAGGTCATGCACAGATCCAACCTTTGATTGCTCTGCCTGCGACAAACCTGCGCAGGTCCTGCGTGGCTGGCGACGAGGCGCCGAAACCATGCATCCGGGACATTTGCGGACGTACGCTCCGCCGAATGTCTTGCTCAACTCTGAATCAAATCAACCGGAACGCCCGGTATCCGATGACAGCCACCTGAAGCCGTGACGCGGGCCGCGGGAATAGTCATCGGCTTGCCTGCTGGCGGGCTGCGACGCACGAAACCCGGAACCTCCACCTGCTCCGGATAACTGCAGCCTGCGAGTCATGCTTGCGGGGCGGGAAAATCGCCCGTCGCATCCAACCAAGTCATGGCAAAGGCTCATGCGGCTGGTTGGTCGATGTGCAAGCGTAAAGCCAATCCGTGGCGGAAGTCCAGCCTGCGCCCGATCAGCTGCGGACAGGCCGGAGCCCGAGAGAGGGGTGGTTCATGCTTGCCGTGGCCGCTGAACGGGATTTAATCCCGACCGGTCGATTCGCCGGCGGCGGCCATCGGCTACCATACGCGCCCCGAGTTGGAATCGTGATGAATGTGGTATGCGATCATCGGCCATGACCGGCCAGGCACGCTGGAGCTTCGCAAGGCGAGCCGAACTGCCCATCTGGAACGCCTGCAGGCCTTGAAACTGGACGGCAAGTTGCTGCTGGCCGGGCCATTTCCCGCAATCGACAGCGAGGATCCCGGTGCGGCCGGATTCACCGGCAGCTTGATCCTGGCCGAGTTTGACAGCCTGGTGGCGGCCAGGGCGTGGGCGGACGCCGATCCGTATCTGGCGGCCGGGGTTTACGAGCGCGTGGATGTCCGGCCGTTCCGCAAGGTGTTGCCGTGAGCGATCGCATCACGGCGATCCGCGCCCGACTGGAGGATGGGCTCGCACCTGTCCTGCTCGAAATCACGGATGACAGCCACAAGCATGTCGGGCATGAGGGGGCGCGTGACGGTCGCGGTCATTTCAGCGTGCGCATTCGCAGCCCGAAATTCCATGGCATGAGTCCGCTGGCAAGGCACCGAGCGGTGTACGCGGCGCTGGCGGAACTGATGCAAACCGACATCCATGCGCTCGCCATCGATGCGCGCGCCCCTGAGGAAGACGCATGACCCGGAAATTTCATACCTCCCTGCTGCTGGCGTGCAGTGCGGCCCTTGCGCTTGCTGCCTGCGGCGAGCGCGCCAGCAATTCATCCGCATTGCCCGGCGATTTGCCGGCATTTGAAACGGTCAATGGCCAGGCGGTTCCACAGGTCCTGCTCGATTTGCTGGCCAAGGAGCGCAATCTGGATCTGGCGCAGCCTGAACAGCGCGCACGCGCCGTGCTGGAGCTGACCGACTACATTCTGCTCGAACAGGCGGCGAAGGCGGGGGATTACTCAAAGGACCCGAAGTTCTCGGCGGAAGTGGAGATCAACCGACTGCGTGGGATCGCCAACGCCACCATGGGCAAGTTCCGTGACAGCGCGCAGGTGGATGACAGCGTGCTGATGACCGAATACCAGCAGCAGATCGCCAAGGCCGGGACCTCGGAGTACGACTTCAGCCAGTTGTTGTTCGACAAGGAAGACGATGCAATCAAGGCCGCGGGCGAAGCGCTGAGCAAGCCGTTCAACGAGGTGTATGACGCGTGGTCGAAACGTGCCAAGCAGGCGCGGGCTTTCCAGCGCGTGCGTCCAGGCCAACTACCCGAGGCACTCGGCAAGGCGCTGCAGGCTCTCAAGTCCGGGCAAACCAGCGTGGTGCCGGTGAAGACCGAGTTTGGCTGGCATGTGATCCATGTCGGCGCCATTTCGCCATTCGTACCGCCGAAATTTGAAGACCTGAAGGAAAGCATCCGTGAGACCCTGCTCACCCAGTTGAGCCAGCAGCGCCTGCAAAAGCTGCGCAGCGAGGCGAGTGTCTCCACCCCCGAATCTGCGGTGAAGGCCGCGGATGCGGCCAAGCCAAGCGACAGTCAATCCGACAGTGCCGGCAAGCCTGTCGACCAGCCCGCCAATTGATGCCCGGAGTTACCCCGTTCCATGCGCCTGACCACGATCAAGCTGGCCGGATTCAAATCCTTTGTCGATCCCACGACCTTGCACCTGCCGACCAACATGTCGGCTGTCGTCGGCCCCAATGGCTGCGGCAAGTCCAACATCATCGACGCGGTGCGTTGGGTCATGGGCGAAAGCGCGGCGAGCCGCCTGCGTGGTGATTCGCTGACCGACGTGATCTTCTCCGGATCCAGCGCGCGCAAGCCGGTGGGGCAGGCGGTGGTGGAGCTGATCTTCGACAACTCCGATGGCACCGTTACCGGCGAATACGCCCACTACAACGAGATTTCGGTCAAGCGCCTGGTCAGCCGCGACGGGCAATCGCAGTATTTCCTGAACGGCACCCGTTGCCGTCGACGCGACATCACCGACCTGTTCCTCGGTACCGGCCTGGGTCCGCGCAGTTACTCCATCATCGAGCAGGGCATGATCAGCCAGATCATCGAGTCCGATCCCGAACAGTTGCGCGTGCATCTGGAGGAAGCGGCTGGAATCTCGCGCTACAAGGAGCGTCGCAAGGAAACTGAGAGCCGCATCAAGGCCACGCGCGAGAACCTGGATCGCGTCAAGGATGTACGCGACGAAGTCGACAAGCAGCTTGAGCACCTCAAGCGCCAGGCGCGCGCAGCGGAGCGCTGGCAGGCACTGCAGGACCAACGCAAGCGGCGCGAGGCGGAACTCAAGGCGGCAAACCTGCGCGACAGTCGGGCCGATCTCGAAGAGCGGTCCGCAGCCTTGCGCCAGGCAGAGCTTGGCATCGAGGAACAGCTGGCAGTTCAGCGCCAGCGCGAGGCGCAGATCGAGACCGGCCGTGAAGCGCATGCCGGCGCAAGCGAACACCTCAACGGCGTGCAAGCCGAGGTCTACAAGGTGGGTGCGGAAATCGCCCGGGTCGAGCAGCAGATCCAGCACAACCGTGCCCTGGCCGAACAGCTCGAACGTGCGCGCGTCGAGTCCGCCAATGCACAGAAGGAACTTGCCGAGCACATCGCCAACGATGCGGCCCAGATGCAGGTGCTGGTGCAGGGACTGGATGAATCGGCGCCGCAGCGTGAAGCCTTGAGCAAGGCGGCGCAACAGGCAGCCGAGGCGTTGCAGGTTGCGGAAACCAATCTTGCCCAATGGCAGGAACAGTGGGATGCCTACGCAAAGGCCAACTCCGAGGCCAGCCAGGCTGCCGAGATCGAGCGCACCCGGCTCGACTATCTGGACCGCCAATGCCTGGACGTGGACAAACGCCGGCAAGCGCTGGAAACCGAGCGCAGCACCGCCAATCTGGCCGACCTGGCGCAGGCGTTTGAGCTGCTGGATGGCGAGCATGTGCAATTGCGCGACAAGACCGGCGTGCTTGCCACGCAACTGGAAAGCCGCCGCTCAGCGTTTGAATCCCAACTTGAAAACGCTCGACGCCTGCAAGCCAGCCTGAGCGAGAAGCGCAGCGAACTGGAAAAGTCCCGCGGTCGGCTTGCTTCGCTCGAAGCCCTGCAACATGCCGCACTCGGCGGCGAGGCGGGAACCGCCCACGAATGGCTTGAGCGACTGGGATTGGGACGCTCGCGTCGCCTGGCTGAAGTGCTGGAAGTCGATGTCGGCTGGGAAGCCGCGGTGGAGACGGTGCTGCAGGGCTGGCTGGATGCCGTGCTGGTGGATTCTCCGTCCGCATTTGAAACAGAGCTGCATGCGCTTGAGCAGGTGAACCTGACCCTGTTGTCGGCAACGTCGAGCGACACGGGTTTCCCTGCCGGTACCCTGGCTGCAAAGGCGAGGGGGCCGGTCGCGGCGCTGAACCTGCTGGCCCGCGTCACTACCGTCGAGTCCATCGGCGCGGCGCAGTCCGCGATGCCGATGCTCGGCGATGGCCAGTCACTGATCACCCCCGAGGGCGAATGGATCGGCCCCGGATTTGCACGCATTGCGCGATCACAGGGCGCGCAGGCCGGCGTATTGTCGCGTGAGCGTGAGATCTCGGGACTTTCCGAGCGCATTGCGGAGCTTGAATCCGAAATCAGCGCCTTGGTCACCCAGCAGGAGGATGCCCGCCTGGCCCGCATTGAAGCCGAGCAGGCGCGCGACGACGCGCAGCGGGATCTGCATGCCGGACATCGGCGCCTTGCGGAAATCGCAGGCCAGCTGCAGAGCCAGCGTGGACGCATGGACAGCGCGCGCGAACGGCTGGCCAAGGTCGAGGTGGAGCTGACCGAGCTGGCAGCCAAGCTGGAGGCAGACCGCCAGCAGGCGCGCGAAGCACGCGGGCGCCTTGATGGTGCCGTGCATTCGATGGGCGAACTGGAACAGCGTCGCCAGCACCTCGATGCGGACCGGCGTTCCCTGCTGGAAGGACGCGAGGAAGCCCGCATGAACGCGCGCGAGGCGCACGATGCCGAGCATCGCGCCGCGCTGTCGATCGAGTCCAAGCGTTCCGCGATGGCGTCGCTTGAGCAATCGCTGGCGCGCATGCGCGCGCAGCTGGGCCAGGTCGAAACCCGCCAGGCCGAGATCGCCGCCCAGATTGCCGCCGGTGGTGATCCGCTGGCGGAACTGGAAGCGCTCAGGCAGAGCAGCCTCAACCAGCGCCTGCTGGTGGACAAGCAACTGGTCGAGGCGCGCAAGGCGCTGGAGGAGCGCGATGCGGAAATGCGTGCGCTGGAAAGCGAACGCAATGCCATTGTCGAAGCCTTGACCGAGCGCCGCGAGCATTTGGCCAACCTGCGCCTGAGTGACCAGGAGCATCGCTTGCAGGCACAGGCGCTGGCCGATGCCATCATCGAGGCCGGCTTCGAGATCGATGCGCTGCTGGCCGAGCTGCCGGAGCACGTCGAGGCAGGGCAGTGGCGCCAGGACCTGCTCGATCTGGAACAGAAGATCCATCGCCTGGAACCGGTCAATCTGGCTGCCATCAAGGAATACGAGGAACAATCACAGCGCAAGACCTATCTGGATGCGCAATTGACCGACCTCGGCGTGGCACTGGAAACCCTCGAGTCGGCGATCCGCAAGATCGACAGGGAAACCCGCCAGCGCTTCAAGGACACCTTTGATCGCGTCAACCAGGGCGTGCAGGAACTTTTCCCGCGCCTGTTCGGCGGCGGCCAGGCCTACCTGGAGTTGACCGGGGACGACCTGCTCTCGACCGGGGTTTCCATCATGGCGCGCCCTCCAGGCAAGCGCGTGACATCCATCTCCCTGTTGTCGGGTGGCGAGAAGGCGATGACCGCGGTGGCTTTGGTGTTCTCGATCTTCCGCCTCAATCCGGCGCCGTTCTGTCTGCTTGACGAGGTTGATGCTCCGCTGGACGAGGCCAATGTCGGCCGCTTCTCCGCGCTGGTTTCCGAGATGAGCCAGAACGTGCAGTTCATCTTCGTCACCCACAACAAGGCAACCATGGAAGCGGCCTCGCAATTGTGCGGCGTGACCATGCGCGAACCCGGCGTTTCACGCCTGGTGCAGGTTGATCTGGCTGAAGCGGCTAAACTGGCTGGAGCTGCTTGACTACGCCAGTGCCCAGAAGGAGACAATTGTGGAGCAACAGGCAATGAGCGCGACCGACATGCGCATCATCCTCTTCCTGGTGGGGCTGGTGGTGCTGGCCCTGATCTACCAGTTCGGGCGTCCGAAGAAGCCCGGGCAAGGGAAGCGTACCCTGTTCCGCAAATCCGCCGCTGGCCGTGTCGAACCCACCCTGGGCATGGATGGCGCAGCCGAAGACGACGATGGCTTGCCCGTCATCGAGGGCGAGCAGTTGGAACTGCTGGGTGATCGCCCGGTCGAGGAAGAACTGATCGAGCTGGAACGTGGCGGCGGACCGCGTTCACGGCGCTCATCACGCCCCTTGGTTGGCGCGCGTCCGGATACACCCATTGAACTGATCATCACCTTGCTGGTCTGCGCCCGCGATGGGCAGGTCTTCAGGGGCAGCGATCTCGCCGTGGCGGCGGAGAAGGCCGGACTCGAATTCGGCGACCGCGGGATCTTCCATCGCATGCCTGCGGGTGAACGCGGCGCTGGCCCCGTGTTCAGCATGGCCAACATGCTCAAGCCGGGCAGTTTCGACATGGCGCGCATCGAGCATCTGGAAACCCCGGGCGTAACCTTGTTCATGGCCTTGCCGGGACCTTTGCCCGCGCTGGATGCATGGGATACCGTATTGCCTACCGCGCAGCGGCTGGCCGAGTTGCTCGATGGCAACCTTCTGGATGAAAAGCGCGGTGCGCTGGGGCGCCAGGGCATTGCCCACATTCGTGATCAATTGCGCGCCTGGGACCGCCAACAGGAAAGTGCCAAGCCGCGCGGCATGCGCTGATGCACCGCGGGTCGGCGATGTCGGCCAAACAATCGACCTCCTCGTAGTGTGAATGCTCGATAGGCTCGGAGGATGCTGCACGGGTCGCCGGTTACTGGCGCATTTCCCAATCAGGAGACAGCACATGGGCAAGCAATTGAAGAAGAACCAGCCGGAAAAGAACCTTCCCGAAGAGACGATGCGCAAGGTGTGGCTTGCCAGCCTGGGTGCGTTCTCCATCCTGCAGAAGCAGGCCGGAAGCGTGCTCGAAGGCATGATCAGCGAAGGTCAGTCGTTCCAGGAGCGCAGCAGGAAATTCGGTCGTTCGTTGGGCGGCGAGGTGCAGAAGGCGGTGGACCAGCGCGTGGCACCCCTGATTGCGCGGGTCACGACCTTGCGCAATGAAGTCGAATCGCGTTTCGAGCAGGGCGTAGGCCGTGCGCTGAGCTATGCGGGCATCCCGTCCAAGGCCGACGTGGACGCGCTGATCGCGCGCGTCGACAAGCTTTCCCGGCAGCTTCGCGCGGCCAAGTAAATGGGTTGAAAGCGTTGCCACTGCGGCCGCCTCGTGCGGCCGCATTTCGTTTCAGCGCAGGTAGGCGGCAGCGAGGGTATTCAGGTGCAGGCGTTCGGCGTCACGCAGGAACGGTGCAATCAGCATCATGACCTGGTGGATGCCGCGGCCGATGTCCAGTTGCCCGGACTCCTGCTTGGCATGGCGGACGGCATCGAAATTGAGCCAGAAAGTGGCCACCAACACGATGTTCTCGGCGGTGGCACGAATCTCGTCGGCACTGGCGCGCAAGATGCCGGCCGCCGCCAGGCCCTTCAGCACGACCGCCGCATTGTTCGACGCGCGCTTGAGGATGCGGGAGAAATGCAGGCGCAGCTTGCGGTTGCGGGAGAGGATGTCGATCAGGTCGCGATAGACAAATCGGTAATCCCACATGCATTCAAAGATCAGGTGCAACTGCAGCCAGAGGTCTTCGAGCGTCGGCAAGCGCTCGTCGGGGGCGGCAAGCGCCTGGTCGATGCGCTGCTCATAGCGCGCGAACAGGTGGCCGATGATGTCGTCCTTGTTGCGGTAGTGGTAGTAGAGATTGCCCGGGCTGATGCCCAGTTCGTCGGCGATATGGTTGGTCGTGACGTTGGGTTCGCCCTGGGTGTTGAACATCACCAGGGCGGTTTCCAGGATCAGGGTTCGGGTCTGGCGCGCCATCGAAGGGCCCGTGTTCGCTGGCGCTGGATTCAGGCGCGCAGCTTGGCCACCAGATCGATGTACTTCTGCATGGCGTCTTCCTTGCCGGTGCCCTTGAGCTTGCTCCAGGCCTCGTACTTCGCGGTGCCGACGAAATCGAAGAATCCGGGCTTGGGGCCGGACACGTCTCCGTCGGCGCCCTGCTTGTAGAGTGCGTAGAGTTTCAGCAAGGTATCGTTGTCGGGGCGCTCGGACAGCTTCTTGATGTCTTCGGCGGCTTTTTCAAAGCTGGCTTGGAGCTTGGACATGAATGTTTGCCTGATTGATCGCGCCCCTGCGCCGCGATGTTCTATCACGGCCCCCATGGACGGTCAACGCGAATGGGCCCAGGGAGGGCCGGAGGGGGGGGGGGGGGGGGGGCCCCAGCACAGGTGGGAGCGGGCTTGCACCTGTTCAGACCTTCCCTAGGTGCAAAGGTGCCGGTGAGACGACTATGCTGTTTGCGAATTCGACTTTGAAGACCGGGGCTTGCGCTCCAATACATCGGGACAGGAGGGGTAAATGACGTACTTCGTGACGGGCGCCACCGGCTTCATCGGGCGTCACCTGCTGGAGAAGCTGTTGTTGCGCAAAGGCAAGATCTTTTGCCTGGTGCGCAAGGAATCGCTGGGCAAGTTCGAGGCGCTGCGCGAACGCCTGGGGGCGGACAAGGACCGGCTGGTGGCGGTCAACGGCGATCTCGGCAAGGCGCGCCTCGGCATCGCCCCGGCATCACTGAAGAGCATGAGCGGCAAGATCTCCCATTTCTTCCATCTGGCGGCGCTCTACGACCTTTCCGCCGATGAAGCCAGCCAGGTGAGCGCCAACATCGATGGCACCCGACATGCAGTGCAGGTTGCCGAGACGATCAAGGCCGGTTGCTTCCATCACGTCAGTTCGATTGCCGCCGCCGGCCTGTACCCCGGCGTGTTCCGTGAAGACATGTTCGAGGAGGCCGAAGGGCTCGACAACGTGTATTTCAGGACCAAGCACGAATCCGAAGGCATTGTGCGCAAGGAATGCAAGCGTCCCTTCCGCATCTATCGGCCCGGCATCGTCATCGGCAGTTCAAAAACGGGAGAAATGGACAAGATCGATGGGCCGTATTACCTGTTCGGCCTGATCAAGCGCATGCGCGAAGTGCTGCCGCCATGGGTGCCGACGGTGGGTCTGGAAGGTGGACGCCTGAACCTGGTGCCGGTGGACTGGGTGGCTGCCGCCCTTGACCACATTGCCCATGCAGCCAAGCTGGACAGCCGCTGCTTCCATCTGGTTGACCCTGCGCCGCGGCGCATTGGCGAGGTACTCAACATCTTTGCCGATGCCGGCCATGCGCCGAAAATGAGCATGCGGATCGATGCGCGCATGTTTGCCTTCGTTCCGTCCGCGGTCAGGCAGGCGCTGTCCAACCTGCCGCCGGTGCGGCGCATGATCAATACGTTCCTGCGCGATTTCGGCATTCCGTCCGAAGTCATGCGCATGATCAATTATCCGACCCGGTTCGACACGCGCGAATGCGAGCGCGCCTTGCGTGGATCAAAGATCAAGTTTCCGGATCTCAAGAGTTACGCCTGGCGGATCTGGGATTACTGGGAGCGCCACCTTGACCCGGCGCTGTTTGTTGACCGCTCGCTGTCCGGCAAGGTGCGCAGGAAAGTCGTGGTGGTCACCGGCGGAACATCCGGCATCGGCAGGGCGGTTGCCATGAAGGTGGCGGCAGCCGGCGCCAAGGTGATCGTGTGCGCGCGTGGCGAGGACGAGCTGGCGGCGACCAAGGCGGAGATCGAAGCGGCCGGTGGCACCTGCCATACCTACAGGGTGGACCTGGCGGATCTTGCGTCCTGCGACGAGTTCGTCGCCAAGGTGAGCGCCGAGCACGGCGGGGCCGACATCCTGATCAACAACGCCGGTCGCTCGATCCGTCGCGCCATTGCATCCAGTTACGATCGCTTCCACGACTTCGAACGCACCATGCAGCTCAACTACTTCGGCTCACTGCGCTTGATCATGGGCTTCCTGCCGCGCATGGCCGAACGTCATCGCGGCCACATCATCAACATTTCCTCGATTGGCGTGCTGACCAATGCGCCGCGATTCTCCGCCTATGTGTCGTCGAAGGCGGCGCTGGATGCCTTCTCGCGATGCGCACAGGCCGAGTTCTCGGACCAGGGCATCAATTTCACCACCATCAACATGCCGCTGGTGAAGACGCCGATGATCGCGCCGACCAAGATGTACGACTCGGTTCCCACCCTGAGTCCCGAGGAGGCGGCCGACCTGGTAGTGGAAGCCATCATCGAGCGGCCCGTCCGTGTCGCCACGCGCACGGGTGTTTTCGCGCAGTTGTTCTATGCCATTGCGCCGCGTGCGTACGAGATCGTGATGAACACGGCATTCCGCCTGTTTCCCGATTCGCCGGCCGCCAAGGGAATCAAGGGCGTGCGCCAGGAACAGCAGCAGGGCGCCTCATCGGAGCAGGTGGCCTTTGCCGCGCTCATGCGTGGCGTGCACTGGTGATTTCCCCGGGGATTGCGCCGCGCAAGGTGCAATGAAAACGGCCCGTCGCAAGGACATGCGACGGGCCGCTTCGTGGCGCCCGGGAAGCGCAAGGCTTCCCGGTGCCGGCAGTTCAAGTCTTAGGGAAGGTCTGAACAATGTATTGTCGCGAGCAAGCTCGCTCCCACCATTGCTTGATTTTGTGGGAGCGAGCTTGCTCGCGACGAATGAGTTTCGTACTTGTTCAGAGCTTCCTTAGCGGGCGGATTTCTTCTTTGCGCTCGCCTTTTTGGCCGCGGATTTCTTCGCTGCGGGTTTCTTCGGCGAGGCCTTTGCGGATGCACCGGGTCGCTTTGCGCTCACCTGCCTGAGTTGTTCGGACTCCAGTTCACGGGCGACATCCGCCAGTTCGTCCTTGATGCGTCGAACCGAATGCGCCGCGGCGGGCTTGCTTGCGGCCTTGGGTGCGGACTTGGCATTCAACTTGTGCACTTCGCGGGCCAGTTCCTCCACGCGGGCAGTGAGGGATTTCAGTTCGGTGCTGCCGGGAACGCCCAGCGCATTGAGTGCGCGTGAAACGCGGTTCTCGAAGACCTTCTCGAGCTTGTCCCAGGTTTCCTGGCTGCGCTCCTTGACCTGGCCAACCGCCGCTTCCATCGCAACCCGGGCTTCCTCGGCCTTGCCGGTGGTCAGCTTGCGGGTCTTCTGTTCCAGGGAAACGCCTTCGCGCACCAGCGCTTCGAACAGGCGGGTGCCTTCGTCCTGGGCCTTGGCAAATGCCCCGAGTCCCGCCAGCCAGATGTGCTGGGCGGATTCGACAATGGACTTGCCGCCACTTGCCTTCGGACTGGTCGCCGTGGCTGCAGCGGGCTTGGATTTGAGCTTGGGCTTCGGCTTGGTCATGGCGCTTTCCTTTTGGGGATTGGTGGAGCAGTGGGTTTTCGCGGCACAGGCTAGGGTTTGAAAGTAGAGCAAGCAATCGATGGAAGCAGGTCAGACACCTGCCTTGGCGCGTGCGGCGCGTCGCGCGGCCGGAGCCTTGCGGCTTGTCCGAGGCTTGGCGGGCGCCTCGCCGGAAAGGGCCCGGTCCAGATCATCCAGTGCCCGATGCAGATGGGAGGTGACCTTGGAGCGGCGTGGAGGCTTGTCGGTCAGGGTGCCAAGCAGGGTGCGCTTTGGATCGTCGAGAACCTTGTCGCGCAGCGAGATGCCGTGGCGCGCCAGCAAGGGCTTGAGGGTCTTGCGGTGCATGCGCAGGTCGCGCAGCGTCGACTGGTAGGCGTGTTCCGCAAGCCGCTTCCGGTGCGAAAAGCTGAAGACATTGGTGAAGAACATGTCGGTGTCGTCCGCATCGGGCTGCAACAGCATCAAGTCGGAGTCCGGGTAGGTGCGCTCGTATCGCGGAATGCTGGTCTGCATCCGCGATTCCAGCAGGGTGCGGAACATCTGCGACAGGACCGCGGGCAGACCGCCGTCAACCACATTGGGCGAGCTGGCCTTGCCTTGGGATTTCGCATGCACGGTGTTGATCGGAACCAATGGATTGATCGCCAGTACGAGATCCGCACCCGAATCCAATGCCACCGAGGCATGCACGGTATGGCGCAATGCGCCGTCCACATAGTGCTTGCCGTCGATCTGCACCGGCGGGTAGAGGCCGGGCAGGGCAGCACTCGCTTCGATTGCCCGTGAAATGGGCACGGCGTCGTGCCCGCTGGTTCCAAAGCGCACCGTCTGGCCACTTTCCAGCTCGACGGCAACGATGATCAGCTTGCTGGCCAGCTCGCGGAAATCGTTGCTGCGGCCATGCGAACTGTAGGCCTTGCGCAGGAATCGCTCGATGGCGGAGTTGTCGAACAGCCCGGTTGGAAGGACGCTGCCCAGGCGCATCAGACTGTCGGAGATGCTCAAGTCGAAAGGGTGGCGCGCGAAATCCGCCAGCGCGGTCGCCAGCATGCGCGGTACCCCGGCCAGCCGTTGCAGGTATTCGTAGATGGCCGGACGGATGAAGTCCTCGGCGCGAAACTGGAACTGGTCCGAATCGCCGGTGATGAAGATGCGGCACAGCTCGGCGGTGCTCAGGCGGTTGGCCAGGCTGGCTGCAACGAAAGCCCCCGAGCTGATGCCGACGTAGATATCCAGGGCGTGCATGTCGAGGCCGTCGAGCGCATCGTCGAGGGCGCGCACGGCGCCGATTTCGAAAATGCCACCCACCGGGCCGCCGCCCGCAACGGCAAGCCCAATGCGCGAAGCCGAACGCTTCTGGCGCGCCTGCGCCGAGGATTTGACAACCAGCATCAGCCAATCTGCTCGTCGAGGTGGCGGTTGATCTCGCCTTCGATCATCGGCTTCATCATGCCCATGAGGAAACCGAGTTGCGCATGGACATGGACCTGGCCTTTCTCCAGAGCGATGTGCCCGTCGACGCCGCTTCGCGAAAACGCCAGGGTGTTGCCATCCCAATCGCATTCGAGATCGAATTCCTTGGCGATGGACTTGGCCAGCTTGTTGACAGCCTTGCGCGCCTCGGCCATGGACAAGTCATGCTTCCTGCGGATATCGATTGTCGCCATTCAGTTGTCCTCAGTTGGCTGGTTCGCGCGGGTGCCGGGATGCCGCATTGTCCCATCGGGTTGCGGGATGGCAGCAGGGCAGGCGCGAGACCATGGGCCTTGGTCCGATATTCTGGCCGATGCATGGTCTTGGCGCCATGATGCGGTGCTTTCGACTCCGTGCCCGCCCGTCGTGCCTGTACCGATTTGCGCAGTGGTGCCCGCCATGGCCCAGAGCGCAGGAACGGCGTGTTCCCCACCTTTCCGGGCAGGTGTCAGATCCGGGCCTATCCTGCTAAAGTGCCTTCAATTCCCTCGATCCGTAGCCTATGCGTCTGAGCTTTTCCAACGGGGAGCATGCTGACGTGATCGTCGATAACGGCGTCACCGGGATCGGGTCGGCACAGGGCAATGCCATCTTGCTGGGGGCCGCGGGAGTCGCTCCCTGGCATGCGCGGATTGTCATAGACAAGCGCGGCATGATCCTTGAGGTGCTGGACCCGCAGGCGCGAACCCACGTCAACGCCAGGCCAATCCAGGAGCGCGCCTTGCTCAGGCTGGGGGATGTCGTCAACTTCGATGCAGTGGCCGCAGTGTTGAAGCCGGACCACGATGCCATCATCGATACCCGCGTTCCTGCCGGTCAAACCGAAGGCATGCCGGGCACCGAGGTTTCCCGCGTCGTGCTGCGCGGCCTGTCTGGCGCGCACTTTGGCAAGACCATCAGCGTCGGCGCGCGCCTGCTGATTGGAAGCGACCGCGGTGGGCTCGGACTGGATGATCCCGACTCTTCGGCGCAGAACGCGGTATTGGTGGTGTCCAGCGAGGCCATCCATCTGAAGAACCTGGAGCCATCCGGCAGGACCGAAGTCAATGGCGTCAGCGTGCACGATGCGGTTCTGCACCCGGGCGATCAGCTGGTGTTCGGACGCAACCGTTTCATTCTTGAGGCGCCGGGTTATCCGGTTCGTGGACAAGGCATGCCGACGCCGGCCAACGAAGCGCCTGCCATCACCCAGACACTGGACGCCATCCAGATGGCCGATCCCGTGGCGCCTGCCCCCGAAGATGATGGCTCGGGCATCTGGTGGTTGATCCTGGCTGCCGGTGTCATCGGCCTTGGCATCGCCGGACTGCTCTGGTTCGGTAATTACTGAATAAGTCAGCCGGCGTCGATAAGGCAGCGCTGATCAAGTGGCTTCCGTTCGTGGTCAGCTCTTCGGCTGTTCTCAGGACAGGCCCGTCGAGCCATGAACGGAATCTCTGAGTCGGCGCAGGAAAGGGGATACCGTTCGTGGTGAGCCCGTCGAACCATGAACGGAATCATGGCGCCATGCGCTCTTTTTCAGGAGCGCCCCGGGCAAGCAGGACTTGATCGGCGTTGCCCTGGATAGCAATCCTTGTTTGGACATCCAAATCACGCCCCGATTCCGCGCAATTCGGGCTTGCGTCCATGCTGCATTGCGTCATATCGTTGCGCGCTCAATGGCTGCGGCCTGACTCGCCTGACAGCCTGCACCCACTTCGTTTCGCCTGGAGCACCCCGTGACGCGTGCCTACAACTTCAGTGCCGGGCCTGCCGCCCTGCCGGAACCCGTGCTCAGGCAGGCCCAGCAGGAATTGCTCGAATGGGGATCCGCGCGGGCATCGGTGATGGAGATCAGCCACCGTGGCGCCGCCTTCATGGCGATGGCAGCGGAGGCCGAGCAGGACCTGCGCGACCTGCTGGCGATTCCGGCCAACTACCGCGTGCTGTTCATGCAAGGTGGAGCGACCCAGCATTTCGCGCAGATACCCATGAATCTGGCGCGGCAGGAGCAGTCTGCCGATTACGTGATCAGCGGCGCGTGGGGCGAGAAGGCCCTTGCCGAAGCCGCACCGCACGTGCGGGCGCGCATTTGCGCAAGTTCCGCTGCCGGTGGTTTCCGCGATGTGCCGGCCACTGCGGATTGGAAGCTCGATCCGCAGGCGGCCTATGTGCACTACACCACCAACGAGACGATCCACGGCGTGCAGTTCCACGCGATTCCCGACGTGGGCGAAGTGCCTCTCGTTGCGGACATGTCATCGGACATTCTTTCCGCGCCCATCGATGTTTCCCGGTTCGGCATCATCTACGCAGGTGCACAGAAGAACATCGGCGCATCCGGCCTGGTCATCCTGATCGTGCGCGAGGACCTGCTGGAGCGGCATCCGCAGCCCATCGCGCGCATCTTCAGGTATGCGGAGCACGCGAAGGCGGATTCACTGTTCAACACACCCAATACCTTTGGCTGGTATCTGTCTGCGCTGGTGTTCAAGTGGCTGAAGGGCGAAGGCGGCCTGGCGGCGATTGAGGCGCGCAACCGACGCAAGGCCGAGTTGCTGTACACGCTGATCGACGAGTCTGGTTTCTACAGCAATCCGGTGAGTGCGGATTCGAGATCGCGCATGAACGTTCCCTTCTTCCTGCCGAACGCGGCCTTGGACAGCCTGTTTCTGCAGGAAGCCGATGCCGCCAACCTGGTCGGCCTGAAAGGGCATCGCGTGCTCGGTGGCATGCGCGCGTCGATCTACAACGCGACTTCGTTGCAGGCGGTCGAGGTGTTGGCGGATTTCATGCGCGACTTTGCGCGACGGCATGGTTGAGCGGTTGCAGCCTTGCGCCGCACGCGGCGGCAAGGGCGGAATGATCCAACGAGTCAGGCGGAAACACAGCGATGAGCAAGCAGAATGATCCGGCGCAAGCGGCGATGAACCTGGCCGACGTGCGTGCGCGCATCGACGGCATTGATCGATCCATCCAGGCGTTGATCGCGGAACGCGCGCAATTCGCGCATCAGGTTGGGCTGGCCAAGGGACCGCTGTCCGCCGCCGTGGATTACTACCGACCGGAGCGCGAGGCACAGGTTCTGCGCATGGTGGTGGATCGCAACGAGGGTCCGCTCAGCGATGAAGTGCTGGTGCACGTGTTCCGTGAAATCATGTCGGCCTGCCTGGCCCAGCAGGAGCCGCTGAAGATCGGCTATCTCGGTCCCGAAGGCACTTTCAGCCAGCAAGCGGTGCTCAAGCATTTCGGCCGCTCGGCGCATGGCCAGCCGATGGCCAGCATCGAGGAAGTGTTCCAGGAAGTGGAAAACGGCAACGCCGATTTTGGCGTGGTTCCGGTGGAAAATTCGGGGCAGGGCACGATCCAGATCACCCTGGACATGTTCCTGAGCTCGAACCTGAAAATCTGTGGCGAGGTCGAGCTGCGTGTGCACCAGTATCTGCTCTCGCGCTCCGGGCGCATCGAGGACATCGAGCGCATCTACTCGCATCCGCAGTCCTTTGCCCAGACCCAGGCTTGGTTGCGCGGCAACCTGCCCAAGGTCGAGAAGCTGCCGGTATCGAGCAACGCCGAGGCGGCACGACGCGCGCGCAATTCGGATGACGCCGCCGCCATCGCGGGCGAGTCCGCTGGCCTGGTCTACGGTTTGAAGAAGGTGATCACCGGGCCGATCGAGGACCATGCCGACAACACCACGCGATTCCTCGTGCTGGGTCGGCAGATTTTCCCGCCCTCCGGCCATGACCGCACCTCGGTGCTGGTGTTCATCAAGGACCAGCCGGGTGCGCTGTTCAACGTGTTGAGCCCGTTTGCCAGCCACGGCATTTCGATGAACCGCATCGAATCGCGCCCTTCGCACCAGGCCAAGTGGGAATATGCGTTCTTCATTGATCTGGCCGGACACGTCGACGACGAACCCATGCAAAAGGCGCTGGCCGAACTGGACGCCAGGGTTGCGCAGATCAAGGTGCTCGGCTCCTACCCGGTGGCGGTTCCGTGAGTTTCGATGCGTCGTCGCTGGCCAATGCGGTGCTGCGCCAGTTGCAGGCCTACGATCCCGGCCATGATCTGCCCGCCTTGCGTGCGAAATTCGGCGGGCAGTTGGCCGAGCTGGGTTCCAACGAGAACGTATCCGGTCCCAGCCCGCAGGTGTACGCGGCGTTGCAAGGGGCAATGCCCGAGATCATCCGCTACCCCGATCCGCGCGGCATGTCGCTCAAGCGGGCGCTGGCGCGGCACCTCGGCGTCGCGACCGACGCCATTGCCCTGGGCAATGGTTCGCACGAGCTGCTGATCCTGCTGGCCCAGTGCTTCGCCGATTCACAGACCTCGATCGTGCATTCGGAATTCGGGTTTGCCGTGTTTCCCATCGCCACCGCGGTGGCGGGAGCACGCGCCATTCGGGTCAAGGCCATGCCTGCAGACCATGCCGAGGCACCCTATGGACACGATCTGGATGCCATGGCGGCGGCGCTGCGCAACGACACGCGCATCGTTTTTCTGGCCAACCCCAACAATCCGACCGGCAGTTGGTTCGATGATGCCGCGCTTGAGCGCTTTCTCGCGCAGGTTCCGTCGCACACGCTGGTCGTGGTCGACGAGGCCTACCGGGAATTCGTGGACGTTTCCGGATCCGGCGGGGCGATGCCGTTGCTCGACAGGTTTCCCAACCTGGTGGTGACGCGCACCTTCTCCAAGGCCTACGCACTGGCCGGCCTGCGCATCGGCTATCTGGTCGCGCATGCCTCCGTGGTTGCGGTGATCGAGCGCCTGCGCGAGTCGTTCAACGTCAATGCCATGGCACTGGTGGCCGCCGAAGCGGCACTGGCAGACCAGGCCCATCTGCAAACGTCTTGCAGCAACACGCGTCGCGAGCGCCAGTGGTTGGCACAGCAGCTGGGTGAACGCGGCTTTCGCATCCTGCCATCGCAAACCAATTTCCTGCTTCTGGACCTGGGCCGGGATGCTGCTGCGCTGGAGCGTCAGCTGTTCGAGCGGGGCGTGATCGTGCGGCCGATGGGTGGCTACGGACTGGCCCATACCTTGCGCATCAGCATCGGCACGCGCGATGAAAACCTGCGTTTGCTGGAATCGCTGCCGTGAGCGCATCGCTGCGCTGGTGCAGTCAACCGACTCGCGGTCTGCACGGCGCGTTGCGGATTCCCGGCGACAAGTCGATTTCGCATCGCGCGATCATGCTCGCCGCCCTGGCCGAGGGCGTATCCAGCATCGACGGATTCCTCGAAGGAGAAGATACACGGGCCACTGCGCGCGCGTTCTCGCGCATGGGTGTGCAGATCGAAGCGCCGTCATCCGCTCGGCGCGTCGTGCACGGTGTCGGCCTGCACGGCTTGAAGGCGGCGGATGGCCCCATCGATTGCGGCAATGCCGGCACCGGCATGCGCCTGTTGACCGGACTGCTCGCCGGGCAGGCCTTCGATTCCAGGCTGGTGGGTGATGCCTCGCTGTCGCGCCGACCCATGCACCGCGTCATCGAACCCCTGGCGCGCATGGGTGCCCGAATCAGCGCCGCGGACGGTGGGCTGCCGCCCCTGCATATCCGCGGCGGATGCTCCCTGCATGGCGCACGGCATGAGCCAGCGGTGGCCAGTGCCCAGGTCAAGTCCGCCATCCTGCTCGCCGGTTTGTATGCGCAGGGCACCACCGAGGTTTACGAGGTGCAGCCCACCCGCGACTACACCGAACGAATGCTCGAGGCCTTTGGCTGGCCCATCGAGTTCGGCAGCGGCTGGGCGCGTCTGGAAGACGGACATCGTCTGCAAGCCACCGACGTTTCGGTGCCCGCTGATTTTTCATCCGCTGCATTTTTCCTGGTGGCGGCCAGCATCGTGCCGGGTTCCCAACTGCTGCTGCATGCGGTCGGCATGAATCCCCGTCGCACGGGCCTCTTGGGCGTTCTGCGGCTGATGGGAGCGGATATCCGGGAGGAGAACCATCGCACGCAGGGTGGTGAACCTGTCGCGGACCTGCGCGTCCGCTCGGCTGCCTTGCATGGTGTGGACGTGCCGGAATCACTGGTCGCCGACATGATCGATGAATTTCCTGTGCTGTTCGTGGCGGCTGCGGCTGCCGACGGAACGACGCGCATCAGCGGCGCACCGGAATTGCGGGTCAAGGAATCCGATCGCCTGGCCATGATGGCGCGCGGGCTTGCTGCGCTTGGCGTGCACATCGAAGAACATGCCGATGGCGCGGTGATTCAGGGCGGTCGGATAGCCGCGGGTCAGGTCGAGAGTGCTGGTGATCACCGCATCGCCATGGCTTTCTGCGTGGCAGGGTTGGTCGCCGAAGGTCCAGTTGCCATCGATGACTGCAGCAATGTGGCCACCTCGTTCCCGGGATTTGTCGATCTGGCCAACGGTTGCGGATTTGCCATTCGATAGCGGTCAATGCAGTCCCGGTTGCTTGTGTCCCCGCACGTGTCAGTCCTCACGGTGCACGTGGTCCAGGACACCAACTTTCCCATGTGGCAATTCAAGACTTCACCCCAATTTCCAAGACTTGACCCCGGGCTCCGTCAGTCTATGGAGCCGGCGAATCATGATCTATGCGCGCCCCGTACGTACCGATGCAGCATGCCAAACAACAGCCACACAGCAACCACGCCAGCGGGCAAAAGGACCGCCACCCAAATGTACGCGTTGTGTCCACAGGCGACGCTCAAGGCAAGGCCGGGCAAGCTGCAGAAGCCGACGATAAACAGCCACCCCAGTGGCACGCCTAGCAAGAACGATGCGGGCGCCTTGACGAAGGTGATCATGGCCTACCGCGCAGACAGTGGATGCATGACGGCGAACGGATGAGTTCAGCGGCGCGCGGGCTTTTCGCGCGTCCGCCACAACGAACTTTCAGAACCGCGTCGGTTCCGGTACGCCGAGGTCACGGCAGATCTTGCGTGCGAGATGATCGTTGACCTCGTTGTGTCTCGGAACGGCACTACGCTTACCCGACACCGAATGAACCCACCAAGAATGTTTGCCGCCCTCGCGCAACAAGCTGCAACCGTTGGCTTGCAGGTGCGCGAGAAGGTCGCGGCGCTTCATAGCGCGACGGCCAACTCCTCGTAATCTTCGCCCGCTGCGCCGCGCGCGTCGGCGCGATTGAACTCAATGGCCTCTGCGAGCGTTACCCGCAACGACTCCAAGAGCTCTTCGCGTGTTGCGCCCTGGCAGTTGACGCCGGGAACTTCCTCGACCCAACCGATCCAGGCGCCCGCGTCTTGCTTCACGATAGCGGTGTAGGTTTGCTGCATGGCTCATGCCTCCGAGGGTTCAATCATAAACTGGGACGAGCGCGCGGTTCTAGCCAAAATGGCTTGCTGCATGGCGGACTGGTTGCATCGGGCGGCGTGATCATTGAGGACTGTGCGAACGTCGCCACCTCGTTTCCCGGGTTTGTCGAACTGGCCAACGGCTGTGGATTTGCCATTCGATAGCGGTGACTGCGGTCCTGGCTGGTTGTGTCCCAGTACGTGTCGGTCCTGACGGTGCATGTGGTCCAGGACACCACCTTCCCCATGTGGCAATTCAAGACTTCACCCCAATTTCCAAGACTTGACCCCGGGCTCGCATGTGGCAAAGCAAGACTTGACCCCGGGCTCTCATTCAACGTTTGCGGCACGCAACCGATCTTGGCTGCGATGGAACCGATGGCAGCCCACAACGACGGGTACTGGTCACGCTGCTCCTGCACCATGCGAACGTCGCGCTCGCGGACTTCCGGGGAAAACTTCGATGACTTGTTCATGGCTTCATTCTCTCAAGAGTTGAAGCCTCCTCAAACCCGGGGCGATTCAACCTGAGGTAAAGGGAGATCTTTCACTCCCTCCGTCTTACCAGTGGAGAAACAGCCGGGACCTGGCGTCCCCGCGAGACCACCCAACAATGGGCGCGGGTTCAAGGCGCGAGGTCAACAAGGCGTGCAGGCGCGGGGTCAGGTCTTGTATTGCCACATGAGGCGCGTGGGCAGGGTCAATACCCCTCATGCGCTGCCATTTGAAAATAGGGACTGTCGTTTCTGCCATTGCTGCTTGGATGCCGCCGGTAGCAGGTTGGCATTTGCTGGATTCCGGCGCGCTCTGCCGCGCGGTGGGCAGTGCCGGGGGTATGGTTGGCTTGGATCTTTCCGGCCGCGAGGCGGATACCCGCTGTGCCGAAACCACCAAGATCCGCTTTCGCGATCCGGCTGACGGCGGCGAAACCCGGGTCATCGTCAGCAGCCACGATGCCACCGACGAATTGCGCACCGAGACGGCCGCTGATCCACCAACTGCTGCGAACTGTGCCGTGAGCGCGATGTCAGGACGGGACGGCCGTCAGCTTCACGCCCAGCGCGGTCATTACGCGCTGGACGGTGTCGAAGCGCGGGCTGGCGTCCGGGCGCAACGCGCGGTAGAGCGCTTCCCGCGTCACGCCGGAAGCCTCGGCCACCTGCGTCATGCCACGCGCACGGGCCACCGTGCCAAGCGCGCCCGCCAGTGCAGCCGGGTCGTTTTCTTCCAGCACGATGGTCAGGTATTCCGCAATGGCTTGTTCGCTATCCAGATGTTCGGCCATGTCGAAGGTTTTCAGATCGGCAAGTTTGGTTTTTTTCTTGGTCATGGGGAATTACTCCAAGGGAATGGTTGGGGCGAGCTTCCTGGCTGCGTCAATGTCCTTGTCCTGCGTGGACTTGTCGCCGCCGCCAAGCATCACGATGAGGACCTGCCCGCGCTGGAGGTAATACATGCGCCAGCCGGGGCCGAAGTGTTCGCGCATCTCGAACACGCCATCGCCTACCGGCTTCACGTCGCCGAGGTTTCCGGCCTGTGCCTTTTCAAGCCTGCGCGCCAAGCGGCGGCGGGTCATGCCGTCCTTGATTCTGGACAGCCAAGCAGTGAACTCGTCAGCCTGCTTGATTGTGAACATGCGGAGTAGCGTAATCAATCGGTTACAGATTGCAAGCGCCATTTGCCGATGTCGGGAGGCGCGGGGTCAAGTCTTGTATTGCCACATGAGGCGCGTGGGCAGGGGTCAATACTCCTCAAGCGCTGCCATTTGAAAATAGGGACTGTCGTTTCTGCCATTGCTGCTTGGATGCCGCCGGTAGCAGGTTGGCATGTGCTCGATTCCGGTGTCTGGTGCAGGGCGGTCGGTTACGTGGCGGCGGTCACCCGCTGTGCCCGGAATTTCGGGTCTGGAAATCCGGGGCCGCGTGAACGTTTTGAGTCGCCAGAGTTTTCTGCACCTACCTGGGGCCTGAACCGGGATCGCCCGTCCGTGCAGCGAACTGTGGCTGTTGACCGGATCGTGGCGCGGATTTGGTTTGGTGCTATAGTGCCTTCCTATTTGAAGTGTGCGTGGAGGGCTGTATGAGTGGAACGGTTTCGCCACCCACCGTGAAGCTTGTGGGCGCCAACGGTCAGATTTCCCTGGGCAAACAATATGCTGGGCGTCAGGTGCTGCTTGAGGAGCAGGAGCCTGGCGTCTGGCTGGTGCGCACGGCTACCGTAATCCCGGACAACGAACGCTGGTTGCACACCCCACAAGCCGCCGCCGATTTGGGCAAGGCTCTGGATTGGGCGATCACGCACCCAGCCAGTGATGAGCAAGCAGATGTACTGATGGAGCGCCTGCATAAGGACTCGTGATGAGCGATGTCGATGTTGTTCGCCTGGATCTGAACAACCCGGTCTTTCAGCGTGATTTGCTCGGCCTGCAAAAGGTCGAACGCCATGCGGCTCTGGATACCTTGGCCAAGTTGCGCCAACTCAACTGGCAACAGGTTTACCGGGACAAGGGTTTGCATTGGGAAAAAATCGTCAGCATCAAACCGCCTCCCGGCATCGCGGCCCTTTACAGCGTGCGTATCACCCAGACCCGCCGAGCCGTAGCGTATCGGGATGGCGCATTCATTCGTTTGCTGGCCATCCCCTCGGACCACGACGCCACCTACGGCAAAAAGTGAACCACACAGATGCCGCAGAGTTTTCTAGAAGACGACGCTGGGCTGTAGACCGAACGAGGAGATGGTCGCGAAGCCTGCGCCCGCTACAATCGCGGAGTCCAACCATCCTGATCCGCGCCGAATGACTGCCGATTCCGTTCCCGTCCTCACCATTGATGGCCCTTCCGGCTCCGGCAAGGGCACGATAAGTCGCCTGGTCGCCGAGCAGTTGGGTTGGCATTTGCTCGATTCCGGCGCCTTGTACCGGGCGGTCGGTTACGCGGCGGGTGCCGCCGGTCTGGACCTCTCGGATGCGGCGGCGGTCACCCGCTGTGCCGAAACCACCAAGATCCGCTTCCGCGATCCGGGTGACGGCGGCGAAACCCGGGTCATCGTCAACAGCCACGATGCCACCGACGAATTGCGCACGGAAACGGCCGCTGCGGCGGCCTCGGCCATTGCCGCAATTCCCGGTGTGCGGGCGGCCTTGCTGGACAAGCAACGAGGCTTCCGGCGCACGCCTGGGCTGGTGGCGGACGGGCGCGACATGGGTACGGTCATATTCCCGGACGCGGCCTTCAAGGTATTCCTTACCGCAAGCGCCGAGGAAAGGGCGAAAAGGCGCTATAAGCAGTTGAAGGATAAGGGGTTGAATGTTACCCTTGCCGCCCTTTTGCGCGAGATCCAGGCGCGCGACGAGCGGGATGCAGCGAGAAAAGTCGCTCCTCTCCGCCCAGCACGGGACGCCCTGACCATCGATACCACCGGTATTCCGGTTGCTGGCGTTGTTGCTGCGGTGCTTTCGGTGGTTCGTCCCGCCTGATTGCGTGCAAGAGGGAAACGGTCCGGTGCCCATGGTGGGTGCCGGTTTCAATCATGGCATGTAGCCGCATGCCCCTGACAGGTGGATCGCAATCCCCGCGTGGTTGCCAAGGCATCACGTGTGGTTGTCGCTCCGTTGTCTTTCACTGGAATCACTCAATGAATGCTGTAGCCGAAACCGCGATGACCGAAAGCTTTGCCGAAATGTTCGAGCGGAGCCAATCCATCGCCAACCTCAAGCCGGGATCGATCGTTCTTGGCACCGTTGTGGAAATCCGTTCCGACGTGGTCGTCATCAATGCCGGACTCAAGTCCGAAGGCATTGTCCCGATCGAACAGTTCCGCACCGATGATGGGGTGCTTGAAATCCATGTTGGCGACCAGGTCAAGGTCGCGCTCGACTCCATCGAGAACGGTTTCGGCGAAACCATGCTCTCGCGCGAAAAGGCGAAGCGTTCGCTGGTTTGGGATGAGCTTGAGGAAGTGCACACCAAGAACGAAAGCGTTGTTGGTCGCATCTCGGGCAAGGTCAAGGGTGGTTTCACGGTCGACATCAAGGATGTTCGCGCGTTCCTGCCAGGCTCCCTGGTCGACGTGCGCCCGGTGCGCGACCCGTCCTACCTGGAAGGCAAGGAACTCGAATTCAAGATCATCAAGCTCGACCGCAAGCGCAACAACGTGGTGGTCTCCCGCCGCGCCGTGGTCGAGAGCGAATTCAGCGTCGAGCGCGAGCAGCTGCTGGATCGTTTGCAGGAAAACGCCGTGGTCAAGGGCGTGGTCAAGAACCTCACCGATTACGGTGCGTTCGTCGATCTCGGCGGCATCGACGGCCTGCTGCACATCACCGACATGGCGTGGAAGCGCGTGCGTCATCCGAGCGAAGTGGTCAATGTCGGCGACGAGCTGGACGTGCGCGTGCTCAAGTTCGACCGCGAGCGCAACCGCGTCAGCCTGGGCCTGAAGCAGCTCGGCGAGGATCCATGGGTGGCCATCAGCCGCCGTTACCCGAGCGGCACCAAGGCCGTGGGCAAGGTTTCCAACGTCACCGACTACGGCTGCTTCGTGGAGCTGGAAGCCGGCGTCGAGGGCCTGGTCCACGTTTCCGAAATGGACTGGACCAACAAGAACGTCAACCCGGCCAAGGTTGTGCAGGTTGGAGATGATGTCGAAGTGATGGTGCTGGACGTCGATGAAGAGCGTCGCCGCATCTCGCTTGGCATCAAGCAGACCCGCGCCAATCCGTGGGAAGCCTTTGCCGCGATCTACAAGAAGAACGACAAGGTCACCGGCCAGATCAAGTCGATCACCGACTTTGGCATCTTCATCGGCCTGGAAGGCGGCATCGATGGCCTGGTGCACCTGTCCGACATTTCCTGGGCTGCCGCAGGCGAAGACCTGGTGCGCAACTTCAAGAAGGGCGACGAGATCGAGGCCGTGGTGCTGGCGGTTGATCCGGAACGCGAGCGCATTTCGCTGGGCATCAAGCAGCTCGAACAGGATCCGTTCGGTCAGTTCATGGCCAACCATCCGCGCGGCAGCATCCTCACCGGAACGGTGCGTGAAGTCGATGCGAAGGGCGTCACCGTCGACATCGAGGACGGTATCGAGGGTTACCTGCGCGCCAACGACATCGCCAAGGAGCGCGTTGACGATGCCACCCTGCATTTCAAGGTTGGCGACACCGTCGAAGCGAAGTTCACCGGCATGGACCGCAAGGGACGCGTGCTGCAGCTTTCCATCCGCGCCAAGGATGAGGAAGAACTGCAGTCCGTGTTGGACGACTACCAGAGCAGCACCGGCGCAACGACCCAGTTGGGCGCGCTGCTGAAAGAGAAGTTCAACCGCGAGTGATGAAGTCGGGTCGGCGCCGAAAGGCGTCGGCTCTGCATTTCCCGGTGCCCACGAGACCCGTGGGCACCTTCCTCACCAGCGGGTACCCGGCAATGACCAAATCCGAATTGATCGAAGCCTTGTCGGCCCGCCAGCAGCATCTGGCGGGCAATGACGTGGAGATGGCCGTCAAGAGCATGCTTGAGCAGATGACGCATGCGCTGTCCGGTGGCGAGCGCATCGAGATCCGCGGTTTCGGCAGCTTCTCCCTGCATTTCCGGCCGCCGCGCATGGGGCGCAATCCCAAGACCGGTGACGCGGTCGCGTTGCCCGGCAAACATGTGCCACACTTCAAGCCGGGCAAGGAACTGCGCGAGCGCGTGAACGGATCCACCACGGTTTCCGACGACGCCCGCTGATTGCCGAATGAACGCCCGCACGCGGGTGTCCCCTGGAGAAGTCGGCCATGCGACTAGGCGTGGTGGTGTTGATCCTGCTTGCGGTTGTCATGGGCGCCACTTTTGGGGCCTTGAACGCTGACCGCATCCTGCTCGATTTCTGGTTGATCGATTTTTCGGTCCCCAAGGGCGCTGCCCTGCTTGCGGCGCTGCTGCTTGGCTGGGTGCTCGGTGGCTTGCTGGTCTGGGGCTTGCGCGTGCGTGCGTTGCGGCGCGAGTTGCGGGCGCTCAGGCGATCACTGGCCCAACAAGGGGCTTCGCGCGTGCGGCCTGATCCGGGAAGCGATGGCCTTGCATGAATGAGATAGGCCTGTTGTTCCTGTTGCTTCCGGTGGCCGCATTTTCCGGCTGGTATGTTGCGCGGCGCGGCAGCGAGCGCACGTCCGGTGCCAAGGTCAGCGAGCTGTCGAGCAACTACTTCCGCGGCCTCAACTACCTGCTCAACGAGCAGCAGGACAAGGCCATCGAAGTCTTCCTGCAACTTGCCGAGTACAACCGCGACACCGTCGAAACCCATCTGGCCCTGGGCAACCTGTTCCGCCGGCGGGGTGAGGTCGATCGCGCTATTCGCGTACACCAGAATCTGATCGCGCGTCCCAGCCTGAGCGACGAGGAAAAGACCGTCGCCTTGCTGGAACTGGGCGAGGATTACATGCGCGCCGGCTTGCTGGACCGTGCGGAAACCCTGTTCACCGATCTGGTTGCCATGGATGCCCTGGCGCCCGTGGCGTTGAATCACCTGGTGGCCATCTACCAGCATGAGCGCGACTGGAACAAGGCTATCGACATCGCGCGAAAGCTCGAGGCGGCGACCGGGGAATCCCAGGGGGCCAGCATCGCCCAGTTCTACTGCGAACTCGCCGAGCAGGCGCGTTCGCGCAAGGCCTGGGCAGAGGCCAGGGGGTTCCTTGACGAAGCATGTGCCGCCGAGGGCGATTGCGTGCGTGCCAGCATGATCCTGGGGCACATCGAGGCATCAAACGGCAACCCGGATGCAGCCATCGCCGCATTCGAACACGTCGCAGAGCGTGACGTGGACTATGTGCCGGAAATCCTTTCGCCACTGCTGGATGTCTATGCCAAGGCCCAGCGCATGCAGCGTGCCGAGGAATTCCTGCTGCGCATGACCGAGCGACACCAGGGCGTTTCCCCGGTGCTGGCGTTGGCCAGGTTGTACTCGCGAACCAAGGGCGAAAAGTCGGCGGTGGATTTTCTCACCCGGCAGCTGCACCAGCGTCCATCGGTGCGCGCCTTGATGGCACTCATCGATGCGAATCTGCATACCGCGCAGGGCGAGGCACGCGAAAGCCTGCTGATCCAGCGCGACCTGACCCGCAAGCTGCTGGAGGGGCAGGCCATGTATCGCTGCTCGCGATGCGGCTTCGGGGCAAAGTCCCACCACTGGCACTGCCCGAGCTGCAAGAGCTGGACCACGATCCGACCCATCCACAGTGTGGTTGGCGAATAGGAACGCTCGTGCTGGCCTGGCCGCTTTCGACGTGGATGATCCTGTTGCTGGCGACTTTCCTGGTTTCCGCCACGGTCTGCTGGCTGGCCATTCGCTACGCCAATCGCCGGCAGTTGATCGACCAGCCAGGGCGTCGCCGATCGCATGTCGTAGCAACACCGCGCGGCGGTGGCATCGGCATTGTCGTCGCGGTGCTGGCCGGATTGCTGGCAACAATGGTCGGTGACCCTGGGTCTGTCACGGGATGGCCTCGGCGCGAGGAGCTTGCCTTGCTGTCGCTGGGCGGCGGCGTGTTGATCGTGGCGGCGGTGGGTTGGCTTGATGACCATCGCAGTCTCGGCGCCGGAATCCGCCTCTGCGCCCATGTGCTCGCGGTCGTCGTGAGCTTGCTACCGATCCTGCTGATCGACGTTCCGTCCTTGTCGGGCAACCCGGTGATGCCATGGGTACTGGCTGCACTGGCTGTGGCCTGCATCGCGGCAGTGTGGTCGATCAACCTGCACAACTTCATGGACGGCATCAATGGACTGCTCGCATTCCAGGCGGTGTTCGTCTTTGTGGCGCTGGGTCTGCTCTGTGCGCGCTCCGGCCATGCAGTCGACGCCCAACGCATTGGATTGTTTGTCGCTGCCACGCTGGGATTCCTGCCGTTCAATTTCCCGCGCGCCCGCATCTTCATGGGCGATGTCGGCAGTGGCAGCCTGGGGTTGCTGGTCGCGGCAAGCATCGGCTGGCAGGTTGCCGCGATGCCCAATCTGATTTATGCCGGGCTGATCGCCTGTTCCGGCTTTATGGTGGATGCATCGGCGACCCTGCTTTCACGCATGCTGGGCGGGCGGCGTTGGTATAGTGCGCACCGCGAACATCTGTACCAATGGCTGGTGCGCAGCGGCATGAGCCATGCAAAGGTGGTCGCCCTGTACATGACCTGGAACCTGCTGATCGTGACCCCTGCGTTGTTGCTCGCCGCTATCGAAGCCGATGACGTGTCCACCACGGGCGCGCTTGCGGCGGGCGGAGCCGCGCAAGCCGGTTTCGTGTATGCGCTTGCCCTGCTGGTTTGGGTATTCGGCAAGCAGTACTGCCTGCGCGCCGTCAGCCGGTCCCGGAAGCGCGCAGCGTGAGCAGCCGTTTGATTGCAAAGATCCATCCCCGCTTTGCGGTCGTCGTGCACGACCTTGCCATGGTCTGGCTGACCTGGGTCGCGATCAACTCCTTCCGTTGGTCCTTTGAAACGGAGGCGGCACGCCCCGGCCTGGACTGGTTCGGCCTTGAAGTCGGCTTGGTGCTCGCTGCGCAGGGGCTGATCTTCTGGGTCACCGGGCTGTACAAGGGACTGTGGCGGTTTGCCAGCCTGCCGGACCTCTGGAACATCCTGCGTGCAGCGCTGCTGGGTGCCTTGCTGATTGCCCTTACCCTGTTCATCTACAACCGCCTGGCAACCGTGCCGCGCACGGTGCTGGTGGTCTATCCGGTCTGCCTGGCCGTCATGCTGGGCTTGCCGCGACTGGCCTACCGCTACTGGAAAGACAACCGCCTGGATTTCCTATCGCGCACGCCGGCCATGCGCGTGCTGGTGTTGGGCGCGGGGCGGGCCGGTGACACCCTGGTGCGCGGGCTGGTGCGCGAAAACCGCTACCTCGTGGTCGGCATGCTGGATGACAACACGCAATTGCGCGGAGCGCGGGTTCGCGGCGTACCGGTGCTGGGTACGCTTGACCAGATGGGCGAACTTGCACGCGAGACCGCAGCGCAGATGCTGCTCATCGCCATGCCTTCGGCCAGCAGTTCGCAGATGCAGCGCGTGGTCGAGCGATGCGAAGCAACCGGGCTTCCATTCCGCACCATGCCGCGGCTGGCCGACGTGGTGGCCGGCCGTTCCAGCCTTGGCGAGCTCAAGGAGGTTGCCATCGAGGACCTGCTCGGACGCGAGCAGGTGCAACTGGATTGGACCTCGATCCGCACCGGTATTTCCGGCAAGCGCGTGTTGGTGACTGGAGGCGGTGGTTCCATTGGTTCGGAATTGTGCCGGCAGGTCGCACGGCTCGGCGCCTCGGCGTTGACGATCATGGAAATCTCCGAGTTCAACCTGTACCGGATCGAACAGGAGTTGCGTCGCGAGTTTCCGGACCTGTTGCTGGATGCACGCATCGGCGACTGCGGGGACCGTGCAGCCTGCGAACGGGTATTCAGCAACGCCAGGCCCCAGGTCGTGTTTCATGCGGCAGCGTACAAGCACGTGCCCTTGCTGCAGGAGCAACTGCGCGAGGCTTTCCGCAACAATGTGCTGGGCACGGTCAGCGTGGCGCAGTTTGCGCATCGTCATGCGGCGGAGAGTTTCGTGCTGATCTCCACGGACAAAGCGGTCAACCCAAGCAGCATCATGGGCGCCTGCAAACGCATGGCCGAGATCTACTGCCAGAACCTTGCCATGCAGTCGCAAACGCGGTTCATCACCGTGCGTTTCGGAAACGTGCTGGATTCCGCCGGCTCGGTCGTACCCCTGTTCCGCGAACAGATTTACGCCGGTGGGCCGGTCACCGTCACCCATCCGGAAATCACGCGTTATTTCATGACCATCCCGGAGTCCTGCCAATTGATCCTGCAGGCGGCCGTGCTTGGCAAGGGCGGGGAAATCTTTGCGCTGGACATGGGCGAGCCGGTCAAGATTGCCTATCTTGCGGAGCAGATGATCCGGCTTGCCGGAAAGCAACCCGGGCGCGACATCGAGATTGTTTTCAGCGGTTTACGCGCCGGCGAGAAATTGTTCGAGGAATTGTTCCACGAGCTCGAAAACTACCAGGCCACCGCGCATGCCAAGATCTTCCTGGCCCAGCCCCGCAGCATGAGCTGGGACCTGCTTTCGCAATTGCTGCAACAGGCGCAGCAGGCCGTGGCTGACTACGATGAAGCGGCATTGCGCCGGATTCTCGACCAGTTGCTGCCCGAATTCGCGCCGTACGTCGCCAGCCCGGATCCGGTGGTGATTCCATTCGCTGTTCGGCCTTCCTGAGAGAGTACGGGTATTTCCAGATGAAAAATGGACGTTTGCGCAAGGTGGTATTTCCGGTGGCGGGCCTGGGCACGCGCTTCCTGCCGGCCACCAAGGTGGTCGCCAAGGAAATGTTGCCGGTGCTGGACCGGCCATTGATCCAGTATGCGGTGGACGAGGCGGTGGATGCGGGTGCCGATACCCTGATTTTCGTCACCAACCGCTACAAGCACGCGATCGCCGACTACTTCGACAAGGCCTACGAGTTGGAGAGCAAGCTCGCCCAGGCCGGCAAGGAAGAACTGCTGGCGCTGGTGCAGGGCACCTTGCCGCGCAATGTCCGTTGCGTATTCGTCACCCAGCCGGAAGCACTGGGTCTCGGTCACGCCGTGCTGTGTGCCAAACAGGTTGCCGGAGACGAGCCGTTTGGTGTGATCCTTGCCGATGATCTGATCGTCAATGGCGCACCGGGATCGGGCAAGGCCGGTGCCTTGCGCCAGATGGCGGAAGTGGCCGCGCGCGAGGATGCCGGCGTGCTCGCCGTCGAGGAAGTGCCACGCGCCGACACGCGCAAGTACGGCATCGTCGATGCCGAATCGATTTCGGCGCGTTCCGCGAGGATTCGCATGGTGGTGGAGAAGCCCGCGCCGGAAGTGGCGCCCTCGAACCTTGCGATTGTCGGACGCTATGTTCTGCCGCCGCGCATTTTTCCGTTGCTTGAACAGACCAGGCCCGGCGCAGGTGGCGAGATCCAGTTGACCGATGCCATCGAGGCGCTCCTGCACGAAATGCCGGTGCTGGCCTACTGCTTCGAGGGCACGCGCTTTGATTGCGGCAACAAGTTGGGCCTGGTCAAGGCTACCTTGCACATGGCCTTGCAGGACCCGCAGATTGGCGGGGAAACCGCCAAACTGGTACGCGGGCAGGGTGCATGAGAGGGCAGGGTCCACAACGGAACTCATTCGTCGCGAGCAAGCTCGCTCCCACAAAACCAAGCAATGGTGGGAGCGAGCTTGCTCGCGACAATACATGTTCAGACCTTCCCAAGGGGAGCTGAGAAGACATGGATATCAGCCACATCCTCAATCACCTGGGCGAAGTGCGCGAGCACCACCATGGTGCGGTGGCACCGCCGCTGGTGCAGTCCTCCATTTTTGCCTTCCCGAGCGTTGCCGACATGCGCGCCGGATTCACCGATGAATATGCCGGGCACGTCTACACGCGTGGCAACAATCCGACCGTTGCCATCCTGCGCCAGAAGGTTGCCGCGCTGGAAGGCAGCGAGGACTGTCTTGCCTTCGGCAGCGGTGCCGCCGCCATCGCCGCGGGCGTGGTGGCCAGCGTGCGCAGCGGGGACCACGTGGTCTGCGTGGCCAAGCCCTACACGGCGACACGCAAGCTGCTGAGCCAGATGCTGCCGGGATTTGGCGTGAACACGAGTTTCGTCGACGCGCGAAGCGCGCAGGCTGTGGAACAGGCCTTGCTGCCGCATACCCGGCTGATTGTGCTGGAAAGCCCGAACTCGATGACCTTCGAGCAGCAGGACCTGGCCGCAATTTCGGCATTGGCGCGGCCACGTGGCATCCGTACGCTGTGTGACAACAGTTTTTCCAGCCCGCTCAACCAGTCGCCGATCGCCATGGGCATCGATCTGGTCGCCCACTCGGCAACCAAGTACCTGAACGGGCACAGCGATGTGATCGCGGGTGTGCTGTGCGGAACGCGGGCAATGCTGCGTGACGTGTTCAACGGCCCGTACATGAACCTGGGCGCCATCCTTTCCCCGCATGATGCCTGGTTGCTCATTCGTGGCCTGCGCACGCTCGAAGTGCGCATGGAACGAGTGGCCGCGACTACCGGCAAGGTGCTCGCGTTCCTGCAGGCTCACCCCCGCGTGCGTGGCGTGTTCCATCCACACGCGCAGGCCAATCCCCAGCTCAATCTCAGCGAGCGTCAATTGCGAGGCGCCAGTGGCCTGCTCAGCATCGACCTCGATGTCGGCTCAGTCGTCGCGGTGGAGCGTTTTTGCAATGCGTTGAAGCGCTTTCTGATGACGGTTTCCTGGGGTGGATACGAATCGCTGGCCTTTCCGGTGTGCGCGGTTTTTCCGGCGGATTCCCCGCTGCGCCCCGCAGGTGGCGTGCCACTCAGCCTGGTGCGCCTGTCGATCGGCCTGGAGGCAGCGGATCTGCTCATCGCCGATCTTGCCCAGGCACTGGCCGGCATGGGCGAATAGACGTGGGCCAGCGTTGTCCTCGCATTGGTGGCTTGCCACCGCTTGGCAAGCGATCCCTCATTTCCTTTTCTCATCGCGGCTGACACGGTGTCGCTTTCGCGCCTGAGCGTTGCAGTCATCGGATTGGGCACGGCGGGCCAGGCCGCAGCGGTTCTGCTTGCGCGCGATGGGCATCGCGTTGAGGTGTTCGAACAGGCCGCAGCACCCGGACCGGTTGGCGCGGGCTTGCTGCTGCAGCCGGTCGGTTTGCAGGTCCTGTGGAAAATGGGCCTGCTCGATGAAGTCCTCAGGCATGGTCGGCGCATTGATCGGCTGTATGGCGATACACCGAAGGGCAAGGGTGTCCTCGACATCCGCTACGCCCGGCTTGATCCGCGACTGTACGGCCTTGGCCTGCAACGTGGCGCGTTGTTTTCCATCCTTGCCTCGGTCATCGACCCTGCCACCGTGCTTCACGCGGATTCCCGCGTCGTCGATGCGGATTCGGACAATGGGCGCGTGCGTGACGTGCATGGAAAGAGTCATGGCCCGTTTGACCTGATCGTGGTGGCTGACGGGTCGGCCTCGTCCCTGCGTTGCTTGACCGGGAATCCGCGCCTGGATCGACCGTATCCCTGGGGCGCCTTGTGGTGCCTGCTGGAGCAGGGTGACTGGGCATTCGGCGATGAGCTGCGCCAGCGCTATGTCGGCGCGCAGCGGATGATCGGCATGCTTCCGGTTGGAACAAGGCCGGGTGATGACGTGCCGCGCCTGAGTTTTTTCTGGAGTCTGCCCACGCGTGGGATGGATGGGTGGACGCAAGCGCCCTTCGCCGCCTGGCTCGACGAGGTGCGTGACTTGTGGCCGGAATCCGCGCCGAGGCTGTGCGGCCTGCGTGCGCATTCCGCGCTCAGCCGCGCCAGCTATCGGGATGCCATTCCGCGCGCGTGGCACAAGGGGCGCCTCGTCCTGCTGGGTGATGCTGCCCATGCGATGAGTCCGCAACTGGGCCAGGGTGTGAATATGGCGCTGCTGGATGCACTGGCCCTGCGTGACGCCTTGCGCGCGGGTCGATCCTTGCGTGACGCGCTGGAAAGTTATGCGCGCCAACGAAGCGCGCAGGTTTCCGCCTACCAGTTCTGGAGCCGCTGGCTGACTCCCTTATTCCAGTCGCACCAGCGCATTCCCGCCTGGGTGCGGGATCTCACCTTCCTGCAGATGGGTCGCCTGTGGGGCGCGCGCTCGTTGATGCTGCGTGTGCTCTCGGGCACGCAGCAGGGCATGTTCGGCACGCATGCGCTTGAACCGGAATTCCTTGATCGGAATTCGCCTGGACTTCCGGGATAGGGAACGCTGATCAAGTGCCGCACATCCTGACTGGATCGAATGATGAGTGTGTAGTGCCTCGATTCCGCTCATGGTTCGACAGGCCTGTCCTGAGCACAGTCGAAGGGCTCACCACGAACGGAGGGGGTGAGAGCCGTTCATGGTTCGACAAGCTCACCACGAACGGAGGGAGGTGAGCGCCGTTCATGGTTCGACAGGCCTGTCTTGAGCACAGTCGAAGGGCTCACCACGAACGGAATTTTTTGCTCAGAGCTGGTTGACCGGCAACCTAGAATCTCACCACGAACGGAAGTCTCCTGCTCAGCGTTGTCTTAGACTTCAGGCTTGATCTCCGCCAGCGAGGTATCCATGCCGTCATTCATTCCACCCGAGGTCTTGTTGCTGGGGCCAGGTCCGTCTCCGGTTCCGCAGCGCATCCTGGATGCCTTGGCGAGGCCCACCATAGGGCATCTGGACCCCCGGTTTGTCGGCATGATGGATGATCTGAAGCGCTTGCTTCGGTATGCCTTCCAGACCGGCAACGAGTTGACCATTCCGGTTTCGGCGCCGGGTTCGGCGGGCATGGAAACGGCGTTCGTCAATGTGATCGAGCCGGGCGACACGGTCATCGTCTGCCAGAACGGCGTGTTCGGTGGACGCATGCGCGAGAACGTCGTGCGCATCGGTGCCATGCCCGTGATGGTGAACGATGCCTTCGGCACGCCGATTGATCTGGACAAGGTGCGTTCTGCGTTGAAGGCCAACCCGGGTGCCAGGGCGCTGGCTTTCGTGCACGCGGAAACATCCACGGGTGTCGAATCCGATGCTGCCGAATTGTGTCGACTTGCGCAGGAGCACGGTGCCCTGAGCATCGTCGATGCCGTCACCAGTCTCGGCGGCATTCCGGTATGTGCGGATGCCTGGGGCGCCGATGCCATCTACTCGGGTTCGCAAAAGTGCCTGTCCGCGCCACCTGGACTGTCACCGGCCACCTTCAGTGCGCGCGCCATGGAGCGGGTCAGAGCGCGTCGTTCGCCGGTGCAGAGCTGGTTCCTCGATCTCGGTCTGGTGATGAACTATTGGCAGGGAGCGGGTGGGCGTGCCTACCATCACACCGCGCCGATCAACATGTTGTATGCCTTGCATGAAGCCTTGCTCATGCTTGAATCGGAAGGCTTGGAGGCAGCCTTTGCCCGGCACCGGGCCAATCACGAGCGATTCCGCGATGGCTTGCAGGCCATGGGTATGGAACTGCTGGTCGCGGAAAATTGCCGTCTTCCGCAACTGAACGCCGTGAAGGTGCCGGAGGGTGTCGATGAGGCGGCTGTGCGCAAGCGTTTGCTAGCCGATTTCAGCATCGAGATTGGCGCGGGCCTCGGCGAACTGGCCGGCAAGATCTGGCGCATCGGGCTGATGGGGGCGGGCAGCAATCCCGAGAGCGTGGACCGGGTCCTGGCTGCACTTGGCGCCTGCCTTGATCGCAAGGCACCGTGAATGAACTTCTGCCCTGCGCATGCGGGCAGATGCTTCACGCGGGTATTCTGGCACCGTTCAATCCACCGGCGAGGAATGGCTTGAAACAGGATGGGTCTTGGCCCGTGATTGTCCCTTTGTGGCATTTCCTGACTCCTCGCCACCTCGCCGCCGCCGGTTGGGGCAAGAAACGATTGGCCCAGGTCTTGCAAAGGTTCAGGGAACAAACCTGAAACCTTGATTTGCGGAGGCCACATGGATGCCACCAGTGCCCGGATCGCGGAAGCGGACGAAGCTGTCGTCGTTCCGATCAGGCCCGTAACGGACGTACGGCAACGCAATGCCATCATGTTGTTGCCACCGGGCATGCGCATGCCGGAAGGCTGGCAGGAGGCCTGGGTCAAGGCGGGTTGGAATCTGGTCAGTTGTGCGGGCCCCGAGCAGATCCCGGCAGCCTTGCATGGCCCGGGCAACGCGGCGCTCATTACCTCGCCGTGGGCGGAAGTGGGAAAACCGGCCCTGCGCGGGACGGTTGCACGCGGCCTCAAGGTCATCACCCAAAGCGCGCAACTGAACGCAAAAACCTTGCCGAAGGCGGCGGCTTCCGGATTGCTGCGTCGCGCGGAATTCCTCGAACTGCTGGAACGGGCCGAGTCCGATTCCGCCGAGTCAAACCGCGTGCTGATCTCGATCCACGTTGATCAGTCCGCACGTTTCACCACCCAGATGCGTCAGACCGTATTGTTTGATCTGGAGGAACGGGTCATGCAGCGCATCTGCGCCCAGCTTCGGCCCGAGGACGCGGCAACGATCTGGCTGGAACTTGGATTCGGCGTGCTGGTTGAGCGCAGCAGCTGCGATGAAGTGGCCATGCTGGCCGAACGCATCCGCATGTCGCTGTCGGAATCACCGTTCGAGGTCGATGGCGAATCCCTTTGCCTGACAGTCTCCATCGGTGTTGCGCTTTTGCCCGCGACTGAAGCCGGTGAAGGCGGACAGGCCTGGTTCGCCTCGGCATGTGCCGCACAGGCCATTGCCAGCCGTCACGGTGGAAACCAGGTTGCCGGCCTGCTCAGTCGTGCCTATGCGCCCATGTCGGCCGAGCGTGTGTTGATCCTGCGCGAATGGGCGCAGGAAGCAAAGTCCTGCAACAATATCGTGCTCGAGTACCAGCCGATGATGCCCATGAAGGAATCCTCCGGCGAGTTGTACTCGGTACAGGCCAAGTTGCGTGATCCCCGCGCGCCATTGGCCGGAGTGGGTCGCGCCGAGTACCTGCGCATCGCCAGGGAAGCCGGAGCGATGGTGATGATTGATCGCACCTGCCTGTTCCACGCCCTGGAAATGTTGCAGCAGGAACACGAGCGCGGACGCAAGACCGAGCTGGTCGTGCCAATCGAAATGGAAACCCTCAATGGATCCGCATGGCGCTGGTTGCAGAACGAGTTGCGCCGTCGTGGCCATCTGGCCGCACGCCTGATCCTGGAGCTGGAAGGGAATTCCGGCCTGATGAGCAAGGACAGCGTTGCCCGCATCATCCGGCTGCGCAGGCATGGCGTTCGCGTGGCCGTTGCCGATGCCAGCGGCGACCTCGGCCAGGTCTGGTTGTGGGCGAGAATGCCCCTGGATTTCCTGCGCCTGCCGTATGCAGCGGTTCGCCGCTACGCGAGTCCGGAGTATCGCAGGGCGTTGCGTTCCTGGCAGTCGAAGGGGCGCCAGCAGATCATTGATTGCGTGGACGATACGGCGGCTGTTTCACACCTGGCCGCATTCGATATCGATCACCTGATCGGGGATGCCCTGGTGGCATCCGGGCCGCGCCTCGACTACGAGTTCGCGCCGCCGGCCTGAAGCGGTGCGAGGCGGATTCTCAACTGGCCGCGCAGCAGGAAAAAGCTGATCACAGCCTGCAAGGCAACCGTGGCCACCGAGAGGTACCACACCTGTTCGATTCGGAAGTCGGCCTGCCGGGACAGCCACAACACTGGCAAGGCAAAGGTCAGCAGACGAATGGCCGTGCTGAGCAAGGCGGGCCAGGTGTTGCCAAGGGCCTGGAACATGCCCGAGCAGGTGAAGATGATTCCCTGGGCGACGAAGTTGAGCGAAATGAGTTGCAGGAACACCGTGCCCACGGCAATCACCTCTGCTTCATCCGTGAACCGGGAAATCATCCAGGCGGGTTGCCAGTGGCAGAGCAGGGTGAGCAGGAACATGACCGCGCTGCTCATCAAGGCGGCTACACGGAATGTTTCACGAACCCTTTGCGGATTCCGCGCGCCGAAATTCTGACCCGCAATGGCGGGGGTTGCAAAAGCAATGGCCATGGCGGGAAGGAAGATGGCCTGCATGACCCTGCCGCCGATACCGAAGCCGGCCTGGGCTGCGGCACCGAATGGAGCGATGACGGAATAGATGACCGCCATGAAGACAAACATCAGGGCAAATTCGGCTCCTGCCGGAAAGCCAATCGCCAGCATGCGTTTCCAGGTCTCGATTCGCGGCCGCAATTGACTGGCACGGAATGAAACGTAATGTTCCATGCGCACGAAATACACCCACATCATCACCACGCCAGCAGCAACCGAGAGCGAACTTGCCAAGCCTGCGCCGGCCACGCCGAGTGCGTAGCCGGTTCCCCAGCCGGCGATCAGCACCGGAGCGAGCACGATGTTGATCAGCAGGGTCAGCACCTGCACGACCATGGTGGGTTTCACGATGCCGGTTCCACGCAAGGCCGATCCCATCGCCACCAGCGCAAACTGCAGGGCGAGACCCGGCAGGTACCAATGCAAGTAGGTGAGACCTTCACGGGTGGTGGCGGCGTCGGCCCCCACCGATGCCAGATAGGCTCCGCCCAGGCCATATCCACCGATCAGGGTGATGCCAAGGCAGATGAAGGAAAGCAGCAGGGACTGGTTGAACAGCAGGTTGGCGTCGTCCTGATCCTTGCGCCCCACGGCATGCGAGATCAGCGCCACGGTTCCCACGCCCAGCATCTGGGTCAGGCCAAGGACGATGTACATGACCGTGCCACCGAGACTGACACCGGCAACGGCCGCATCGCCCAAGCGTGCGACAAAGTAGAGATCCACGAGGAAATACAGGGTCTGGATCAGCATGCCGATGGCCATCGGCGCGGCCATCTGGATGACATGCGTTGGAATTGAACCTGTCGTCAGGTCTTTCATCGGTACTGGCCTCGTGCAACGGCATGCCCGGGATGGCGAGCGGAAAGGGCGCGGCAGCATACTCCATAGCGCAGCGCGCCTTTGCCTACGGCACCGCGCTATGCTTTGCCGCATGTGGGTCGTGGGAGAGTGGCATGGCAACCGGATGGGCGGGTGATGGCGCGGTGCAGGATCAGATTGATGCCACCATCAAGGACGGCATACGTCGCGCGCGTACGCAACTGCGCAAGGGCCCGGGCTTGAAGCGTTGCGCAGAGTGCGATGCACCGATTCCCGCAGCACGACGCAAGGCCGTGCCCGGCGTGCGCCATTGCGTCGCCTGCCAGGAAACCCTTGATCGCGAACAGGCTCAAGTCGGCGGCATGAATCGGCGCGCCAGCAAGGACAGCCTGCTGCGCTGAGCGTACGCGAGAATTCGTACGCAGGCCCGTGTCATCCAGGCTCGTGCGCAACAGGACCCATCATTGAAAAAGCAAGCGGCCCGGTTGCCCGGGCCGCTGTCTGTGCCACTCTGAATGAGAGTTGGCGGGTTACGGCGTGTAGCTGGTCGTCAGGGTCACCCCGGAGAAGGTGGCGTAAGCACGCAGGCGCACGTAATAGGTTCCTGCCGTCGGCGCCGTGAACGAACAGGTTTCCGTGTTGCCGGAGGTGTACGGGCGACACAGGTAACTGCTCGTGGTCGGCGCCGCGCCCAATCGAACGTAGAGGTCCGCGTCACCCGTGCCTCCTGAAATGTTGAAGCTGAGGTTGGTTGCCCCGGCTGGAACCACGAGGGTGTAGGTCGAGGTCCAGTTGTTGCGGCTTGCGGACAGGCCACTCACGCTGGATCCGTTGCACAACACGGTTCCCGATGGCACGCAACTGCTGCTGGATACCGTCACCGCTTTGGTCACCGAATCGGTGGCGCCATCGTCATCAGTCACCGTCAGGCTGACATTGTAGGTGCCGGCCGAAGCATAGGCATGGCTGGGGTTGGTGGCGGTGGAGGTGCTGCCGTCGCCGAAATTCCAGGCGCGCGAGACGATGCTGCCGTCACTGTCCGTGGAGGTGTCGGTGAAGTTCGCCGTCAGGCCACTGCTGGTGGAGCTGAAATCCGCGTTCGGTGCGACATTGCCGACCAGGCTGTAGCTTCCGGTCAGCGAGACTCCGGAGAAGGTGCTGTAGGCCTTGACGCGCACGTAGTAAGTGCCGGCCTGTGCAGTGGCAATCGGACAGGATTCGCTGTTGCCGCTCGCGTACGGGCGGCAGTCGTACACGGTGTCGGTGGGTGCGCTGCCGAAGCGCACGTACAGGTCCGCATCGCCCGTGCCGCCGGACATGTTGAATGTCAGTCCGCTCGCGCCAGCAGGAACCTGCATTGTGTAATTGAGCGAATTGCCAACCGTTGCGGCAAGTCCGCTCACGGTGACGCCGTTCTGCAGCACGTTGCCGCTGTCAGCGACGGTGACTGTCTGCGTTTCGCTGTCGGTAGCCCCGCCGTTGTCGGTGACCGTCAGGGTGACACTGTAGCTGCCTGCGCTGGCGTAGGTGTGGCTGGGATTGGTCGCCGTCGAACTGCCGCCATCGCCGAAGTTCCACGAGCGCGATGCAATCGTGCCGTCGCTGTCGGAGGAGCTGTCCGTGAAGTTGGCGGTCAGTCCGCTGCTTGTGAACCCGAAACCGGCGGTCGGCGGATTGTTGGTCGCGGCGGTACCAGTGAAGTTCTGGCCACTGACGTTCGCACCGCTGACGCTGACGCTGCGGCTGGTTGGCGAGAAGCTGTATCCGCTCAGGCTAGGAGTCAGGGTGTAGTTGCCATTGGCAAGGCTGGCGAGCGTGTAGGCACCGCTGGAATTGGTCGTGGTGCTGACAGTTCCGGTGCTCACGGTCACGCCGGAAATGCCGACGCCGGTGCTGGTGGACACAGTTCCGGAGATGGACCAGGTGCTTGGGGCGGTGCCGCAGTCACTGAACTTGAAATCCTGAATGCGGGTGTTCCAGCTGCCCGAAGGGCGGTACATACCCACCATCCAGAACGTGCAGTCGTCGCTCGGGTCCACCGCCATCTGGTAGTAGTCGCCCCAGCGGCCGGAGGTTTCCGCCGCACTGCCGTTGACCACCATGTTTTCGCCCAGGGTCATCACTCCGGCGGCATCCGAGGCCATGCGCCCGGTGTAGCCGAGGCTGGCATACGCGGTGGGCGAGGTGGTGCGGGTCTTGTTGAAGCCCAGTGCGATGTTGCCCTTGTTGTCGGTGGCAATGGTGCCCAGCAGATGGTGGGTGCTGCTGTCTCCCGGGCTGTAGGTGCCTTCCTGTTGCAAGGTCCAGTTGCCACTGCCGATGCGGCGCAACTCGAACCAGCGGATGCCAGCGTCAACCACGGTTCCCGAGCGTGCCGCATTTTGATTGGTGGCGAACTGGCCTACGATGGATTCGTGACTGCCCAGGTTGCGATAAACCAGCGAATTGAGGATCACTTCGCGGATCGGATCCAGACGGGAAGTGGAGCCGGGCTGCGGCACCGTGGCAAAGGTTGAGTAGTCACGGAACCAGCTGTTGAATTCCGTGATGGCTATGTCGGGCTGGGCGGTGATGGCGCTGTTTGCCGGCGTGTTCCAGTCCACGTTGATCGTGTAGATGTCGATGAAATCCTGCGAGGTGTTGGCGGACCCACCTGCATGCGCTTCGTCGTCGTTGTGGCGGACCAGGACTTGCCGGGTTGACGCTGGCGGCGCGTGTGCGCTGTCGCCCATGAAGGTGGCCGGGGTCAGTGCCTGGAAGCCATAGCCGGCAAGGGCAGGAACCGTCGCGAAGCGTTGTTGGGCACGAGCGGTTGCACCGTTGAGCATGTTGGCGCGGTCATATGCATAGACCGCCACATTGCTGCCGCCCTCGTTGTCGGTACAAACATACGCATTGTTCCACACACCACAATGCGGATAGTCGTTCAGCGCGGGCGTGGAGAAGCCGTAGAACCACCAGCCGCCGGATACCGGATTCTCGGTTTTTGAAACGTAGATGCACATCTTGGCGGCTGACGAGGTGCCGCCCATTTCCAGCAGGAACCAACGGTTGGCAAGACGATCGAACAGGATGATCGGATCACTGACCGAAGTCCGACAGCCATCCCCGGCCGGAGCCAGCGAGGAGAACGTGGTCGGGCCGGCCAGTTTGGTGCCGGTCTTGTCGTAAATCGTGAAGGAAGTGCCGCTGCTTCCGTTGACGCCGTACATGATGTGGTTGGCACTGACATCGACTACGGGATCACCCGGGGAGACACCGGTGGATGCGTTGTTGATGCTGACCCGAGACTGCGGCAGGCCGCGGCGCAGTTGGCCGACCACGCTGTCGTCCCACATTCTCTGCAATTCGGGCAGGCGATCCGGAGCGGCTTCGATCCAGGCGGGCAGGGCGGCGTCTGGACGGTTGGGAGCGAAGAATTGACGCTTGTGTGCCTCCTTGATCGGCATGCCGGGTTTCCAGGCCGCCGTGACCGGAAGGTCACGCAGGTCGACGTCGATGCTGACCGCGCTGACCGGCTCGCCAATCTGCACCCCGGAGGACACGTTGGTGTCGGCGGGGCCGGCGGCCTGCGCGAAGGCGCAAAGCGAAAGCGCCATGATCATTCCTGTTGCCTTGCATTTGCGGAAGCTCATTCGTGAATCCTCATGCAGAAGTCATGAAATTTCGGGTACGCCGTCGCCTGCTGCGGCGGCGCTCAGGGTGTGGCCATGCTCAGTGCTTGCTCTCGGTCTTGTCGTGTTCTGGAATGGAATCGGGTGTGCTGAAGTCGCGCCAGCGCAGCAATCGGATTTCGCCGCGGCGGCTTTCGAGACTCAGGCTGGATGCATCTGCACCAATCAAGGTGGTGGCGCGCTTGTTGGGTTCTTGTCCGGGAAGTTCTTCAACCTGCAGCGAAAATTCGGTGGCGAACAAGGCCGACGTCGCCATCTGCACGCGTGCGTCGAGGTGTTCAGTGACGGCTACGATGATTGCGCCGGTGCTTGTGGTGAGACTCTGCTGCGCTCCAGGCGGCGCGGCCAGCAGCGAGGCCTCGATGGAACCGTCTCCGGTATGCGCCTGCACGCGCCCGTGGGTTCCGCGCAGGGCAATGTTGCCGTGCGTGCTGCGTAGATCCAGATCACCACGCATGCTGCGGCTTTCGATGTTGCCGTACTCGGTGCGTACCGTGACGTTGTGGCCCTTGGGCACGAACACGGCCAGATCGATGCGTTGGTGCTCGGCAAGCAGGCGGCCTTGCGGAAGGCGAGGGGCGATGCGGTATTCGCCTGCCTCCTCGGCTGGTTGCAGGGCGATGGCATCGGCACCCGGCGGTTGCTGGGCCACGGACTGGAGTTCGAGTTGCTCTTCGTAACCGCCGAAGCGCAGACGCACGTCACCGTAGGGATTGTCGATGATGACCGCCTGGCCGGGCTTCAGCCGGGTGCTTTGCTCGGATCGAATCAGTTGCGGTTCGATTGTGGCCGTGGCCGGAGCCGCTGCGGCCGGCGCCTGGTTGAGCGGCGCATCCGCAAATGCAAACGTGCAGCCGCAAAGAGCCGCCAGAGCGCTGCCGAGCAGAAATTCGCGCAATCGATTTCCCCAGTGTGATGCCGTATCTCCGTACCCGATGCCCCCATCGTGTTTCGAATTGCCGGGGTTCCCTCATCGTGTCCGGGCAGAGCCGAAATCAGCCTATGGACTGAGTCCGAATCAAACCAGCGGCGGATGATGCATGGCGTGGGGTACAGATTCAAGGGGCGCTGCAACGTGGGTGGAGAACGGCCTGTCGTGAGGAAAACCCGGTCCTCCAGGCTGCCGACAACACCGTTTTCGGGCAGACGAAGACGCAATCCCTTAGCATGTCGTCATCTTTCATGGCGCCGCAGCGCACCTAGGACAATCGATGAATGAGACGCTTCCCGACCGCCTGTCGGTCGATCCCCAGAGCCCCTTCCATGATGCGGATCTGCTCGCGCGTGGAATCGGCATCCGTTTCAACGGCGAAGAACGCACCACCGTCGAGGAATACTGCGTCAGCGAGGGCTGGATCCGCGTTGCCGCCGGAAAGGCTTTGGACCGGCGCGGCCGCCCGATGACGGTAAAGATCAAGGGCGAAGTGGTTCCCTATTTCCTGGATGCCGGGGCAGATCCCGCATCCGCCGCAACCACCTGATCCGCGCGTGCACATCCCCGCTGCACCGGGTGCACACCTTCCCGTCGACGCTCGGGTGTGAAGGGGAGCGGGCGAGGATGTCGAACCGTATCCAGGGCTTCAAGCATTCCGGCTTTTCCGCCAGAACCTGGAATCGGCAACATGCCACGCGACGCAAGGCGCTGCTTACCGCGCTCCTTGCCGAGATTTCCAGCGAGGCACTGCGCGGAGATTCCCTCGAATCCATTCTCAAGCGGATCGTCGACTGCGTGGTGAACCGGTTGCCGGTGGCCATCGCCAGCATCATCCTGCTCAACGACGAAAAGACCCATTTCGTGCAGGAAGTCTGGTCAGGCGAACTGGAGTTGATGCTGCCGTTCGAGCCGCCGTGGTCGGTTGAGCACGGCGCGGCTGGGCGCTGCGCACGCACCGGCTTGCCGCAACTGATCTCGGACACGGCCAGTGACGCGGACTACATCCCCGGCAACATCCGGGTCAATCCGGAATACCTGGTGCCGATCGAGCATGGCGGACGCCTGCATGGGGTACTCAATCTGGAAAGCACGGATGCGTCATTCTTCAGCGCCGAGGTGTGCTCCATCTTCGACGCGATCGCCGCGCAGATTGCCGGGGCGGTGCATCTGGCACGCATCGTGCGCGAACTGGAACTGGCCAATGCCAGGCTTCGCGAATGGTCCATGTGCGATGGCCTGACCGGCATCGCCAATCGACGTTGTTTTGACCAGCGCCTGGAAGAGACTTGGCAAACGCATGCGGCGAGCGGCAAGTGCCTGGCCCTGTTGTTCGTCGATGTGGACTGCTTCAAGCTTCTCAACGATGCCTGTGGTCACCTGCAGGGTGATGAGTATTTGCGCGAGATCGCACGAGTCTGTGCGACCTTCATATCGCGTGAAGCTGCCCTGGTTGCGCGCTACGGTGGAGAGGAATTTGCCGTGCTGCTGCCGGACTGCGGGTTGTCCGAGGCGCGCCTCATCGCCGGGCGTTTGCGACGCCAGGTGGAAAAATCGGGTTTGCACCATCCGTGCTCTCCTGTATCTAGCCGGGTCACGGTCAGTATCGGTGTCTGCGCGATGCAACCGGATGATGCGGTGGATGCGACGGTGTTGGTCGATACCGCCGACCGCGCCTTGTATGCGGCAAAGCAGGCCGGCAGGAATCGGGTGGTGTCGCGCCGGGTGCGCCGTGCGGTTCGCGGAATCGGGCAAAAGGACTCGTGAAGATCACCACGCGCCAGGCGTAGTCAATCGGACTGGATCAGGCGCAGTTCCCGTTCGATTGCCTCGATATGCGGGTCCTTCTCGCCCATCACGCGCAAGGCGTCCGCAAGATGGCGGAAGTAGTCCAGATTCAGCCCACTCGGCCCCTGCGCCGAAAAAATGTGACGGGCAATGTCCTGCGCCGAGGCTTCACCAAGATAGGCCGCATTGGCCGGATTGGCGATGTAGACCAGCCCGTGCGCAGCGCCATCCTCGAACTCGATGTCGACGGATTCGCGCAGGTAGCCGTTCTTCTCGCGGTGATCGAGGTGATCGAAAACCTCCGGGGTGATCAGATAGGCCATGCCTCCACAGCGCGCTCCGGGATCGGCAATCAAGGTTGCCACGCGACCCGGTGCCTCGGGCGTTCCACGGTGATCGTGCGAGCCTTGCCAGAATCGCCGTGACCAGTTGCGAATGTGTGCCGGTCGGCGTTCAAGGAAGGAGAAGTCGCATTTCCAGATCAGCGATCCATAGCCGAACAACCAGATCTCGCCGTGGCCGTCGAAGCGATTGAGATCGCGGTTGATGGCAATCGTGTCAACCATCATGTGTGCAGGTTCCGTTTCCGCATCGGGTTGTCGGCACAATGGGGTGAAACCCCGGCCTGTCGTATGCTGCGTTGCATGCAATCCATTCAACGACGAGGAAAGCATCATGCGCAATCCCCCCTGGTTCGGTTTGTTGGCGCTGGCGACATCGTGCGGTGCGATCGCGGCCACGCCCGACTATTCATTGACCATCTACAGCTCCGCCCAGCCTGGCCAGATCAGCACGGATCGACTGTCTGCCTACGGCGCATCCTTGCCCGGCTACGCCCTGGTTCGCGACGGCCGCAGCATGACCCTGCAATCCGGCAATGGCGAACTGCGCTTCACCGATGTGGCCAAGCGCATCGATCCGACCACCGTTTCCTTCGAATCCCTGACCGATCCGGGCGGCACCCGCGTCATCGAGCAGAACTACCAGTACGACCTGGTGGATCGTGAAAAACTTCTTGAGCGCTATGTCGGCGAGCACATTGCAGTCGAGCAGATGCGCGGCACCGAACTGGCCCGCATCGAAGGAACCTTGTTGTCCGCAGCCGGCGGCAACCTGATCCTGCAGCAGGCCAATGGCGAGGTCTCCAGCATTTCCAACCTGACCAACATCCAGTTTCCCAGCCTGCCGGGCGGCCTCATCACCAAGCCCACGCTGGTCTGGCTGGTCAATGCCCAGCGTGCCGGAGCGCACTCGACCCGCGTGTCCTACCAGACCCAGGGCATGACCTGGTGGTCCGACTACAACATCACCCTGGGCGGCGACGAGGCCAACTGCAGGATGGATCTCTCCTCCTGGGTGACCATCGTCAACCAGTCCGGTGGCAGCTATGCGCAGGCGCAATTGAAGTTGGTGGCGGGCGAAGTCAATCGCGCGCCCGCGGCGCCGCCTCCGGCACCAGTCATGATGATGGCCAAGGGTGAAGCCAGCGCGATCGCCGACGAGGGTTTCGCCGAGTCGTCCCTGTTCGAATATCACCTGTACACGTTGGGCCGGCGCAGCGACCTGCCGGACAATTCAACCAAGCAGCTTGAGCTGTTTCCCACTGCCGTGGATGTGGCGTGCCGAAGGGAGTTGGTGTTCACCGCAGCGCCGCAACCGTGGAGCTATTGGTCGCAACCGATCCAGGACCAGGGCTACGCAGCAACCAGCAAGGGCGAGGTGGGTGCGTTTCTCGAATTCGAGAACAAGGAAGCCAATCACATGGGCGTGCCACTTCCCGCGGGCCGCATGCGGGTCAACCAGGCTTCCGAGGATGGCAGCCTGGAATTCATCGGCGAGGACGTGATCAAGCACACGCCGCGCAACGAGACGGTGCGCATCAAGCTTGGAAATTCCTTCGATGTGGTCGGCGAACGGCGCCAGACCGGGTTCAAGCTGGACAGTGCGAGTCGGACCATGAGCGAAACCTTCGAGATCAGCGTGCGCAACCGCAAGGAGGTCTCGACGGCAGTTACCGTTCGCGAGTACCTGTATCGCTGGAACAACTGGAAGGTGACGGCAAAGAACCACGACTTCCGCAAGCGCGACGCGCAGACCATCGACTTTCCGCTGACCATCGCTGCCGATGGCGAAGCAAAGGTCACCTACACCGTGAATTACAGTTGGTGAATGCGGCTGCGGCGCGGATCAGTACAACACCCGCGTGCGCAGCGTGCCGGGAATGGCCGACAGCGCATCCTTGAGTGCTGCGGCCTGGGCTTCACTGGTGCTGACATCGGCTACCACGTAGCCGATGTTGGCATTGGTCTGCAGGTACTGGCCATCGATGTTGATGTTTTCGCGCGAGAGAATGTCGTTGATCTGCGAAAGCATGCCCGGCACGTTGCGGTGGATGTGCAGGAGTCGATGACTGCGCGGGTGCTCAGGCAGGGTGGCTTCCGGGAAATTGACCGCGGACAGGGTGGAGCCGTTGTCGCTGTAGCGCACCAGCTTGGCGGCCACCTCGATGCCGATGTTGTCCTGTGCCTCCAGCGTGCTGCCGCCGACGTGCGGGGTGAGGATCACGTTGTCCATGCCGACCAGGGGCGAGACAAAGGCCTCGCCATTGGCCACGGGCTCACTCGGAAACACATCGATGGCGGCGCCCGAGAGATGCCCGGCGCGCAAGCTGGCGGCCAGTGCATCGATATCGACCACGTTGCCGCGCGATGCATTGATCAGTGCGCTGCCTGCGCGCATGCGGGCCAATTCGGCGCTGCCGATCATGTTGTTGGTCTGTGCGGTCTGCGGCACATGCAGGGTGACGACATCGGCACGTTGCAGGAGGTCGTCGAGGGAACCCGCCGGGCGCGCATTGCCCAGGCTCAACTTGGGTTCGATGTCATGGAAGATCACGCGCATGCCGAGCGCCTCTGCCAGAACGCCCACCTGGGTTCCGATATGGCCATAGCCAACGATGCCCAGCACCTTGTCGCGCACCTCGAAACTGCCGCTGGCGGATTTTGACCAGCCACCACGATGGCACTCGGCATTTTTCTGGGGAATGCGACGCAGCAAGAGGATGATTTCGGCCAACACCAGCTCGGCGACACTGCGCGTGTTCGAATACGGAGCATTGAACACGGGAATCCCGAGCACCTGCGCCGCATCCAGGTTCACCTGGTTGGTGCCGATGCAGAAACAACCGATCGCCAGCAGGCGCTTGCCCGCGGCCAGCACCTCGGCCGTCAATTGGGTGCGTGAGCGAATGCCGAGCAGATGGGCGTCGGCAATCTTTTGTTTCAGCTCCGTCTCCTCCAGGGATTTCGGCAGGACTTCAATCTGCGAGTAACCCGCACTGCGGAAGGTCTCCACGGCGCTGGCACTCACGCCTTCGAGCAACAGCACGCGGATGTCCTTTTTCGGATAGGAGGTTTTTTTCATGGATGCAAGTGCGGGCTGGCGGTAGGCGGGTGCAAGGCGGGCGGTGACTATGCCAGATTCCAAGCGTTTTTGCGGCAGCGCAGCACTGGACGATCGACGCGATCGCTGTCAGGCTACTAGACGCCTTCAGGCAGCGCAGCAGCCCATCAGCGCCACGGAAGCCAAAGCATGAGTGATTCGCCCCTGTCAGGTTTGCGCCAACGGCTGTCCGCGCTGCACCTGAAAACGGATGCTGCCGACCTCGAGTTCTATGGTCGCGACTGGACGCGGCGCTGGACGCCGGCGCCGCTGGCCATCGCGCTGCCATCCGACATTGCGGAAGTCCAGGAAATCGTGCGTTGGGCCGTCGAGAACCGGGTCGGTATCGTTCCCTCGGGCGGGCGTACCGGATTGTCCGGTGGCGCGGTGGCAACCAACGGCGAACTGGTGCTGAGCTTCGAGCGCATGAACCGCGTGCTTGGGTTTGATCCGGTTGACCGCCTGTTGAGCGTTCAGCCGGGCCTTGCCCTGGAAGCACTTCAGAACGCGGCGCGCGAGCAGGGGTTTGTATTACCCGGTCGATTTCGCCTCGCGCGGTTCCTGTTCCATCGGCGGCAACATCGCCACCAATGCCGGCGGAATCCGCGTGATCCGCTATGGCAACACGCGCGAGTGGATTGCCGGCCTCAAGCTGGTCACCGGCAGCGGCGAACTGCTGGATCTCAATCGTGGCCTGGTCAAGAACTCCAGCGGCTATGACCTGCGTCATCTGGTGATTGGTGCGGAAGGCACGCTCGGTCTGGTGGTGGAAGCCGAAGTCCGACTGACGGATGCGCCCGTGGAATCCAATGTCATGTTGCTGGCCTTGCCGGCCATGGAAAACCTGATGCAGGTGTACGCGGCCTGCCGCAACGGCTTGGGTATCAGCGCATTCGAGTTCTTTACCGATCGTGCCCGCGAACATGTGGTACGCCACGGTGCGAGCGATCCCTTCGGTCAGGTGCATCCCTATTACGTGATCGTGGAGTTTGACGCCGCCGATGAGGAGCAACGCGCCAGCGCCTTGGCGGTGTTCGAGCGCTGTTTCAGCGAAGGCTGGGTGCAAGATGGCGTGATCAGCCAGAGCGTGGCGCAGGCGGCAGCCCTGTGGCGGCTGCGCGAGGGCATCAGCGAAAGTCTGGCGCCATTGAAACCCTACAAGAACGATATTTCCGTACGCATCAGCGCCATTCCATCGTTCATGCAGGCCATGCATGAAATCTTCCAGCGCGAGTATCCGCAGCACGACGTGGTCTGGTTTGGTCACATCGGCGATGGCAATTTGCACATCAACGTGATCAAGCCGGACGACATGGACGAGCAAAGCTTCATTGCCGACTGCGAGCGCGTCACTGCGCTGCTCTCGCACACCCTGGCCCGGTTCGATGGCAGCATTTCCGCGGAACACGGTATCGGCCTGGTCAAGAAGAAGTATCTCGCCGAAACCCGCAGCGAAGCGGAAGTCGCAATCATGCGCGGCATCAAGCGCGTGCTCGACCCGCACGGCATCATGAATCCGGGCAAGGTGTTCGACGCATTCCGATGAACGGGCTTGCGACCTTCGACTCGCGCCACCATCTTCCCGGTACGGAAAATTTTGCGCCGAGGTTTGCATGGACTCTCAATCCACGCTGATGCCCTGTTTGGACTGCGCGGCCATGAACCGCGTGCCGCGTGATCGCCTGGGACTGGGCCCGGTGTGCGGCCGCTGCCGCACGCCGTTGTACTCGGGCAAACCGGCAACGCTGACCTCCTCCGATTTCGACAGCAAGGCCATGCGCGGAGAACTTCCCATGCTGGTGGATTTCTGGGCTCCCTGGTGCGGGCCGTGCCTGGCCATGGCGCAACCGTTTGCGGAGGCAGCGGCGCAACTTGAACCGAGCGTGCGTCTGGCAAAGGTCGATACCGAAGCGGAACAGGCGCTGGCCGCGCGCTACGCCATCCGCAGCATTCCCACGCTCATCCTGTTTGCGCAGGGACGGGAGATTGCGCGCCAGTCCGGTGGCATGGGTAGTCGTCAGATCGTGCAGTGGACGAGGTCGCAACTGCCAAGCTCATGATCGACAACGACGATCCCGAACCGCGCAAACCGGAATCGCCGGACCCCGGCGATTGCTGTGGAGGCGGCTGCGTGCGTTGCGTGTTTGACGTGTACGAGGATGCGATGGAGCGTTACCTCGCGGCACTTGCTGCGTGGCAGGCGCGCCATCCAGATACGCAAGTTTCCAAATAGATCGGGTGCCGTGGTGGATGCGCTGCGCTTATCCACCCTACTGGTGCGCATGATCCTCGCCGCACACATTCTGCTTTGGTAGGGTGGATAAGCGCAGCGCATCCACAGCTGACTACAGGTGCGCAAGATTCTCGCCGCACACATTCTGCTTTGGTAGGTGGATAAGCGCAGCGCATCCACCGCTGACTACAGGTGCGCATGATCCTCGCCGCACACATTCTGCTTTGGTAGGGTGGATAAGCGCAGCGCATCCACCGCTGACTACAGGTGCGCAAGATTCTCGCCGCACGAATTCTGCTTTGGTAGGTGGATAAGCGCAGCGCATCCACCGCTGACTACAGGTGCGCATGATCCTCGCCGCACACATTCTGCTTTGGTAGGGTGGATAAGCGCAGCGCATCCACAGCTGACGTAGGTCGGGTTTCAACCCGACGTTCTTTCTGATGACGATCCCGTGTCGGGCTGAAGCCCGACCTACAGCGGCTCCGCAAGGGCGACACAAGTGCGCCCGAAGTCGTCAATACAATGTGAAATGAGGGTAATCAGCGTTTCAGCTGGTGTGGCTTGTCGAGCAAATCGGTGGGTTCGAGTTTGATCTCGAACACCTTGGGCCAGAGTTTGCCGGTGACGAACAGGCGATCCTTGCTTGCGTCGTAGGCGATGCCGTTGAGCACATCCACCGGAACGGCCCGGTCATCGGCGCTGAGCAAACCGGCCAGATTGATCTGCGCGGTGACGCGGCCGCTGGCAGGGTCAATCACCACGATGCTGTTGCTTTGCCAGACGTTGGCGAAAATCCGCCCACGCACGAATTCGAGTTCATTGAGATTGGCCAGCGGCTTGCCCTGGTAGGTGACTTCCAAGTTGCCCGTCTGCTGGTAGGTTTTCGGATCGAGAAAGCGCAAGCTGGCCGAGCCATCGCTCATGATCAGGCGCTTGTCATCATGGGTGATGCCCCAGCCTTCGCCGCTGTAGGCGAATTCGCCCTCGCGCTTGAAGGTCTTGAGGTCGTAGACAAACGCCTTGCCGGATTGCCAGGTGAGCTGGATCAGTTTTCCCTTCCAGTCGGTCAGGCCTTCGGCAAAATACTCGCGCGGCACGGTTTCATGCTGCACCACCTCGCCGGTTTCGGGCTTCACCTTGCGAACACTGGATCGACCATTCAGGCCGGTGCTTTCGTAGAAAAACCCATCGCGCAGTATCAGGCCCTGGGTGAACGCCCCGCGGTCATGCGGCGAGCTCTTGACCACGTTGTATTCGAGCACCGCCGGTGGCCGCGCGGCCTCGGTCATCAAGGGCGCTTCAAGCGCATGGGCCATGTGCATCGAACCTCCCGCCAGCCCCATGACGACACCTACCCCAAATCGTGAAATCCAACCCGCCATCCGAAATTCCCGTTCAACCTGTAGGAGCCCCGAAAAGGGGGCAAGCCCCTTCAGGGGCGAAGCTTGTGAATGGGCTCGCCGCTCCAGGGCTCCCACAACGCGAATCCGAACGAGCGGATTATTTGTTCTTCTTTTTCTCGGCCTTGGCCGCGCGTTTTTCCTTCAGGGTCTTTTCGGGTTTCTTCTTTTCGGTCTTCTTCTGGTCCATGCCTTTGCTCATGACAGCCTCGCTTGGGTGTTTTGACAGGTCTGGGATGCGTCCGATGCCCGGGCGCGGTGATCGTTTTAGCGCGGAATGCACCGGTTGACCAGAGGAGGCCAGGCAGTGTCGGCGCCATGTCGTAAAATAGCCGGATGATCCTGAACATTGCCGCCTACCAGTTCGTCGAAATCGAAGCTCCGGAAAGCTTTGTTTCGCGTGTGCGCGAAGCCTTGGACGGGCTGGACCTGCGCGGCACCATCCTGGTTGCCGGCGAGGGCATCAACCTGTTCCTGGCCGGTGCGCCGGCCAGCGTCGAGGCGTTTCTCGAATGGCTGCGTGCCGATCCGCGCTTTGCCCACATCGTCTGCAAACGCAGTTTCAGCGAGACCCAGCCGTTCGCCCGGCTCAAGGTAAAGCTGAAATCCGAGATCATCAGCTTCCGCCAGGGCAAGGCTTCGCCGCTGGCGGGCAGGGCGCCTGCAGTGGAGCCGGGTAAACTGGCGCGCTGGATCGCACAGGGACACGACGACGAAGGCAAGCGCCTCGTTCTGCTGGATACGCGCAACCGCCAGGAAGTGGCGCACGGCACCTTCGAAGGCGCCCTGCATTTTCCCATCGACAAGTTCACCGACCTGCCGGCTGCGGTTTCAGAAGTCCGCGAGTCTCTCGAAGACGCCACCGTGGTGAGTTTCTGCACCGGCGGCATCCGCTGCGAGAAGGCCGCGCTGTGGATGCAGTCCGCCGGCATGCGCAACGTGCTTCAACTCGAAGGCGGCATCCTCGGCTACTTCGAGCAAGTCGGCGGCTTCGGCTATGACGGCCACTGCTTCGTGTTTGATGAGCGGGTGGCGCTGGATTCCGCCCTGAATCCGCTGGTTGCATACGACTCGCCCGCGCAGCGTCATGTCGAATCCTGAAACCCAGGCCCTTGACCAGTTGGTCCGGCAGTGGATCGGCCTGTGGTCCGTGCCGTTGGATTGGGCGCTGTTCGATGAACTTCACGACGACGGCTTCGAGGATTGCGCGGCGGTCGGCCGTCCCTCGGACAAACACGGTTTCGCCCAGGGCGTGAAGGCGCTCGCCGAGGCATTTCCGGATCTGCAGGCCCGCGTGGAAGACCTCGTGATCGATGCGGCGGCTTGGAAGGTTGCCGTGCGCTGGAGCGCGAGCGGCACCAATCGGCTGCGCTATCTCGGCATCGGGCCGACAAACCGCAGGACGGAGATCCGCGGCATCGAGATCATCGAGGTCCGCAACGGCAAGGTCACCAGGCGCTGGGGCGAGTGGGACATTTCAGGGCATCGGCAAGGCGATTGACCGGAAAGCACCTTGCGCGGGATCCTGTGCGCGGCGGCCTTCGACAGGCCCGGAAACACGATCGGAGGACGAAGATGCTTCGCATGATGATGGCGGTGGTCGCGCTGCTGCTGGGCGCCTGCTCGAGTGTTGCGACGAAACCGGCGAGTCTGTCGGTGGATTCCCTGATCGCGGCGGAAACCGCGTTTGCCAAGTCGATGGCTGATCGGGATTTCGACGCCTTCGCCTCGCATGTGGACGAAGGCGCCGTGTTCATCAACGGCGGCAAGCCCCTGCGCGGCAAGGCGGCCGTGCTTGCGCACTGGAAAAAGTTTTTCGAATCCTCCGAGGCGCCATTTGCCTGGAAGCCGGAAATCGCCGAGGTCAGCGCGTCCAACGGACTCGGCTACACCGAAGGTCCGGTCAGCATCCCCGATGGCCGCGTAGTGACCACCTTCTTCACCACCTGGAAGCAGCAGGCGGACGGCACCTGGCGCGTCGTATTCGACAACGGACACGACGTGTGCAATTGCCCCCAACAACCCTGAGTTGACGCGGGGGGCCAAGAGCTACTCGTAGTGGGTCCACATTCGCAATACCTTGACGGTGTGCTCTGCGTGCAGCACCTGATAAACCAGTCGATGCTGGATGTTGATGCGGCGTGAGTAGGCGCCTGCGAGATCGCCGACGAGCTTCTCGAAGGGAGGTGGGGTCTGAAATGGGTTGTCGGCGACAACGGCAAGGAGCAGTTGCGCCTTATCCTTGAGGCCGGCAGAGCTGAGATTGCGTGCGTCTTTCTGGGCTTGCTTGGTGAACACAAGCCGCCAGGTCACCAGTCAAGCTCCGTGGAACACGCACTGGTATCTTCGAGCATGCCGTCCTTGATGGACTCGCGCATGCCGGGTACCGACAGGAGGAACAAAGTCTCCTGGATTGCAGCCCAGTCCTCTTCCGAGAGCAGCACGGCATTGCTGCGCTTGCCGGAAATAAGAATGGGCTGATGCGACTCCGCCGCTTGATCCATGAGGCGATAGAGCTTTGCCCGAGCTTCGCTGGCTGTCAGAGTTGTCATGGGCGTAGCGTACGTCATCGCGTACGTTTGTGCAAGGCTAGGAGCCTGCGCGGCAGAATGAATTCGAAGCGAAACGGCGCTGGCGCGATTCAGCTGATCAACGTGCTACCCAACGTGGGACTCAGGTCGCGAACCACGCCCAAAGTGCGAAGAACTGCTTCATGCTACATGCTGCCCCGGCTTTTCCGGGTTTCCCCGGAAAGGTCACTCTGACCCGGGTTTTGGAAGTCTCTTGGGGTGTTAGCCAACAGCACGCCGTGACTTCGGTGCCGACTTTTCGAGGACGTCAACCATGCGTGATTGCCAGCCAGGCCCGCTGGCACGCCATCGCTCAATGACTTTCGACAAAGTCCGAGGTCAATATGGGTTTCCTCAGCTCGCCATGCAACGGCGGCAAGCTTCAGCCCGTTGCCGATGTGCTTTGTTGAATCAGGCCTCGCTTCTGGGAAGTTCACTCTGACCCGGGTTCAGAGCCTCAATTCGCTTCCACCGTGATCTTCAAGCCAAGCGCGTGCGCGACCTTGGACACCGTGGCAAAACTGGGATTGCCGCGGCCCGAAAGAGCCTTGTACAAGCCCATGCGGGTCATGCCGGTTTTCTCGGTGAGCTGGGTCATGTTGCGCGCACGCGCCACATCCCCAAGTGCGGCAACGAGTAATGCGGGATCGTCTTCTCCTGCACAGGCAGTCAGATAGGCGGCAATGTCCGCTTCCGTATCCAGATAATCGGCCGTGTCGTATCGGCTGAATTTCTCTTTAGCTTTGGTCTTGGCCATGCCTAATCCTCCCACTGAGCGGCAATTTTCTGTGCGAGCTTGATATCTTGATTCTGGGTGGATTTGGTACCGCCACACACAAACTCAAGCTGCAACGTGTGCGAATTGAAAGCTCACTCTGACCCGGGTTTCCCGGCCCCAGGTTTCCCTGGTATCCGGATTTGACCCGGGATTTCTCGCTTCTGGAAAGTTCACTCTGACCCGGGATTTGGACCCGGGATTTCCGGACCCGGGATTTCCGTGACCCGGGATTTCCGTGACCCGGGATTTCCGTGACCCGGGATTTCCGTGACCCGGGATTTCCGTGACCCGGGATTTCCGTGACCCGGGATTTCCGTGACCCGGGATTTCGGGGGTTTCGGGAAGTACAATCCAATCTGGAAACTATCCACGTTGGTTCATGCGATGAGAACGATGTTGTGGCGCAAGTTCGGAATTCTATGTCCAAGATACTAACCCTCTATGACATATTGAAGGTTTCCCCCGATGCGCCGTCTGAGGTGATTCGCGCTTCGTACAAGGCACTTTCGCAGAAGCATCATCCAGATCGAAATCCCGAAGATGCGGGTGCTCCTGCGACAATGCAGCAGATCAATCGCGCCTACGCCATTCTCTCCGATCCAGAGAAACGACATCAACATGATGCATGGATTGCTCAGCGTGAGCGAGAAATTTCAGCACAAGGAGCAGCGCGACCTTCTCAGGGTCGGCCGGTCAACAAAGGCGGGCCAGTCTCCGGTCACACTTCTCATACAACAAGCAAGGAAGATGTAACGCAGACGAGCGCAACGAGAAGTTGGCGCTCCCGAAGCGGCTTCTTTTGGGCGTCGCTGTCGGTTCTCCTGATTGCAACGGTGTGCGGATATTTTTGGCAGCGACAGTATGACGAGAGTGCTCACTCGGGCGACTCATTGGTACGTTGCCGACCGGTCACATTGAATGAATCGTTGCAATGGTCCAGCTATCCAGCCGGCGGGCTCTATAACTGCAAGGACTCGAATGGGCTGACAACTTACCCAGCTGTCCCCCCGACTGGAGCTGTGGTTGAGCCGCACTCCGTCGACAGCGCGGTTGGCGCGGGGCTTGCGAATTCGGTACCAGTTGCCAAACGAAGCGAACTTGGAAGGGGTGAATGTGAGCGACTATTCAGCTTCAACACCGCCCTCGGAACTGAGAAGCCGATGAAGAGTGCAATGTACAAATGTCTTGGTACGGACGGGAGAGCTACCTATGTGACCGAATCGGAGTTCAATCGTATGCGTGACCGACTTGCGGGAATTGCGCCGCCAGACGGTAGGGCGGCCAAGTATCAACGGCCAGCAGTCGCGCAAAATGGAAGTCCGTGGCCCAAGGCGGCTGCATACGTAGAAGGATACAAAAAGCTGAACGTCGAAGGCCACTCAAAAGTTACTGTCGACAACGCCGCCAACGATTCCGACATGTTCATCAAGTTGTACTCTATGGAATCAGGAATGGAACGTCCTGTTCGGCACATTTTTGTGCCGGCGCACGAGAGATTCACAATGAGCAGGATCGACGCTGGATCGTATGACATTCGCTATCTTGATCTGAATTCAGGGGTTATACAAAAATCGGAGATGTTTTACTTGGAAGAAGTGGCGAGCGATGATGGCATCCAATACAGCGACGTCTCACTGACGCTATACAAAGTGAATAGCGGAAACATGGAGGTTTATGTGATCGATGGTAGCGAATTTTGAGTCGTCCGACGAAACAAGGGTCGACGAAGCAAGGGTCCGAAGCAAGTGCGAAACAAGGGTCCGAAACAAGGGTCAGAGCGGAATGGCACTGACTTAAGCGCCGAATACTCCCTCTCCCCTTGCGGGAGAGGGCTGGGGAGAGGGGAATTAGGTGCGGTTCTGCGCAGCTGCGCTGCGCTCCCCTCATCCGGCGCTTCGCGCCACCTTCTCCCGCAAGGGGAGAAGGGAACGGTTTTTCGCACTTCCCGGGCTTTAGTCAGTGCCATTCGGGTCAGAGCGGGCTTTCTCGTGCTTTGGGGCCTTCCTGTGAATCGATGAGTTTGCATGGCCGACCGATCTTGAGTGGGCCAACGGTGCGGCCGAGTTGGGCTTCGATGACTTGGCGGAAGCGATCGGGGCCGTACAGATGTTGGCGATGCAGGGGTCAATACCGGGAAGGTCGAGGCGGGCCAAGCGAGGCAATTGCGATTCCGTATTGGCGTGTAATGACCCAGCAGTTCCGGATTAGGGAACAAGCTCACCAGCTGCGGCTCTTAGCGACGCAACCGAATTCTGCATGACGCTGACACCGTTCCATTGGTGAGAATAGAGGAACCTGCCTGGCGTGAGGCCTCGCCTCTGAGTGCGTGCCAAGGAAAACGGGGCTGCGCCAACAAGAGAAATAAAGCTGTCCCATGCGCGGTCTGACTTGTGCGCGATGGCGTTACGAATTCTCTTGAGTTGAGCGATATCGGTGCCCTGAGGCAGCGGGTTAACGAACCGGTGCCCAGCGCCTAAAAACTCGTTGGCCCTTTTGACCACATTGTTGTAATCAGACCACTCGACAAACTTATCAGGATGATCGGGGTGGTTAAGGATTAGCTCTGCCAAACGATGCGGGGCCTTCTTTGTTCGGAATTTCTTTACGTCTGAGATGAGCACGCTGTTGGGCGATGCCGACAAATCAAGCCACAGTAGTTGACGAAGGAACCCCTCCCAGTAGGTCCATGCGCTGAGAAACAGCCCCTCAGTTAGCTTGTGAACATCTGGAAACGAAAGAACTCCGCCTCGACCGACCTGTGCCGTAATCTTTGTGTAGGCGGAATCAATATGTGCCAGGGAACTGAGGTATCTGTCGCGCGCGCTTGTCGGCACTTCAATCTCTCCTCTTGTTGCCTAACTACTATTCGGCCCCACAGTGGGACCTATTCCCGCAGCCTAACATGGAAATTCGGGGGTGCCACTCGGAATGGAACCCTTTGAAATCATGCCCTTGGAGTGGATGTGCGACCTGATCCGTCGGACTGATCACGGGATGGCTTTTTCGGAAGCGCATGTGGTGTCAACGGTCAGCGGCAGTGCAATTTCGCACGCGTGAATCCTCAGTGCGCCACGCTGGTTTTGGCCAGCGCCGCAATAATCTCCCCCGCCACTCGAATCCGCTCCGCCACGCCTTCCAATTGCAGCTTGATGCGCAGCTTGTCCTGACCGTCCAGCGCATAGACCTTGGGCAGGGTCTGGATCATGCGGATGATGGTGGCGGGGTCGATGTTGGGTTTGGGACGGAACAGGATGCGGCCACCGTTGGCGCCGAGTTCGAGTTTGCGGATGCCGAGTGGGGTGGCGCGCAGTTTGAGTTGGGTGACGGCAAACAGGTTCTTCACCGCATCGGGCAGCAAGCCGAAGCGGTCAACCATTTCCACTTGCAGGTCGCGCAGGGCGTCATCGTCAGCTGCGCTTGCGATGCGTTTGTACAGGGTGAGGCGGGCGTTGACGTCGGGCAGGTAGTCGTCGGGAATCAGTGCGGCCAGATGCAGTTCGATTTCCGCTTCATGGCTGCTGCCAAGCTCGAAGTCGGGCACCTGTCCGGTTTTCAGTGCACGCACGGCACGGTCGAGCATGTCGCGGTACATGGCAAAGCCGACTTCCTCGATCTGGCCGGATTGCTGTTCGCCCAGCAGTTCACCGGCGCCGCGAATCTCCAGATCATGCGTGGCGAGGGTGAAGCCGGCGCCGAGGTCTTCCAGTGAGGCCAGCGCTTCCAGTCTCTTTTCCGCGTCGCTGCTGATGGAGCGCGTGTCCGGCACGATGAGGAAGGCATAGGCGCGGTGATGCGAGCGCCCGACGCGGCCGCGCAACTGGTGCAACTGGGCCAGACCAAACTTGTCGGCGCGGTTGATGACGATGGTGTTGGCGGATGGCACGTCGATGCCGGATTCGATGATGGTGGTGCACACCATCACGTTGAAGCGCTGCCGGTAGAAATCGAGCATGACTTGTTCCAGCTCGCGTTCCGGCATCTGGCCGTGGGCGATGCGCACGCGTGCTTCCGGCACCAGCGATTCCAGTTCGCGCGCGGTCTTTTCGATGGTGTCCACTTCGTTGTGCAGGAAATACACCTGGCCGCCGCGTTGCAGTTCGCGCTGGAAGGCTTCGCGGATCAGGGCCGGATCCCAGGCACCGATGAAGGTCTTGACCGCGAGGCGATGCGCTGGCGGCGTGGCGATGATGGACAGGTCACGCAGCCCGGCCATGGCCATGTTGAGGGTGCGCGGGATGGGCGTTGCGGTGAGGGTAAGCAGATCTACCTCGGCGCGCAGCTTCTTCAACTGCTCCTTCTGGCGCACGCCAAAACGTTGTTCCTCATCGACGATCAGCAGGCCGAGGTCCTTGAACTTCACATCGGGCTGCAGCAGCTTGTGGGTGCCGATCATGATGTCGATCTGGCCGTCGGCCAGCTTGGCCAAGGCATCCGCGGTTTCCTTTTTCGACTTGAAGCGTGACAGCACTTCGACGCGGATCGGCCAGTCGGCGAGACGGTCACGGAAATTCTGGTAGTGCTGCTGGGCGAGCAGAGTGGTGGGGGCAAGCACGCCGACCTGCTTGCCGGCGATGGCGGCAACGAACGCCGCACGCAAGGCCACTTCGGTCTTGCCGAAACCCACATCGCCGCAGACCACGCGATCCATGGGGCGCGGCTGCGAGAGATCACCGATCACCGATTCGATGGCCTGCAACTGGTCGGGGGTTTCCTCGAACTGGAAGGCCGATGCGAACTGCTCGTACATCAGGCGGTCGACCGGCAACGCGGTGCCGCTTCGTGCTTCGCGCTGCGCATAGATGGCGAGCAATTCCGCCGCCACATCGCGCACCTTCTCGGCCGCGCGGCGCTTGGCGCGCTCCCAGGCATCGCCGCCCAGGGAATGCAGTGGTGCAAGTTCGGGTGACGTGCCCGAGTAGCGGCTGACCAGATGCAACTGCGCCACCGGCACGTACAACTTGTCGCCCTTGGCGTATTCGATGGCGAGAAATTCGCCGTCGCTGCCGCCAACATCGAGTTTGAGCAGGCCCTGGTAACGTCCGACACCGTGATCGATATGCACGATGGGCGAGCCGATGGCCAGCTCCGACAGATCGCGGATGACGGCTTCCGGATCGCGTGCGGCTCGCTTGCGGCGTCGGCCTTGCTGCGCGCGTTCGCCCAGCAGTTCGTGTTCGGTGAGCAGGCACAGGGCTGGTTGGTTCAGCGCAAAGCCCTGCTCCAGTGCGGCCACGGTGATGGCAAGGCGCGATCCTGCCTCGGCGTGGGAGAAATCCTGCCACGAGCCCACCGTCTCAATCTTCATGCCGGCTGCGGCAATCTGTTCAATCAGCGCTTCGCGGCGACCGGCCGACTCGGTGGCGATCAAAACGCGGCCCGGATAGCTGGCGACAAAGCGGGAGAGTTCGGCTGCGGGTGCTTCGTCCTTGCGGTTGATCGGCAACGAGGGCGCAGGCTGCGTGCCGAGGTCCACGGCGCGTTCATCACTGCCGCGGGCGACCAGATCGATGCGCGAGCGCAGGTTCAGCTGTTCACGCACCTGATCTGGGGAAAGGTACAGCTCGGCGACGGGAAGGATGGGGCGTTCGATGTCGTGCGCGCGCTGCTCGTAGCGATCCATGGCCTGCCGGTGAAACTGCTGCGCGGCATCCAGGGCACCTTCGCAGACCACGAACACGGCGTTGTCGGCCAGATACTCGAACAGCGATTCGGTCGGGCCGAACACGCTGCCGGCAAAGAACATCGGCAGGTAATACTCGATGCCGGCGGGAGCGGTGCCTTCCTTGATGTCCTGGTACAGCGGGCAGCGGCGTGGATCGATCGGGAAGCGTTCGCGCAGCGCATTGCGGAAGCTGCGTGCGGTTTCCTCGGTGAGCGGAAATTCGCGCGCAGGCAACAGGCGCACGCGCTCGACCTTCTGCGCCGAGCGCTGGGTTTCCGGATCAAAGGTGCGGATGGAGTCGATTTCCTCATCCAGGAGTTCAATGCGATAGGGCTCCGCGCTGCCCATCGGAAAGATGTCGACGATGGCGCCGCGCACGGCAAAGTCGCCGGGTTCGAACACCTGCGGAACATGGCGGTAGCCGGATGCAATCAGGCGCTGGGATTCTTCGTCCAGCTTGAAGCGCTGGCGGTTTTCCAGCACCAGACTGGAACCACCGATGTAGCTGCGCGGTGCCAGGCGCTGCATGAGCGTGGCCACCGGCACCACCAGCACGCCACGCTTGAGCGAGGGCAGGCGGTACAGGGTTGCCACGCGCTGCGAGAGGATGTCCGGATGCGGCGCGAACAGGTCGTAGGGCAGGGTTTCCCAATCGGGAAATTGCAGCACTTCCAGATCGGAACCGGCAAATGCGCCTATCGCGGTTTCCAGCGCGTGCGCGGCATGGGTGTCGTGCGTGATCACCACCAGCGGACCATCGTGGCGGTCGGCCGCTTCAGCCAGGGCCAGGCCGAGCGCGGAACCGTGCGGGGTAATCCATTGGCGACGCTGCCTGGCGCTGCCCGGCAATGGGGTGTCAATCAGAAAGGCTTGGGTCATCAGTCTCGACAAACGGAAACAGCGCCGGATGCGACGTGCGCCCAGCGCGGGGCGCGCAGTTTAGCGTGGCCTTGTGGATGCGTGTCGAAAAGACGCCGGGTCCCGGACATCGCTGCGCGATTCCGGAATGTGCGGCTGACGAGGGAAGGCCCGACCAACCCAGGTTTTCGTCACCCCGGCAAACGCCGGGGTCCATTTTGCCCTTGCTCCCCTTGAAGCAGATCACGATGGGTTTCGGATTGACCAGCCCTTCGGCTGTTGTTGAAGCGCCTCGCCGGAATGACAGAGATGGAGCAATCGGGGCCTATTCCGCGTTGCCTTGGCCGGATACGCACGGTAGGAGCCCCGAAAAGGGGGCAAGCCCCTTCAGGGGCGATTGGTTGGCGTCTCGAAAAGGTTCGCGCCTGAAGGCGCTCCTACAAAAGGCTCGCACCTGAAGGCGCTCCTACAAAAGGCTCGCCCCTGAAGGGGCTCCTACAAAAGGTTCGCGCCTGAACGCGCTCGTACAAAAGGCTCGCCCCTGAAGGGGCTCCTACAAAAGCTCGCGCCTGAAAACGCTCCTACAAAAGGTTCGCGGCTGAAGGGGCTTACCCCCTTTTCGGGGCTCCTACACCCGGGTCTGTCGAAAGGTGTTGGTCAAATGCAATCAGGCGCTCGATGACATCCTCGACTTCAATCAAGTCCATCACGCCCTTGTATTCGAGCTTGGTACCCCAAGCCAGTTTTTCGGCAGGCTTCTTGCGGTACTTGCGCGCGGCGGCATCGTAGCGATCCACGCACCACTGCCGATCCGAGTACGGGCCGGAGCGATGCGGGTTGCTGGCCGCATGCAGGCCGAGTACCGGCGTACCCACCGCATTGGCCATGTGCATGGGACCGGAATCCGGCGCCAGCACGAGGTCGGCGCGTTGCAGCAAGGCCAGCAGTTGCTTGAGCGTGTCCTTGCCGGTCAGGTCGATGCAATGCGTCTGCATGTGGCCAAGTATCTCGTTGGCGAATTCGCGCTCGAACTCGCTGGGCCCGCCGCACAGGACGACACGCCAGCCCAGCTCATGGGTGGCGTAGTCGGCCACCGCCGCGTAGCGCTCGGGACGCCAGTTGCGCAGCCGATGGCTGGAAGTGGGGCTGATCAGCAGGATGCGCTTGTCGGCGGGCAGGTGCTGGCGGGCGAATTCGCGGGCTTCCTCGGGAATGGGGATATCCCAACGCACCTGCTCCTGCACCAGACCCAGAGGCTCCAGGAAGCTGCCCATGGCATCCAGCACGTGTTCGCCGCTGCGCGCAGGGATCCGGCAATTGATGAACAGGCCGTGCAGGTCCTTGGAACGCGCACGGTCGTAGCCGATGCGCAACGGCGACTTGACCAGCACACTGAGCAGGTTCGAGCGCAGCGCCACCTGCATGTGCAGCAGGGCGCAGAACTTCCGTCCGGCGAGCTTTTCGCGCACGGTGCGGAACCCTTCGCGTTTGGCCGACTTGTCGAACACGATGAACTCGACGCCGGGCAAGTCGCCGACCACCTTGTGTTCGAGTTTTCCGATCAGCCAGGTGATGTGCGTCTGCGGCCAGGCGGCCTGCAGGGTGCGAACCAGCGGAACCACATGGGTCACATCGCCAATCGCCGAGGTGCGCAGGATGCACAGCGCTTCCGGTGCGGACAGGGATTCGTCAGGATTCTTCTTGCGCATCCGGTTGAAGGTTCCGCTTGGATCGGGGCCGGGGACAAAGGTTAGCCGAGTGTCGGCACATTGGGGCGGGCCGCCGCACAATCAATCCGCCAGCCTCGCAGGGCACGCCTGGAGTATCCGGGCTAAACTTTACAGCCATGCGACTCGCCGGGCCGGCAGCATCATGATCAAGCCGAAAATCCAACCGATGCCGGACGGCGCCATCCTGTTCGATTCCGACCTGCTGGCCACGGCGGATGCACGCTGGTTCGACGCCGACGGTATCGACGGTGCGCGCCAACAAGCAGGGCGCGGCTCGGTGGTGTTTTTCGATGCACCGTTCGGCGCCTGCGTGCTGCGTCATTTCCAGCGTGGCGGATTGATTGCCCGTCTGCTCAAGGACACGTATTTCTTCACCGGCCGCAAGCGCACCCGCGGATTTCGCGAGTTCACGCTGCTTGCGGAGTTGCACAATGCGGGCTTGTCGGTGCCGGCGCCGGTCATGGCGCGCTATGTGCGCCGTGGTTTGCGCTACCGCGCGGACCTGATCACCCGCCAGATTCCGGGCGCGCAGACCCTGGCCGAGCGACTCAAGGCCGGCACCCTGGATGCGGTCATCGCTACCCGAACCGGACGCATGCTTGCCGCGTTCCATGCCTGGGGTGTCTGGCATGCGGATCTCAATGCGCACAATCTGCTGGTTGATGGCAGCGGCCAGGTCTGGTTGATCGATTTTGATCGCTGTCGCAAGCGCAAACCGGCCATGTTCTGGCAGCAGGCCAACCTGGATCGGCTGCTGCGCTCCTTCCGCAAGTTGCAAGCCCAGCGCCACATGGCGGATTTCGAGGACGTGTTCTGGCACTCGCTGCTGGCCGCTTACCATCGCAATCTGGCAGAGCGCTATTCGCGCGGGGAACGCGCATGAACCTGGCCTTGCGTTTTCTCGGCGTCGGCAATGCCCAGGCCGTTGCACTGGGTTCGGCATGCGCGGTGATCGAGCGTGACGGTTCGCCCCTGCTGATGATCGATTGCGGTCCCGATGCGCTGACCGCCTTTCTTGAACGTTATCAATCCGCACCGTCCGCACTGTTTCTCACCCACGCGCACATGGACCATGTGGGTGGACTTGAACGCCTGTTTTTCAAGACTTGGTTCGATGGCGAGCGTCGCGGCAAATTGCGCGTGTACGCGCACGCGGCATTGATTCCGGTCTTGCAGTCGCGGGTGGCGGATTATCCGGAAGTGCTGGCCGAAGGCGGTGCAAATTTCTGGGATGCCTTTCAGTTGATTCCGGTTTCACGCGGCTTCTGGCACGAGGGCTTGTGGTTCGATGTTTTCCCCACCCGCCATCACGCGCCGATGACGTCGTTTGGCCTGGCCTTGCGTGGCAGCGTGGTGTGGACGGGGGATACGCGCCCGCTTCCCGAGGCCCTGTCGGCCGTGGCCGCAGCCGGTGAGTTGGTCGCCCATGATTGCGTGCTGCAAGGAAACCCCTCGCACAGCGGGGTGGATGACATCGAACGCGAGTATCCGGCTGCATTGCGCGAGCGGCTGGTGCTCTACCACTACGGATCGCCCGAGGAGGCCGATGCGCTGCGTGGGCGGGGCTATCGGGTCGCTGAGCGCGGCGAAGGCATTGCCTTGGCAAATCCACATGCCGAGGCGGTGCTGGCCAGCCGGAGTTGCGGCTGATGGCGGGGTCGATTCCGCTCAAGGTGGAAACCTTGCCCTTGCTCGACCGGCGCCGGCGGGTGCTCAGCGACCTGCGCATTTCCGTGATCGATCGCTGCAACTTTCGCTGTCCCTATTGCATGCCGGAGGGAAACTACCCGCTGGATCACGCATTTCTGGAAAAAGCCGAGCGCATGCGCTTCGAGGAAATCGAGCGTCTGGCGCGAATCTTCGTGGGCCTGGGTGTGCGCAAGATCCGCCTGACCGGTGGCGAGCCCCTGCTGCGACGCGAGTTGCCCAAGCTGGTTGCCGGGCTTGCAGGCATCGAGTCGCTGGAAGACCTGGCGCTCACCAGCAATGGCAGCCTGTTGCCGCGCATGGCCGCGGATCTGCACACCGCAGGTCTGAAGCGCATCACCCTGAGCATGGATTCGCTCGATCCGCAGACGTATCGGGAAATGTCCGGCGGGCGCGGTGATGTGGCCGATCTGCATGCCGCCATCGCCGCTGCGGTCGATGCGGGATTCGCCACGCTCAAGCTCAACGTGGTGGTCATGCGCGGGATCAATGACCATCAGGTTGCGGACATGGTTGCCCATTTCCGCGGCAGTGGCCACGTGCTGCGTTTCATCGAATACATGGATGTCGGCACCTGCAACGGCTGGAAGCCGGAGTTGGTCGTACCCAGTGCCGAATTGCGGGAGCGGATCGGGCAGCGCTGGCCGCTACGCGCACTGCCGGCCACGCATGCCGGTGAAGTTGCAGAGCGCTGGCAGCTTGTCGATGGCAGTGCCGAAATCGGATTCATCAGTTCGGTGAGTGAACCGTTCTGCGGCGATTGCACGCGCGCGCGCTTGTCCGCCGATGGCAGGCTCTACACCTGCCTGTTCGCCAGCACCGGCCATGACCTGCTCGGGCCGATGCGCGCCGGTGCGACGGATGCCGAACTGGCCAATCGGATTTCGGCAGTGTGGTCATCCCGCGATGATCGCTACAGCGAGATTCGAAATGCGGCCAGCGGCCTCGCTCGCCAACGGGTGGAGATGTACGAGATCGGCGGCTGATGGGTGCCATGGATGACAGGGCGTGCAGCGCCCCGTAGAGTCCGGTTTCCTTTTCACCACGAATCCGCGATATGCCCCGGAAACTGACCCATGTCACTGCTGAAGGCCGCCCCGGCATGGTCGACGTCGGTGCCAAGCGGACAAGCCGTCGTCGGGCACTGGCCAGCGCTCGCGTGGTTTTTCCTGCGCATGTGGCCAGAACGCTTCGCGCCGGCGAGTGGAAGTCGGCCAAGGGTTCCGTGCTCGACACCGCCATCATTGCCGGCACCATGGCGGTGAAGAAGACGCACGAGCTGATCCCGTTTTGCCACCCACTGGCCATCGATGGTTGTCGATTCGAGATGGAATTCGAGACCGACTACGAGCTGGTGATTCGTTGCGAGGTGTCCATCGAACATCGCACCGGCGTGGAGATGGAGGCATTGACCGGCGCGGGCGTTGCGGCGCTGACCGTTTACGACATGTGCAAGGCGCTAAGCCATGAGATCGTGATCAGCGAGTTGCGGCTGATCGACAAGCAGGGCGGCAAGCGCAACGTACGCGGGGGCAAGGCGCGGTGAAAATCCGTTTGCTCTATTTCGCCAGTCTGGCCGATTGCGCGGGCTGTGCCAGCGAAGATGTGCAGTCCGCGGCCGGGCATCCGTCCGCGCTGTATGCCGAGGTCGGCAAGCGGCATGGATTCGCCATGGATGCCACGCGTTTGCGCGTTGCCGTAAACGGCAAGCTGGTCGACTGGCTGCAACCGCTGGCTGACGGCGATGAAGTGGTTTTCCTGCCCCCGGTGTCCGGCGGATGAACCGTTTCCGCCTGTCCGCAGGGGCCATCGATGGCGAAGCGGAGAAGCGCGCGCTCACCGCGGAATCCGCGGGCGCTTGCGTGTGCTTTGAGGGCTGGGTGCGCAATGCCAACGATGGCCGCGATGTCCGGCGTCTCGACTACCAGGCCTTCGAGTCATTGGCGTTGAGCGAGGGCGAACGCATTCTTGTCGAGGCGACGCAGCGGTTCGGATTGTGCGCAGCCAGCGCCGTGCACCGGACCGGCAGCCTTGGCATCGGCGATCTTGCCGTGTGGGTTGGCGTGAGCGCGGGACATCGCGATGCCGCCTTTGCTGCCTGCCGCTGGATCATCGACGAGATCAAGCAGCATGTTCCAATATGGAAGAATGAACACTACGCGGATGGCGAATCGGGCTGGCTGCATCCCTGACGCTTGCGTTGATTCAATGGCTGATTCGCCCGGAAAAGCGCATCAACCCACTCCGCTGAGGATCGCGACGAGGTGTGCAATGGCGTGCGCAAGGAAGGCGCACTCCAGGCCCCATCGCCAGTACACGAAACCGAACAGGAATCCGGGAACCGTGTTGCCGATCAGCACATAGGCAAGGATGTCGGGTGAAAGTTGAAACCCCATGGCAGCGACCGCCGGCAGGTGGCCAATCGCAAACAACACGGCGGCAAGCAGGATTGCGCTGATGAAGCAGGCGGCGTGCGGAACGCCTTTGCGCTTCTGTACCAGCCGCCACGCCAGCCAGGCCAGCAGTGTCATCAAGCCCCAGCGCATCAGGATTTCTTCGGTGATCCCACCGTAGAGGAGGCGCGCCGACACGGAAATCCGCAGTTTTGCGCTGGCTGCGAGGATCTCGGGCGGAGCGAAATGCAGCGCAGCCATCAGGACTGCTCCTGAGGCCAGACCGGCCAACAATCCGGGAAGCAACTGTGGTTTGAGTGCTTCCCACACACCCGAACCGGAAACTGCTGCCGCAGCGACCGGCGCGTGCAACCCCAGTGGCGCCGAAAGAGCGATGCCCATCCAAACCGCGAGGGCGAGCAGCACGCCACTCTGGGCGAGACTTGCCGCAAGCAGGACGCCTTGCGGAAGCGGGGAGTGCGCCTGGGCCAGCAATTGCGGTACCACGGTGAGAGTGAGCACCACGACGCCCAACATGCCGGCGATCCAAAGCACAACGCCCTGATGGAGTCTTGAATCCTGGGTCATTCGATCTCCCTTGGCCAATGCAAGCCTTCGTCCACGAGATTATGCCGTGTGCGTGATTGCCATTGAACCCAAAGTCGTTCGACCCTCGCCAACGCTGATCAGCGTTGACCTGGTTCATCGCGCGGTGAACAGCAGGCTGAGCTACAAACTGGCTGCCACCGTCTTGGGTCTGAAACTGCACAGATCGCGAATCAGGCAATCGGGGCATTTGGGCTTGCGCGCGATGCACACATAGCGACCGTGCAGGATCAGCCAATGGTGGGCGTCGCGCTTGAATTCGTCGGGGATGACCTTGAGCAACGTGTCCTCGACCTGGCGTACGGTCTTGCCCTTGGCCAGGCCGGTGCGGTTGGCGACGCGGAAGATGTGGGTGTCCACGGCGATGGTGGGTTCGCCGAACGCCGTGTTGAGCACCACGTTGGCGGTTTTGCGACCCACACCGGGAAGTGCTTCCAGCGCGGCTCGATCACGCGGCACCTGGCCTGCATGGTGTTCAACCAGCATGCGGCAACAGGCGATGACGTTCCGCGCTTTGGTGTTGAACAAGCCAATGCTCGATATGTGACGCTTGAGCGCTGCTTCGCCAAGATCAAGGATGGCCTGCGGCGTGTTGGCGACGGGAAACAACCTTCGCGTGGCCTTGTTGACGCCGACATCGGTGGCCTGAGCCGAGAGGATCACGGCAATGAGCAATTCGAATGGCGTGGTGTAGATGAGCTCGGTGGTGGGCCTGGGGTTGTACTCGCGAAGACGCGTGAAGAGCTCGATGACGTGTTCGCGCTTCATGCGACGGAGCCTACTTGCCGTCTGCCGATCGGCCGGCACGTTTGGCCTTGCCACGGGCAATGGCTTCCAGCACGGCACTGCGGGTGATCGGAGGTGTCGGCGTTGCATTTGCCTGCGCATTGCCACGCAGGCGCTGTGCACGTTGCTGCTGTTTGAGATCAAGCCGACGGTTGCGGGCATCGAAGCGGCGGCGCGCATGCTGCGCGCGTTGCATGAGTTCCGGGCGGGAAAGCGGTTCATCGCCGCGCATCTGCATGCTGATGCAGTCCACCGGACAGGCCGGAACACACAAATCGCATCCGGTGCATTCGGCATCGATGATGCTGTGCATACGCTTGGATGCGCCGAGGATGGCATCGACCGGGCAGGCCTGGATGCACTTGGTGCAGCCGATGCAAGCCTCCTCGTCGATCACCGCAATCGTCGGTGGCGCTTCATGGCCGAACGACGGGTTGAGCGGCTTTGTAGCGCGTCCCAGCAATGCGGCCAGGGCATCGACACCGGCCTGTCCGCCGGGCGGGCATTGGTCTATTCCAGCCGTGCCCTGGGCGATGGCCTGCGCATAAGGCAAACAGCCCGGGTAACCGCAGCGCGTGCACTGGGTTTGTGGCAACTCGGCATCAATAGCATCGACCAGTCGCGAGTTCACTTGAAGCCCCGGACTCAACGCACTGTGGCACCGGGGAGCGCGCCTGCATCCACGTCCAGCAGCTTGAGATCGTCGCCACCGCTTCCAGCCGAAAGGATCATGCCCTCGGACACACCGAAACGCATCTTGCGCGGCGCCAGGTTGGCGATGAACACCACATTGCGACCGATCAACTTTTCCGGTTCGGCATAGGCGGCGCGGATTCCGGAGAAGATCTGGCGTTCGCCCAACTCCCCGGCATCGAGCTTGAAGCGCAGCAGCTTGTCGGAGCCGTCCACGAAGGAACACTCGAGCACCGTGCCGATTCGCAAGTCGAGCTTGCTGAAATCCTCGATGGAGATCGTGTTGCCCGTGGCTTCGGCCTTCGGCGCGGCGGCTGCGGACGCGGGCGTGGAAGCAGGCACAGGTGCGGTGGCCAGGGAGTCCCGGGATTGTTCAATCATGGCGTCAATCTGCTTGGGGTCCACGCGGGTGGCGAGGGGTTGGTAGGGAAGAATGACGTGGTCGGCCAGGTGCGTACCGATCGCATCGAAGCGCGCAAACGCGTCATCGGGCAGTGCAAGAAACCTGCGTGCAGCGCCAATGATGGAAGGCAGGATGGGGTCCAGCGCACAAGCCAGGGCGCGGAACAGGTTGATGCCGGTGCTGAGCACCACATGCAGTTCATCGCGGCGCGCCGGATCCTTGGCCAGCGCCCACGGTGCGGCATCGGCAATGTATTCATTGGCGCGATCGGCCACCGCCATGATCTGGGAAATGGCGCGGTTGAAGTCGTCGCGTGCGTAGTTGCCCACGGCCTGCATCAACTGCTCGCTGGATTGGTCGAGCAGGGTAGAAGCTCTGGACACGAAGATTGGAACGGTTGCGTCGGGCTTGTTCGACCAAAAAGCCGCAGCCAGGCGATTGCCGAAATGGGTTTCCAGCAGTTTCGCGCAGCGACTGGCGATGTTGACGAACTTGCCGACAATGTCCGCGCTGATGCGCTGGGTAAAGTCTTCCAGGTTCAAGTCCAGGTCGACCACGCCGCCGGATGATTTGGTCGCAAAGTAGTAACGCAGGTAGTCCGGACTGAGGCCGACATCCAGCCAGGTGCGGGCAAGGATGAAGGTGCCGCGCGACTTCGACATCTTCTCGCCGTTGACGGTGAGGTAGCCGTTCACGTGCAAGGCGGTGGGTACGCGGAAATTCGCGCCGTGCAGCATGGCCGGCCAGAACAGGCCATGGAAATTGACGATGTCCTTGCCGATGAAATGATGCAGTTCGGCCGTGCTGTCGGCGGCGAGAAACTCGTCGAAGTTGTAACCGCGCGCTGCGCACAGTGCCTTGAAACTGGCCAGGTAGCCAACCGGCGCATCCAGCCAGACATAAAAAAACTTGCCCGGTTCATCGGGAATGGGGAAGCCGAAATACGGCGCATCACGCGAGATGTCCCAGTCGCGCAGGCCACCTTCGGCATTCAGCCATTCCCCGAGCTTTGCAATCACTCCGGGGTGGGCAACCACTGCGCCGCCGGTGAGCTTGCCGGCAAACCAGTCACGCAGCAGGTTCTCGAAATGCCCGACGGTGAAGAAGAAATGCTCGGAGTCGCGCAGCACGGGCTCGGCACCGGACATCACCGAGCGCGGGTTCTTCAGGTCGGTGGGTGCGTAGGTGGCGCCACAGTTTTCGCAGTTGTCGCCGTACTGGTCGGCGGTTCCGCAGTTCGGGCACTCGCCGCGGATGTAGCGGTCCGGCAGGAACATCTGCTTGACCGGATCAAACAGCTGCTGGATCGAGCGGCGCGCAATATGGCCGCCTTCCTTCAAGCGGTGATAGATGGATTCCGACAGTTCCCGGTTTTCCACCGAATGGGTGGAATGGTAATGGTCGAATGCGACGCCAAAATCCGCAAAGTCGCGCTCGTGGGAAACCTGGATCGGCTTGATGAATTCTTCGGGACTCAGGCCGGCCTTTTCCGCAGCCAGCATGATCGGCGTACCGTGAGCGTCGTCGGCGCACACGTAGTGCACGGTATGACCGCACATGCGCTGTGCGCGTACCCAGATGTCGGCTTGCACATAGCCCACCAGGTGACCGATATGCAGGTGGCCATTGGCGTAGGGCAGGGCATTGCTGACCAGGATCTTGCGTGCCGCTTTGCTCATTGCGTGGGGATTCCGCGCTGTTCAAGACGCGGAATTATCGCATGCGCACTATCCGGGATGGGCTGCCGGTCATGCGCTGACCGCTGCCGGATCCCGCATCAGAGCGTGCAGCCGTAGTCGCTCACCTTCTTGGCGCGCAGCGCACGGGCGCGCTTGCAATGGTTGGCAATGCGCAAACCGTCCACGCCGCGAGCGATGTTGCCTTTGATCGAGCGCATGGCGGCATCGAGGTCGCGCGCCGCCGCCTTGCGCGCCTCACCGGCGGTATTCCTGTTGAGGCATTGCCGGTAAGCCTCCATGAAATCATCGCAATCCGGATAGCCGGTCTTGGCAAAGGGAGCAATTTCGTCGTTGAGAGGCGGTGGCGGCTCGCTGGATACCCGCACTTCGGGCGTGGACGCTGGCGGCATGGCCTGTGCGGGTGGCGGAACCGGCGCAGGCTGGGTTTGTGCCGGTGCGGTCGACGTGGAGGGAATGCCCGAAGGCTGTTCCTTGCTGCAGGCAGAAAGAATCAGCGCAACCAGAACAAACAGGCAGATGGGGACGGACTTCGTCATTGTTGCTTCCACGATTGGAGAACACGAATTGCTTGGACTTCATGCCAGAGCATGAGTTCGATGCTGAACAGGATCAACCAGTATCGGCGAGCAGTCCTTCAATCTGCGTCATACTAAGCACCTTTTGAACGTTGATCGAATCCATGAGCAATCCAGTCGAGGAACGGGCGCGCCAGATCCTGTCCACCATTCCGGATCCGCACAGCGGACAGGACCTGGTGACATCCGGGGCAGTGCGCGGAATTGGCGTATCGGACGCCAGGGTTTCCGTGGACATCCAGCTGGGCTATCCCGCGCTATCCTGGCAGGCCGATCTCGCCGCGCAAATCAAATCCGCGCTCGAAGCGGATGCATCCATCGAATCGGCATCGGTCGGTGTTTCCTGCCGCGTGGGAGCACATCGGGTCCAGCAGGGACTCACGCCATTGCCGGGCATCCGCAATGTCATTGCGGTCGCCTCCGGCAAGGGCGGAGTCGGCAAATCCACGGTTTCCGCCAACCTGGCCCTCGCCTTGCGTGCCGAAGGTGCCAGCGTCGGCATCCTCGATGCGGACATTTACGGTCCCAGCCAGCCGCGCATGCTGGGGCTGTCCGGCAAGCCGGACACCAAGGACGGCAACCGGATTGAACCCAAGGTCAATCATGGAATCCAGGTGATGTCGATCGGCTTCCTGATCGATGAAGACACGCCGATGATCTGGCGCGGACCGATGGTGACCCAGGCCTTGCAGCAGTTGCTGACCGATACGAACTGGGTGGACCTGGACTATCTGGTCATTGATCTTCCACCCGGCACCGGCGACATCCAGTTGACCTTGTGCCAGCGCGTGCCGGTCTCCGGTGCTGTCATCGTCACCACGCCGCAAGACATCGCGCTGCTGGATGCGCGCCGTGCGCTCAAGATGTTCGAAAAGGTCAACGTGCCGGTGCTCGGCATCATCGAGAACATGTCCACCCACATCTGTTCGAACTGTGGTCACGAGGAGCATGTGTTCGGCGAGGGCGGCGGATTGCGCATGGCAGCGCAGTACGGCGTGCCGATGCTTGGCAGCCTGCCGCTCGACATCCGCATCCGTGAGCAGGCCGATGGCGGACAGCCGACCGTGGTGGCCATGCCGGATTCGGACATCGCGGCCCGCTACCGGGAAATTGCGCGCAACGCGGCGGCGCGCCTTTCGCTGCAGGCACGCAACAAGGCCATCCAGTTTCCGAAGATCGTGGTCGAGAACGGTTGAGTGGCATGCCCGGCTGGATTCGCATCCTGTGTTGTCTGGGCCTCTTGCTTGCGGCACACGCGTCACGGGCAACGTCGGAGGTGGAGAAATTGCTGGACGCGGCAATCGCCCAGGTGGGCGTCACCACGTCCTACGATCCGGCTTACGTCCCTCTCGCTTACCCCGGAGGCGATGTTCCGCTTGACCGTGGCGTTTGCAGCGATGTGCTGATCCGGGCATTTCGCGCCGTGGATGTGGACCTGCAGGTGCAAGTCCACGAGGACATGAGCGCGCATTTTTCGAAGTATCCGCGGCTTTGGGGCTTGCGGCGGGCCGATGCCAATATCGACCACCGCCGCGTTCCGAACCTGGAAACCTGGTTCAATCGGCGCGGCAAGGCCTTGCCACTGCGCGGTGATGCGTCGGATTTTCTGCCCGGCGACGTGGTTTCCTGGCGTCTGGACAATGGCTTGCCGCATGTTGGCCTGGTCTTGCGCCAGCGCAGTGCTGACGGTGCGCGTCCCTTGGTCATCCACAACATCGGTGTCGGCACCCAAGTTGAAGACGTGCTGTTGCAGTGGAAGATCAACGGTCATTTCCGCTATTTTCCCGTCCCCACCTCCACCCCCGCGCATTGACGACGGCCTATCGGCAGGTCTGTCCGGGCGCAACCGTTCAACTTGAGAGAAACCTGCATGAGCATCAAATCGGACCACTGGATTCGGCGCATGGCCGCGCAACACGGGATGATCGAGCCGTTCGAACCCGAGCAGGTGAAGCTGAATGCGTCGGGAGGACGCCTGATTTCCTACGGCACGTCGAGCTACGGCTACGACGTGCGCTGCGCCGCCGAGTTCAAGATCTTCACAAACATCAACTCGACCATTGTCGATCCCAAGCAGTTCGACTCCGGAAACTTTGTCGACTTCAACGGCGAGGTCTGCATCATTCCGCCCAATTCCTTTGCCCTGGCGCGGACGGTCGAGTATTTCCGCATTCCACGCAATGTGTTGACCATTTGCCTCGGGAAATCCACCTACGCGCGCTGCGGCATCATCGTGAATGTCACCCCTCTGGAACCGGAGTGGGAAGGCCATGTGACCCTGGAATTCTCGAACACCACGCCGCTTCCGGCCCGGATCTATGCCAATGAGGGTGTGGCGCAGATGCTGTTCCTCGAATCCGACGAGGTATGCGGCACCAGCTACAAGGACCGTGGGGGCAAATACCAGGGCCAGCGTGGCGTCACCTTGCCGCGGACCTGAGCATCGGTGGTAGGCTTGAATACTTGATCTGGCCTGGAGATTGGTTTCATGGGTGCTGCTTCCCCGCGTTCGCTGTTTCGCCTTTTCGCCATGGCATGTGTCCTGGCACTCGTCAGCGCTTGTGCCGGCGGAAGACTCACGGAAAAGAACATGGCGCCGGTAGTTGTTCCCGCGACCTATGACGTGATTCTCACGGCGGCGAAGGAAGGGCAGTTCGACTACATGGAAGCACCGCTGACCCCGGCGGACCTGCGCGCGGCCCTGAACTACCGCAAGGAGCAGAACCTGCCGATGAAGACAGTGCTTCTGAAGCGCGGCGAAAAAGCGCGCATCAAGGACACCCACATTGTTGCCCTGGCCAGGATCGCAGTGGCACTCGGATTCACGGCGTATATCCAGGAAAAAGACGAGATCCAGGAAATTCGTGCCGAGAAGAGTTCGGACCAATAGGAGAGACGCTCATGCAAAGCACATTTCGGCAGTTCCGCAATTTGGTGGCCGTAACCCTGGCCGGACTCTTCATGGCAGTTGCCGTGCAAGCTTCGGAAATCAAGGACTCACGAGCGATTGTCAAGCCGGTCAAGGGTGATCAGTACGAGATCGGTGGCTACACGTTTGGGAAGGCTGAACTTTTCGGCTACATCAGTGACCTCAAGGAAACCAGGAAGATCACCGGAATCGTGTTGAAGAATGGCAAGCGTGACGACAACACGGCAAGCGAAGAGCAGCGGCATTCCATTGTCAGCATCGGCAAGACCCTGCAGCTTGAAACTTTCATCCAAGAAGGCAAGGAGCTTGCGCCGTTGGCGGATGAGTCGTCTCCAGTTGACGAGTCGATGCCGGTCAAGGAATAGGTTGCACGTTTCATTGCAGGAAACGCATGGATGGCATTTCGCAAGGCCAAAGTCAGCGACGCGTTGGCTGCTTTGCGTCTGTGCTTTTTTCCTGGCGGTCGGCTCGGCGTCGGCCGCCAATCCCCTGACGGTCTGGAAGGAGCGCCTGTTTGGCAGGGATGGCGCGGAGCCGGTGGTGCGCGATGCGCCTGATGAGGGCGTGGTTGTGCTGGGATTGAACCGGCCAGAGCGCATCCACGTCGATACCCGCAATGGTTCGCGCAAGTTTCCCAAGGGCGAAAGTCATTTCCGCGAGATCGAACTCAGCCGTGAGTACGAGCACATTGCCGTGCGTGTCCAGGTGATTGCCACGAGCAATCCGAAAGGTCGCGGCAATGCCGTGTACAAGCCGATCCTGTATGTGCTCGACGACAAAGGCGAGGTCCGTGCGGAAAAGCTGGTCGAGCCTTTGCACCTGGATATCCGGCCATTCAAGCCAACCCGTCTGCTGGCTTGCGTCGCCCTGGACAAGGTGCGCCGCCTGGCTCTGGCAACGCCGGATGTGGCCTTGAAGAAATCCTTTCAGTCCGACTCGCGCAGCAAGCTGAAATCCTCGAACAAGAGCGCGTTCTATTACTCGACGGATGCGGTCAAGGTGCAGATGCCATTCATTGACAGTGGCGATATCGTGCTCGAAGTGATCAGTGCCACGAAAAAAGGTGAAGGTTGCTGAGTGATTCAGTGCGTGGCGCCACCGGCGACGCGAAGATCCTCGCCCGTGCGCAGGGCGCAGGCGATGGCAAGACGCAGGCCATGGACCATGGTTTCCAGCGGCATGCCCTTGTCCGGTGCGTGCCTCTCGGCTTGCTCGGTCATCCAAGGCACATGGATGAATCCACCACGCACCTGCGGATGTTCAGTCGCAAGCAAGTGCGCAAGCCAATAGAAAACCTGGTTGCAGACGAAGCTGCCGGCGCTCAGTGACAGGGAGACTGGCACAGCCGCTTCCCGCAGGCAGGCATGCATCGCCTTGAGCGGGAGACTGGAAAAGTACGCGCCCGGGCCATTGTCCAGCACCGGGGTGTCCATCGGCTGCAAACCGCGATTGTCGGCGATGCGGGCGTCGATGAGATTGATGGCCACGCGCTCCAGCGAGATGTCCGCTCGTCCGCCTGCCTGGCCGAGTGCAATCACCAGTGCCGGGCGATGGTCTTCCAGGGCCTGCGCAAGCTGGATGGGTGCGTCCTCGAAGGACACGGGCAGGACTGCGCCGGCGATGCGATGTCCTTCAATGATCTCGCCCTCGAGCGCACGCACGATGCACTCGGAAGGATTGACGGTTTCCTCCGCGAACGGCTCGAAACCGGTGATCAATACGCAGGGCACATTCATCGAAACACCAGCAGAAGCATGAGCAGGATATTGGCGAGCATCAGCGCCAGCGCGGTCGGTACCTGTGAGCGGATCACGCCGTACTGGTCGGGTAATTCAAGCAGCACGGCGGGCACGATATTGAAGTTGGCGGCCATCGGCGTCAGCAGGGTTCCGCAGTAGCCGGTGAGCATGCCGATGGCACCGAGGATGGCCGGATCGGCACCATGCTGGTGGATCAGCAAGGGCAGCCCGATGCCCGCCATCATCACTGGAAACGCGGCAAACGCATTGCCCATGATGACGGTGAAGAAAACCATGCCGAGTGCGAATGCGAGCAGGCAGGCAAGGCGACTGTCGACGGGAATCAGGGCGCTGGTCAGTGCCGCGATGGCATCACCGACCCCGGTTGCAGCGAACACGCCACCCAGGGTCGCCAACACCATCGGCAGCAACACGGCCCAGCCCAGTGCATCGAGAAGGTGCCTGCCCTGATGGATGGCCTCGACTGCGGGAGCGCGCGTTACACGCAAGGCAGCAATCAGCGCCAGCAAACTGGCGACCCCCAGCGCCGAGAGAGTCAGGGCCTTGGGATCAAGCAGGTCCAGGCCCTGCTTGGAAAGCGCTCCGGCGCCGAAGTAAAGGATCAGGGTGAAGGCGGGAATGGCCAAGGCCGGCATGAACAATCGGTTGCCGAGGCGCAAGGATTCGCTGTCGCGGCGCGCGTGTTCTTCCGCACTGTCCTCGCGGACGGAAAGACGGCTGCGCGATGCGAGCAGGCCAAGGGCAATGACGGCAAGTCCCATGGCCTGTGCGGGCCAGGTCGATCCCCGCTGGTGGGCGTCCAGCACGAAATTGCCGAACAGGAAGGGTGCCGAGAGCACCAGCCAGAAGGCGCCCATGGCATGGCGCCGCTCGCGAAGATTGAGCCACGCGCTGACGATCAGCAGCGCGCCCACCAGCCAGTAGAGATACTCAACGCGCAGCATCGTCGGTGCCTCCGGCCCCGGAAGCCGCACGCTCGCGCAGCAGCCGCTTCTGCAGGAAATGCAGGCGGACGGAATGGATCACGAAGGCACACACGGCGGTGGGCAGTGCCCACAGCGAGATGGCCAGGGGTTCCAGGGCGATGCCGTTGCTGGCAAAGAATCCCTGGATCAGCAACACGGCGCCGAAGGCCATGAACACGTCTTCACCAAAGAACAGGCCGACGTTGTCGGTTGCCGCGGCGCTGGCACGTACCGCATTGCGCTCGGCATCGCTGAGTTCACCGTCCAGCGTGCGTTCGGCGGCTGCCTCGCTCATCGGCGCCAGCAGCGGACGCACCGTCTGTGGGTGGCCGGCAACATGGGTCAAGCCGGTCATGCTGATCAATTGCCTGGCGGCGAGATAGGTGATCTGCAGACGTGCGAGGGTGAGTCCACGAAAACCCGCAATCCAGCGCTTGGCGCGCTCGCGCAGGCCGTGATGTTCAAGCACGCCAATCGCCGGCAGGGTGAGTAGAAACAGGAGCAGCACGCGATTTTCCACGAACGTCTTGCCGAGCAGGGCAAGCAGATCGGGCAGGCTGACACCGGCAGCCAGTCCGCTGGCCAAACCTGCGGCAACGACGACCAGAACGGGATTGCGACGCAACGCGAATCCGCCAATGACAACGGCCACGCCAATCAGCGGCCAGTAATTGAGTTCAGGGGACATGCTGGGGAATTCCGCATCGGGAAAATGGAACCAGGAATCGGCCGTGGATTGGGCGAAATCGAGGCCAGCGCGGGCGGGTCATCGCTGAAGGCATCGCACCATCACTCCGGCATCATCGAAAGCGGCGCGCAAGCTGCCGGCAAAGCCCGCGGCATCGCTGCCGTCACCGTGCAGGCACAGGGTGTCGGCGTGAACGCGCAGTGCAGTGCCATCGATACAGGCGATGCTCTCTCCACGCACGATGGCCAGTGCTTGCGCGATGGCGGCATCGACCGATTCGATCACGGCCCCCGGCTGGCCGCGTGGCGCGAGGCTGCCATCGGATTGATAGCGCCGATCAGTGAATGCTTCATGCGCAATGCGCAGGCCATGAGCAAGGCCGGCGGTGATCAACCGGCTGCCGGCCAAGCCAACCAGAATCAGATTGGAGTCAAATGCACGCACCGCTTCGGCGATGGCATCGGCAAGCACCGCATCCGCCGCGGCCTGGTTGTACAAGGCACCGTGCGGCTTGACGTGGACGAGGGCTACACCTTCGGCCAGGGCGATTTCGGCAATGCGTTCGAGTTGTTCGTGAAGCAGGCTGCGGATCTGCTCGCGCGAGAGAGCAAGCGCACGTCGACCAAAGTGCTCGCGATCGGCATAACCCGGATGTGCGCCGGCACTGACGCCATGCGCGGCGCAGAGCCTGAGCGTTGCGCGCATGCTGGCGATGTCACCGGCATGCGCGCCACAGGCAATGTTGGCCGAACTGATGAACGGCATGACATCGGCATCGTTTGCGCAGCCTTCGCCGAGGTCGCAGTTGAAGTCGATGCTGCGCTGCATTTTGCGCGCTCGCTCAGGGTTTGGAGGCCGTGGCAGGTTGCCAAAGCACGGCCTCGGCTTTGCCGCCGAGCATTTGCGCGCGCACCAGCGGAATAGGCGGTCCGCCGAATGCGAGGAAGGCATCATGGAAGGCCTTCCAGCCCTGGCGCCCGCCGTGCCTGGCAGTCCAATCCTCACGCAGTTGCATGATCATCAACTTGCCCATGGTGTAGTTGAGATAGCCCGGGTCCCAGGTTCCGCGCGAGGCTTGCTGGCGTGCATTGCCGGGATCCTGATAGGCCTTCTCGCGGAACAGGCGCTCGGATTCGGCCATGCTCATGCCACCGGTGTGCATGCCAATGGCGGAAACAAAGCGCACGTTGCGCAGCAGCGCGTTGCTCAACTGGCCGATATGCGCCTCGGGGGATGAATCCTCCAGCCCGGCATCGAACATCATTTCCTCGGTGTAATGCGCCCAACCCTCGGTGTAGGCATAGCCGGCAAACAGGCGGCCAAATATCCAGTTGGAGCGGTTCACATGCAGGAAGTGCAGGAAGTGGCCCGGCCATACCTCGTGCACCGAGGTGAACAAGAGATCCGTGCGTGCCGGGATGTAGGCATCCTGCTCGGCCTGGGACCAGGTCGGATCGGGCGGCGCAATGTAGTAGGTTGACGGCAGGTTCTTCTCGTAGGGACCCGGGATCTCGATGTAGGCAAAATTCGAGCGGTTGAACGGCGGCGCCTCCGCCACCAGCGCCTCCTCGTTGCCCGGGATGGTCACCAGATCCTTGTCGATGACGAACTGGCGCAACTCGACCAGTTGCCTGCGGGCTTCCTCGACCGCGCCGTCTTTGGGTTTGAGTTGCGCCTGCTTGTGCATGCATTCCTCGATGCTCTTGCCGGGCGCAAACGCATCGCAGGCGGACTTCAGCGCAGCCAGGTTGCGTTCAAGGTCTGCTTCGCCAATGGCCTTGAGCGTGTCCAGCGGAATGTCCACGCGTTCGTTGGCGTACAGCATGCGGCTGAACTTTTCCGCGCCAAGGGCGAAGTCCTGGGTTGCGCTCGGCAATTGCGCGATGTACCAGTCGGCCATCTCCCGCGTGGCCTTGATGGCAGCGGCGTTGGAAGCCTTCAATCGCGCTTGCAGGTCGGCGTCTTCAATCTCCGCGAAAATGCCTGGCACGTCATCGGCAAAGAAGCTGGAGTATCCGGCAAACATGTCGCGGCCCAGTTCGATGTAGGACTTGGGCAGCGGCGTGCGCATGTTGGCACGCATCTGTTCGATGGCCTTGGGCAGGGCTTCCTGGTAGCTCACGAACGCGGCCATGCGCTGGGCGAGCGGAGCATAGGGCCGGGTCAGGTACATGCTGGGCGAGAAGTCGCCGCCGTAAAACAACGGATTGTTGTACGGGAAACCCGATTCCTCGAGGGTGAACAGCTGGCCGTCGATGACGGCCGTCACGTACTCGCGCTGGAAGCGTTGCGTGGCATCGAGGCGGTCATCACCGAATGCGGTGATGGCATTGCGCTGCTCATGCAGCCAGAGTGCATTCGCATCCAGGCTGGCCTGGCTGTAGTCAGGCAATTTGCCGTCGTATTCGTGCTTGCCGGCATTGGCGGCGAAGGTGGGGTAGCGATCAAAGAATCCGGCGATGAACTGCTCGACGGCCCGGTCCCATTCGACAGTGACCGAGGTCGTTGCGCTTGAGGCGCTTGCGGCGGCCGGGGCCGGTCCGTTGTCGGCAGGTTTGGATTGGCATGCGCAAAGCAGACCGATCGAAATGGCAAGCAGCGCGCCGCGCACACGGGAACGGATCATGCGTCAATCTCCGGAAACAGGAATGGCTGAGCCTATCAGGCTTGGTCGGCCTGTGACACGGCGATGGCCAGGCGCGCCAGGCCCTGCTGCTGGCTGCGCCAAAGGTTGGTGGCTTGCTCGAGCGTGCATGGCACGAAGTACACGCGCTCTCCCGGGCGCAGTTGGGCCAGGCGCGGCCAGTCCGCCCGGATCGCATGGCCGATACGCGGGTAGCCGCCATGTGTCTGCGCATCGGCAAGCAGAAGAATGGGATTTCCATCCGCAGGCAATTGCAGGGTTCCGGGCATCACGGGCTCGGAGATGGCTTCGCGTGGTTTGCGAAGCCGCAGGCTGGCGCCGCTCAAACGCAGGCCCTGGCGATTGCTGGCGCTACCGATGGTCCATGCCGCCGCATGAAGCACATCGCCATCGGCGAGTTGATCGCTGCCCGGCAGCAGGCGCACAAGTGCCGGCTGCTTCAAATCCAGCTCCGGTGAGGGATTGGCCCAGCTGCGCGCGATGCGGGGCTCCGCGCAATCCGGCCGAATGCCATCGGCAAGCCGGATGCGGTCTCCCGCCAGCAGTTGGCGACCGGCAAGGCCGGGAAATCCCGCACGCAGGTCGGTGCTCGCGCTGCCCAATAGCGGATTGATCTCGAAGCCGCCGTTCACTGCAAGGTAGGCCCGTGCACCGCTGCGGCACGCACCAAAACGCAGCGTGCTGTCGGCGGCAAGATCGATGCGTCGCCAAAGCGGCAGGACGAGATCCCCGCAGTGCGCATCGATGCCTGCACCACAAATGGCGATGCGCACCGGAACGCTGAATCGAACGACGGGCCCGCGCAGGGTCATCTCCAGCAGCGGACTGCCTGGCGAATTGCCAACCAGGATATTGGCGACGGCTGCCGAGAAGGAATCGAGCACACCCGACTGACCAACGCCCAGATGACGGTAGCCGTGGCGACCGCAATCCTGCACGGTGGTGAGCAAGCCGGGTTCAAGCACTTCCATGTTCATGCCAGCGGCTTGCCGTATTCATCGACTGCGCGGAACACCACGACATCACCCGCGGCGAGAAGCGCGGGCGGCTCGCGCTGCACATCAAACAGCCTGGCATCGGTGCGACCGATGATTTGCCAGCCGCCCGGCCCCGTGCGCGGGTAGATGCCCGTTTGCTCTCCGCCGATGCCGACACTGCCGGCCATCACCTCGGTGCGTGGTGTGGCGTGACGCGGGGTGATGAGGCTTTCATGCAAGCCGATCAGGTAGGGAAAGCCGGCGGCAAAGCCGAGCATGCCGACCTGGTAGCGCGCCGCGCAGTGGCGCCGGATTACCTCCTCAGGTCCGAGACCGGCGTGGCGGGCAACCGCATCCAGATCGGGACCGAACTCGCCGCCGTAGCGAACAGGCAGGGTGTGCACCGTTGCTGGCGCGGGCGTCGCGTCGGCGTCCTCGCCATCGGCATGCGCCAGCAGCCAGGCCTGTACCCGCTCGCGCCAGCCTTCATCCTGTGCCAGCAGGTTCAGGTCAACCTGCACGGCCAGTGTTGCAAACGCCGGGACGATCTCGATCAGCCACGAAGGCCGATGCTGTTCCAGCACACCCGCGCATGCGTGCACGCGGGCATTGGTTGCGGCGTCGATGTTGGGGCCGAAGCGCAGCAGGAATGCGTCTTCGCCCAAGGGCTCCAGCGCGAAACGCGTGTTCATCTGCCGAGCAATTGTTGCAGTTGCGCGATGCGCGCCTCGCGCGCGTCGGTTGCGTATGCCGATGGTGCGCGTCCCCACACGGGTGCGGGCCACGCAGGATCATCGCGAAACCGGGCAATCACATGCACGTGCAACTGCTCGACCACGTTGCCCAATGCAGCCACGTTGAGCTTGTGCGGATGGAAGACCTCAACCAGCGCGCGCGAGCAGCGATCAACTTCCGCATACAACTGGCCTTGTTGTGGTGGAGCAAGATCGATCAGGTCTCGCGCGCCGACAATGCGCGGAACGAGGATCAGCCAGGGAAAGCTGGAGTCGGCGTGCAGGCGCAGATCGCAAAGATCCAGCGCGGCCACGGCATGGCTGTCGGCCACAAGCCTGGGGTCGAGGACAAAGCCCGCGTTCACGGTGATGGCCCGAGGTGCCGCGCGAGAAACTCCAGCGTTCGCTGGCGGGCCAGCGTCGCGCTCGCCGGGTCGAAATCTGCGCGCAGGTCGCAATTGAAACCGTGACCGGCCGGATAGACATGCACCTCGGCATGCGGATAGGCCTTTCGGTGTCGTTCGATCGCCTCGGGCGGTATCGATGCATCGTTGGCACCGAAATGGAATTGCAGGGGCGCGGGGCAGGCTTGGTCAAGCCATGCGACATTGCGCGAGCCGTAGTAGCTGACTGCCGGCAGGCCGAGGCGGATCGCCGAGAGCAGGGCGATCGTGCCACCCCAGCAATAGCCGACGACGCCGATTTTTCCGGCAGAGGCGATGGCGTTGGCGGCACTTCCGACATCGGCGATGACATCATCGAGACTCAATTCCGCGATCAGCGCGCGACCGCGGGCAATGCCTGCGCTGTCGTAGTCGAGTTCCACGTCGTTTTCGATGTGGTCGAAGAACGCCGGTGCGATCGCGCAATACCCCGCAGCAGCGAAGCCTTCGACCACGGCACGGATGTGTGCATTGACGCCGAATATTTCCTGCATGATCACGAGACCGCCGCGGCAAGACCCGGTCGGCATCGCCCGATAGGCGCCAATGCAGTGCATGTCGCCGCCCGCTATGCGCAGCATTTCAGCCATGTCGCCAGGCATCCTCCAGCTTGGGTTGGACTGCGCCGTGACCTTGCGTGCAAAAAGATTCGATCTGCGACCAGCCACGGGTACCCTGGCGATGATAGCCGCATCCCGTGCAGGCGCGGCGCCTTGGCTGTGATTGCCTGAAGTCGCTATCCTGCGCGCCCACCTTGAACAGCCATTGCCCGAAGCCTTGAGACTGCGTGTACCGCCCATCCAGGATGTCGACCGTGCAGCCTTCCTGCGCCCGCCCTTGCTCGATGTTGACCTCGCACTTGCGGGTCTCGTCAGCCGTGGCCATTGGCCAAGCCTTGATGAGCTTGAGGGTCTGAGGTGCACGGCAACCGCGCGTGATGGCGTCGCGCGGCCAAGGTTTGTCGCGCAGGATGCGGAACTGCTGGCCGATGGACTGCACTACGAAGAGCGCATCCGGCTCGGGCGGCTCTCCACCCGCGAGCGCAATTGGCACGATCTCTTCAATGCCCTGGTCTGGTTGCGCTGGCCGCGCACCAAGCGCGCCCTCAACCTGCGTCAGTGCGAGGACATTGCCAGCATCGGCAAGCGTCAACGCACGCGAGGCCAATGTGCGTTGACCCATTTCGATGAGGCCGGCGCCGTTGTGCTGTGCAGTGATCCGCGGCTTGTCGAGCTGTGGGATCGGCACGACTGGAAAAGCCTGTTCCATGCGCATGCCGACACCTGGGGCCGCAGCATCCGGGTGCATGTGTTCGGTCATGCCTTGCTTGAGCTGGCGCTGGACCCTGCGCGCTACCTGGTGGCCAAGGCCGTGCTGCTGATGACGGACGATGCGGCCAATCTGGCGACGGATGCTGAAAGCCTGTCGCGAATTGACCGCTGCCTGGCGCAGCGCATCGAAGGTCGGTCGCTGTTGCTGGATCCGCAGCATCTCAGGCCGCTGCCCCTGTCGGGCGTGCCGGGTTGGCATGTTCAAGGTGGCAGCGAGGACTTCTTCGATGCCGCTCCCTGTTTTCGTCCCCTGCGCGCCGGGCGCCTGTATCCGCCTGCCGATCGATTCTGAGCCGCGATGCGCGAAATTTGTCGCGCCGGTTCGGGAACTTTTCGCTTTGGCATGGGGTACATTGCGCACCGCTCGGCAACACTCCCGCATGGAACATCCGGTTTCCTGCCCCTGCCCAGGGGGCGCGGCGCAGTGTTGCAGGCGATGACGGTCCGGGCGTCGGGATACGCAAGGACTCGGAAAAACTTCGGCAAATTCGGGGTGATGAAAAGATGATTGAAACCCAGGCATTGGGAAAACGCTATGGCGACCTGGTCGCCGTTGACGGAATCTCGTTCAAGGTAGAGCCCGGCCAGGTGCTCGGCTTCCTCGGACCCAACGGTGCAGGAAAGTCGACAACCATGAAGATGGTAGCCGGATTCCTCGCCCCGACCTCGGGCAGTGCGAAGGTTTGCGGATTCGATGTTGAATCCGACTCGCTGCTAGCCAGACGCATGGTTGGTTATCTTCCGGAAGGAGCGCCCAGCTACGGTGAGATGAGCGTGCGCCAGTTCCTCGGCTTCATTGCCGATGTGCGTGAACTGCCCGCCGCCGTGCGCGGCAAGCGGCTGGATGACGTGATTGGCCGCCTCAATCTCGAAGGCGTGCTCGAACAACCCATTGAAACCCTGTCCAAGGGCTTCAAGCGGCGCGTCGGCCTTGCCCAGGCCATCCTGCATGATCCCAAGGTATTGATCCTCGATGAGCCTACCGATGGCCTGGATCCGAACCAGAAGCACGAGGTGCGCTCGCTGATCAATGCCATGGCGCGCGACAAGACCATCATCGTCTCCACGCATGTGCTGGAGGAAGTCCACGCCGTGTGCAATCGCGCCATCATCATTGCCCGCGGTCGCGTGCTGGCGGATGCGACACCGGCCGAGCTCGAAGCCCGTTCGCGTTACCACCAGGCGGTTTCCATGACGGCCAGGGATGCCAACGCTGCACGCGAGGCGCTGGCGCGCGTCGTCGATGTCGCCGCCATCGAGGTGGATGCGCAGGATGGCCGCATCACCGCGTTTCCCAAACCCGGCAAGCAGATCTTCGCTGCCGTCAACGAGGTGCTCAAGGAGCGCAATGTGGCCGTGCGCGAGATCGCCCTCGAAGGTGGTCGTCTTGACGAGGTGTTTCGTTCCATCACCCAGGCCGCGCCGGCGAAGGAGGTGCGCCCATGAACATGATCACGACCTTGTTCAAGCGTGAGCTGCGCAGCTACTTCGCCACGCCGGTGGCCTACGTTTTCATCGTCATCTTCCTGGTGCTCTCCAGCGCATTCACCTTTTATCTCGGGCAGTTCTACGAGCGCGGGCAGGCGGACCTGTTGCCGTTTTTCAACTTCCTGCCGTGGCTGTACCTGTTCCTGGTGCCTGCGGTCGCCATGCGCCTGTGGTCCGAGGAGCGCAAGAGCGGCACCATCGAATTGCTGCTGACCCTGCCGATCACCATGTGGCAGGCGGTGGTCGGCAAATTCCTCGCCGCATGGGCCTTCATCGGTATTGCCCTGGCGCTGACGTTCCCGTTGTGGCTCACCGTCAACTACCTGGGTGACCCGGACAACGGCGTGATCCTTGCCAGCTACATCGGCGCGTTGCTCATGGCAGGAGCCTTCCTCGCCATCGGATCGTGCATCTCGGCCGCGACACGAAACCAGGTGGTTGCCTTCATCCTCACCGTTGTCGCCTGTTTCGTGCTGGTCATGGCGGGCCATCCACTGGTGCTGGACGCGTTTGCCGCCTGGGCGCCGCAAGGCCTGGTCGATGCCATTGCCGGTTTGAGTTTCCTCACCCATTTCGCCTCGATCAGCAAGGGCGTGATCGACCTGCGCGACCTGCTGTACTTCCTGTTGATGATCGGCTTCTGGCTCTATGCAAGCGCCATCGTGATCGATCTCAAGAAAGCCGACTGAGGAAACTTTCGAATGACTTCACATCGCAAGACTTTCACTGGCGGCGCACTGGTCATCCTGATCATTCTGTTCGTTGCCCTCATGCTCGTGGTCAACGTGTTGTTCCGCGGAGCGCGCGTCGACCTGACCGAGAACAACCTGTACACGCTTTCATCCGGCACCACGCAGATCCTCGGCGAGCTGAAAGAGCCGATCAACCTGTATTTCTACTTCTCGGACAAGGGAACACAAAGCCTGCCGCAGTTGCGCACCTACGCCACGCGCGTGCGCGAGTTGCTGGAGGAAATGGCGGCGCGTTCCAACGGCAATATCCATCTGGATGTCATCGACCCGTTGCCGTTCTCCGAAGACGAGGATCGGGCCACGGCCTACGGATTGCAGGCCGTTCCGGTGAGTGCGGACGGCGAGTCCATCTTCCTGGGCCTTGCCGGTACCAATTCCACCAATGGACAGTCGGTGATTCCGTTCCTGCAACCGAACAAGGAATCCTTCCTCGAATACGACGTGGCCAAGCTGATCCACGAGCTGGCGACGCCGAAAAAGCCGGTGGTGGGCTTGATCTCCGGTTTGCCGATGGGCGCCGGCTTTGATCCGCAGACGCGCCAGATGACATCACCGTGGGCCGTTCGCCAGCAGATGTCGCAGTTGTTCGATGTGCGCGAACTCAACGCCGGTGGTCTGCACACCATCGATCCGGAGATCAGCGTGTTGATGCTCGTGCATCCCAAGGCACTGTCTGACGATGCCCAGTATGCAATCGACCAGTTCGTGTTGCGTGGTGGACATTTGATGGTATTCGTCGACCCGAATGCCGAGCTGGATACCTCTGGTGCGGACCCTCAGGATCCACAGGCGGCGATGTTTGCCGACCACTCCTCGGACCTGCCCACCCTGTTCAAGGCCTGGGGCATCGAGTTCGACCATTCCAGCGTGGTGCTGGATCGCACCCTGGCGGTGCCGGTGAGCATGGGACAGGATGGCCGTGCCGTGCGTCACCCGGGCATCATCGGCCTGGCGGCGGCCGATCTCAGCCACGATGACGTGGTGACAGCCAACCTCGACAGCGTGAACGTCTCCAGTGCCGGTGCCTTTGGTCTCGCCGAAGGCTCCGACAAGACCCTGGTGCCACTGATGCAGAGTTCCGCCGATGCGATGACTGCGCCGGCGGATCGCCTGAAGATGCTGCCAGATCCGAGTGCGCTGCTGACGGACTTCAAGGCAAGCGGCACGCGCTACGTCATTGGTGGCCGAGTTTCCGGCAAGTTCAAGACGGCCTTTCCCCAGCGCAACGAAGCCGGGCACCTTGCCGAATCGAAGGCCGACAACCAGATCCTGGTGGTTGCCGATACCGACATCCTCGGTGATCGGCTGTGGGTGCAGGTGCAGAATTTCCTTGGCCAGCAGCTCATGAATGCGTTTGCCGACAACGGCGATTTCGTGCTCAACGCGGTCGACAACCTGACGGGTTCTTCCGCATTGATCTCGATTCGTGGTCGTGCAACCTCGCAGCGTCCGTTTTCCACGGTGGAATCGCTGCGGCGCGGTGCCGATGAGCGCTTCCGTGCCAAGGAACAGGAACTGCAGAACGAATTGCAGGAAACCGAGCGCAAGCTGTCGCAACTGCAAAGCGCCAAGACGTCGGACCAACAGCTGGTGCTGTCCGCAGAGCAAAAGTCCGAGCTCGACAATTTCACTCGCCGCAAGGGCGAGATCCGCAAGGAATTGCGCGATGTGCGTCGCTCGCTGGATGCGGACATCGAATCACTCGGCAGCAGGCTCAAGATCATCAACATCGTGCTGGTGCCCTTGCTGGTGACCCTGGTGGCGGTTGGATTTGCGACCTGGCGCGCGCGTCGGCGTCGGCAGGCATGAGGAAGCAGGCATCATGATGAATCAGAAGACGTTGATCGGTTTGGCTGTCGTTGCGGTGGTGGCAGTCGGAGCTGCGCTTGCGCTGAACCATTCCAGGCAGCCGGTAAGCAATACCGGCGCACAGGCCGGATTGCTCGCGCCGGGTCTTGCCGAAGAACTCGACAAGATCAAGACAGTTGAGCTGCTGACCGCCAACAATGCCGCTGCGGTGACTTTGGAGCAGAAGGACGGACGCTGGGGAGTCGCCCAGCGCGGCGGCTATCCGGCCGATGTCGGCAAGTTGCGCGCCTGGCTGCTCAAGGTTGCCGATGCCCGCTTGCTGGAACAGAAGACCTCGGACCCTGCGCGCTATGCGGATCTCGGCGTCAGCGACATCAAGGAGCCGGAAGCCAAGGGTATCGAGGTCCATATCACGGGCCCAGCCAAGCCGGTTGATTTCATCGTTGGCCTACCCAGCGCACACGGAGGCGACACGTTTGTGCGGCGCAGTGCCGAGGCGCAGAGCTGGCTTGCCAAAGGCAGCTTGTTGCCGGACAAGCAGGCATCGGATTGGCTACACAAGGACCTTGCCAACATCTCCTCGGACCGCATCGCTTCGGTAACCATCACCCACGCCGATGGCCAGCGCCTGCATCTGGGCAAGGCCAAGGCAGGGGATTCGCAATTCACCATCTCCGATATTCCCAAGGGCCGCGAAGCCAGTTCGGAATTTGTCGCCAACGGACTGGCATCGGTGTTGTCGGAACTGCGCCTGGATGACGTGGCCTCCAGCAGCGAGATTCCCGCGCCTGCTGATGCCACGCTTGCGCGCTATCAGACCTTTGACGGGCTTGTTATCGAGGCACGCCAATGGAAGGTTGCGGACAAGGCGTACGTCGCTTTCAGTGCCAGCCTGGACGAGACGGTTGCCACGGCGCACGCAAAGGCAGCGGCCGAGAAAGAAAGTGCGGAGGTTGGAACAACGGATGCCGAGAAGGGACCAGAGGTTACGTCTGCCGATACGGAAGACAAGCCGGCCAGTACCGAATCCGACTCGAATCCGCCAGCCAAGACTCCAGAGCAAGCCGTTGCGGATCTGAAGGCCGAGGTGGATGCACTCAACGCCACGTTCGCGGGCTGGAGCTTCGTGCTGCCCGCCTACAAGATCGGCAACATCGACAAGCGCATGGAAGACCTGCTGAAGCCAAAGGCCGATTCGAAGCCCGCCACCAAGTAGGGCATTTCAAGCGGTGAAGTCCGGCTCCGCTCGGAGCAGGGCCGGACTCACTCGATCAGGCGCTTGCCCATGCGGAAGGTTTCCTTCCAGCCGGGCGAATCAATGAGATCCAGTCTCACCGTGCCGCCGCGATTGGGCGCATGCACGAAGCGTCCGTCACCGACGTAGATTCCGACGTGGCTGATCGTGCGGCCGCTGGCAAAGAACACCAGGTCGCCGCTTTCAAGTTCACCAAGCGACAGCTTGCGTGCGCGGATTTCGCCGATGTCGGCGGATGTCCTGGGCAGGCTGATGCCGGCGCTGTCGCGGTAGACGTAGCCCACGAATCCGCTGCAATCAAAGCCGCCAGCAGGTGTGTTCCCGCCATAGCGGTAGGGCGTGCCGACGAGCGCCATGGCGCGAAACAGGATGTCGTTGGCCGTGCTGATGGCATCGCTTGAGCGGCGCGTGTGCCTGCTTTCCACGGGTTGCCGCGGTTCGGGTGTGCTTGCACAAGCGCCCAAGAGCAGCAGCAGGACCAGCGATGTCGAGCGCAAAACGACCATCGCCCGACCTTGGATCAGGCCGGGCGATGTGTCAATCGGAAGAAAAAACCGACGCTGCGCGTGGATTCGGATACGCGCAGCGACGATGGAAATCAGGCAGCGCTTGCGCAGAGCGTCAAGTGCGGGCGGGGAGCCGGCGCTTCACACAGGGCGGACTCGTCACCGATCAGGGCTTCGTGGAGCGTTTGCACGGCTTCCTCGAAACGCTGCAGGCGATCATGCGATGCGGCGGAGACGCTGGCCGGAACCTGTCCGTTGTCGAGCAGGTTGCGCAGCATGGCGCGGTGCTGTTCGGTGAAATCGGGGTCGAGCAGGGCTTCGTCCAGCGCGCAGATCACGGCAGCAAGCCAACCGGAGGTCGGGGCACGCAGTGCAAGCAGCAGTTCGTTGGTCGGGGTGGTCATGGAAAGCCCGCCGTTCACAGGGAGGATGCTGGAATCAAATGCATTCTCCGTGCCAAAAATCGCAGGGCGGATTTGTCAATGCCTGGCAGGACAGCGGCATCCCGCCCCCGCAAATGGCGCTGGGGCTTGCTGGCAAGCGGAATCGAGGCCTTGAGTGACGCGGATCGCGTCGCCGATTCCAGCCTGAGGGCGGCCGGATTGGCCATGCAGGACGCGCCAGATGCCACTCCGGGCTGCCCGCTTGCGTCAAATGCTGACAGTGGCTGCCAACGGGTCGATTTGCCGTACTGCGGACCAGGCAGGCAAACCCGTAGAATCGCCGCCCATGCAAAAACACGATTCGGATGTATTGATTCTCGGCGGTGGGGTGATTGGTCTTGCCTGTGCACGCTACCTGCTGGGAGCGGGCAGACAGGTGACCATCCTTGACCAGGGTTCAGTCGGCTGCGGCAGCTCGCACGGAAATTGCGGAACCTTGACGCCCAGTCACGCGATGCCGCTGGCCATGCCCGGCGTGATCGGTACGGCCCTGAGGTGGCTGTTCCGCAAGGATGCACCCCTGCGCATCAAGCCGCGCCTGGATCCTGAATTGATCCGCTGGATGCTGTCATTCACCGGTCGCTGCAACTGGAAGGATTTTTCGGCCACCACCCGGGTCAAGGCACCGTTCCTGGTCGGTTCGGTGGAAATGATCGCCGATCTGGTCGAGCGCGACGGGCTTTCCTGCGAGTTCTCGCGAAGCGGGACCCTGTACGCTTATCGGGATGCGGCTGGATTCGCCAAGTCGGACTGGATGCCGCGCGCGCTTGGCGAAGTGGGCATCGCCGTGGAGCGACTGGATGGCCGGCAGATCGAGGCCATGGAGCCCGCCTTGAAGCCCGGCGTGGTCGGCGGTTATCTGAATCCAGGAGACGCCTGCCTGCGACCGGATCGCTATGTCTCCGAGCTGGCGCGCATCGTGCGCGAGCGGGGTGGTGAAATCATTGAACGGGCGCGCGTTGAATCCTTCGAGCTGAAACAGGGTCGGATTGCCGCGCTGACCTCAACGGCAGGCGTGCATGCTGCCCGCGAAGTGGTGTTTGCCCTGGGTGCCTGGTCCGCACCATTGGCAAGACAACTCGGCTTGCGACTGCCGATCCAACCCGGCAAGGGGTATTCGATCACCTATTCGCGGCCGGCAAATTGCCCGCGGATTCCGCTGGTATTGAAGGAAGAAAGTGTTTGCGTGACGGCCTGGGGTTCCGGATTCCGCCTCGGCAGCACCATGGAGTTCGCCGGTTACGATGCGAGCCTCAACCGCATCCGGCTGGATGCATTGCGTCGTGCAGCGGTCAACGGCCTGCACGAACCCGGCGGCGCGCAGTTGGTGGAGGAGTGGTACGGCTGGCGACCCATGACGCCGGATGACCTGCCCATCCTTGGCCGGGTACCCGGCATTTCCAATCTGTGCATGGCGACCGGTCACGGCATGCTAGGCGTCAGCATGTCGGCCATGACCGGATTGCTGGTGAGCGAATTGCTTTGCGGGAAGCCGACGAGCCTGGATCTCGCGCCGTACGCACTCCAGCGCTTCCATTGAACAGCCCTTGCCCTGGGGAAACTCTGAACAAGTACGGAACTCATTCGTCGCGAGCAAGCTCGCTCCCACAAAATCAAGCACTGGTGGGAGCGAGCTTGCTCGCGACAATACTTGTTCAGAATTTCCCTAGGGGACAGGCCGCGGCGGGAGGATCTTTCCTTCAGTTGTGTTCGCGAACGATGAGCAAGCGAATCTCGGTCATGTCCTCGATCGCATAGCGGATGCCTTCGCGGCCCAGTCCCGAATCCTTCACCCCACCATAGGGCATGTTGTCGACACGGAAGCTCGGCACGTCGCCAATGACCACGCCGCCGACATCGAGCCGATCCCATGCACGCATTGCCTTGTTGATGTCGTTGCTGAAGATGCCCGCCTGCAGGCCGAACTCGCTGTCATCGACCACCGCCAGCGCATCGTCGAAGGTGGCGAACGATTGCAGGGTGACCACGGGACCGAATGCTTCCATGCAGTTGATTTTCTGTTCGGCGCCCACGTTTTCGAGCACGCTGGCCTCAAGCATGGCGCCCGTGCGCTTGCCGCCACACAGCAGGCGTGCACCGGATGCAACGGCCTGCTGGATCCACGCATCCAGGCGCTGCGCTTCCTTTTCGTCGATCATCGGGCCGATGAAGGTTTTCTCGTCCTTGGGATCGCCGGCGACCAGTTTGCTGGTTGCGGCCACAAAGCGCGCGCGGAAATCCTCGTAGATGTCCTCGTGGACGAGGATGCGCTGCACGCCAATGCAGCTTTGCCCGGACTGGTAGAACGCGCCGAAAATCACCCGTTCGATGACCTGGTCGAGACGATCGCGCTGGTCGGCATCGACGATGCAAGCGGCATTGCCACCCAGCTCAAGCACGACCTTCTTCTTGCCCGCCCTGGCCTTGAGATCCCAGCCGACCGCTGGAGATCCGGTGAAGGAAAGCAACTTGAGGCGCTCGTCCACGGTGAACAGATCGGCGCCATCGCGATGCGCCGGCAATATGGAGAAGGCACCTTTTGGAAGGTCGGTTTCGGCCAGGACCTCGCCGATGATGAGCGCGCCAATCGGCGTGCGGCTGGCCGGCTTCAACACGAACGGACATCCAGCTGCGATACCCGGTGCCACCTTGTGCGCGGCAAGGTTGAGCGGAAAGTTGAACGGGGAAATGAATGAGCAGGGGCCAATGGGAACCCGGCGCGTGAATCCGCGGTAGCCGCGCGCGCGCGGCGAGATTTCGAGGTTCAGCACCTCGCCGTTGATGCGTACCGATTCCTCGGCGGCAACCTTGAAGGTATCGATGAGACGGGTGACTTCACCGCGTGCATCGCGGATCGGCTTGCCGGCCTCGATGCACAGGGCCATTGCCAACTCGTCAAAACGCTCGCGGAAGCGCGTGACGCAATGCTCAAGCACCGCCTGGCGCTTGAACGGGGGGAATTCACGCATCGGCTCGCTTGCCGCAACCGCAGCGGCGATTCCCGCATCGATGGCCTTGGCGTCCGCCAGCGCAACCCGCGTCGCCACCTTGCCGGTGAATTTGTCGGTGACTTCCAGGTCGGCATTGGCCTGGAATGCCTGGTTGGCGAGGAAGTAGGGATACTGGTCCTTGAGCATGGAATCGCTCCCGTTGCTTGGTTTCGAAGGGCGGCCGGCCACAGGTGTTGCCTGCGGCGGTTCTACAACTCGGCGCTGAGCTCGCGGATCTCGCGGTTGAGGACGCGATCATTGTCGGAATAATCAACCGGCAGATCGATCAGGTGCACGCCCGGCGTGGCCAGGCATTTCGACAGCAGCGGACCGAACTCGGCGGCCGATGCGGGTCGATGTCCGTGGGCACCGTAGCTTTCGGCGTAGGCCACGAAATCCGGATTGCCCATGTCCATGCCGAAATTCGGAAAGTTCATGTTGGCCTGCTTCCACTTGATCATGCCGTAGGCGTTGTCGCGCAGCAGCAAGACGACGAGATCGAGTTTGAGGCGTACCGCGGTCTCGATTTCCTGGGAGTTCATCATGAAACCGCCATCACCAGCGACCGCCACCACCTTGCGATCGGGGTAGACGATCTTGGCCGCGATTGCCGATGGCAGGCCCGCGCCCATGGTGGCCAGGGCGTTGTCCAGCAGCAGGGTGTTGGGTTGGGTGCAGCGGTAATAGCGGGCAAACCAGAGTTTGTACATGCCGTTGTCGAGGCAGAGGATGCCGTCATCCGGCATGGCCTTGCGCACGTCCGCCACCAGGCGCACCGGGTACACCGGAAAACGCGCATCGTCCGCGCCCTTGGCCAGGTGGGCATTGAGATGTTGACGCACGTTGTCGTCGTAGGAGAAATCCCAGTGCGCTTGTTTCTCCAGGCTCTGGTTGATGCGCCAGATGGTGTTGGCGATATCGCCGACGACTTCGATCTGGGGGAAGTACACCGTATCCACTTCGGCCGTCAGGTAGTTCACATGGATGACGGTACGCCTGCCGCGGCGCATGAAGAACGGCGGCTTCTCGATGACATCGTGTCCGACATTGATGATGCAATCGGCGTGTTCGATGGCGCGATGCACGAAATCGCCATCCGACAGCGCGGCATTGCCCAGCCACAGCGGATGCGATTCATCCAGCACGCCCTTGCCCATCTGGGTGGTGAAGAAGGGGATGCCGAAGCGCTCGACGAACTCGCGCAGCATCTTGCTGCTGGTCTTGCGATTGGCACCCGCACCCACCATGAGAATGGGTTGCCTGGATTCGCGAATTGCCTCCACCGCACGCTGGACGGCCTTGTCGTCGGCAATGGGGCGCCGGTGAAAACTGGCCTGCAACACGATGGCATCGGTCTGGTCGTGGGCGATGTCTTCCGGAAGTTCGAGGTGGGTGGCGCCGGGGCGTTCTTCCTCGGCGCGACGGAAGGATTCGCGAACGCGGGCGGGAATGTTGTCGGCCGAAACGATCTGTCGGGTGAACTTGGTCAGCGGCTTCATCATGTCGACGATATCGACGATCTGGAAATGCCCCTGTTTGGAAACCTTGACCGGCTTCTGCCCGGTGATCATCAACATCGGCATGCCGCCCAGCTGCGCGTACGCGGCTGAGGTGACGAAGTTGGTCGCGCCAGGGCCCAGCGTGGCCAGGCATACGCCGGCCTTTCCGGTCAGTCGTCCGTACGTTGCGGCCATGAATCCCGCGGCCTGCTCATGTCGGGTCAGGATCAACTTGATGGAGGAGGTGCGCAGGGACTCCAGCAGGTCGAGGTTTTCCTCGCCCGGAATGCCAAAGACATACTCGACGCCTTCGCTTTCCAGTGCCTTGATGAACAGATCCGAAGCCTTCATGCGACTTGCTCCTGGTTCGGGTTGGTTTGCACAGGGCGCGCAACGCTGTTTGCCGCGCCGACGAAACCAACAGGTAGTGCAGGGTTGATCGTTTGGCCAGTGCCCGTCCTCGAATTCGACGCAGACACTTGTGGACCAGCCCGATTGTGTGCGCCTGCGTTGCCGGTGGTCAATCGCCGGTTTCGACTCGCAGGCGCAGCCTGCCGTCGGCCAGCACCGCGCGCAGCTGCGTTCCTGCGGGCGCCTGCTGCACGCTACGCACCAAGGACTGCGAGTGCTCGTCGAGCAGGATGGCATAGCCGCGTGACAAGGTGGCCAGCGGGCTGAGCGCGTGCAGGCTCGCGCCCAAGGCCTGCATGCGGGCGCGGCGTCGTTCGATGCGCTGCCCTTGTGCGTTTTCCAGTCGCCTGTGGAATCCCCGCAGTGTGTCCCGGCGAAACGCCAGGCGCGTGCCGGGGTGCTGCGAATGCAGGCGCGTTTGCAAATTCAGCAGGCGCGAGCGCCGCTCGGCAAACTCGTGCTGTGCCAGTCGCGCCATGCGGGCCTGGGCTTGGGCAAGGCGCTGGTGACCGCGATCCAGGCGCGTCTGCGGACGTTGTTGGGAAAGCCTTGCCAGCAGATGGTCGTTGCGCTGGCTTGCGGCCTGCAGCAGGCGCCGCATGCGCTGGTGCAAGCGGCCAAGATCGTGTTGCAGCCGCCGGTTGATCTCCCGGGCATCCGGAACCAGCAATTCGGCAGCTGCCGACGGGGTAGCCGCACGCAGATCGGCGACGAGGTCGGAGATGGAAAAATCCACCTCGTGGCCGATTGCCGACACCAGCGGTATGGGATTGCGTGCGATGGCGCGCGCGACGCCTTCGTCGTTGAAAGCCCAGAGGTCCTCCAATGAACCGCCACCGCGGGTCAGCAGAAGAACGTCATGGCGCCTGGCCCTGGCGGTAGCGTCGAGCATGGCGATGATCGCGGGCGGGGCTTCCTTGCCCTGCACCGGGGTTGGCAGCAGCTCGACTTCGATCAAGGGAAAGCGCCTGCCAAGCACATGCAGGACATCATGCAATGCAGCACCGGTGGCTGATGTGATGATGCCGATGCGCTGCGGCATGGCCGGGATAGGGCGCTTGTTCGACTCGGCGAACAGACCCTCGGCAGCGAGCCGCGTTTTGAGCTGCTCGAAGGCCAGGCGCAGGGCGCCTTCGCCGGATTGCTCCATGTGCTCGATGATGAGCTGGAACTCGCCACGGGCCTCATACAGGCTGACGCGGCCGCGAGCGAGCACCTTGAGGCCGTCAGCCGGCTTGAACGGCAACCAGGTGCTGCGCGGCTTGAACATGGCACATCGAACCTGGGCACCGGCATCCTTGAGGGTGAAATAAAGATGCCCGGACGCCGGCCGCGACACATTCGTCAACTCGCCCTCGATCCAGACATTGGCCAGGTTCGACTCCAGCACCTCGCGTGCCAGTCGGGTCAGCGCCGAAGGGGTCAGCAGTGGGGAGGTGGGAGCACGCTCATTCGTCACGACAATGGATCCTGGACGGGGCCATGCAGGCCCGTTTTTCGCAGTGGCGGGATTGACAGTCTGCCTGCAAGCGCAGGCCTTGGCCAATCCGGTTCATGGCGCATGGCTGGCGGTGGCTGACTTTGGGCAGGAAACATCGGTAACATCCCTTGCGTGCAGGTGTTGAAGAATCCAATCACGCAGGATTTGTCCTGATGCAGGACCGCAGGGAGGGGATCCCGATGAAGATCAGCGGTGCCAGTGCGCGCCCCCTGGAGATCCTTCTCGTCGAGGACAACCCGGGCGACGTTCGCCTGGTCACCGAAGCCTTGCGCCAAGGCAAACTGCTGCATCGCCTGTCGGTTGCCGAAAACGGAGCCAAGGCGCTGTCGATGTTGCGTCGCGAAGGCTTGCATGCGCACCAGCACATGCCCGACCTGATCCTGCTCGACCTCAACCTGCCTGGGCTTTCGGGGCATGAATTGCTCTCCGTGCTCAAGGCCGATCCGCGCATGATGCGCATACCGGTCGTGATCATGACCAGCTCGGGTGCGCATGAAGACGTGGTGCGCGCCTATGCCTCGCATGCCAATTGCTACATCCGCAAGCCGGTCGATATCGACAACCTGCTGTCGATCGTGCACAAGATCGGCCATTTCTGGCTGTCGGTGGTCAGCTTGCCCGAGCATGGCGAAAAGGAGCGGCCAGACTCCTGGCGACTGCTGCTGGTGGAAGACAATCCGGGTGATGCCAGGCTCGTGCGCGAGATGCTGGCAGACACGGAAACCGAGATTGTCCACGTTGATCGGCTGTCCGAAGCACTGGTTGAACTGAAACGCTCGGCATTCACCGTTGCCCTGGTTGATCCCGGTTTGCCGGACAGCGCAGGTATCGACACTATCGCCACCATCCTGCGCGTGGCACCGCTCATGCCGCTGGTCGTGCTCAGTGGCCTGGATGATGAAGACCTGGCGCTGCAGGCCATCCAGTTGGGCGCGCAGGATTACGTGCTCAAGGGCAGTCCGGATGCCGAATCGCTGAACCGGGGCCTGCGCTATGCCGTCGAGCGCAAGCTTGTGCAGGAGCGCCTGGACTACCTGGCCACGCACGATGGCGTTACCGGACTGCCGAACCGGCAGACGTTCCAGGCACAACTTTCCGCCACGCTCGCACAGTGCCAGCGTCGTGGCGGCGATGCGGCGCTGATGATGGTGTCCCTCTCAGGGCTCGGCCGGATCAATCGCCTGCACGGCCATGATTTCGGCGACCTCGTGATCGAGGAAACGGTAAAGCGCATGCGCCGGCTCCTGCCGGAAGATGCAATGCTCGCCTGCACCGGCAGCGTGGAGTTTTCGATCATCCTGACCGACAGGCAGTCGATCATGGATACCCCGTTGCTGGCTGAACAATTGATCGACTCGGCGCGTTTGCCGGGAAGGATCGCAGAGCAGGAGTTCTACCTGTCGGCCAATGTCGGCCTCAGTCTCTTTTCGATTGATTCGGAAGATCCCAATGCCTTGCTCAAATGCGCGGAAACCGCGCTGTACCAGGCCAGGGGATTTGGCGAGAACTCCTTCCGCTTCTATTCCGCGCAGTTGAACGATGCGGCGCTGGAGCGCCTGGCCATCGAACACGATTTGCGCGGGGCGCTTGATCGCAAGGAATTCCAGCTGTTCTTCCAGCCGCTGTTTGCGGTTGGCAGTGGTGCAATCGTCGGGGCGGAAGCCTTGTTGCGTTGGCAACATCCCACGCGGGGCTTGCTGACGCCTGAGCAGTTCCTGGATGTGGCCGAGCAACGCGGCATGATGCACGGGATCGGCTTGTGGGTGGTTGCCGAGGCCTGCCGCGCAGCACGCGGATTCGCGGAAGCTGGCGGAAGGGAACTGCGCATGGCGGTCAACGTGTCGGCCCAGCAACTGGAAAACCCCGGCTTCGTGGACAGCGTCGGCGCCGCCCTGGCCGAGGCGGGCATCCGCCCACAGATGCTGGTGATCGAGCTCACCGAAAGCATGATGCAGGGCGAACAGGCGCGCGGGACCCTGGCGCGCTTGCGTGAAAATGGAATCCAGATTGCCATCGACGATTTCGGCACCGGCTATTCGTCACTGGCCTACCTGCGCAAACTGCCAGTGAACGTGCTGAAGGTGGATCGCACGTTCCTCAGCGGAATTCCCGATGATGAGCGGGACATGGCGATCGTGCGCACCATTCTTGCCATGGCACGCAATCTCGGCCTGAGTGTCGTGGCCGAAGGCGTGGAGACGGCAGCGCAGCTTGAGTTCCTTCGCGAGTCGGGCTGTGAGGAAGTGCAGGGGTTCCTGCTCGCCAGGCCCGCATCCGCCGAGTCCCTCGTGGGGATGCTCAAGACCGGTCATGCCAATGAGCCGGTGATGAACCATTGAGCGCTGCCAAGGGCCAGCGCGTCGGAGTCGTGTATCGGGCCTTGGCAACCTCGATTGCCCTTGTGGCGATGCTTGCCCTGGCGCTGCGTCCGTTCCGGCAGTTCGAATGGCTGGCCATCAGTCCACTGGCGTGCGTCCTGGCAATCCTGCTCTCGCTCGGCCTGCATGCGCGCGAGAGCACGCAATGGCGACTGCTGGCGCTTGGCTGCGGATTGGGAATCTCCGTGGTCTGCGCGATCGAATTGTTGAGTTTCATCGCGCGTGGTTCAGCCGTGGATATCGCCATCTTCGGGCGATTCCTCCACCGAAGTTTTGCGTCCGGGCTGTTCTGTCTTGGTGCGGCCCTGGTCATGGATGTCGTGTTGCCCGCGCGCTGGGGCAGGCACCTGCTGTTCGGACTTCTCGGCGCCTTGGCTGCCCTGATCGGGGCGGCCGGCTTGCTGGCCCTGGTGATCGATGCGTCGCTGGCCTTCGATTCCATGCTGCTGGACGGAATACGGATTCCTGGATCGCTCATCCTCCTGCTTGGAGGCATCACCTTGTTGTGGGGGGCACGTTTGCGCGAGATCAAGTCAGGAAAGGATGCCGAGACCGATCTTGCCGAGCGCGACTTCATGGATCGTTCCGGCTTCGCCGTCGGGCTGGCCATGTTGCTCATCACGACGGGGGCAACCCTGGTGTTCTGGCGGCAGGTGCAGATCCAGAGCCAGGCTCAGTACGAGGCGCGGCTATCGGCTTCCCTGCAACAATTCACCGAAGGTGTTCGATCCAATGTTTCGAGCGCGTTGAATCTGCTGAACGGGGTGCGTGGCTTGTTTGCCGCTTCCGAGTTCGTGGATGCGAACGAGTGGTCCAGGTATTTCCAGCAGGTCCAAATCGTCTACAAGTACGATCCGGTCCTGATGGTGGGGTTTGCCGAGGAGCGGGCGGGGCCCGTGCCGGGTTCGGTTCCACAATTCGTGGTCACCTATGTTTCCCCCCAGACCGCAACCTCGCTTCCCGCCATAGGCATCCATGCCTCCGAAAACCCGGTCATTGCGAGCGCGATTGCCGATTCGGCGAATACCGGCCAGGCCGTATTGTCCGGTCCCGTTGATTTCTCGGTCTACGTTCCGGGCATCCGGAATCGTGGATTCATTGCCCTGATCATGGTGGAAACCGGGGGCGAGCGTAGTCCGGGCGGCAGCCAGACATTGGATCGACAGCATGGCGCGGTGTTCTTTGCGGTGGACGCGGCCCAGTTGGCCAGCCTCGCTGGAAGGGGCGGTGGGGAAGGATTGCTGGTTCGAATCAAGGACAACGAGCAGCCGGCGTCGCAGGCCGCGCTTTTCCAGTCGAAGGACTTTGACGCAAGCGCATCGTTCAATTCCGCAGCCCTGGTCGTGGGGGGGCGCAAGTGGACGATCTCGACCCAGTATCCGCCCGAAACGCTGGCCGCGATGCGATCACGGGTGCCAACCATGGTTCTTGCAAGTGGCCTGGTGGCTGCCCTCGTGCTGTTCGTCGTGACCTGGACGCTGACCGGCTTGCGTGCTCGGGCCCTGCATTTCGCACAGGGCGTGAACCGAAACCTGCGCAAGTCACAGCGCGAACAGCAGGCAGTCACCGATACCGCAACGGCAGGGATAGTCACCGCAAACCAGGCAGGAACCATTCTCTACATGAATCCCGCAGCCGCACGCTCATTCGGGGTGGATGCGCCGGAAATGTATGGAAAATCCGTCGGGCTGCTGGTGCCTGAGCGGTTCAGGGAAGCCTTCATTGCCGGCCTGGGCCGAATCGCCAGTGGCGACGTTGTGCATCCACTGGATCATCCGCTGGAGCTGGTTGCCCGCCATTCGAACGGCACGGAATTCCCGGTCGAGATCCTGCGTTCGATGTGGTCCAGCGATGGCATGAATTATTTCACCGCCATCGTCACCGAGATCTCGCAGCGCCGGCAGGCGGAGAAGGAACTGGAAAAGCGTGCGCGGGAACTGGAGCGATCCAATTCCGACCTTGAGCAGTTTGCCTACGTTGCCTCGCATGACCTTCAGGAACCCTTGCGCATGGTTGCCAGCTATGTGCAGTTGCTGGCGCGGCGCTACAAGGGTCGCCTGGATGCGGACGCCGATGAGTTCATCGGCTTTGCTGTGGATGGCGCCCGCCGCATGCAGAACCTGATCGAGGATCTGCTTGCCTATTCCAGGGTCGGGCGTTCCGGTCGGGCGCCGGTCGCCACGGGCATTGCCGAGTGTGCGGAGCGCGCGATTGCGCAGCTGGCAGGGACAATTGCAGAATGCGGTGCCCGTATCCGCATCGATGCCCAGCACCGGGTGCTGGCAACACCGACCCAGCTGACCCAGGTACTGCAAAACCTGATGGGAAATGCGCTGAAGTTCCGCGGAGATCGCATTCCCGAAATTGTCGTCAGTTCACGGGATGATGGTGAATTTGTCGAAGTAGTCGTGACGGACAACGGAATCGGCATTGAGCCAAGACACTGGGACAGGATTTTCTCGATATTCCAGAGGCTGCATACGCGCAGCGAGTATTCGGGTACGGGAATCGGGTTGGCGATTTGCAGGAAGGTGATCGAGGGTTTTGGAGGCAGGATCTGGGTTCAGTCCACACCCGGGTCCGGCAGCGAGTTTCATTTCACGTTACCAGCAGGTGGGGAATCAGCATGAACGCAACGGCAGCACCGTTCAGCCAGGTGGTGGAAATATTGCTGGTCGAGGACAACGAAGGTGACATCCGCCTGACCCGCGAAGCGCTCAAGGAAGGCCGTATTCGCAATCGCCTCAACGTGGTTTCGGATGGCGAGCAGGCCCTTCGGTTTCTTCGCAGGGAGCAGGAATTCGCGGGCATGCCACGTCCTGACCTGGTCCTGCTTGACCTGAACCTGCCGCGGCTGGACGGTCGCGAAGTGCTGGCCGCGATCAAGAAGGACCCGGATCTCAAGCAGATTCCGGTTGTGGTATTGACCAGTTCCCGGGCGGACGAAGATCTGCTGAAGGCTTACGATTCACATGCCAATTGCTACATCTCCAAGCCGGTCGGTTTCGAGGATTTCATGCAGGTGATACGCAGCATCGAGAACTTCTGGCTGACGATCGTCGTCCTGCCACCGAAGGACTGAAGTGCCGGCGAAGAAAGGCGCGATCCACTGCACACTGGGCGGCAGGTCTCAACCGGTGCCATTGCCGGGTTCGCGATTCAACGAGCGTGAGACGAGTCGACGAACTGCCTGAGCGAGGATGCGGCAGCGGCCCGTATCTTGTTCCTGAGCAGCGGCGTCCAGCCAAGCAGCACCCCGGGCAGCCCCAGCGCCTGGCGCGACCAGCGCCAGAACGCGAACTGATCCGATTGCTCCAGAATCAGCCCCGATTGCATGCGAAACGTGGAGTGCACGATGTTGTGCACTGGACGTGACGTGGACGAGAAGATGTACCAGGCTTGCCAGGTGGCACTGCCGTGGTCGTCCCGGCACTGGATGTCTGAAGACTCCACGCGCAGATCCCTGCCGCGCTTGCACAGCATTCGCCACATCGCGCCGACGTCGCTGCCACGAAGGGTGAACACCGGGTCAGTGAATTGCGCATCCGCGTGGTAACAAGCGGCCATGGTCTCGCCGTCGCGCGCGCTGAATGCCCGGAAAAACCGCTCCAGCGTCTCGCGGTTGCGCTCAGGCACCGTTGCGTGATCCCGCAATGCAGCGAATGATCATCGCAACGGTCAGGGCAGGGAGGCCGGGGGCGCCTTGCCGGCGCTGGCCTTCTTGCCCTTGGCATCCACCGAAGCGGAGACTCCGCTGGCCAGCCCGGTTGCGTTGTCGTCAACGCTGTTGCTGACGTACCAGGGCGTGCCGTCCTTCTTGAGGAACAGCCGGCGCATTTCTTCGAGGTTGAATGGGCGTGAACCGATTCGCCCAAACACCGCAATCTGGTGGCCGGTCTCATCGACCGCGCGATCACGCTCGAGGCCTCGCGACAAAGAGAGCGCCGGCTTGCGCGTTGGATACCATGCAATCAGCTGTGGCTTCGGGTCGGGGGTGAATCCGTAGAACTTCGGTTGCGACTCGGGCGACGTGAGTTGCAGAACCTTGAGTCCATTGGCACCGTCGGCAACATAGGCAAACAGGGACGCATTGGTGGTGCCGACGATGATGTCGCGCGCATCGGTGATCTTGCCGCCTGCATTGAACATCTGGTACAGGCTTGGCCGCTCCGGATTGGTCACGTCGACGATGGCAATGCCCTCTGCGCCATTTGCCACGTAGGCAAAGGTGCGGGCAATGTGCAGTTTTTGCGGGTCACCGAGCGCCAGGGTGGCGCCGGCAACCTCGCGCGCCTGTTCCGGATGCGTCACGTCCACGACGTGCAAGCCATCGGCGGCCGTCACGAACAGGTAGCGGAACTGCACCTGGCTGGCTCGCGCATTGGCGATGGGAATCGTGGTCAGCAGACGGGGCTGCAACGGATCATCAAGATCGAGCACGACGATGCCGGCATCGGCGGCGATGTAGAACGTGGTGCCGGCAATGGCCAGATGCCGCGCACCATTGAGAACGCCGTTCTCGTTCCAGGTCATCGCCCGTTCAAGGAAATTGTTGCGCGGTTCGCGGTCGCCCAGCGTGGCGATATCCGTTGCGATCAGGCCTTCCTCGGCATCGGTGATGAATGCGTACTTGTAGACCGGATGCGTGGCCTGTTCACGATTCTTGTTGCGCATCAGCTCGCCTTCATTGCGCTCGGGTATCACGGGTTGCGTGGTTGCCAGCGCGATGCAGGTGGCATTGGCGGAGCGAATGGACGTGTCTTGGCCAAGCGGAGAGGCCGGAGCGGTGATGATCTTCTGCGAGATGCCCTTGTTGCCGATGCTGGCAACGTCGTAGATGTGGGCTCCACGTTCCCCTTCGGCGGCAAACAGGTATTCACCCCGCAGCTGGATGCAGCCGACGTTGCCTGCGGTATGGCGTTCCGCGTGCTTGAGCTTTTGATCGTTCTTTTCATGCTCTGCAAACCAGTCGGGATAGGCATAGCGTTGCAGGTAGCTGCCGATGACGGCTTGCGGCTCATCCCATTCGGTGACCTGGACGGCATTGATCTCGCCGTCTCCGCCCACCCATGCATGCCAACCGACGAAATCGATGAACTTGGTGCCGAGCAACAACAACTGGGCCATGATCGCGTTGTTGTCGTTGTTCTTCGACAGATGGCAATCCTCGCAATCCTTGGTTTCGGTCTTGCGTTCGGTATGCGGGTAATGCGGTGCGAATGCCTGCGAGCTGTAGCCGGAAGCGGCAACGGGCGGCTGCTGGACGTAGATCTTCTCTCGATTGATGTTGGTCGACGACAGCACGAGCGCTGAGGAGGAGCGCACCGGGGCGATCTTGGAGCCCTTGATGTCTCCGTGCTTGCCAAGGAAGAACATCTGGTCGCGGGCGACCTGTGGGTTGTAGGTTGCGAAGTTGCGGGTGGCGCCGCCTTCGTACTTGTGGCGCTCGGTCTTCCAGTTGGCCTGGATCGGCAGGTGGCAGCCACCGCAACTGGTGGTCCATGAGGTGTGGCAGGCGTAGCACAGCATCTTGTCTTCGCTGTGCGCGCGCTGGTCCATGGGCACATCGGCGCCCCAACGCAGCTGGTCAGTGTCCATCGACATGGTGTGTGCGCGGGTGGCCTTGGCGTTGTAGCTGCCGGAGACGGGATCCGCGGTGTCCTTGACCAGCGACATGGTCCATTCCAGGTCGGGTGTGACGGCCGAACGCTGGATCAGCTTGTTGCCGACCCATTCGAAACGCTTCTTGCCATCCGGGTTGCGGATAAGCAGGAGGTCGGTTCCGAACTTGGATGCGGCAGGGCCGGAAGTCTTGAGGGTGGGCAGCGCATCGGCGGTGCCGTGGCAATCCTGGCACTGGATCTCGACCGCGCCCATCACCTCGGCCTTGAGATAGCCATTGCCGTGGTTGTCCTGCGCAAAATGGCAGTCAACGCATTGCATGCCGACATCGACATGGATCGAGGACATGTGCACGCCCTTCTTCCACTTGTCCGGATCGTTGTCGGAAATCGAATGGCCATCCTTGTCCAGCAGGGTTCCCTTGCGGTCGCGCTTGTAGATGGCGCGGAAATTCCACCCATGGCCGTGATAGTCGGCAAACTGGGTGTCCTTCAACTGCGGGTTGAGCAGGGAAACATCCTTGGAGAACTCGGGATCCCCCCACTTGCCTCGGATCGCCGCCTCTTCCGGATTGCGGTCCAGGATCTTGCGCATCTTCTCGGCATCCGGATATTGCTGCTTTTCCGGCCACATGAAGGGTGCATCCGACTCGTAATCCCACATCGTGTAGCCGAGCATCGTGTTGATGAACATGTTCGGCTGATGCATGTGGCAGATCATGCATTGGCTGGTCGGGATGCGGCGCGTGAACTCGTGCTTGAGTGGATGACCGGGCTCGTCCTTGGGAATGGTCGGATCGACCTGCTGACTGAGGCCGGTGTTGCCGAATTTCGCGTAGATGGCTGAGTGGCGCGGGTCGCGATCATTGGCGTAGACAACGTGGCAGGCGCTGCAACCGGAAGAACGGAAGTCGCCGGGATTGTCGTTGGTGCCCAGCATCCAGATGAACGGGTCGTTGAGGCGCGTCTTGGTGATGTTGAGCACCGGGATGGATACCCGCAGCGCCGTACCGGGACCACGGAACGACTGGCGGATATCGGGTCGGCCCGGTTCCTCCAGCTTCTGGATCTGGCCGAATTCGTTGGGCAGGCCGATTTCCGTAAACACGTTGTTCACGTTGCGACCGCCGCGCTCGAAGATGCGGAACACGTCACCTGGCGGAACCGTTTCCCACGCCGGCAGCGGATTGATCTTCGGCAATACGCCGTGCGCGTCCATGGTGGCGTCGTTGGGGATGCCATTGTCGGCCGTGGTGCCGACGCCATCACGGTTGTAGGTCTCGCCGAGAATGGAATGCTTGAAGGGCAGGATGCCGTTGTTGTACGCCGCTGCGCCCCAGAACATTGCGGCATTGGCCATCAGGCTCTTTTCATTGGCCTGGATCAGTGGCAGGTGGCAGGCGCCGCAGGCTTCACGAGCGATGCGCAGGTCGCCCGGATTGATGAAGCGGACGAACTCCGGCGACTCCTTGAGCAGCCAGGTATAGCTGCGCACCGGGTTTGCGCTGGATTCCCAGCGTGAGGGATAGCTTGGCAGCACGTGTGCCTGATCGATGGCATTTCGATAGGCCAGCCCTTCGTGATCCCCGGCGGGAGCGGTGACGCTGGCGTTGCCGCCATGACAGTCGGTGCAGCCAAGGACCACGGCTGGACTTGCGTGCATGGTCTTGCGATCGCTGTCGGTGTGGCAGCTGATGCAGCCTTGCGACTTCTCGTCGGCCTGTGCCCAGGTCTGGAACGCCGGGGCATTCGGGGCGGTGACGTATTCGCGTTCGACACGCTCTTCCTTTCCGCCGGAAGCCTGTGCCATTCCCGACCAAAGCAGGAAGCTGGCGAATGCGATGGCAGCGATGGATCGCTTCATGGTCCTGCGCGCCTCTTCAGTACGTGAGTATCAGATTGCCAAGCACCGAATAATATTTGGTGTCTTCGCCGAACAGATCCTTGAGTCCCTGGCCTGGCAGCAGGGTGGCCGCAGAGACGCGCAGGATCATGTTCTGGGTGTTGTATGGCCGCCAGATCCAGGCCACGGATACATCGGTACCGATATTGCGACCGACATCCGCAGTGGCACGCGCCGCCTTCAGGATTTCCGTATCGGAAAACCAGAGCTCGTTGATGTTGGTGGAGATTCGCGACTGCGGCGTCACATCGAAATCCGCGCCCACGCCGAGCAACTGGATGCCGGGATTGTCGAAATTGGATTGACCCTGTTCCTTGGATGAGCGCAGGTTGGCGAGCAGGCCGTTGCGGCTGGCCAGGGCCACGCCACCGCCGCCGATCAAGGGGACGTTCTGGCGAATCCAGTAACTGGTGTCTGCGCCAGCGAAGATCGGATTCTCGAAAATGGAATCAAATCCCGTGGAGCGGTCATCGTATGGATCCTCGTCACCACTGGCCCAGGCCAACGAACCGCGCCAACGGATCCAGTCGAAATCCATGGAGGCTTCCGCAGCGAGGAATCCTGCCCGGATATCGGTGTCGGCCTGCACGAACACGCCCGGTTTCTGCTTGCCGAATGCGGCATAGGCAGACAGCGTCAGGTTGAGTCGGCCGATGTGCCCGTCGCCGTTGTAGCCCAGATAGGCGACGTCATAGGTGCGTGGAAATTCGCGACCGATGGCCGCCGGACGCTGGATGAACCCGTTGGAGTCGTAGAAGCTGGAATCCTCGCGGTTGCGGTTGTAGGCAAATATCGCCTGCGAAACGAAACCGGTGTACGGAAAGTCCTGGCGATACAGGTTGGCGATGAAAACGTCGTCATCACGCAGGCCCTTGGTCACGTCGTTCAGGCCGGAGTTGATGTCCTTTTCCAGGCGACGGAACAGGGCGAGGTTGTATTGCCAGTGGTTGTTGTCGCGATTGCCGAAAAAGCGCACGCCGAGCTGGTTGTCCTGGAACAGGAATCCGCGGAAGTCCGAGGAGAACGGCTGGATGCCGACTCGAACCTCGTCGACGTCGTAACGGGCGGACGCCGTGCGGAGGTCCTTGGTGTAGAACAGCTCCTGCACGCCGATAAATCCATCGTCGCGCTCCGTTCCCAGGCGCGGGTCCAGATTCAGCGCGCGGACCTCTTCGGTTCTTACGCGGTTGTAGTTGATGGCCAGGGTGGCCTTGAACTCGTCATCCGGTGGCTTGAATGCCGTATTGCCCTTGTACAAGAGGAACGAGGTGATGGCGGTCTGCGCAAAGATGATCTGGTCGGTCTGGCCGAGCACGTCGTTGGAGCCGGGCTGGTCTCCGGCCTGCGGACCCACCGGTGTTGGAATGCCGCGCGGTTCGAGCAGAGTGTCGGAGATTCCGGTCATCGAGAAGAACCATTCGTCTTCGTTGATCGGCTTGTCGCCCTTGAGCACGTTCTGGTTGTACGGGTCGTACCACGGTGTATTGACGCCGAGGGCTTCCATGATTCGCCAGCGATCAGGAACGGGCACGAATTCACCCACCTGATCGACCGGGGCCGGATTCAAGCCATCGGGATTCTGCTCGACGAACATCGGCAGCGGTTCCGGCGGATGCCCAGGGCGGCGCCGGGGAATCTGCGACGCGTAGGGGTCATAGGTGGGCGCAGGGATGATTCCGATCATCTGCAGCCACGCCATCGGCACGCTGCTGGATTGTGCAGATGCACCCGAGGCGGCAGAAGCGGCTGCCGCTGCCATGGCGAGGGTCAACAGACGGTGCTGGATGCCGATACGCATGTCACTTGCCCTCGCACACGTATTGCTCGGTGGAATTCAGGAACGGCGCCTGTGGACACTGCACATAGAGCAGGCGGGCGCCTTGCGGCACGAGGGTGTCTGCGCGGATTCCCGTCGGCGCATTGCCGATGGCGCCGCCCAGGGTGATCCCTGCATTGTGCAAGCCGAGGAAGGCAACCATGTCGCTCTGGTCGGTGCCATCGCCGGATGCGCCGATGCCGCCGACCAGTACGCCGTTTCGATAGATGGGCACGCTGCCACCAAACAGGGAAATGCCGTTGGCGATCCGGTTCACGCCTGTGCAACTGGTTGGCACGTCGGTGAAGGCGGGCAGGTCGGTCCCGTCCAGATTCACGGTCAAGCCGCTTTGCTGGAGATAGTAGATAAGGAACGCGACAGTCTGCTGATAAACGATATCGAGTTCCAGGCCCGTCTTGAACACGCTCCAGCTTTCAATGGACGGGCTCAAGGGGCCGGGCGGACGGCCTGGCACACCATCCGGATAGAACGGACGCGAGAGGTTGCCGATGGCCCGGTTCGAGTAGGCAATGGCGCCATCGGCGAGTGCGCTGGCCTGTGGCAGGAACGCCTGGAATGCGCCGACGTAATCGGCGGGATCGCTGGCTGCTCCGGACGTGAAGGAGATGCGGCCGTTGGCAACATCCAGCGAACCGGTCACGTAGTTGATGGGTGCGATCGAGCCGATATCCGCAGCCGCATAGTCGCCCGAGAAGAATGCCGCCGTGCGCGCCTTCTGCGTGGTCACGTCCACGGCATCAAGCAGGGAATCGCGCGAACGCACGATGCCCAGCACCGCGCCATTGGTATCGACCACGACGACGGTTTCGCCGGCCGGAGAACCGAAGGGGCGGCGCACCTGGGCGCGCGTGCGATTGGCAACGGCGAGCGACTCGCGCAGCAGGGTGAGGACTTCATTGGCCGTCAGTGCATTGGGACCGTCGGTGCCATCGCGTGGAGGAAAGCGGTTGGTGCCGGTTCCGTCATCGACGACGAATGCATCCAGGCCAGGGAAATTGACCGGGTCGGGACGGATTCCGGATTCGACCTGGCCAAAGGCCAGGCCACGCACGATGGTGCCGGTGAAAAACAGGGGGACGGGAATGACGCCGCCGGTTTCCGGGCCGAGGCTCGCGAACGTGGGCGCAGCGGCCGGATCCAGAGTGAGTCCGGAAAAATCGACATCCGAATAGCGCAGGCTCAAACCGCCGGCAGTGATCTGGTTGGCGCGACGATCCGCAGGTGCGGCAAATCCGTAGCTTCCGGCAATCGCAATGAACTCATCGATGTTGCGGTCGATGTCGGCGGTGCTGGTGTCCACGCCATAGGTTTCATCGGCTGCGACACCGACCGCTCCAACCGGAACACCGGCCTTGTAAAGCGGCACGCCGCCCGGATCGGCAGCCAGGCCGATTCCCGAACGATGCGGCCCTGCGTCGGGCCCAATGCCATTGAATCGCCTGCTCAGATCCGAGCAGGGCAGCTGTGAAAATTGCACGCCAAACAAGGGGCCGGACGGTGCCGTGATGTCACCGGGGGCAAAGTGCTCCTGGGCGACTTGTCCCGCGGTTCTTGACGTGAAGGCATTGCCTTCGGATGAAAAGTAGTCGGCCGTCAGCGCCTTGGCGATCGCCGTGAGTTCACTGGGCAAGGGAATCCCCTCCAGCCCGCCGACTATGCCGCGGCCGGAATTGACCAGTTGGGTCGGGGGGGCGCCCGTCATGCGATAGGCTCCCAGGACATTTCCGACCCGATCCGTAACCACGATGGTCGCGGGCTTCGACAAGGCCCGCGCCTCGTTCACTGCCTGCGCAATGACCTTTTGAACATCGTCCACGGTGAGGAAGGAACTGGCGTTTGCGCAGGAGCCTGCGCAGCCTGAGTCGCCGTTTCCTGTTGGCGGTGGATTGTTCGTGCCGACATCGCTGTCGGTGTTGCTGCCTCCGCCGCATGCAAACAGCATGCACAGTGACGTGAGCAGTGCGCCCAACCTGATGATCCGCATCCTCCCTCCCGTTGTCAGAGCTGTGCCTGCCTTCGGAACCCGTCGTGGATCATAGCTCAGAGAACCGAAGTCGCCTATTCCCTGTTGCAATTCTCGCTGGCACAGCAGGCGATGCAGCCAGACATCGGGACTGTCCAGTGCGCGACTCAGTTGGCACCGGGCTTGTCGAGTGTCAGGGTCTTCGACTGGTGATAGGCGTGGCAAGCGATACAGGTGCTGGCGACCTTGTCGCTGGCGTGTGCACCCGCATGGCATTGACGGCAGTTGTCGATACCCGGGATGAGCAGGTCATTCGATGCCTGTGAACGCTCGGCGCCAGCATGGCAGTCGGCGCACTTCATGGTTTCGTGGCGGGCATGGCTGAAGCGCGCATCGGCGTACCAGATTCCGGAAACCCGGACCGGCGCCACGTTCCAGTCGGATTCCCCGGATGGTGGGGAAATCGAGTGGCAGGTGACGCATGCCTTGCCGGTAAAGAGCGTACGGGCTGCTTCGCGGGCGCGATCGCGTGCCCAGGACAATGCCTCCACCTGTTCCTGGCGTGACATCGGTGGCGAACCCGGACGGCGTCGCTCCTGCACGATGGTGGGCGCGCGCGCATCGGCATAGCCACCTTCGAGTCCGCGCCGGGCGTAGAACTCGTCGAGCGTATAGGTGACGGCGGCAACATCGGCGTGCGGAACCTCCCGCCCAGGGGCAAGCGTGTCGAAACCCAACTGGTGACATTCGTGGCACATGCTCTCGAAGGCGATCGGTTGCATGGCGGCTCCCGCAGCATCGGGCAGATGGCAGTTGGCGCAGGTCAGGGTCTTGCGGCCATTGGGGGTGTTGAGGCCGTCTGCCTTCAGGTGTTTCTCGTGGTTGAACTTGAGGCCCGAGTTTTCCTTGAGGCTGGCGGTCCAGGTCATCGACTTGGGCATGAATTCGCCATTCGCCGCCCAGCCGGGCAGGTTGATGTGGAACTCGGGATGCGCCTTGCCGAAATCCGAAATATCCGCGATCTGGCTGGCACCGGCCGTGCGCGACTTGAGGTCTGAATGGCAATCCGAGCACAGCGACTGCTTGCGGCTGACCATGCCACGCTCGCCATTGTGATCCTGGTGGCAGGTTCCGCAACGTGCGTCGCCAAGCTCGGGAATGTTGAACCGGGCCGGGTCCGCATGGGCCTTGGTTTTCACGTGACACGAGGTACAGGCGTTGTCACGCACCATGAGGAAGGCGTGCTGATGGCATCGCTTGCAGTCGGTGGCGAAGAACCGATGTGCGGCATCGACTTCTCCGGGATTCCAGAACGAGGTGCTGGGTAGCGGCGAATAGCGCAATACGGTGTTGAAGCCGGGTATGACGTGGGTCGATGCCGGCAGGATCAGGCCCAATGCCAGGACCAGGATGAAACCGGTCCAGGATGGCCAGCGCTTGGCAATCCAGGTCTGGTCCAGGCTGGTTGGCTTGCTGCGACTGGAGCGGATGGCGGCCTGTTCACTCTTGTCGATTGTGGAAACTTCAACGGCGGCATCGAACTCGCCGCGCGCATCAAGCAGGGTCAGGCGCGTGGAGCCCAGCTCGATGACTGCGCCCGTGCCCACGGCCTTTGTGTAGGTGAGTTCGCCATTGACGCGAATGCCGGCGACGATGAGCGACTCGACGCGATACTGGCCATTGCCCAGGGCCGTGACGCTGGCATGGTTGAGCGCGGCGCGAAGGTCGGGCAGGAAGATGGCCTGGTCCGCCGCACGTCCAATGGTGAGGATTTCGCCGAAGTGGATATCGTCCTCGTAGGAAATCGAACCCTTGCCCTTTTTCAGGACGCGACGAATCAGCCAGCGCATGGGCCTGGCCTCCTAAGGAAGGTCTGAACAAGTAATGTCGCGAGCAAGCTCGCTCCCACCATTGCATGATTTTGTGGGAGCGAGCTTGCTCGCGACGAATGAGTTCCGTACTTGTTCAGAGCTTCCCTGACGCGTGAACATGATTGCCGGGTGCGGGTCATGGCTTGCGGGTCACCAGTAGAAGAACACGGACACGATGTGGCCAATGAGGGCCGCGAGCAGGGTGACCGACAATGGAACGTGGATGTACAGCCAGATTTCCATGATTGCCTGGTACTGGATGTCGCGGGCAACGCGGGTCGCCAGCGACCGCTTGCGCGAGAGCATGTCGATGAGTTTGCGCAGGGCCTCGGCTTGCTTGTCATCGGCACGGCCGGCAAGGAAATCGACCATCAGGAGCATGGTCTGGCCGGCCTGCATGGGGGCAGGCGCCGCACCGAGCTGCGTTTCGCGTTGTTCCATGGCACTGCGGATCTTGGCGATGGCGATGTCCGAGCCATCGCGTGCGCGCAACTGGGTCATCACGCCGCCGCCGAGTTTGGTGTTTTCGATCGAACGCAGCACCACGGCATGGATTTCCGGTGCGATGCCGTCCGCCAGGTTCAAGGCGTTCTGGTCAATCTCGCCGATCTCCTCGAGCATCGCATCGCGGGTGGCGCTTTCGCGGTTGCGCGTCATCAGGGTCGGATAGCGAAGGTAGGCATACACGCCGAAGAAGCCGCTGAAAATCACGATCAGCATGAGCACGAGGGCAAAGGTGTGCAGGTTCCAGCCAAACTGGAAGCCGCAATGCAGCAGGGTGATGAGGATCAGGCTGGTGCCAAGGTAGATGTGCGCGGACAGCCAACCGCGCGTGGTGCCCATGTTGGTGGCGTAGCTGCGCTTGCGGATGCCGAACAGCATCAGCCAGACGATCAGCAAAGCGGCAATGGTGCCGAGGGTGTAGCCAAGCCAGGTGCCGCCATTGGGGGCAACGGCGGGATCGTGCCAGACATACAAGGCAATCGAGACGACGCAAAGCACGATCGATATCCACAGATAGCGTGACTTTGCGTAAGTGAGGATGGAATCGTGCACGGACTACTCCCGCACTGCCGGGTGAGGGAATCGGACCGGTTTCGATCCGCTGCGGTTTTCCGTGCGGGTCTGGTGCACAGTCATAGGTGGATCAACGCCGCGACTGGGCATAGGCGGGGAATTCCTCGGGGCTGATGCGGATGGCAGCGCCGGTCGGGCACGCGCGCACGCATGCGGCGCCACCGGCCTGGTCCTTGCACATGTCGCATTTGACGGCCTTCTTCAACTTGGGGTCGTGTTCCGCGTCCGGATCGTAGGGCGCTTCACCGGGGCCTGGGCCGCGCCCGAACAGCAACCACTGGATCAATCCGGGCTTCTTGGGCGGCTTGCTCGCCATGTGGATCACGCCATACGGACAGTTGCGCACGCAGTTGCCGCAGCCGATGCAGTTGTCGGCGATGAACACCTCGCCATTGGGTGCCCTGCGGATTGCATCGGGTGGACAGTCCTTCATGCAATGGGGGTGTTCGCAATGGCGGCAGGAGGTGGGTACATGCACGTTGGCGAACGTCGGGCCCGCTTCGCGATCCAGTCGCGAGGTGCCGCCGTGGGTTTCCGCACAGGCTTTTTCGCAGTTGTCGCAGCGAACGCAGAGCGATTCGTCGATCAGCAGGATGTCGGTTGCTTCTCCGGCGCCCTGCGCCATGAGGAAGGAGATGATGTCTCCGCCGCCGGGCATGGCCTGCATGGACAGGTTGGCTGCGGTGCGATCCTTGAATTCCTTCTGCAGGCGCAGGCGCAGGGCAGGGATGCGGTTGAGCAGCTTCTTGAAGGCCGCGCCGTCGAGCTGGATGGTCTCCGTGGCGATGGCAGCGCGCGCTGTCGCTGATCGTTTGGCTTCACCCATCAGGGCCATTTCACCAACGTAATTGCCTGCCGCGACATAGGTCAGCACGATGTCCTTGCCGCCGATGTTCCGCGAGATGGTCAGCGAGCCAAGGCGGACCAAGTGCAGGCAATCGCCCTCATCGCCTTCCTGGAATACCAGCTCTCCTGCCTTGTATCGCTTGAGGCTTGCGCCGCTGGCCAGGTCCTGCAACTGCTCGGGACTTGCCTCGGCCGCGAATCGCGAACGGATGGCGCGGATGATGAAGGCGCGATCGATTTCCGCTTTGACGGCTTCAACCGAGCTGATGAGCCGGTTCATTGACCTGCGTGGTGTTTCCACCAGGATGCAGTTGGGTCCGGCCTTGACGGTGGCGGTGCGGCGACGACCGGAGATCAGGCTCATTTCACCGAAGAACTCGCCACGCCTGAGGATCACCGGGGCCGGCTTGTCCTCGACCACGATGTGCACTTCGCCTTCCACGATCGAGTAGAAGCTGTTGGTGTAGTCGTTGCGCTCGAAGATGATCTCGCCTTGCGCCGGGGTGCGGATGTCGGAATCGAGCATGAATTCGCGCATCTGCAGCGGTGTGATGTGCGAGAGCAGGGGAACGTTGCGCTGGATCTGTGCAAGGGTCTGTTCGACCGTGCCGATGCCCTTGAGGTTGTTGAACTTGGCCTTGAGCAGGGGAGCATCGGCGGGCTCCACCGGATTGCCGGTGATGTACTCGACGACTTCATAGCCCTGGTTCATGGCCTGCTTGATGAGCGGGTAGCCACCCAGGGCACCCACGATATACAGGCCCTTCACGTTGGACTCGTATTGGGCGCTGATTGCGGGAACGGATGCCGGATCCTTGCTCGGGAACACCACGCCGCAGCCTTCGACGAAACCGCGCGGGGCAGTGGCCCCGAGTCGCGCGATGACGCGATCAAGCAGGATCTGCGCTCGCCCGTTGGAGGTGTTCAGGATCATGCGGCCGGGCTTGCGGCCCGCGCTCAGGGCCTCGACCTTTTCCGGGGCGGAGTTGTAGTAGCACTCGATGACACCGTCGTCGATGGCCTTGAGGATGGCCAGCTCGTTGCCTTTCTTGGCGCGGGCAAATTCGTCTTTGCGATTGATGATGATGACGTTGTTTTGCCTGGCCAGGGCCACGGCGTTTTCAATTGCGGCATCGCCGGCACCCACGACGACAATGGTTTCGCCCTCGTAGGCCTCGGGGTCGTCGAGTTGGTACTGCACGAAAGGGAGGTCTTCCCCGGGCACCCCCAGCTTGCGCAGGTTTCCTTGCAGGCCGATGCCCAGCACGACCGCTTCGGCCTCCACGGTTTTTCCGTTCTGGCATTTCAACTCGAAAATGCCATCGGCACGCCGCTGGATTGCCGAGACTTCATGCTGGTGGCGCACATTCACCTTCAGGCGTGCGGTTGACTCGTCCCACTTGCCGAGAATCGTCTCGCGCAGACCCGCTTCGAATGGAATGGGAGAGCGCAGAGGCAGGATCCCCGGCTCATCCATCACGTACTTGCCCTTCTGGTACAGGAAAATCGTGTTGGACAAATGCGATTCCGCTTCCAGCAGGACATGGGAAATGCTGCGCTCGGCCGCACGCGCGGCAGCGGACAGGCCTCCGGGTCCGGAGCCGACGATGGCGATCTTGAAACGCTCAGCCATGAAAATCCTCCCCTGCCTGCCGATCATACCGAAGCGCATGCATGAGGTGAACGTGAAATCTCACCTGTGCAAGAAGGCGCAGTAGGATGGCGCTTGTATCCCGGAGACCGCGAGCATGCCGCAACCGCAAGCCATTGCATCGATCGATGCCTGTGTCGAGCGCATTGTCGAAGCCTGCGGTGAACACATCGTGCTGGCCACGCCGCTTGGATTGGGCAAGCCGAATCGGCTGATCAATGCGTTGTATCGACGCATCGCCAGGGATCCGGCGCGCAGGTTGACCATCCACACCGCGCTTTCGCTGGATCCGCCTTCACCTTCCGATGACATCGAACGTCGCTTTGCCCAACCTTTCCTTGAGCGACAGTTTGGCCTCGACTACCCACGACTCGAATACGTGGCCGCCATGCAGGCAGACAGTTTGCCGGCGAATGTGCACGTGCACGAGTTCTACTTCCAGTCGGGCTCCATGTTGCAGTCGGCCACTGCGCAGCGCGACTACGTCAGCCTGAACTACACGCAGGTTGCACGTGATGTTGCCGATTCCGGGGTCAATGTGGTGGTGCAGGCGGTGGCACGGCGCGTGCGCGATGGATCCGCCAGTTACAGTCTTTCCTGCAACCCGGATGTCACCCTTGATTTGCTCGACTGCATGGCGAGGGCCGGCATGCCCAAGCCGCTGGTCATCGGCGTCGTGCATGCGGAACTACCTTTCCTTGCTGGCGACGCGGACATCTCGGACGGGTGCGGGGTGCTGGATTTCGTGCTTGAGGATGCAAGCTGTTCGCATCGCTTGTTCGCGCTGCCGCGCGAGGATGTCGATGACGTCGAATATGCGATCGGCTTGCATGCAAGCACCCTGGTTGCCGATGGTGGCACCCTGCAGATTGGAATCGGAGCGCTTTCCGATGCCCTGGTACAGGCCTTGATCCTGAGGCATCAGCGCAACGCGGACTATGGGGAGATCCTGGATCGTCTGGAAGGAAGCAACCAGAGAACGCCGCTGGCGCAGCGCATTGGGGGTGACGCGGCGTTCCAGCGCGGCCTGTACGGATCCAGCGAGATGGTCATGGATGGATTCATGCATCTGCGAAAGGCCGGCATCCTGAGTCGCCTGGTGTTTGACGATGAACCGTTGCAACGCCTGCTTGATGACGAACGGATTGGTTTGACGCTGCGTGAAGGCGATGCGGCGACCTTGCGTCACGCAGGGTACTTGCCAAGAGTCCTCGACCAAACGGGCCTCGATCGCATGCGTCGGTTTGGAATCTTGCCCGAGGGGAGTCGATTGCGAGGTGAGCACATTCATGTCGGCATGGATGTCACGCTGCGCAATGATTTCGATGATCCGCAATCCCTGAAGACGCTCGGCGAGGCGATCAACGGCAGGACGCTGTGCGGTGGGCGCTATCTGCAGGGCGGGTTTTGCCTGGGTTCCTCGCTGCTGTACGAATGGCTGCGCAACCTCGATGGCAACGACTACGACGGCCTGTCGATGAACCGCATCTCCGAGGTCAACCGCTTGCAACGGGGGTACGAGGCGCTGGCGGCGCGCCAGCGCAGGAAGGCGCGCTTTTTCAATACCTGCATGATGGCCACGCCGTTGGGTGCGGCCGTTTCCGATGCGCTCGAGGATGGCCGCGTGGTCAGTGGCGTCGGTGGGCAGTATGACTTTGTCAGTCTGGCCGGCCAGCTCGATGATGCCCGCTCGATCCTGATGCTGCGTGCCACACGTATTGTCAAGGGTCGACTGGAATCCAACATCCGCTGGAACTATGGCCATGCAACGATTCCACGCCACATGCGTGACATCTTCGTCAGCGAATACGGGATTGCCGACCTGCGCGGAAAGTCCGACCAGGAATGCGTTGTGGCGATGCTTGCCATCTGCGATGCGAAGTTCCAGGAGCAACTGGTCCAGCAAGCGGTCCGAGCCCGCAAGCTGCCGCCTGGTTTCCGGATTCCGCAAGCATGGAAACGAAATACGCGTGAAGACCTTGCTGCACGCCTGGCTCTGTTTCGCGAGCGCGGCCTGTTGCCTGCCTATCCCTTCGGGAGTGATTTCAGTGCGCTGGAGTTGCGCTTGTTGCGGGTGCTCGGAACCCTCAAGCGTTCCATTGCAAGTCCCCGGCGCTGGCCTGGAGTCGTGGCAGCGCTGCTGGGCCCTGGGGCTCGCGATGCCGAGGCGCTTGCGCGCATGGGACTTTCGCGGCCACGTGGATGGCGGCAGCGCATCCTGGCCCGACTCCTCGGCGGTATGTTGAGGCAGCAGTGAGGCAAACGGATCGAGTTTCAGGGGCAGCAGGGGCGCAGGCACGTCGTCCGTCGGCGTTCATTGGTATATTTGCAGCGGATCGCATGACCCATAGAGCATGCAGGGCTTTGCAAGATGACTGACAGCCTTCGGCGCCTGTTGCGTGATGTCGCGGAGCGGCGCGTTCCGAAACCGGGCGATTTCAATACCGACCCACGCGCCGTCCGCACCTGGGTCGCGGCCCTGCCGTTGGCCAATTTCTCGGCAACCGCACGCATGCTGGTCGATGCGTTGCGCACGCTGAATGGCCTGCGCATCGCCCCGGCGGAACGATTCGAGGTTCTGGAAATCCTGCGTGGCCCGGTCGTGCAATTGGCCGCCCTCGTCGACAAGCAGATACTCGGCGCCAGCTTTCCGTTGCCTCCGCAGCGCGCAGAACTCGGCGTCGTTTCCCAGGAGTTCCAGAACCAGCTGGCACTTGGATACCGCATGGTGCTGCACGATTTCTGTGCACCTGCCGGCCATGTGCCCATGTTGCGTGGCAAGCAGGTCGCAGCGGCCGCGACTCGTGCCCTGGTGCATGCCGGCGCGCGCCTGCACAAGGCCTATTTGCTGTATCGCACGCCCTCGACAGGGGCGTGGCAGCAATTGCATGACACCTATCGATTCATTGCATCGGTAAATCTCGAAACGCGCATGGTGGATGATGCCGTGGCCGGGGCGGCAACCTGTGCGCGCACTGCCTACGTCCACGCCTTGCTGCTTGCATTGGCCAATCCCTACCGCCACAGCCAGCGTGAATTGATGGATGCCATTGCGTTGACCGGGATTTTCGCTGGCCAATGCGAGTTGGAAACCGCACCGGTCCAAGGCCGGCTGTCGCACGTGGTCGATACGAATTCCGATCATGGCCCCGGCTATCTGCCGGAGGAACGCAACGAAGCAACGGCTGGCGTTCTCTACCTCGACATTTCAGCGCTCCTGAACCACATCGAGGGGCAGGTTTCGCGCTTGCCGCCCGGCATCCGTCTGGTGAGTTTCAGGTTGCGGGGCGGAAGCCCGGTCCAGGTGGACATCGATCTGGCCCAGCGCCTGGTCGATGGCTGGACTTCCGACGGGACGCGCAGCGATGCACGATTGACGGGCGGATACTCATTGTCCAGTGTGATTGGCCTGCATGACCTCCACTATGTTTTGGCGGGCAATGAAGACTTTGAATCGTTCCTGCGGCGCATTCGCGGCGCGATGATCCAGCTCTCCGATCAGGATTCAAATGCCAGTTGGGGCCGCAACGCGGCGGATCCGATGCGCACCCAGCCAATTCGCATGACCGTCGTCGACCAGAGCTTTGGCGGATATCGCGTGTTCTGGGATCGGGGCAATCCGGGTGAGACGGTACGGGTCAAGGTTGGCGAACTGGTTGGCATGGCAATGTCGGACGCCGACGGACAGGCCAACGACTGGATGGTCGGGGTCATCCGCTGGATGCGCATCGATGATGACGGCCGGGTCCATGCGGGCATCAACCTGATGGCGCGCCGCTCCATGGCCATCGGCGTCAACGCGGTCAGCGCCGACGGCATGTCCCAGCGCGATCATCGAGGAATCCTGCTTTCTCCCATGCGTTCCGAGGAAGCTGCCATCTACAGCTCCATGTTGACTCCGGGCCTGTTTGAGCGGGATGCGCACGCGCTGCGCCTGACCCTGCCAGCCGATGCCCATCGCTGGCCATCGAGTGCCTGTTCGCTGTCGGTTGCAGGAGCGGGTTTGATGGAGTCGGCCGGTGCCTACCTGCGGTTTGCATTGCCTCCGTTGGAGCTTCCCGAGGAGTTGCCCTTGTCGGAATCAGGCGTCGAACCGGATCCGATGGAGCAGGTCTGAGTGGCTTATCCGGCATACTAGTCTTCTTCGGCGCAGCCTTGCCGTCCGCACAGCGTGAAATGAATTTCCCAATCCCAGACGAACGCAAACGTCGCCCGAGTACAGGCGTCGCCGTCGGCTCCGTGATGATCGGCAGTTCACGGCCGGTCGTCGTGCAGTCAATGACCAATACCGATACTGCCGATGTGGTCGGCTCGGCGAAGCAGGTTGCAGAGCTGGCCCGGGCCGGTTCGGAACTGGTGCGCCTGACGGTGAACAATGCTGCGGCGGCTGCGGCAATTCCCCGTATCCGCGACCGCCTGGACATGATGGGCGTGCAGGTGCCGCTGATCGGCGATTTCCACTACAACGGCCATCAACTGCTGGCGGACGAGCCCGCTGCGGCGGAAGCCCTGGCCAAGTACCGGATCAATCCGGGCAACGTCGGGTTCGGGCACAAGAAGGACAGTCAGTTCAGTTCCATCATCGAGACTGCACTGCGATATGGAAAACCCGTTCGCATCGGTGCCAACTGGGGATCCTTGGACCAGCAGATGGTGGCCAGCCTGATGGATGAGAACCGCACGCGCGTCGAACCCTGGGATGCGGCGCGAGTGGGTCGCGAAGCGCTGATCCGCTCGGCGCTCGATTCGGCGCGCAGGGCGCAAGACCTGGGAATGGGAAGCGAGCGCATCGTGATTTCCTGCAAAGTGTCTGGCGTGCAGGAATTGATTGCGGTGTATCGGGACCTGGCCGCGCGTTGCAGCTACGCCTTGCACCTGGGGCTCACCGAAGCGGGCATGGGATCCAAGGGAATCGTTGCCTCCACCGCAGCGCTGGCCGTGCTGCTGCAGGAAGGCATAGGCGACACGATCCGGATCTCGTTGACTCCGGAGCCCGACGAATCGCGCACGCGGGAAGTCATCGTTGCCCAGGAATTGCTGCAAACCATGGGCCTGCGTGCGTTCACGCCGATGGTGACGGCTTGCCCGGGATGCGGGCGTACCACCAGTTCACTGTTCCAGGAGCTGGCCAAATCGGTGCAGGAGCATGTGCGCGCGAAGATGCCGGAGTGGCGCCTGAAATTCGATGGCGTCGAGAACATGACCTTGGCCGTGATGGGTTGCGTGGTCAATGGACCAGGCGAGTCCAAGCACGCAAACATCGGTATTTCCCTGCCGGGGACAGGTGAAGCGCCGGCCGCGCCCGTCTTCATCGATGGCAAGAAGGCGATGACCTTGCGTGGCGAGAACATCGCCGGCGAATTCATCGGCGTGGTGGAAGAGTATGTGGAACGCAGCTATCGCAGCCGGGGTTCGCAGTAGGCCGGCATGCCGCGCGGAGCAAAGGCGCCCAGAATGGGCGTGGCACGGACCAGACCTGGCGGGGCACAGGTGGGGTGGGATCGCTCCGGCATGAGATTGCACTTCAACAATTCCACGCAAGAACCTGTTTTAAAAGGAAATATATCTATCCGAACCGCTGCAGGGCTGGGCTCGTCGCGAGCCTCGCGCCCACGTATAGCGAAACACAGCGCATGGGTGCCGCGTGCGGCCTCCTGCACGCTGCGCAACTGGCGATAGTCCGCCTGCGGCAGCCAGGCCAGCACCGCATCGCAGGCACCGGCCTGCAGGCACTGCTCGACACCCCAATGCGACGGCGCGGACTGCGGATGCATGCGCACCACGCTTCCAGGTCGAGGCGGGCAGTCATTCAGCGGCAACAGCGCGGCGTCGGTCGGCGGATTGACCAGCGCAATGCGCCGTCCGCGCTGAAGCAGCGTGTTCAGCGCGGGTGTCACCAGATCAAGCGCAGCCGTCTCATTGCCAGCGCAAAGGATTTCCACAAGCTGACCGGGCGGCCACCCGCGCCCGGGAAGGCAAGCGTCCAGCCCGGGCAGTCCGGTGGACAGGGCTGCGGGAGTGCCTCCGGCGATGGGCAGTACGCTGCGGGTGCGGGCGAACATTTCAGGTTCTCCGGATCATGCCGACGTAGATGCCTTCGATTGCGAAGTGTGTTGTCGTCGGATCCACATCAATGGGCTGGAATTCGGGATTGCTCGGCAGCAGACGCACCTTGCCGTTCTTCAGTTCCAGGGTTTTGAGAGTGACTTCATCGTCGATGCGCGCTACCACGATGCGGCCGTTGTCGGCGTGGTCGGTACGCCGGATGGCTGCCAGGTCGCCATCAAGGATGCCGGCGTCGCGCATGCTCGATCCGATCACGCGCAGGAAGTAGTCGGGTCGCGGGCGGAACAGGGCCGCATCGATTCCGAATTCGCCTTCGATGTTCTCGGTTGCCAGGATGGGACTGCCGGCGGCAACGCGACCGACGAGGGGAAGCAGCATCGTCGCCGCCGGCGTCCGTGAGGTTTGGACCAGACGCAGGCCGCGATGCTGGCTGCGCTCGAGCACGCCCTTGCGCACCAGGGCGTCCACATAGTCCTGCGCGGAGCTGTGTCGGGCAAAGCCCAGGGCCTCGGCCATTTCGCGCAGGGTGGGAGCGCGGCCATGCTCGCGCATGCAATCGCGAATGTGATCGAACACGCGACGTTGGTTACGGGTCAGGCCTTGCTCGTCCATACGTACTAATGTACGTATATTCGATTGGCTGTCAATAGCCCCCAAGGGGCGGGTTTCAACCCGCCTTCTTGCGCGCCAGCTTGAGCCAGGTGTCGACCACGGTGTCCGGATTGAGCGATACCGATTCGATGCCCTCGTCCATCAGCCATTCGGCCAAATCGGGGTGATCGCTGGGACCCTGGCCGCAGATGCCGACGTACTTGCCCTTGCGTCGGGCGGCCTTGATGGCCATCGAAAGCAGCTTCTTCACTGCCGGGTCGCGCTCGTCAAACAGTTTGGCGACGATGCTCGAGTCGCGATCAAGGCCAAGCGTCAATTGGGTGAGGTCGTTGGAACCAATCGAGAAACCGTCAAAGATGTCGAGGAATTCGTCGGCCAGCAGTGCATTGGAGGGCACTTCGCACATCATGATGATCTTGAGGCCGTTTTCGCCTTGCTTGAGGCCATTTTCGGCCAGCACTTCGACGACCCGGCGGCCTTCGTCGAGGGTTCGTACGAACGGAATCATCACCCAGGCATTGTCCAGGCCCATCTGCTCGCGGACCTTTTTCATGGCCCGGCATTCCAGTGCAAACGCATCGGTGAACGTCGGATCGACATAGCGGCTGGCGCCACGGAAACCGATCATCGGATTCTCTTCGTGCGGTTCGTAGTTCGATCCACCGATCAGGTTGGCGTATTCGTTGGACTTGAAATCCGACAGGCGCACGATGACCGGCTGCGGGGCGAAAGCGGCGGTGATCGTGGCAATACCCTCGGCAAGGCGGTCGACATAGAAGTCCACCGGGCTGGCATAACCGGCGATGCGCTCGTCGATCTTGCGTCGGGTCTCGGCATCCTGCTTGTCATAGTTGAGCAGCGCCTTAGGATGCACGCCGATGTGGCTGGCAATGATCATCTCCAGACGCGCCAGGCCAACACCGGCATTCGGCAGCATGGCGAAGTCAAACGCGCGTTCCGGATTGGCCACGTTCATCATGATCTTGAGCGGGGCTTTCGGCATCTGTCCGAGATCTGCAGTGACCCGCTCGAACGGCAGCTTGCCGGCGTAGATGAAGCCGGTATCACCCTCGGCGCAGGACACGGTCACCTCGCTGCCGTCATCAATGCAATCGAGTGCATTGCCGGTACCGACGATGGCGGGAACGCCAAGCTCGCGCGCAATGATGGCGGCATGGCAGGTGCGTCCGCCGCGGTTGGTGACAATGGCGGCGGCGCGCTTCATCACCGGTTCCCAATCCGGGTCGGTCATGTCGGCGACCAGCACGTCACCGGGCTGCACGCGCTCCATGTCCCTGATCGAACGCACCACGCGCGCGATGCCGCTGCCGATCTTCTGTCCGACCGAGCGGCCTTCCGCCAGCACCGTGCCGCGTTGTTTCAGCTGGAAGCGTTCAATCTGCGTGGCACGCGCGCGCGACTTCACGGTTTCCGGGCGCGCCTGCACGATGTAGAGCTTGTCGGTGCCACCATCCAGCGCCCACTCGATGTCCATCGGGCGGCCATAGTGCTGCTCGATGGTCAGGGCCTGGCGCGAGAGCTCATGCACTTGCTCGTCACTGAGGCAGAAGCGGTTGCGATCCGCGGCCGGAGTTTCCTCGATGCGCACCCGTTCGCCGGGCTTGTCCGAGTACACCATGCGCTGCTGCTTTGAACCGAGCTGACGGCGCAGGATGGCAGGCTTGCCGGCCTTGAGGGTCGGCTTGTAGACGTAAAACTCGTCGGGATTGACCGCACCCTGCACAACCATCTCGCCGAGGCCATAGCTGCCGGTGACAAACACGGCATCGCGGAAACCCGATTCGGTATCCAGGGTGAACAGCACGCCGGATGCGCCGATGTCCGAGCGCACCATCAGCTGCACGCCGGCCGATAGGAAAACGTCCTCGTGCTTGAAGCCGTGGTGGACCCGGTAGGCAATGGCGCGGTCGTTGTAGAGGGAGGCAAAGACTTCCTTGACCTTGTGGATCACGTCGTCCGCGCCACACACGTTGAGGAAGGTTTCCTGCTGACCGGCGAACGAGGCATCGGGCAAGTCTTCGGCCGTGGCGGAGGAGCGCACGGCCACGGCGATGTCGGCTGCGCCCGCCCGTTCGCATAGTCGTGCATAGGCTTCGCGCACTGCCTTGTCGAAGTCGGGGATCAATGGCGTTTCGATGACCCAGCGCCGGATCTCGCCGCCCGCAGCGGTGAGGGCGGAAACATCTTCGACGTCCAGACTGGCCAGGCGATCCTGGATCCTCTGCGCAAGTCCGCTCTGGGCGATGAACTGCTTGAAGGCATCCGCGGTGGTGGCAAATCCACCCGGCACCGAAACCCCGAGTTTGGACAGATGGCCAATCATCTCGCCGAGCGAGGAGTTCTTGCCGCCGACCTTGCCAAGATCGGACAGGCGCAGTGCATCGAGCCAAAGAACCAGGTCGCTCAAGGTGACATCTCCGGGGATTTTTCGCAGCGCACCATTCTACCGGCTATGCCGCTTGGGCGACATATTCGCGGGTATGAAATGTGGGGTCGGCGCCGGCTTGCGCTGCACCTGCCGATCGGGATTGCATAGACTGCACAACCCCGCAACAGGACATGCCGATGCGCCGCACGGTCTTTTACATCTCGGACGGAACCGGAATCACCGCTGAAACCATCGGCCACAGTGTTCTCACCCAGTTCGAAGGCATTGATTTCGAAACCTTTCGCCTGCCGTTCGTCGATTCCGAGGAAAAGGCGGCAGGCGCGGCGCAGCGCATCAGGACCCGCTATGCGGAGAGCGGCATCCGTCCCATCGTGGTCAACACCATCATGGACCAGCGCCTGAGCGACATCGTGGCGGATGGCGGAGGACTGATGCTGGACGTGTTTGCCCCGTTCATTGCTCCGCTGGAGACGGAACTCGGCACGACACGTTCGCCGCGCGTGGGCAAGGCGCATGGCTTGACCAACTTCGACGAATACGAGGCGCGCATCAACGCCACCAACTACGCGCTCTCGCACGATGACGGCATTGATGTGCGCTACGACGATGCCGAAGTGATCCTGGTGGGTGTCTCGCGCGTGGGCAAGACGCCGACCTGCCTGTACATGGCGCTTCACTACGGAGTGAAAGCCGCCAACTATCCCTTGACCGAAGAGGATCTGGAAAAGCTCGAATTGCCGATCCGGTTGCGTCCGTTCAAATCCAAGCTGTATGCCTTGAGCATCGACGCACAACGCCTGGCCCAGGTGCGCGAAGCCAGGCGTCCGGGCAGTCGCTACGCGCAGCTTGCCCAATGCAGGCGCGAACTGGATCAAGCGGAGAAGCTCTTTCGCCGGGAGGGCATTCCCATGCAAAGCACGACGCACACGTCCATCGAGGAAATCGCGAGCAAGATCCTGTCGCAACTCGGCATCGAGAAACACATGTTCTAGGAAGTGCGGTCGCGGACGGGAAGGTGCGGGGCCGGATCGCGCGGCGTGCAGATCGGACCGCCATGGTAGCGCGGCGGCCGGTACCTGCAACAGTCTGGCGGGCCAATGGGCCGATGCTATGATCGATCCATGTTGTTGCAGACCGCCACGCGCACGGAAACCCCGCCCAGCCGGTTCGCCTGGTTGATGGGGATGCATGCGGAAAACCATCACCGTCTGGATCGCATGTTTGCCCCGCAGCGGCTGGTGCCGGGCGTCTATGTTTCGTCGGTGGGTGATCGCCTCGATCTGGTTCTGCAGGTGTTGGAACATCATCCCTATACGGTTGACCTGAGCCTGTCGTACCTGATGACGGATGAACAGACCGGCTTGCGTCAACCGGGGGCGCGCATTCGCATGTATCGCGATGCACGAATGGCCGAAGTGCTTTCGCATTGCGAAGACGCCCCATTGCAGGACCTGGTGAGCCGTCTGCTGCCGCCACGCACGGTTTTCGACAAGCGCTTGCGCAGCAGCTCATTCCTCAACCGCTGGCTTGAATACCTGGCCGAGCAGGGGCATTCCATCGGAACCCTGCAAAGGCTGCCGCATGTGCCAAGTCCTGCTGCGCCTGCGCTTGCTTGAATCGGGCCGACACTCCGCGGTTTCGGACAAGCACATCACGGTTGAGCCACGCTCACGGTGCTCAAATGCTCCGGTTCTCGCGTATTGAGGATCGATCCGATGCGATGCGCCCTCCTGAGCTTGCTGCTCATTGGTTCGCCGTCCTTGGCGACCACGTTTCATATCGACCCCGTCAACGGCAGCGCTGCCGGCGATGGCAGCGCAACGCAACCGTGGGCGTCCCTGCAGCAGGTTCTCGACGCGGGCCTGGTGCAGACCCGCGACTGGCCAGAGTATCCCTATGAGGAGGGAATGACCCTGGTGACCGTGAACGCGGGAGCTCCCGTGCATGCGGGCGATACCCTGTTGCTGCACACGGGTTACTACGGCGACGTGGCGATCGAACATGCCTACAACGCCTCGCCGATCATCATTGCGGCCGCTGCCGGTGCACAACCGCGACTGCGCAGTCTGTTGATCCGCTCCGCGCAGAACTGGATTGTGCAGGGGCTGGATGTCAGCCCTTCGTTTTCAGCACCCAACGAGCAGATCACCATGGTAGAAGTCACTGATCACGACTGGTTCGGCCCCGCCTGGGACATCGAGCTGGCCGATCTTGATGTCTTCTCGATTGCCGATGCGTCCGCCTGGGGGCCGGCCGAATGGGTCGATCTCGCCTCCAGTGGCGTGGACATTGATGCTGCGCGCGTGACCTTGCGTGACAGCCGCATCCGCAATGTGCGTTTCGGCATCGCCCTCTCCGGTGATGATGGTCGCATCCAGCGCAATCTCATCGACGGCTTTTCCGCGGATGGCATCCGCGGACTCGGCAATCGCGGCCTGTTCGAGTACAACCGCGTGCAGAACAACCTGATTGGCGATGATTTTGACGAGAACCACGACGACGGCTTCCAGAGCTGGACGGTGGGTGCCGGCGGGGTCGGCACAGGCGAAGTCAGTGGCGTCGTGTTGCGTGGCAACGTGTTCATCAATGCAACCGACCCGTCCAATCCGCTGCGCAGTTCAATGCAGGGAATCGGCTGCTTTGACGGATTCTTCGTGGACTGGACGGTCGAGAACAATGTCGTGGTCACCGATCATTGGCACGGCATGAGTTTCTACGGCATGCGCAATTCGCGCATCGTCAACAATTCGGTGATCGACCTGGACAACACTTCGCCCGGTCCGCCGTGGATCATGGTGCACGATCACAAGAACGGTACGTCCAGCCAGAACGTGCTCGTGCGCAACAACCTGGCGACCGATTTCTCGCTCGACGGAATCGCCATCACGGCCGACCACAACATCGAGTTCTCCAATGCATCGGCCTTGTTCGTGGCGCCGCCGTTTGACCTGCACCTGCGCGCAGGCTCGGCCGCGATTGACTCGGCAAGCGCAAGCGGAGCACCGCCGCTGGACGCCGATCAGGTGCCACGGCCACAAGGCGCGGGCTTTGACATGGGCGCCTACGAGCTTCGTGGCGACGGCATCTTTGCCCATGGGTTCGAATCCAACTGAGCCGCAGCCCGATGACCCAGCAGGGGATTCGTCGGGCAGGGGACCGGATCGCATCTGCGCAAACAAAAAAACCCGCCAAGGCGGGTTTCGTTGTGAAAGATGGCGGAGCGGACGGGACTCGAACCCGCGACCTCCGGCGTGACAGGCCAGCATTCTAACCAGCTGAACTACCGCTCCACACTTGTCAATCCGCGCATCCTGCGCAAACCGCTATTCTCACCGATCCCACCCGAATTCGCGAGCTGGATCGTCACTGGCGTCCCCAAGGGGATTCGAACCCCTGTTACTGCCGTGAAAGGGCGGTGTCCTGGGCCTCTAGACGATGGGGACGCTTAGAGAAACCGGAAGAACCCTGGTGGAGCCAGGCGGGATCGAACCGCCGACCTCTACAATGCCATTGTAGCGCTCTCCCAGCTGAGCTATGGCCCCGGGAGGCGCGGGAGAATAAAGAGTGTCGGGCATATCGTCAACACTTATCCTAAGATTTGCCGCAAAAATCGATGCGGAATCCGTCCTTGCCGATCGAATTGTTCGAACACCGCAGATGTTCAGGGCATCTCCGGGGCCTTGTGCAAACAGGCAATGCGATGGCATGGAGTTATCATCACGTCTGATTCGAATCCGGAGCATGCCATGAACACGAGTAACCCGAAGCTCGCCATCGCATTGGTCGCGATGCTTGCGCTGGCGCCCCTGACAACCCGTGCAGATACGCCTCAAGCTGCGGCCTTGCCGCGGACCGCTGCACCCGCAGGCGTCGAGCTCTATTTCATTTCCCCCGAGGACGGCGCCACCGTCGGCCAGGAATTCGTGGTTCGTTTCGGCTTGCGCGGAATGGGCGTTGCCCCGGCAGGCTCGGCCATCGCAAAGACCGGGCATCATCATCTGCTCATCGATGTTGCGCAGATGCCGGCGCTGAACCTTCCCATCCCGGCGGATGCAAACCACGTGCATTTCGGCGGGGGACAGACCGAAACCACGGTGAAGCTCAGCCCAGGCAAGCACACCTTGCAATTGAATCTGGCCGACGCCTTGCACATGCAGTTTGATCCGCCCGTGCTTTCACCGAAGATCACCATCACGGTGAAGTAACGGATTCAGGAGCCCTTGGCGCGTGATCGGTCGATTTGTCGGCGCACGCGATGAACGCCCAACAGGGCCAGGATGGCGGCAAGTGCCAGTGCGCCCCAGCTCCTGAGGCCGGGAAGCGCAACGGGCTCAGTCCCTTGGCCCTGGGCTTCATAGGCACCGATGTCGGTGCCCGGCCCTGCATCACGCACATAGCCTACGCCGCGCTGGTCTGTCGCCAGGGCATTCGGGTTGCTGCCACGTTCAAGCGCTGGGCTGGCGGGCGAAAGGGCATGCGTGCGGGTTGCGCCGCCATTGGCTGCCAGCGGCAGCAGCAACGGATCGTCATGAAGCGTATCTGCCGGCAATTGCAGGTTCTTTCCGCTTTGCACTACCAGATTGTTTGAACCAAACATCGAAAGCGGCAGGGCGCTGTCGAGATCGGCATTGCCGAACCCGGCGCTGTTGCCTGCCACGATGCTGCTGATGAGCGTGGATGGACGCGCATTGGCCACGAACGAGATGCCGCCACCCACACTGCCCGCCTGATTGTTGGCGATGGTGCAATTCTCGATGCGCAGCGCAGTGTCCTGACGCACGCGTATGCCGCCGCCATCATCGGTCTGCGCGGTATTGCCGGAGATCGTGGAGTTGCGCAGGGTCAAGTCGCCTTCCTGGGCCAGGCCACCGGCAAAGCGGATCGCGAAGTTGTCGCTGATCGTGGAGCGTTCAATCAAGCCGCCGTTGCGGGCAACAAACAATCCTCCGGCAATTTCCCAGTGGGTCAGCGGGGCATTGTCGGTACCGATTGCACTGTTGCCGGAAATAGTGCTGTTGAGGATGTTGACGCCATAGGCAAACGCACCGCCGCCGTAGGCAGCGGTGCCGTTTTGCGGGTGATCTCCAAATGCGGTACTGCCGGAAATGGTGCTGTCGACCATGGTCAGGAAGCCGGACAGCACGCCTCCGCCGTAGGCGCCAACACCTACCGCAAGGCAATCGCGAACCACGGCACGGCGCAACACCAGCGATGCACCGGTTGCGATGCAGCCACCGAAGCCGATGTCGTTGTCGACGGCGTGGGACTCGCCGTTGGCCAGGGTCAGGTCCTCGATGGTGAGGGTGCCTGAACCCGGATGCAGGATGACGCGGTCGCCGCGCTGTGCGTCCAGGGTCAGATGACTCGCACCGGGTCCACGCAGGGTGAGGTCGGAAAGCTCCAGTTTGAGAGCGCCCTGGCTGAGGCTGATCTGGCTGCATGTCAGTTGGCTGAGATCAATCACGTCGCCGCTTTCGGCCTGGTCGATCACGCTGCGCAGACTGCCCGCCGAGTCGTCGTCCGCGCAGTTCTCGACCAGCCATTGGCGAGGCGCGCGATCCGGCTGCGGCGTCGGCGACAGGCGCATCGCCTCAAGTCGGGCGCGCAGCGGTGGCGTTGACTGATCACGCGCATACGGCAGCGGCCATTGCAAGGGAATGTCGGGCGGCAGCCCATCGGCAAGACCAACGCTTGCGGAACTGCCCAGGGCAAGCGACAGGCAAATACACAACACGCGTCGCTGCAGGCCGTGGCCGGATCCGGTTGTCGAATGGATTGACGGGGCAACTGGCGATCCTGGATTCCGGCGATCCAGAACATCCGCAACGGACTTGGAAACGCGCATGGTCATGGCTGCGAGGAAAGCTCGATGGCGTAGGTGCTCATGCCGCTTTCATCCGTGGAAATCCGGCTGATGCCATGCAAACCGATGCTCCTGGCCAGGTCGAACGTGTCCTTGCTGGCGCGGAAGATGACGGGGCCGGATGTTTTCATGGGTACGAAATGCCAAGGGCGATCCGAGCCATGATCCTGCAAGTGAAGATGCTTTTCCTGCCTGATCCAGTTGATCAACACGTCACGATTCATATCCGGTGAATGAAACAGTACCCGGCTTGATTCGGCGGCGAGGAAATTGCCGCCGCCACTTGCGCGATAGTTGTTGGTCGCCAGTATGAATTCCTGATCCGGGGTGACCGGTTTTCCGGCAAAGCGCAGGTCGACGACCCGGTTTCCAACCGCCTTGGAGATGTCGATTCCGTAGCGTATTCCGCCCTGAATCACATCAAAGTTGTAGCTTGGGGTCTTGCGGTTGACCAACTCCTGCGCAGTGGCCAGTGCAGGATCAATGCGATTGAAAAAGCGCGCGGATCTCTCAAGCCACGCCTTCAGCTCGCTGCCATTGATGCGCACGGCCGACAGGGTGTTGGGATACAGATAGAGATCGGCAGCATTGCGGATCGCAAGGGTGCCGGCAGCGACATCGGTGAAATCGGTGGCGCCGCCAAATCCGGCTTTGAAAGGCGCTGCCGCAGACAGCACGGGAACTTCGCTGAGCTGCGGAAAGTTGCTGTCCACATAGGCTTCGACATAGGCGCGCTGCGCCATGTTGATGGGTTGTATAGCGCTGACATCACCAACAGCGGTGAAATACGTGGTCATCGCAAAATCGCTGTCGCCGATGGGGGTGCCGACGTAATCGATCGTGGCCTGGTGGACGTCTTCGACCAGGCGCGCGACCTCCGCATCGGGTTCCACGAACGATCCATCGGCATTGCGAATCATGCGCACTTCCGAGTGGGTGGCGTCGGCATCGATCTGCCAGTGACCTGCGCGAAACACGAGTCCCAATTCGATCAGCCCGAGGCCCTTGCCCCAGAAGCTGCCCATCACGGCGGGCTTGCCGTTGACGAAACCGCGCTGGTTATCGACCCGCGGCATGTCGGCAAAGCGGGATTTCGGATTGTCCGGATCAGGGAACACGGCGTGCGAATGACCCAGCATGAGTGCATCGATGCCCGGTTCCTGCGACAGATACCAGTTCGCATTTTCCATGGTGTCGGAGTAGGGCGATGCGTCGAGGCCACCATGCGACAGTGCGACCACCAGATCGACATCCTGCGAACGCAGCGCAGGCAGGAACTGGCGCGCGGATTCGACCACGCCACGAGTCAGTACCTTGCCTTCGAGATTGCGTCGATCCCACAGGGTGATGGGTGGCGGTGCGAATCCGATCAGTCCGATGCGGATCCGGGTCATGCCGGCCTTGCCGTCCGCATCGACAAATTCCAGATCGCGATCGATCCAGCCGGTGGGTGCATACAGGGGATTGCCGTCGCGCGCGCTGAACACATTGGCCAGCACCAGTGGGAAGTCCGGTCCCTTGCAGGGTTGCGCAGACACACCTTCGACATTCATGTTCTGGCCGGTGACCTGGGCGAGGAACGGCAAGCCGTAGTTGAATTCATGGTTGCCGATGGTGCCGCCGTCATAGCCGAGCGCATCCATGACCGTGTAGATCGCCAGCTTGTGCTTGCAATCCGGTGGATTCACCAGCGCCTGGTAGTCGGCAAGAGCGGTGCCCTGGATGGTGTCGCCCGCATCGAACAGCAGGGTGTTGGGAAATTCCGCGCGCGCCTGCCGGATCAGCGTGGTCGTTCGTTCCAGGCCCAGCGATGGGTCGGCAGCGAGTTTGTAATAGTCGTAGCTGCGTATGTTCGAATGCAGGTCCGTGGTTTCCATCAGCACCAGACGGGCGCGACTGCCTTCGGCGACGATGCGTGAATCCGGTTTGCCAGGATTCGCCGCGCATGCCGCAATCATCGCCAGCAGGGCAGCAAGCAGGGAGGCCCGGCAGAGTCGTTTCGTCACGCGGCAGTTCCTTTCATCAGCCTTTCAATCGACGCAGGATAGCAATCAATTGAGACAACGCCGCAGGGCCAGGCATTGCAGACTCATCGCCATGCGACTGTCTGAAGCGGGTAGGGTCCGGTAAACTTGCCGGTTCGCTCCCCTTGCTGCCTGCGCCATGACCGTACGCACCCGCTTTGCCCCCAGCCCGACCGGATTCCTGCACATTGGTGGTGCGCGCACCGCATTGTTTTGCTGGCTTGAGGCGCGCCAGCGCGGTGGCGAATTCATCCTGCGCATCGAAGATACCGACCGCGAGCGTTCAACCCGGGAGGCGGTACAGGCCATTCTCGATGGCATGAGCTGGCTGGGCCTGGAGCACGATGAAGGTCCGTTCTATCAAACCCTGCGCCTGGATCGCTACCGGCAGGTGGCCGAGGACCTGCTCAAGGCCGGCAAAGCCTACTACGCCTATGAAACCAAGGACGAGATCGAGGCGATGCGTGCCGAGGCCTTGGCCAACAAGCAGAAGCCCCGCTACAACGGCTATTACCGGGATCGCAACGAGCCGTTTCGCGACGATCCGAATCGGGTGATCCGATTCCGAAACCCCGAATCCGGCACCGTGGTGTTTGACGACAAGGTCAAGGGTCGCATCGAGTGGAGCAACCAGGAGTTGGATGACCTGGTCATTTTCCGTTCCGACGGCTTTCCCACCTACAACTTTGCGGTGGTGGTGGACGACATCGACATGCGCATCACCGATGTGGTGCGCGGCGACGACCATGTCAACAACACGCCGCGCCAGATCAACATCTATCACGCGTTGGGTGCACAGGTTCCCACCTTCGCGCACTTGCCCATGATCCTCGGCGCCGACGGACAGAAACTGAGCAAACGCCACGGCGCGGTCAGCGTCATGCAGTATCGGGATGATGGCTTCCTGCCCCACGCGGTGCTGAATTATCTGGTGCGGCTGGGCTGGTCGCACGGCGACCAGGAGATCTTTTCGCGGGCGCAGATGGTCGAGCTGTTCGACGTGGGCCATGTGAATCGCGCTGCGGCGCGCTTCGATACCGAAAAACTGACCTGGCTCAACCAGCAGTACCTCAAGAACGACGAACCGCAGGACATCCTGCCGCATCTTCTTTGGCACCTGCGCGCTGCGGGCCTGGATCCTGCGCATGGGCCGGATCCCGTGGATGTGATCGTTGCCTTGCGCGAGCGCGCAACCACGCTCAAGGACATGGCCGAAAAGGCGCGCACCTGGTACGAGCCCTTGCAGGCATACGATGAAGCGGCCGTTGCCAAGCACCTGAAGACGCCGACTGCGATCCCGGCTTTGCAGGCGGTACATGCGAAGCTCGCCGACCTTCGCGAGTGGACGCCAGCGAACGTGCATCAGGCCATCGCGGCGGCAGCTGAAGCCATCGGCGAAGGCATGGGCAAGGTGGCGCAACCCTTGCGCGTGGCAATTACCGGCACCCAGGTGTCACCGTCCATCGATCACACCGTGTACCTGGCCGGGCGCGAACAGGCTCTGGGTCGAATCGATGCGGCCATCGGCAAGGCCGGAGGCTGAGGTCATGCAAGCCAATGCCTGCACCCTGGCGGGATTTGCTGCGCTGGACAGCTCGGATATCGAAGCCATCATGCGCATGAACGAGGATTGCCTTGCGCGTCTGCTCGATCCGGTGCTGTGGGCGTGGGTGCTGGGCATCACCCTGGTTTGCCTGCTCGGTGGCGCGCTGATTGGCTGGATCAAGGGTCGCGTCGTGGCTGGCATCGTCTGGGCCGCGCTGTTGGGGCCGATAGGCTGGCTGGTCGTGGCGCTATCGAAATCCGCGCAGGTCGAATGCCCGAAGTGCCGTCGCGGCAACCCGGCTGATGCCAAAAGCTGCCGTCACTGCGGAATCAATCTGAAACTCGCCGCGGAGCGCTCGCCGCGATCCGAATTGAAACAGGTCGATCGCAACAGCGGTTGGTAACACGTTTCTTTCAGTGTTTACGGACTTGTGATTCTGACTGCCATCCCGAAATGTGCGATGGTGGCGGAGGGTTTCCGATATTTTCCGAGTATCCAGGTCAAGCGGCGAGCGCCAATCAGGTTGGCACAGCGGTAAGGAATGGCGGGAACTTGGTTTGCAACAACAAGGATTGACACAGCGTCAACTGCAAGCAGCTTGTCGTCCCCGCGAAGGCGGGGACCCAGCGACTTTTGGCCGGGTCGGCCAAGACACTGGATTCCTGCTTGCGCAGGAATGACGGCGTGTGGTTGTCGCCCATATTTCTGACTTCTGAGGAAGTGCAATGGCGCAACCCAGTCAACATCACGAACACGCACATGATGCCGATGCTTTCGTCGCGGCGGTCGCCAGTGCCTGTGAGCTGCGTGGTTTGCGCCTGACGCCCCTGCGCCTGCGCGTGCTGGAATTGATAGCGGCGGAGGCAAAGCCGGTCAAGGCCTACGATCTGCTGGATCGCCTCAAGGGTGAGCATGGTAGCGCCGCACCGCCCACGGTTTATCGAGCGCTGGATTTCCTGCTGGAAAACCGCTTCATCCACAAGCTCGAATCAATCAATGCCTTTGTCGGCTGCCATCATCCGAACGAAGCACATCAGGTGCCATTTCTGATTTGTGACGTGTGCGCCAGCGCCTTCGAGCTGTGCGATGAACGCGTGTCGCGCCTGCTGGGGGAGCAGGCGCGTGAGCGTGGCTTCAGGCCGCGCGTACAGACCCTGGAGGTCCATGGAGTCTGCGTCGCTTGCCGGGATGTCACCAAATCCGACTGATTGTCCATCCAGGGCAACGCCGGTCAGCGTTGACCCAAGGAAAGTCTGAACAAGTATTGTCGCGAGCAAGCTCGCTCCCACCATTGCTTGATTTTGTGGGAGCGAGCTTGCTCGCGACGAATGAGTTCCGTACTTGTTCAGAGTTTCCCTAAAACATGCTGCGGATTCCGACGCTGAAATTGCGGCCAGGCAGTGGCGCAAGATCCTTGATCAGTGAAGTCGAAAGCCGGGCTGTTTGATTGCCCAGGTTGTCGGCGTCGAGAAATGCTTCCCAGTCGGAGCGGTCATTGTTGAAGAAATTCCATGCCAGATGCGCGTTGAGCAGGGTGAAACCGCTGGTGGTCGATTCCAGGGGGGCGTTGCGGTTCTGCCTGAAGTAGTGCACGGCGCCAAGGCTTGCGCGCCAGAATTCATTTTTCCAGCTCAAGGTGCTGCCAAACCGTGCGGCCGGTATGCGCGGCAGGTTGCTGCCGTCCTGCAACCTGGCATGCACGGCATCGCCCCAGAATCGCAGATCGTAGTGACCGCCGGGATTGTTGCTCAAATGCAGGGTGACTTCTGCTTCACCACCCCTGAACTTCGCGTCTGCCTGTGACCACAGGCGAACCGGCAGGTCAGCTTCGACTTCCCCGGTATCGGCCAGGTAGATGAAATCGGAATATCGGTTGACGAACGCGGCCACTTTGGCGTCCACCCAGTCGCCATGGAAATGCAATCCCGCCTCCATCTGGTTCGCAGTTTCCTTGGCCAGCGCCGGATCGCCTATCTCGAAGGTCGCCGAAGCAAGGTGCGGTCCATTGGCAAACAGCTCCTCCTCGGCTGGAGCGCGCTGGGCTCGGTCAAGGTTGAAGGTCAGGTGCCAAACATCATCGATGCGCCACGACAGCCCGGCCGACAGGCTCAAGGGGCGGAAATCACGCCGCGCGCCGGCTTGCGGAGCGCTGCTCTGGCGGTCGGCACGCGCACCCAGTTCGACCTTGAATTTGCCGAACTCGCGTTGTTCGGTGAGGAACAACCCCATTCCCTCGCTGGCCGTCGGCGGCACAAACGATTCATCGCCAACAGCCTTGAACGCGCGATCAAATCCCTGCAATCCAAATGCGCCTTGCCAGCCCGCCAGTGGCTCATGGTTGAGCAGCAGGCGAGCCTCGTTGGCGTGGTTGACAAACCTCGTGCCGACTTCGTCGCCTTCAAGCTCGACATGCTGGTAACTGGTATGGCCGAAACTCAACTCGGCCCGCTCCAATCCCGCAAACGGAGAACGCAGTACGCCCTTGAGCTCCTCGCGGGTTTGCTCCATTTGCACGCGAACGGCAGGTTCGCCTTCGGCAGGATCACCGGGTTCGGCAGGATTGCCGTAAGCATCGAGAAAGCGTGAAACCGATACGCCGAGAAAGCTGCGTTCACCGAGCCAGGATGCGCCCAGGGCGCCTGCCTTGGTGCGCACGAAACTGTTGGCCAATGTGCCTCCTGGAACCGAATAGTTGCCGTTGTCGCGATCGAGGCCATCGGCGTGCAGCACGAAGCCCTGGTTGCCCGTGTCGACGCGGAACATTTGTACGTTGCCATCGGAAGCGGTGTCGTGGCCAAGTTGCAATCGTCCTTGCAGGCCATTCTCGGGGGCGCGTTCCGGGATGCGTCCATCAACGACGTTGATCACGCCGCCAATGGCACCCGAGCCGAACAGCAAGGTGGAAGGCCCTTTGAGGATCTCTATCTGGTCGGCGAGAAAGGGCTCAAGGGAAACGGCATGGTCCTGGCTGACGCTGGAAACATCCTGCGTACCCAAGCCGTTGCTGAGAACCGAAACGCGGGCGCCATCGGCGCCACGGATGACGGGACGTCCGGCGCCTGCGCCAAATGCGCTGGTCTGCACCCCGGGTACGCTGGAGACCGTCTGGCCCAGGGTCGTTGCGCGTGCGGCATCCAGTTCCGCACCTGCCAGCACGCTCACCGGGCTGATGGTCTTGTTGGCATCCTGCTGGCCGGGAATGGCCGAGACAATCACCGTTCCCAATTCTTCCGCTGAATTGTCGCTTCGCGGGTGGGCTCCACTGCGTTCGGCCTGCTCCGTTTGTGGTGGCGCGGTGTCTGCGGGATTCGAGGCTGCCTGGGCAGGCAAGCCGAGGCTGGTGAACATGGCGAGGGTGGCAAGGGCAGGGCGTAGATGAGGCACGGATTTTCCAGGGCTGGCTTGGATGGAATGTTATAGTGTATCATTCATTCCCGCGAAGCCACCCACGCATTTCGCACCAAAGCTGGCTGGGGAAACGCCCAGCAAAGCGACTGAACAAGCAAGTCAACCTGTTACATACTATCGATCATGCACAGCAGTACCGACTCCCCCGTGTCCGCCGGCAACGAAAGGATGGCGCAATTCACCGACCGAATTGGTGCGACGGCATCATTCGTTTGTGCGTTGCACTGTGCGGCGCTGCCCCTGGTCGTTGCATTGCTGCCGGCGCTGGGGCTGGGCTTCCTGGCCAGCCACTTGTTTGAGCGGGTGTTCGTTGTCTGCGCAATCCTGTTCGCGACAGCCTCACTCACCTTCGGATTTCGCAAGCACCAGGGCAAGGCGGCATTTGCGTTGTTGCTGCCGGGCGTGGTCTTGCTGGTGATGGGCATCATCATCAACTTGCACAACTCTCCACTGCTGCACGCCGTATTGGTCAGTTGCGGCGGCAGCCTGGTCGCGTTGGCCCACCTGACCAACCTGCGCCTGGGCTCGGCGCATGTGCACGACGAGAACTGCCGGCATCCGGCGTGATTGTGTAACCGCCGGCAGGCTGACTAGCATTTGCGCCATGTCGCACGATCACGCGCCCCACGCGCATCACCACCACTCACCAGAGCACGAGCACGCGCACGATCCTGATCATGATCACGGCGCGTCATCAAGCAATCCGCGCAAGCTGCTGTTGGCCTTTGCGCTGACCTCGATCACCATGCTCGTGGAAGCGGCGGGTGGATGGATCTCCGGTTCACTCGCGTTGCTGGCCGATGCCGGACACATGCTGGTCGACGCGACAGCATTGCTGTTCGCTTGGTTGGGTGCATGGTTCGCACGCAAACCCGCCGATGCCTTGCGCAGCTTTGGCTACGCGCGCCTGGAAGTGCTGGTGGGTTACACCAATGCCTTGACCCAGATCCTGCTGGTTGCCTGGATTGCATACGAGGCCGTCAGTCGCCTGTTCGAGCCGGCACCCATCCTGTCCGGCACCATGTTGCTGGTGGCCTGCATCGGTTTGCTGGTCAACCTCGTCGTGCTTCGGGTTCTTGGTGGGCATGAGCATGACGATCTCAACACGGCCGCCGCCCGCCTGCATGTGATCGGTGATCTGTTGGGTTCGCTGGGTGCCGTGATTGCCGCGCTGGTGGTGCGCTATCTGGATTGGCTTTGGGCCGATCCGGCGATTTCCCTGCTGGTTTCGGCGCTGATCCTGCGCAGTGCCTGGCACCTGCTCAGGCGCAGCGCGCACATCCTGCTCGAAGGCGTGCCCGAGGGCGTTGATGTCGATGCGCTCACGCGGCGCCTTGAGGCCGGTGTTGACGGTATCTGCGGAGTTCACCACCTGCATGTATGGCAACTGGCGGGTGGTCGGCGCATGGCGACACTGCACGCACAGCTTGTTGAAGGCAGCAATACGGATGCTGTCCTGTCCCGCTTGCAGTCCTTGTTGCGCCACGAATTCGGCATCTCCCACGCCACCATCCAGGTTGAGTCGGCTGCCTGCCCACAGGCGCATTGTTGCGACTGAGCGTGGGATCTGGGCGCTTTCGACTTGCGATTTGCGCCCGCGCTGCTATTCTTTGCGCCCTTTTGCTTGGCCAAATCTTCTAGAGGAACTCCGATGGGCCGTGGTGACCGCAAGACCCGCAAGGGCAAAATCGCTATCCGCAGTTACGGCAACGTACGCCCGCACGCAGGCGGCAGCACGGCAGCTGCAAAGTCCGGGACTTCCGCTCCCGCCAAGTCGGCTGCCAAGCCGGCGGCCAAGCCCGCCGCCAAGAAGGCGACCGTGGCCAAGAAGGCAGCGGCGAAGAAGCCGGCCGCCTGAAGCGAAGCAATTTTCGTCTTCGAGGAAACCCCCGCCCAGGCGGGGGTTTTTCGTTTCGATGAATCGCCTAGCTCCCCGGAGCAACATGGTCCGTGGAGGCTGCGTGGGATTCCGGATCGAGCAGCCAGCGCTCCGCGCGTTCCCTGCCGTGGTCGCGCAATGCCTGGAGAAATGCCATGGGCGTGGCCAAGGCTGTCATCGCGCGATACGAATCCAGGGTGGAGTCGGGGGCCAGCAACTGGATGGAGAGATTGCGGATGCGCTGTCCCTGCGGCGTCAGCGTTTGAGCTCGTCCGAGCGATTTCCCGATCAGAAGCAGTGATCGCAATTCACGCTGGAAGGCGGCACTGAAACCCAGTTCGGCCATGCGCGTGGCGATCTTTTCCGGGGTGCGCGGAATGTCTCCGTGATCCAGCGGTCGAACCAGCACGGCCAGGATGGTTCCTGCGTCACCCTGCAGCAGCGGTTCCAGCGCGGGATTGCCCGCCCAGCCGCCATCCCAATAGACCTCACCGTCCACGGTAACCGGCGCGAATATCTGCGGCAGGCAGGTTGAAGCGAGCAGGGCATCGACGCTCAATTGCCTGGGACCAAACATCACCAGCGCCCCGTCACGTACCCGGGTTGCCGCCATGTGCATGGGGAATGGCGATTGCACGCGCAAACGCTCGAAATCGAACATGGTCTCGGCAATCTGCCGAACCGGATTGAAATTGAGCGGATTGATCTGGCGAGGCGTGAAATAGCGATGCAGATTCCTGGCATCGGCCTGCTTGGCCAGCATGCGTGAGCCGAAAATCCAGGCCGCGGCATGGGTGTGTGACGCGATGCGCTGCCAGAGGTCGGCGAGGCAACGGCGGGCACCCTCGCGACCTGAGTCCATCCAGCCCTGGGCGAGAGCCAAGCCGTTCAATGCGCCGCTGCTGGTTCCACTGATTGCCTCGATGCTGAGCGATTCCTCCTCCAGCAATCGATCCAGCACACCCCAGGTGAAGGCACCGTGTGCGCCGCCGCCCTGCAGGGCAAGCCCGATCAGGTTGGGCAGGGGTGCAGTGCGGCTCGGCATCAGCTTGGCCATCTGCGCAGCGGCTTGCCGCGTGCGAACACGTTCTCGGCCAGTGATCCACCGATCCAGTAGCAGAGGTCCGCGGGCTTTCCCGGCATTCCAGATCACGAAATCAGCGCGCATGCCCGGGGCAAGCCGGCCGCGGTCGGCAAGGCCCAGGGCTTTTGCCGCGTTGACGGTTGTTCCGCGCAGGGCTTCTTCCGGAGTCAGGCGGAACAAGGTGCAGGCCATGTTCATGGCCAGGCGCAGCGACAGCAGGGGAGAGGTTCCCGGGTTGAGATCGGTGGCCACCGCCATCGGCACGCCGTGTTCGCGCAACTCGGCAATCGGCGGCAGTTGGGTGTCGCGCAGGGCGTAAAACGCACCCGGCAGCAGCACGGCGACAGTGCCCGCGGCAGCCATGGCGCGCACGCCTTCGGGATTGGTGTGCTCGATGTGGTCGGCCGAGAGCCCTCCAAATTCGGCACTCAAGGCACCGCCGCCAAGATCGGACAACTGGTCCGCATGCAGCTTGACCGGCAGGCCCAGCGCACGCGCAGCTTCGAAAACGCGACGGGTCTGCGCAGGCGTGAATCCGATCGATTCGCAGAAGGCATCGACGGCATCGGCAAGGCCGCTCTTGGCCACCGCAGGCAGCATTTCCGTGCAGACCAGGTCGATGTAGGCATCCTGGCGGCCGGAAAATTCGGCCGGAACCGCATGCGCGCCGAGGAAGGTGGTGCGCACGTCGATCCCCGATTCCTCGCCAACTCGACGTGCCACCCGCAGCATCTTGAGTTCGTTTTCCAGATCCAGTCCATACCCGGACTTGATTTCCAGGGTGGTTACGCCATCGGCGATCAGCGCGCGTGCGCGCGGCATGGATGCAGCCAACAGCGCATCGTCATCCAGGGTGCGGGTCTGGCTTACCGTCGATGCAATGCCTCCGCCTGCGCGGGCGATGGCTTCATAACTTGCCCCTTGCAGGCGCAGATCGAATTCGTGCGCGCGGTCTCCGCCAAACACCAAATGGGTGTGGCAGTCGATCAATCCCGGTGTGAGCAGTCTCCCCCGCGCGGATTCGACCCGCGCAGACAAGGCTTGTGGCGCGTCGGGCAGGGCGGACATCGCATCAGCAAATACGATGAGGCCGTCCTTCCAGCCAATGGCTGCGTGTTCGACCAGGCCCAAACCCTGTTCGCCGGCAAGGGTGGCCAGTTGGCAATCGACGAAAAGGCCGTCCCAAAGTCCGCTCGTTGCTTGCTTGCTCATGGGCCGATTATTGCAGACCTGTCCCGACCTGCATCGGCAAATACGTGCCAGGAGCCTGCGCGGCAGAAGCCATCCGGCTGCAACGCCGCTGTCATCGATTGATCGAATCACTCGTCAGGCTTGCATAGAGCCCGCTATGCGCACCTTCCGATTGATCCGCTGAATCGCGCCAGCGCCGTATCGCTTCGAATTCATTCTGCCGCGCAGGCTCCCGGCTTCCCGCGCCTGGCGATGCCCGGGATAATGCCTCGTCAATTTCGGGAGACGGATGCATGGCCAGTCGCACCTTTCACGCGGGCAATGCCTGGTTCGCAAGTGGTTGGCAGAAGAACGCGTACTTCGAGGTGGATGCAGGGCAATTCCTGGGGCGCGCGGCAACCAGCACGCAGACTGCGCACGGTCTCGGTCGCTGGGTTGTTCCCGGCATGCCCAACCTCCACTCCCATGCATTCCAGCGTGCCATGGCGGGCCTTGCCGAGCGCCGCGGCAATCCCGCCGACAGTTTCTGGACCTGGCGCGAAGTCATGTACGCGTTTGCCGGCAAGGTTGGGCCGGACGACTTGTTCGCCATCGCAAGCCAGTTGTACGTGGAGATGTTGAAGGCTGGCTACACCCAGGTTTGTGAATTCCACTATCTGCATCACCAACCCGACGGCAAACCCTATGCGGATGCTGCGGCGATGTCGCTGGCTCTGATCGAAGCGGCCAAGGCCGCGGGCATCGGCCTTACCCTTTTGCCCACCCTGTACATGAGCGGGGGATTCGATGGTCGTGCCTTGGGCGAACGCCAACGTCGCTTTGCGCATGACGTGGATGGTTTCCTGGGATTGGTCGAACGCCTGCGTTCCCTTGAGAACGCCCAGTTGCGCATTGGTGTCGCCCTGCATTCCCTGCGTGCCGTTCCCGAAGATGCCATGCGCGCCGTGCTGGAAGGCCTCGATGCGATGGCGGCTTCCGCGCATGGGCCCGCCGATGGCATGCCCATCCATATCCACGTCGCCGAGCAGATTGGCGAAGTGCAGGATTGCCTGGCCGTGCGCAATGCCCGCCCGGTCGAGTGGTTGCTTGACCATGCCCCGGTGAATTCGCGCTGGGTCCTCATCCATGCCACGCACATGGAAGACGCGGAAATGCGCAAGTTGGCCGACACCGGTGCGGTCGTCGGGTTGTGTCCGACCACCGAGGCCAACCTGGGTGACGGGATCTTTCCATTGCAACGCTGGTTGGAGCTGGGTGGAAACTTCGGCATCGGCTCCGACAGCCACATCTCGATCTCGCCGGTCGAAGAACTGCGCTGGCTGGAATACGCACAACGCTTGATTGCGCGGCGGCGGAACATCAGCGCGAATGAGCAACAACCAAGCACCGGTGAAGTGCTGTTTGCCAATGCCTTGCGCGGAGGAACGCTTGCCTCAGGCCTGCCTTTGGGATGCCTGGGCGAGCCGGACTCTGCCGCAGCCGGCCAGCGGCATCGGGCGGACTTGCTGGTACTGGACGATTCCTCGCCGCTGCTCGCCGGGCGTGAGGCCGACAATCTGCTCGATACCTGGTTGTTTGCCGGCAATGCGAACCTGATCCGCGACGTGATGGTGAACGGCCAATGGTGCGTGCAGGAATTCCGTCACCGCAACGAAGAGCGGGTGGCCAATGATTACCGCGCGGCGATCACGCGCCTCACCGTTTGACCCAGTCAACGTGTGGCGAGGGTATCGCGCACCTTCGAGAAGTCGCCATCGTTTGGCTCAGGCTTGATGCCGAGCAGGTGGGCCAGCAGTGGATAGACATCCACGTTGTCAAAGGGTGGCACGACGGAATGCCTGCGGAATGCCGGGCCGCTGGCAATGAAGATGGCACGCATTTCCGGGAAATCATTGTCGTAGCCATGCTGACCCAGGGAGAAGGCTTTTTTCGCCTGGATTGCGTCATGGCTGGAAATGGTCCAGCCACGGTTTGCCAGGCACAGCAATGGCGGAATGCGCCGGTTGCTTCCGTAATGAAAACGGACAGGCAACTCGCGCTTTCGCCAACAGCGCATATGCGGGTGTTTGGCCAGCAGGATGGCTTCGGTGTCGCGGCCATGGCCGCGCAGGGGCTCGATTCCGGTCAACACGCCGTAGCTGATGACGCGTGCATGGGTCTCGGGCAGCAGTTCGTCCAGATAGATCACACGATCCGGCGACGTAGCCATCATGCCGTGATCGGATACCACGACGATGTTGATGGTCTCATGCAATCCACGCGCCCGCAGTCCATCCAGCAATCGGCGCAGGATGCCATCGACTTCATCCAGTTCGTGGTTGAGCTCGGGCGAATCCGGGCCGAAGCGGTGGCCGATGACATCGACCGTATCCAGATACAGGGTAATCAGGCTGGGCCGGGTCGCATCCGGAAGGTCGAGCCAGCCAAGCACTCGGTCAACCCGTGAGTTTCCGCTGAACTGCTTGTCGTAGGTCGACCAGAATTCGGCATGCTTTCCGTCCACCGGCGCTTCAGATCCCGGCCAGAACATGATTCCCGAGTTCAATCCCTGGCGTTGCGCAGTGGTCCACAACGGAGTCGCGGCATTCCACCAGCGCGGATCCTGCACCGCTTCCCGATTCCACAGGGCGAACTTCTGGTCGGGAATCCGCGGGTCTTCCATCGTGTTGGCGACAATGCCGCTGTGATCGGGTCGCATTCCGGTGATCAGCGCGTAGTGATTCGGAAAGGTCAGCGAGGGAAACGAAGGGCGCATGTATTCGGCGCGCACGCCACCTTCGGCCAGCGCGCTCAGAGTGGGCGTCAAGCCGCGATCCAGATAGTCGGCGCGGAATCCGTCGATGGAAACCAGCAGCAGTGGCGCCGGACGCGATTCGGTTAGCTGCCGTTCCGGAATCCGGCCGCAGGCGGCAAGCAGCATGCAGCCGATCAGGACAAACGATTTCCATGCCGCCATGCGCGGGCAATCCGGGAACGAAAGCCGGTGATTTTCGCGCAAACCGGCGGTGCTTGCCCATACCGGCCCGTTACACGATCAATCGAAGCCGTCGGCGAACAGTTTGTCGTTCGGAACCGCGAACGGAGCGCCGAGGTAGCCCGGGCTCAACGTGCTGCCCTGCAGAACCTGGATCGGCGTCGCATTGCCGGTGGCTGCCAAGTCAAACACGATGGCACGATTGTCGGCCGCGCTTCCGTTGCCGGACACGCCGACCATCAGGCGATTCAAGTCCGCGTCGATGGCAATGCCGCTCTGGTAAGAGCTTGCGTTGAAGCCGAGCTGGGTGGCCGTGCCTTCAATCGTGTACAGCGGCGCGTCCTGTCCGGATGCCGTCTCGGAAAACACGCGGATCTGTCCTTCGTGGCTGCCGTCGCCATTGGTGGTGAAAGTCAGCAGGTAGATGCGCTGCTGGGCTTGGCTGTAGGCGAAACCCGCCGCGTTTTCCGTGTGCACGCTCTTGAGCACCCGGGTCGGGGTGACCTGGCCATTGCCTGGACGTGCATGGAAGACCAGCTTGGTGGCGAAGTTGCCGAAGTCGTAATCCATCACGGCAACTTCGTCGGTGGTCGGGAACCAGGCCAGCGAGGAAGGGTTGTTGAGTTCGGTGATGCCGCCATTGCCGCCCCAGCCGATCATGCGCGAAGGCGGGACATTGCTGCCGCTGCCATGCAGGGGCAGGGTGAGGATGCAGCAGTTGCCGGCGATGACGATCAGTTCATCGAGGGCAGGGATGGGCACGTTGGCGCGCGGCTGGCCAAGCAAGGGTGTCTGCATGATGCGCACAGGCGCCACATCACCCTCGGCAAATGCGGAAAACACGCGAATGGTCTGTCCGTAGAAATCGGAAACATAGAGCAGGCCTTCGCCGGCCTCGTAACTGGCGTTGGCGGGTGATTCGAGCGCGCTGGCCGGGCCTCCAAGGATGCGCACTGGGGCATCGCTGCCCTGGGCATTGGCCGAGAACTGACGCAGTGGATGGCTGTTCGAACCGATTTCAGGATAGCCGCCGATCATCAGCTCCGCATTGGCCATGCCCGCAGACAGGAGCAACGGCAGGCACAGGATTCGACACGATCGCAGGTTCACCGGGGATCTCCGGAAGTGGGGTTGCCCCACCAATACGCAAAACGACGGCAAAACCCCCAACGCCACAATCGGCCCCTGCCATAATGTCGGTCTGAAACCCGGAAAAAGACTGCCATGACCACGTTTTCCCGCATCGACTCCCAGCGAACCATCCGCGCGCCGCGAGGCACCCAACTCAATTGCAAGAGCTGGCTCAGCGAGGCGCCGTATCGCATGTTGCAGAACAACCTGGACCCGGAAGTGGCCGAAAACCCGGCCGAACTGGTGGTTTACGGTGGCATTGGCCGCGCCGCGCGCAATTGGGAATGCTATGACGCGATCCTGAAAGCCCTGCGTGAGCTCGGTGATGACGAAACCCTGCTGATCCAGTCGGGCAAGCCGGTCGGCGTGTTTCCGACCCACGTTGATGCACCACGCGTGTTGATTGCCAATTCCAACCTGGTACCGCACTGGGCCACCTGGGAGCACTTCAACGAACTCGACCGCAAGGGCCTGATGATGTACGGCCAGATGACGGCCGGTTCGTGGATCTACATCGGCTCGCAGGGCATCGTCCAGGGCACCTACGAAACCTTCGTCGAGATGGGACGGCAGCACTACGGCGGTTCACTGAAAGGGAAATGGATACTCACTGCAGGCCTGGGCGGCATGGGCGGCGCACAGCCTTTGGCGGCGAGTCTCGCCGGTGCCAGTTCGCTCAATATCGAATGCCAGCAGCGCTGCATCGATTTCCGCCTGCGCACGCGCTATGTCGATGAGCAGGCCAATGATCTGGATGATGCCTTGGCGCGCATCGCCAGATACACGGCAGCCGGTGAAGCCAAGTCGATTGCCTTGCTCGGCAACGCGGCGGAAATCCTGCCCGAGCTGGTCAAGCGCGGGGTCAAGCCCGATGCGGTCACCGACCAGACGTCCGCACACGACCCGGTGCACGGCTATCTGCCGATGGGCTGGAGCGTTCCGCAGTGGCTGGCGGAACAGAAGGCCAATCCCGATGCGGTACGCGATGCCGCGAAGAAGTCCATGCGCGTGCATGTCGAGGCCATGTTGGCTTTCCAGAAGCAGGGCATCCCCACCTTCGACTACGGCAACAATATCCGCCAGATGGCCAAGGACGAAGGCTGCACCAATGCCTTCGACTTCCCAGGCTTCGTGCCGGCCTATGTGCGCCCGCTGTTCTGCCGAGGCGTGGGTCCGTTCCGCTGGGCTGCCTTGAGCGGCGACCCGGAAGACATCTACAAGACCGATGCCAAGGTGAAGGAATTGATTCCCGACGATGCCCACCTGCACAACTGGCTGGACATGGCGCGCGAGCGCATCAGCTTCCAAGGCTTGCCGGCGCGCATCTGCTGGGTGGGGCTCGGACTGCGCCACAAGCTCGGGCTCGCCTTCAACGAAATGGTGCGCAAGGGCGAACTCTCTGCACCGGTGGTGATTGGTCGCGATCACCTCGATTCCGGCAGCGTGGCTTCGCCCAATCGTGAAACCGAATCCATGAAGGATGGTTCCGATGCGGTCAGCGACTGGCCGCTGCTCAATGCCATGCTCAATGTCGCCGGCGGTGCAACCTGGGTTTCGCTGCATCATGGGGGAGGCGTCGGCATGGGCTTCTCCCAGCACTCCGGCGTGGTCATCGTCTGCGATGGTTCCGAAGCCGCCGACAAACGCATTGCCCGCGTGCTGTGGAACGACCCCGGCACCGGCGTCATGCGCCATGCCGATGCGGGCTATGACATCGCCAAGGTTTGCGCGAAAGAGCAGGGCTTGAAGCTGCCGATGGCCTGACGCAGCCGTGCAGTGAAACCAACTGGCATGGCGACGATGCGCCATGCCGCCTTGAGGATGCAGGTAGGGCCGCGCTAGACTTGGTCCAGTTGACTTGGTTTACTGAATCATGAGCGCCATCAATATCCACGAAGCCAAAACCCAACTCTCCAAGCTGGTCGATCAGGCAGCCAAGGGCAAGCCGTTCGTGATTGCCAAGGCCGGCAAGCCTCTGGTGAAGGTGACGGCACTCGATGCGCCTGCCACGCCGAAGCGCTTGGGCTTTCTCGCTGGGGAAATCGAAGTGCCGGACGATTTCGACAGCATGGGCACCGAAGCCATTGCCAAGCTTTTCGGTGCTTGAGCGTGAAGCTGCTGTTGGATACCCATTTGCTGCTCTGGGCCGCCGGCGAGCCGAAGAAGTTGTCTCCTGCCGCGCGAAGGATGATTGGCGACAAACGCCACACGCTCTGTTTCAGCGCGGCAAGTCTGTGGGAGATCGCCATCAAGCGCACGCTCGGTCGCGATGATTTTCGTGTGGATCCCGGTGTGTTGCGGCGCGGCTTGCTTGAAAACGGTTATGCCGAAGTGTCGATCGATGGCGAGCACGCCGTGGCCGTGACGGTGCTACCGCTGCTGCACAAGGATCCATTTGATCGGATCCTGTTGGCCCAAGCCGTGGTCGGCGGCATGTTGCTGCTCACCGTAGATGAGCAGCTTGCCCAGTATCCGGGCCCTGTGCGCAAAGTCTGAAGTGCCGTTGCGGTTGTCTCAAGCAAGGCTGTGCGGCTGAAACCGCATCGCAGGGGCGTGCGCGCAGAAGCCAAAGAAAATCCTTTCGAATACTGTAAGGTGCCGTAGGAATGGCGACGGGGAAGATCGTGAAGGACAAGCGCCTGCAGAAATTGCTTGAGCGGCTCGACAAGGCCAGGACCGAGGAAGACGTCAAGGCAGCGTGGGCACGCCATCTCAAGCTTGACTACGACACCTCGGACGATCATGACCTGTATTCACCGCAGGTGCTGTTTGAATTCAAGTACGACAAGAAGCTGTCCAATGCTTCGCAGTTCGCGCCCGTACTTGCGCAGTTGCTGTACTACCTGCATCGGTTGAAGTATCACCAGTCGACCAAACCCATTCCCATGGAGTGGTGCGCTGCCGACAAGAACGAGATGGTGTTTGGCAATGTGCCCGATTGGAGCGAGTTGTACAGCGACAATGGAGCGCTCTTTGACTGGTCGTTGCCGCCATCCAATCCGGATCCCCGGCTGGTTGCTGCCGTGCGCTCACATCCGGCCTTCCGCAAAGTCGTTGCGCGCGACATGAGCATCCCCGCCGAAGCGGCTGCGCTGATGGCAGAACTGGATCAACGTTTTTCGCCCCAGCAAGGATTTCGTTTCGGCGACAAGAAGCTGATCACCGAAGACAACTTCGAAGACGTGTATGCCTACTGGGCGGAAATCTTCGAGGAGTCGGTGCGCAACGGGTTCAAACCGTCGCGCTATTTCGTCAACGACATCCAGCAAGGTCGCACCCAGGTCATCGCTGACGAAGGCAAGGTCCATTTCCAGGTCGGGCCGGACGAAGTGCGGATCAAGAAGATCCTGGCCGACGACTACCTGCGCTTCTGGTCGCTGTACGAGAAGGTGCGCGATCCGGATGTGGTGCGTGGCATCCTGGCCAAGGTGGACCGTCTCACCGATGATTCCGCGCGTCGTCGCGAGGGAGAGTTCTTCACTCCCTTGCCGTTCGCAGCCAAGGCACTGGAGGGTCTCGAACGAACTCTCGGCGCGCACTGGTGGCGCGGCGGCGAATACCGTTTGTGGGACATGGCTGCGGGTACCGGCAACTTGGAATACCACTTGCCGGCGGAAGCGTGGCCTTACCTGTATCTGTCCACCCTGCATCCGCAGGACGTGACCCATTTGGAACGAGTCTTTCCCGGCGTGGACGTATTCCAGTACGACTATCTCAACGATGACGTGGGCAACCTGTTTGCTGTTTCCGACGACATGGCTACCAGCCACGGTTTCGCCGCGCAAGGTGGTTTGGATCTCGCGCGCACGGCGACCTGGAAGATGCCCGAACGCTTGCGCCGCGACCTCGACGACAAGAACCTCAAGTGGATCGTGCTGATCAATCCGCCGTTCGCCACTGCGCAGAAAGGCGGGGCCAAGGGCGCGAACAAGGCCGATGTGTCGAAAACATTGGTACGCGAACGCATGCACCAGGACGATCTGGGCGAAGTCAGTCGCGAGCTGTTCGCGCAGTTCCTGTATCGCATCCGACGCGAGTTTCGCGGCAAGGCTGCATGGCTGGGACTGTTCTCGACACTCAAGTACATCAACGCCACCAATGACCAGAAATTTCGCGACCGCGTGTTCCGCTTCGGTTTCGAGCGTGGGTTCATGTTCTCTTCGGTCAATTTCGCTGGCACTTCGGCGGCAAGCCAGTTTCCGGTCGGTCATTTGCTCTGGAGCCTGGCCGAAGACCGCGCGCTGGAAGGGCAGGACATCGTGCTCGATGTGTACAACACGCAGGTACAGAAAATCGGGCGCAAGCGTTTGCGCAGCGAACACCGTGACCGCTTCCTGTCGAAATGGATCGATAGACCTGATGGCATCGCCGTTTTTCCGCCGTTTTCCTCGGCCATTACGGTCAAGACCCAAGGGCCGGATATACGTGACCGCATCAGTGCCGACTTCATTGGATCCTTGCTGTGTGCCGGCAATGATATTCAGCACCAGAACATGACCGCCTTGTATTCCGGGCCCTACGCCAGCGCCGGCGGCCTGAGCATCACGCCTGCCAACTTCGAACAGGCAATGGTGGTGCACGCGGTCCGGCGCCTGCCCAAGGCCGAATGGCACAACGATCGTGACCAGTTCATGCAGCCATCCGCGGCGTTGAGTGCTGAATTCATCACCGATTGCACCGTCTGGAACCTGTTCCACAACAGCAACCATACCGTTGCCATGCGCGATGTGGACTACGAGGGTCAGCGTTACCAGATTCCCAATCACTTCTTGCCGTGGCTCGTTGCGGAATTGCGCAGGTGGCAGATTGGCGACGGCGACATCGCCATGCAGTTGCCAACGGCATCGGATCGTTTCGTAGCCGTATGGCTGCAGGGGCGCGAGCTATCGCCGGAAGCCCTCGCCTTGCTCGATGCTGGGCAGGCGGTATGGCGCGCGTACTTTGCAGGGTTAGGCCAACTGCGTACTGACAAGTTCAGGGTCGACACCTGGGACGCCGGTTGGTGGCAGGTGCGCAACGCGCTGAAAGATCGCCAATTGGCCAATGACGAGATGGAGGCCACGAAGTCGACGCACGATGCGTTGCGTGACAAGTTGCGGCCTCAACTGGCCGAGTTCGGCTTCCTTGATGCGGGATTGGAGAGTGCGATCAATGCCGATGCGGGCTATGACATTGCCAAGGTTTGCGCGAAAGAGCAGGGCTTGAAGCTGCCGATGGCGTAGCCCAAACGCGGGCTGGCGGGTTGCGAGGCGTTTCCAATGGTGCGATATTTGGCTCCGAATCTGGAGCCAGAATATGGAAACCATACTTGCCGACTCAAGCGTCAGCGTCACTGAGCTCAAACGCAACCCCAGTGCGGTGATCGAAGCTGCCGACGGTGAAGCAGTGGCCGTGCTCGTCCACAACAAGCCCAGTGCTTACCTGGTTCCCGCCTCAGCTTACAAGCGCCTGCTCGACCGTCTGGAAGATCTTGAATTGGCCGAGCTGGTGCGCGGCAGGGCGAAGGAGCGTCGCTTGAAGGTCAAGCTTGATGACCTATGAGCTTGCATTTGTTGCGTCGGCATTGAAGGAATGGCGCAAGCTCGCCACACCCATACGCGAACAGTTCAAGAACAAGCTGGGCGAGCGTCTAAGAAGCCCGAAAGTCCCATCGGCGCGCCTCCATGGCATGCCGGATTGCTACAAGATCAAACTGCGTGCAACGGGCTACCGGCTCGTTTATCAGGTCGATGATGGGGTTCTGCTCGTTACCGTCGTTGCCGTGGGAAAGCGCGAGAAGGGAGTCGTTTATTCCATTGCTGGAAAGCGGCTGAAATGAATGCGCACCTTGGCGTACCTCTGGACAACCCCGTCTGGCATTCGCTGACCAGCCGCCATGCGGAACTGGGGCGGCGCCTGGGCGACGTGGCACGTTATCGTGCCGAGGTGGCTCCATTCATCGGCGTGCGCTCGATGGATGCCGCACGCGCCGATGATCTGAATGCCTTGGTGCAAGCGGGCGAGTCGGTCTTGTTTGTCGGTCCCATGCCCGTGCTACCGCAGTCATGGCAGGTTCGGACCTTTGCGCCGATTGCGCAGATGACCTGCACGCGTCGCCTCGAAATTGGCCCGGGGCCGCAGTGGGTGGAACTTGATCAGGCGCACCGTCCCGACGTGCTCGCCCTGACGGCATTGGTCTATCCGCACTACTTCCGCCCGCAAACCCCGGACCTGGGGCGCTACATCGGCATCTACGAGGGTTCGCAGCTGGTGGCCATGGCGGGGGAGCGCATGTCGCTTCCTGGTCATCAGGAAATCAGCGCGATCTGCACCCATCCCGATCATCTCGGCCGCGGTCACGCGCGTCGCCTGATGTCCGTGCTCAACAACGCCATCCTGGATCGTGGCGAACTGCCATTCCTGCACGTCAGCCACGAGAACCCGCGCGCAATGCAGCTCTACAAACACGTGGGTTATGTTGTGCGAAGCGATGTCGGCTTGGCCGAGGCCAAGCGCATCGCTTGAATCACTCGGTACACACCTGGCTGAACCCATTCATTCCCCGGACTCGAAATGTCATCCAAACCGCTCTCCGATTTTCCCATCACCCAGCGCTGGCCCGCGCAGCATCCCGAGCGCATCCAGCTCTACTCGCTGGCCACTCCCAACGGAGTGAAGGTGTCCATCATGCTGGAGGAATGTGCGCTGACGTACGAAGTTCATCGCATCGACATCACGCAGAACGAAACCTTCACTCCCGAGTTCCTCTCACTCAATCCGAACGGCAAGATTCCGGCCATCATCGATCCGGACGGCCCTGGTGGTGAGCCGCTGGCGTTGTTCGAATCCGGTGCGATCCTGCTCTACCTGGCCGACAAGACCGGCAAGTTCATTTCCACCGATCCGGCCCAGCGTTGGCACACCATCCAGTGGGTGTTCTTCCAGATGGCCGCCATCGGTCCGATGTTCGGCCAGGTCGGTTTCTTCCACAAGTTCGCCGGACGCGAGTACGAGGACAAGCGACCGCTGCAACGCTATGTCAACGAATCGCGCCGCCTGCTTGGCGTGCTCGATGCGCGACTGAATGGGCGCGAATGGATCATGGGCGAGGAATACACCATTGCCGACATCACCACCCTGGGCTGGGTCCACAACCTGATCACCTTCTACGAAGCGCGCGAGCTGGTCGGTTTCGATGCGTTTGCGAATGTCGCCGCGTGGCTGGAGCGCGGGCTGCAACGACCTGCGGTGAAGCGCGGGCTGGCGATTCCGTGACCATTGTCGACAAACCAACCCGCAATTCCTTCGCCGACTGATGGTTTCGGCAGTACACTCGATCGCGGGAGATGTGGGGGAACGTCATGGCCAATGCACGCAGCCGCTACGAGGCGCTGGCGGCATTCCTGCAGCAGTACAAGGGTGCGCAAATCGGGCGTCTGTACGGCATGCCCTGCCTGTTGTTCGATGGCGAGCCGTTCATGATGCTGCATCGTGAGAGCGTGGCATTCCGGTTGAATGGTCGCGCGCTGACGAATGCCCTGGGATTGTCAGGTTCCACCGGATTCGATCCCCTCCACCCCGACCAGCCACCACCCGGTAGACCCGGCTGGGTATTGGTAGCCACCGCGCATTTCCTTTCCTGGGATCGACTGGCCGTGGATGCCATGCGCTGCGCAAGCCTGGCCAAGCAACAGCCGGTGTCGTGGAAACCGCCGCCAGAGCCGCCCCCGCCGCCACCGATGCCCCCGCGGTCCACCCCCAAATCCCTGGCTGAGCGCGTCGCGGCCGTCATGAAATCCGGATTCGGATTCGGCTTGTTTGATCGGGATGGAAAGTAGAAGCTCGAAAGCCTTGCGCATGTCTGCATCATTTTTGCCTTCGACCGAGATACCTCGGTGGAAAGTTCGCGTAGGTTGGTTCAAGCGGCGCAGCCGCGGAACCAACGCGAGTGGGCACCACGCGACGGCCGGTACCATGCACCCTGTTCGTCTCGGCTTGCGCCTTCGACCGAGATACCTCGGTGGAAAGTTCGCGTAGGTTGGTTCAAGCGGCGCAGCCGCGGAACCAACGCGAGCGGGCACCACGCGACGGCCGGTACCTTGCACCCTGTTCGTCGGCTCCGACCCTGCGGGCCTTGAGCCGACCTACTCGGCTTGCATGCTCGGGGTCAAGTCTTGTATCGCGTGCTCGGGGTCACGCGTGCTCGGGGTCAAGTCTTGTATTGCCACATGCGACATCGCTGTCCGTTCCATTCGATCACGGCTGACGTCATGTTGAAGCACTGCATCTGCGAGAAAGTCTTGCCAGTGGTGAACGCTTGCGGAGGGCTCGATGCAGCTGTATATCTGGCTGCCATGTTCGATCCATTCCCATGGATTTCTGCTGATGAATTTTCTGGTTCATCTTGCATGATTCGAATCGAGACCGGGTGCCCATGGCTTTCAACATTCGCCAAATCTTCACTGCGCTGAACGAAGTCGGCGTTGACTATGTGGGGAATCCGGTTCGTTCGCTGGATATTTTCGTGAAGGAGCCGCTGCCATTTGATGCGTTGACGAATGCGTCCGTGGCAATGGACATCGACGGCACAATCGTTCGGGTGGCCAGCATCGGGCATCTGATCCTGATGAAACAAGCCGCCGGACGAGCCCGTGACCTCGACGATATTGCCAAACTGAAGCAGATCGAGATTGAGAGACGAGCCAATGACGACGCTTGACCCAGGTGCGTCAGGTCACCAGGTTTTGAGTGACGCGGAGATCGCCAGCCTGCGCGGATGGATGAGGCTCAAGCCCGGGCAAAAGGTCGACTTCTTCGAGGAGATGGTCGAGCTGGCGCATCGGAGCGGTGCCTTGTCCGCCGAGCGACTGGCGCTGCGGGATGCCGATCCCGATACCGCTTGAATCTTGAGGCAGAGTTGGACAAGCGACCTGGGCAGAAGGTTGAATTCTTCAAGGAAATGATCGGTCCCGAGTGTCACAGCGGGTCTTGTCGACCGAGCGGCTGGCCCTGAGGATGCCGATTCTGGAAACGGGGCTTCAGCCGTGAAGCAAGGCGACACGCTGCGCCTTGGCGATTACCTCACGCCACTGCGGCAGCACCTTCGCCTGCTCGGCGAATTCCGGCCAGCGTTTCACGGCTGCGATGACGTCATCGAGGATGGCTTCGGCGCGGCCGCGTTTCATCGAGGCGAATTTCGCGCAGGTGCGGAAATCCTCCAGCGTGAAATCGTCACGCTTGCCGTTCATGGACATCTGGTGGGTTGCAGTCCACAGGCCATCGGGGTTGTAGCTGTAGGTGACATCGAAGGCCGGTGACAAGGACCAGCGTCCCTGCTTGTCCATCAGGAAGGCGATGTTCTTGACGTGGTCGTCCTGGTTGCGCGCAACGATGTTGAAGGCCATGCGGCGGAACTGCTGTTCGATGCTGGCCATGGGCAGGTCCAACGTGCGCATGACCTGCAGGGCTTGTTCATAGCTGTAGGCACCGGCCAGGTTGAAATCGAAGTGGGCCAGGGCGCCAAGGGATTGCATGTGCAATTTTTCGCCACCGGACAGCCGGTCAAAGCGGCGACTCATGAAGTGGCGTCGTCCGTTTTCCTCAAGCAAGCGGCATTCGCTGATGTCGATGCCCGCAGCCCTGGCCATCAATGCGTAGGCGTATTCGATGGAGCCGTAGCCGGTGGGGTCTTCCAGCTCCTTGTCACGATTGCCGCTGACGCCATCGAACTTGAGGATCCAGTAATCAAAGCCATCACCGGCGGCTACCTGGCCCGAACGCACTTCATTGGTTTGCCGATTCCAGGCAATCACCGCCTTGGCGCGTGCGCCTCCGGCGGAAGTACCGACACGCAGAATGTCGCGCAAGGTTTCGGCGGTGTCTGCGGAAGCCATCGAATGGCGCAGTCCGCTGCGCTGGCTGAGAACATCGGAAGCCAGCTGCACGAGTGCGGCGATATCCAGCGGTTCGCTGGTTCGCGATTTCGGTCCTTGCGCCGGGGCAAACTCCAGTGCGCCCATGCCACGCGATCCGATGTAGCACAAGCGTTCAACGGCATTGAAACTCTCGGCACTGCGTCCCTGGCTGGCCAGCCACGTGTCGATCAGGGCATTGCCGAAGCGGTCGGGCAGGGAGTCGGCCAGCAATCCGGGCAGCCCATGGAAGGTTTCACGGGCGAGGCCTGGGAAGGAATACACCCGATCGGACAGCGGCATCCGAAGCGGTGATACCTGGATCCCGCTGCGCGTGAATTCATCGGTGAACTGGAAGGCCGCAGCGGATCGGGCGTCTTCGACGGAAACTGCACCGATGGATCGGCCCCACAGCCGCACCTCGGCCACGGTGGTCATTTGGAGTCGTTCCAGGCCCAGGGTTGGGTCGGGGTCTTGGGTTCGCGAACCGAGGAGGCGCGCTTGCGTTGCTTGCCCTGGAACTTGAGCAGTTCGATGGGACTGGGTGTGGGCGCCGGGATCAGTGCGTTCAGGCCGCTGCCCAGGTCCAGTGCGCGCACGACCCGGATGAAATTGGTGAGTTGGGTGGATTCGCCGGCTTCGAGGCGTTCCAGCGTGCGTTTGGAAATGCCGGCCGCGCGGGAAAGCTCAGCCTGGCTCTGGTTGTGCGCAAGCCGATGCTGACTGATGCGGCTGCCCAGCTCGATCAGTACCGCTCGATCCGATGACGAAGGCTCGATGATCATGATGCGTCTCCGATGACGAGTTCAGGCGGATAATCTCGGTTATGCGCAAGACATGACGAATTATGCAACGCGATATTCCTGTATGCAATTCGGCAAAACAGGCAATAAAACGTCAATTGGAACAACTAATCGTCATTAATGGCGCGTAAAGCCATGGTCCGGAAATCTTGTGGCTTTTCCACGCGTGGACTCGTCAGGAGTTGCCTCGGGCCAGCCATCGATCCAGCTGGTTGGCAAAGGCCTGACGGTCGCGTGGGTGAAGGCTGGGCGGGCCGCCGGTGTTGACTCCCGCGCCGCGCAGTTCGTCCATGAAGTTGCGCATCGAAAGGCGCTGGGCAATGGTGTCGGCGGTGTACATCTCGCCACGCGGATTGAGGGCCAGCGCGCCTTTCCCGATCACCAGCGCGGCCAGGGGAATGTCCGCGGTGACCACGAGGTCGCCTGCGCAAACGCGCCGCACGATCTCGCTGTCTGCAACATCCAGGCCCCCGCTGACCTGGATGGAGTGGATGAAACGTGAAGGTGGGGTGCGTATCCACTGGTTGGCCACCAGGGTCACCTCGATGCCGGCACGTTCGGCGGCGCGAAACAGGATGTCCTTGATGACATTGGGGCAGGCGTCGGCATCGACCCAGATGCGGCGGGCGGGACCGCTGGCGGCGGGATCACTCAAGGATGTTCTTCGCTTCGGCCACGCCGAGGATTTCCGGCTGCGCCTTGCGCGCGCGCGATTCCAGCAGCGGATGCACGAACACCGCGGCAAGAAGAATCGCCACACCCGCATAGAACAGCATGCTCAACTCGTGCTGCTCGCCGAAAAAAATGGCGGCAAGGACGATGGCATAGAGGGGTTCGAGGTTGACCGCCATCTGCGCGCTGAAGGCGCTCATGTGACGAAGAGCCACCAGTGACAAGGCAAAAGGAAACAGGGTGCAGGCAACCGAGAGTGTCAGGATCAGCAGCAGGTCGCGCGAACCCGGCAGCACAAAGGGATTGCCTGACAGCGCTGGAAACGCGAAATCCATGAGGGGAATGAGTGCGGTGAGGGTCAAGGTGCCGGCGGCCAGTTCGATGCCGGTGACGGTCAAGGGATCTCCGTGTTCGACCAGGCGCTTGTTGAGGGAACTGAACAGGGCAACGAAAAATGCGGAGATCGCACCAACCAGAATGCCATTTCGGTAGGCGAACGGCACGCCTCCAACCACCAGTGCCACGCCGGGAAGTACGGCGAGGCCCAGCAGCAGCTCGCGTCGGGAGAACTTGCGCCCGGCCAGCTTGGGCTCCACCAGGGCCGTGAACACCGTCGCCAGGGCCATGCAGGTGGCCGCAACCGAGGCATTGGACAGTTTGATCGAGCCGTAAAACGTCAGCCAGTGCAATGACACCAGCACGCCTATGCCGGCATACGATCCGATCAGCTTGATGGGCATGCTGCGCAAGGCGCGCCATACCCCTGGCAGCAGGGCGATGGCAGCCACCACGAGAATCATCCTCCACCAGACCAGGGGCAGGGCGGAAAGACTGATCGCCTTGCCGAGGATGGCGGTGAAGCCCCACAGCAACACGCACAAATGGATCTGCCAAAGCGCCTTGGCATGAGCGGAAGCGGAAGTGTTCAGGACGCGCTCTCGAAAGGCATCGGGATTAGCCAAGCATGCCATCGTCGTGATTCAAGGCATACTGCCGGCCTTTCGTTGACGGCCGTTGCATCGCATCCTGGAATGAGTGAATCCCGCATCGAACTCAACGGCCGCGAGCCAGGAATCGGCGAACTTGCGTCCCTTGCGCAGCTCAACTACGGACACTTCACGTCCTTTCGCATGGACGACGGCAAGGTTCGCGGTCTCGGCCTGCATCTGCAGCGCCTGGTCGATGCGACCCGTACACTGTTCGGAACCGAGCTGGACAGCGACCGCGTTCGCCATTGCCTGCGTCGCATGGCCGTTGAAGGATCGCAATGGGTTCGCGTGAGCATCGTTTCGCTGGCCTTTGAGCGCAGGCGTCCGGAGCAGCCGGTCGAGGTGGACATTCTGGTCTCCACCCGGGCAGCGCACGGGGAAATCCGCCCGGCCCTGCGGGTGAAATCCCTCGTGCACACCCGACATGTCCACGGCATCAAGCATCTTGGAACCTTCGAGTTGTTCCATGCACTGCGCGAAGCGCGGCTGGCGGGATTCGATGACGCGTTGTTCACCACGCCAGCCGGTGAAATCTGCGAAGGCTCCACCTGGAACATCGGCTTCTGGGATGGACACGCCGTGGTCTGGCCGAAGGGTCCATGCCTGCCGGGCGTCACACGACAACTGCTGGACGCTGGCCTGCGCCTGGCGGGCGTGCAAACCCGTTCGGAGTCGATCCATCTTGGCAGCCTTGACCGCTTCCAGTGGGCGTTTGCCCTCAATTCCGGCGCAATTGGCCCGATGATCAGCTGCATTGACCAGCACGCATTTGATTGCGATGCAGCGTTGCTGGAAGAATTCGTTTCCATCCATCGCCAGCAACCCGTGGAGTCTATTTGATGCTTGTCACCTTGCGCGTCGCGTTCAATGGCACGCTGATTGCGCTCAACACGCTGGTTCACGCCACGCCGCTGCTGCTGTTGGCCCTGATCAAGCTGATCGTGCCGATTCCCTGGTTCCGACACTTCATCTCCGCGGTTTTGGCTGCAATTGCGGAGAGTTGGATCGCGGTCAACAGCGCATTGATCCGCCTGTTGACGGGTTTGCATGTTGATGTGAATGAGCTGCCCAGTTTGCGCAGGGATGGCCGTTACCTGCTGATCTGCAACCACCAGAGCGTTGCAGACATTCCGGTCGTGCAGGGCGTGCTCAATCGTCGCATTCCATTGCTGCGCTTTTTCCTGAAGCAGGAATTGATCTGGGTGCCGGTGCTTGGCCTGGCTTGGTGGGCGCTGGATTTTCCCTTCATGCATCGGACCACGAAGTCCCAGTTGGCCAAGAATCCGGCACTCGCTGGCAAGGACAGACATGCCACGCGCGCGGCCTGCGAGAAGTTCCGCCACACGCCGGTTTCAATCATCAATTTTGTCGAAGGCACGCGCTTCACGGCGGCCAAGCACAGCAGCAGAAAGTCTCCCTACGCACACCTGCTGGCCCCGCGCTCCGGCGGCATCGCCTATGTGGTGGAGGCCATGGGCGATGTGCTGGATGGCGTCATCGATGTTTCGCTTTTCTATCCCGGCGGCATTCCGGGTGCCGTGGATCTGTTCGCAGGCAAGGTCAAACGGGTTGCCATGAAGGTCGAATTGCTTTCATTGCCCGCCAATCTTCGTGGGGGCGACTATGCGGGTGATGCGGAATGCCGCAAGGCATTCCAGGCCTGGCTCAACGAGCGCTGGCAACTCAAGGATGCCTGGATCGACAGCCGGGCGCGATCACAGGTGGACTCCGGCGCGGATTCGCGGGCTGGCCGGCCAGGCGCGTGATGTGATGGCGGCCTGGGTCTGCCTGATAGAATCCGCCCCCATTTCCATCCCGTTGCAGGTAACACCATGGGCAGAGGCCCGAGTATCGAAGGTCGCAAGAACGCGGAAGACGCCAAGCGCGGCAAGATTTTCACCAAGCTGATCCGCGAAATCACCGTGGCAGCAAGAAACGGCGGCGACCCGGCAGCGAATCCGCGTTTGCGCATTGCCATCGACAAGGCATTGTCGGCCAACATGACCAAGGACACGGTGGAAAGGGCCGTGCGCCGCGGCTCCGGCGCGGATGGTGCCGACAACATGGAGGAGTTGCGCTACGAGGGCTATGGTCCGGGTGGGGTCGCCCTGATCATCGACGCCATGACCGACAATCCGGTGCGCACCGTGGCTGACGTGCGCCACGCACTGTCCAAGCATGGCGGCAACCTCGGCACCAGCGGTTCGGTGGCCTTCCAGTTTTCCCGGGTTGGCGAACTGGTCTATGCCACGGCGTCAACGGATGTCGAAGAGAAGATCCTGGAAGCGGCGCTGGAAGCCGGGGCCGATGACGTGGTCAATGGCTCGGGCCAAAGCACCGTGCTGTGTTTACCCGAGAATTTCGAGTCGGTGAAGGTTGCGATGGTCGCGGCGGGATTTACGGCAATCAGCGACGGCGTGGTGATGCGACCGGCCAATCGCGTGGCCGTTGCCGCCGAGGTGATCGAAACCCTGACCGATCTTCTCGACTGGCTCGATGAGCTGGACGATGTCCAGGAGGTCTACCACAACGCTGCATTGCCGGAATCCTGAGGCCACGACATGCATGCACGAATTGCGCTGGCGTTGCTGATGTCGGCTTGCTCGGTCGCGGCCTGCTCCCCGCGCGATGCGCGAGTGCCAAAGTCCGCGCAGGAATTGAAAATTGCCAGCTGGAATCTCGAACATCTGGCCGAACAGGACGGCTTGGGCTGCCGTCCACGCACGGAAGCGGACTACGCCGCCTTGCGCAATTACGCAAAGCGCCTCGATGCGGATGTGATTGCATTCCAGGAAGTGGAGAGTGCGGTCGCAGCCGCGCGCGTGTTTCCTTCGACGGAATACAGCATTGTCATCTCCGGGCGCCCAGCCAGCGGTCGCCAGCATTTTTGTGGACGGGATGCGACCGACGGTCCACTGATCCGTGAACAGAAGGCCGGATTTGCCATCCGCCACGGGGTCGAATTCAAGCGCAATGCGGATCTCGCGGCACTCGGACTGGACAATGCCGACTTGCGCTGGGGTGTGGACATCACCTTGCAGGGCGAACACCCGCTGCGACTTCTCGCCGTGCACCTGAAGAGCGGATGCTCGGCGGGGAGTGATCGGGAAGCGTGTCCGGTTCTGTTCGAGCAGGTGCCGGTGCTTGATCAATGGATCAATGCACGGGAGCGCGCAGGCGAGGCATTTGCCATTCTCGGTGACTTCAACCGGCGCTTGGCCTTGCCTGAGGATTCGGTTTGGAAGGCGCTGGAAGAGGACGTTGACCTGACCGATGCCAGCGGTGGCGAGCCGGCGCGTTGCCAGGAACGCTATCCGGATTTCATTGACCACATCGTGCTGGATCCGCGTGCTGCCTCGCGGTTCGTAGCAGGTTCATTCGAGCAATTCGATTACGGCGTGAGCGAAGCCGAGCATCCATCCGACCATTGTCCGATCGCGATACGCGTCGGGCAGTAGGCAAGACTCAGCGTTTCAGCAAGTCCTTCAAACCGGCAAAAGGGTTGTTGGTAGCCGGGGCAGGGTTGTCCCCCGGCGCGGGAATGTTGCCCGCTGCGTTGTCGATGTAGCGGGAATGCTCGTTGTCGTGGCAGTACACGCAGAGCAGTTCCCAGTTGCTGCCGTCCTGCGGATTGAAGTCGTGATCGTGGTTGCGATGGTGCACGGTGAGCTCCTGCACATTGGCGCGGGTGAACTCGCGCGCGCAGCGGCCACACACCCACGGATACATCCTGAGGGCGCGCTCGCGGTATCCGGCTTCGCGCTGATCGCGGTCCCGCCGGGCCTGGGCAACGATGCGATCGAGCTTTTCGGTATCCAAGGGTTTCATCGGCCTGCCGGAAAAATGCTTGATGGGCTATCCAATCACGCCACCCGGCTCGGTATTCTTGAAGCTCTGCGATACGAGTTGCCGGGTCAGGCGGAAGGTGCCTTCGCGCACCACCCGCGTCAAGCGAATGTCGATGATGGTGGTTTCATTGGCGCTGATCATCGGCAGCAGATCCTTGACGCTGGAGTGCAGTTCGCTTTCCCAATGCTCGACGAAATGCTCCCCATCGCGTGACTGGATCTTCAATCCATAGGGTGGTCGGGCGATCCACTCCAGGCGCGCAGTCTGGCCGGGCTTGGGGCCTGGAATCGCAGGGCAACCGGTGAGAGCGGCGTGGTTGAGGAAGAAGGTGAGGTTGCCGGAGCGCTTGTTGAACTGTCGGTCGGCAAGAAATCCTTCCGGCAATTGGTTTGGATCATGATTGGGGCCTGCGGTCAGCAGCAGCTTCACCTCCGGCGCGCTCATGCCTTCGGAATCGAGCAAGCGGAATATCACCATGGCATGCGGATCGTGGAAGTAGCGACGGTCTGGCAGCACCGGCACCTTTTCGATTTCGAGGCGGTTGTCGATGGCCTGCTGGGTGGCATTTTCGCTGCTGAAAGCCTGGGTCAGCGCGGCATAGCTTCCGGCATCGGCAACCCGCAGGCAGCGCAGGATGGCATCCACCGTGGCGTGGGGTGCCCCGTCATTGCGCACGCTGCGCATGATGCCCTTGTCACCGCCGCTGTGTGATGCGCCGGCAACAATCTTGAAGGCGGTGCTGGCAGATCGCCGACCGCGTACGTATTCCAGGCTGCGCAGGCGCTTGCGTGCGGAAGGCAAGGACTCGCCGGCAATGATCGCCGGTTGCTGCAGGATGATGTGCGAGGCATTGAGGTTGGCAGCGGCAAGGCGGACCACGCCATCGGAACCGATCTCGCCGGTGTAAGGGTTGATGAAGTCGTACAGCTTGCGGTCGATGGTTTCGCCGCTGAGCACGAACTGGAAAATCGGGTTTGCCGATTCGGTGAGCTTCAGGCGGGGATAGTCGTTGATCCAGCGCAGGTTGAGCTCGCAGGCTTCCGGGCTGCCGAGTTCCAGCCAGTCGAGCACGCCTTGGCCGGGTTCGACCCCGTCAAACCAAGCCTTGATCGCGCCGAGCCGCGACTTGCCGAGCTGGGCCAGCGCCGAGCCAAAATTTGCGGGCGCCAGCATGATCAGGTGGCTCATCGGGCATTGCCCGGTCAACTTCGTTTGCACGTAATGGCGATCAAACCAGTCACGCACCACCGGACCGCCGGTGGAGTGGGTGATGCAGACAAAACGGCGTTGGGCGCCCGCCTGCGCCAGTACCGGTTGCAGGGCGGCCTCGAACGCGCGGGAAAGATCCGGCAATCGTACCTCATCGCGAAAGCTGATGTACTTGCCCAGGTAAAGGTGCTGTACGTCCAGTTTCGGGCCGCCGCCCTTGGTCGATTCAGCGGCCAGACGCGCCGGCAATTCGCCGTAGGTGTCCGTGCTGGTCACGCTCCAGCCGTGCACGAAGATGACAAGCAATGCGGCCATGCGGGATATCCTCGTGCGGGAAGGCCATTGGACTGCGCCACTCATGCAGATGCAAGCAATTGCCACGTATAAATTGCGGCGACAGGTGCAATCTCCGTGCTAGCATGCGGCCGGCCTACTGTTGCGCGGGCATGAGAAGGAGGAAATCATGAAGGCTTGGTTGGCGGTTATCGTGTCACTGGTTGCCATGGGTTGCCTGGACGTACGTGCATCAGAGCCGCGAACCTGGTCCACAACATTGACCTGGAAGCTGTCCCTGGATGCTGGCGGACAGATCACCGGACTTTCGCTTGCGCAAAACCCGGACCAAATTCCGCACAAGTCAGTAGCCGAGACAATTCGAAAGTGGAAGTTCAGTCCAGGGCAATTGGACGGAGTTCCAACGGCGACCGACACGTGGCTCAGAACGACGCTCGCTGGGCAAGTAGTGAAAGGCAAGATCGCGCTTGGCGTGGAACATGCCTCGACGGGCCCCAGTATGAGAATGGTTCAGTCGGTCAGGTATCCCGAGGCTTTGGCCAGGGCGCATTTGGGCGGTCTCGTCGTGTTGGATGTGCACTTCGACAAAGCTGGCGACATTGTTTCCATCACGCCGGTTGAGATCGCAGAAAAGAAGACGGACCCATTGTTTTTGAACGCAGCCACGGCAGCGGTCAAAACATGGAAATTCAAACCGGAGAGTGTGGGTGGATTCCCGGTCGAAGCGATCGCGCGAGTGCCCGTTTGCTTCAAGGCTCGCCCGGCTGACAGATGCCAATGGAAAGATGCGATCAGCAATACAACGCATGACGGTTTTGGTCTTGTTTCGTTGAACCCTGCCGCAAAGCTGCTGACCGACGTGACCGGCAAGGTCATGTGAATTCCATCGGGCGAAAGGCGCGCCAATGCGGTCATCGCCGGGTAGCGGGTTACTTGTAATCGCGATGGCAGGCACTGCAGGCATTCTTGACATCGGTCAGGGCCTGCTTGCGATCAGTGCAAGTGGAGGTTTTCGCGGCCTCAACCTGCTTCTTGAGGTCCATGCTGTACTGGTGAAAAACGCGATCGGGTGTTCCGTCGCCGGGAATTGCGGTTTCGATGTCATCAGCCAGCAAGGACAGCTTGGCCAGAGCATGGCCATCATTCGTGCAATCGGTGCTTGCTGCCGCATCGTTGGCCTGTTTCAGTGCCTGGCCCATCACCGTCATCAGGCCCCTGGAATAGGCGTGCCGTTGCGATATCGCGTTGTAGGCCATGACCGCGCACACCGCGCCGACGAGAAGGCCAAGAATTGCACCGATGACAAAACGCATGTTGCGTGCTCCTGAACATGAAATGGGCGGAAACCCGGTAGGCGAGCGGCATGGTAACCTCGCGCGCCGCCGTTTTGCGTCTCGAATTTCCAGCAATGCAATCCTCTGATCGATTCCGTGGACTTGACCGCCTGTATGGCGCGGGAAGCGCGGCCCGTCTTTCAGGAAAGCATGTCTGCGTGGTTGGCATTGGCGGCGTGGGATCGTGGGTGGTCGAGGCCCTGGCGCGCAGTGCCGTCGGACGCATCACCATGATCGATGCGGACGAGGTTTGCGTCAGCAATACCAATCGCCAGTTGCATGCGCTGGATGGCCAGTTCGGCAAGAGCAAGGTTTCCGTGATGCGCGAACGCCTGCTTGCCATCAATCCGGCGATGCAGGTGGATGCGCTTGCGGACTTCCTCACGCCGTCGAATCTCGATTCGATGCTGGATCGCGGCTACGACCTGGTCATCGATTGCTGTGACGCATTCAGGGTCAAGGTGGAAATGATTGTCTGGTGCCGGCGGCGCAAGCTGCCCTTGATCGTGTGCGGATCGGCCGGAGGGCGTATTGACCCCACCCTGGTTCGCATTCGCGACCTGTCCAAGACCGAGCATGACGCCATGCTTGCGCTGATCCGCAAGAAGCTGCGCGAGGAATTCCGTTTTCCGCGCGGGCCAAAGCGCTACTTCAGCGTACCTGCCGTGTACTCGCTGGAGAACGTGCGCTATCCGCAGGCCGACGGCAGCGTGTGCGGAACGCGTCCGCAAAGCGGCGAATCCAGTCTCAAGCTTGACTGCGGAGCCGGGCTTGGCGCTGCCACCCACGTCACTGCGACGTTTGCCTTTGCGGCCGTATCAGCCGCGTTGCAAAAGCTGTTGTCCCATGCAACGGGCAAAGCCAAGGCTTGAGGATCGCCTTCCGGGTCTGGATTAAACATTCAGTCGAGCCTGAACAGGCGAACGGCATTGGCACAGGTGGCCGCTGCAACACTCGCTTCGCTTTCGCCACGCAGCCCAGCCACGCTGGCGAGCACCTGTGGCAGCAGGGCAGGTTCATTGCGCCGTCCCTGGTGTCCGTGCATGGGCTGGTCCGGGGAGTCGGTTTCCAGCAAGAGGAACTCGATCGGCATGTGGGCAACGATCTCGCGCAATCGCCTTGCGCGCTCATAGGTGACCGGTCCGCCGATGCCGATGCAGAAGCCGAGCTTCCAGAGTTGTTGCGCCTGCTGAGGACTGCCGGAAAAACTGTGCACGACTCCACGCAGCGGGGCGTGGCGGCGGATGCACGCCGTCACCTCGTCCAGGGCCTGGCGGGCGTGGATGATCAAAGGCAGATCGTGCTTGCCGGCCAGCTTGAGTTGGGCTTCGAAGTAGTCGAGCTGTGATGAAGGGTCAAGACCTTCGATGTGGTGATCGAGCCCGCACTCGCCGATGGCAACGGGTTGCTCGCGCTCGATGATGCGGTGGAGTTCGTCGAGGTGTGAGGGTTGGTGCTGCGGCAGATAGATCGGGTGCAATCCATAGGCGGGATACAGCCCCGAGTATTGCCGACAGATGGAACCGAGCCGGTTCCAGCCGGATTGGGCAATCGCGGGAACAACCTGGCGGGCGACTCCGGAATCACGGGCGCGTTGCACGACCGCATCGCGATCCTGGTCAAAATCCTCGACATCCAGGTGCGAATGGCTGTCGATGAGGTCGTGCATCTGCACAGTCAAGGCAGCAGCAACACTGCGGCAAGGCCGAGAAACATGGCCAGGCTGACTATATCGGTGGCTTTGGTGAGGAATATGCTGGATGCCGTAGCCGGATCCGCGCCCATGCGCTTGAGCAGTTGCGGCACGCCGGCTCCGACCATGCCGGCGATGGTGCAGCTGCCGGCAATGGCAGCCCAGGTGATGCCGGCGAGGAATACGGCGTCGGCTTGCGACTGCGCGCGTGCGAGCGCGTACATGGCAATACCGCCGAGCAATCCGGTGAGGGAGCCATTGAGAAAACCGAGCCAGCTTTCCTTGCACACCAGGCGCCAGCCACGGCCGGGCTTCAGTTCACCGAACATCATTCCACGCAAGGTCACTGCCAGCGCTTGCGAGCCTGTGTTGTTGCATTGATCGGAAATCACCGGCAGGAACACGGCCAGCAGCACGATCTGGTTGATGGCATCCTGAAAACAGCTGACCACCGCGGCGGTCAGGAAGGTTGCCAGGAGATTCAATTGCAGCCACGGATGGCGCAGACGCAGGCTGCGACCCCAGGATGTGCTCAGGCGTTCATCTTTTTCCACGCCAACCATTGAGCCGGCCTGGGCACTGATTTCGAAGGCCTGCTCCTCGAACAGTACCGAGCCACGCACAACTCCGATCAGTTGACCGTGTTCATCACACACCGGATAGACAGGGTAGTGGCGACGCACCACCTCGCGCATGGCATCGATGACGTCGGCGTCCGGTCGCAGGGAGAACGGCCTTGGCAGCATGATCTCGGCGAGGGTTTGCCCACTATCGGCAAATACCATTTCCCGAAACGTGACCACGCCAGTGAGACGATTGGCGGAATCGACGACATACACATAGGTGATGAGCGTTCGCGAGGCAACCGGACGCAACCTGGCCAGCACGTCAGCGACTTTGGCACTCGCCTCGAAGGTGATTGGCGCGGGCTCGGTGAGCCGCCCCACGGACCCTTCCGGCCAAGCCCTGCTTGCCAACCAGTGTTCGGATGCATCGGTGCCGGCAGCCGAAGTGATGCGGGTGCGCTGCACGGCCCCGAGTCGGTTGAGAATCGCAAACCCGCGGCCCGGGCCCAGCGCCTGCAAGGTCTCGAGAATCGCATCATCCGGGAGCGTTGAAACCCTCGATGCGGCGGCCTCCACATCAAGGTCGCGCAGCTCATCGAGCAACAAGGCATCAGCTTGCATAGGGAATTTCCGTGGACGCGCGATGCTAACCGATGCAAAACGTGCTGAACAGGACGTTCATCCTTGGGCTTTGGCCATCGCAAACAGACGTTCCGCACGCATTCATTGCCTGAGGGCCAAGCTGCCTCTGCCGCAACATGCGGACAACAAAATCGAGGACCAGACCATGACCCACAGAATCCTGCTTGCGGGCTTGACCATGATGTTGCTTGCCGGATGCGTGCCGGCGAATTCCGGCTACGTTCGCGATGATTACGATTACAACCGCGGCCGCAGCGAGTATCGCAGGGGTTGCGAGAACTGCGGCCAGATATTGCGGATCGAATCCATCGGACAGCGCGGGACCTCCGGTGGAGGGGCTGTGCTTGGCGCCATCATCGGTGGCGCGCTGGGGAACCAGGTCGGCAAGGGAGACGGCCGCAAGGCGGCGACCATTGCCGGTGCCGTGGCAGGAGGCGTCATCGGCAATGAAGTCGAACGCGATGGACAGCGCCGCAGCTACTTCCGGATTCTTGTGCGCATGGATTCGGGCAGGACACGGGCTTTCGAGCAGTACCGCATCTACGACCTGCGTCGCGGCGATCGTGTCTACATCGACAACGGCCTGGTGGTTCCCGGTTACTGAGGCCGGTCATTGGCGTGATGCAAGCTGCGGCAAGCCACCATCAACAAGAAAGCCGGCGCAAGCCGGCTTTTCTTTTGTCTGAATCGGGTAGTCCCGTTCAGTTGACCCGATAAAAGCTGTGCGCTCCAATCACCGCCAGGGGTTCGCCCTTCATCCAGCTTGGCGAGGCCTTTGCCTCGGCGACGAAGTGATTGGCTTTGGGGACGACAAAACGCCGTTGGTCGCGGGGCAGTTCCCACATCTGCAATGCATGATCGGCGACTTTCCAGGCGCGATCCCATGCCTGCGGGTTCTTCAGCATGTAATTCTTGTTGGTTGTGGAAATTGCAAACTGAAGCGGTGCATTCACGACTTCGCAAATACTGTCGCCCCACCGACCGCTTTCGCGACGGCGCAGCGCCACCTCTGCGACGGCTGCCTGCCCGAGCTGGGATTCGCTGCGTGCTTCCAGGTAAATCATGGTTGCCAGACAAGTCCTGTCGGCATCATGTGCTGGCATTATTGAAGCCAGCCAAAGCAACCAGGCCAATTTCATTGTGCGTTTACTCCTGCGTTGGCAGGCCGGGGGGCGGATTCATTGCCCTGTTGCCAGTGATTCGGCGACGAGGCTCCGCTGGTTGGTCCCAGCCTGCAGTCCGCTCCAGCAGGCAGCGGACATTCCGATTCGCAGGCGGGCATCTGCGCAGATCATGTCCTGATCTGCCGAGTCCACACTGCGCTTGAAAGGGCAACCTGCGCGCGTTCTCGCTGCGTCGGGTTGTGGGCAAACGTTTGCCAGCTTGTGGCAGTCGCTTTTGCCCGGTGTCTGGCAAGTCCTCTAAGAAGTGATGAAACCGGAGGTAGACATCAATCTTTGAAAACATCCGATGGGGCCCAGCCGCCATCAGCCATGCAACACGGCGCGGAGATTACTTGCTGGCGGGGCACTTGTCACCAAAAAAATGCTGAATCCTGAACAGGGGATTCAGATTCGGAACTGGCGGAATTGTTGGTTAAACGATACAAAATTCAAACGGCAATATGATGCAATGGGAATTGCGTCGTCATCAATCAATTGTTCGCGTTGACTTACTTGTATCCGTAAAACCCGCTCAGCATCTTCCGCTGTCCGGCATAGTCCGTTGCGGTGGCCGGGATGAACTTGTCGACACCCAGTTCCAGCAGCAGGCCACCCAATTCCGGCGCTCCTTCAGCGTTTGCCAGCGCGTCACGAACCTTGTTGCGGACTTCCTCCGGAACCGAGGGGGCGGCAAGAATGGCATTGCCCGGAAACTCACGAGAGGTATACAACGTTGCCAAGCTGGGATTGCCAAAGGTTTCCAGCATCCAGGTCGGGAACATGGTGGCGCCGGCTTCGCCGCTGTTGAGAATGTCCAGGCATTCACGCCAGGATGCGGTCGCCGAATTGATATCCGGCTGCTGCACCGGGTCGGAGAAAACTTCCATCAGCAGGGCGTAGCCCAGGTTGGGGGCGGGCATGGTGGCAATGCGCGATGACAGTAGCGCGCGCGGGGTTTGGCCATCGAATTCGGAACTGGCCAACAGCGTGTACGTGGTTGGCTGGGCCTTGCGCACCACGGGCACGAACTGCAAGTGCTGGATGCGGTAGTCGGCAAACTGTGCCTCATCATAGGAAAAATCGGTCTGGTCGGGCTTGAGGATGTCGCGCCAGTAAACCGAGTAGTTCGGCGAGGTCAGCAGCACGAATTTTTCGCCGGTGGCCTTGCCGAGGTAGTCGAGCAGTGGCTGATAGATCTGCTTTGCGACCTCCGGGGGATAGGCAGGTTCCGGCGTGAATCGGTATTCGGCGGCCTGCGACGCGGAGACCTGCAAAAGGCTGCCCAAAGCAAGGGCCGTGGCAAGGCGGCGAATGCGCCGGCATGTCGGGAATGGGTGCATGGTGTCGTGCCTCCAGGTTTCGCTTCACATCAGGTAGCAAGGACGGTGCCAACCCTGGCGTCAGGGCAAGCCGGCGTCCAACAGCGATTGCAGCGTGAGGGAGGCGCCCGGCTTGCCTTCGAGATGCAATCCTGCGCCTGTTTGGTCGGTATTTGAAAGCACGGCCAGTGCCAGAAACCCCGTGGGTTGGCAGCTTGCGGCGTAAAGAATCGTGCCGGCAACTGTCCCGCCCTCCATTTCCAGCACGCAATCGCCGGGCTGGGGCGGAGTGTCGCAGTCTCCCTGCACGCGCACGCAGATGCGCTTGTTGCCACCGCGAAAGTGCAACCTGGCTACGATTTCCTGGCCCGGATAGCAGCCTTTGTCCAGGCTGGCGGCGCCCAGGCGATCCAGTCCCAATGCCTGCGCAGTGAACTGGCAGGCAAGCGATTCGTGGAGCCAGGGCAGGCCGGCCATGACGTTCGCCAGTCGCCAGGCTTCAAGGGCCCCGGCGTCCAACGTCTGGGGTTCGACATGACGGGCCACGCGCACGGAACGCGGAGCAGGTCCAGGCAGATTGAAGCGCCAGCCATCGGGGCTTTCGGCGACTTGCCCATTCTCTATCTGCGTCGGTTCGTCCTCGACGAGATGGAATCCCTGGGCCACGCTCACCTTGACCTTGGCGCGCAGCACGAAGCGCTGGAGATCGGCAGCCATGGTCGCTGCGCTGCCCATCGGCAGCCAGGCCAGCAGCCGGTTTGCCTCCACGCGCAACAGCACGAATACGCAACGTGCACGACCCTGTGCATCCAGCCACGCGCCAATCTGCCAATTGAGTTCGGACAGGGCGAGCACGTCATTGCAGAACTGGGCGTGCGCAAATGCGACGGCGTCCTCTCCGCGGATTTCGACGATTTCGGCCTTAGCCAGCGATTTGGGCACGTGGATTTCCGCTCGGAACAGGGCTTGATGAACAACATGCGTGCTCAGTCGAAGCAAAGCAAGCCCGTGCATTGGTTGTCAGGACCCGCCACCGGCATTAAGCTTTTGTTTTGAATCCAGCCATGCCAGACATCACGCCAGTCCCCGAAAATCCCCTGCAGGAGACGACAGCGGAGAAACCGACCGCGTCGGACGCTGCGGGGAAGTCGGTCGAGGAGATCGGTGGTCGCGAAGGTCCTGATCCCACCCGCTATGGCGATTGGGAGAAGAACGGTCGTTGCATCGATTTTTGAGTCTCCGGGTTAACAGCCTTCAGGGATCCGACCTTCGAGTCGCCAGCCAAACGTACAAGGCCAGCCAAATGCCCCCAGTCGCTCGTCCGCTGTCTCCGCATCTGCAGGTGTATCGCTGGCAGATCCAGATGGTCACTTCCATCCTGCATCGCGCTTCCGGAATCGTGTTGAGCGTCGGTGCCTTTGTGTTGGCCGGGATGCTGCTTGCCTTGGCCAGCGGCCAAGAGGCTTGGGATTGCGCGCGCGGGCTGCTCGCGAGCTGGCCGGGCATTCTGGTCATGATCGGCTTCACCTGGGCCCTGTGCTACCACTGGTTGAATGGCATTCGGCATCTTGTTCAGGACGCCGGCTGGGGATTCTCGATTCCCGCGTTCGTGCGCAGCTCATGGGTCTCGGTCATCGGCAGCGTTGTGCTGACTGCGATCGTCTGTGCGGTCGCGATCTGCTGCGGAGGTGTCGCATGAATTCGCCCGATTCCCTGCGCAGCCCGGTCAAGAATGCACGCGGCCTGGGTTCCGCGCGCAGCGGCGTGCACCATTTCATCGTGCAACGTGCGACGGCGGTGGCCCTGCTGTTTCTGACCGTCTACCTGGTTGTATTGCTGGTCAGCCTCATTGGAGCCGATTATTCGCAGGCACGCGCAGCGGTCGGGCATCCGTGCAATGCGGTGCTGTTGGTTGCGTTCCTGCTGGCGATGTTCTGGCATGGCAAGCTCGGCTTGCAGGTGGTCATCGAAGACTACGTGCACACGCCGGGCCGGGCCCTGGCCTGCCAATTGGTTGTCGTCTTCGCCTGTGCCCTCGCTGCCTTGGCGAGCGTTCTTGCCGTCATTCGCATTGCTTTGGGGGCTTGAACATGTCTGCCTACAAAATCCAGACCCACGAATTCGACATGGTGGTGGTTGGCGCCGGAGGTGCCGGCCTGCGCGCCACCTTTGGCCTGGCTGCCAAGGGCCTGAAAACCGTGTGCATCACCAAGGTCTTTCCGACTCGTTCGCACACAGTGGCGGCGCAAGGTGGCATTTCGGCGGCGCTCGGCAACATGGGCGAGGACGACTGGCGCTACCACTATTTCGACACCATCAAGGGATCGGACTGGCTCGGCGACCAGGACGCCATCGAGTACATGTGCAAGGAAGCGCCTGCGGCCATCATCGAGCTTGAGCATTACGGCGTTCCGTTCTCGCGCACCGACGAAGGCAAGATCTACCAGCGGCCGTTCGGCGGCATGACGACAAAGTACGGCGAAGGCCCGCCAGCCGAGCGCACCTGCGCAGCGGCGGACCGAACCGGGCATGCCATGTTGCACACCCTGTATCAGCAGGCGCTGGCGCATGACGCGCAGTTCATGATCGAGTACTTCGCACTCGACCTGATCTGGGACTCCAGCGGAGCGTGTTGCGGCGTGCTGGCCCTGGACATGGCCGAAGGCACCCTGCACCTGTTCCGCGGACAGGGCACGGTGCTGGCCACCGGCGGTTATGGACGCGCCTATTTCAGTGCAACCTCGGCCCACACCTGCACGGGTGATGGCGGTGGTCTCGCCCTGCGCTCCGGACTGGCCATGCAGGACATGGAGTTCGTGCAGTTCCATCCCACCGGGATCTACGGTGCGGGTTGCCTGATTACCGAAGGCGTGCGCGGTGAAGGCGGCATCCTGCGCAATTCCAGCGGCGAGCGCTTCATGGAGCGTTATGCGCCGCACTACAAGGATCTGGCATCGCGCGACGTGGTCAGCCGCTCGATGACCATCGAGATCCGCGAAGGGCGTGGCGTGGGCGAGCACAAGGACCACCTGCTGCTCGATCTCACCCATCTTGGGCCGGAGGTGATCCACGAGAAGCTGCCCGGCATTGCCGAGAGCGCGCGCATCTTTGCCAATGTCGATGTGTCGAGGCAGCCGATTCCGGTGTTGCCGACCGTGCACTACAACATGGGCGGAATTCCGACCAACTATCACGGCGAAGTGGTGCAGCGGGCGGGGGACAACCCGGATCACGTGGTGCCCGGGCTGTATGCCATCGGCGAGGCGGCCTGTGTTTCCGTGCATGGCGCCAACCGTCTCGGCTCCAACTCGCTGCTTGATCTGGTCGTGTTCGGTCGCTCCGTCGCCAATCGCTGCGCGCAGACCATCAAGCCGGGTGCCGCGCAGCGCAAGCTTGCCGATGACGCCTGCGACAAGGCACTCGCCAACCTGGACCGGTTGCGCAATGCCAATGGCAACACACCGACCGCTGCAATCCGCCTCAACATGCAGCGCACGATGCAGAGCGATGCGGCCGTGTTCCGTACGTCCAAGACCCTGCTGGAAGGCTGCCGGAAAATGGCCGAGGTGTTCGCCAGCTTCGAGGATGTGAAGGTTTCCGACCGCTCGCTGGTGTGGAATTCCGACCTGATCGAAACCTACGAATTGCAGAACCTGCTGTACAACGCGGTGGCGACCATCACCTCGGCGGAGCAGCGCAAGGAAAGCCGCGGTGCGCATGCGCACGAGGATTTCCCCGAGCGTGATGATGCCAACTGGCAGAAGCACACCTTGGTCAAGGTGGATGAGAAGGGCAAGGCGAGCTTTGAATTCCGTCCGGTGCACATGTTCACGCTGACGGACGATGTCGGCGTGGTGCCGCCGAAGAAGCGGGTGTATTGAGGATCGAGAATGGAGAATAGGGAATTGGGAATCGATGAATTCGCAAGCGTGTTGCAGTCCTTGGCAAGAACCACGGTCTTGTCCGCGTTAGGGAAACTCTGAACGAGTATGGAACTCATTTGTCGCGAGCAAGCTCGCTCCCACAAAATCAAGCAATGGTGGGAGCGAGCTTGCTCGCGACAATACTTGATCAGACCTTCCTTAGCTCTTACGGCTCCCGACTCCCCATTCCCGACTCCCGATTTGGAGAATTCACGTCATGGCTGAATTTGCGTTACCGAAAAACTCCAGGATCCAGCCAGGCAAGCGTTTCCCGGCCAAGCCTGGCGCGCAGAAGGTTCGCGAATTCCGCGTCTATCGCTGGAATCCGGATGACGGCGCCAATCCACGCATCGATACCTACGAGATTGATCTGGGCAGCTGCGGGCCGATGGTTCTCGATGCGCTGATCAAGATCAAGAACGAAATCGATCCCACGCTCACCTTCCGCCGTTCTTGCCGTGAAGGTATCTGTGGCTCCTGTGCAATGAACATCGATGGCACCAACACCCTGGCCTGTACCAAGGCCATCGACGATTGTTCCGGCGGTGGCGTGCCGATCTACCCGCTGCCGCACATGGCCGTGGTCAAGGACCTGGTGCCGGACCTCACCCATTTCTACGCGCAGTACGCATCGATCAAGCCGTGGCTGCGCACGCAAAGTGCGCCACCGGCCAAGGAACGCCTGCAATCCAAACAGGATCGCGCCCGACTCGATGGCCTGTACGAATGCATCCTGTGTGCCTGCTGCTCGACATCCTGCCCGAGTTACTGGTGGAACGGTGATCGTTACCTGGGCCCGGCCATCCTCTTGCAGGCATACCGCTGGATTGCCGACAGCCGCGACGAAGACACCGGGGATCGCCTCGATCAACTGGAAGACCCATTCCGCCTGTACCGCTGCCACACCATCATGAATTGCGCACGCACCTGCCCGAAGGGACTCAACCCGGCCAAGGCCATTGCCGAGATCAAGAAGCTCATGGTCGAGCGCCGCACGTGAGCGGGTGTGTTTCATGGATGCCGAACTGAAGGCCCTGCGCTGGCGTTGTCGACGAGGCACTCGCGAGCTGGATCAACTGCTCGGTTGGTGGCTTGAGGTGCGCTATCCGCACGCGCCTGCCGATTTGCGCACGGGATTCGGGGGATTGCTGGATGCGCAGGATCCGGACTTGTGGGATTGGCTGCTCGGCCGCGGACAGCCGGATGATGCGAATCAGGCCAGGGTGATCCATGAAATCCGCACCCGCGATCGCGTTTGATTACCGGCCCTGCCGATACCTTGGCATCGGTGTAGTGCTGATGGTTGGTTTTGCCGTGCTGGCCATTGCTTCGAGCGGTCTGACCAGCGCGTGGAAGGGAATGCTTGCGGCTGTCGCCTTGCTGTACGCGGGGGTTTCGCTGCGTGTCTGGATGAACAGCAGCATCACTCGCATCGCACATGGTGAATCCGGTTGGCGACTGATCGATCAGCATGGGCATGAAGATCCCGCTGAGCTCCAGGGATTCCTGCGTCGCGGCGTGCTGCTGGTTCTGGAGTTCTCGAATGCGGATGGGCGACGGCGCAGGTTCCTGCTTGCGCCGGGCAATTCGGAAGCCGAGTTGCGCAGGCGCGTGTTGCTGGTGCTGATGGCCCAGGCACCGAAGCAGGCCGCTGGCGTGCCGCTGCCGAATGTGGAAACCTGACCGACCGACAGCGGCCACGCACGCCATTCCGGTGCGGCGCGTGCGATCATTCCGAACCTGTGCTCCCTGAATTGTTCCCGGCATGTTCCGACCGCTCGAATTCTTCATTGGCCTGCGCTACACACGGGCCAAGCGTCGAAATCATTTCATCTCCTTCATTTCGCTGGTGTCCATTCTCGGCATTGCGGTCGGGGTGACGGCGCTGATCACCGTCATTTCGGTGATGAACGGCTTTGATCGCGAGCTGAAGGACCGCATCCTCGGCATGGTTGCCCACGCCACCGTGGAAGGCGTGGATGAGAGCGTGCGCGACTGGCCGCAGGCGCTTGCGCGTGCCGAGCGCAATCCGCATGTGCTTGGTGCGGCGCCCTATGTCGAACGCGAAGCCATGCTGCAGGGCCAGCGCGTGTCCGGCGCCATCGTGCGAGGCGTCTTGCCCGAATACGAGCCGCATGTTTCGGAAATCGACCGCAAGATGGTGGTCGGCAAGCTGGATGACCTCAGCGCCGGCAGCTTCAACATCATCCTCGGTCGCGAACTGGCCATGAAGCTTGGAGTCAGCGTGGGCGACCATGCCACCCTGATCACGCCGGAGGTGAGCACGTCGCCGATGGGCGTGCAGCCTCGTTTCAAGCGTTTCACCGTGAGCGGAATTTTCGAAGTCGGCATGCAGGAGTACGACGGTGCGCTCGCTGTCGTGCACATGAAGGATGCGCAGACCCTGTATCGGCTGGACGGTCCAAGCGGCATCCGCCTGCGCCTGGATGACATGTTTCGCGCGTGGTCGGTGGCACGCGAGCTTTCCGGACAACTCGGCCAGGCCTATCGGGTATCGGACTGGATGCAGGGCCACAGCAATTTCTTCAAGGCCATCGCCATGGAGAAGAAGGTGATGTTCCTGATCCTGTCCCTGATCGTCGCCGTGGCGGCCTTCAACCTGGTGTCCACCCTGGTCATGCTGGTGACCGACAAGCAGGCCGACATTGCCATCCTGCGCACCCTTGGCCAGAGCCCGCGCAGCATCATGGGCGTGTTCATGGTGCAGGGCGTGCTGGTCGGAACGCTGGGCATTGCCCTCGGCGTGCTGTTCGGCGTGCTGCTCGCGGCAAACCTGCCGGAAATCGTGCGCTGGATCGAACAGGCCTTCGGTGTCTCGTTCCTCTCGGCCGATGTCTACTACATCAGCGAGGTGCCCTCGCAACTGGAGTGGAGCGATGTCAGCTGGATCACCCTGACGGCGTTCCTGTTCTGCATCATCGCCACGCTTTACCCGGCCTGGCGGGCTGCGCGCATCGAACCGGCGGCGGCGCTGCGCTATGAGTGAGTCCGCCATGCAGTTGAAAACCACCGGGCCCGCAGGCATCGTCTTGCGCGCCAGCAAGCTGGCCAAGGTTTATCAGGAAGGCTCCTTGCGCGCCGATGTGCTGCGTGAGGTGAGTTTCGAGGTGAAGCGCGGCGAGACGGTTTCCATCGTTGGTGCCTCGGGTACCGGCAAGAGCACCCTGCTGCATATCCTGGGTGGCTTGGACACGGCCACGGCGGGCGAGGTCGAGGTGGATGGGCGCACCATGTCGCGGCTCTCGGATCGCGCGCGTGGCGAGCTGCGCAACCGCTCGCTCGGCTTCATCTACCAGTTCCACCATCTGCTGCCGGAATTCACCGCGCTGGAAAACGTGTGCATGCCGTTGTTGATCCGCGGCACCGCAATTGCCGAAGCCAGGCAACAGGCTGCGCAGCTGCTCGAGCGGGTCGGCCTGGCCGCGCGGCTCCAGCACAAGCCCGGCGAGATGAGCGGCGGCGAGCGCCAGCGTGCGGCGGTGGCACGCGCACTGGTGACGCGACCTGCCTGCGTGCTGGGTGATGAGCCGACCGGCAATCTGGACGAGGCCAATGCGGCTCAGGTCTATGAACTGATGCTCGAACTCAATCGCGAAATCGGCACGGCGCTGGTGCTGGTCACCCACGACCGCGCCATGGCCTCACGCATGGACCGCATGTTTGAACTGCGTGCCGGCAAGCTGCACCAGCTGGATGCTTCCAGCGCCTGACTTGCAAGCGGGAAGACAAGCGGCCACGATGCCGACATTGCGAATCCAGGAAGGATCAAACGCATGGGGCAGGGAACGATCGGCACAGCGCAGGAGAATCGCGCAAGGCGGCGATTCGGCTGGCCACAGGTAACCGTTACGCACGCACTGGCCATGCTCGGTGGCGGGCTGGTCGTGCATCTGCTGGATTCCCTTCCGCCCGCCTGGCTGGGCAGCGCGGCCATGCTGCTCGCCCTGCCATTGATCTGCCATCGACGCCGCACGCGCTTGCCTGGTTGGTTCCTGCTCGGCTTCGCCTTGACCCTGCTGCATGCGCAGGCCGCTCTGGATGCGCGCTTGCCGGCCGCGTGGCACGGCAAGGATTTCGACATCGTTGGCCGCATCCGCGGCTTGCCCGATGCAATGCCGGAAAGCACGCGCTTCGAGTTTGAAATCGAATCAGCGAGCCTGCAGGGGCGGGTGGTGGATCTGCGCGGACTCGCGCGCCTGAACTGGTACGAACGCGCGCCGACCCTGCAACCCTGCACGCGATGGCAACTGCGTGCACGGCTGCGTCCACCGCGCGGCCTCGTCAACCCGGGGGGCTACGACAGCGAGCGCGGCGCAATCCAGCACGGCGTGGTGGCGGTGGGTTATGTCCGCGATGCGCGCGAGAGCCGGTTGATCGCCTCCGCCGGTGCGCTGTGCATCGACGGCTGGCGAAGCGCAATCAGCCATGCCATTGGGGGGCGAATCGGTCCGGGTACGGCCAGCAGTTTGTTGCGGGCGCTGGCGGTGGGTGACCAGCAGGCCATCAGCGAGGCCGACTGGCAGGTGCTGCGCGCAACCGGCATCGGTCACCTGATCGCCATTTCCGGGCTGCACGTGGGCATGCTGGCCGCGCTCGGTGCGCTCATCGCACGCAGGTTCTGGAAATGCTTTCCAAAGCTGACTTTGCGCGTGCCAGGGCCCATCTTGGAGGCGCCCATGGCGCTGGCCTTCGCACTCGCCTACGGATTGCTGGCTGGCATGGGTGTGCCCACGATACGCACGGTGCTGATGATCGCGGTGGTGCTGCTGGCCCGCCTGAGCCGGCGCGCGGTGAGCGTGAGCCACGGCCTTGCGCTGGCGGCAGTGAGCATCATGCTGTTCGATCCGTTGGCCGTGCTGGCGGCTGGATTCTGGTTGTCCTTTGCCGGTGTCGCCATCCTGCTCGCGCTGACGCAGCCAGCGGCCGCGCGACCTGCGACATGGCGCGAACTGCCGCGCCTGCAGCTGATCCTGAGCCTCGCCCTGTTGCCGCTCACGGTCTGGCTGTTCGGGCAGGGATCCCTGGTCGGCCCGTTGGCCAATCTGGTGGCCGTGCCCTTGGTGAGTTTCGTGGTGGTGCCGATCACCGTCTGCGCGAGCCTGCTGATCCTGCCGTTTCCGCTGATCGGTGGGGTCCTGCTGGACTGGGCAAGCGTGTTGCTGATGGCGCTCTGGAAACTCATGCAAGCCATGGCGGCGCTGCCGGCGGCGCAGCATTACTTTGCCAAGGCACCGATCTGGGCCTTTGCCCTGGCCATGCTGGGAGTTGCCTGGGCCTTGCTTCCGCGAGGGGTGCCGGCGCGCGGACTGGGTCTGTGTCTTCTGCTGCCCTTGCTGGTGCCGCAACAGAGGCGGGCAGTTGACGGCGAATTTGGCGTGTGGATGTTCGATGTGGGGCAGGGCTTGTCGGTTCTCGTGAAAACTCGCGGGCACAACCTGTTGTATGACGCAGGACCGCGCTATCCCAGTGGTTACGACCTGGCCGAAACCGCCGTGATTCCGTCCCTGCATGCGCTCGGCGTCGACCATCTGGACCGGCTGCTGATCAGCCACGGTGACGGCGATCATGCCGGCGGCACGGAAGCGGTGCATCGCGCATTTCCCGATGCGCCCATCGAAAGCGGCGAGCCCGAGCGCCTCGGCGTCCCGGCCACGGCGTGCAGAAGCGGTGCGCACTGGCAGTGGGATGGCGTTGATTTCCGCATCCTTGCAGCAGCCGAAGGCGCCAGTCGAGGCAATGATCGATCCTGCGTGCTTGCCGTTTCAGGGCGCTTCGGCAGCCTGTTGCTGACTGGAGACCTCACAACGCGCGCGGATCGCAGTCTCATCGAGCAGCTGCCGCCGCTTGCCCAGCCGCGGGTTCTGGGCGTCGCCCACCATGGCAGCCGCAACGCCACCTCGGAGGCGTTCCTCGATGCACTCAGGCCACGGCTGGGTCTGGTCTCGGCAGGATTCCGCAATCAGTTCGGTCATCCGCATCCGGAGCTGGTGGAGCGCTTCCGCGTTCGCGCGATCAAACTGGCCAACACCGCGGATCGCGGCTACCTGCATGTGGACTTGGGCGAGAATCCCGGGCTGCCAGAGGCTGGCCGTGAATTGCGTTCGGCCTGGTGGCGCGTTCGCTGAAGCCATCGCGCCGGCGCAGGCGATCAGTCGCGCGCGGCTCGCTGCTATCATCGCCCGTCCGCCTTTCCCTGGCGGGGCGGAATTCATGCAACAAAATACTTGAAGGAGTTTCTGCAAGTGCTTGAAATTCTAATGGCTGGTGGTCCAGCAATGATCCCCATCCTGATCTGCTCCGCGGTTGCGCTGGCGATCATCCTGGAGCGATTCTGGAGTTTGCGGCGCAAGGCAGTGATTCCGCCCGAGCTGGGCCAGCAGGTGCTCAGCTGGGCACGCACGCGCAAGCTGGATCCCAAGCATATCGACGCCCTGCGCGAAACCTCGCCCTTGGGCGAATTGCTGGCGGCCGCCCTGATGGTGCGCAACCGTCCCCGAGAAGTCATCAAGGAACGCGTCGAGGACACCGGTCGCCATGTGGTTCACCAGCTTGAGCGCTTCCTCAACACGCTGGGCACGATCGCCCTGATTTCCCCGCTGCTCGGCCTGCTTGGCACCGTATTCGGCATGATCAGCATGTTCTTTGCCGTCATGGTCAGCGGTGTCGGTGACCCGCTGAAGATGGCCGGCGGCATCGGCGAGGCCCTGGTGTGCACGGCCAGCGGCCTGTGCGTGGCGATTCCCGCGTATTTTTTCCACCGCTACTTCCGCGGCAAGGTGAATGAGCTGGTGATCGACATGGAAAAGCAGGTCATCGCCCTCACCGATGAACTGAGTTTCGCGGCAGAGACACCGGCGCAGCGCGTGGCGGGTTGATCGATGCGCATTGCCGGCAGACGCGAAGAGGATTTCGAGATCAACGTGATCTCGCTGATCGATGTGATGCTGACCCTGCTCATGTTTTTCGTGATGACCACGACCTTCGTGCAGCATTCGAGCATGAAGGTCACCCTGCCGGAGGCATCCAGCAGCGAGCAGTCGCGCGACGACCAGGCCCTGGTGCTGCTGGTCGATGCCGAGGGGCGCTTCTACATCGACAACAACGAAGTGCTCAATCCGGGCGTGGAAACCCTGAAGGATGCGATTGTCCGCGTTGCCGGTGACGACCGTGCGCGACCGGTGGTGCTGCGCGCCGATGCACGCACCCAGCACCAGGCCGTGATCACGGCCATGGATGCGCTGGGCCAGTTGGGTTTCGACCGTTTGAGTCTTGCCACCATGCCCAGCAAGGCGCCTGAACAGCGGTGAAGACGGCAGCGGACAGCGCCCGTGCCAGACAACGCGTGGCGGACGTCGGCGCGCTGACCACCTATCGACGCTTGCTCGGCTATGCCGCACGGCATCCATGGTGGGCGCTGGCTGGCCTGTTCGGCATGGTTTTTGATGCCGCGGTCGCCGCCGTTTTCGTGCGCCTGATCCAGCCCATGCTGGATACGTTGTTCATCGAGCGCAATCCGCAAACCATCTTCTGGATGCCGCTGGTCATCGTCGGCCTGTTCCTGATACGCGGAGTGGCAACGTTCCTTGCCGACTATGGACTGGCGCGGATCGGTCGCAACGTGGTCGAGACCCTGCGCGGCGAAGTCTTTGCGCGCTACCTGTTGTTGCCGACGCGGCACTATGACCACGAGCCCTCCGGGCAGATGATCTCGCGCCTGACCTACACCGTGGAACAGGTCGCACACGCGAGCACCAATGCCATCAAGGTGGTGGTGCTGGACAGCCTCACCGTGATCGGCATGATCGCGGTGATGCTGTATTTCAGCGCGCGCCTGACCCTTCTTCTGTTTGTCATGGCGCCGTTGATCGCCCTGGTGGCGTGGGCGGTCGGCCGGCGCTACCGGCGCATCAGCGGCAAGATCCAGCGTTCGGTTGGCTCGGTGACCGGTGTTGTCGATGAAGCCGTCAGCGGCCAGCGCGTGGTCAAGGTCTACCAGGGCCAGGCCGCCGAACGCGAACGCTTCAATGAAATCAACGAGGGCAACCGCCGGCTCAACCTCAAGATCGCCGCGACCAACGCCATGTCGACATCGGTTGTGCAGGTGGTTGCCGCCTGTGCCCTGGCGTTGGTGATTTTTTTCGCGACGCGCCCATCGATGATCACCACCATGTCGCCGGGTGCGTTCATGTCGCTGATCACCGCCATGCTCACCATGCTGCCCTCGCTCAAGCGACTCACCTCGGTGCAGGCCATGATGCAGCGCGGCGTGGCGGCGGCGGCCGACCTGTTCCACATCATCGACATGCCCGGTGAAATCGATACTGGCAGGCACGAAGCCGCGCGTTGCCGCGGCGAGCTCGAACTGCGCGAGGTCGTGCTGCGCTATCCGGGTCAGGCCAGGCCGGCCCTGGATGGCATCAGCCTGCACTGTGCACCCGGCACGGTCACCGCACTGGTTGGGCGCTCCGGCAGCGGGAAATCCTCGCTGGCCAGCCTGATACCGCGCTTCTACGAACCGGATTCCGGCAGCATCCTGCTCGATGGCGTGCCGCTGCACGAGTGGACGCTGCACAGCCTGCGCAGCCAGATTGCCTGGGTCGGGCAACAGCTCGTGCTGTTCAACGACAGCATCGCCCACAACATCGCCTTTGGCGGATTGGCCGGCGCGACCGAGCAGCAGATCGAAGCGGCAGCCGATGCGGCCAACGCCATGGAGTTCATCCGCCAGTTGCCGGAGGGACTCGGCAGCCAAACCGGCGAGGGTGGCGCCTTGCTCTCGGGAGGCCAGCGCCAGCGCATCGCCATTGCGCGTGCCTTGCTCAAGAACGCGCCACTGCTGATTCTGGACGAGGCAACCAGCGCGCTGGATACCGAGTCCGAACGCCTGATCCAGGACGCATTGGGGCGCTTGTTGCAGAATCGTACGGTGCTGGTCATCGCCCATCGCCTGTCCACCATCGAGCATGCCGATCAGATCGTGGTGATGGATGCGGGGCGCATCGTCGAACGCGGCACGCATCGGGAGTTGCTGGCACAGGATGGCCACTATGCGGCCTTGCATCGCGTCCAGTTCAGCGAGGACGTGGCGGCCAACCCGGCCAGCGCGTGAACAGGTTCTCGGTCGAGCGCATCTGGTATGGCGGACAGGCGCCACCGATGTGGATGCGCGCACTGGTTCCGCTCTACCGCCTGCTTGCGTGCTTGCGCGCATTGCCGTATCGAATGGGCCTGTTGCGCGCGGTGCGCATTCCCGTACCGCTTGTGGTGGTCGGCAATGTCAGTGTCGGCGGCACGGGCAAGACGCCACTGGTACTGGCCCTGGTCGAATTCCTGCGCAAACGCGGATGGAATCCGGGCGTGGTCAGTCGCGGTCATGGCGGCAGTGAGCGCGGGCCTCGATTGCTCGACGAGACCGCCACCCCGCATCGGGTCGGCGATGAGCCCTGCCTGATGCATCGTCGCGGCGTACCGGTGGCGATCGGACGACGTCGTGACCATGCAGCGCTGTTGCTGCCTGCAATCGGCGTGGATGTGATCATTGCCGATGACGGATTGCAGAACCCGGCGCTCGCGCGTGATCTGGAAATCTGCGTGCTGGATGGCGCCAGGCGCCTCGGCAACGGCCACCTGCTTCCGGCCGGGCCCCTGCGTGAGTCACCCGAGCGCCTGGCTCGCGTGGATTTCGTGGTGTGCAACGGGCAGGGGGCGGGGCGCAACGAAATCGCCATGCAGCTGAGCGGCGATCATGCGGTGAGCCTCGAACAACCCTGCGATTTGCGACCGCTGTCGGCATTCCGCGGACATCCCGTGCATGCGCTCGCCGGCATCGGCAATCCGCAGCGCTTCTTCACCCACTTGCGACAGTCGGGGCTCGATGTCATCGAGCACGCGTTTCCCGATCACCATCCGTTGACGATGCAGGACCTTGCGTTCGACGACCACCACGCCGTGCTGATGACGGAGAAGGACGCGGTCAAACTCGCCGGCGTCAAAGACGCGCGACTCTGGTTCGTGCCCGTGCAGGCGGAATTGCCGGTGGAGTTTCTTGATGAACTGGACACGCGCTTGCGCGAAATCCGCAATGCAAAGGCACGGTATTGAGGATGCGCCCCGCAATTGCCTTGTCTGCCGCAAAGCGAAACGTGTTCCGCGTGTAGAGCCGGACTTGCTCGGCTTTTGACGTGCGACAAAGGGAAGTCAGCCAAGTTGTATTTGCAGGTCGGGCCTCAGCCCGACAAGGTGCCGCAGAAGAGCCAATGCCGTCGGGTTGAAACCCGACCTACCAAGTGTTCGCGCGCCCGCTCCCAACGGAACAAACTCTACCAAGGCCGTGTGGTTCTCGTAGAGCCGAGCTTGCTCGGCTGTCGCCCTCGTTCGAGCGGATCAATCCGGCTTGGCAGTTGGCGGCAATTCGCCCAGCCTGACCACGCGCGGGATGCGGGTGGTTCCTCGCAGCACCCGCAAGGTGATGGTCTTGCCGGCGTTGTTCTTGAGCAATTCCTGGAATTGGCTGCGGCCGCGGATGGGCGTGCCGTTCAGGGACAACACGAGGTCATCCGGCAACAGGTTGGCCTGGGATGCGGGCGAATCACCGATCACGCCGCCGATGCGCACGCCACCGTCCAAGCCGAGGGATTCGCGCTCGCGGGCCGTGAGATCGCGAAACGTGGCACCGAACAACAGGCGGAATTTCACGTAGTAGGCGGCCAGCAGGGAGCGTGTTTCGGCTCCTGCGTTGGAATCTTGCCAATAGATCAGCACGCGCTCGGCGCCGACATGCTTGCCGAGCGCGATGGCGGCTTCCAGCGATTCATCACTTGCCGTGGGGTAGCGGCCGTTGCCGATGTTCACATAGCCATCGGCGGACAACTCAAAGCGGTCGCCGACCTCCGACTTGCCGTCGATGACCTGCGGCTCGGCCGGTGCCGGAGCGGCACGCAGCGAGTCGATATAGGCGGCATCGCGGTCGATGACGGGCTGGTAGTGCGGGTCGATCGAAGGCGCAGGCGTTGCCGCCGGGGCTTCGATGGCTGGTTCGACACGGGTGGTTACCGATCCGCATGCGCCCAGCATCAGGCAGAGGGTTCCAACATACGGCAGCGAACGGAGCGTGGTTTTCATGCCCCGAGCATAACCGCCTTTCGCAATCGTGGCCGATGGTGCGCCGGATCCACGCATCCGCGGGGGGGCTGCGCGCCGTTTGCTGGGTATCCGGGTTAAACTCACGGCCGGACTTGCCCGCCTTTTTCTTCCCCCAGATGACTCGACCCAACTCGTTTGACTACGAGCAACTCATCGCCTGCGGCCGCGGTGAGATGTTCGGACCCGGCAACGCGCGCCTGCCCTTGCCGCCGATGCTCATGTTTGATCGCATTCCGCGCATATCCGACCAAGGCGGCAAATCGGGCAAGGGTGAAATCCATGCCGAACTGGACGTGCGACCGGATCTTTGGTTCTTTGCCTGTCATTTCGAGCAGGATCCGGTGATGCCGGGTTGTCTTGGCCTGGATGCCTTGTGGCAACTGACCGGCTTCTACCTGCCGTGGCTGGGCGAACCCGGGCGTGGACGTGCGCTCGGGGTTGGCAAGGTGAAGTTTTCCGGCCAGGTGCTGCCCGATGCCAAACTGGTTCGCTACGAAGTCGATATCCGCCGCGTCATCCGCGGCAAGTTGGCCATGGTGATCGCCGATGGGCGCATGCTCGTTGATGGACGCGAGATCTACGTCGCCGATGACTTGCGCGTGGGCTTGTTCACCTCCACCCAGGGGTTTTAAGCATGCGTCGTGTCGTCATCACCGGCATGGGCATCGTTTCCTGCCTGGGCAATGACCAGGCCAGCGTCGCCGCAGCACTGCGCGAAGGGCGCAGCGGCATCCGCCATGTTCCCGAATACGCCGAACTTGGCCTGCGCAGCCAAGTGGCCGGCGTGCCCGAGATTGACCTCGAAGCACAGATTGAACGCAAGCAAAAGCGCTTCATGGGCGATGCCGCCGCCTATGCGCACGTGGCCATGCGCGACGCCATTGCCGATGCCGGGCTTGAAACATCGCAGGTCAGCCACGAGCGCAGCGGCCTGATTGCCGGTTCCGGCGGTGGATCGCCGCAATGGCAGATCGAAACCGGTGACTTGCTTCGCAACAAGGGCGTACGCAAGGTCGGCCCGTACATGGTGCCGCGGACCATGTGTTCGACGGTCTCGGCTGCATTGGCCACGGCCTATGGCATCCGCGGCTTGAGCTATTCGATTGCCGCGGCCTGCGCCACCTCGGCGCACTGCATCGGTGCTGCCGCGGACCTCATCCGGCATGGCGCGCAGGATGTGATGTTTGCCGGTGGCGGCGAGGAAGTGCACTGGGGCATGACCTCGCAATTCGACGCCATGGGCGCTCTCAGCACGCACCACAACGACACCCCGGCCAGCGCCTCGCGACCCTACGATGCCACCCGCGATGGATTCGTCATCGCCGGTGGCGGCGGCATGCTGGTTCTGGAATCACTCGAACATGCACAGGCGCGCGGTGCGCGCATCCATGCCGAGTTGCTCGGTTATGGCGTCACCTCCGACGGCGTGGACATGGTGGCGCCCTCCGGCGAAGGCGCGGTGCGCTGCATGCGAATGGCAATGACCGGGGTGAAGTCACCGATTGACTACATCAATACCCACGGCACTTCCACACCACTCGGTGATGTCACCGAACTGGAATCCCTGCGCAGCGTCTTTGCCGACGCGATGCCGCCGCTGTCATCGACCAAGGCGCTGTCCGGGCATTCACTGGGCGCGGCCAGCGTGCACGAGGCGATTTATTGCCTGTTGATGATGAAAGGCGGATTCCTCGCCGGCTCGGCCAACATCGGTGAACTCGATCCTGCCTGCGCGAGCTACCCGATCCTGCGCGAAAGCCGCAACGCCGAATTGAACACGGTGTTGAGCAACAGCTTCGGTTTCGGCGGCACCAACGGCAGTCTGGTGCTGGGGCGCTTCCAGGCTTAGGGTAGGTCTGAACAAGTATTGTCGCGAGCAAGCTCGCTCCCACCATTTCTTGATTCTGTGGGAGCGAGCTTGCTCGCGACGTTCTGCCGCGCGACATCCCGTGGGGCGAAGGATGCAGGCCTGCGCGTCTCGCTTTCCATGGGCGACACAGTGTGCACAAAGCCGTACACGCCGTACACTGCGGTAAGCACATGAGTGTCATCCCTATTGCACAGGAGCGGATCAGGAATGACTGCATGCATTCGCAAGATGGATGCCCACCCGACATCGAATTGCAGGGTTGCCGTATTCTGCATGCTGTGTGTGTTGTTGGCCTGGTTTGTGCCCGTTTTCGCACAGCCAATTGCATGGCCCGTGGGCTCCCTGCGCCCACCAGGGTTGGATCAAGCGAAGCCGATGCTGGTGGCATCCGCACTATCGGGTGAGTTCGCATTCACCGGTTTTGCCGGCGATGCTGCCCATGGCTTTCGGGTTTATGTGCGCTTGCGAGATGGCGCAGATTGGTCGCAATCGATCCTGCTGGCCCAGGGGCAGGATGCGAGCGACAACGAGGTAACCCTTGCCGCCGATTCTCAGCGACTCGCACTCGGTGCTCCCGAGGCAGGAGGAGGCGGCACTGTTTCCATTTACCTGCGTGACCCGGGCGGTACCGGCTGGGTGCTGGAGCAGGTGTTGCAAGCGCCCACGGGTGCCTTCCGATTTGGCAAGACCCTGTCGTTGCGGGGCAATTTGTTGGTGGTGACATCGGGCTTACCACTGCAGGATGGAAACATCTTCAGCTATCGATTCGATTCCGCGAGCGGTGCTTGGATTGACGCCGGATTCACGTTTGACAGCATGATGTTCGGGGAGTTGTCCGCCGTCACCGATGGTCAGCGCATTGCCTACTGTGTGCCGATGCTGCTTGAGGGATGCATGACGGCAGCCTATTCCGCGGAGCAAGGCTGGCGAACGGAGGCCAGGCCCGATCCCTGGCTTTCGCAAGGCACGAAAGTGCTTGCGCTCAGTGCCGACCAGCTTTTCGTAACCATCGGCAATCAAGTGTTGGTACTGGATCAGGTCGGCTCTGAATGGCACGCGGGCCAGCAAATTCCTGTCAGGCGCGCATTTTCCCTGGCGGAGGATTCTGCTGCCCTGGTGGTGTCGCAGTACGGCGAATCGCAGATTTACCAACGTGACGTGGGTGGTGTCTGGCAAATCGCGGCACAACTTCCGGTGGTGGCCGAATCCGGTTTTTCCGCGGCGATTGCAGAGGACCTGGCCTTGATCGGATCACAGGCCTTTGCACATCAAGGCAACGACTGGACTGCATCGGGGGATACTGCCGGCATCTTCGATTCCGACGGCATGGGATTCGGCCTGTCTTTGCAATTGACGTCCGGTCATCTCTGGGTGGGTGCGCCCGGTTTTGATGCCCACGATCAAGAGGCGGGCTCGCTGTGGGTCTATCCGGCGCAATCTGCGGGTGCTGCCACGCCTGCGGACTTGGTACTGCCGGGAGCCCCGGGATTGCTGAAGCAGTTCGGCATGCGCATGGCGAGTGATCACGTCAGGGTGGCCGTGTATGGAAATGGATCGATCTGGATTGTGGATGCGACAAACCATCAAACCTTGCAAAGGTTCGAACTGCCGCAAACGACGGAGCTGGTTTGGGGTGCAGGAGTCGCCATTGACGGAAACCTTCTGGTCGTGTCGCGCAAGTTTCAAGATCCGGATACATGCGCTTCGCAGGTGCTGGTCTACCGCGACAGTGGGGCCGGCTTTGAGTTGGCACAGACCATAGACTGCCCGGCGGGTGCGCCCAGCAACACTTTTTTCGGTTACACAGTTCACGTGCGCGGTGACTGGTTGCTGTCGGGAAAGCTGATGTTTCGACACGAAACGAATGCTGGATACCAGTACGTGGGTCCCCTGTGGCGACCGTCGGGAATTTCCTGGACTTCGCGCGGCATTGACATGCAGGGAGATCAACTGGCGGTTGCAACGAGGAGTTCTTCCCGCGGGGCATTGATTTACATCTTCGACAACACGAACGGCTGGGTTTACTCGGGCTCGGTTTGGTCTGGCGCGTTCTCGATTGGCAATGGTTGCCTGAACCTGGCAATCCAGGATACCCGCCTGGTGTGTACCGACGGATCAAGCGCGAACTCCCGTGAGATCTTCCTGGCCTTTCGCGATGTTGGAGGAAGCGACTGGAGTGTAGTCGGCACCGCACCAATTCCCGATGCGGCGCTGGATCTGAACGGTACCGGGGACTACCAACTGGCCTGGCTCGATGACCAGATCGTGATCGGCACCAGTGACACTCCGACGGAACTGGCTGGTACGCGCATCGGACATGTCCAGTTCATGACTCTCGAAGAAGCAATCTTCCGTTCCGGTTTCGACTGAATGCATGTCGTGCTTGGCGTGGGCACCGGGTGCTGAAACGGTACGCGATCCCGGAAGTCAAGAAGCAACCTGGGGATGAGCGGCCAAATCAGCGGCACCCGGAAGAACCGGGGAATCACCAACCTTGCTCTACTGCGTTCCGTGTCTCTTTCTCTGCGTCGCCGAATTGCCCGATGTCTCACCCCGGTTGAGCAGGCGGTACAACGCTGGTACCACCAGCAGGGTAAGCAAGGTCGAGGAAACGATGCCGCCGATCACCACGGTGGCCAGTGGGCGCTGAACTTCAGACCCCGCGCCGACGTTGAGCGCCATCGGCAGGAAACCCAGGGATGCCACCAGCGCGGTCATCAGCACCGGTCGCAGACGACCCAGGGCGCCATCGATGATCGCGTCATCAAGCAGGTCACCTTGTTCGCGCAGTTTGCGGATGAATGTGATCATCACCAGGCCATTCAACACGGCGACGCCCGATAGCGCGATGAACCCCACGCCAGCGGATATGGACAGGGGAATGCCGCGCAGGGCGAGGGCGATGACGCCGCCGGTCAGGGCCAATGGCACGCCGCTGAATACGATGACCGCATCGCGCGCAGAACCAAATGCCCAGAACAGCAGGGCGAATATCAGGGCAAGGGTCAGCGGTACGACGACAGACAGGCGCTGGCTTGCCGAGATCAGTTGCTCGAAGGTGCCGCCGTAGTCGATCCAGTAGCCGGACGGAATTTCGACTCCGGCATCGATCTGCTGCTTGAGATCGGCAACAAACCCACCGAGGTCGCGATCACGAACATTGGCGGTTATGACCACGCGCCGCTTTCCGTTTTCGCGATTGATCTGGTTTGGTCCCAGCGTGGTCTCGATGCGCGCCACCTCACGCAACGGCACCGTCTGCGGTGCGCCCGACATCCATGCTGCGGCACGGCTGGACTCGTCGATGTTCTCATTGCCTCCCAGCGGAACGGGCAGGTCCTGCAGGGCCGCTGGATCCTGACGCAATTGTTCGGGCAGGCGCACCACGATGTCGAAGCGGCGGTCGCCATCGAACAATTGCCCGGCCACTTCGCCACCAACCGCGGTGGCGACGGTCTCCTGCACGATGCTGGGATTGAGGCCGTAGCCTGCCAATGCCTTGCGATCCGGCGTGACCGTCAGCAAGGGCAGCCCGGACAATTGCTCCATTTTCACATCGGCGGCGCCAGGCACACGCCTTGCCACTGCCTCGATGCGCTGGCCAATCTCGGCTAAAACGGAAAGATCATCGCCGTACAACTTGATCGCAACATCCGCACGCACGCCCGAGATCAACTCGTTCATGCGCATCTGGATGGGTTGCGTGAACTCGTAATTGCTTCCGGGCAGGCGACGTGCGGCGGATTCCAGTTCCTTCAGCAATACGGATTTGGGCTTGCGCGGATCCGGCCATTGGTCGCGTTGCTTGAGTATCAGGAAAGTGTCGGTGACTGACGGCGGCATGGGGTCGTTGGCCACCTCAGCGGTGCCGATCCTGCTGAAGACGCGTTCGACTTCGGCAAAACGTGCGAAGGTGTTTTCCAGGCCGGTCTGCATGGACACCGCCTGCGAAAGGCTGGTGCCTGGAATGCGCAGCGCATGGACGGCAATGTCGCCTTCATCCAGGCTCGGCACGAACTCCGAGCCGAGTCGGGTGGCCAGCAGTGCACACAGGACCACACCCGCCGCGGCGCCCAACACCACCCACGCACGCCAGCGCAGCGCCCAGGCCAGCATGGGCGCATACAAGCTCCGCGAGATCCGCATCACGCGGGTGTCCTTTTCGCTGACCTTGCCGCGCAGGAACAGGGCCACCGCAGCCGGCACGAACGTAAGCGACAGCAACATGGCACCGCTCAGCGCGAGCACCACGGTGATGGCCATCGGATGGAACATTTTTCCTTCGACGCCGGTGAGCGCAAAGATCGGCAGGTACACCGCGGTGATGATGCCAAGCCCGAACAGGCTGGGCCGTATCACCTCGCAAGTGGCGGAGGCCGTGGCGTCCAGGCGTTCCTCTTGGTTCAAGGCACGGCCGAGCGAATGCTGGAGGTCGGCAAAACGACGCAGGCAGTTCTCAATGATGATGACGGCGCCGTCAACGATGAGACCGAAATCGAGGGCGCCGAGGCTCATCAGGTTGCCCGAAACGCCACTGCGCACCATGCCGGTCAGTGTGAACAGCATGGCCAATGGAATCACCGCAGCGGTGATCAGCGCGGCGCGAAAATTTCCAAGCAGCAGAAACAGCACCACGATCACCAGCAGCGCGCCTTCCAGCAGGTTTCGGCTGACCGTGGCAATGGTGCGATCCACCAGACCCGTGCGGTCATAGACGGCATTGGCGACCACGCCGGGCGGCAAACTCTTGCTGGCTTCGACCAGGCGGGTGGCGGAGGCTTGTGCCACGTCACGACTGTTGGAACCGATCAGCATGAACACCGTGCCCAGCACGACTTCGCGACCATTCTGGGTGGCGGCGCCATTGCGCAGTTCAGGACCTTCGCCGACCTGCGCCACATCCCGCACGCGAATCGGCACGCCTTCGCGCCGGTCCAGCACGATGTCGCGGATGGCATCGAGGTCGACGACCTGGCCCGGCGCGCGGACCAGGAACTGCTGGCCGTTGCGCTCGATGTAGCCGGCCCCCAGATTCTGGTTGTTCGCGGCAACCGCCGCGACCACGTCGTGCAAGGTGAAACCCAGTGCCACCAACCTGGCCGGATCGGGAGTGATGTGGATCTGCCGTGCGAATCCACCGATGCTGTTGACCTCGGTGACACCGCGCACGTTGAGCAACTGTGGCCGAATCACCCAGTCTTGCAGGGTGCGCAAGTCCGTGGCTGTCCACGCACTACCATCTGCCTTGCGTGCACCGGGCTTCGCCTCCACGGTGTACATGAAGATCTCGCCCATGCCCGTGGCAATGGGCCCCAGGGTCGGTTCCAGACTGCCCGGCAGTTGCGATTTGACCTGCTGGATGCGCTCGGCCACCTGCTGGCGTGCAAAGTAGAGATCGGTGCCATCCTCGAACACGACAGTGACCTGGGACAGCCCGTAGCGCGATATCGAGCGCGTGTAAGCCAGGCGCGGCAAACCGGCGAGTGCGCTTTCGATGGGGAAGGTCACACGCTGCTCGGCTTCCAACGGCGAGTAGCCGGGCGTCTCGGTGTTGACCTGCACCTGCACATTGGTGATGTCGGGCGTGGCATCGATGGGCAGTTTGCCGAAGCTCCACGCACCGACGGCGATCAGAACAAGGGTCAGCACCAGCATCAGCCAGCGATGGGCTATGGCGAAACGGATCATTCTCTCGAGCATCGCGGTAGCCTCAGTGTTCGTGGGAGGCGCCGGACTTTTCGATGTCCGCCTTGATCAGGTAGCTCTGTTCCACCACCACGTCATCGCCCGCACGCAGGCCCGACAGCACTTCGACCTGTTGTGCATCGCGCTTGCCCAACTCCAGCGGACGTGCCTCGTAGGTTTCGCCAACCCGAATGAAGACGACATCCCGCTCACCGAATCTCTGCAATGCACTCAAGGGCACCACCAGTTGTGCAGGCTGCTGTTCCACCGTGATGCGTGCCGTGACCGCCGCGCCCGGTCGCCACAAGCCATCGGTGTTGACGATGGTTGCGCGTGCCACCGTGCTCTGGCTCGCGGTCGCGGTACCCGGCAGAACGCGTTCCAGGGTGGTGCGTGCGAGCACGCCATCGCTCATGCGGGTGACGCTCACCGGCACGCCGGCCTGGATGTGTCCGGCATCCGCACCAAAAATGTGCAGGTCAACCCAAAGCGAGCTCAAGTCCGCGATCTCGAACAAGGGCGCGCCCTCGCTGACCACGGAACCGAGGCTGGTGCTGCGCGCCAGCACGACGCCACCGATGGGTGCAGTCACGTCGTAGCGGGTGAGGCTGAGATTGCTTTCAATCGTTGCCAGGCTCTGGCCTGCGCGCACCGTGTCGCCTACGTTGGCTGCAATGCTTCGGACCGGACCTGGATAGCGTGCGGCAACCTTGGCGATGCGACCTTCCAGCGGTGTCAGCAAACCCTGCACTTCGTGGGTGTCGGCAATCTCACCGGGCCCAGCTGCGGCAACACGGATTCCGGCTTGTTCGGCGATGTCAGCCGCAATCTGCGTGCGACCTTCGTGGCTTGCGTAGGTCCAGCGCAGTGCGTTGCCGTCAATGCGCGCAAGGACTTCGACATCGAAGGAATGCGGCTCTTCGACAATCTCCCCAGCGAGCAGACTGCCGTCGCCTTGTGGTTTCAACACGTGGCTCTCGGCAATGTTTCCAAGGCGCTTGAGGCGCACCTCGACCGATCCCGCGGAGGAAGGCAGCGGTTTGCCGGCGCGATAGAGCCAGGCCTGGAATTTCGCTGGCGTTCCGTCTTCGGCTATCGCCAGCTCTACGCCAAACCCATTCTGCTCAAGCAGGTTCCCGCCATGCTGGCCCGTGGGCGACTGCGCCGCGTGGCCGTGCACGTCTGCGTCATGGTCATCGTGGTCTGAGTGTGAAACCGATCCTTCGCCACAAGCGACCAGCAAGAAGGCAAGCAGCGTTGCGAAACCTGCACGCACGTTCATTGGGCGATTCCTTGTTGAGCGGAAGCAGTCGGGGCAGCAATGAACGCCTGTCCCGTGAGCCGCTGGATTTCGATCAGCGCGCGCTGGGCATCCAGCGCCACTTCTAGTTGTTGCCTGCGGGTGCTGCTGCTTTCGGACTGCAACTGCGCCCATTCGAGATAGCTGATGGCCCCTGCGCGGTAGGCTCGCTCGGCGGCGCGTTCGGCCTGGCCCAGTTTGGGCAGGATTTCATCGCGCAGGCGATTCACTTCCAGTTGTGAAATGCGGTAGCGGCCGTGCGCTTCGATCAAGGTCGAGTACAAGGCCATGTCCTTGGCTTCGCGCTCGATCCCGAGCAGGGAAAGTTCGGCCTCGGCCGCATCGATTTCCGGCCGCGCGCGATGTCGCGCTCCGAGCGGCATCGACAGGCTTGCAACCAGGCCCACGTCATCGGTGGCCTGCAATCTGCGCACGCCCAGTTGCCAGCTCAGGTCCGCCGATGCGTTGGAACGCGCCAGTTGCAGGCGCGCCTCGCGGATGCGCTGCTCTCCGGAGAATTGCGTGAGCTCAGGTGTTTGCTCCAGCAGATCGGCAAGCGCAGCCGCGGATTCGATGTCCGCCAGAACGGTGGGGTCGGCAAATGCCACGGTGAAATCCGGATTGCGTTCACCCCAGAGCGCTGCCAGGTGCTGCCGTGCTGCGCGTTCCTGTTGTGTGCCGCGCGCGTGATCAAGTTCGGCACGCGCCAAGGCTGCTTCGGCGGTCAGCACCACCGACTCAGGCGATGCGCCAGCCTTGAGACGCTGACGGGCAGCCGCAACCGTGCGCTGGCGCTGATCGATGTCGCCTTGCGCGATTTGCACATGGCCTTGCGCGCCGATGACCGCGAGGTAACGTCGCGCAACTTCGGCAAGCAGGTCGAGCCGACGGGTCTCGCGCTCGATGGCGAGCGCGTCGATGCGCGTTTGCGCGAACACGCGGCGCGCGTCCAGCTTGCCGCCCCGTTCAAGAACCGACGCCAGGCTCAGGGTGAGTTCGGCATCATCGAAGCCACGCACGTCGCCACTGCCCAATGCATTCTCGATGCTGACGCCGGCAACCAAGGCTGGGCGCAGGGAGGCCAGCTCCCGTTCGGCGTCCAGGACCTTGGCGCGAGAATCAATCAGGCGCAGATCGGGATGTGTATCGGCGACGCGGGCAATGGCGTCATCCAGGGTCAGCGCGGGTGCGGGCTGTGCACGGGCATACATGGACAGGCACAACAGCGCAGCGGCAAATGCCGCGTGCAGCATGGACATGAAAATTCCTCCGGGAAACGGTGACAGGGGATCCGACGCGCGGTCGGTGCAGTCAGGCGTTTCGTGGAGGTCGCAGGAGTTCGCCGCAGCTGCGCGTGACAAACGCGGAGCCGATCAACTCGGGAGCCGCATCCGTGATGATCGCGGGGCTGAGAAGCAGAGTGGAAGCGGGAATAACCAGCAGGTTGGTGCAGCACTGGCTCTGGTGCAGGAGTTCATGCAGGCGCTCGCTGTCATCGGCAGAACGCGGTTCATCGTCGGGGATGGTTCCCGTGGCGAAATCGCCGTCATGGGAGTGCCCGGTTTGCAGAAGGTGATCCGAAGCGTGAGCCTCGGTCGCCATCAGCACGATCGGCTGCCAGACGAAGGCGAGCGCGAGCAGCACGGCAAGGAGCGTGCGCCAGGAGCGGCAACGGCGGTTCCAGCGGGAAAGCATGCGCGCAATTCTAACCAATGAGTGCAACGCAACACTATTGCAGCAGATTCCTAGCTCGCATTTCTGCCCGGCTTCTGCCGCAGGGAAAGGAATTCGCGACGCAAGGCCGCATCCTCCAGGAAGGCCCCGCGCATCACCGAGTTGGTCATCAGCGAGCCATCGTCCTTGACCCCGCGCCAGTGCATGCAGAAGTGACTGGCTTCCATTACCACGGCCAGTCCATCCGGCTGGATACGGCATTCCAGTTCATCGGCCAGCATGACAATGGCTTCTTCCTGGATCTGCGGCCGGCTCATGATCCAATCGCACAGGCGTGCGTACTTGGACAGCCCGATCAACGCCGAGTCGGCATTGGGGAGTACGCCGATCCAGACCTCGCCCATGATCGGACACAGATGGTGCGAACAGGCACTGCGCACGCGGATCGGGCCGACGATCATCAACTCGTTGAGTTGGGACACATTGGGGAATGCCGTCACCGTGGGGGGCAGGCTGGTAGCGCCCGTGAAACACCTCGCGCACGAACATCCTGGCTACGCGCTGTGCTGTCTGCCGGGTGTTGTGGTCGTTCTGCGTGTCAATGACGAGTGCCTGCAGGACCTCCTGCAATCGATCCTGAACCTCGTGTTGCAGCTCATCCAGCTCGCCTTCCTCGATGAACCCGGAAATGTTGTCGTTGGCATGATGACGCTGGCCGGCTTCCAGCAAACGCTTGCGGATCCGCAGTGACGCCGGCAGGCGGAGCAGGCCATCGGCCTGCGCAATTCGGGCAACAATTGAAGGGGACATGGGGACTCCGGGAGCGTGCGCCGTTGTTTAGGGTTGCGAGCTGCTGACTGCCGCAGGCATCGCTGTGCCGGGCTTGCAGCTGCGCTCACCCTGCGAAACCGATTGCAGAAAGGCAATCAGGTCGGCACGGTCGGCGGCCTCGTTGGCCAGGCGAACGACCATCATGTTGCCCGGTACGAATGCACTCGGATCGGACAACCAGCGGTCGAGGGTCTTTTCATCCCAGACGATGCCCGACTGTCGCAGGGCATCCGAATACTCGAAGCCTGGTTGGGTCGCTGCCCGGCACCCGAACACGCCGCGATGGCGCGGACCTGCGCCATTGTCTGCAACCGAGTGGCAGGCACCGCAACGCGCGGTGTAGAGCGCCTCGCCGTGCTTGGCGTCGACAGCAGCCATCGCAGTGGCTGACATCAGGGCAGATGCAAATACCATCGCCGCAATCAGCAAGGGCATGGGAATCTCCGTAGCAAGAGGAATGGCGGAAGCGGCCGGTTTGATCGCTGCCCTGGTGCAACGCCGGTCGTGAGACGAAGGTGCGATTTCGCACGCGTTGCTTTTCAACTGATCCCGGCCCGCAAATGCTCGGCCTCGCAGAACGGAGCGGACTCCGCTCTGCATTGGCCAACCGCTGCGCAATTGCGGGTCTGATCAATCGCTGCCGGCAATCAGGCGCCGAAACTGAAAGCCGGTGTCGGCAGCGATCCACCCAAGGCCTGGGTGAGGGCGGTCCAGTGCATGGTTTCATCGGCAATCAGGCGACCGGCAACCTGGGACAGGTTGCGGTCCTCGAAACTGGGCATCACGCCGATATACGCATTCACCGCACCCAGTTCGAGGCGCTGGGCGAGACGCAACACGTCATCGCCGGTCTTGATGGAGCTGATCGAGAGTTTCTCGCTGGCCTTGTAGTCATCCATGCTCTTGGGATGCACGGGTGTCCCACCCATCTTCTCGATGGCGCCAACCAACGCGGTGCGATGGCCCTCATGGTGGCTCTTGAACAGGGTGGCCACCGCCAGCAACGGTTTGCTGAGAAGGCCGCTGCCGGCGCCGATCTGGTAGGCGGCAATGCCTTCGTGCTCAAGGCCCAGCGCCACGTTGAGAATGGCCACGTCGCCGCTGGCCTTGGCATCGCCGTGCGATGCCGCAAGGCCACGCATCGGCAAGCCGCCGAGCAGGGCAACAGCGGTGCCGGACAAGGCAATGCCGCCGAGCTTGAGGAATCCGCGGCGAGAGTCGGCAACGGTCAATTGGGGGAACCTGGCTTGGGTCATGTCTGATCTCCTGGCTTGGGGGATGCGGCGTCGTAGCCGCCGGATGCGGGGTCCTGCATTCGCATCAGCACGTTGGCGACAATTCGGTCGCAGCGCGCGCCGGCAAAGGCATAGGCGTTTTCCATGTTCACATCGACTTCAAGTGCGAGTTCTTCGCGCAGCAGGCCGCGTGCGCGGAAGTAGCGGGTGCGTACCGTGGCCTCGTTGATGCCGAGGCTTTGGGCGACCTCTTCCACGCTCATGTGCTCAAGGGCGCGCAGTACGAAGACGCTGCGGAAGGCATCCGGCAGGCTGTCGATCTTGCGCTCGATCAAACGACGGATTTCTGCGCGCATTGCCGTGTTCTCCGGGGCATGGTCAGGGTCATCCTGGACGGAGGAAAGTTCGTGTTCCGCTGCTTCGGTTGCCGGCGACTCGATGGGGATGATCTCGGCGCGGCGGCTGCTCTTGCGCACGCGACCCAGGGCCTCGTTGCTGACGATGCGAGTCAACCAGGTGGACAGGCTGGCTTCGCCACGAAACGTGTGCATGGCGCGAAAAGCCCGCAGCCATCCGTCCTGTACGGCTTCCTCTGCTTCGCTGTCGTCCTTCAGGATGCTGCGGGCGGCCCGGAACAGACGCTGGTTGTAGCGGCGCATCACCACCTGCATGGCCAGCGCGTCGCCGTCTGCGATACGCCCGGCAAGTTCCGGATCGTCAAGGGCGGATGGATTCGGCAGCGTTTGCAGCACAGGGCACCTCGCGTCAGAACCGTGTTCTGTCAGATTGGATGTCGCCAGTCGGGATTGCGTTCCCGCAATGGCTGTCGACCTGAACGCGGCATTTGTGGGCGGTTGCGGTGGCAAGCCTGTCATATCATGGCGCCGCAATGCCCGGGATTGCCGCTCACCCATTTCGGCGTCCTGCCGGCACCCGGTTCCCCACACTGAAACTGCCCGGAAGTCCAATGTCCACCGATAGCCAAGCCCTGATCGCCTCGTACTACGCCGCCTTCAATCGCCGCGATTGGGAGGGTTTTCTCGATCTGCTGACCGATGACGTGGCGCATGACATCAACCAGGGCGGTCGCGAGACCGGGCGCGCGGCGTTTCGTGAATTCCTGGCGCGCATGGATCGCTGCTATGCCGAGCAGATCGAGGACATCGCCATCCTTGCCAATGCGGACGGATCACGCGCTGCGGCGGAGTTCACCGTGCACGGCACCTACAAGCAGGCGGATGAAGGCTTGCCCGCGGCGCACGGCCAGAGCTACGTGCTGCCGGCGGGTGCGTTCTTCGAGATCCGCGGGGGCAGGGTGGCGCGTATCAGCAATTACTACAATTTGCAGGACTGGCTGCGCCAGGTCGGTGGCTGATGTGAGCGCACTGCGCATCGAACCGGTTTCGGGTTCCGCGCTCGTTCCCTACCTGGAACCATTGGCGGATCTGCGCATGACCGTGTTCCGTGAATGGCCCTACCTCTACGAAGGATCACGCGACTACGAAATGCGTTACCTCGATGTCTATGTGCGCTCGCCACGCAGCCTGGTTGCGTTGGCCTGGGATGGCGAGCACTGTGTCGGGGCAACGTCCGTGCTGCCGCTGGCCGAGGCCGAAGCGGAAATGCAGAAGCCCTTTCGCGAACGCGGAATGCCGCTGGAACGCTACGCGTATTTTGGCGAGTCAATGCTGCTCGCGGCCTATCGGGGTCGTGGTGTCGGCGTGCGCTTCTTTGATCTGCGCGAAGCCCATGCACGCCGGCTCGGCTTGAGTCATTGCGTCTTCTGCGCAGTGGACAGGCCCGCCTCGCATCCGCTCAAGCCTGCGGATCACGTGGCCAACGACGCATTCTGGAGTCGCCGCGGTTACACGCGCATGGAGGGCGTAACCAGCGAGTTCCGCTGGCCGGATGTCGGCGAGCCGGAAGACAGCGTAAAGCAGCTGACGTTCTGGCAGCGGGTACTGGCATGAGTGAGTCTTTCCTTGTTGCGAGCGCCCAGTTTGGCCTGAAGCGGCATGCGGACTGGGCCGGATTTGAAACGGATCTGCGCGTGTGGGTGCAATCCGCAGCCAACGCGGGTGCAAGCGTGCTGGTGTTTCCCGAGTATGCGGCAATGGGGCTGGTGTCCCTGCTCAGGGATGTTGCGCCAGGAAACCTCAAGGCGCAGATCGAAGGATTGCAATCCTTGCGTGACGCCTATCTGGAACTGCATCGCGCGCTGGCGATCGAGTTCAAGGTGTACCTGCTGGCCGGGAGTTTTCCGTGGCGCCTGAAATCCGGCCAATTCTGCAATCGGGCCTGGTTGTTCACTCCCCAGGGGCAATGCGACTTCCAGGACAAACAGGTGATGACGCGCTTCGAGCGCGAAACCTGGGGCATCGGGCGCGGTGAACCCGCGAAAGTGTTCGACACACAGTTCGGACGGATCGGCATTGCCATCTGCTATGACAGCGAGTTTCCACTGCTTGTGCGCGCGCAGATCGAGGCCGGTGCCGAGTTGCTGCTGGTGCCCTCCTGCACGGACAGCGAGGCTGGATACCAGCGCGTGCATGTCGCCGCGCGGGCCCGTGCACTGGAAGGACAGTGCCATGTGGTGCAGTCGGTTCTGGTTGGCGAAGCCCCCTGGTCGGAAGCCATCGATGTCAATGTCGGTGCCGCCGGCGTGTTCGGGCCTCCGGACCTCGGTTTCCCGCCGGATGGGGTGCTTGCCCTGGGTGAACCAAACCGGCCCGCTTGGGTCTATGCAAGCCTTGATCGCCGCCGCGTTGCCGAGGTCCGGCGCAGCGGCCAGGTGTTCAACCACGCACATTGGGTTGAAACCGTCGATGCGCAGTCCGTGGCGGTCGTCAGGCTCCTGGGCTGATCTTCATCCTTCGGGCATTTTCATGAACTGCGGTTAGAATTCGGCATGCGACTGATTTCCCTGCTATCCCGTATCTGCCTGAGTGGCGCACTCCTGTTGAACGGGTTTGCCTTGCCATCCGCCGGTGCGCATGCGGCCATGGGCGCCGGGCAGGGTGATGTCGCAACGTCTGCTGCGGAGTCTTCATCCATCGCTCCATGCCATGAGTCTCCGGCGACCAGCGCAGACACGCCTGATCATCACTTGCCGGGGATTCCCGACCCGCACGATGGAAACAGTGGAGCAGGGCAAGCTTGTTGTTCCGGTGGTTGCAATTGCGCGTGCATGACAAGCAGCTGCGCGGTGTTGATCGCAAGCCTTGAGTTTGCCCTTGGCCCTGCATTCCGGATGCACACGCCCTCGCACGAGCCGGGGTATTTTCCGCCGCAGCTTCTTCACCTGACACGACCTCCCATCGCCTGAAACGTCGCGGGTGCTTCGAGCACCCGAAAGCGCGTGGCCCATTGTCGGCACCGCGTCCCAGGACACGTGCGATTCCGGGGTCTGGAATCGCAGATCGCGACATTTCGGAGCATTCATGTCAGTCAAACCCATCATCCCCGGTCGCAATGGACTGCCCATGCCATCGCGACGTCGATTCGTGCAGGGCTTGGTCGCCGCGGGCGCCGCCACGCAAATTGGATTCCTGCCATCCCTGGGCTGGGCGCTCAAGTCGCCCGACACACCCGTGGTGCTCTCCGGTACCGAGTTCGATCTCGCCATCGGCGAGTCATCGGTCAATTTCAGCGGACGAGCGCGCACGGCGGTCACCGTCAATGGTTCGCTGCCAGCGCCCTTGTTGCGCTGGCGCGAAGGCACCACGGTAAACGTGCGCGTTTCCAACGCATTGCCGAAAGGTTCGGCGTTCGGGCACGAAACCTCGATCCACTGGCACGGCATCCTGCTGCCGGCCAACATGGATGGCGTGCCGGGCCTGAGTTTCGCCGGCATCCATACCGACGAAACCTACCATTACCGCTTCACCCTCCGCCAAGGTGGCACCTACTGGTACCACAGTCATTCCGGTTTCCAGGAACAGGCCGGCTTGTACGGTGCGCTGATCATCGATCCCATCGAACCCGAGCCATTCTCGTTTGACCGTGACTACGTGGTGATGCTGAGTGACTGGACCGACATGGATCCGGGCCGGCTGTTCGCGCGCCTGAAGAAGATGCCGGGCTACGACAACCTCTACAAGCGCACGCTGGGCGACTTCCTGCGCGATGCACGACGTGATGGCCTGGCCGAAACCATCGAGGATCGCAAGCTGTGGGGCGCCATGCGCATGACGCCGACGGACCTCTCCGACGTCAACGCCAACACCTACACCTACCTGATGAATGGAACCACCTCGCTGGGCAACTGGACCGGCCTGTTCCGATCCGGAGAAAAGGTGCGGCTGCGCTTCATCAATGGCTCGTCGATGACCCATTTCGATGTACGAATTCCGGGATTGAAGATGACCGTGGTGGCCGCCGATGGCCAGTACGTGCATCCGGTGACGGTGGACGAGTTCCGCATTGCCGCAGCGGAAACCTTCGACGTGATTGTCGAGCCAAGCGGGCAGGACGCCTTCACCATTTTTGCCCAGGATCTGGGTCGCACCGGCCATGTCAGCGGCACACTCGCGGTGCGCGAAGGCTTGCGTGCGCCCGTTCCGCAAGTGGATGCGCGGCCCATTCTGAGCATGGCCGACATGGGGCATGGCGGCATGGACCACGCGTCCATGGATCACGCCGCGATGGATCATGCGGCCATGGGTCACAGCATGCCGGGCATGCTCCAGCATCCGCCGGGCGAGGGCAGCAATCCGCTGGTGGACATGCAGACCATGGCACCGACTGCTTCGCTCGATGATCCCGGTATCGGCCTGCGCGACAATGGCCGCACGGTGCTGAGCTACGCCATGCTGAAAAGCGCATTTGCCGATCCGGACGGTCGCGAGCCGGGGCGCGAGATCGAACTGCATCTGACCGGCCACATGGAACGGTTTTCCTGGGGCTTCAACGGGCAGAAGTTTGCCGACGCCGAACCCTTGCGACTCAACTATGGCGAGCGCATGCGCATCGTGCTGGTCAATGACACGATGATGACGCACCCGATCCACCTGCACGGCATGTGGAGCGATCTGGAAGACGAGCACGGCAACTTCATGGTGCGCAAGCACACTGTCGACATGCCGCCCGGAACCCGGCGCAGCTATCGCGTGCGCGCCGATGCACTGGGTGACTGGGCCTATCACTGCCATCTGCTCTACCACATGGAAGCCGGCATGATGCGCACGGTGAGGGTCGAAGAATGAGCACTCGCCGAATCGTATTGTCGACTCTCGCCCTGGCGCTTGCTCCATGCCTTGGCCTCGCCCAAACCACGGCCACGCCCACGGACGTGCACGCGCACAAGCACGCCGCTCGGGATTCCAGTGATCCGCCAGCCCCTGCGGTCGATCACTCGAAGATGGATCATTCGAAGATGGATCACTCGACGATGGATCACTCGACGATGGATCACTCGACGATGGATCACTCAAGATGGATCACTCGAAGATGGATCACTCGAAGATGGATCATTCGAAGATGGATCATTCGAAGATGGATCACTCGAAGATGGATCACTCGAAGATGGATCATTCGAAGATGGATCACTCGAAGATGGATCACTCGAAGATGGATCACTCGAAGATGGATCACTCGAAGATGGATCACTCGAAGATGGACCACTCGAAGATGGACCACTCGAAGATGGATCATTCGAAGGCGGCGTCCGCGGATGTGCCGGTCACGCCGATTCCGGTTCCGACCGACGCGGATCGAGCCGCTGCGCAGGCACCATCCGGCGGCATGCATTCCATGCATGGTGATTCCTTGCAGTCTTTCGTGCAGTTCAATCGCCTCGAAGGATTTTCGGGCGATGGTCCGGGCGGCATGGCCTGGGAAGGGCAGGCATGGGTCGGTGGCGATATCCACAAGCTCTGGCTGCGTTCGGAGGGTGAGCGCGCAGGCGGGCACACGGAAGGGGCCGACTTGGAGGTGTTGTATGGCCGTGCGGTTGCCCCGTGGTGGGATCTCGTGGTCGGAATGCGCCATGATTTCCAGCCCGGCCCGGCACAGGATTTTGTTGCGCTGGGCGTGCAGGGCCTTGCGCCTTACAAGTTCGAAGTGGCGGCCACCGCGTACATCGGCGAGTCCGGCCAAACTGCTGCACGCCTCGAGGTGGAGTACGAATTGCTGCTCACCAATCGTCTGGTCTTGCAACCGCTGGTCGAACTCGAAGCCCACGGAAAATCGGATGCGCGCCGCGGCATCGGCTCAGGCCTGTCATCGATCGAGGCAGGTTTGCGCCTGCGCTACGAAGTCACCCGGCAATTTGCACCGTATCTCGGCATCGTTCGCGAGCAGGCGCTGGGACGCACGGCGGATTTCGCCCGCGCAGGGGATGAGCCCGCCATTGACACCCGCTGGGTCGCCGGCGTGCGCTTCTGGTTCTGAGCGCGTCTCAGAACCATATCGGTCGTCGGCTTGCTACGTTCCCCCTTGGCAATTGCACTCGGTGTCGGGATTACTTGCGCTTTTGAGTTGGTTTATCAGTATTGTCATGTAGCTCGTGGCTATCGCTCGCCGCGCATTCGAACGGTAATCCGTCGGCGGTGTGTCCTTTTACGTGATAGTCGCGCACTAGGTGTGCCTTCCACGCAAGTTCTAACCCCGCGCATGCGTCTTGTACCAGCGCTATTCGTTCGGTAGTTTCTTTGGTCGGACTGGCTAGGAGTAGTAGTGCGCTGATTGCAGTTGGGGTAAGCATATGCGTGCGTCGGTCCTCTATCGTCGATTGTCGTCTGCGGAGGGCAAATAGCCGCGCGCGAGGAAGCCATTGTGTTGCGGGACGCTGCGAGCGTAAATGCCGATGGCGCGTGAATCGGGCTGCGGACAACACTGTCGCGGCAAGCGCAACCATCTGGTGGTGTACTTGATGTAATGCACGGCGGAAGTTTCAACTTCCTTCAGTTCGAGGTGTCTGACAACCTGAAACCACCACAAACTTAAGTTATTGATTATATTGATATACATAGAAAGGCGGGAGTGGTTTGACCGATGAGGTAAGTGCAGACAAACCGCCACAAATTTGGCAATCCACCAAGAATCGCCCCCGATTTAGCAAGTTGCAGGATAAACCGCCCCCAATTCGCTATCGCGTGAGAGCGTTTCGCGCCTACTTGACTCTAGCTGCTTGCTTCCTCCGTTTCCTCCGCGTTTCTGGCTCTAGTATTGCGTTGCCTTGAGGAAAGTCATCAGCCCGCCTCAAGCGCGGAGGCGCACCGGCAACCCAGCAAAGCCGGACAACAATCAGTTCGTGGTCGCGCCCGTCGAACTCGACTATCGGTGTGAACCAAGACTTCTTCGTGCTCTCAGCTGGATGACCCATGATGTACCGTAGTACGGCTTGCAACCCTTGGCGATAGCCACGAATGATTATGGCGGTTAGCGCGTCCGCCAAATGACGCCGCCCACGTACGCAATCTATAGCCTCCGACTGCTGAGCGCGGGGTGCGCGATCGACGACAGGGGCCTCGCGCGTCAGCACCTTTAGAAAGCTATCAAGAGCAACTCGACACGCTAGGAGAGCCGCAGGATCGATCGCCGTCAGATTTAGCCAAGTTCCTCTTTCGCCTGAAACCCCATGGGGCGCAATGAAACAATCCGGCCGCTTTACTACGTTTTCTTGAAGTGAATGATCTTCCTGAAACCCGTACATCGAGACGGGCGCTGCTTGAGCGAAGGCGTTTGGATAAGCGCAGGCGGTGACAGGAGTGCAGCAAGTCCTTCTCCAAGCGCGGGCGAGCTTGAGTCCGCCGCGATCCAGCGGTGTACGCGTTCCGCACCCGCCCACTCTAGGTATTCCGTCGCCCAAGCATTTGCCGCCTCGGTAGGAAACTCCCACATGTCGACTGAAGCGACAGTTGGGCTAAAGGGGTCGAAGCCACATTCGCAGCGGCCGAGCTTGGATTCGCGATCGAATCGCGACCAGAGCGGTCTCGGACAGTTCGGGCAGGAATCGACTAGTGGCGCTTGGTGCCATGGGCAAAGTTCGATCGAAGGAAGCTGGAAAAGAGTGCAGTGGTACCCGTGGGCCGCACACTCCAAGCAATGACGCACGGGCCGCGGATTCGCGTCGAACACGCCCCCGAGCCGGGCGGGGCTCCATCGCTCATGTGTCCAATGACTGCCGACTCGTGTTTCCTGCAAGCCGACTGCATGCAGCATGAGCCGCGCGGATGCCCGAAGCTGCTGGGTCGCAGTTAGAACATCGACTTCTGAGCGATTGCGAAAACCGAACGCCGAGATCTCCGGCGGGGTGAGCGCTCCGAGGCGCGTTAGCCGCATCAGCAAGCCAAACCCAGAGATGTAGGGATAGGGCTCGAGCTCGGCCCCGATGATGGCGGACGTACGCGCTCCCTGGATCACATCGCTCCAAGACATCAGGCGGTTTTCCGCTCGGCAGATTCCTGCATCGGCATTTTCATCTTGGCGCGCACGAACTCCAGGCGCAGGTAGCCAGTGCCCAATAGCGCAACGCGGACGTCCTCTGCTGTGAAGCCATTAAAGTCCGGACGGCGCGCGGCAATATCGGAGAGAAGGTAGTGCACCAGCAGCGTAAACGTTGCCATGGGCCACGCTTCACTTGGAGGAAGTTTGTATTCCTTGCGCAAAGCGTTCGCCGTCTCGACGATTAGCTTGGCCTCCGAGGCTAGCGTCCACCCGCGATCAAACGCCTCGCGCGCGAAATAGCGCGAAAAAGGCATATCTGGCGTGGGCCACGTCAGAATTCGATCGTATCCGCCCAGCGCGTGAGCGACGTCGGACAGGCCGAAAAGCGGCCGAAACGGTGCGGTGTCCATGAACCAACGGCGGACCGTGTGCGAAGGGCGGTCAATCCAGTCGTCGCCAATGTCGACACCTTCCGAATCGCTCTGGCGAACCAAGACGAGAAAGAGGCTGAGACGATCCTCGAGGACCATGCTATCGAGCTCCTCAAGATAGGTGTACTCGGCGTCCGTGATCCGCTGGGCATTGTCAATAAAGAGGACCATCCTGCGCACGCGAGCTTGGCCACAGCGCGAACGGATCCAATTGACAAGCTTCTCGATCGCTACGTGGCTGTCCAATCGGATGGAATTGGTCAGCTTCAGGCGCGTGCTCATTGCCGTCCAAAACGCTCGGTCTGAGCGTCTCAGGCCGCTGGGCATAACCATGCGCGCGGCCACACCCAACTGACGATCGTGTTCGTCAACCAACCAACGCGAGGCGTTGTCCGTGAGGTGCTGTTGAGCCACAGTCTTGCCGAGCCCACCTCCGCCGTAAGTTGAGCAACCGTGATGTCCTTCTGAGATGTTGGCCAAGATGAAGTTGATGAGGTACTCGTGAGACTTTGTGTAGACCGAGTAACCGTTTGGAATGTGGATCGGATGAGTTGCGTCGAAGAGATCGGTCATTCGAAATCCTTGGGCGAATGGTGAGCAGACGAAAGCAGGTCCGATACGCATTAACGCCGACATAGCTCTATGGAGGTATGTCGAAACGATTCGCGTGTCGGTGACTTAGCTGTCCGAGGAATCGAGGCTGCGCCAGCCACCCTTGGGGATCTTCAAGGGTGCGGCGGGCATTGGCCGGTGCGTCGGCGCCTGACCGTTGTGCAACTGGTCGATTCGCGCCAATTGGTCGACGGCGGTCGAAGACTGCTGTGCGATGCTTTTGAGGTAGTTGACGTAGGATGCGATTGCGCAATCGCTACCAACGATGCGAAAGCCCGTGCGCAACTTGGCCCATCGCATAATCAGCGTACGTGTGGTTTCGTCGTGAATGGTCGCACCCCAAGGGGCGGCAGCGCGGACCCGGAGTAGTGGCGTGGTCGCGGAACGCATAAGGATAAAGCTACGCAAATCTCGGCGGGAGATTCGCGCGAGGACCTTCGTGTTGACCAGCTCCCAGCGTTGGTCAAGTTCAGGGCTGCGATAGCGTGCGTACATATAGTTCACGTGCGGCATCACGCCCTTTTTGCGGTTCCCATGAACGCGAAGCGACACAAGTGTGCTCGCCATGTCGTCGGCATCGCCCGCTGCAGTATCGGGATGGGCGACGAAGTCGAACGCGCGAGCCTTATGCATTTGAAGAAACTGCAGCGGACTAAGATGCCCAAGCGCCGGGTGAGGCGTGGCGTTGTAGTTCGCAATGATCACGCCCAGCAGCTCCTCGAGCAGGTGCAGTTGGATGGGCACGTCATCCGGACCAAAGTTGCTTATGCGGATCTTTTTCTCGCCAAGTCGCGTGGCCGGTTCGAAGCCCCCCGGAACATGGCGTAGCGCCCCTCGCTCGAGTCGCGAAAAGAACTGTTCGACAATCGGCCGTGAGCGCGGCTCATGCGCCTTGCCGTAGATGAAGCGCGCGCCATGCGCGCGCGCGACCGCCTGCTCCAGATCGTGTGCCCAGTGTGCCAATGCATTGTCCAGCGCGACGCTGCGAGGGCGCCACAGAGACATGTCTCCGAGCATCCCCGAGGGCATCCCCGCACCGGGCGCGTACTCCAATCCAGGAATCGTAAGGTCGCTGCGTTGCCAAGGAGCGATAGATCTTGCTAGACACTCGGCCACGTCCAAGTTGTTGTAGCCGGCACCTACGCGCAGCACCCAGCCAAAGATGGCCCTTGAGCGAGTCTCGACCTGAACGATCAGCCACATGGTAGTGACGGCGCGTTTGACGACGCCTCCGTTTGGCAGCTCTACTCCGAGCACCGCCTCAACGTCTATCCGGTGCGCATCCAATTCGGTGCGGTCGAATGGTTTGCCAACGAACAACTCATCGAGTTCAGTTGGCGTCACTTCGCCTCCCTCGATTGAGCCCATCGGAGCCAGATCGATGCGGCGTTTTCGGATGAAGCGAAGCAATGCACGGCGACCTTGGTCCGCTTGATTGAGCGGGTAGTAGTCGCGAAGGTCCAAGCGTTTGAGCTCGGTCACGATCGCCGCATGGAGTCGATCGAACGAGCGGGGCGTCCTTCCAGATGGCAAGGGATGGTGATACGCCTCAATCAATTTTGCGATGTTGGGCTGCGCGCGCAGAAACGTGCGCATCGCATGAGGCCCAGACTCTCGTGACATCGCTGTCTCGCCGGTCTCTCCACCGGGCGATTCATCAATCGGGCAGTACGCTCCCCACGGCACGCAGACACGGTAGCCATAGGGCTCGCCATCAGGCGCGATCTTGGGCGCTCGTCGCAAAATGTTGCCAAGCCGCTTACGACAGATATTGTTTTTTTTTGCTGCCACTGAGAGGCTGAGCTCGCCGGTTATGGCAGCGGTTAGCGCCGCACAGGCGCTCTGAAAGCTGGGCCGCACAGCCTCTCTAAGATCAGCTACCTTGGGCATGTACCAAGACCTGAGCACGCAAGCATCGAGTACAGGGATGGGATTACGCATTTCCCACCTCCAAAACCGCATCGATCAGTCCCGGCGTGTAATCCACAAGCCGGATACTTCCTTCGTGCACCATGGCAGCGACGACGGATTTAACGGCTGTCTCGGTGAAGGCAAGGCTGCGCACGAGCGCCGAGAGGCTGACCCGCGGCACCTGCAGAAGATGCCCCTCGATTTGATGGCGGATGACCGTGCGCGCGGGCTGACGGGAGTACTCCCAGACGTGCAAAAGGAGTTCGTTGCATACCTTAAGCCACGCCATCTCTGAGCGCAGCGTTGCTTCGGTCAGAGTGTGCAGAACGATCTCATGGCGCTTGGCCACATCGGCGAGCAAATCGGGATCGCGCACCGAAACCATGCCGGTCGTGCTCCCAATGGTTCCTGAGTCAGGAACCGTGATCACGAAATGTTCCTCGCCGGTCTTTGCCCGCGTCCAAAATGCGACATCGATCTGCTGGCGCGGAGTAAGTTGGAGCCGGCGCGGGCGCTCGACATAGGCCGCGAGCGTCGCTTGGAACTCAAATTTCATCGCCGCTGCCGCGTTGATCGTGTCCGCAACGGTGACTACCCGGTTGTTGCGTGGTGAGAAAAATACGTGAGCTAAGTGGCGACTCCGCTCTCCGCGGTTCAACCTTCGTGGCTGGAAGGGAAGTTCGGTATTGATGGAGTGTGCTGCATTGGGAGTGGTTTCCACCCGAGAGGTCGAAGCAGTTCCTGAAGTCATGGCATAGCTCCGCCGCACGTGTCGATGCACGTACAGCTCAGTGGCACCGCGTGCGCGGCGCGACAACGAAGGACTGCGCCGCCGTCAGCGGCGCAGGAATCAGGCTCAGTGCAGACGCGAGAGCGCCTTCGATTAGTCGCCGGTGAGAGGGTGCAAGCTGAAGCTCAGCACACACCGCGTCAGCGGACAGATCTTTACCTTCAGGCGCATGGGCGAAATCACACCCAACTGCACAGTGCGGGACACGTGCCACACACGCTGGCGCTGGTCGGCGTGGTTCGCAGTAAGGTTTCTGCTGCCGAAGTTGAAGTCCTGTTGGGACGGGTCGGTTTCAGTTGCCTCTGCGAAGGCAAGGGCGGAATCAAGGTCAACGGTCATGTTGATAGCTCACATTTCTGCCTTGAGGAAGGCAGTGATTGACGTAGACCCGAAAAAAATGCGACGCTTATAGCTGAGTCGTCTTCCAAGAAGGCGTCGCGGGACCCCTAGCCGGGTTCCGTTTTTTTTTGGGCGATTGATGCTGCAGTCCGGCATCCCCCGCCGGGTGTTGCGTACCTCCTCTTGTGCTCAAAACAGGGCGGCAGGTCGATCTGTACATGCGTTTAGGGCATTGCCGTTTTCTCTGGTTGGCTCCGCTTGAAATTTCGCTTACTGCTACTTGGCATGCTCATGTAGAACCGGGCCGTGTGCGCTGCTGTTCTCGACCGCGTTCCATAGCCAATGTGCAATTTCCGATGTGGATGCGAAGTATCCGCGCCGTCCGGGAAGCCGAAACACCCGGATTGGGATGGTTTTGCGGGAGCGAGCCTTCCGAAACGCATCAGGACTTGCGTAGCCCAATATTCTTGAGATGTCCTTGCTTCCAACCACCGGACCGTAGAGACGGACTAGTTCCGCCGCGTAATCGGGCAGGGCGGGTAGAGGAGAGACAGGAGACATTGAAATCGGCATGTCAGGGCTTGTGTGTGTCGAACTGGAAGCCTAGCGCCTGTACAGTAAGCCGTCGACGATTCGAAACGGTGAGTTTCCAAGGAAATGGGCAGGCCTCTGGAACCCAAAATTCTTCGCCTCGCACACCAGGTCTGGGCCCGGGGCCTGCGTCATGAAGTAGAACGGCAGCACCCATCCGGCCCGGCCGACATGAGTTGGTCGGCGCTCGAGCATCTCTTGGTGCAGCAACGGCATAAGCTTCCGGTCGAAAGCAGGCCGAACGCAAAGGGTCTACAAGGGGTTGCCCACTCGGGGACGAGTCCTCGAAGACTAGGGTGGAAGATTCCTGCTGACGAGGAACACCTCGAACTCGACGATGATTGGACGCTTGCAGTCCGCAATCCGTCCGGGCCGAAGAGCAAGGATCAGACTGAAGCCCCCAAAAACTACTACTGCCTTGAGTTTGATGCCGTCGAGCTGGGCGAGAGACTCGTGCCTGGAAGCAGCAGATGGATGGATTGCAGCCTTTGGTGGCTGGCGTCGACACGCTTTCCGCCTTTGGAAGATGTCCGCTACTGTATCGAAGCGAGCCTCGAAGCTATGGGGCTAGTTCGCCCCACCGTCGATGAGCGTCGGAGTTTCATTGGCGAGGAAGCATTCCATACGCTTGTCGCCGCTCCTGACGAGGAGATTCGGGAGTCTTATCGTCAAGTCATGGCCGAGTTCACCGATACGCTATCACCTGACTCTCTCAGCTTGTTGGCAGCACTAATTCTGGAAAGTTGTTTGACCAATGCGCCGGAACTCGAAGTGCATCGCGATCTTGCGTCCGCAGCATTCGAAAGATGGTCGTATTTGCCGCAATTTGAACCTCTACGGAGCTCTCTTTTCTCTCATGTATTCTTGCCGCTGCTAGATCGCCCTGAGCTGCTGCCTATAGTCTCGCCGACTGATGTGCGCGCCGTACCGATTCGACGCGAAGACTGGATCGAAATGATGCAAACGCAGCACTCGCCTCCGATCACGCCAACGCGACTTCCCGTTTGTCCCGAAATCGATCCAACATCAGATCTCCCTAGCCCGCGCCGGTTACGATAAGGCAACGACTTTCGCCGGTTGAGATAGATTTGCCGCCGATCACCGTGGCTGACAGACTGATTTCAATCGACCGTTTGCGTAACGCGAAGATCCCTGCACCCGTCCCGGACAGCTTTTTGTCAGAGCGATGCCTCAGCCATTAGCTTGGCAATCGTCGTCTTAAAGCCAGTCGCCACCCGGAACAGCGTTGACAGCGTAACGTTGCGCTCACCGCGCTCAATGGCGCTGTAGTACGCCCTGTGCATACCAATACAGTCAGCGAATGTGTCCTGGCTGAAGCCAGATGCCTCGCGGCGCTCACGGATCGCCGCACCAAGCCTAGTTTGTAGCGTCACCTTGTCCATGCGGCGACGTTAGGCAGGCGGTACTTTTAAGGCTACTCCCTTAGATATAGACTACTTATATGTATAGCCAGGCGAGAAGGCTGTGGGAATTCGATTGGTGGACGACGACCTCGACTTGTCCTGGGAACTAGCGGTCAGCCCGGAAGTTCGCTACGCATTGCGAATCCAGCTGCAACGATGCATGTGTCCGAGCGGTGTAGCCACGTTCGAGGAGCGATTCCTCGCCACGTTAGCCGAAATTCTTGACGAAGATCTGATACCGCCAACCGCCAGCCAAGTCTCCTACGCGAAGGACATTTGCCGAGGATTGCGCATCGCCCTTCCTGAAGAGATCCTTCTCTTCAAAGACTCAATGCATGTATTTTTGGCTCGCCATGCACCAGTCTTCAAAGAGATGTGTAGCCAAAAGAAGCCACGCAAACTCGCTCGTTCTCGCGCACCGAAACGCTAAACGCACATCTATCCTAGCTCTCAGAAACTAAATGGTTTTCCGCTGGATTAAATTGGAGGAAGACTGAAAAGACGATTAGGAAACTTTATCGTGGGTGAATTTTGCCAGCTTGCTGACCAACCATTGCCAGCAGAATTGACCAGGATAGGCAACTGACTTGCCCGGCATCGGCAACTGGCATACCAGCTGGGCGACGGTTAATTGTCGTGCCGTTGTTGTTATTGAAAATGCCCGCAATCTGAATGCGATTCACCGGCGCGTATGAGCAGTCTCGCAACAACCTCGCAGAACCTCCTACAGAGTCACCGGCTGAAGGCTGTGCGTGCTACTTCGAATTTGAGCCAAGGTGCTTCTGCAGATTCACTTGTCTTGTCGGTTAGCGCCTATGGAATGCCAGCTATGAACGTGGCGCGCGGGAAATGCCTGTCGCTTCGTTCCGCGCGCTATACGTGGTTCACGGCATTGAGCCGGTCTGGATGCCGGGTGGCCCTGGCGAGCAGCCGGTGAAAGCGGCTATGCACACCATCTATCTGGTGCTAGCCGATCGCGTCGGCATTGGGCTCGATACCGACCCAGCCTCAATGGGTAGGACGCTCAGCCAAGCGGAGCGCCTGCGCGTGCTCAAAGCCGCCTTTGCACTGAGTGCCGAGAGGGGGGGCGGCTGGACATCGTGGGGATAAAGCAATAACTGGAGATCGTGCTGCGACGGTAGCAAGATCCTTGCAGGAATCGGCCGACTAAACCGGAACGGTAAGGTTCTGATGCGTGTTCTTGTACGGCAATATGCCGTATGCTTGCGTCAGGAGGACAAGACCATGCCCACATCCATTTCTACCGCCCGTCTCGAAGCCCGGATCAGTACCGATCTGCATTCGATGCTCAAACGTGCCGCCGAGCTTCAAGGCCGGACCATGACGGATTTCGTGATCGATGCCGTGCAGGTTGCTGCGCAACGTGCCATCGAGCGAGCCGAAGTCGTCCGCTTGTCGCTGACTGATCAGCAGTGCTTTGCACAGGCGTTGTTGTCACCACCCCGGCCGTCCCCGGCTCTGAAACGTGCTTTTGCTCGTCGCAAAAAACTTTTGCGCGTTGAATGAACGACCCGCCGTTCCTGCTTGTGCCGCTCGATCAAGCGCATGACCGAACCCGGTTCAATAGCGGCTCGGAAGCGCTCGATCGCTACTTTCGAGAGCAGGTCACCCAGGATATGCGTCGTCGCGTCGCTGCCTGTTTTGTGGCGCTGGATGGAAAGCAGCAGATAGCGGGCTACTACACCTTGGCATCAGCCAGCATTCTGCTGGCCGATCTTCCGGCCAGCAGCGGCAAGAAGCTGCCGCGCTATCCGACCGTGCCTGCGGTTCGCATGGGTCGCTTGGCTGTCGATCAGGCATTCAAGGATCGGGGTTTGGGCGGTGCCTTGCTGGCCGATGCGCTCAACCGCGCCACCCACTCCGAGATCGCCGCCCACGCCTTGATGGTGTATGCCAAGGACGCTTCAGCAGCTGCCTTCTACGTGCATCACGGTTTCATTGTTCTGCCCAACTCCCCATTGACACTCTTCATGCCGTTGGCGACGGTGCTCGCGCTTCGGAAAGCCGAAAAAACACCACGATAGGTGCCGACTAGCGAATCTAGCCGGGACCGCTTGCGATGGTGGTCAGGTTTGATGCCAGGAATGAGCGAGGCATGGGCAACGTGGTCGCCGGCTGTAGTCAGTTCCGCCGGCGAAGATAGTCAGTTGCTGTGGCGAAGGTGAGCAGGTCGACGGCGTTTTGCAATCACCTTGGCAAGGATGACCAGCGCGGTCTTGGTCGCTTTATTGCGGATGCTTGTGTTGTAGGACCTGTGTCTGCGAGGCCCTCTTCGTTTGATACACATTGAAGAAATGCGCACTTTCGTGTGCGCATAGGTCCTGTCCGGACGTTGAAACGAAATTTTGTAACACCGCAAGTCCCCTGTATCGTTACCCGATGCGACTCCGCTCCTCACCCGCCATACTGACAACATTGCGCCAATCCTCGCGATTGCCGGTGCTGCTGTTGCTGGTGTTTGCGCTGAAGCTGATGGGGTTTGTCGCCTGCACGGCGCATGACATGTTGGATCTTGCCCAAGGCGCTGGAGCGTCCATCGACGGAGTCACTCTTGTCGCAGAGTCCAGTGAGCCCACAGGTGAGAACCCGTTTGATCTGAACGGTGCCTGCGAGCATTGCGGCTGTCACCAGGCGGCTGCCGTGTTACCCGTGCAACCGATCATGCCGTCCATCGTTGCTTGCTCTGGACCGGAACGGGTCACCAGTACGAGCAGCAATATTCCTCTCGCCAGAGAGCTGCGCCCACCGATCGTCTGAACAAGTCACTGCTTCCTTTTGGCGGTATTCGCCGAAAGCTGACTTGTATTCAGAGGATTGTTTCATGCCTTCATTTCGTTCAACGCGACAGTGCACGGTCGCGTGTCTGGCGGTCGCCATTTGTTTCTCAAATGTTGCACAGGGCGCTTCGTCATCGGCGGAGCGCGACGGCTCCTTGGCCCCGCTCGCACTCCGTAGCGCCCTTCAAGCGGCCTGGCAGCAGCATCCCCGCTTTCGCGTCACGGAGGCCGAGTTGTCTGCGGCCAATGCGCGTCGAGATGCCGCCGGTCAACCGCTCTACAACCCCGAGCTTGAGTTCAATTCCAACAAGGAAGGTCCGGATCGCACCAGCACGGCTGGCGTCAGCCTAACTCTGGACCTGAGCGGCAAGCGCAGGGCTCGCAGCGAAGCAGCAGAATCCCGGGTCGATCAGGCCGTCGCCGAGGCCCGGGTGCGGCGTCGCGAGTTCGCTCGTCAATGGTTCAATGGCTGGGCGGACCTTCTCACCGCCACTCAGCGCGTCGGGATTGGCGAGCGCCGAATGGCGCTGGTCACGCGCTTTGCAACCTTGGCTGACAAGCAATATTCCGCCGATGACATTTCAGGTCTGGAACGCGACCTCGCCGCACTGGCGCGTGATGAGGCGCAAGTTCAGCAGTCCCAACTGGAGTCCGAGCGGTCCGACGCCGAGGCGCGCTTCCGCGCGGTGGGCGGAGCCGGAGATACGGTGACAGCCACCGTACTTCCGACCGATACCCTTCCCGAACCAACGGCAACGGCCGCTGATATTGAGCAACTACCGGATTGGCAGGTGGCGCATGCTGCCGCATCGGCGGCTGAGCGCGAAGTCGTCGTCGCCCGACGCAACCGGATCGCCGATCCCACGCTCGGCGTCAACGGTGGACGCATCGACTATGGCAGTTTCAGCGACAACGTCATCGGCGTCACGCTGCGCGTACCGCTCTTTGTGCGCAACTCCTACGGCGCCGAGGTGATCGCGGCGCAGGCCGAGGCGGATGCGGCCGAGGCCGAATCCGAGCGCGTAACGCTGGAACTCAGTACCGAAAACCGTCGCGTCATCGAAAGCTACGCCATCTCGCGGACCGCCTGGGATCGCTGGCAATCCAGCCGCGGCACCGATGTGGACCGACGTGCCGACCTGCTCGAACGCCTGTGGCGCGAGGGGGAGTTATCGACCGCCGACTATCTTTTGCAGCTTAAGCAGACCCTCGACACGGCCCTGGCCGGTGCCGAACTCGAAGCACGCGTCTGGCGCAATTACACCGACTATCTCGCCGCCATCGGTCAGCTCGAACGCTGGTCCGGACTGGAGGCCACGCCATGAGCACTATTCCCATGAAAGTTTGCACACTGTTCTGCCCGCTACTGTTGTCGACTCTAGTGCTTTCTCTGTCCGCCTGCTCAAAGTCAGCCGATGAATCGGGTCCGGCCGGCCCGGCCGAGCACGCGCAAGTCAAACTGGATAAGTCCGCAACATCCGGACATCAAGGTGAGGAAGGCAAGCATGCGGAGGAAGAAGCCTCCGAATCCGGCATACGCATGGACGAGGCAGCATTGGCCGCCGCCGGTGTCCAATCGCAGACCCTCCGACCCAGTTTGCTGACCGAGGAGCTGCGCGCCCCTGGCGAAGTGATCGACAACGCCTATGGCACCACACTGATCACGCCTCGCGTCGAAGCGCTCGTTGTCCGTCGCCATGCGCGGATCGGTGATGAAGTTGAAGCCGGCGCCGCGCTTGTGACCTTGTCCAGTGTTGAAGTTGCCAATGCCCAGGCCGATTTGCGCATTGCCGAAGAGGAGTGGCGTCGGGTGTCGGCCTTGGGCCGCGAGGCCGTCTCGGGTCGCCGTATCAAGGAGGCCCAGGTGGCTGTAGACCGAGCGCGGGCTGCGGCACGCGCCTATGGCCTGCCCGGGGCTGCTGCGGGACGCAGCAACGGTGAATTCACATTGACTGCACCGCACGCCGGACGCCTGACGGAAGATGATTTTGTCGTCGGTCAGCGCATCGAACCCGGCAAGCCGCTGTTTCGTCTCGTTGATGAATCGACCGTCTGGGTTGACGCCAAGCTGCCTTCGGACGCGGTGTCTCGCGTGCAGGCGGGAGCGCCGGCAACCGTTATCGCCGGTGGCCAACGCATGCCCGGGACGGTCATGCACAGCGCGCACCGGACCTCCGAAGCCACACGCAATGCATCTGTTCGTGTGGAGGTGCCAAACCCGGACGATCGACTGCATGGAGGTGATTACGTCGATGTGTATTTCGAGGCCGGCAGATTGGCTTCCGCGCAATCGCAAACGTCAGACTCGCTGTCGGTTCCGAACGGTGCGTTGGTGCAGATTGAAGGGGAGACGGTCGTCTTTCGCCGTGATGAACACGGCGCATTTGCCCCTGTGCCGGTTCGCGTCGGCGATGTCATCGGTGACCACACGGTCATCCGCGAGGGATTGAAAACGGGCGACACCGTCGTCGTGACCGGCGCATTCACCTTGAAATCCCAGATTCTCAAAGCGCAAATGGGAGAAGGACATGGTCACTGATTCCTTCCCGTCACTGGGCGGAGGTCCGTCATGTTGAACGGTCTGGTTGAATTTTCCCTGCGCTACAAATTTCTGATCATCATCGTCTTTGCCGTGGTCGCCTTTCTCGGTTTGCGCGCCGTGCACGACGTGCCGATTGATGCGTTCCCGGACGTCACCCCGGCACAAGTTAATGTGTACACGGAGTCGCCCGGCTTGGCCGCTGAGGACGTCGAACTGCTTTTGACAACGCCGATCGAGTCCGCATTGGCCGGCTTGCCGAAGGTGCAGGAGATCCGCTCGGTTAGCCTGTTCGGACTGTCTTATGTCTCGGTCTATTTCGAAGATGACATGGACATTTATTTCGCACGCCAACTGGTCAACGAACGCCTGCAGGAAATCGGTGATCGTTTGCCGCCCGGCTACGGAAAACCCGGCATGGGTCCAAACACCTCGGGCCTCGGTCAGGTGTTCTGGTACACGGTCGAGCGCGCGCCCGGTGTCGACCCGGCGCAGGTCAGTGATATGGATCTGCGTACCTGGCAGGAGTGGATGGTGCGACTCGTCCTGCGCACCGCGCCGGGCGTCGACGATGTCTCGTCCTGGGGCGGAGGCGAGCGTGAATATCAGATTCTGGTCGATCCGCAACGCCTCTATGCGCGTGGGCTTGGATTCAGCGATGTGATCAATGCGATCCCGGCCAACAACGGTCAGGTCGGTGGCAACGTCATGGATGTCGGACGTGAGCAGTTCCTCGTGCGCGGCCTGGGTCTGCTCATATCGACCGCCGATATCGGCGGGATCGTGCTCAAGGCCGAGGATGGCGTGCCGGTGTACCTGCGTGACGTCGCCACCGTGGTGGAAGCCCCCGCGCCGCGATTCGGTGCGGTGACGCGCGATGGCCAGGAAGTCGTCCTCGGCATGGCCCTGGCCCGTATTGGCGAAAATGCGAAAGCGGTGGTCGAGGCGGTCAAGGGCAAACTCGACGTCGTACGCGACGCCCTGCCCAAAACCATGGTGCTCAAGCCGATCTACGAGCGCACCGATCTCGTCAACAAGGCGGTAGGAACCGCTGTGCGCGCGCTGATCGAGGGCTCCATCCTGGTCGCAATTATCCTGTTCCTGTTTCTGGGCGAACTACGCTCGGCCTTGGTCGTGATCGTCACCTTGCCACTGGCCATGCTGATCGCCTTCATCGGCATGGGCCAAGCCGGGCTCTCCGCCAACTTGATGTCGCTGGCGGGGCTCGCGATCGGTATTGGCATGATGGTCGACGGTGCTGTGGTCATGGTCGAGAATGCTTTTCGGGTCATGGCCGAACGTCTTGAACATGGCGAAAAGGTCAATCGCACGGCTGCCGTTCTGACCGCGGCCCGCGAGGTCGCCAATCCGATTGCCTTCGCGATCATCATCATCATCGTTGTGTTCCTGCCCTTGTTCGCACTGGAAGGACTGGAAGGCAAGATGTTCAAACCGATGGCCTTCAACATCGCCTTCGCCATGGCAGGCTCGCTGGTCCTGAGTCTGACCCTGATCCCCGTGCTCGCTTCCTTGATCCTCAAGCCGAAGCCGGAGCGCGATACCTGGCTGGTGGCACGAATCAAGCGGGGCTACCGGCCCCTGCTCGACAAGGCGCTCGCCAGCAAACGGATCGTCGTCGTCAGTGCGGTGTTGGCGCTGCTGGTCAGCCTTGCCTTGTTCCCGTTTCTCGGCAAGGAATTCATGCCGCAGTTGCAGGAGGGTTCAATCATGTGGCGCGTGACCGGCATCCCATCCACTTCGCTCAACGAATCCATCGCCACCAGCAACACGATCTCGGAGGCGTTCAAGAAGTTTCCTGAAGTGGAAACCACGCTGGCGATGATCGGTCGCGCGGAAAAGGGCGAGACGGCCGACGTCAACTACATGGAAATCTATACCGCACTGAAACCGGAGGACGAGTGGATCAGCGGGCGCGACATCAAGCAGTTGGAAGAAGCCATGCAGGAAACGCTCGAGGAAGTGGTGCCCAACGTTGTGCCCGGTTACACCCAGCCGATCCAAATGCGCGTCGAGGAACTGATCTCAGGTGTGCGGGCAACGCTGGCCCTCAAGCTCTATGGTGAGGATCTGCAGCAACTCGACCGTATCAGTGCCCAGTTGAAAGATGTACTCGCGAACGTCGAGGGTGTTGCCGATCTCTCGCTGGAGGCGAATGTCGGCAAGCCGCAGATCCGCATCCAGGTCGATCGCGACGAGCTCGCCCGCCACGGGATGAACGCTGATGACGTTTTGACCATCGTGCGCAACGGTCTCGGTGGCGAACCGGTCAGCGTGCTGCTCGATGGCGTTCGGCGCTTCGATATCGCGGTGCGTCTGAGTGAGGCAACCCGCGACAGCGTCGAGGCCTTGCGCCGAATTCCATTGCGCTCGGCCACCGGCGCCCTGGTGGCGTTGTCAGAAGTCGCCGACATCAGTGTGGCCGAAGGCTATTCCTTCGTACGTCGCGAGCAACTGCAGCGTTATGCCGTCATCCAGATGGATGTGCGTGGCCGCGACGTCGACAGCTTCGTCAAGGATGCCGAAGCGGCGATCGGCCAGCAGGTGACCTTGCCGTCCGGTTACTGGATCGAATGGGGTGGCGCGTTCGAGAATCAGCAGCGTGCCTTGGCCCGACTCGCCTTGATCGTGCCGATCACGATCTTCTTCATCTTCGTACTGCTCTACACCGCCTTCAATTCGGTGAAATACGCGGTGCTCATCCTAGCCAATGTGCCATTCGCCACCATTGGCGGGCTGCTCGCCTTGTTCGTCACCGGGCAGTACCTCTCTGTGCCCTCGGCGATCGGATTCATCGCGGTGTTCGGCGTGGCCATGCTTAATGGCATCGTGCTGGTGAGCTTTCTCAATGAACTGCGCGACAAAGGGCTCGCGGTGCGCGAGGCGGTTCTCCAAGGCACAGCCCTTCGCCTGCGCCCGGTGCTGATGACAGCAAGCGTGGCGATTCTTGGCCTGGTTCCGATGCTGCTGTCGCGCGGTGTCGGCGCAGAAACCCAGCGGCCGCTGGCGACAGTCGTGGTCGGCGGTTTGATCACTTCGACCCTGCTTACCCTCGTGCTGCTACCGGTTCTCTACGAATGGTTGGAGAACCGCGCAGAACAGCGATCACTCAAGGCAAGAACCGAGGAGGAAACGCCATGAAGCAGATCAAGGCATTCGTGCATCGCAACCGGGCGTCGGATCTGGTCCGCGCCCTGGAAGATGCGGGCTTTCGGAAATTAAACCTTTTCGACGTCAAAGGATTACTCCGCGCACTACGTGCGCGGGAACAGGAGTACTCGGTGGACTTCGGTGATCGTGTCATCAGCGAAATGCAGATGGAGCTGTTCTGCGAGGACGAGGAAGTCAGTCGCGCGGTGGAGATCTTCCTCCGTGTCGGTCGGACCGGACAGGCCGCTGCCGGCTGGGTCTATGTCGCCGCCGTGGAGCAGGCCTTTGCCATTGGTGCGACCGAACCGCCGAGCTGAAGGATTCTGCGAACCGCTGCTCAACCGGCGACGCGGGGTACGCGGACGCCTCTGGACAAATCACACAACTCGTTCCGAGGAGACACACATGGGTGCAGGACATGATCATGGCGTAACAGAATCCAGTCACGAGCGCCCGTTGTGGTGGGCGCTCGGCCTGACGGCGATTTTTCTCGTGGCGGAAATCGTCGGCGGTCTGCTTACCAACAGTCTCGCGCTGCTCTCTGACGCGGCCCATATGGGCACGGACGTCCTCGCACTGGGCATATCCCTGTTCGCAGTGCGATTGAGCCGCCGTCCCGCCGACGCCAAACGCACCTATGGCTATGCGCGCATGGAAGCGCTCGGAGCGATGGTCAATGGCGGACTCCTGTTCGTGGTCGCCGGCTACATTCTCTGGGAGGCGGTGGGGCGGTTTCGCGATCCGCCCGAGGTGGCTTCCATGGGAATGCTCGTGGTGGCCGTCGTCGGTCTGATCGTCAACCTGATCTCAATGCGATTGCTCAAGGCGGGAAGTGGCGAGAGCCTGAATGTCCATGGCGCGTATCTGGAGGTTTGGGCGGACATGCTCGGATCGGTCGGTGTCATCGTCGGCGCGATCGTCATCCAGTTCACTGGATTCGCGAGGGTCGATCCCATCGTCGCGGTGTTGATCGGACTATGGGTATTACCCAGAAGCGCATCCTTGATGCGTGATGCCGGGCATATCTTGATGCAAGGCGTGCCAAAGGGCATCGATCTCGACAAGGTTCGTTCGGCGATTGGATCGACTCCCGGCGTTCGATCGCTTCATGACTTGCATGTCTGGGCACTTGGATCCACGGTGCCCGTTCTCACGGCGCACATCGTCTACGGACCCGACGGCGGAACGGCCGAAGCCATGCGCGAATCGATTGCCAGTGGATTGAACGAGCGATTCGGAATTCGCAAGGCCACGCTTCAGCTTGAAGCATCCTCGTGCGAGCAAACGGTGACTCATGACGCGCCGCCTTGACTCGGCGCAGCATCGAGGACCCGAGATCGAATCAGACCGATAAATCTGTTTGGGAATCCGAACCCAGATACCCGGAAATCGAGATTGAGAAGTCCTCACTTGGTCCATTCAATCGTTGATTCAGAGCATGAGTATCAGGCGTCGTGCCGTTGAAGGGGTTTCCGAGTGTTTCGACAACACGCAGAGCGTGTCGTGCCATGCCACTTCTAAGCAGCACGGACTTGTCACGTGGGGACGTCGACGTGTTTCAGAAAATCGAGCGTGGGACAGCAATCTCCCTCGCCGACCTGTGCGCATTCAGCGACCAGATCGACCAGATCGTTTTCCAGTGTGCGGAGCTCCGCCAGGCGTTGCCGAACGTCGGCTAATTTGAGTTCGGTCAATTGGCGAGTTTGTTGACACGCTCGCTGGCCTCTGACTGCCAATAGCCCGGAAATTTCTTCCAGGCTAAAGCCCATCGCTTGAGCACGTCGAATGAATAGCAACTGTGTTAGGTCTTGCTGTCCGTAGCGGCGGATACCGCCGATCGGGCGACGGGGTTCTTTCATCAGTCCGCGGCGTTGGTAGTAGCGCACCGTTTCGACATGGACATCCGCAGTGGCAGCCAAACGACTGATGGTGAGCGAAACATCGGACATGGGTTGACTCCGTACCTTGGTACGGAGGTTAGTATGCGCGCATGACCAGCCCAAACGCCAAATCACCGATCCCCGCCTTGTGGGTGGCGGCGCTGGCTGCCATCGGTGCTTCGGTATGTTGCGTCGTGCCGCTAGTTTTGGTTGTTCTTGGTATCAGTGGTGCCTGGATCGCCAACCTGACGGCACTCGACGCCTGGCGGCCCTGGTTCAGCGGGGCCACAGTGATGTGTTTGGCATATGCGTTCTGGGCGCTGTATGGACCAACTTCGGCTTGCCGCACAGCCGGTGCGTGTGTGGAACCGAAAGTTGTGCGCCGCCGGCGGCGGTGGCTGTGGCTTGCTACGGTACTGATCGCAGTATTGCTTTCCTTTCCTTATTACGTTGTCTGGTTTTTCTAGGAGTCGATCGATGCGCAAATTTATTCTGGCTTTAGTGGCCCTCGCGGCGACGGGACTAGCGGCTGCGGCCAGTCCCCAAAACGTCGTGCTCGACGTCCAGAACATGACGTGCCCCGCATGCACCCCTTACCATTGAAAAAGCGCTGGAAAAATACCCGGCGTAACGACTCGTCGAGTTGATGCCAAGGCCGCAACCGTAACGGTGGATTTCGACTCGGAACGCGCAAGCATAGGGGACATAGCCCGTGTGATAACCGAGGCAGGATTCCCTGCCAAAGCGAGGCCGAGCGGTGGTTGAGCCTCAGTTGCAAAGCACTTTGACGTGTCCGTGCTGCGGGCATCAAAGCACGGAGACGATGCCGACCAACGCCTGCCAGTTCTTTTATGACTGCGCAGGCTGCGGGGAACTGTTACGCCCCAAACAAGGTGATTGCTGTGTGTTCTGCTCTTACGGCACGGTCGCTTGTCCGCCCATTCAGCAACAGAAATCCTGCTGCGGTTAGGGGGTCCCATTCCTCACCTCCATGAAACGCAATTCTTCCAAGAGTTCGCGCCGTGTAAGTGCGACGGGCTCTTACCCCACCACACGATGATTTATTCGCGGTTGTGACGCCTTATCTCTCGACGAAGAACTTTTGATGAGATCCAAGGTCGATTGCTCTACGCATGCGACCGCGACGAGAGGCGAATAGCGCGCCCGTCTGTCAGCGGGGCGCAACGTGACACTATGGGTGTATTCTAAGGAAATGGGATTTCGATCGACATTGCTGCGGGTCGTTTTAGGTCTTGGCGTGATCCTCAACGGATCGCCTTTTGCCATGGCCGCACCATCATTTGGCATGCACGACCACTCGCAAACGCAAACGCTCGCGCAGGAAGCTGAGGGCGATCACTTGGCGTTGCCTTCATGCCACGAAACCGCGGCATCGAATTCAAGCAAGGCCAACGGTCACTCTCCTCTGGGCAAGGGTGCGGCGCTTTCGAAGTCCTCCGCACCAAGTCCCGACTGTTGCAAGTCCGGGCGCTGCAGCTGCGCCTGCGTTCATGCAGCTGCCACTTTGCCGTCTTTTCTGTGGGTCGTGGTCGCCGAAATCCATGGGTCGGTTATATCCCCCATCGAAGCCGGGCTTCCTGCGCCGATCCTCCCGCACCTGAGGCGCCCTCCTATCGCTTGAGTGTCTGATGGTGCCTTCGGGCACCCCGTCTGCATTCGCTTCGCGTACGCGCGAGGTAAACCGCAGTCTTCGCCTGCGCGTGGTGCGCAGTCGAACCATCAACACTCCATGGTGATAATGATGAATTCCCGTTTTTCCGATTCCCATGTTGTCGCGCCGATGACGGCCTCCCGACGACGATTTCTGCAAGGCCTTCTGGCCGGTGGCGCGGTCGCCACATTGGGGCATAGACAATCATTGGCTTGGGCGCTCGATCCGTCCACCACGGCCCCGTCTCTATCCGGCAAACAATTCGATCTGAGCATCGGTGAAACGCCTTCCGGCATCACCGGCGCTCATCGTTCTGCCACGACCGTCAACGGGTCGATTCCGGCCCCAACCTTGCGTTGGCGCGAAGGCGACACGGTCACCTTGCGCGTGACCAATCGGTTGCGCGTGCCGACCTCGATCCATTGGCACGGCATCTTGTTGCCCACCGGCATGGACGGCGTGCCCGGCCTGAGTTTTGACGGTATCGCTCCGGGCGAAACATTCCAGTATCAGTTCGCTGTCAATCAGACAGGAACCTACTGGTATCACAGCCACTCGCGTTTTCAGGAACAGACCGGAATCTACGGCCCCATCGTGATCACGCCCAAGGAAGGCGAGCGGTTTCCTACCCAGCAGGACCATGTGGTGATGCTGTCGGACTGGACCGATGAGGATCCGGAAGTTCTTTTCGCCAATCTCAAGAAGATGAGCGACTACTACAACTTCAATGAACCGACGGCGGTCGACTTTGCCAACGATGCATTGAAGATGGGCTTTCGCCAGGCCCTGGCCAAACGCAAGATGTGGAATCAGATGCGCATGAGCCCCACCGATCTCGGTGATGTGACCGCGCATACCTATACCTACCTGATGAATGGCGCCACTGCGGCTGACAACTGGACCGGGCTGTTCAAGCGAGGCGAGAAAGTACGCTTGCGCTTCATCAACGGCTCGGCCATGAGTATTTTCGACGTCCGCATTCCGGGCCTGAAGATGACCGTGGTTGCCGCTGACGGCCAGGATGTCGAGCCGGTCAGCGTGGACGAGTTCCGCATCGCCGTCGCGGAGACCTATGACGTGATCGTCGAGCCGAGCGAAGAGCAGGCGTACACGCTGTTTGCGCAGTCGATTGATCGCACCGGCTACGTACGGGGCACGCTTGCTCCGCGAGCGGGCATGCAGGCCGAGGTGCCTGCGGTTGATCCCCCGCAATGGCTGAGCATGACAGACATGATGGGCGCCATGGCCATGGGTAGTGGCATGCAGCATGGAAGCGGCGGCATGGCGGACATGCAGGGAATGAACCACATGGATGGCATGCAAGGCATGGCGGGCATGCAGCACGGATCTGCCGAGGGCGGCATGGCAGGGATGGCGACGGCCCATCATGCCCGAACCGAGTACGGACCCGGTGTCGACATGCGTGTCGACATGCCAAGGACCAATCTCGATGATCCCGGCATTGGTCTTCGCAACAACGGTCGCAAGGTCCTGACTTACTCCGATCTGCACACGATTGGAGGTTCCATTGACCCTCGCGAACCCGGCAGGGACATCGAACTGCATCTGACCGGCAATATGGAACGCTACATGTGGTCGTTCGACGGTGAAAAATTCAGCGATGCCAAGCCGCTGCATTTCCGCTACGGCGAGCACCTGCGCATCATCCTGGTCAACGACACGATGATGCCGCATCCGATCCATCTGCACGGCATGTGGAGCGAGCTCGAAAGTGCCGAGGGCGAATTCCAGGTTCGCAAGCACACGATCATGGTGCAGCCCGCGCAACGCATCAGCTATCGGGTCAGCGCGGATGCGCCGGGAAGGTGGGCCTACCACTGCCATCTGCTCTACCACATGGAAGCGGGCATGTTCCGCCAGGTGGTGGTGTCATGAAGATCACCATGCAAAATCGATCGAAACGGACCTCACGCGCGGGGGCTTGTCACACCCTGCGGATAGGCATCGCCGTACTTCTTGTTTCGCCGTTCGCAAGCTGGGCACAAGCGCAAACGCCAACCGGAGAAGACAGGAAAGAGTCGAGCACTCACCAAGCACACGCCGCAACCAAGGCACACCACGACACCAGGGCTGCCGAAGCCAAGCGCGAGGCAAAATACGCTGACGCGAAGAAGGACAGCTCAAAGGCCATGGATCCGATGCAGGGTATGGACCATAGCAAGATGGAAGGTATGGATCACAGCCAGATGGAAGGTATGGATCACAGCCAGATGCAGGGTATGGACCATAGCAAGATGGAGGGCATGGATCACGGCCAGATGCAGGGCATGGATCACAGCAAGATGGATGGCATGGACCATAGCCAGATGCAGGGCAACGATCCCAGCAAGATGGAAGGTATGGATCACAGCCAGATGCAGGGCATGGACCCCAGCAAGATGGAAGGTATGGATCACAGCCAGATGCAGGGCATGGACCACAGCAAGATGGATGGCATGGATCCCAGCAAGAAACCGGCCATGGATATGGGCTCCATGAACATGCAGGGTGGGTCCGCACCGCCCGATGCGCGGGACCCTGACTATTCCGATGGCGTGGACGCCGGAGCGATGTCCGGCATGGGTGGAATGCATGGTCATTCGTTGCTCGGAAGCGTCATCGTCGACCGTCTGGAGCAATTCCACGGCGATGACGCAAACGGTCAGGCCATTGATGCCCAGGCCTGGTACGGCTCGGACCTCAACAAGCTGTGGTTCAAACTCGATGGCGAGCGCAGCGATGGACGTCTCGGTGCAACGCGCAGCGAATTGCTGTGGAATCGAGCATTCGCAACCTACTGGGGATGGCAGGCTGGCGCGCGACACGATTTCGGCGAAGGCCCCGGTAGAAACTGGGCAGCATTCGGATTGCAGGGATTGGCGCCGTATTGGTTTGACGTCCAGGCCACGGCCTATATCGGCGAGGCAGGTCGAACGGCGTTGCGTGTTGAGGCCGAGTACGAGCTGCTGTTGACGCAACGACTGATTTTGCAGCCCGATGTCGAAGTGAATGTCTACGGAAAGAACGATGCTGCTCGCGGCATCGGCTCGGGCTTTTCCGATATCGATGTCGGCTTGCGCTTGCGCTACGAAATCACCCGGAAGTTCGCGCCGTATGTCGGCGTCGTCTGGTCGCGCAAGTTCGGCAAGACCGCCGACTTCGCGCGAGCCGATTTTGGTCAGGTCGAGGACACCCAGCTTGTCGCTGGCGTGCGCCTGTGGTTCTAACTCAAGGAACAACTCATGAAGTCCCACACACGAAAATTTATCGGCGTCATCGTCGGTCTCTCCGTCCTGGCGTTGGCCGCTGGCGTGTTTGTTTGGTCGGGCCTCTACAACATCGGCGCCGATGATCCGCACTTCCGCCCCACCTACGCGATCCTCGAAACCTTGCTCGATCGCTCGATCGAGACGCGTGCCGCCAAGCTGGAAATACCCGACCTTTCCGACCCGGCAAAAATCACCCAAGGCGCCGGTAACTACAACGCCATGTGCATCGGCTGCCATCTCTCGCCCGGCATGGCGGATTCGGAATTGAGCAAGGGCTTGTATCCGGCGCCGCCCAATCTGTCCACGGAAGTGGTCAAACCGGAACATGCGTTCTGGGTCATCAAGCACGGCATCAAGGCCTCCGGCATGCCGGCCTGGGGCAAGAGCATGGGTGATGACTACATCTGGAACATGGCGGCATTTCTTCAGAAGCTGCCGTCACTGGATGCCGCTGAGTACAAGGCGATGATCGCGCAGAGTAGCGGTCACTCACACGGCGGTGGTGAAACCGGAGCGCATGAACACTCCCATTCGGAAGGTGAGGCACAACACGACGACGATGGGCAAGACGGCGGCCATGCTGGGTCAGGATTGGATGAGCATGCCGACAAACACGAAATGCATCCGCAATCCGATGAGGGAAAGTCGTCAGGGGACACTGATGCAATGCCTTCAGCTCCGGAGGCCCACGAGCAATCGGAGGTGGCGGCCAGTGAATCCGATAAAACGGGCGAAGAGCTAATGACCAAGCATCGGCACGCGGACGGTACGTTGGAGAGTCATCCGGTCAAGCCGACCGACCCGGCCAATGACGGTCACAAGCACTAAAGATTGAAACAGGGAAACCGACAATGAGTACAAGATATTTGATCATTTCGCCAATTCTCGTGGTCCTGCTTTTTGCGGCCACACTTGCCAGCGCACAAGGGACGCCCAAGCTGCCATCGCACGCGCACGCCGCCGCAGACACCGCCGCATCACAGAATGTGCCAGTCGAAGCACAGGCGGCCGCAACGGTTGTTGATCAGTTTGGCACTGCGCTCCAGGCTGGTGACTTGAAAGCCGTCGAGCTGCTGCTCGATCCCGAAGTCCTGATCCTTGAAAGTGGTGGTGCCGAGCGCAGTAGGCAGGAATATTTGTCTCATCACGCAGTCGGCGACGCCAAGTTTCTGAAGGAAGCGCATGTCCAACTTCTACGTCGAACAGCCGGGCGCAGCGGCGATCTGGTCTGGGTCGGCAGTGAAAGCGAAATCCATTTCCAGAAAGAAGGTAAGCCCATCACCTTGCTCAGCACGGAGACCATGGTTCTCAAGAACGTCAGCAGGAGTTGGAGGATCGTCCATATCCACTGGTCGTCTCGACCTCAAAAGTGACTGCGCGTGTTGACGCGGCTTGACTCTGGACTCGCATCCAGGGTTGAGACTTTGTGGAAGCCCGGGAGCGATGGCTCCCGGCGCAGTCGTCAAGGACATCTCATGAGCCAAGAAAAGCATTCTCATCCTTCGCCAACGTCGAACGCATCCAATCCAGCGTGTTGCGCGATCAAGAATTCCGGAGCCGCCAATTCCCGCATCGATCCGGTGTGCCGCATGACGGTGGATCCGGCGACCGCTTCTCACCACCTGGAACATGCTCGCGAGGACCACTATTTCTGCTCGGCGCGCTGTCTTGAGAAATTCACCGCGGACCCGGACAAGTATCTGCATACAGGGACGACCTTGGTTGAAGTGGACGCATCCGTTGATGCCATCTACACCTGCCCGATGCATCCCGAGATTCGCCAGACCGGTCCCGGTTCCTGCCCCATTTGCGGTATGGCGCTGGAGCCGGAAATGCCCCGCCTGGACGAAGAAGAGAATCCGGAACTTCGCGATTTTTCGCGCCGCTGTTGGCGCTCGTTGAAAACTGACCATCTCTGCTCGTTGAAAATTGACCAGGGATGAAGGCCGAGGGAGAGCTCCCGCGGCGTGGTCGGAGTGTAACTCTGAGCGTGAGTCAGTGGGATCAGAAGGGTTCTTCGATCACCTCCTTGTTGGCTCGCTGCTTGGCTTGCTCTCGCGACTTGATTCGGGCTTTGGCCTGGCCGCTGCTCTGGTGGAATCGGAAGGATTCGTTGCCCGTCTCGACGATGTGGCAGTGGTGGGTCAGTCGGTCGAGCAGGGCCGTGGTCAGCTTGGCGTCGATGAACACGTTGGCCCATTCGGCAAACACCAGATTGGTGGTGATGATGACACTGGTGTGCTCGTAGAGTTTGGATAGCAGATGGAACAGCAGCGCCCCGCCGGCTTGTGAGAACGGCAGGTAGCCGAGTTCGTCAAGGATGACCAGATCCAGATGCATGAGCTGGTTGGCCAAACGACCTGATCGTCCCGCTGCCTTCTCCTGCTCCAACTGATTGACCAGATCGACAGTGGAATAGAACCGCACGCGCTTGCCGTGGCGGGTGATCGCCTGGATGCCCAGCGCGGTGGCGAGGTGAGTCTTGCCGGTGCCGGTGCCGCCGATCAGGACGATGTTCTCGGCCCGCTCGGTGAACTCGGTGGTGGCAAACACGCTGATCTGCTGGCGATCAACCTTGGACCGATCAAACTCGAACCCGGCAAGATCACGATGCACGGGGAACTTGGCGGCATGCATCTGGTAGCGGATCGAGCGCAGACCGCGGTCGGTCTGCTCGGCGGTGATCAGATGGCGCAGCAGCCACTCGGCCTGTTCGGTGCCGCCGCCGGCGCTGTTCTGCAGTACCTCGGCATAGCTGCTGGCCATACCGTACAGGCGCAGCTGCTTGAGTTCGGATATCAGATCAGACATGGGTCATCTCCTCGCGCAGCGTGTCGTAGCGACGGGTGTCGGTGGTCGGCGGCTCTTCAACAACAAGCGATGTGCTGACTGCTTCCGGTGGCGGCCCCTCACTCAGTCGGGCGAGGACATTGAGCACGTGCTCGGCGCTGGGATGCCCTACTTCGAGCACCAGATCAACGGCGACCAGCACCCCCTCCAGTCCATGCCGAGGCACCGCCGCCAATACCTGCGCCATGACCCGATCACCGCCTGGGCGGCGCAGCAGCGCACGACTGAGACGCTTGAGCGGCTCCGGCATGTCGGCAAACGGCGCGCCGTTGCGCAGCGCGCCAGGCTTGCGCGCGATCAGCGGCACGTAGTGCTGCCAGTCGTAGACCACGTGGTCGCGCTCGGTCGCCCGCGGGTGCTCGGCGATGACCTCCTGGTCACCCACGATGACGATGCGTTCCGGATACAGCCGCACGCTGACCCGGTGACCGGCAAAGGCGCAGGGCACCGAGTAGCGATTGCGCGCCGCCGAGACCAGGCACGTGCTCGATACCCGCGCGGGTGATTCGATGTAGCCATCAAACGGTGCCGTCATCGGCATCAGGTGCGCCACCTCGTGCTCCAGCGCCTCGGTAATGCTCATGCCGGGAAAGTCCGGATGCGCTGCGCTGCGGCCTTCGATGCACTGCGTGGCCAGCCATACGTTCAGCTCGGCGAAGGTGGAGAAGCGCTGCTCCTGCGCGCGCTGCCAGATGCGGCGACGGGAGTCCTGCACGCCCTTCTCGACACGCCCCTTTTCCCAACCCGAGCCCACATTGCAGAAGTCCGGGTCGATCAGATAGTGCGCCGTCATCGCGGCAAACCGCGCGTTGACGATCCGCGCCTTGCCGCGGCCCGGCACCCGATCCACTGCGGTCTTCATGTTGTCGTAGATGCCGCGCCGAGCGATGCCACCCAGCCCGGTCAGACAACGCAGATGCGCATCGAACAGCATCTCGTGACTCTGCGCCGGGTAGGCCACCAGCCAGAATGCCCGCGATGCGCACAGCTTCATGTGCGCCAGTTGCACCTTGCGCCAGACGCCGCCAATGACGATGCCTTCCTCGCTCCAATCAAACTGGAACGCTTCACCCCACTCGAAGCGCAACGGCACAAAGGCCGAGCGCGCCGTCACCGCGCCGGACTCGGCGCGCCAGGCACGGATCGCCTCCGTGACTCGGGTGTAGCTGCCGGCAAAGCCTTCCGCCTGCAGTTGAGCGAACAGCCGCAGCGCCGTGCGCCGCTCCTTTCTTGGACGACGGGCATCGATCTCAAGCGCCTGTCGCAACCATTCTCGATGTCCATCGAGTTTCTTTGGGCCAGTCTCGCGCCGGTAGCGCATCTCGCTGCGGGTCGACTCCCGCAGCCACGCCTTGATCGTATTCCTCGACAGACTCGTTCGTCTGGCGATCTCGCTTATCGACAGCCCCTCGCGGAGCCGCATCCGTCGCACTTTTGCGTACGTTGCCATGGTGTGCACCTCGTCTCCCTGCCGGTCCAAAAGGCCGGCAGGTTAGGTCAGAACACCCTGGTCAATTTTCAGCGAGCAGAACCCTCGATTTATGGTCAATTTTCAACGCGCAGCAACATTCCAGTCGATCGAACGCTTGATCAGCCCGCTACCGATTCACTATTCGCAGGCCATCGTGCTGGCGGTAGTTGGTCTCGCGATCAACCTGATTTGTGCCTGGTTGCTACGCGGTCATCACGATCACGATCATGGCCACGCGCATGGATCCAACCACCACGCCGGTAACGATCACGGTCACGCACATCACCACGATCTGAATCTGCGCTCGGCCTATCTGCACGTTCTTGCCGATGCTGCAACATCGGTGTTCGCCATTATCGCCCTCGTCGGTGGCATGCTCTGGGGAGCGCGCTGGCTTGACCCGCTCATGGGCATCGTCGGTGCAATTCTGGTGACCGTCTGGGCCATTGGGCTATTGCGTGACACGGGAAAAGTCCTTCTCGACGCCGAGATGGATGCTCCGGTCGTCGAGGAGGTTCGCGAGGTGATCGCCGAGTGCGACCCGACAGCGATCATCACCGATCTGCATGTCTGGCGGGTTGGCAAAGGCAAGTTTGCGTGCGTGCTGAGTATCGTGACGCATAGCCGCATGAGAGCCGACGACTTCCGAAAGCATTTGTCCATACACGAAGAACTGGTGCATGTAACGGTCGAAACGACATCGATTCCCCCTGACGAATTGATCCCAAGCAATTCAGGGTTAAAGCCCCTGTTTGAAATCAATTTGCTACAGGCTTTTTGGTTCAAATCATACGGGCACTTTTCGAATGCGAAAACGCGGTGGATCGACAGTTCATCGAGTTTCCCAGCAGGTCCGAGTGACTGGGATGATCTAACCGCTTCCGATCGCAGTGTCACGACACTGATTTGGAGCATTGTCTGTCAAAGCCCCATGTACGTGCTGAAATAGTAAAAGCGGATCCGGGCTTCCTTTTGGCGTTGGAAAATCTTGCATCATTATCCACATGACGAAATGGTTGAAACAGATTCCGGGGATTGGTCCCGCGTTGCTTGCGGCGGTGTTTTTTGGCGCAAGCACACCGTTGGCCAAGTTACTCGTGGCCGATGTCTCGCCGATCCTGTTGGCCGGATTGCTATACGCAGGCTCTGGCCTCGGGTTGGGCACTTGGCTGCTGCTGCGGCGACTGCGCCCGCGAGATGCGAGTTCTGAGGCAGGCCTGCAGCGTCGCGACTTGCCTTGGCTCGCGGGTGCGGTGCTCTTCGGCGGCGTATTGGGGCCCGTGCTGTTGATGCTCGGGTTGGCATATACCCCTGCGTCGACGGCATCCCTGCTGCTCAATACCGAGAGTGTCCTGACCGCCCTGATTGCGTGGATCGTGTTTCGCGAGAATGTTGACGTCCGCATCTTCCTGGGGATGCTCGCCATTGTTGCCGGCGGCGTGATCCTGTCATGGTCCCAGGCGCCCTCGACAGGTTTGCCTTGGGGCGCGTTCGCCATTGCCGGTGCATGCGCGTGCTGGGCCATCGACAACAACCTGACTCGCGTGGTGTCGGGCGGTGATCCCGTTCAGATCGCCGCGATCAAGGGTGGCGTCGCAGGCACGATCAACATTGCCATCGCGCTGATCATCGGGCAGCGCTTTCCGGGTCCGCTGCATGTGTTATCGGCCGGAACCATCGGGCTGATCGGCTACGGCGTCAGTCTGGCCGCCTTCGTTTTGGCTTTGCGCCATCTGGGTGCTGCGCGCACGGGCGCCTATTTTTCCACTGCACCCTTTGTCGGCGCAGCGTCGTCCCTGCTGTTGTTGAGCGAAACTCCCGGACTGAGCTTCTGGATCGCTGGTGCGCTGATGGCTTTGGGCGTCTGGCTGCATGTCAGTGAGCAGCATGTGCATGAACACGAACATGAGGCGCTCGACCATGAGCACCTGCACACCCATGATGACCACCATCGACATGCACATGAATTCGAGTGGAATGGGGGCGAACCGCATTCTCACCCGCACAAGCACGAACCCATGATCCACTCGCATCCCCACTACCCGGATCTCCACCATCGGCACGAACACAACTAGGCGCTGCATGCTTTTGACAACGTTTGCACTTCAGCGTCGGAACGATTCATTGGTCGTGCGATGAGAAGGGTGCAGCAGTCCCCTTGGACTGCTGCACCTCAGGGCATTCGGGCAACGCTGAATAAGTCCGAGGAATGCGTTATACGTCTCCACAACACAGCATGATGATAAAGTGGCGATGAAGCAGCAGACGTTGGCGTTGGCCGGTGACCAGAATCAGGGATTTGAGCAGTATCGTCGCCCGACACGACGCGATCTGTTTCTCACGGAGATGGAGAAGCTGGTGCCTTGGTCGGCCTTGTGCGCCGTGATTGAACCTTTTTATCCCAAGCGCGGCAATGGGCGTCCGCCGGTTGGACTTGAACGGATGCTTCGCATGTATTTCGTGCAGCACTGGTTCAATCTGGCCGACGTGGCCAGCGAGGACGCATTGCTGGACAGCACAGCGCTGCGTCAGTTTGTGGGCATTGACTTGGGCCGCGAGCGCGTACCTGACGGAACGACGCTGTTGAAGTTTCGACGGCTTCTGGAGAAGCATGAGCTGGGCGCCGCATTGTTTGCGCAGGTGAACGAGACGCTTGCGTTGCGGGGTCTGAAAGTAGGGACAGGAACCATCGTAGACGCCACGATAATCGGCGCACCGAGTTCAACGAAGAACGCCGACAAGGCGCGGGATCCGGACATGTGCCAAACCCGCAAGGGCCAACAGTGGTACTTCGGCATGAAGCTGCATATTGGTGTCGACAGCCGAACAGGGTTGACCCATAGCGCAGCTGTAACGGCAGCCAATGTGCACGACAAGCACCCGTTGGAAGATCTGCTGCATGGCGAGGAGCGCCGGGTCTATGGTGACAGTGCGTACGCCAGTCAAAAGGCGCTGATCGCGGAGCATGCGCCGCAGGCAAAAGACTTCACCAACCAACGAACCCGCAAAGGCGGCGAAGTCGATGAGGCCGAGCGCTCACGCAACCGGAACAAATCACGCATTCGCGCCCGCGTCGAGCATGTCTTTGGCGTCGTGAAACGACTATGGGGCTTCAGCAAAGTGCGCTATCGAGGCTTGGAGAAAAACGCGAACCGCAGCTTCGTGATGCTGGGCTTGGCCAATCTGTACCTGGCGCGCCGGAAATTGGCGGCTTGATGCTCACTGGGCATCCATTGGATCCCCAGTGAGGAAAAAGTTACCCGCCAATGATCGACAATCCGATCAAAAATTGACGAATGAAAGCCGTTTTTTCATGTTGACGCACGTTGCGTCGCCAGCTCGCACTTGTTCAGCATATCCTTAGCTGTTTTTGCGCGGCACCGTCTCGCCGGCGGCTTTCTTCTCGGCATCGCATTTCGCTTGCAGTGCCTTGATGTCCACGTCCCCCATATTGTTTGAATAGTGCTCGTTGTCCGCCAGCTGATCGCAGTTCACCGGCTTGGCCTTTGTTACCGGCGGAACATAGTCATCGTGCAAGCTGGGGTCGTGGGCATGCGCGCTGGCGGCAAGCAATAGGGTGGAGGTGGCAATGGCAGAAACGAATACGGAACGTAGATCCATGATGATGCTCCAGTTGAGTGGCGCATGGCGCGCCACGGTTGTTGTGACTATGGGTGGCAAGGGTGACCAGCACTACGGCCGGTGCAGGTCGGGTTGAAATCCGACGGCTTCAACTTCCACGGTGACCGGCTCGGCACCATGGTTTTTCCAGTACCAGCCGTGGCTGCCCTCGAAGGGGGCACGAAGGTGCCAGAGGATTCGTGCTGAGCGGCTTCGACCGCATAGCTCGTCCAGGCGTTTTTCACGTTCAAACGCTCACCGTGCATGTCGACAGCCACATCGGCGCTCGCGGTCCAGTGGAACACCAGGCCTTCACCGGTTTTGAGCTGCGCCTTGACCTCGGCACCCTTGCCCGGTTCCAGGATCACCGTGAGCGTACTGCGACGGAGTGGTCCCGCAACCAAGGAAACAGCACTGGCATCCAGGGACTGGCCATCCGATTTTCCGAACGCAGCTTCGGCCCTCGCTGCGAGGGCGGCATTCGCAGCATCCGAACCGTCGGTAGCAGAAGTTACCGGCACCTGCCCGGGTGGTGGCGGGGACGAGGGCGCTTCGGAATTTGCACCGAGCACATCGAGCCCGAGGTGGCCGCCGATTCCGGTGGGGTCGATGCCGTATTCCGCCGGCATGACAACCGTTATCAGTAAGAGAGCCGCCAAGGCCATGGACAGGCCGGTGGCCTTGAGTAGGCGCTGAGTGCTGGGAAGATTCTGATTCTGGGAAATGTTCATGCAAGCCTCGATCAGGAAACGAAATAACCAGTGAGTTGATAGCCGATCAGCACGAAGCCGGCGGTCATAAGCAGGGTATTGGCCGCGAAGGCCTGGCGGGCGAAGGCCGCACGGCGGCGCCAGAAGCCCATCGCGATCAAGATGCCGCCGAGCGCCAGCAACTGTCCCAGCTCAACCCCAACATTGAAGGCCAGGATGTTGGACACCAGACCATCGGGAGAGAGCTGGAATTCTTGCAGCTTGGTGGCCAGGCCGAAGCCGTGGAAGAAGCCGAAAACCAAAACGGCAAGCTTAGTGTTGGGCTGGAAGCCGAACCATCGCTGGAATGCGCCGAGGTTATCCAGTGCCTTGTAGACGACCGAAATGCCGATGATCCCATCGACCAGGTAGGCGTTGACGTGAACCCCGCCAAGCACACCGAATAGCAACGTCGCACTATGGCCGAGCGCGAACAGGGTCACGTAGGCGGCGACCTCGCGCATGTGATACAGAAAGAACACCACGCCAAACAGGAAAAGTAAGTGGTCGTAGCCAGTGACCATGTGCTTGGCGCCTAGATACATGAACACGATCAAGTTTTGGCCGCTGCTTTGTTCGAGGAAGACTTTGTCTCCACCGGCGACCCCGTGGGCAAATGCGGCAGAAGCAACAAAGAGCAGCGTGATCGCGACCCATCCCTGCCAGAAGGGCGAAGTTCGTGTGGGCATTGCGGGAAATTTGAATGTCATTGATGGTTCCGTTGTGGCGAAAGGATCGAAGCCTCCCTAGCGTGCAGGTCAGCGCGTAGGTAGGTCGTCCAGCACGAGCACGAGGACGTGGGCGAGCTGTCCATTGCAGAGGTTTTCGGCCAGATAAGTGCGCGGCGAGAGTCCCCGTCACGGCACCGAGTCAGCCGAGGACCGGATGGGCAAGCAACCCGCACGCACCAGTGAAAACTGCGATGCGAATACGCATGCGACGGCGAGGGCAAGGGGGAGTAGTTGCAAAGGCGTCACTCGTGTTCGAGTCCCCAGATGAGGTGGGCATCGACCAGCAAGGTGTAGTACGAGCGCAAGGCCAACACTCGGGCATCGAGCGCAGAATCTGCCGCATTCACTGCCTGCCGACGTGACAGCAGCAGAGTCTGCAAATCGACCTCGCCCAGCGAATAGGCGCGCTGGGTCAGACGAGCATTTTCACTTGTCTTGGTCCCACTTTGTTCGGCCAACTGCCAACGTTCGAAGCTACCTTTTGCATCGCTATAGGCCTGCGCAACTTCAATTTCGAGCAGTCGCAATTGCCGATCTCGCGCCGCCAGTGCCATGTCAACCTGACTCAGCGCTTGTTGCAGTCGCTGATTGCGGTGGCGCCCTGGAATCGGGATGGTCAGGCTCACGCCGATGACCCTCTCGTTGGAGAACGCCTCAGAAGCGCTATAGACCCCGATGGTCGGATCCGGGATGCGGTCCGCCCGAGCACGTGACGCCGCGAGCTCGGCCTTCTCGAACTCCACTTGGGCGATCCGGAGAGGATCGCTGGTACCCAGGATACGTTCCTTCCACACGGACTCAGCCTGAGTAACGGCCTGCGGGTCAGCCAACGTCAATGCGGCCCCATCGGCGCCCGGAAAGCGGATCCGCAATTTTGCCAGCGCCTTCTCCTCATCTGAAATCGCCAGGCTGAGCTGGCGACTGATCTCGGCGGTATCGGCCTCGATCACATTCAACTCCAGCGTGGCGGCATCGCCGGCCCGTCTACGCACTCCCACCACCCGCACGCTTTCCTCACCAAATTTGACCTGTTCCCGCATCAGTTCACGGGCGCGTACTGCGCCCTGCCAATCCATCCAGAGACCGACAAAGTCTCGGGCTGTCTCATGCATTGCTCCATCAACGCGCGTTTGCGCCAGGTCGATTTCCGCGTTGCCCAGCCGACGATCGATTGCGCGCTTTCCGGGAAGGCGCACTGTGCGGTCCACGTCCATCGCCCATTCGTTGGATGTCCGGCCACCGCCTTCATAGCGCCTGCGCTGCGACGACAGTTTGGCGGTGAACTCATAGGGCGATGCGCTGAGCATACCGGCGGCATGGCGGGCGGCTTGCAGGCCGGCATCGGCTTCTTGAACCGAAGGGTCTTGTCGCAACCACGCTTGCACTAACTCAGTCGGCGGCAACCCTGGGGGCGTCGTGACGTCCAGTACTTCGGCGCGCAGTCCCGGTGAAAGCGCCAAGAGTACGGCGACCATCAAAACCTTCATGCGATTTCTCCTTCAACAGCCAGCGCCGTCATCCAGAAACGGATACCGGTGCCGGCGAAGTCGCGTCGCAACAGTTCATTGAGCGCGCCAGATTCGTCTTCAGTCACGATGATTTGCACAAACACCATTCGGCTGCGCCCCATCACTTGCTCGCCCGCGCTCAAACGGCCGTGCGCAGTGCCGTGGCTGGAGACCGGCGTACTCGTGAAGACCTCGTCGTCGAATGTGGTCAACAACGCGTCGAGGAGTTTTTCTTCCACGTCCGGGGAACAGATCAACGAGAAGCAATATTTAGACATGACGCGCCTCCGATTTGGCGTGTGCGAAGCGTAGATAAAGAATGGGAAGCAGAATCAGCGTCAGCGCGGTTGCAGTGACCAGTCCGCCGATGACAACGATGGCGAGGGGGCGCTGGATTTCTGAGCCAGGGCCGGTCGCGAATAGCAACGGCACCAAGCCAAACGCGGTGATCGAGGCGGTCATCATCACCGGTCGCAATCGCCGCTTGGCCCCTTGGGTGACGCATGTCAGCAAGTCGTAGCCCTCTGCATGCAATTGGTTGAAGTAGCTGACCAGCACCACACCGTTCAATACCGCAATACCCAACAACGCAATGAATCCCACCGAAGCCGGCACCGACAGGTACTCGCCGGTGACCCACAACGCCACGATGCCGCCGACCAACGCGAACGGGATGTTGCTGAGCACCAACAAGGATTGACGGACCGAACCGAACGTCGAGAACAGGATCAGGAAGATCAGTCCGATCGACAGGGGCACGACCAGGGTCAACCGTGCTGCGGCGCGCTGTTGATTCTCGAACTGGCCGCCCCAGGTGATGCGGTAGCCGATCGGCAACGTCACTGCGCTGGCAATTTTTTGCTTGGCTTCCTCAACGAAGCCGACGAGGTCGCGGCCGGTCACGTTGGCAATGACCACGCTGTATCGGCTGCCCATCTCACGATCGATCTTGACCGGACCGCTTTCGCGCTTCAGTTCCGCCACACTTTCCAGCGGCACGTTGCCACCATCGGGCGTGGCGATCTGCAATGCGGAGAACTCTGCGGGCGACAGCCGCACGCGGTCCGGGCCGCGAATCAATATCGGCACGCGCCGATTGCCCTCGATCACGGTACCCGCACGTTGTCCTTCAATCTGGATGCGCAATGCATCCTGCACTTCCTCCACCGACAGGCCAAACCGGCCGGCTGCCAGGCGATCGACAATCACTCGCAGGTACTGCACACCGTCGTTCTGAACGGTGTACACGTCCTGGTTGCCTGGAACGGTCTTCATGATTCCTTCGATACGCGTCGCCAGCTCATTGAGCGTGTCGAGGTCCGGACCGAACACCTTGATCGCGATATCGCCGCGCACGCCGATGATCATTTCCGATACGCGCATGTCGATCGGCTGAGTGAAGCTGTACTTGATGCCCGGCAACTGATCGAGCACTTCGCGGATCTTGACGATCAGCGCCTCCTTGTTGGCGAATTTCCATTCCTCGCGCGGCTTCAGCACCAGAAATGTATCGGTCTGGTTGAGGCCCATCGGGTCCAAACCAATCTCGTCCGAGCCTGCGCGTGCGACCACCCCGACGATCTCGGGAATGTTCTGCATTAGCGCCTGGTGAATCTTCAAATCCAGCGCCGCGGTTTCCTCCAGGCTGACCGAGGGCAGTTTCTCGATACCCACGATGATGTCGCCCTCATCCATGGTCGGCATGAAGGTCTTGCCGACCTGGGTGTACACCAGCCCGGCAACCACCAGCAGCGCACCGGCAACGATGAAGACGACCTTGTGCCGTGCCATCGCCCAATCGAGCGCGGGCGAATAGAGGCCAAGCAGCCTGCGCGGCAACCAAGGCTCCTCTTGCGATACGTTCTTGATCAGGAACGAGCTGATTACCGGGATCGCGGTGAGAGAAAGCACCAGCGAGCCTGCCAGCGCAAAGGCGATGGTCAACGCGACGGGCACGAAGAACTTTCCTTCCAGACCCTGCAGGGTCATCAAGGGCAAAAAGACCGTGATAATAATCAGGATGCCGGCGGTAACCGGAACCGCCACTTCGCGAACGGCGCGAAACACGATGTGCAGGCGAGGCACCTTGCCTTTGGTGGGGTCGTGGGCCAGATGTTCCACGACATTTTCGACCACCACGACCGCCGCATCGACCAACATGCCCAAGGCAATGGCCAAACCGCCGAGGCTCATCAGATTGGCCGACATGCCGGCACCGCGCATCAGGATAAACGTCGACAGGGCAGCCAGCGGCAGCACCAACGCGACCGTCACCGCGGCACGCACGTTGCCGAGGAATAAGCCAAGCAGAACCAGCACGATCAACGTCGCTTCCAGTAGCGCCTTGGAGACCGTACCCACCGCTTTCCCGACCAGCTCGGCGCGGTTGTAGAAGACTTTGAGTTCAACGCCCTTGGGCAAGCTGGGCATGATCTCGTCGATCTTCGCGGTGACGCCATTGACCACTTCGCGCGCATTCGCACCAGCCAAACCCAGCACCAGCCCTTGCACCGCTTCGGCCTTGCCGTCCATCGTCACCACGCCGTAGCGCGTGGTCGACCCGAGGCGGATTTCGGCGACATCCGCCAGGCGAATCGGCGCCCCGGCCTTGCTGCCGACGACCACGGCGCGCAAGTCGTCCTGGTCGCGGATGTTGCCTTCGGTGCGAATGAGTAAGACTTCATCGCCCTCGCCAAGGCGTCCGGCACCGTCGTTACGATTGTTGCGCTCGATTCGCTCCTTGAGGTCGGCCGTGGACAGTCCGACGGCGGCGAGCTTTACCGGGTCCGGGATCACCTCGAAGCTGCGAACGGTACCGCCCAGCGCATTGACGTCGGCCACGCCCGGCACCGAACGCAACGCGGGACGGACTACCCAATCGAGCAAGCTACGCTTCTCATCGAGCGACATGTCCTTCGCCTCGATGGTAAACATGAACATCTCACCCAGTGGCGTGGTGATCGGCGCCATGCCGCCGCTTATTCCGTTCGGCAGGTCGGCCATGATGCCGTTGAGCCGTTCGCCCACTTGCTGGCGAGCCCAGTAGATATCGGTGCCATCCTGGAAGTCGACGGTGACATCGACCAGGCCGTACTTGGCGACCGAACGCAACATGCGCTGACGCGGAATACCCAGCATTTCTACTTCGATCGGGATCGAGATACGTGTTTCGATTTCTTCCGGCGTCATGCCGGGAGCTTTCATGATGATCTTGACCTGGGTGCTCGATACGTCCGGGAATGCATCGATCGGCAGGTTGCGGAACGCATACCAGCCGAATCCGGCCAGTAATACCGTGGCCAACAGAATGAACAAGCGCTGCGCGAGCGCGAACTGGATCAGTCGCTGCAGCATGTTATTCGCCTCCGCTCTCGCCAAGCCAGGCGGCCTTGAGCGCAATCACGCTGGTGATGGCGACTTCATCATCCGCCTCGAGAGGACCGCTGAAGGTGACGGTCTGACCGGCGCTGCTCACAACCGTCACCGCCTTGGCTGTGAAGCCGTCGCCGCTGCGCACGAACACATAGTCTTCCTTGCCCTGTCGCACCACCGCGCCTATCGGCACCGTCCAAGCAGCCGCAGTCACCGCGTTGGGCACCAGTGCTTGCACGAACTCCCCGGGGCGCAATTGATCGGCACCCTCGATCACATCGGCACGCAGGGTCACCGTCTGGCCCGCGCTGACGGTGGAACCCACGCTGAGTGGCACCGCAACAACGGCACGCTCAGGCACGGTGATTTTCCGCGTCGTCGCCCCACTCGATGCCCGCGACGCGGGTACCTGTATATCGAGCCACAAGTGCCCGAGCGTCGCCATATGCAACAAGGGCTCGGCGCGATTAATGCGCTCGCCGGGTTTGATCTGTATCGACAGCACCGTTGCAGTTGTCTGCGCGAGCAGGGTCAGCCCATCCTGCAAGCTGCCACCGCTCGCGATGCGGTTGATGCTGTCAATGTCGAGGCCTGCCAGTCGCAAGGCGGCGCGTGTTTGTCGATCGCGGGCCCCACCACTGTTCGCCGCCGCTTCTGCTTCAAGCACGCGGCGCCTTGGAATGATGCCTTCGGCGAAGAGTTCGCGCTCGCGCTTCAGTGTCTGTTGAGCGAGCCGGCTGGCGCTCGCTGCCTCCATCAGTTGCAGTTGCAGCTCGCCAAACTCGGGGCTGGCCAATCGCAACAGCGGATCGCCCGCACGCACGGTCTGGTTCTCGCCGACCAGGATCCTGTCCACCATGCCGGCAACCGGCGCGCTGACTACCTGTTCGTTTTGTGGGGGCAACACCACCCGCGCCGGATAGGTCATGCCACCCGGTAGCGTGTTGCTGTCCAAACGCTGCACCGTGATGTCCAGTGACTTCATCTGGGCGGCCGACACTTTGAAGCTATCGGCGGCGTAGGCCACCGGCAGGGCGAGCAACAGTGCAGAGCAAAGTACTGTCTTGGAGAGGACAGTTCCAAAAAGGCGATTCATGAGTGTAAAACTCCGAGATTGCAAAAGAAATATATATGAACGAGGCGCTGCATCGAGCGGAGCCACGGCTTCGCCCAGCGACTGCGGATGCAGGTGCGCGATCAGGGCAAATCGAGGCGTGGCCGTGGGCAGAACGCCAGCGACGTACTCGCAGGCCAACCCATGTACAGCGAGGTCCCGTCGTGCGTTTTTAGTTGGATTGGACGTCAGCTCATACGCAGTCGGGATGGCCTTTGCTGGCGATGTTCCTGCAGCAGGTAGCCAGACGATGGTTGAGCTGTTCGCTGAGTTGGGCGTAGGCGCACGTGCCAGCAAGTGATCTCGCCAACAAGCCACGCACGCAGAAGCACACAACGATTGCATGGCGCGCCTGAAAGAGACGGCACCACGCGCCCCGGCAAATGCCAAGGCGAGAAACCTAAGCGGAAACAGACCTCACCTCCAGATCGAGACCAACGCAGAAGCAAGCCACCCTGAAACAGGCAGCGCTACGACGGCATCAGGCGATCGGAGGTCGGAAAAGTGAGGCGAGCTGCGGGGGCCTCGTCGAGGGAAAATCCACCACAGGCAATTTGGAAGCGGCGGGTACTACCGGCGAAGAAACCCACGCCGTCCAGATGTTGGCCGAAGAACCCGTATCAACCTGGTGCATCAGCCCATGGGCACCCGTAAAGTGATCGGGATCAGGAGTTGGGGCGCGGTTGTCAGGTTGGTCATGGCCATGATCGTTGGCACCAGCCAGCGTCGCATGCTCGACATCATGCAGCGTGCTCAACTGGTTGAGCATCGGCCGGACCATCACTCCCAGCATCAACAGCACCAGAAAACTGGTGCGCACGGTTGATCGCAGAAGTGAGGAAATGCGGGGCATCCAAATAGAGTACGACACGAGCATGACGTCCACAACCGTAATGCGCAAAGCCCCTCCTTTGCGGAGGCGGCTACTCCCCAGTGACGGGGGTCAAAATAGCAATGTAGGATCCTCGTGTCGACGCCCCGGGGGGCGACACAAGTTCGCGCGCGTTGAACTGACACAATGTTTGGCGCGTCAATTTTGACTTTCATTGAAAGGAATTTGCGGGAATGGCTTTCTTCTCTCACTGACCGCACCCGCATTCGCGACTGCCAGACGAAGCCTTCGATGAACCTGTGCGTACTAATGCGGTCACATATGGGCGACTACTCTGCCGGAACCTTCATGTCATTCGCTAAAATGCCGATCAGATCTGGAAGCCCGAAATCGCTGTGATGACCCGCAGAGGCCATCGACGCTTGCGAGTAGCCATTGTGGTGACGATCTGTCTGTTGATCCAGCAGATTACCCTGGCCGCCTATGCCTGCACGATGACGATGGCCCCGATCGCTTCCGTCGCCATGACCGCGAACTGTGCGGCCATGGAGAATCAACGGAACCATCCGCCAACGGCGCTGTGCCAGAAGCACTGCTCGCCTGACCCGACCTCCGAGATCCACCAAAGCCTTCCGAGCGTGCCGGCGCTGGCATTGCCGCCGGTGACATTTGGCCCCGTGATCTCTCGAATCTCCACCGGTGAGTCTTTCGCGCCGGACAGCTCACTTGCCCGGTCGCATCCGCCGCCGCGCCTGCGCTACTGCCGCCTGCTGATCTAGATCTCCGTCCCGTACCTGCCATTCGTCGCACCGCTTCTGCGATAGCGATGCTCTTGCGCTTGTGTGTTCGGAGTTCCCATGAATGTTTTAAAGCTGAGTGCGTGTGTGCCCGTTTTGGTACGCACGCAATGCCCGTCCCTTATTCTTCGCATCGCCGCCCTGGTGATGGTGATCGTGGCCCCGTTTTCCCGCACGATGGCGGCTGACAACGCACTTACGATCAACGAAGCCGTCCGGCTCGCCGCTGAACGTGCTCCGATGCTCCTTGCGAGGCAGTCCTCTCGCGTCGCTGCCTCGGAAGACTTGGTGCGTTCCGATGCCTTGCCGGATCCAACGCTCACCTTAGGCGTGCAGAACCTGCCCATTGGTGGGCAGGACGCGTTTACCGTTTCACGCGATCGAATGACGATGCGGCGGATCGGTCTTTCGCAAGCGTTGCCTTCCCGTAGCAAACGCGATGCGAGACGCGAATTCGCACACGCTCGGCTTGAACAAGCGGACGCCGAGGCGCTGGCCACTGCACTGGATATCAAGCGCGCCACGGCGAGAGCGTGGGTACATCGGTGGGCGGCGGAAAAGGAGCGAGATCTACTCGGCGAGCTTCGTGAACAAGCAGGACTATCGGTTCAGGCGACGCAGGCGCGATTGCGCGGCGGCAGCGGTTCCGCCAGCGATGCATTGGCTGCGCGCAGCGCTGAACTGGAGCTGCAGAACCGGATCGACGAAGCCGATGTCCGCATCGAGCAGGCTCACGCCGGCCTGGAGCGCTGGTTGGGCGAGCTGCCAGAAAGGGCCCTGGCGCCGCCTCCGGATTTTTCCCGCGCCCCTTTCCAGGAAGCCGAGTTGCTGGCCGATCTGGATCGTCAAGGCCCGCTGCTGAGCTGGGATGCCCGGGAAGCTGCCGCCGCCGCCGCAGTGGCCCTGGCTCGCGCCGAGAAGCGGCCCGACTGGAGTGTCAGCGCCGGCGTGGCGCGCCGCGGCGCTGGCGCATCGAATGTGATCTGGCTGGAAGTCGGAGTGGGACTGCCGCTGTTCTCCGGCAACCGTCAGGATCGCGGTGTCAGCGCACGCACGGCGGATCTCGATGCCATCCGCGCGACACGCGAGGATGCCCGTCGCATGCAAGCCGAATCCATACGCAAGGATTTTGCGCTTTGGGAAGGCTTGATTCGCCAAGAGGTTCGCTTGCGCGACACGTTGCTGCCGTTGTCCCGCGATCGCAGTCGCACCGCACTGGCCGCCTACGCCGGTGGTGCCTCACTGCAGGACTGGCTGGATGCGCGACGCGACGAGATCGACACCCGCATTGACTATGCCGAGGTCCTCGCTCGATGGGGTCAAGCCTGGGTCGAACTGGCCTATCTGCTGCCGGATACCGATGTGGATTCGGCGCACTCCCCAATCACCCAGGAGTCGACACGATGAACCGTTCACTCAAGCGTCCTGCCCTCTGGGTCAGTGCCATTCTGGTCATTCTGACGTTGCTCGAAGGGGCCAACTACTGGTTCGGGTTTCGACGGGCTGCCGACATGGATTCCGGCACGAGCGGCGAAAAGACCGTTCTGTATTGGTACGACCCGATGGTTCCCGACAAGCACTTCGAGAAATCCGGGAAGTCGCCCTTCATGGACATGCAACTCGTGCCCAAATACGCGCAAACCACTGCCGCCGCCAAGGCCGAACCGATGTACTGGTACGACCCGATGATCCCCGACAAGCATTTTGACAAGCCCGGCAAATCACCCTTCATGGACATGCAGTTGGTGCCCAAATATCCCGATGGAGCGGGTGACGATGGCGGGTCGATTCGGATAAGTCCCGCCACCTTGCAAAATCTTGGCGTGCGAACCAGCCAGGTTGAATCGGGCACCTTATCGGCCGCGGCGCACGTTCCCGGCAGCGTTGCCTGGGACCAACGATCGGCCTTCGAGATCAACGCACGCGTCGATGGTGTGGTCGATATCCTTGGCATTCGAGCGCCCTATGAAACCGTGCGCAAAGGCCAGGCGCTGGCCGAGCTGATTGCACCGGAATGGAGCGCGGCTGCGCAGGAATATCTCGAACTTGGGCGCGCCGAATCTGCCGATGCCCGTGCGTTGCGAAGCGCCGCACGCCATCGGCTGCTGGTACTGGGCATGGACGAGGGGCAGATCCGCCATTTGCGTGGAGGAAATCCTCGCGTGGTAGTGCGTGCGCCAGCCGATGGTGTCGTAAGCTCGTTACAGGTGCGCCAAGGTCAGCGGGTTCAGGCAGGCATGCCATTGATGACGATCCATGGGCTCGATACGGTCTGGGTCGAGGCGGCCATCCCGCAAGCCCAGGCGGCCGGTATCGTGCCGGGCACAGAGGTTATCGCTGAGGTTAGCGCGTTCCCTGGCGAATCGTTCCGGGGTTCGGTCGAGTCCTTGCTTCCCGATCTTGATGCGGGCACGCGAACCCAGATGGCGCGCATCGTCCTCGACAATCCCGGACACCGGCTCGCACCGGGCATGTTTGCGGACTTGCAGTTCGCAAGCGACACGCGTGATTCCCATCTCTTGATTCCTGACGGCGCTTTGATCGCTACCGGCACCGATGCGCGCGTGATTGTGGTCGTGGACGATGGAACGTTCCGTCCCGTGCGTGTGATCGCAGGCCACTCCGCCGCCGGCAAGACGGAAATCCTCAAGGGACTGAACGTCGGTGATCGCGTGGTCGTCTCGGGACAGTTTCTGATCGACTCGGAGGCAAGCCTGTCCGGCGCGCTGGACCGCTTGTCCACACCCGACGGAGACATGGGAGGCAGCGGCAACGCCGACGACGGCGGCATGCCCGGCATGGACATGCCGGCACCACAACAACCGCCGGCGATGGACGCGGACATGCGCAATGACGCCGACGCCATGAAGGACATGGCTGCTGATCGGAACATGCCTGGGACGTCGCAATCACAGGAGCACCCACGATGATTGCGCGCATCATCCACTGGTCGATCGGCAATCGTTTCCTCGTCTTGCTGGCTGCCGCCGCCCTGGCCGTCGCTGGCGTCCTTGCCATCGAACGTACGCCCCTGGATGCACTGCCGGATCTGTCGGACACCCAGGTGATCCTGCGCACCAGTTGGCCCGGACAAGCGCCGCAGATCGTCGAGGATCAGGTCACCTATCCGCTGGCGACCACCATGATGTCGGTACCGGGAGCGACCACGGTGCGCGCCTTCTCGTTCTTCGGCGATTCGTACGTCTACGTGTTGTTCGCCGATGGCACCGATCCCTACTGGGCGCGCTCACGCGTGCTCGAATATCTGAGCCAGGTCCGCGACAAGCTGCCCGAGGGCGTGAGCCCCACGCTCGGACCGGATGCCACGGGCGTCGGCTGGATCTACGAATATGCCTTGGTCGATCGCAGCGGCCAACATGATCTCGGTGAACTGCGTGGCTTGCAGGACTGGTTCCTGCGCTATCGGCTCAAGACCGTTCCTGACGTCGCCGAAGTCGCCAGCATCGGCGGCATGGTGCGGGCCTGGCAAGTCGTCGTCGATCCGCAGGCGCTCGCGGCGCGAGGACTGACAGTTCAGCAGGTCAAGACCGCGATCCGCGACGCCAATGGAGCCAGCGGGGGTTCGGTGATCGAGCAAGGCGAGGCCGAACTGATGGTGCGCAGTGTGGGCTACCTGGCCTCACAAGTGGAATTTGAGAGCATCCCCCTGCAGACCGGAAGAGACGGAGTGCCGGTGTTGTTGCGCGATGTCGCCCAGATTCGGCGCGGACCGACACTGCGGCGCGGGATTTCCGAGCTTGACGGTCAGGGCGAAGTCGCCGGCGGCGTCGTCATCTTGCGCTCGGGCAAGAACGCACTCACAGCGATCGATGCGGTCAAGGCGCGCCTGCAGGAGCTCAAAGCCAGTTTGCCTGAGGGCGTCGAGATCGTTCCGACCTACGACCGATCGGTCCTGATCCGCGCCGCGGTCGACAACCTGTCGCACAAGCTGATCGAGGAATTCCTGGTTGTGGCCTTGGTCTGCGCGCTGTTCCTCTGGCACCTGCGTTCATCGCTGGTCGCGGTGATCACATTGCCGCTCGGCGTGCTGGCCGCGTTCATCGTCATGCAATGGCAAGGCGTGAGTGCCAACCTGATGTCTCTGGGCGGCATCGCGATCGCCATCGGCGCGATGGTCGATGCGGCCGTGGTGATGATCGAGAACACGCACAAGCACATCGAGGCCTGGCAGTTGGCCCATGAAGATCGCGATGAGCCCAGCGCATCGGAACGCTGGGGCCTTGTTGGTGCGGCGGTGGCTGAAGTGGGCCCAGCCCTCTTTGTCAGCCTGCTCGTGATCACGCTTTCGTTCCTGCCGGTGTTTGCATTGGGTGCGCAGGAGGGACGGCTGTTCAAGCCCTTGGCCTACACCAAGACCTACGCCATGGCTGCCGCCGCGGGGCTGTCGATCACCTTGATCCCGGTTTTGATGGGTTATCTGGTGCGTGGCCGCATTCGGTCCGAGCACGCCAATCCGGTCAATCGTGCGTTGACCGCGGTGTATCGGCCTGCACTAGGCTGGGTCTTGAAAGCACCAAAAATGGTGCTGTTGGCCGCCGGGATCGTGCTGGTTTCGGCGGTGTTGCCATGGAGCCGCTTGGGCAGTGAATTCATGCCGCCGTTGAATGAAGGGACGCTCCTGTACATGCCCACCGCGCTGCCCAGTCTCTCTGCAGGCAAGGCTTCCCAGCTTCTGCAACTGACCGACCGGATGCTCAAGACCGTACCCGAAGTCGAGCATGTCTTCGGCAAGGCTGGGCGCGCCGATTCGGCCACCGATCCCGCACCCTTGACCATGTTCGAAACCACGATCACTTTCAAACCAAAGGCGCAGTGGCGTGCCGGGATGACGATCGAAAAGCTCAAAGGTGAGCTTGATGCCGCTGTGAGGGTGCCCGGTCTGACCAATCTGTTTGTCTACCCGATCCGCAACCGCATCGACATGCTCGCGACCGGCATCAAGAGTCCAATCGGCATCAAGGTACTGGGTCCGGATACCCGCCGACTGGAGCAATTGGCATCGCAGATCGAAGCGGTGGCCAAGGCGGTCCCCGGGGTGAGTTCGGTGATCTCGGATCGCGCTGCAGGGGGACGATACGTCGATATCACCGTGCGGCGAGACGCTGCGGCCCGATATGGCCTGACACAGGCCGCCGTGCAGTCCTTGCTGGCCATGACCGTAGGCGGGGCACCGATCGACCAGACGGTCGAGGGCCTTGAGCGCTACCCGATTGTGTTGCGTTATCCACGAATCCAACGCGATTCACTGTCTGCGCTTCGCGAGATGCCGATCGTCACCGCCAATGGCAGCCAGATCACCCTTGGGCAGGTAGCGGATATCGGTCTCAGCGGAGGTCCGCCGATGCTTAAGAGCGAAAACGGGCAGCTGGCGACGTATGTCTACGTCGATACGTCGAACTCCGATCTTGTCGCACAAGTCGAAGCGATCCGGCAGGCGGTGGCTGCAAAACTTGACCTGCCCGCTGGCTACACGTTGGCCTGGTCGGGCCAGTTCGAGTATCTGCAACATGCCTTGGAGCGATTGCGCCTTGTGGTGCCGGCAACGCTTGGCATCGTTTTCCTGCTGATTTATCTGGTGTTCCGCCGGGTCGACGATGCATTGATCATCATGCTCAGCCTCCCGCTTGCGCTGGTGGGCGGGCTTTGGCTGATCTGGCTGCTCGGGCATTCGATCTCGGTGGCGACCCTGATCGGATTTATCGCGCTTGCCGGCGTGGCAGCGGAATTCGGCATCATCATGCTGCTGTACTTGTGGCACGCGTGGGAAAGACAACTCGCGATAAACCCCGCTGCGGGCGATGCAGAACTCGATATCGCAATTCGCGAAGGTGCTCTCCAGCGTGTGCGGCCCAAAGCCATGACGATCGCTGTCATCCTGGCAGGCCTGCTTCCAATCATGATCGGGACCGGAGCAGGCTCGGAAGTCATGCAGCGCATTGCCGCACCCATGGTCGGTGGCATGATCACGGCTCCCCTGTTGTCGATGCTCGTTATTCCAGCGGCGTTCCGGCTATCGCGCCGCCGCGACCTTGCGCGACGTGCCCAACACAATTTGAAAGCCATGACATGAGCAAGATCGGACTTCTTCTTCCAAAGGAGTGCTGGCACATCGGCAGGACGAAAATTCGTTGCCAAACGTGAAGGACCCACTGCGGTGGTGGTGTGGATCGGTGGTGTTGGACTCCAGAACCAGGGGGTCAATGCCGCCGATCCGACCGACAGCGCATGTTTTCGAGATGCCGACAGGTTCTCTGGCGATGGTCATACGAAGTGTTCTTTGAGTGGCTAGGTCAGCCGTGGTGCGTTTCTCACCTAAAACGCACACTACTAGAGATCCTCATCGCAAAAGTTCAATACCAAAACTTAGGAGCAGTCACTCGTTTCTCCGAACCACGCCACCTCATGGAAAGTGACCTCGCGCAAGATTGCCCAGCCAAATTTCGAATTCCGCCACAGTGTCGAACGGAAAATCCGCGATCTGTGTCGCCCGAAATGTGGCCAGTTGCGCGGTATTTCGTTCGAGGCCGTTGTAGCCGAACTCCCTCGTCCCGGTGGCGGCTAGCGCGGACATCCACGCGATCACGTGGCCAACATCTGCTTCGAGGTGAGCCGCGGTGAGCTTCTGTCCTGTGAGCTGCCCATGCAGGATCTTCTTTCGGTACCGATGGATGCGACTGATCTCCGGGGATAACTGCGCATGTGCGACACCGATAAGGTCGGCCTCAGTACATCGTGCGAGGCGCACGATGCCTGATAGGAACGTGCTGGGGTAGAGCTGGCGGTTGGCGAGGATCGCTCTGTTGATCGCGCTCTGCGCTAGCATGTCCAGACCGAAATGTTGCTGGACGAGAAAGCTAAAAAGTCGACGGGTCTGCTTTTCGTACTTCACCCAGGTAAGGATCAGCGCGTCGACGCGGCGGGTCGACGCCTGTAACTCCCAGATAGCTTGTACGGTTGCGAATTCGCCTTTTAAGGGATCAGGAATGGTGAGTGTGCCCATTGGGTCTCCTCATGTAGTTCAAGCGTTGCCAGGCACGTGCTTGAAAGATTGCTGGGGGTCACTATTGCATCGTCAACGAAATACGACCGTGGCGGCAGCGCTTGCGATTTCAAGTGATGCCCAAGCAGGAGGGGTAGCAACCTGGACGCCTCCAATTGGAAATTTCGTGCAAGGCGATCACTTGTTCCAATCTACTTCATTTGTTGACATCAATGAACGCACATCGCGTGCTTGGAGATGTCGTCGGCGCACCCAGCCGATGTGACAGAGATTGCATCTGGAGGTCGAGGCTGACGTGTGTGCCACCCCCGTGCAGGGGTCGTACGAGCTCCGCAATGACCAAGCTCGCGGCGACTGCGCCCACGAACGGCGTGGCCACCGCCTTGGTGGCGAGCATCGTCACTCCGCACAAATCGCCGCTGTCGTGCGCGAGCTGTTGGTAGGCCTCATTGAGCGTGGCGACCCCTTGGCTTGCCGCCTGTGCAGGCCACAGCTCGCTGGCCGGCCGCGGTCCGGGCAAGGTATGCATCCGCAGGCTGCGGAAGTCGCGGTAACCGCTGCCCAAACCGGCCTCGATCACCAGCGCGAATGCGGCCGTGTCGAGGTCGCGCCTCGCGGCGATGTTGTCTACGCCAAACAAGGCGACCGTCGGTTCACCTTGCTGCAGGCGGTGGTGTGCGCCGAACCGGCGTTCAACGAGCTCGATGTCAAAGCCGATCGCCTCCAGGCGGCGCGCCACCACGCGGGTCTTGCGCACCTTGAGATCGTCGGCACCCACCAGAAGGCAGGTACTCAGGTTCGACGTGGTAACCCGGTCCACGTCTTGGAGCACGAGGCGGGGGCGTCGATCCTGCGGATACGGCAGCATTCCTAGGACCCATGCGTAGGCTTGGCCTAGATGTCCTACCCCGACCAGCCACAGGTCGTTGGGCAAGTACGCAAGTCGAGGACCTCGCCATTCGGGCGACTGCCAGTCGGCGACCGCCAACGGATTCCACAAGGACAGGCCGATTCGGCGGTGGCCTGCCTCGAGTGAGTCTCCGCGTACGTGCGAGAACGCTTCGCTCACCGCTAATGCGCCGGCGCAAACGCCCGCCAGGGGATTGTCATCGCTCGTGGTCAGATGGCCGCCGCTGCCGACGGGGGCGATTTGCGCGCACCAGCCATCCCACGTCGGTCGAATGGCGAACGTGGCGCTGGACGGAACCGCACCGTCCCCGATGAGCAGCGACGGAACGTGCGGGGTCGGGGCGTCGACCACCGTGCCGCCCAGTTGCTGCACAACCTGCGCCGTGGGCAGGCCGGCGAACAGGGGCAACCGAAGGAGGGGGGCGAGGTCGCCATCCACCTCCACGCGGCCAAGGAATGCTCGGGACGCGGTGCTAAGCGCCGTTACGAAGCACGCTTGGCCGGCAAGGGTGTCCGCCCAGCCCGTGCCCAAGTGGATTCGCACGCGATACTGCTGGAAGAGGGCAAGCGCCGCTTCGGGCGTAGTGGCTTCGCCGGCATCGAGCGCCAGCTTGGCCAGGCGGTGCATCGAGTCGGAATCGAACTGGTTCATGCAGTGTCCTCTGCCGCAGCGAACGTAATGAGCGTGGTGACAGGCGGGCCGCGAAAGCGCTGCCAGCGATGAGCACCCTGGTACAGATACAGGCCGACATCTTCGAGGTGCACGGGCCCTTGGGCGAAGTGGGGAACGATGAGTGCAAGGTGACCGGCGATTGCGAGCATCGGGTTCTCGCTGTCGCTGCGGCTCTGTCCGGCCCCGTAACGATGGGTGTGCACGTCGGCCACCACATCGAGGTCGTGGTCGGCGCAGTAGGCCCACAGCCGACCGAAACTGGCGGCGGACAAGTGCACGAAGTCCGCCTGCAGGGCGTCGTGCTGCAGCTGTTCGTACGGAAGGAAGTGGGTCGCGACACGCCGATCGCGCTGCACCTTGCCCAGCAGAAAGCCGCCGCTCTCGCGCACCCCCGCACCCTGCTGGCGAAGATGCGCGAGGGTCGCTTGCCACAACGCAGGGGAGAGCTCAAGCAGCGGCGCTGACATGGTCGTGGCCTTGCAAGAGGTCGTGGACGACTTCCAGGTAGTGCGAGATCCCCTTCGCCGGTTTCCAGATGAGCTGGGGATACTGAGACAGCCATGCATCGTGACCGACCAGGCTCTCCCGGTCGCAGGGCAGGTACAGGGCATGTCCGTTCTTCCACTCAGGCCTGAAGGCCAGGCGCATGCACTCGCCACCGGTGGGCCAGCGTGCAGCGGCCAGGTGACAATCGCCTTCGAGGTCCCAGAAGCCGCCGGTCGGCGCAATAGCCGGGAAGCCTTTGCAGTTGAGCCGGAGCACGAACTCCTGCCCGTCGGGTGCGAAGACGCCCACGAAGACAAACGGCCAGTCGACCCGGTGAAATCGCCAGCGCCCCCGATCCTGGCCCGACAGGAAGCGCGCCGACGCGAGGTCGGCGCGCAAGGACAGCTCATCCGGCGATACCTGCGCGGCCATCAGCCGTTGATCCGGTGTGCAGGCACCAGGTCGAACACGATGGAGCAGTTGGGGTGCTGCACCAGGGCACCAACGTGGGTGTCCATGTCCGGCTGCTCGTTGGAGCCGGCGATCTGCAAGACGTGCTCAGCGATGTCGCCGGCCTTCATGCCGAACTGGCGCCCAGCCCACTGACGAATGCGACCGATCGTCGTCGCAGGGCGGAAGCGGTGTTCCTCCGTGCGCCCCCCAAAACGAACCCCGACCGTCACGTGCTTGCAGCGATGCAAGTGGACGCGCACGCCGTGGCCCTGGTTCAGGTCCTTGACACGTCGAGGCGACGGGGCGTCCTCGTCGTCCGCGTCATCGTCCTCGACGGAAAGCGAAAGCTCTAAGGCGTCGGTGCCAGGCGGCAGCAGGGCAAGGGCGGCGCGCTTGAGATCGGCGATGGTGGCGTGGCCGTCGATCTCGACCAGCTTGATGTCGGAAAAGTGCTCCGACTGCACATAGACACGGGTACTGGACATGCGGTGTTACTCCTTTGGGTTGGAGCCGCGCGTTTTTGCGTGGCTCTTAAGGAGTAAGTCGCAGTGAATCCCAAAAATCGGAAACCAATCCGCCGCGTGACGCTACGCAGGGCAGTACAGGAAGTGCCGGCATCCCGGGCACACCCACGAACTGGGCGCCGCGCTGAACTGACCGACCGATAGTGCCTGCGCGAAGTGCGTCAAGTTGAAGTCCGGAACCAGATGCCCATACGCCACGACGGGCTCAGTCTGGCGTGTGCTCAGAACATGCAAGCTGCCTTGGAAGCGCAGCGGCGGGTACGCCTCATTGAGATGTTTGAGCACCCATCGGATGGCCTTGTGCTGCTTGGCCAGTGGGCTGGACGGCTGCGCGCGCACAAAGTGCAAGGTAACCGCATTGCCTTGGCGCGTGATGCGGTGTGAAATCACACGAATGGGTAGCCCGTCGCACACCACGTCAACCGGGGGCGCCACCGCCACGCGGTCGGCGCCGGACCAGGCGCGTCCGGCCTGCAAGAGCTGGTCGGCGTACGCCCGAAGGTGCGGCCTGGTCACCTCATAGTCCTCGGGAAGCCTGCTCAGTTCGAGTTTCACGTCGTTCACCGGCGTCGAAACCTCGCCTCCGTGCGGCACGAAAAGCTCGCGCAAGACCGCGGACTCGATGCGTACGGCCGGATGCAATCCCGCCGCTGGCGTCAGCTGCCTCACTTCGTCGTAGTAGTAGCGACGAGGACACGTGCGGTACGTCACGAACTCCTTCAAGCCCACGGGCAAGGAGGGCCCTTGTGCGGTCCGGTGCGTGGTGCTGGTGGTGTCGGCCTGGACCCGCGTGCCGACGACACGATCAAGCAAGTGAGAGGCGCGCTGCACCGTAGGCGTGCACGCCGCCTTGTAGTAGCTCTTCTCCTCGTACAAGGTCAGATGCGAGCGCGCACGCGACAGGGCGACATAGAGCTTGTTTGACGCCTCGGACTTGGCTTCGTCCACGCCGCCGGCCGTCTGCGTAAACGCAGCGGGAAGCCAGGCTGCGTCGTCGGACCGCTCGAAGTGGCGGGCGTCGACGTCCATCAGGTGAACGGCTTCAAACTCCAGTCCTTTGCTCTGGTGGATCGTCATCACGGCCACCGCCTCCAGCCGCTCGGCTTCCGGCGGCGGAATGCGCAGATCGCGGTCCTCCGCCAGACGCAAGCGCCGGCGCAGCCGGGTCAGGAATGTGCCCACGGTCTGGTAGGCGCGGCCACCGTCAGGAACGCGCAAGTAGTAGATGATCTGCCAAAGCGCGAGTCGTCGCGTCACCGCTTGCAAGTCGTCGCCCGCTTCGTATGCCCCGAGCCATCCGGTGCGATCGAACAGCACCGTGCACGCGACGTCCCAAGGCGAGTCGCGTGCGCTCAATCCAGCAAAGGTTTCGCGCCACCGCTGCAACGCAACTACGCCCGCGACGGACAGGCCGATCGGCGGAGCGGTGAGCCAAGATAAGGGCTCGGGGCGGGTACGTCGAAGATGGGCAAGCAGAAGGTCCAGGTCTTCGGCGGGCAGGGCCAATCCCGGCAATTGCGCGATCCGCACGAGCGCACTTCCCGAGCGATCGACAAACAATTGCAGCAGCGCCAGCAGGTCTTTCACCTCCGGGCGTTGAAAGATGTCGCCCAGATGCAACACCGGAATGCCGGCGGCCACCAAGGCCGCCGCCGCGGCATCGCAGGTGTCGTGCCTGCTGGCCAGGATCACCTGGTCGCGATAGGCGACGCCTTGGGCCTGCAGCCCGCGCACGCGAGACCAGCTCGCCATGGGCGATGCTCGGGTCATCGCAGCTCACAAGTGTCGGACGCAGCCCGCCTTGGCCCCTGATCGGCGCGACGCCGTCCAGCGGAAGCACGCCCTGCAGCGGATTGTCGTCGCGGCCAGTGTGCTCCACGAGCCGAACGATCTCCTCGAAGCTGCGCCAGTTGCCGTTGAGTCGAAACACGCGGTGCTTGGGAAAATCATCCTCGAAGCGAACGATGTTGCGCATTGATGCGCCGCGAAAGCGGTAGATCGCCTGGCGCGGATCGCCCACCACCCACAGGCTGTCGGCGTTGGCCGCGAGCGCCTTCACCAGCTCGGCGCTGGCGCGGTTCACGTCCTGGTATTCATCGACCAACATGTGTCGGAATCGTCCGACACTGGGCAAGAATTCGCCCATCCCCGCGCCCAGCGCTCGGGCGGGCAGCATGATGAGGTCACCAAAGTCGACGAGCCCGCCATGGGCCCGCAACAGTGACTCGTAGTGGCGGTAAAGCGTGGCTACGTCGCGCTCTCTGGCGAGCCGGTCCGCGTCACTGCGAGCGGCGCTGTCTTCCACCATCGTGCCGAACGCCTCGGCATCCAGCAGTTCGTCCTTGGCGCGCTGGGTCGTCTTGACCACCTGATCCAGCCAGGGCAGCGGATCGCCCAATGGGTTGAACGACCGCAGGGGCAGGCCGTAGATATGCGGTTCGAGGAGGGCGATCTGCGCCATCTTGTCCGCCACGCCGAACTCGGGGCGCAGCCCGAATCGTTCATGGTTCTTGCGGAGGAATTCCAGCCCGAAGGCGTGAAAGGTCCCCACCCACATTTCATGCGCGCCAGGCACCCCTGCGGCCTCGAGGCGGTCGACCAACTCTCGCGCGGCGCGGTTGGAAAACGTCAGGACCAGCAGTTCTGCTGGCATGGTGCCGTTAGCCAGCAGGTGCTCAATGCGCATGAGCAAGGTGGCGGTTTTGCCGGTACCCGGTCCGGCGACGACAAGGGAGGTCCGCGCATCCGAGCGCGCGGCATCGCGTTGCTCGATCGTCGGGGACAGCGCTGGCTCCGGCGATTCCTCCGAGATGGCGTCGTGCGGCAGTAGGACAGCATCCAACAGCTGCTGGCGAACCAGTTCGAGTGGCAGTTCGAGCTCCGCGGCAATTTGGCCCGCCGTCCGACCGGCATCGAACAGGGCGCGCGCCAGAGCGTGGGGCAACAGAAGGTCCCGCGCGAAGAGGTTGGCTTGCAGCTCGGCCCGCTCACGAGCGCCGTACGCTTCGACGCGCTTGGCGCCGAGGGTGTCGTCCTCGGCCGGATTCAGGTGGCTGACGATGACTTTCCGGCAGCCCTCCTGCTCTTCAGGGTGCAGCACCCAGTGCCCGAACTCGTGCGCCACCAGAAAGGCCCGCTCTGGTACGTCCACGTCATCGCGGACAATGATTTGGCGAAAGGCGCGGACCAGCACTGCGTCGGCTCCGCTCAACGCTGAATCGTCCGGCCGCGCCAGCGTGATATCAAAATCCTCGGCGTCCACCGCGGCAATGCACGCGATCAGGTCGCTGGAGCGAATGCCGGTTGGCGTGGCTTCGCCGCAGTGCCGCTCGCGCAACTGCTGCGCCGCTAGCCGCGCTTGCCGAAACGGTGTCAAGACGGGCGGCCCCGATCCTGCATCGCGCGCAGCCGGGCCTTTTCTGCCTCGTCAACGGCGAGCGCACTGATCGCGTCCTCCCACGACTCGCCGGCGGTCATGGTCGGCTTGTCCGCAGCTTTGTAGCTGCGATGCAACGCCACCTGGGGCCCCAGTTCTTCCGAAAGCAATGTCACTGTGACATTCAAGAACTGCGCGAGTCGGTCCAGCACCGCCCGAGGCGGATCGATGATCATCCGCGTCAGAATTTTGCTTAGAAGCACCGTCGAGCCCACACCAGTCGCCTGTGCGGCCGACCTGAGGCGTTGCCCGGCCAGCGCCCCAATCGCCTTGCGAACCGCGTCAGCGCCCTCCAGGACGGGCGGGGCATACAGTTGATTGAGCACGCGGCTCTGCAGGCGCATGACGGAAGCGTCGGAAACCTCCAGTTCGGACTCGGCCGGTTCGGGCAGGGCGTCTTGCGCCATCCAGAGCGCGGAGAACTCCAAGATCTCCTCGCGATACTCCGCGTGCGCTTGACAGGCTTGGACGATCATCTCGGGCGTCGGCGCGTTGTCTTGCTGAAACAACGCGTCCAACACGTCCTCGAGCGAGGGATTACGGTTGGGCGAAGTCATATGTTGAACTCCTTGTTAATCTTGTCTTTGATGCTTCTTTCGTAGTTGTTGATGGTGCGCGGGTTGACGCCGAGTGCTGCGGCGATGTCCTTGATCTTCATCTGTTGGCGCCACAACATCACGAAGACCGAATACTCCTTGCGCGTGAGCAGGGTCTGCAGGAGAGCATGGAACTGCTCGAACTCCCGCGAGTGGCCAAGGGCCACATCCGGCGTCCATTCGTCCTGCAAAGCGGTGTCCCCGTCGCCGCCGTCCTCGTCGCTGCCTTCGTATTCGCGCTCCGCTTGGTGCCATTCTTCGAGGCTTTCCATCCGCGAGCGACATTGCGCCAGGATCGAGCGCAAGAACGAGATCGACTGGTTCTTGAAAAAGACGCCGAACCGGCGCGCGGCGAACTGCGCGTTCTTGTCCTTGAGCAGGCGTTCCCATACGTACGCGGACAACTCGTGGGCGGCCTCGTCGATGTGGGAAAAATGCTGGGGGACCAAGCTGTTCTTGAGTGCGAACGACCGGGAGCGCCGCAATATCCGCCGCGATAGCGCGCTGCTGAACAGCCCAACGCGGGTCGTGCTCCCCGCGGCCCGAGCGACCTGGAACTGTCGTACGAGCTGCTCCTCGCGGATGAAAAGCGGATCGTCCCAGTCTGCGCAACTCAGGCGCTCGACCAGTTCCCGGTCCGCCAAGTTGTCCAGATTTTCTGTTTCAGATGTGTCCATCGCGTCGTCCATCTTGTTAGCAGGGTCCCCACCGCCACCGTGGCGTACATCCCCTAGTACGTAAGTCGCAGGCCGCGACACAAATCGGAAATCGGGTCTTCACCGACGGCGAGGGCACTGAAAGCGGTTTCGAGGCACGCTTCCGGGATCGCCGGGCCAGAGTGCGGTCGACGCAATGGGCGGGCGGCTACTTGCGCTCCCCAGGATGCTGCGTGAGCACGCTGCCGGCCAAGGTCTTGGTGCTAGCGTTGGTCCGGCCGTCGTTGAGCGCCTTCGCTGCGGTTCGGACCGTGGTCGCCGTGGATGACTTCGTCGTGCGCGCCGGGGCGAGGGCGCTGCCCGCCAGACTCTTGGAGGTCTTGCTGGCGCCACTGTTTCGCAGCACCAAGGACGCCGTGCGCATCACCTTGTGACCTGGGCACTCGTTCTTTTTGGTCATATCGCGTCTCCGTAGGGGCGAACGGAGCGCGACGGGCTGCCCTTGGGCCCGCCGTGAGATCGAACTAGTGAGGCTCATGGGCTGCCACCCACAGGAACCTGCACCTCGACAGGCAAGGTCTGGAGGACCGGGAATTCCGTCTGGATCCGCGTCATGAGATCGACGACCCCTGGGGCCTGCAGCGTCACGATCAGCGCGTAGGGCATAGGCACGGCGTCTTCCGTGCGGACCGCTTCACTCTCGTCGCGCACCTGGTAGTTGATGTGGAAGTAGGGCGATTCCAGCTCGTCGGCATTGACCGTGCAAGAGTTGTTCAACACGGTGTCCCAGCGCATGGCGTCGCGACGCAGTTCTTCTTCGGACTTGTACATGCCGGTGCCGAACAGGGGCAGGCTGTTGCCCGGCGCCTTGTAGCAGCGCACCCACAGTCCCGCCCGCGTGTAATTGATTGCGTGGGCCGAATCGACCGGCGCGCGGTAACAGAACGTCGCGCCAATGCGCACCTTGGTGCCGGGAGGCAGACCTTTTGGCACGGGGATCAACGCCTTTTGCGGATGACCAGGACGCGTGATGCCCTGGTATACCACGCGCACGACATCGAGCGGTGTATACAAAATCCCCTCCGGATCGAGAGGAATTCGCCCCCAGCCCACATCCGCTCGCTTGTGACTGCGCCGGTACTCGGCCGCGTTGATCAGCAGGGCCTGCAGCGTGATCGGGGCAAAGCGCGACTGACTGAGAACGTCGATTCCCACCGCAGTGCGCAGGGCCAAGGGGCTCGCAAAGCTGGTGCCACCCACGGCAACGACGCCACCGGCCAACGGGCTGTACACCGGCAAGGGCTCCCCGTTGGATCCTCCGAAGGCAACCACATCAGGTTTCACAAAGCCCGGACTGCGCCCGGGTCCGGTGGCGCTGTACGGGGCGCGATTCCATTTCTTTCGGCGGGTGTCAGCTGCGCCGATCGCAAACACGTTCACGGCGTCTCCCGGGGGCTGGATGCGGCCGAGCTCTCCGCCCAGCGCACCGTTGTTACCGATGGCCGCCGTACACAACGTGCTCCCATCAGCGAGTTCGGTGTCCAGTCGCGAAGTCCACTCGTGGATGTCGTCATCAAAGAAGGTAGCCACAGGGCCGAGGCTGATGTTGGCGAAGCGGTAGGGGCGACCCGCGGTGCGGGCACTGCGCAAGGCAGTGACGATGCGATCGAGCACGTCGAGGGCCTGCTCCGGGCTGTCCGTCGTGGGCAGCACGCGATGGTGCTCGACCGCCCACGGTGGCGTGGGCAATATCCCTTGCTTTGGGTCGACCGGACCAAACAGCAGCGCGGAGGTGACGTTGACTCCATGGGTCAGGTCGCCGACGGCGGCCGGTGGCAAACCTGAAGCGGCCAGTTCGACCACGTGACTACCAAACGCTTGCGCGGTACCGCCGTCGAACACCGCCACGCGCGGCCCGTGCGGGGTCGGCATCGGCGCCGGCAAGCTCAACTTGGGATACGAACGGCCCAAGGCTGCCGTTAGATCGAGTTCCTCGCGCAGGCGCGGCATCGAGCGCACCAGCCGGATGCGTTCGAAACGAGCGAGCTCCGGCACCTGCGCTGCGGGCAAGTGCACGGCCACGAAGGCCAGCCCGGGGACGAAGCGGAAGCCCCTCAGACTGATTTCACCGCCGAGCTGCAGCACCAGCGTCTGGAACGCGGCGAGGATGTCGGCGTCGTTTTCTCCTGCGTGCAAGGTGACGTGCACGAAATTCGGCCATGGAGTTTCGGTGTCCAGCCGCAGCTTGGCGTTGCTTGCATAGGCGTGAATCGACTCGATGTGGGTGAACTCTTCCTGGCGGCCTTTACCGATCGCCGGATCCTGGAGGTAGCGATCCATCACCTCAAACTCCTCTGGCGTTCCTGCCACCAGAATTTCGGCGGTGTCCTGCGCCCCCGGCTTGCCACCTTGGCTGATCCGTGGCGTGACGCGGGTCGTTCGCGAACCCAGGATGGTCAAACCCGCGTCGCGGAGGATGTGGGCGGGGAAGTGGGTTTTCGCAAGAAAGGTGGGATGAAGGGTTAGTTGCGCCGTAATCTCACCACGGGGGGAAAATCTACGGGACACTGCTCGCGCCGCGCCGGCGACGGCGGCCAACTGAGGATGCAATGTCTCGCGCGCATCTGCGATTGAGTAGGGGTGCCACTTCGGTCCGCCCCCCTGGGGCCACGACAAGGAACCGATGAGTTCTTGCCCGTTGGCTATCAGCACGTTCCGAGGGGTTGCGGCCATGCGAATTCTCCTACTTGTGCAGCCAGCGTGAGACGGTGGCGGCGCTCACGCCAACATGCTTAGCGATTGCGCGTGTAGACAAGCCATCGGCATGTAGGCGTTTGACCAGCAGCCATCGCTCACTTTCGGCTGGATCGGTCGCACTAGGCAGTGCCAATCGAATCAATACGTCGTCCAGCTCGCCGCCGTTGATGGCGATTTCGCGCCGCGCCCGGGTCACCAGCCGACTCGCGTCTGAGAGCGGCTTTCCGGCGAATGCCGGCGCGATCTGCCGGGAGACTGCGTGGCCGGCCCCCAAGTTGGAAAGCAAAGCCTCAACCTGACGGGTCGTGCTGTCGGGGAAGCGCAGCCAGATATCAAAACGGCGAAAGACGGCGCGATCTAGCAGTTCCTCGTGATTGGTGGCCGCCACAAGCAACGATGTCCCTGGCCATTCGTCGATGGCTTGCAGCAGCACGTTGACGACGCGCTTGAGCTCGCCAACGTCTTGGCCGTCGTCCCGTCGCTTGGCCAAGGCGTCGAATTCATCTAACAACAAGACGCACGGCTGAACCTTGGCATGAACCAGCACGCGGGTGAGGTTGGTGCCGGTCTTGCCAAGCAGACTGTTGACGGCGGCCGCAAGGTTGAGCGTGATCAAGGGGAAGTTCAGCTGTTCGGCAAGATAGGTCGCGGCGAGGGTTTTGCCGACGCCAGGTGGTCCGGATAGCAAGACGGTGCGAGAGGGCGACAGGCCCGCTTCACGCAGACGATCGGCATGCCGCCATTCATTCACCAGGCCGCCCAGGATTTCGTCGACCTTTGGAGGCCACACGGGCTCGTGCTCAAGAAAGGCGGGAAACTGTATTGAGGTCAAGGCGAGGTTGCTGTCGGAGTCGACGGGGCTGACCAATGCTTGCTGAGCCGCGCCGTCGCGTGCGAGCGTCAGGCGAGAACTGTTTGCCTCGGTTAGCGCTCTAGCTAGCAAAGGTGTCAAGGCAGACTTCTCTCGCCGCAAGCGGGCAATCAATCGGCTCAAGCGCAACTGGAACGCAGCAGCGTTGCCGGCGCAACCCTCCCGGACAAGCGCCAACCATTCGGCCTCGGAAGATGGTATCGACATGGGAGCCTTCTGTTTCATGTGTTGCACAGTGTTGCATGTCATTATGAAACAGCGCAAGAGCCCCTCGAGGTGCCTACCGGGCTAGGGTTCGAGCAAGCGCGCCGCTGGGTTGTCTGCTGCTCCACCGGTTTGAAAATACCCAATCACACTCGAAACGGCCCGATGTTCCGTCATAGCCATCACCGCGCCCAATGCAATGCCTTGCCGCCCGGCCTCGGTCACAAACCCCGACCGAAGACTGTGTCCCGCAAAGTCACCCTCCAAACCGGCGAGTCGCGCACGCCGCTGGACGATTTCGCCAACGGCGGCCGGTGAGAGAGAAGGGCCAACGCGAGTCTTCCAGAGCCGCCGAAATATCGCCCCCTCAGTGATCGCGGCCCGTTCCAGCCAGGCGGCAAGTGCATGCGCACTACGATCAAGAATGGGCTTGTCGGGCGTCGACGCCGATGTTGGCCCGGCCTGCTGTGTCTTGCTGTGTTCAAGTCGGAAGATGAACGAATCTAGCCCAGTGCGTCGCAGATCGTGCATTTGCGCCGCCGCAATCTCGCTGCGCCGGCGGCCGCCACTGGCAAACCCAAAATGGAGCAAGGCGCAATCGCGGAGGCCTTCAAGAGATTCATCGCACGTGGCCAGCATCGCTTCGAGTTCGGTCTTGGTGATCGCGGTTTTCTTGGCCGGCCGCTCACCGCGCTTGACGGCGGCTCGTCGGGCGCGGCTCAGCACCGTGCGTACTGCTGGCTGTTCGCACGGATTGGCTAGGCGCTTGAGTTTGTGGGCCGTCGACAGCACCGCCACGCGATGGACCACGCTGGTCAGCTTCCAAGGGCCGACCTTTACCTTCAGGCCGGCGGTGACCAGGGCCCGATCGATTTCGGATGGCAGCTCCCACGTCAAACCGGTTTTGCCGCGGCGAGCGACGTGATCGACGACAAATTGGATGACGATCGCCTCGTCGAGGGGCAGGGCGAGTTCGACGCCATAGCGGGCGCGGTGCCAGCCGGCCCAGTAGCGCAAGGCGGTGGCGTAACTCCGCGTCGTATTGGCGGCTGCGGCTTCGGCGAGCAGCTCACGCACCGCCTCGGCGGCACTGGCAGCCAGTTGTGCCGGCAGGATCATCGCGTGGCTCGGCGAAGCGAGGGCAGGGATGCGCTTTTTCTGTTTCATAATATGTAGTCTATAATATGACATAGGCGGCGTACCAGCGATAATCATCCCTTATCGCGAGTACAGATTCCTCAGGGCAGGGCGGACACACAGGAGACCCCGATGGCGCGTTCCGGCATCACCCAGGCGCAAGTCAATGAAGCCGCCGACGCACTGCTGCGCGCCGGCGAACGCCCTACGATCGAGCGCGTGCGCCAGGTCCTCGGCACCGGGTCACCCAACACGGTCGTGCGCCTATTGGAAGTCTGGTGGAGTGAGTTGGGGCAAAGACTGCTGGAGCATGAGGCCAAGTTAGCGCTGCCGGATGCCCCTGATTCCGTCGTTACCGCTGCCTCGCAGCTCTGGCTCACCGCCCTTGATGCGGCAAAAACTATCGCTTTGAGCGCCCTGGAAGGGGAGCGGGAGCAACTAGCCGCCGAGCGGCAAGCGCACATTGAAAGCGCACAGATCCTCGAAGCGGAATCCACTCACGCGCGGGAGCAGGCCGAGCTCGCTACGGCCGCACGCTCTCAGGCTGAGACGCGGTTCGCGGATCTTGAACGCCTCGCCGCGACACAGTCGGCCCAACTGCTGGACCTCCAGGCGCAGCGGGACGCCGTTCAATCGGATCGCGACGCCCTGACGTCTCGAGTAAGCGAACTTCAAGGAACAATTGAACAGATCCGAACGGATGCAACAGCGGAACGGCACGCTTTGGAAACCCAGGCGCGGCTCAATGAAGACCGCTGGATGCAGGAAGTGGATCGCGGTCGCCAGGAAGTCGCGCTACTGCAGAAAACGCTCTCACGCCGGGAGTCAATCCCGGCACCCGCGGTTGAATCGACCGACGAAGATCGAAAACTTCGCTTCGTGCCCAAGGGCCTTGCAACCTTGCAAACGCTTGGGTATCACAGTCGAAGAGCTTGCCGCTTTGCTAGGTGTGAGTCCTCAGAGCATCTATAACTGGCAGACGGGGAAATCCGTTCCCAGACGAGCGCAGCTTGAGAAACTGGCGTCCATTCGTGGCATGGGTAAGCGTGAAGCGGAAGCTCTCCTCGCGAGCAACTGAGCCGGAGTGGTCGATCCTTGCTTCTCACCGTCGTCCTTGGCCCTAAGTTTTCCACGTTGCGCCATTCGTGGACCGTTGTATGTGGCGTCCGCGACAACTGGCGCGCCTATTTTGGCGTCAAATGCTCTGAACCATAGCGTTGTTGGCCCGCAACGACTGACGGGGAGCAGCTATCAGAGCGACATCGGCTGCGCCGAGCGTACGAGTCGGAGGCGGTTTTGTTGGCGGATATATGAATCGGGGCGGTTTATCCGTCGATCTCTGAATCTGGGGAGTTTGTTGGAGGTATCCGGATGGGTTGTCTAGCCATGCGGGGGTGGTTCGTGGTCGTCAGACATCAGTTCGAGGCGCTGCCAAACTCGCGGGTGTTGGCGGCCTTGCGCATCTGCCGAGGCCCGAAAGCGTACCACAATGCATATTATGTTAAATACAAGAGACGGCATAACCTAGGATTGCCGCAGGAAATCAGACCCTTTTGTTCCCAACGCAGCGCACCGGCCGGCCGTTTCGGGTTATCTGCTCATAGGTTGGGACGCCATCCTGGACTCGCATTCGAACCACCAGGCCCGAAATGCAGCGTTGATCCGGGCCAAGCTTCGATGCGGCGAATTCCTTCACCATCTGGTTGATTTCTGCTCGGGCACGGTGCTCCTTGATCTCCGGCACGACAACAAACGCGACGATAATCGCGACAGCAACTGCGGTGATCGCACCTGCGATCTTCGACTCTGCACTAGCCATGAATTTCTGGTTCCTGTATTTACCCCAGTCTAGCTGCTGACCTGGATGAATGGTGCACCGCCATCGTTCGGCAGCAAAAAGCGCAGACAGAACCGCTAGCTAATCAACACCCGACTCCGTCAGCATTCATGGATCAACCTTCGACATTCGACCCCGCGAGTCTTGAACTCTCCCTCGATGAAATGAGAACGATGACGCACGCTGTCTTCGCTCATGTGTTGAGGCATCACGCCGGCTTGTCGTCCATGCCAAGCTGCGGTGACCTGGAAGACATCGAGTCGCTATGCCGCTCCTTGCGCGAGCCGGTTCCCGAGCATGGCGAGTCCGTGGACAGTCTGTTGCAACTCCTGTTCGAGGACTGGATCCCACGATCATTCGGAACGCCAGGTCCCGGCTATCTCGCCTACATTCCCGGCGGTGGCGTGTTTCCTGCGGCATTGGCCGACTTCATCTCGGCAACAACCAACCGCTACACCGGAATCTGGCAGGCGGCCCCGGCGTTGGTGCAACTGGGAAGCCAATGCCCTGGACTGGTTGCGTGATGCCATGCAGTTTCCGCCCGAGGCGCGCGGCCTGTTCACTCCCGGTGGCTCGATGGCCATGTTCAATGCCATCGCCTGTGCACGGGAAAAGCTGCTGGGTACGGAAATCCGGACCGGCACGGTGTTTGTGTCATCGCAAGCCCATCACAGCATCGCCAAGGCGGCGCGGCTGGCCGGCATAGCCCATGACCGCGTGCGAACCATCGACGTCGACGGCAACTACCGCATGCGAATCGATGCCTTGCAACATGCCATTGAACGGGACCGTGGCGATGGCCTGAAACCTTTCATGGTGTTTTCCACCGCGGGCACCACCAACACCGGTGCGGTCGATCCGTTGGATGCCATTGCCGATGTGGCGGCGCGTGAAGGACTCTGGCATCACGTCGACGGCGCCTATGGCGGTTGTTTCCACCTGGTGCCGGAATTGCGCCACCTGCTGGCCGGCTTGCCGCGTGCCGACTCGCTCACTCTTGACCCGCACAAGGGCCTGTTCCTGCCTTACGGCACCGGGGCGCTGCTCGTTCGCAACGGCGAAGACCTGCGCGCCCTGCACGCTTCCCATGCCGGCTATTTGCCGGACAACCAGCTCGAGTTCTACGACCCCGCGCAGTACGGACCGGATCTGTCGCGTGGATTTCCCGGCCTGCGCGTGTGGATGTGCCTCAAGATTTTCGGCGCGGCCCGCTATCGTGCCGCCATCGCGGAAAAGCGCGAACTGGCCGTATGGGCGGCGCAGCAGATTGCAGCGATCCCGGGCATCGTCATGGATGCCCTGCCCCAGCTTTCACTGTTTGCCTTTCACCTCGAAGGCAAGGGCCTCGACACTCTCGACGCACAGAATCAGGCAACACGAGAACTGATGGAGCGCGTCACCCGACGCGGCAAGGTGATGCTGACCGGCGCCCAGGTGGGCGAACGTTTTCTCGGCCGTGTGTGCGTGTTGAGTTTCCGCACCCGTCGCGCCGAGATGGAAACCTGCGTGCAGCATCTTGTCGAGGAGGCCGCTGCGCTGGTGGCGCAAGCTGCCGAACAGACTTGAGCCGATGCGCTTTTGCGGCCCAGCCGGTTCGCGGACACAAGCACAATTGTTTGGTTTGGGAAAATCCACCAGCCGGTATCATGCTGCTTGATCGTTCCAAGACACAGATCAGAAGCGCGCAGATACATTTCGCTTGGATTGGTTCCGGATGATGTGATTTGTGGTGACAGCAATTTGTCAGTTCCCAGCGATGACATACCAGACAGCCCAGCCGTCACCCCGGCGAAAGCCGGGGCCCATCGTGATCTTCCAGCCGGTCAGAAAATCGAAATGGGTTCGGGGTTCAGCCGAGATACGTGTAAAAATGCCCCATAGAACTCAAATAGTTCTTTTGGAGCAATAAGTTAGCCGATATTTTCTGCCAGCCGACCGAGGGTCGGACACGCTTCACCAGTTGCCGCGCGACACTCTTCGATCAAGTGTTCCAAATCGGCTTCCAGTCGCCGCAACTCTTCCAGGCGCTGCCTGACCTCGGCCAATTTCCGCTCGGTCAGCTGCAGTGTCTGCTCGCAGGCGCGCCGGCCTTTGACTTCCAGCAAGCCCGCAATCTCGTCGAGTCGGAACCCCACCGCCTGGGCTCGGCGGATGAAATGAAGCCGGCCAACATCGTCGGTGCCGTAGCGTCGTATGCTGCCCTGTGGGCGTTCGGGCTCCTGCAGCAGCCCCCGTCGCTGGTAGTAGCGAACGGTTTCGACATGCACACCGGCGGCTGCGGCCAGTCGGCTGATCGTCATTGCATTGGCGGCCATCGGCTTGACTCCGTACTTAGGTACGGAGATTACCATGTCGCCATGGCCTGGCAGCTCCCTTCCCGATCCTCCCTACCCGCCCTTCTGGGGGCTACCGCGGCAGCTATCGGTGCGTCTGTGTGTTGTGTGGTTCCCTTGGTGCTGGTCCTGATGGGCATCAGCGGAGCATGGATCGCCAACCTCACTGCCTTGGATGCATGGCGCCCTTGGTTCAGCGTGGTCACATTGGTGTGTCTGGGCTGGGCATTCTGGACGCTGTATCGCCCGGCAGCACGATGCCAGGCAGACGGTTCTTGCGCCGACCCAGTGCAATTACGCCGACGCCGGCGCTGGTTATGGATTGCCACCGGCCTGATCGCGTTGCTGCTGCTTTTCCCCTACTACATAAGCTGGTTCCTGTAAGGAGTTCCCGATGCGCAAGATCCTCCTTGGTTTGATCCTCACAGCATCGATGGGGTTGGTCTTCGCAGCCACTCCCAAGCAGGTCACACTTCGTGTGGAAAATATGACCTGCCCGGCATGCAGTATCACGATCGAAAAAGCGTTGGATAAAGTCCCGGGCATAACGGCACGCCGTATTGACACCCAAACTGCCACCGTGACGGTGGCATTCGATGGCGAGCGCACCAATGCGGTCGCCATCGCGAAAGCCATCACCGATGCCGGCTTTCCTGCCACCGCCAAGGCGAGCGCGAGTGGTGGCTGACGTGCAGTTGCAAAGCACGCTCACGTGCCCGGCATGCGGGCACCAGGCGACCGAAACCATGCCCACCACGGCGTGCCAATTCTTTTACGAGTGCTCCGCCTGCCATACCCTGTTGCGCCCGAAGACAGGTGATTGCTGCGTGTTCTGTTCCTACGGCACGGTGCCGTGCCCGCCCATCCAGCAAAACAATTCCTGTTGCGGCAATACAGGTTGACGCACGCTACGCCGCCAGGGCGAGCTCGATTTCGTACGGCTCCGGAAGCGCGTCCACATCGATCAAGTAATCGCCGAAGCGCTTCACATGGCTGGTCACATAGGGACTGAGTGCAGCCACGTCCTCCTGGGTGATCTTCCAGCCTGCTCGCATAAGCGTCTTGATGATGCGGGTCTGTTCGACCACGTTATGAAAGATGACGGCGTTGGCGACCAAGTCGTTGTACTTGACTGCCTTCTCCTGTTCGAGCGGATCGTTGTCGGCGATCACGCCCTCTCCGCCGAAGAAGAAATACTTGGAAAACCCGTTATAGGCTTCGACCTTGTTGGTGGAGGCCGTGATCTGCTCGCGCAACTCTCGATCGGAAATATATTGCAGCAGGAACAACGTGCGCACTGCGGCACCGAGTGCCCGGAAGGCCTGGTACAGCCGGTTCTTGCGGCTGTAGTTGCCCAGCTTGCGCAACAACGTCGACGCCGCGATCTTGCCGGACTTGATCGACAGCACTACCTGCATCAGATCCTTCCAGTGGGTCTCGATCAGATCCCAGTCCACGTCTTCCCGGAACAGCGCGTCGATGTGCTCGTAGCGGCTGTCCTCCTCCGGACGGAAGAACCGGTAATCGCGCCAGTTGCGGATGCGCGGCATCAGCTGGATGCCTAGCAGGTGCGACAGACCGAACACCGGTAGCGATTGTCCCTGGGTATCGGCGTGGACGGTGTCGGGTTGGATGTCGGAGGTGTTCTTCAGCAGCCCGTCGATGATGTACACCGCTTCCCAGACGCCGCACGGGATAAAGTGGCTGAAGAGCGCTACGTAGGTGTCGGACACGTGGTGATAGGCAATGCCGCCGTAGCCGCCATAACGGATGTGGTACGACGCCAGCAGGTTCTGATCGTACAGGTCGTACTTGGTGCCGTCGGCGGCGGCGCGCTTGCCATCACCCCAGAATTTGGGGAGCTGCAGGCCGGCATAGCTGTTGATGATGTCGCGACAGGCCGCTGCGAGCTTGTTCGAATCCACGTGGCGGCGATTGACGAACGACAGCATGTGCGCAGAAGCGGCGCCGCGCAGGTGCCGTGCGGCTTGGGCCGGCCCGAGGTTGCAGCCATAAGTGAACGCCGTCAGCACGTAGCGCTCAGTCGGCTGGTCGACCTTGGCATCGGAGCCAGACAGTGGCCCGAAATGCCGCGTCCAGCGGGTCCAGTGGGCCACATCGCACAAGATCTCGATGACGCTGCGCTCGCGCAGACGTTGGAGGATCGCGGTCTCCAGGGCGCGGGCGCCGCTGCTCATGTCCTTGGCCTTGTGGCGTTTGAGTACCGGCAATCCATCTTCGCCGATGATCACCTGGCCGTTCTCCAGATAACCCTGATCGGTCAGGTCCGCGACCTGTATCAGCTTGGACTGCAGCGCATTGACGAAGCCCACGGCCGAGGCGGGCAAGCCCACCTGGCGACAGTAGTCGTCCAGCAGCGGTTCGCACTGCTCCCAAGGCAGCAACTGCTCGCGGTAATCGGCGTAGGTTTCCGAACCGCGCACGGCCACGTCGCCGGACTTCAGCTCGTTGGCCAGTGAGGAGAACACGCACACCTCGAACAGACGGCGGTGGACGCGTTCCTCGCCCTGCTCGGTGCGGTGGGTGATGGTTTTTCGCCAGAGGTGTGTCGTGAACGCCAGATCGACCGGTTCGTCGAGCCAATCGCCGCGGGTACGCTCCTGCGACAGGATCAGCTCGATGGCATCCATCAACGAACGGTCTTCGGTGGTGGATTCCAGGTCCAGCATGCGCACCATGCGCAGGATCGTGGCGCGGTGGCTCTTGTAGAACGGCCACAGCAGCGGCAGATGGTTGTCGCCGCTATGGGCGGCGATGGCATCGCAATCGGCCTGCAGGGTCTGGACGCCCCCGCGTGTGCTGACCAGGCGGCGGATTTCCCGCCCCGCGTCGGTGTCGCCCGGGTGACGATCGAGCACCTGGATCACATCCGACATCGTGGCCACGATGGCCTCGGTCTTCTCGCGGTAGCGCGCACGCAACCGCTCCAATTCCTCCTTGCCGCGGTTGTGGAGGTTGCCCATGCGCTTGATGAACATCTCGGCCAGGTCATCGCGGGTCTGCACCCGGGCACGATGGATCAGGCACAGCAGGAGCGCATGTCGCTTGGTCGGGCCGAAATCGCGCAGTTCAGCCGCGTCCAGCGCCCGGGCTTCGGCGGCAAAGTGCTTGCGCTTGAGTTCGGGTACGCCCTCCAAATGTTGCTCTTCGCCTACCAGTTCGCCCAACTGGGCGACATGGTCGATCAGTTCCTGGAAGTGCTGCAGCGAGGAGCGTTTTGGCAAGCGCTTGATGGCCTGCAGCGGACTCTTGATGCGAGCGTCGGTGACGACCAGCAGATCGTCCAGCCGTTGCTTCTCGTCCACCGTCAGTCGCGCGTCGATGAGGGCGAAGTAACGACCGTTGACCAGGGCGCGAATCCGGCGCGCCAAGCGGTCCAGCGCCGAAAACGCCGGCAGCTCGATGCGGTCGCGCACGAGTTGTTCGATCGCCACATTGATCAGGTCGGCCGGGTTGTCCATGACGGCCGCGGCTTCGTGGATGGCGCGGGCCGCCACGTCGAGTCCGCCATCGGCATAGGCCCGCACCTGCAGATAGGTCCGGATGCGCTGGAAATAGCGGTAGCGCTTGTTTGGCGCGATGTCGGCGGGCTTGATCTGGACCCGGTACCGCAGGGCATTGCGCAGGTGCCGGACGACCGCGGCGGGCACTTCATCGATTGCGGGGAAGTAGCCTAGTCGCTGGAAGGATTTCAGCAGCAGGGCCAAGGTCAATCGATGGCCGGGTTGCCGGGCGCTGTCGGTGATGAAGGCCAATTCGGCGTCGGTCGGCGTGTAGGCGGCGACGAGTTCCCGGACGACAGGGTTGCGCTTGAATTGCGGGTACGCGGTCCGTTCGATCGACGCCATGCAGGTCCTCAGCGGTCATGGGGATGGCAGTGCCGGTGCTGGCAGCCGGGCTTCGATGCGTTGGCGTGCGAACGGATCGCCGCCGTCGAGGTAACGCATGGCCGAGTGCACGTCACGCCAGCCGACGTATTCCATCAGCGCCTTGACGTCCCAGCCGTTTGCGTTGGCCCAGCCGGCGAAGCCGCGGCGCAAGGAATGGCTGCTGTAGTCCTCGGCATCGGGAAGGCCGGCAGCAGTGAACAGGCGGCGCAACAGCGGAATCAGGCTGTTGGGGTGTAGCGGCGCCTCGCTGATGCGGCCCCAGCGATCGACACTGCGGAACAACGGCCCCTGCGTCAGGTCGGCCGCGGCCGTCCATTCGGCGGTCGCTGTCACCGGACACAAACGTGACAACGCCGGCACCTTGTATGTATTACCCATGGCCTGACGGTCGCTCTTGCTGCGCGACAGGAAACAGGTCATGCCTTCGCCTGGAACCAGGCGCAGGTGTTCGACCTGCACACGGATCAGTTCGTCACCACGGAAGCCTCGCCAGAAGCCGAGCAGGATCAGGGCGCGATCACGCCGATGGCGGAGTGCGTCCGCGCAATCACCGCGCTCCCGCGCAGTCGCAATCGCAGTGCCAAGCCAATCGTCCACCTGTGCGAGTCGGGTCAACTGCAGCGGTTCGGCCTGTTTTTCGACCGAGGGGTGAAGGGTCTGAATTCCCTTGAGCACCTTGCGCACCACCGGCGCCTTGGTCGGATCGACGAAGCCCTGTTCGGTATGCCACTGCGCCAATGCCGCCAGACGTTGTCGGAGCGTGTTGTTCGCCAACTGGCCGGCGTACTCGGCCAGATAACGGGCCACGCTGTCGGCGGTCGCCGGCAAATGACCGCCCCATTCGATCTCGAAATGCCGCACCGCCGAAGCGTAACTGCGCTGCGTGTTTGCACGGGTCGCAGCCTCCAGGTACCGGTCCAGCGTCGTCATGCGCGGCACCTGGCGTTGGTGCATTCCGACGCAGCCCCCATCTCACGCAGGGCATTGAGGATGGTGCAATGTCCACGCTCGCCGCCGGCACATTCGGCGATCACGCGTTCCAGTTCCGTGGCCATGCGGTGGAGTTCGTCGATTCGCTGGCGGATGTCGGCCAAGTGCGTGCGAGCAATCACATCGACATCGCCACAGGACATTTTGGAGTCGTCGTCCAACCGCAGCAGGCTGCGGATTTCCTCCAGACTGAAGCCCAGTTCGCGCCCGCGGCTGATGAAGCGCAGCCGCTCCACCTCGGCCGGGCGATAGGCGCGGTAGCCACTGGCGGTCCGTGCCGGCGGCGGCATCAGCCCGACACGCTCGTAGTAGCGGATGGTTTCCAGGTGGCAGCCGCTGGCTGCGGCGGCGTCACTGATTTTCATTCGCATCCCTTGACTCTGTAGCTACTACGGACTTTACGCTGTGCCTTCGCTGGTGCCAACTCGGGACTGGCACATTCAGGTGTGTCCGCGCCTATGTCCCGGCTTGTCGCTCTGATCCCGGTCATCTTGTTCGCCACACTCGCATGGGTGGCCGCCGCCCTTCCAGCCAGCGCCGCCGAGCCGGGCCAAGCCAATCCGCGCCAAGCCTGGCAAATGCTCGATTACATCGCGGTGGACTATGCCGGCGCGGTCCAGCACGGCCGCATCGTCGCGCCAGGCGAATACGCCGAAATGCAGGAGTTCGCCGGCGCGGTACGAACACAGCTGGCGGCCCTGCCGGTCACCCCGAAGCAGCCGGCATTGGTTGCGCAGGCCGATCGGCTAGTGGCGGCAGTGACGGCCAAGGCCGAGCCCGTGGAAGTGGCGGAGCTCGCCCGTGGGCTGGCTGACGATGTGCTGGCCAGCTACCCGATTGGAGCGGTGCCGGCTGCACCGCCCGAACCGGCCCGTGTGGCCGCTCTCTACGCTCAACAGTGTGCGGTCTGCCATGGTCCCACCGGACAAGGCGACGGCTCAGCCGCCGCGGGTCTGGATCCCCCGCCGATTGCCTTCACCGACGCCGCCCGCGCCGCCCAGCGCACGCCGTTCGCCTTGTACGAGGTGATTTCGCAAGGCGTACCGGGCACCGTAATGGCCAGCTTTGCCGCGCTGCCCGAGAACGACCGCTGGGCGCTGGCGTTCTACGTGGGCAGCCTGGCGTATTCGCCGCAGGCGCGCGCCGACGGGGAGGCGTTGTGGCGCAAGGATGCCGAGCTGCGCGGGCGCATTCCCACGCTCGAAGCCTTGACGCGCACCAGCGAGGCCGAGCTGGCCGCTTCGGTGGGCGCCGCGCAGGCCTCGGCGATCATCGCCTACCTGCGCTCACGACCGCAGGCGGTGAACGAACCGGTCGCCGGTAACACTGGGCCGTTCGCGCTGGCGCGGCAGCGGCTGGCCGACAGCCAGCGCGTCTATGCCGCCGGCGACACTGCACAGGCCCGATCTTTGGCCTTGTCGGCCTACCTCGATGGCGTGGAACCGGTCGAGCCGACGCTGGCCACGCGCGATGCCGCTTTGATGCGGGACATCGAAACCGCCATGGCCCGGTTTCGCGCACAACTGGGCCAGAGCACCGCACCGGCAGAGGTGTCGGCGCAGGCCGTGCAGATCACTGCGCTGTTCGATCGCGCCGAGGCGGTGCTGCAAGACACGCATACCGATACCACCACTGCCTTCCTCGGCAGTTTCACCATCCTGCTGCGCGAGGGCCTGGAAGCACTGCTGATCGTGATCGGCATGATTGCCTTCCTGCGCAAGGCCGAGCGCCGCGAGGTGTTGCCCTACGTGCATGCTGGCTGGGTTGGCGCGCTGCTGGCCGGCGCGGCGACGTGGGCGGCAGCGACCTACCTGATCGACATCAGCGGCGCCAACCGTGAAGTGACCGAAGGCGTGTCGGCGCTGTTCGCCGCAGCTGTGCTGCTCAGCGTGGGCATCTGGATGCACCAGAAGAGCCTGGCAGGCCGCTGGCAGCAGTACCTGCACGCGAAGATGTCGGCCGTCTTGACGCGGCGCTCGGCGATCTTCCTGTTCTTGCTGGCCTTCGTCGCGGTCTACCGTGAGGTGTTCGAGACGATCCTGTTTTACATCGCCATGTGGAGCGAACAGGCTTCCGGCGCGATCATCGCGGGCCTTGTGTCCGGAAGCGTGGTCCTCGCCGCAGTGGCGTACTGGATGCTGCGTATGAGCAAGCGCCTGCCGATTGGCCGATTCTTCTCGATCAGTTCGATCCTGATCGCGGTACTGGCTGTAATCCTGGTCGGAAAAGGCGTCGCCGCCTTGCAGGAGGCTGGCTGGGTTTCGCAGGCCCTCATCCAGGCACCGCGCATCGAATGGCTGGGCCTGTACCCGTCCTGGCAATCGTTGCTGGCGCAGTTGGCCGTGGCGGTGGTCGCGGTGATCGGCTTCCTCTTCAACACCCGGTCCGTGCCGACACCAGCACCTACTCCAAAGCCCTGAATCCGAGGACATCCCGATGAGCGATTGCGGTTGCCACCACGAAGCAAAAAACGCCCACGAACGCCGGGTACTGACAATCGCGCTGACGCTTAACGCCGCCATGGCGGTGATCGGCTGTGTGGCCGGTTGGATCGCACAATCCACGGGCCTGCTGGCCGATGCGCTGGACATGCTGTCCGATGCCACGGCCTATGCGATCGGCCTGATCGCCATCGGGCGTACCGCCCGTTTCAAGGCCAATGCGGCCTGGCTGAGCGGCAGCGTGCTGCTGGTGCTCGGTGTTGGCGTATTGATCGAAGTGGGACGTCGCGTGCTGCACGGCGCTGAGCCGCTGAGTGGTTGGATGATCGGCACCGCACTGTTATCGCTTGCCGTGAATGTCTACGTGCTGCGTCTACTGGCGCCGCTGAAGTCAGGCGAGGTGCATTTGCGAGCGACCTGGCTGTTTACCCGCGCCGACGTGGTGGCCAACCTCGGCGTGATTCTTGCAGGCGTGCTAGTGCTGTGGCTCGGCTCGCCCTATCCGGACTTCATCATCGGCACCTTGATCGGCCTGTACGTTATCAAAGAGGCTGTGGAAATCCTCGGTGATGCGCGCCGCGCCCAACGCGAGGCCAACGCATGACGGGCAGATGCGTGGCGCACCGCGTCCTCGTCGCGGCGATGATCGCAATCGGTAGCGTAGGAGGTGTTCAGGCCCAGCAACGCCTGACCCTGGGCGACGCCATCGCCCGCGTCGCCAGCGCGCATCCGGATATCCGCTTGATCGATGCCCGCGCGGCTGTGCTAGCAGCCGAACGCGAGCGCGCCGCGCAACGCCCGCCGTGGACTGTCGGTGCCGAGATCGAGAACGCATTCGGCACCGGCGCGGCCCGCGGCCTGGACGAGGCCGAACTGACCCTGACGCTGGCCTCGGTGCTGGAGCGTGGCGGCAAGCTCGATGCCCGCCGCGTCCTGGCGCAGAGCCGCATCGATGCTTTGGCCGTGCAACGCGAAACGCGGCGATTGGACCTGCTTGCCGAGACGGCACGGCGCTATCTCGCCGTCGTCGCTGCCGACCATGCCCGTGCACTGGCGACACTTGATGTCGAGCAGCGCCGACGCACGGTGGCCGCCGCACGACAGCGCTTGCAGGCGGGTGCTTCGCCGGAGTCGGTGGTGCTTACCGCGCAAGCGGCGCTAGCCCGTGCCGAACTCGCCCGCGATCGCGTGGCGCAGCAGCGAACTGCGGCTCGCCAGCACTTGGCGGCATTGTGGGGCGAGCGAACCCCTGCGTTTGATGCCATTGCCGGCAATCCGTTGATCCTGCCGACGATCGCCTCGCTGGATACGTTGACGGCTGAATTGGAGCACACGCCCGAAATCACGCAGTTCGCTGACCAGCGCCGCATCGGCGAAGCCCGTCTGCAACTCGCACGTTCGGCAGCCAAACCGGACCTGAACTGGCAGGTCGGCGTACGTCGTCTGCAGGAGACTGATGATACCGCCTTGGTCGCCGGCCTATCGATGCCGTTGGGCAGCCGCTCTCGCGCCCAGCCGGAGATCCGCGCCGCCGAAGCGGAGTTGGAGGTGTTGTCGATCGAACGCGAGGCCAAAGGCCTGTCGCTGTACTCGACATTGGTAGAAGCGCACGGCCGCTACACCGTGGCGCAAGCCGAGGTCGACCGCCTGCAGGACGACGTGCTGCCCAAGCTGACCCGCGCCGAAAAGGCGGCCGAGCGCACCTACCGTGCCGGCGCGATCAGTTACCTGGAATGGGCGCAACTGCAATCCGAGCAGACCGCCGCACGCCAACAACAACTCGACGTTGCGCTTGATGCGCAACGCGCCCTTATCGAAATCCAGCGACTCACCGGTCAGGCCATGGTTGCCTCGGTCGTTGGCGCTTCCTCCGGAGATTCCATCCCATGAGCCGTTACCCCTGGATCGCGTTGGTCCTGACCTTGTCGCTAGCCGCATGCAGTGCTCCCACCTCCAATGCCGGTGGCGAGGCCGAAGAGAGTCATGAGGCCGAAGAGCATGGCGAGCATGAGGAACTCCCACAGCAGACCACCATTGCCGCCAAGACCGCCCAGGCCGCGGGTATCCGTACAGCCAGCGTCGGACCGGGCGAGATCGCCGACGAACATGAAGTACAGGGCCTGCTCACCCCGATCGAAGGGCGCATTGCCCAAGTCACCGCACGCTTTCCCGGCCCGATCCGTGCCGTGCGCGCCGGTGTGGGCGACCAGGTCAAAGCCGGTCAGGTGCTGGCGACGGTGGAGAGCAACCTCAGTTTGACGAGCTATTCCATCACTGCGCCCATCAGTGGCGTTGTGATGGCCCGCACTGCAACGGTGGGTACGTCAGCTGTGGAGGGCGCGCCGCTGTTCGAGGTGGCTGACCTGTCCACGCTTTGGGTCGATCTACACATCTTCGGGCGGGATGCCGGACACATCGAAGCGGGTGTGCCTGTGACTGTTAGCCGCTTGAGTGATGGCGTGTCCGAGCAAACGACCCTGGAGCGACTGTTGCCTGGCACAGCGACCGCGAGCCAAAGCACGATTGCTCGCGCGAGCATTCGCAATGCCGATGGACGCTGGCGGCCCGGCTCGGCCGTCAAGGCCCGTATCACCGTTGATCGTGCGGCCGTGGATCTGGTCGTGCCGGTAACAGCACTGCAGACGGCCGAGGATCAGGACGTGGTGTACGTGCAACAGGGCGATGTTTACCGCACGCGTCCGGTGAAGCTGGGCCGACGCGATGCCGAACGTGTGGAGGTGTTGGAAGGTCTGAAGGCCGGTGAGCGTGTGGTCGTGGCCCAGAGCTTCCTGATCAAGGCCGATATCGAGAAGTCCACCGTCGAAGAAGAGCATTGAGGCCCGCCATGCTCGAACGCATCATCCACTTCTCGATTCGCCATCGCTGGCTGATGCTGGTGCTCACGGCCGCGCTTGTTGCGCTGGGCGTGTGGAGCTATAGGCACCTGTCTATCGACGCCACCCCGGACATCACCAATGTCCAGGTCCAGATCAACACGCAAGCCCCGGGCTATTCACCGCTGGAGGCCGAACAGAGGGTGACCTTCCCCATCGAGACCGCGATGGCAGGCCTGCCGCAGCTGGACTACAGCCGGTCCTTGTCCCGTTACGGCCTCTCCCAGGTGACGGTCGTCTTCAAGGACGGTACCGATCTGTACTTCGCGCGCCAACAGGTTGCCGAACGGCTGCAGCAGATCACCTCGCAACTGCCAGAAGGCATTGATCCCGAAATGGGCCCGATCTCCACCGGTTTGGGGGAGATCTTCATGTACACCGTGGAGGCCGAGCCCAATGCCCGCAAGCCCGATGGCTCTGCGTACACAGCCACGGACCTACGGACGCTACAGGACTGGGTGATCCGCCCGCAGTTGCGCACCACCCCGGGGGTGACCGAGGTCAACACCATCGGTGGCTTTGAACGGCAGATCCACATCACGCCCGATCCGGCGCAACTCATCGCCCTGAACTTCACCATGCAGGACGTGGTGAGCGCCGTCATGCGCAACAACCAGAACGTGGGCGCCGGCTATATCGAGCGCAACGGACAACAGTTCCTGGTGCGCGTGCCAGGACAACTGCGCGACCTGAGCGCTATTGGCAACATCGTGCTGGACCGTCGTGATGGCGTACCGATCCGAGTACGTGATGTCGCCACGGTCGGCGAAGGCAAGGAACTACGCACAGGTGCGGCGACCCAGAATGGCCATGAGGTAGTAGTCGGAACGGCGTTCATGCTGTTTGGCGCCAATAGCCGCGAGGTCGCGCGCGCAGCCGCTACCAAGTTGGAGGCGGCGAACGCCAGCCTGCCCGAGGGGGTGCATGCCAAAGCGGTCTACGACCGTACCGCATTGGTGGACCGCACCATCGGCACGGTGGCCAAGAACCTGATCGAAGGCGCGCTGCTGGTGGTAGTGGTGCTGTTCCTGCTGCTGGGCAATGTGCGGGCCTCGCTCATCACCGCGGCGGTGATTCCGCTGGCCATGCTGTTCACCATCATCGGCATGGTGCGCGGCAATGTGTCGGGCAACCTGATGAGCCTGGGTGCGCTTGATTTCGGCCTGATCGTCGACGGTGCGGTGATCATCATAGAGAACTGCCTGCGGCGTTTCGGCGAGGCGCAGCACGCGCTGGGCCGGCAGCTCAATGATGAGGAGCGTTTTGACCTGACGGCCTCGGCAACGGCGGAAGTGATTCGCCCCAGCCTTTTCGGCTTAGGCATCATCGCGGCGGTGTACCTGCCGATCTTCGCCCTGTCCGGCGTGGAGGGAAAGATGTTCCACCCGATGGCTATCACGGTGGTACTGGCGCTGACCGGTGCCATGATGCTCTCGCTGACCTTCGTACCGGCCGCCATCGCCACCTTCCTGCGCGGCCGCGTGGACGAGCACGACAACCGGCTCATGCGCTGGTCACGCGCTCGCTATACGCCGCTGCTGGACTGGGCGCTACGCCGGCGACTGGCCGTACTGGCCGGCGCCACTGTACTGGTGGTCGCCTGCGGCATCCTGGCCACCCGACTGGGGTCGGAGTTCGTACCCAGCCTGGATGAGGGCGATATCACGCTGCAGCCTATGCGGATTCCGGGCACGAGCCTGGAGCAATCAGTGGCGATGCAGGAGACGCTGGAGAAGCGATTGGCGCAATTCCCCGAGGTGGCCAACATCTTTTCCAAGATCGGTACGGCCGAGGTGGCTACCGATCCGATGCCCCCTTCGATGGCCGACACGTTCCTCATACTCAAACCCAGGGATCAGTGGCCTGATCCCCGGAAGCCCAAGGCCGAGCTGATTGAAGAGCTGGAGGAGGCTGCCCGGGAGATTCCTGGCAGCAATTACGAGTTCACCCAGCCCATCCAGATGCGCACGAACGAACTCATCTCCGGCGTGCGTTCGGATGTGGCGATCAAGGTCTATGGCGATGATCTGGACCAGCTCGCGCGACTGGCCAGCCGCGTCGAACGAGCGATGCGCGAGGTGCCCGGCGCTGAAGACGTGAAATCCGAGCAAGTGACCGGACTGCCGCTCCTGACCGTCACCCCGGACCCCGTTGCCCTGGCACGGTACGGATTAAATCCAGGCGACGTGCAGGAGACTGTGGCCACGGCCATTGGCGGTGAAGTGGCGGGCCAGCTCATCGAAGGTGATCGCCGCTTCGCGCTGGTCGTCCGGTTGCCCGAAGCATTGCGCTCGGATCCGGCAGTGTTGGCAGATCTCCCAATTCCGTTGCCTGCCAACGTGAGTCTGGACGAGTCCAGCCGTGAGGTCACCTGGCGTGGCGGCGGACCGCGGACCGTGCCGCTGCGCGAGGTCGCCACCATCCAGGTGGAACGCGGACCGAACCAGGTCAACCGTGAGAACGGCAAACGCCGTGTCGTCATCACGGCCAATGTGCGTGAGCGTGACCTGGGCGGATTCGTGGGTGGGCTGCGCACCAAGATCGGAGGAGAGGTGAAGATGCCGGAGGGCTACTGGGTCGCCTATGGAGGCACCTTCGAGCAACTGATCTCTGCCAGTCAACGCCTCTCGGTCGTGGTCCCGGTCACCTTGGCACTCATTTTCGCCTTGCTGTTCATGGCCTTTGGGTCGGCAAAGGACGCCGCCATCGTCTTCAGTGGGGTGCCGCTGGCGCTGACCGGCGGGGTCATAGCATTGGCGCTGCGCGGAATTCCCTTGTCCATCTCCGCCGGCGTGGGCTTCATCGCCTTGTCAGGCGTGGCGGTGTTGAACGGTCTGGTCATGATCGCCTTCATCCGACGCTTGCGAGAACAAGGTGATCCTCTGGACGAAGCCGTGAGAGATGGCGCGCTCGGTCGGCTCCGACCGGTGCTGATGACTGCACTCGTCGCGTCGCTGGGGTTCCTGCCAATGGCGCTGAACGTTGGCGCAGGCTCGGAAGTTCAGCGACCGCTCGCAACCGTGGTTATCGGTGGCATCTTGTCGTCGACTGCGTTGACCCTGCTGGTCCTGCCGGTGCTCTACGGTTTGTTGCACCGTCGCGCCGAGCGCGTTTAGTCCATCACGTCATCCGAAGATAACCGGCACCGCGTATCGCGGTGCCGGTTATCCCCACTACCGAGCAACCTCGATGTTGACGATCGTGGCGTTCATACCCTCGGTGTTGAACTCAAACTGCACTTTCTGACCGGCCTGCACCGAAGCGATCTGCTCGGGCGTGGCCTTGAAGGCCATCGTCATCGCCGGCCATTGCAATGCCTCTACCGGACCGTGAGCGATGGTGATCTTGCCGGCGGTGGCATCGACGGCTTCGACCGTACCTGTCGCCGAAGCCGTCTTGGCCATGGCCGCTTCCGCCTGCGGTGCAGCGGCTTCATCCGCCATCTTCGCGTGTTCGGCTTCGGACATTGCCATAGCATCGGCCGCGGCGGTGTCCTTTGAGGGGGCGGTGTCGCTACTGGGCGACGGCGAGCAGGCCGCCAGCAGAAGCACGGTCAGTGCGGGAACGAAGAGTGTCAATTTCATATGGATTTCCTCAGTGGCTAGAAGGGGCGACTGCAAAGCTAGCGCGGCGACAGCGCAGTCGGGCTGCCGTCGTTGGTTTCAGCGGGCGCTGATTTCAATGAGGCCGTGAATTGACCGGGGCCGGGTGTACCTCGTCAAACCGACGTACCTTGCCTTCAACCAGCGTGGCGGATACACAGCGACCGGAGACCTCGGTGCCTATCTGCGCCGTACCGACGGGCCGCTCGCGAAACGTGGGCGTGAACTTCGGGTTCGCCACCTGTTGACGATGAACCAACCGAACCTGCTGGCCCGCGGCGGGCGGCACGACTTGAGGATCGAAGCACAACTGCAGTTCGTGATCCGATACCGTCTTGACCGAACCCAAGCGATGCGCCGCCGTCGTGGTACTGCACGCATTCAGCAGCCCGATGACGGCCCCCAGGAAAGTGACGATGAGAGAGCGTTTCATGACGAATCTCCTTTGCAAAGCGGTGAGTGGACCGAACGCGCCGCTCACGTCGCGGTGTCCGTCGCCGAGGCCGCGGACGAAGGTCGAGTCAGGGCATGGCCGCGCAGCAGGCGATACGCGGCCGGAATAATCAGCATGGACAGCAACGGCGCGGTGACCATGCCGCCGATCATCGGCGCGGCGATGCGCTGCATGACCTCCGAGCCGGCGCCGCTGCCGATGAACAACGGGAATAGACCGGCGAGGATCACGGCGACCGTCATCGCTTTGGGCCGCACACGTTGCACGGCACCTTCACGGATCGCCGCCTCGAGTGTGGCGATGGTTTCCGGCTCGCCTTCCGCCAGACGGCGTTCCCATGCCTGACGCAAGTACAGCAACATGATCACGCCGAATTCCGCGGCCACACCGCCCAGCGCGATGAAACCGATCAGCGTGGCGATCGACACCGCATGGCCCAGCATCCAGATCAACCACAGGCCGCCGACCAGAGCCAGCGGCAGGCTGAGCATGATGATGGCCGCCTCGCCGAAATGCCGGAACACCAGATAGATCAGCAAGAAGATAATCGCCAGGGCCGCCGGCACCACCCACTTCAACCGGGCCAGCGCACGCTCCAGGTATTCGTATTGCCCCGACCAGGCCAGGCCGTAGCCCGGCGGCAGTTTCACCTGCTGGGCCATGCGCTGTTGCAGATCGGCGACCACCGAACCCAGATCGCGCCCAGCGACGTCGACGAACACGTAGCCGACCAACCGCCCGTTTTCGCTCTTGAGCATCGGCGGACCCGGGCTCAGCGACACCTCGGCTACTTGCCCCAGGGTCAGTTGCACGCCTCCGGGCGCGACCAGTGGCAGTTGCGTCAATGCGCTGAGCGAATCACGTTGCCCGCGCGGGTAGCGCAGCACGATCGGATAGCGTTCTCGGCCTTCGATGGTTTCGCCGATGGCATCGCCGCCCACCACGGTGGCGATCAGTTGCTGCAGGTCGGCCTGACTCAGCCCATAGCGCGCCGCCACCGCAGGGCGAATCCGTACGTCGACATAGCGCCCGCCGGTGACACGTTCGGCCAGCGCGGAACTGACGCCGTCCACGGTCTTGGCCACGCGCTCGACCTGTTCGCTGACCTGCTCGATGACCTGCGTGTCGGGCCCGGAGACCTTGATGCCGATCGGACTCTTGATGCCGGTGGCGAGCATGTCGATGCGGTTGCGGATTGGCGGCACCCACAGGTTGGTCAGGCCGGGCACCTTCACTGCCGCATCGAGTTCGGCGCGCAGCTTGTCCATGGTCATGCCCGGCCGCCATTGATCGCGCGGCTTGAAGGTCACCGTAGTCTCGAACATCTCGATGGGCGCCGGATCGGTCGCAGTGTCGGCGCGGCCGGCCTTGCCGAACACGTGCGCGACCTCGGGCACGGTCTTAATCATACGGTCGCTCTGCTGGAGCAGTTGCCCGGCTTTGCCGGACGACAGCCCCGGCAAGGCGGTGGGCATATACAGCAGCGTGCCCTCGTTGAGCGGGGGCATGAATTCGCTGCCGATCCGCGCATACGGGATCAAGGTCAGCAACAGCATCACGCCACCGAGCGCCAAGGTCAGTCGCGGAAAACGCAGCACCGCGTCCAGCACCGGCCGGTAGCCGGCGATCAGTACCCGGTTGAGCGGATTGTCGGCCTCCGGCCGAATCCGCCCGCGGATCAGGTAGCCCATCAGTACCGGGATCATGGTGATCGACAAGCCCGCCGCCGCGGCCATGGCATAAGTCTTGGTGTAGGCGAGCGGCGAGAACAAGCGGCCTTCCTGGGCCTGCAACGCGAACACCGGCACGAACGACAGGGTGATCACCAGCAAACTGGCGAACAGCGCCGGGCCGACCTCGCTAGCCGCTTTCGCCATCAGCGTCCAACGGTCTTCGCCGGCGGCCTCGCTGCCATGCGCATCGCGCCAATGCTCCAAATGCTTATGCGCGTTCTCGATCATCACCACCGCCGCATCGACCATCGCGCCGATGGCAATGGCGATGCCGCCCAGCGACAGCAGGTTGGCACTGATGCCCTGATAGCGCATCACGATGAAAGCGGTCAGCACGCCCAGTGGCAAGGTGATTACCGCCACCAGCGCCGAACGCAGGTGCCAGAGGAACAACGCACAGACCAGCGCGACCACCAGGAACTCCTCACCCAGTTTGTGGGTGAGGTTGCGCACCGCCTCACGGATCAACTCGGACCGGTCGTAGGTCGGGACGATCTCCACGCCCGCCGGCAAACTGGCCTTCAATGTTTCCAGGCGCGCCTTGACCGCGGCGATGGCCGTCAGCGCATCCTTGCCGGTGCGCAGTACGACCACGCCTCCGGCGACTTCGCCTTCGCCATCCAGTTCGGCGATGCCGCGGCGGAAGGTGGGGCCACGCTGCACGGTGGCAACTTCACCCAGCAGCACCGGCACCCCCTCGGCAGCGGTCATGATCGGCACTTGCTCGAAGGCCTCGGCGCTACGCAAGTAGCCTTCGCTGCGCACCATCAGTTCGGCTTCGCCTTGTTCGATCACAGAACCGCCGGTAGCGCCGTTGGCGGCATCGACCGCGTCGATCAGCTGCGCGACGGTCAAGCCGCGGGCGGCCAGTGCCTGCGGGTCGGGCACGATCTGCCAGGCGCGCACCATACCGCCGACGCTGGCGACTTCGGCCACGTCGGGCACGGTCTTGAGCTCGTAGCGCAAGAACCAGTCCTGCAGCGCCCGCAGTTCTCCCAGATCGTGTTGACCGGTACGGTCGACCAGCGCGTATTCGTAGATCCAGCCCAGGCCGGTGGCGTCCGGGCCGAGCGCGGGATTGACGCCTTCGGGCAAGCGATCGCGTACCTGACTCAGATACTCGAGTACGCGCGAGCGCGCCCAGTACAGGTCGGTGTCATCGTCGAACAGGATGTAGACGAACGAGTCGCCGAAGAATGAGTATCCACGCACCGTGCGCACGCCGGGCACCGAGAGCATGGTCGTGGTCAGCGGATAGGTGACCTGGTCCTCGACGATGCGCGGGGTCTGTCCGGGCCACTCTGTGCGGATGATGACTTGGGTGTCGGACAGATCGGGCAGCGCATCGAGCGGTGTGTGCCGCACCGACCACAGGCCCGCAGCGGCGAGTAGCACGGCCGCCATCAGCACCAGGGCGCGGTTGGCGATGGAGGCGCGAATGATCCGGGCGATCATGGCTGCGGCTCCTTGGGCGCTGCGGTCTCGACGTCGCGGACGGTGCAGTCAGGGGCGGCATCCGGCCCGAACTTGGGCACCAGCTGCATGTCCATGAAGGGCGATTTGCCCGATTGGTCAAAGTGCTTGTCCGGCACCATCGGGTCGTACCAGTACAGCACCGGACATACCCGCTGCGCCGAGGCGGGCTTTGGTTTCGTCGCCGGCTTTGGCATGACCGTGGGCGATCGCGCTTCGGTGGCGGGGCTCATCTCGCGCGTCGACGGCGCGGCGGTCGGAGCCTCCAGTCGCTGCAGCGCACCTGACAGACTGGCTTCGGAGTCGATCAGGAATTGCCCGGAGGTCACCACACGCTCGCCGCCCTTCAAGCCGGCGAGGATCTCGGTGCGTCCGCCACCGCTACGCCCGCTACGCACGCGTACCGGCTGGAACCGACCATCGTCGCCAACCACGATGACGCGGCTGTCGGTACCGGTGGCGATCAGCGCCTCGTTCGGCACCAGCGGTACTGCGGCACCTTCTTCGGGCCGGATGTTCAATTCGGCGAACATGCCCGGCACCAGCACGTCGTCCGGATTGCGCAGCACGATGCGGGCACGCTGGGTGCGGCTGGTCGGATCGACCTGTGGCAGCAGCGTCTCCACTTCCCCCGTGAATGTCTTTCCTGGTAGGGCGCTGACCATCGCCTCAACCTTCGTCCCCGGCCCGACACCGCCGATACCGGCTTGTGGGATCGCCGCTTCCAGCCACAGCGTGGCCGTGCCGTTGACGCGGAACAACGGCATACCCGCCATCACCGTCTGGCCCTCGCGAACCAGGATCTCGCTGACGACGCCGTCGCTCGGGGCACGCAGTGTCACGCTGCCGTCGCGGCCCATGCCGCTGGGCACGCCGAGCACGCGCAGACGCTGCTGTGCCGCCGATTGCAGTTCCCGCGCCGAGGCCGACCGCGCCTGCCGCAAGGCCTGTGCCTCGGCCAGCGCACTGCTCCAGCCCGGCGCCAACAAAGAGGCCAGCGGCTGGCCTCCGCGGACTGGCTCATACGGCGCCTTGACGTTCAGGCGTGACACGATCGCATCGACACGGGCGCTGACCACCGACTCCTCGCGCAGGTCCCAGGTCAGCGTGGCCGGCACGCGAATCTCAGTAGTCAATCGTCCGGTTTCGACCACGGCAGTGCGAATGCCGACACTCTGCTGTGTGCTTGAATCGATACGTATGCCGGAGGCTGCCGCTTCGTCGGCGTATTTAGGTACCAGTTGCATGTCCATGAAGGGTGACTTGCCGGGTTTGTCGAAATGCTGATCCGGCACCATCGGGTCGTACCAATACAGCGCCTTGCGGTCCGACGATGTGGTCGCGGTGGGCGCTGCCATATCGATGCTGCTGGCGCGGTGTTGGCCCCACCACAGGCCACTGGCCAGGCCGATGGCGAGCAGCACAACGGCCAAGGCGATGAGCGCCATGCGGGTCATGGGACGGGTCATGGCGTGAACTCCTGATCGGGCAACAGATAGGCCAGCGCGGCCCAGACACGGCCGAGCTCGCCGAGGTGGCGGGCGTGTTCGAGGTGCAGTTCGATTTCATCGCGCCGCGCTTCCAGCCACGGCTGTAGGTCACCGCCGCCGGCGTAAGCGGCCAGTGCCGTTTTCGCGCGGTCGTGGGCCAGCGGGAGGGATTCGGTTTCCTTGCGGGTGACCTGGCGTTGCAGGCCCTGCCAATCGGCCAGGGCACGGCGCACGGTTTCTGTCTGCAGGCGACGGGCTTCCTCGCGCTCGGCCACCACGGCATCCAGCTCGGCGCGCCGCGCCGCGACGCCGCGGTCCTGCCGATTGCGCGGGAATAGCGGCAGATCGATGGCAACCTCAACCATCAGCATGTCGCTACGGGACTCACCGTTCGGCATCCGGTCGCGCTGTCCGTAGGTCACGCCGAGGCTCCAGTCCGGCCGTTTTTCTGCAATGGCGGCGTCGACTTCGACTTCGGCCAAGGCCTCGCGCGAACGCCACGGCAGCAGCGGTCCCTGGCGGTCGATCGAGGCCAGCAGCGTGGCCGGGGCGACGGGCAGTTCCGTCAACTCGGGCGGTGCGTCCTCGGCGTCCAGATCTTCCGGTTCCACACACAACCACCGCGCCAGGCCGGCGCGAGCCGCTTCCGATGTGGCCTGTGCTGCATCGATGCGGTTTTCCAGTTCCAGTGCCGCGGCTTGTGTGGCCAGGGTGTCAGTCACCGTACCGATACCGCCCGCCAGCCGTGCCTTGGCGGTGCGCACGGCAACGTCGGCCGGCTCGCGCAGGGTTTGCAACGCGCTGACTTCGCGCCGCGCGGCCCACAGGGCGATCCAGGCTTCGGCGACGCCACGCCGAACCGCCAGTCGTTCGGCCGCCGACAGCGCTTGGGCCTGCTCAATACCGCGATCGGCCACGGCCTGCCGTGCCTGGCGTTTGGCGCGGGCCGGGAACTCCTGCATCACGCCGATCTGCTTCATGGTCATGTCGTCGGCGCGGAAGTCGAACGCGTCCGCGCCAGTGACCGGCCAATTGGCGAGGCCGAGCGTCAATTTGGGATCGGGCAAGGCGGCGGCGCGGACGGCTTCTTCGCGCGTAGCCGCGATTTGCGCCTGACGGGCCCTGAGCATCGGGGCGCGCTCGGCCGCCAGACGCTGTGCGTCATCGAATGAGATGCCGGCCGCACTGGACCAGGCAGGGGTGACCACGAAACCGATGACGAGCACCCACGCGGCGGGCCAACGGCGAGTCCTGCACCGGCGGTGCAGGAAGAATGGAAAGGACATGAGACCTCCGAACACGCAACGACGAGCGCGCCGCCGGAATCGGCAGCGCGAGAACGGATCGCGGTTGGGGTCTAGATCTGCAGGCTACAGAAGCGCTGCGCCGGGGGCGGATCGGACCGGCAGGTGGGCACGTCTTCGTAGTACTGGGCCTGCACCGTCGGCAGCAGGGCCTCGGTCAGCGAGAAGTGCAGCGGCGGCAGGGCCAACTGTGGCACTTGCGGCGCTTTGAGGTCCGAGCTGGTGACGTGGTCGCGCAGGCAATGCTGGTCGCACAACGCGGGCGCGGCCGGATCGGGCATTTCCATACCCTCGCAGCCGGCCATCACCATTCGCGGTTCCGGTGGCGTCTCGCTGATCGGGCATGCATAGGCGGCCAGGGCGACCTGCTGGAACAGCAGCGCCAGCAACGCCAGCCAGGCAAAACGCAGGCGGAGCGAACGGGTCCGGAATGCGCGCAATTTCATCGGCAACCCTCGCGGCGCAACACGACGCCTTGGCGAGCGAACGCCACGGTCAAGTTACGTGTGAGAGGGGCCAAGGACGGGGACATTGTGGACCAGTGTACTGGACTGCTGCTTGGAAGCGCGGCAATCCCAAAAGTTCCCAGGAAAGGCGGTTTCGTACTGTTCTTACGACCGCCGTACACCGCTTGCGGTCATGAGGCGGGATAAACCACTATTATCCCGTCTTAATTTATCGCCTAATTCATGGCCGTCTCCAAGCTTGATTGGTATGTAATTACGTGATATGTAATACATTACGAAATCATCCGAGGGGACGGCCATGGCCCGTGGCGGGTTGTACAAGAGCGACGTGCAGAAGGCTCGCGATGCGCTGCGGGCGCAGGGCAAGCACCCGTCGGTGGACGCGGTGCGGGTGGCGCTGGGCAACACCGGCTCCAAGACCACCATCCACCGCTACCTGAAAGAGCTGGAAGAAGAGGAAGGGCAAGGCCTGGGCGCCAAGGTAGCGGTCAGCGACGCGCTACAGGATCTGGTCGGCCGGCTCGCCGGGCGCCTGCACGAAGAGGCCGAGGCCGTCGTCGCCGAGGCCCGGCAGCGCTTCGAGGCGCAGCTGCAAGAGCGCGGCCAGGCGCTGGAGCGCGCCCAGCAAGAATCGGCCGCCCTGAGTGCACAGCTCCAGCGCGCTGAAACCGCGTTGCATGAGGAAAAGACCGCGCGCGCCGCCACTCAGCAGGCGCTGGCCGAACGGATGACGGAGGTCGCGCAGCTCGGCGAACGCATCGCCGGCCTGACCACCCGCCTGGCCGAGCACGAGAGCCACGTGCAGTCGCTGGAGCAGAAGCACCAGCACGCCCGCGAGGCGCTGGAGCACTACCGGACGTCGGTCAAGGAGCAGCGCGAGCAGGAGCAGCGCCGGCATGAGCACCAGGTGCAGGAACTGCAGGTCGCGCTGCGACAGGCCAATGAGGCGTTGACCGCCAAGAACCACGAGTTGGTGCAGCTCAACCGCGACAATGGGCAGTGGCTAGAGCGCCACAGTCGGCTGGAGCGGGAGCTGGCGCAGGTCCGGCATGGCGCGGACGATCAGCGGAAGGAACTGGACGCGCTGCGGCTCACGGCTACCGAGCACCAGGCCCTGCAGACGCGCTGGGCGCAAGATACCCAGACCCTCGAAGCCGTACGGACGGAGTTGGCCAGCGCTCGCGCCGATCTAACGAAGGAGCGGGAACGTCGCGAACAGGCCGAAGCCGACGCACTGCGGGCTAGTGTGCGCCTGGACACGTTGGAGCAGTTGCTGGCGCAATTACGACCCGATCACGTGGATAGTTCGGACGCGCGAAAAAATCCGGCAACTCAATGATTCAAAAGACGAAATCAGACTCTATGGGGTATTTTTACACGTATCTCGGCTGAACCCCGGTTCCGGCTTTCGCAGGAATGACGAGCAAACACGCAGTTGCCGGCGGCCAATGCAAAACGCCCGCGCGCACGCAAGCCCGTCTGATCGCGCGGTGTCGACAACTCCGTTCGCCGCCCTGGCCTGCCTTCACCGTTTCCCCGCTGGCGTACGCGAAGGGTATGAAGGATGCCAATTTGCTGCCTCTCCCGCGGGCGCACCCACCGGGTATGAAGGAGCGGATTGGGTGCGGGTAGCCCAACGTGCCGAAGCACCCCACTCACCAATCGGTCGGTTTGTAGTCCTTGAGAAACTGGCCCCAGACATGCGTGCCGGTGTTCATGCCGTCGATGATGGGATCGACGATGCGGGCGGCGCCGTCGATGATGTCCAGTGGCGGGTGGAAGCGCTCCTCGATGATCTTGCGCGCCGCGATTCCCGCGGGGTCTTCATCGGTCACCCAGCCGGTATCCACGCTGTTCATGTGGATGCCGTCGTTGAAATAGTCGGTGGCCGAAGTGCGCGTCATCATGTTGAGCGCGGCCTTGGCCATGTTGGTGTGCGGGTGACGTGATGTCTTGAAGTTTCGATAAAACTGCCCTTCCATCGCGGACACGTTGACGATGTGCTTGTCGCGCTCCGGACTGCGCAGCATCAGCGGTTTCAGGCGCGCATTGATGATGAAGGGAGCAACGGCGTTCACCAGTTGCACCTCCAGCAGTTCCACGGAGGAGATTTCCGCCAGCATCAGTCGCCAGGAATTGCGTCCGCGCAGATCGACCTGCTGCAGGTCCTGATCTAGCTGCCCTTCGGGGAACAGGTGCTGGCGGGTTTGCATTTCCTCCGGCAGCAGGCGCAGTTGCGACATTTCCGCAGCGCGATCCAGGCCGGAAGGCAGCGGACTTTCGCCGCTCGAAACCGGCAGGGACCCCTTGTCCGCGGGAATCGAAGGAACGCCCTGGCGCAACTGTTCGTACTGGCTGACCAGGCTGCGCACCGGGTCCGGCAATCCACCATCCAGGGCACGTTCGTCTTCCATCATGTGCGCATAGAACTCCGGTGGTCGGCGCACGGTCTGGCAGGCATTGTTGATGATGTAGTCGAGACGGCTGCGGGTTTTCAGCAGGTGCGTGCAAAACGCCTCGACGCTGGGCGTATGGCGCAGGTCCAGTCCGAAAATGTGCAGGCGCGAGGACCATTGAGGAAAGTCTTCCTCGCTTGCATAGCGTTTCGCCGAGTCGCGCGGAAAGCGTGTGGTGACCATCAGTTCGGCGCCGGCACGCAAGAGTTTCAACCCGGCTTGGTAACCGATCTTCACGCGTCCACCGGTCAGCAATGCAACGCGTCCGCGGAGGTCAGCCAGTTCGTTGCGCTTGGCATGGTTGAACGCCGCGCACTCCGGGCACAGTTGATCGTAGAAATGGTGGATCAGCGAATACTTCTGCTTGCAGACATAGCAATGCTGCGGATCGGCGGATTGCCGATGTGCCTGATCCTCGCTGTCGGTATCCCGGCTGGTGAATGCTTCCGGCGGGAACACATTGGGCGTGGTGAACACGGGCCTTGCGCGCAACTGGCGGATGCCCGTGGCGTTGAGCAGGGCATCGTCCTTGCCCGTCTTGCTGCGACTCTTTTCCTTCGCACGCACCTTCATGCGTTGTCGACGCAGGACCGGATCCGGGTGATAGACGCCAGCAACCGCCTGATGCAGCGCATTGCGATCCTCCGGGGGCAGCTGCTCAAGCAGGGACCAGTCTTCGGCTACGGCACGCAAGGCCTGCGTGGCGGCGCGCAACTGCTTGATCAGATCGGCTGCGGGATCGTCGGCGGGCTTGTCCGGTTTGCTGCTCACGTTGATGGTTCAGTCTTGAGGGGCGCGCATGGTCGCACACCCATGGCCCGCCGCCATCATGCGTTGATATGCCCGGTCAGTTCGATGAATCCTTGTCGCGTGCAACCGGCAAGCGCCAACCGCGGCGAATGGCCAACCAGCGCAGGATGAAACACAGCACGGCACCGACAATCGCAACAGGAACGGGCGGAAGGTCCGCGCGATCGCCAGCAACCACCACCACCGCACCGAGCAAGGCGGCAACCGCGTACAACTCGCGTTTGAGCACGCCGGGAATCTGCGCCACGAGTACATCACGCACCACGCCACCGCCCACGCCGGTCAGGATGCCGAGCATGATGGCACCCAGCGGCCCCAATCCCGCTTGCAGGGCCTTGCTCGTACCCAGCACCGCAAACAAGCCGAGACCAACGGCATCAAACAGCTGCACGGGGTTGCGCATGCGTTCTACCTGCGCATGGCGAAAAAAAGTCAGCAATCCGGCTGCAATCGACACCGCCGCATAGCGCCAGTCCACCAGGGCCACGGGCGGTGTTGCGCCGAGGGCAATGTCACGCAGGATGCCGCCGGCCGCCGCGGCGGCAAATGCCAGCACCAGCACGCCAAAGAGGTCAAGCCGATGGCGCACCGCGACCAGCGCGCCGCTGATGGCGAATGCGAAAGTGCCGGCAAAATCGAGCAGGGATACCAGGCTGGCGGTCATGCCATTCTCGCGGAGAGGGTGTGTGCTGTGGCAATGGACCGCTTGCGCAGGCGCCCAAGCATCAACGCTGCCACCCTACTCGCGCGTCGAGGCATCGGCGAGGTGTCCAAGAAACGGCCGGTAATATGCCAACTCGGCGATCGAGTCGCGCACATCGCTCAGCGCGGTATGCGCGGCATCCTTGCTGTGGCCCTTGTACACCTCCGGAGCCCAGCGACGGGCCAGCTCCTTGATGGTGGAGACATCCAGGTTGCGGTAGTGGAAAAACCGCTCCAGGCGCGGCATCAGCCGATGCATGAAGCGTCGATCCTGGCAGATGGAATTGCCGCACATCGGTGACTTTCCGGCGGGAACCCACCGGGCAAGGAACTCGACGGTGCGGACTTCCGCCAGTGCCATGTCCACGTCCGAATCGATGACGCGTTGCCACAAGCCCGATTTGCGGTGCTGGTTGCGGTTCCAGTCATCCATAACCTGCAAGCGGGTTTCGTCGTGCCGGATCGCAAACTCCGGCCCTTCGGCGAGGATGTTCAGGTTTCGATCGGTCACCACCGTGGCGATCTCCAGGATCGAGTCGTTGTCGGTATCAAGCCCCGTCATTTCGAGATCGATCCAGATCAGGTTGTCCTCGTGCGCGGTCGGCGCGTGCGTCGGCGGCATGGTGCTCTCCATTGGGCGATGAGGGGATTATGGCTGCGAGCGCGGAATGAGTGAACCCGAACTGCGAAAATGTGCATGAGGGGATTGCTTGAGCGGTGCAGGAAAGTCGCTGGGCCCCTGCCTGCGCAGGGGCGACGAGCCATGCAATTCTCCGTAATGCTTGCCTGCACGTGTGCGGGGAGCGGCTTTGCCCCGTCATCGCGCCATCAAAGGCAGGCCGGAAATCGTTCCTGCCTTCCCTGCATGCGGTCATCCATGGCTAAGGAAACTCTGAACAAGTATGGAACTCATTCGTCGCGAGCAAGCTCGCTCCCACAAAATCAAGCAATGGTGGGAGCGAGCTTGCTCGCGACAATACTTGTTCAGACCTTCCCTAACGCACGGAGTAGCTGGTTCAAGCATGGCTCACCACTCGTCGCCCCTGCGCAGGCAGGGACCCAGCGACTTTGGAGTTTGATTTCTTTACTGGGAGCCTCGCCTCTTGCGCTACTGCGCCAACGAAGCAGTTAGCATGCACATTCCCCCGCCCGCTTGCCCACCATGCCCGCTTCCACGTTCTTCTGGCACGACTACGAAACCTTCGGCACGGACCCGCGTCGGGACAGGCCGGCGCAGTTCGCCGGAATCCGCACCAACGGTGAGCTGGAGGTCATTGCCGACCCGGTGATGCTGTATTGCAAGCCGCCCACCGACAGCCTGCCGCATCCGGAAGCCTGTCTTTTGACCGGCATCACGCCGCAGCTGGCGGAGCGCGAAGGGCTGATCGAGTGCGAATTCGCGGCGGCCGTGCTTGAGGAACTCGGTGCGCGCGGAACCTGTGGCGTCGGCTACAACTCGATCCGCTTCGATGACGAGTTCACCCGCAATCTGCTGTACCGGAATTTCCACGACCCCTACGAGCGGGAATGGAAAGACGGCAACTCGCGTTGGGACCTGATCGACCTCGCCCGCATGTGTTACGCCCTGCGGCCTCAGGGCATCGAGTGGCCGCGGCGCGACGATGGCAGCCCGAGCTTTCGTCTGGAAGACCTGGCCAGTGCCAACGGACTCAAGCAGCAACGCGCGCACGATGCGCTATCCGATGTCGAGGCCTTGATCGAGCTGGCGCGCCTGATCCGTCGCCGGCAACCGCGCCTGTTCGACTTCCACTTTGGCCTGCGCCGCAAGCAACAGGCCTTGCAACTGCTCGATGTCGCGCATGGCACGCCGATCGTGCATGTCTCCTCGCGCTATCCGGCCACGCGTGGCTGCCTGGCCATTGTTGCACCTTTGGCCATGCATCCGACCAATGCCAACGGCGTGATTGTCTACGATCTCGATGTCGATCCAGCGCCCCTGCTCGAACTGGATGCCGATGACATCGCCGAGCGCGTGTTCGTGGCACGCAACGATCTGCCCGAGGACATCCCGCGCATTCCACTCAAGCTGGTGCATGCCAACCGATCCCCGGCCCTGGCACCGCTTTCGGTATTGAAAGGCATCGACAGCGCACGCATTGCCCTCGATGTCGAGCGCGCCTTGCGTCACCGCGAGATGCTTGCGGGCCAAACGGGACTTGCCCGCAAACTGCAGGCGGTGTTTGCGGCGCAACCGGCATTCGAGGCGGCCAGCGATGCGGAGCTTGCACTGTATTCCGGATTCCTGCCGGATGCGGACAAGCGACTGCTGCGCGACGTGCGCAACAGCTCGGCGGACAAGCTGGGCAGCGCGTCATTTGTGTTCAAGGATCCGCGCTATGCGGAACTGCTGTTCCGCTATCGCGCACGCAACTGGCCGGCTTCGCTCAGTGATGATGAGGCCGATCACTGGCAGGCATTTCGTCGCCAGCGCCTGACCACGTCCTCGGCGCTGACCACATTGACACTGGATGAATACTTCGCCCTCATCCAGCAATTGCGGACAAGCGCGACGCAAGGCCAGGTCACCATTCTCGATGCCCTGGAGGACTGGGGCATGCACCTTCGTCGCACGCTGGATTGAATCCATGAGCGTCTATTTCACCCGGGCCAGCTTCCAGTTCCTGCGCGACCTGCGCAACAACAACAACCGCGCCTGGTTCGCCGACAACAAGTCGCGCTATGAAGGCGTGGTGCGCCAGCCTTTCCTGCATCTGATCGCGGACCTGCAACCTGCGCTGGCGAAGATCTCCACGCATTACGTTGCAGATCCACGCACCCAGGGTGGCTCGATGTTCCGCATTCATCGCGACACCCGCTACGCGAACGACAAGACGCCCTACAAGACTTGGGCGGGAGCGCGCCTGTTCCATGAGCATCACCGGCAACAGGAAGCGCCTTCCTTCTACATGCACTTCGAACCGGCAGACTGTTTTGTCGGTGGCGGCATCTGGCATCCGGGTGCGGAGGCGCTCAAGCGCATCCGTTCATTCCCTTGCCAACAACCCGGCGGCCTGGAAAAGGCAACGCGTTCGCGTTCATTCACCACGCATTTTGCGCTGGGCGGCGACAGCCTGATCCGCGATCCGCGCGGCTTCGAGGTGGATGCAGACCTCCTGCAGGACATCAAGCGCAAGGACTTTGTTGCCTCGCAGCGATTTGCCGATGCACTGGCCTGTTCCAACGAGCTCAAGCCCTTGTTGATCGACCGCTTCAAGCGCGTCGCGCCGATGATCGATTACCTGTGTGCCAGCCTGGATCTGGATTTCTGAAATGAAGGCCTCGCCGCTTGCGCAAGCCGAGATTCCCATGCTGCGCCTGTCTTCGTTCTACTTTGCCTACTACGCGGCGCTCGGGGCATTCACGCCGTATTGGGGTGTGTACCTGAAGGCGCGTGGCCATGATGCCGCGGCCATCAGCATCCTCATGAGCCTGTGGTATGCCACGCGTATTTTCGCGCCGAGCACCTGGAGCACCCTCGCATCCCGATCAGCGCATCCGATCCGTTGGTTGCGCATCGGCTGCCTGTCCACCGCGCTCAGCTTTGCCGTGTTCATCGTGCCGCTCGACTTCACGGGCCTGTTCCTTGCCATGTGCGTGTTCTGTTTCGTCTACAACGCGGTGATGCCGCAGTTCGAGGCAATCACGCTTTCGCACCTGGTCGGCAGGAGTGAACGCTACGGGCGCATCCGGGTATGGGGATCGATCGGATTCGTATTGGTGGTGGCGCTGTTCGGGCTGTTGCTCGACCGCTTGGGTGAAACCACCCTGCCCTGGCTCATGCTGCCCTTGTTCGCCGGCTTGTGCGTGTCCTCGTGGTTCAACGACTATGGAAGCGGGCAATCGGAAGCACCGGCGGGGAAGCATGGTGGATTCGCAGCTCGGCTGAAGCGCCCGGAAGTAGCTGCATTCTTCGGCGTCGCCTTCCTCATGCAGATCTGCTTCGGTCCGTACTACACGTTCTACTCCATCTATCTTGATGAACATGGCTACAGCACGTCCTCGCTCGGCATCTACTGGTCGATTGGCGTTGTACTGGAGATCCTGGTGTTTGCCGGATCGGGTTGGATCCTGAGGCGCTGGCATGCCGCATGGGTGCTGCTGGTGTCGGTGCTTGCCGCCGCGGTGCGTTGGGCCATGGTTGCACTGTTTGCCGACAGCGCCGTGTTGATGGCATTGGCACAGGCGACCCATGCACTGAGCTTCGCCGCATTCTTCGCTGCCAGCATGCAATTCCTCGCGATATTCTTTCCGGGGCGGCAGAACGGTCACGCCCAGGGCATCTTTTATGGTTTCTCCTCGGGTGTGGGCGGCGTGCTCGGCGCACTGCTGTCCGGTTGGGTCTGGGAAAGATCCGGCGGCGAGATGGCGTTCCTGCTTGCGTCGGCGGTTGCGGTGCTCGCCTGCGTTGTGGTCTGGGTCTGGTTGCGACCGGCCCGCTTGCAATGCATGGGCTCTGGAGTCGATAAGTGAGCGATCGATCTTGCCACTCAGGCACTGTTCGCGCTGGATGGATCGAATCTTGTCGAGAGATTGCAATGAAACCGTCCATGGTTCCCTTCGACAGGACGGGCCCTTCGACTGGCTCAGGACAAACGGGACAAGACATGCCGTTCGTGGTGACCTGGTCGAACCATGAACGGATCGCAAGATCGCAGGCTCACCCTTCGACTGGCTCAGGACAGGCTCGGGCTCACCACGAACGAATGGTTGGGCGGGTATGCCATGGTCCCGCTCATGGTTCGACAGGCTCACCACGAACGGGCCTGGGAGCTCACCACGAACGGGCCTGGGAGCTCGCCACGAACGGAATTTTTGCTCAGCGCTGATTGACATGCAGCATAGAATCTCAGGACAGGCTCGGGCTCACCACGAACGGTTGTTTGTATCACTTTTGCGTTGAACAGGAAGGAGGTGCATCGTGTTTGAGGCGTGGATACCCGCACTTGCGGGTGGCGTGTTGATCGGGCTTTCCTCCGTTCTGCTGCTTTGGTTGAACGGACGCATCGCCGGCATCAGCGGAATCATGAATGGCGTGTTGCTGCCGAAATCCGGCGAGACGTCGTGGCGCATTGCATTCCTGCTCGGGTTGATTGCCGCTGCCGGGCTTTACATCGCCTTCGTTCCGGGCGCACCACAACCCCGCCAAGGCTTTTCGACCACCGGGTTGATCATTGCCGGATTATTGGTCGGTTTCGGTACGCGCATGGGCAATGGTTGTACCAGTGGGCATGGCGTGTGCGGTCTGGGTCGCTTCTCCGTTCGCTCGCTTGCCGCCGTACTCGTTTTCATGGCGACCGCGATGCTGACGACTTTCCTCTTGCGCCACGTCTGGGGGTTGTCATGAGTCGCTTGCTGGTTTCTGCGCTCGTCGCCGGCGCATTGTTCGGGCTCGGCCTGGCCATGTCCGGCATGACCGATGCACGCATCGTGCTTGGCTTTCTCGACGTGGCCGGTGCCTTCGATCCCACGCTCATGTTCGTGCTGGCCGGTGCCGTTGCCACCACCGCCCTGCTGTTCACGCCGATCCTGCGTCGCGGTCATCCCCTGTTCGCAAGTGCATTCCAGGTCTCGAACCTCAAGCACATCGATGCACCGCTGCTTGCGGGTGCCGCGCTGTTCGGCATCGGCTGGGGCATTGCCGGATATTGTCCGGGTCCCGCCCTGGCGGGCCTTGGTGCCGGTTCACTGGAATCGTTGTGGTTTGTTCCCGCCATGCTGGCGGGCAGCCTGTTGCATCGACTGCTCTTCCGCTGAGGACGTGATTGCCATCGGCAAGCGCTGGGGGCTGAAGGGTTTGGAAGCCGAGGTGCGTGGGCGCGTCGGCGCACGTCAGTCTGGCCGATGAATAGCCGAATCCGGTGGATGCGCTTCGCTTATCCACCCTACGCGCGACACATAGACGGGATGATTATTTGCAGCGAATACACCACATTTGGTGCATGGGTAGTGTGGATAAGCGCAGCGCATCCACCTCCGGTCATGCATGCGCAAAGTCAATCGCCAGAACCTGGCGGATATCGTCGGTTTGCAGCAAGCACATGAGCAAACGTTCTATGCCCAATGCTACGCCGGCGCAGTCTGGAAGGCCCTGCTCTGGGGCGTCCAGCAGGCGCTCATCGACCGGCAATGCGACCTGGCCGCGCTGCCGGCGGCGCTGGTTGTCGTGCTCGAAGCGCGCGCGCTGTTCGCTGGCATCCGCAAGTTCGTGGTAGCCGTTGGCCAGTTCATGCCTGCCCAGATACAACTCGAAGCGTTCGGCCACCGGCGGTGAACCGGGTCGAATGCGGGCCAGTGAACATTGACTGGCTGGCCAATCACGCACCACGGTGATGCGATCCGCGGGAAACATCGGCTGGATGTGATGGGTGATGAGAAGATCCAGCCAGTCATCGCGCTCCAGCGACGATGCCTCGATGTTTGCATCCGCGAGTGCAGCGCGCAGCACATCGACGGATGCGGCGAACGGGTCGAGTCCGAGGACTGCGCAAACAGTTCGCGGTAAGTCAATGACACACACTGCCCTGCGACCGCGCAAGGCCAACGCCGCCTGCACCAACTCCACGGTTTCATCGATCAGGCGCAGATGATTCCAGCCCACGCGATACCATTCGAGCATGCTGAACTCGGGATTGTGCCGCCTGCCGACCTCGCCGTTGCGGAACACGCGCCCCAGCTCGTAGCAATCACCCACGCCCGCCGCCAGCAGGCGTTTCATCGGAAACTCGGCCGAGGTGCGCAGCCAGCGCTGGCGTGATGGGGATTGCGTCGGGCCCGTGAACGTGGTGGAAAAACTCTCGATATTGGGCTCGGTGTTGGCCGCCTCGGAGAGGATTGGCGTTTCCACTTCCAGCACGTCGCGCCTTGCGAAGAATTCGCGGATCAAGGCGTACAGGCGCGCACGCAGCCGCAATGCCTCGCGCAAAGGCTCGTGCGGCATCGACGGACTCACGCGCCCTGCCCGGCCAGATAGTCCAGCAGCTTCGCTTCATCCCAGATTTCGACAGCCAGCGCCTGCGCCTTGTCGAGTTTGGAACCGGCTGCCTCGCCGGCGACGACGAAATCGGTCTTCTTCGACACGCTGCCGGCCACCTTGGCGCCCAGCGCCTCCAGTTTCGCACCGGCCTGCTCGCGGCTCATCGAGGACAAGGTGCCAGTCAGCACCACGGTCTTGCCTTCCAGCGGCAAGGCAGTAGTGGAACCCGCAACCGATTGCGCAAGCTCGCTCAGTTCGTTCCAGGCTCTCACGCTGCGCTGGTACAAGGTTGCGTTGGCTGCATCGGCATGCCACTCCAGCCACGCGGCAACGGTGTCGGCAGGCAGTCCGGCGCTGACCAACTGCTGCGATGGAAGTCCGGCAAGCGCATCGGGCAGCTTTCCGGCGGCTGCCAGTTGTTCAGCGCGTCGGGGCGTCAGTTTGGGGATCTCCAGCTGCACCAGAAATTCATCGACACCCAGCCGAGACTTCAGCTTTGCCGAGACCTCGTGCTCGTCGCCGAGCATGACACCGCGTACCAGCAGATCATCCAAGGCCTGCTGGTTGCCGGATTGGGCAAAGAAATGATCGATGGAACGGGCTACTTCACCACCAATGTCCGGCAGCAGTTTCAGCAGCGGCCAGGGCATGCGGCGAATCCGCTCCAGCGTGCCAAACCACTGCGCCAGGACCTTGGCCGTGCTCTCCCCGACGTGCTCGATGCCGAGCGCAAACAGGAATCTCTCCAGCGTGGCGCGCTTGCTGTGTTCGATGGCCTCGACCAGGTTTTCCGCCCACTTGCTGGCCACCTTGCCGGCCTTGACGGTTTCCGGCGTGGTGCCGTCGCGTTCGTCGGCGCGGCGCTTCATTTCGACAAAGTCCGCAACCGAGAGTCGGTACAGGTCGGCTATCGACGACACGAAGCCGAGATCGCAAAGATCCTCGATCAGGCGCGAGCCAAGGCCGTCGATGTCCATGGCACGACGCGATGCGAAATGAATGATCGATTCCTTCTGCTGCGCCGGACAAATCAACTCGCCCGAGCAACGCCAGACCACCTGTTTTTCTTCGCGCACCAGCTCCGACGCGCAGATCGGGCAGTGCGTGGGCATCTGCCACTTCACGGTGCCGGCCGGACGCAGCTCGTGCATGACACGCACCACTTCCGGGATCACGTCACCGGCTCGGCGCACGATCACGCTGTCGCCTACCCGCACATCGAGGCGTTCGATTTGGTCGGCATTGTGCAAGGTGGCATTGGTGACCACCACGCCGGCCACCTGTACTGCTTCAAGCCGCGCAATGGGTGTGGCGGCACCGGTGCGGCCGATGTTGATGCCGATGGCCAGCACCCGTGTGGTCTGCTCCTGGGCCGGGAACTTGTGCGCGATGGCCCAGCGCGGTGTCCGGCCGACGAAACCGAGTTCGCGTTGCAGCGCGAGGTCATCCAGCTTGTAGACCACGCCATCGATATCAAACGGCAGCGTGTCGCGCTGCGCGCCAATGCGATGGAAGTAATCAAGGCAACCATCGAGGCCACACGCGGTTTCTACCAGAGAACTGACCGGAAAGCCCCAGTCACGCAGTCGGGTCATGAAAGCCGAATGGGTGGCTGGCAATTCCGTTTCGGCCATGTCCCCCGGTGCGTAGGCATAGAAGGCGAGCGGACGGGTGGCGGTAATAGCCGGATCGAGTTGGCGCAGCGATCCGGCAGCACCGTTGCGCGGATTGGCCAACACCTTGCCACCTTCGGCGCGCGCCTTGGCGTTGTATGCATCGAACCCCGCACGCGGCATGTACACCTCGCCGCGCACTTCCAGCACGGCTGGCCAATCCGCACCGCGCAGTCGCAGTGGAATGGCGCGAATGGTGCGCAGGTTTGCACTCACATCCTCGCCGGTTTCGCCATCGCCGCGGGTCGCGCCTTGCACGAACGCGCCGTTTTCATAGCGCAAGCTGATGGCAAGGCCATCGAACTTGGGTTCCACCGAGAATCGCGGCTCGGCATTTCCCGTGCGCTCCACGATGCGTTGCACGAACTCGCCGACTTCCGCCTCGCTGAACGCGTTGGCCAGGGACAACATGCGCTGCGCGTGACGGACTTCGGCAAATCCTTCGGCTGGCCTTGCACCCACGCGTCGCGTCGGCGAATCAAGCCTCGCCAATTCGGGGTGAGTCGCCTCCAGCGCCTCGAGTTCACGCATCAGGCGGTCGTACTCGACGTCCGGGATCGCCGCGTCGTCGAGCACGTGATAGCGATAGTTGGCTTCCTCGATCAGCGTACGCAGTTTAGCTGCGCGCTGAGCGGGGTCGGCGGATGTCTCACTGGCGTTCATGTGCGTCGAAGCGTTGCACTGGCAGGCTGAAGTGGAAAGTCTAGCCCGCATTGCTCGTGAATGATGCGGGCCATTGGCTTGCCGTAACCCGTGCTGCGGGTGCAGGATGATGGAGAGCAACACGAGGACACGACCGATGGCAAAGAAATCCTGGGCGCCCTGCCCGATCAAGGACAAGGCATTTGATTACAGCGGTGACAAGCTGGCCAAGGCCTGGCTCAAGCTGCACGCGGGTGACCAGGAACCCTTTCCCGACGAGACGCACGTTGACGTGTTGCTCAAGGCCAATCCAAAGCTGGGCAAGGATGCTGCGGCCATCGCTGCCGATCTGCAGGAGGCGTGGCGCGATTTTCATCGCGGCGAGTTCCAGCGCGCCTACGAGTCGGGCCTGGCGCGCAAGGCGCTGGGTGCATCGGTCGCGATCAAGGCGGCAGGCATCCATGCAGGTCGCCTCGTCGATGATCCGGCCAGTGTCACTTCGCGCTACGAGGATCTGGTTCGCCTGGCTGAGGAAGCCGTGATCGCGCTGCCGGGCCAAGTCAACAGCCACTTCCGGCGTGCCTTTGCCTTGGGCCGTTTGAGCCAGTCGATCTCCATTGCCAAGGCGCTCGCCCAAGGTTTGGCCGGCAAGGTGCGCGAATCACTGGAAACCACGCTCAAGATGACCTCGAAGCACGCCGAGGCATCAACCGCGCTTGGTCTGTATCACGCCGAGATCGTCGGCAAGGTGGGCGGCATGCTGGCCAAGTTGACCTACGGGGCCAACGCCAGCGATGCGGAAAAACACCTGAAGGCTGCCTTGAAGTTGACGCCCGCCTCGCCGATCGCCTGGATCGAGTACGGCAACGGCTTGCTGTTGCTGCACGGCGACAAGCGCGAGGACGATGTGGCCCGAAGCCTTCGACAAGGCTGCCAAGCTCAAGCCCATGGATGCGATGGAAGCGCTGGACGCGAACTGGGCGCGCGAGCAGATCGAGTAAATCCGGGATTCGGGATTGGGGAAAGCGAGTAGTCGTCTACTGATTCCTCCCCGCGATTCAGACATTCAATGCCCGGATTCGAAGCCTGCGCTCCACACTCCCGAGTAGCCGCTGGTCCGAATCCCTACTCTCTCAGATCCGAATGCCACTGACTTAAGGCCGGCGCACCCAGATACCGTCATTCCGGCGAAAGCCGGAATCCATTTTGATCTTGGGCATCCGGCGGAGAAAGCAATATGGATCCCGGCTTTCGCCGGGATGACGAGCTTAAGTCAGTGCCATTCCTCTCAGATCCCAAATCCCGGCCTCCCGGAAACCCCGATTCCCGCCTTGCCGCGTTGCACACGGCACCATGTTGATGACGACCTCCCTGGATTGCCTTAACCTCGCGTCCATGGGGTCCGGAACGTACGGACGAGGAACTGATGCTTGCGTATGCCGGGGGCGACATGATCGCCTTCGAGACCCTCTATCGCCGTCATCGCGGCACCCTGTACCGCTTCCTGCTGCGCTCCTTGCGTCAGCGCGCCGATGCCGATGAACTGTTCCAGGAAACCTGGAGCCGGGCCGTGGCCGCTCGCGAGCGTTATCGGCCGGAAGCCAAGTTCAGCACCTGGCTCTTGCAGATTGCCCACAATCTGGTGATCGACCGCTTTCGCCGCTCGCGGCCGCATGCCTCGGCGGAGGAAACCGATCTGCTGTTCAGCCGCCTGGACGCACCGGAGTCCGAGCAGCCGGATCGTGTGTTGAGCGAGTTCGAGCAGCGCCGCAGGCTTCAGCTCGCGCTTGAGGAATTACCTGAAGAACAGCGCGTAACCTTCTTGTTGCGTATGGAAAATGGCCTTGGACTTGAGGAAATTTCGGAAGTCACCGGGGCGGGCCGGGAAACCGTGAAATCCCGCCTTCGCTATGCCCTGGCACGGGTGCGGGCGAGGTTTGAGTCATGAGCACGCGACGCGATCCCGAACAGGATCTCCAACAGCTGCTGAACGCTGATCGGGGCGACCTGGGCCACATCTACGACAAGCTCGCCCGTGCCGAGCCACCGCCACGCCTGGACCGAATCGTGCTCGGCGAAGCGGCGCGCGCCATTCGCAGTCAGCGTCAGCCGCGTGCGCAACGCTGGCTGGTCGGATTCGGGTCGGCCGCTGGAATTGTCCTCGCCGCAGGAATCGCCTGGCAGGTCGGTCAGCAAATGCAGCGGCAGGACGCTGCGGATACATCCTCGGACAGTGCCCGCAGCGTGATACCCGTGCAGCCAATCAGCGCACCGGCCGACGTCGAGCGCGAAGCGGTGTATGCCCAGCCCTCCGCCGAAAGCGTCGCCGCGCCGCAAGCTGCAGCGCCAGCGAAACAGGAGTCGGCCCCCATGCGTGCGCGCCAGGAAAAACCCCGGCCTGCGCCACCTCCTGCACCCCGGCTCCAGCATCGCCACCCGTCCCCATGCCCGAATTGGCAAAGCCGAAGGCGGACACGCGCAGCCGGCTGCTGCCGAACCCTTCCCGGCTGCCGAGGAAAGCGCGGCATCTGCGGCGGGTGGCATCCTGCGCGAGCAAGCCGACATGGCGGCCGAGTCAGCTGCGGTTGTGGGAAGAAAAGCGCGCCAGCGCTGCCAGGCGCCTGCACCCAGCGCATCCATGCGCTTGCATCGGAATATCCATTGGATCCCGAGGCATGGCTCGGTGAAATCATCAGACTCGAAGAACAGGGTCGGCACCAGGAAGCCATCGAGAACCTGCGCCTGTTCCGCCGCAAGTATCCCGACCATGACCTGCCGGATGTCTTGCGCAAGCTCGATCCATGAGTGTGTTGCACGCGCTGCGCAGGTCCGCGCAGTTGTCGCAGGAAATCCGCAAGAGTCGTTTCCTGGTCCAGGCAGAACGTGTTGATTCGCCCGATCAGGCCATGGCATCACTCAAACGGATGAGCGATCCGCTGGCCACGCACAACTGCTGGGCCTGGCGCATCGGCGCGCTTTACCGATTCTCCGATGATGGCGAACCGGGCGGCACGGCGGGTCGTCCCATTCTCCAGGCCATCGAAGGCCAAGGCATGGACCGCGTGCTCGTGGTGGTGACGCGCTGGTACGGAGGCATCAAGCTTGGAACGGGCGGTTTGGCGCGCGCCATGGCGGGAGCGCGGCCGAATGTCTACGCCTTGCCGAACGGATTCCGTTGGTGGCGATGACCCGGATGCAGGTGCATTGCGAATTTGCCCTTCTGCCGCTGCTGATGGCCCGGCTGCCCGAGTTCCAGGCGCAGAAGGTGGAGGAAGCATTCGATGCACAGGGCGCACGCCTCAGCCTGCGTCTGCCACGCGATCAGGCAAGCGGACTACGCCACCTGCTGACGAACCTGAGCAAGGGGCGTGCGCTTATCGAGCCGGAACAGCCGGAGTAGTGGACTGCAGCGGCAACGCAGGTGCGCCCAGATCGCGATCGGCATCGCCCGTGGATCCGGTGCGCATGTTCGCCGGAATATGGCCAACGTCACCCACCGAAAGCACCTTGAAGCGACCGTCCGCTTCCACCCGGATGCGAGTGATGCTGGCGTGGCCCGGTGACATCTCCAGCCACGACTTGGTATCCACGCCGAGCGCGCGGGTCACCAGATAGCGAATCACGTTGCCGTGGCAAACCATCATCTCGGTGCGCGGTTTTCCTGCGCCGGTTTGAAGTACTCATCGAACACGCCATCCAGTTGCTTCTTGCACGCAGCCATGCTGGCCGGATCTTCCTTGTCGGCTACTTCCTTGCGCCAGGTGGGTGGCGTGCACTCTTCCAGTCCATCAATGATCGAGAAGCTGCGCCCCGGAAACTCCTGCGCGATGGCCGCTGCGGTATCGCGCGCACGCTGCATCGGGCTGACATACAGGGCATCGAACCCACCCGGGAATCCCACCAGGCGGGCACCGGCCATCTGTGCTTGTGCCACGCCGAGTACAGACAAACCCGGGCCGAGCTTTTTGTCGGCATCGGGGTTGGGCAGGTAATGCCATGCCGCACCAGCACGATGGTGGCGTTGCCGATTCAGGGGCGCACTGGTCTTGTCGGCAACTGCGGATGGGGTCGTTGCGATCAGCAAGACAAGCACAAACAGCATTTTCAAGGTCATTGATCACTCTCCAAGGCTGCGACAACGTTCAGGGGGTTGAACTGACCGACCAACGTGACGCCGCTGTAGTTGGACCACGCGTACAGCATCACATGCCAGGTTCCGCCTGCGGCGAGGCAATGACGCAGGTTTCCGTGCTGCTGGATGAAGTGGATCGGCAATCGTAAACCTGTTGGGTGGGTGGCGAACCCCGGCGAACATACAGATCCATGTCGCCCGTGCCACCGCTGCTGCTGAAACTGAGATTGGTCGCACCCGCGGAACTTCCAGGGTGAAGTAAATGGTGCCGCCCTGAGTGTCGGAAAGCCCCGCAACCGGCACGCCATTCTGCAAGGGACCACCGCCTGGCGATACGACCACGTTGCGCACGCGATCATCGGACGCGCCATCGTCATCGGTCACGGTCAGGGTGACCTGGTAACCGCCGCCTACCGCGTAGCTGTGTTGTGGATTAGCAACGGTGGAATTGCCGCCGTCACCGAAATTCCAGGCATGGGAAACGATGCTGCCATCATTGTCCGTCGATGTATTGGTGAAGCTCACATCGAGGCCATTGGCCAGCGAGCTGAAACTGGCCGTTGGCGGCTGGTTCGGCAGGGCCTCGAATCCGTGCGCAAAATCAGGTCCCGATGCCTGGCTGGTGCCTTTGGCCACTTCGCCGAGGAAGGCGAGGCCCAGCTGTGCGAACGGCACGCTGTGTTCGGCGCTATCGCCCATGTTGACCAATAGGTCATTCATGCTGTGGATCTGATTGAAATCGTGCCCCATGCCGCCACCCTCGAACAGGAACGACGACGGATAACCAGACGATGTCCAGGATGCGTGATCCGAACAGGCATACCCGCACGGGCTGCTGCCGCGACTCATGCCCAGTGGTGCCAGGTAGGCATCGAACAACTGGCCCATGAACGCATTCAAGGTTGAGCTGGTGAAGTCGTTGATCACCTCGATCTCGACCTGGCCTGGCTCGTGGTAAGTTGGTCATGTCCAGTTGCAAGGCGCCGACCACGTTGACGCCATCCGCCTGGAATGACTGGGCAATGGCCTGCGAGCCGTTCAATCCCACTTCCTCGGCGGCATAGCCCATGAATTTGACGGTGCGCTGCGGGCGGAAGTTGCTGGCCATCGCCACGCGCAGGATTTCGGTCAGGCTGGCAATACCGGAGGCATCGTCATCGGCACCCGGCGCGCGCTCGGTCGCCGGCGGCAGGTTGTCCACATGGTTGATGGAATCCAGGTGTCCACCCAGAACGACCACTTCATTGGGAAGCGTCGTGCCCTGGATGGTCAGGATCACCGAAGGCTGACCGCCACAGTCGCCGCAGGCGGTGAACAATTCGGCGCTGACATCGCTGCGGCCATTGGCCAGAGCCAACCAGGTATCGCGGATCCAACCTGCAGCTTCCGCACCTGTTGCACTTCGCGTAGTAGCGGTTCTGGTAAGCCTGCAGGTGACTGATGGTGTTGTATATGTTCAGCTCGCTGACCTGTGGCAGCCAGGCGTTCACCACATTCGCGTTGTCGATGGTGTAACCACCCGTGGGTTCAAACTGCGCGGCCTGCCTGCTGCGGTCATTGGCCAGGAAGGCTTCCGCAGCGGCGCGGCTCGGAAACGAGAAGAATCCACCACAGCGGCGCTCCTGCTGGTGAACGTGCCGCCCCAGGGCATCCACCTGGCCTGCATCCAGTTCGGCCAGCATGAGTGGGTTGCCCAGGGCGTCCACGCGCGGTGCCGCCGAGGCCTGTAGCCGGGAATACCCTGCCAGGTTTCCTGGGCAGTGATCACGAAACGCCGGGAATCACTGTCGACAGGTGCCGCTGCTGCCGTGCCGAACGTGATTGCAGTGCCCAGCATCAGGGATGCGTGGACGAAACGGCCAAGCGTGTTGATTCGAAACATGGATGGATACCGGATTGGAATTCTGGTGCCACGTGTCCGCAGCGAACACAACGGGCGGCAACGGGCGATTATGGCATGCGTTTGGCCAACGCAAGTTAGCGCTGAACAAGCCGCTTCCGTTCGTGGAGAGATCCTATGTTGCCGGTCAACCAGCACTGAGCAAGAGAATTCCGTTCGTGGTGAGCCCAAGCCTGTCCTGAGATTCCATGTTGCCGGTCAACGAGTTCTGGGTAAAAAATTCCGTTCGTGGTGAGCCCTTCAATTCCGTTCGTGGTGGCTTGTCGGACCATGAACGGAATCCTGCCAGATTCCACGCCCTTTTCGAGCGGCCAAGAGCGATACCTATCCCGGATGACAGGCCGGTTCCCGGCCTGCCCTTCGAGCCAACGCTTCGCGCATGTTCGCTACGGCATCCTGCCTACGCAGTGCGCTGCGCGGCATCTTGGCTACGTTGCTCAAACCCGTTCGTGGCGAGCCCCAAATTCCGTCCGTGGTGAACCCTTCAATTCCGTTCGTGGTGAGCCCTTCAATTCCGTTCGTGGTGAACCCTTCAATTCCGTTCGTGGTGAGCTTGTCGAACCATGAGCGGAATCATGGTGGCGCCTATTCATCCTCCGACCGGCCCAGGAATAGAGGTTTGGTCAGCTCTATCCCATAACCCTCACCCGCCGCGCACGCGCCGAGTCAGGCCCTTCAGGAAGTTGCGCAGCATCTGATCACCGCAGGCACGGTAGTTCTTGTGTCCAGGCTGACGGAACAGCGCCGACATTTCCGGCTTGGTCACGGGAAAATCCACCTCTTCGAAAATGCCGTGCATGTCTTCATCCTTGAGCTCAAAAGCAACCCGCAACTTCTTCAGCACCAAATTGTTGGTGATGCGCTTCTCGATGGCGCGCTTCGGATCGCCTTCCCTGCGCCCACGGCGATAGACGATCAAACCATCCAGGAAATGCGCAAGCACGCTTGTCGGGACATTCGAGATAGCCGAGTTCCCTTCCTTGCGCAACATCGCCTGCGCGTGTTGCGCCTCCATGGGGGAACGGCATCCACCATGCGCGTGATCTCAGCCACCTTGCGGTCGGACGGGTCGAGCATGCGCTAGCGGACGCTACGCAATGTATCGTTGTTGATCATCAAAGCGGATCCTGGTTGGCCTGACGGTTCGCCACTTGCTTGGCGAGACTATCGCCTACGGATCATGCAACGCACTGGGAGATGTTGTTGGTCCAGCGAAACCCGGACATTGGTTCAGCAGGCCGACCCGCAGCTGGGTCCGTAATAAACACTTTCAGAGTGTCCCTAGAATCACGACATGAATGGGAAATGACCCCAGGGTCCTTGAACCACATGCAGAAGGGCACGAAGCTCAGGACTGGACATGCATCAGGTTCCCGGGTGCGTATGGGTTAGCATGCTAGCTTTTCAGCTTCTGGCCTTGGTTAGGCGGCTGCGTATCGCCACAAGCCCCGCGCCCCTACGCGCACGCACCGGATGAGGTTCGTGCCCGGTTAGTTCAGTTGATCCCGCCGAAAACGCCGGATCGCGCAGGCTGGGCAGCCGATATCCAGTCCTCGTTTCCAGATGTTGGATATTCCTCCGAGTACCGAAGAACCTGTGCGCCGCCCTGGCCGTCATTGCCCAAGAGTCGACATTCGTGGCCGATCCGGTGGTGCCCGACTTGGGACAGATCGCACGCAAGGAATCCGAGCATCGCGCCGCCCAGCACCACGACCCTGCACCTTTGCCGTGGGCATTGCGCTCAACTGGGGAACTCGCCCGATGGGCGGCACCAGCTACGCGGATCGCATTGCCCGCGTGCGCAGCGAGCGCGAGCTCAGCCCGAAATCTGCGAAGACCTGATTGAGTCGCCGTGCCTTTGGGGCGTCGATTGTTTGCCGATTCAATCCGGTACGCACCGGCGGACCCATGCAGGTGAGCATCGCCTTCGCCGAGCGTCATGCCGCCGACCATGCGAATCCCTTTGCTGCCGATGGCTCGATCCGCCATGCCGTGTTCACGCGGCGCGGTGGTTTAATAGCTTTCCGGTATCGCCCACCTGCTCGACTATCCGACCAATTATCCACAGCACCCGTGCCGGTTTGCCGATTTCGGTGTCGGCTGGTATGCCAGTCGCAATGCCGCGTTCAGAGCCGCGCTCGGCATTGCCACCGGCGTGCCCTTGCGCTTGATGGCGATCTGCTTGTTCCCGGCAGGCTCAGTGCGGCCTGAAGCGGCGGCCCGCACCTTGCCAGGCCGCAGTTGCGGCAAGGTGATGCCGGCGTTCATCGCCAGCTCGCGATGTGTGGGGGCGAACTGGCGTTCGAGGAAAGCGCTGTATCGCGGGGTGTTCGAGATTGTCGATCGTCGCAAGGGCAAA
>JADJQH010000002.1 GCA_016712865.1 Dokdonella sp.
AGAAACTGGCCCCAGACATGCGTGCCGGTGTTCATGCCGTCGACGATGGGATCGACGATCTGGGCGGCGCCGTCGATGATGTCCAGTGGTGGATGGGTGCTGCCCTCGACGATCTTGCGTGCGGCGATTTCCGCCGGGTTCGTCGGTGACCCAGTTCGGTGTCCATGCTGTTCGCGTGGATGCCGTCGTTGAAGAAGTCGGTGGCCGAGGTGCGCGTCATCATGTTGAGCGCGGCCTTGGCCATGTTGGTATGCGGGTGCCTTGATGTCTTGAAATTGCGGTAGAACTGCCCTCTTCCATCGCGGGACACGTTGACGATGTGCTTGTCGCGCCCGGACCGCGCAGCATCAGCGGTTTCCCAGGCGCGCATTGATGATTCAGCGTGGAGCAAACCGGCATTCACCAGTTGCACCTCCAGCAGTTCCACGGAGGAGACTTCCGCCAGCATCATGTCGCCAGGAATTGCGTCCGCGCAGGTCGACCTGCAGGTCCTGATCAAGCCATTTTCGGGGAACAGGTGCTGGCGGGTTTGCATCTCCTCCGGGCAGCAGCAGTTGCGATAATTCCGCAGCGCGATCCAGGCCGGGAAGGGCAGCGGATTTTCGCCGTCGAAACCGGCAGGGACCTGCTGTCCGCGGGAATCGAAGGAACGTCCTGGCGCAACTGTTCGTACTGGCTGACTGTGCTGCGCACCGGGTCTGGCAATCCATTATCCAGGGCAATGTTCGTCCTCCATCATGCGCATAGAATCCCGGCGGCCGGCGCACGGTCTGGCAGGCATTGGTGATGATGAATTCGAGACGGCTGCGGGTTTTCAGCAGGTGCGTGCGTAAAAACGTCTCGACGCGCTGGGCGTATGGCGCAGGTCCAGTCCGAAATCTTGCAGGCGCGAGGACCGGGGAGGAAAGTCTTCCTCATGGCGTGGCGTTTCGCCGCATCGCGCGGGAGTGTGGTGACGATCAGTTCGGCGCCGGCACGCAAGAGTTTCAACCCGGCCGTAACCGATCTTCACGCGCCCACCGGTCAGCAATGCAACGCGTCCGCGGAGGTCAGCCAGTTCGTTGCGCTTGGCATGGTTGAACGCGGCACATTGCGGACAACTGGTCGTAAAAGTGGTGAATCGAAGCGAATACTGCTTACAGCAGACAGCAATGCTGGGGATCGAAGTGATTGCCGATGCGCGAGATCTCGTCAGTATCCCGGCCGGTGAATGCCCGGCGGGAACACATTGCGTGCGGGAACACGCCTTGCGCTAACTGGCGGATGCCCGTGGCGTTGAGCGAAACGTCCCTACCCGTCTTGCCGCGACTCTTTTTCCTTCGCACGCAACTTCATGCGTTGTCGACGCAGGACCGGATCCGGGTGATAGACGCCAAACCGCCCGACGCAGCGCGTTGCGGCCTTCCGCCGGCAACCGCTCGCCAGCTGGACCAGTCTTCGGCTACGGCACGCAAGGCCTGCATGGGCGGCGCGCAACTGCTTGACTCAGACCGGCTGCGGGACCGTCCGCGGCCGGTCCGGGTTTGCTGCTCACGTTGATGGTTCAGTCTTGAGGGGCGCGCAGTGGTCGCACACCCATGGCCCGCCGCCACCACGCGTTGATATGCAGGTCAGTTCGATGAATCCTGTCGCGTGAACCGGCAGCAAGCGCCAACCGCGGCGAATGGCCAACCAGCGCAGGATGAAACACAGCACGGCACCGACAATCGCCACCGGGGCTGGCGGAAGGTCCGCGCGATCGCCAGCAAACCACCACCACCGCACCGAGCAACGCGGCAACCGCGGACAACTCGCGTTTGAGCATCGCCGGGAACGGTGCCAGACGAGCACGATCACGCACCACGCCGCCACTCACGCCGGTCAGGATGCCAAGCATGATTGCGGCAAGGAACCCTAACCTGCTTGCAGGGCCTTGCTCGTACCCAGTACCGCAAACAAGCCGAGACCCACGGCATCAAACAGCTGCACGGGTTGCGCATGCGTTCTACCTCGCATGGCGAAAAAAAAGTCAGCAATCCGGCGGCAATCGACACTGCCGCATAGCGCCAGTCCACCAGGCCACGGGCGGTGCTGCGCCGAGGGCAATGTCACGCAGGATGCCGCCGGCCGCCGCGGCGGCAAATGCCAGCACCAGCACGCCAAAGAGATCAAGCCGATGGCGCACCGCGACCAGCGCGCCGCTGATGGCGAATGCGAAAGTGCCGGCAAAATCGAGCAGGGATACCAGGCTGGTGGTCATGCCATTCTCGCGGAGAAGGTGTGTGCTGTGGCAATGGACCGCGTGCGCAGGCGCCCACGCATCAACGCTGCCACCCTACTCGCGCGTCGAGGCATCGGCAAGGTGCCCAAGAAACGGCCGGTAATATGCCAACTCGGCGATCGAGTCGCGCACATCGCTCAGCGCGGTATGCGCGGCATCCTTGCTGTGGCCCTTGCACACCTCCGGAGCCCAGCGACGGGCCAGTTCCTTGATGGTGGAAACGTCCAGGTTGCGGTAGTGGAAAAACCGTTCCAGGCGCGGCATCAGCCGATGCATGAAGCGTCGATCCTGGCAGATGGAATTGCCGCACATCGGTGACTTTCCTGCGGGAACCCACTGGGCAAGGAACTCGACGGTGCGGACTTCCGCCAGTGCCATGTCCACGTCCGAATCAATGACACGTTGCCACAAGCCCGATTTGCGGTGCTGGTTTCGGTTCCAGTCATCCACGACCTGCAAGCGGGTTTCGTCGTGCCGGATCGCAAAACTCCGGCCCTTCGGCGAGGATGTTCAGGTTTCGATCGGTCACCACCGTGGCGATCTCCAGGATCGAGTCGTTGTCCGTATCGAGCCCGGTCATTTCGAGATCGATCCAGATCAGGTTGTCCTCGTGCGCGGTCGGCGCGTGCGTCGGCGGCATGGTGCTCTCCATTGGGCGATGAGGGGATTATGGCTGCGAGCGCGGAATGAGTGAACCCGAACTGCGAAAATGTGCATGAGGAGATTGCTTGAGCGGTGCAGGAGTCGCTGGCCTGCCTGCGCAGGGGCGACGAGCCATGCAATTCTCCGTAATGCTTGCCTGCACGTGTGCGGGGAGCGGCTTTGCCCCGTCATCGCGCCATCAAAGGCAGGCCGGAAATCGTTCCTGCCTTCCCTGCATGCGGTCATCCATGGCTAAGGAAACTCTGAACAAGTATGGAACTCATTCGTCGCGAGCAAGCTCGCTCCCACAAAATCAAGCAATGGTGGGAGCGAGCTTGCTCGCGACAGTACTTGTTCAGACCTTCCCTGACGCACGGAGTAAGCTGGTTCAAGCATGGCTCACCACTCGTCGCCCCTGCAGGCAGGGGGCCCAGCGACTTTGGAGTTTGATTTCTTTACCGGGAGCCTTGCCTCTTGCGCTACTGCGCCAACGAAGCAGTTAGCATGCGCATTCCCCGCCCGCTTGCCCACCATGCCCGCTTCCACGTTCTTCTGGCACGACTACGAAACCTTCGGCACTGACCCGCGTCGGGACAGGCCGGCGCAGTTCGCCGGAATCCGCACCAACGGTGAGCTGGAGGTCATTGCCGACCCGGTGATGCTGTATTGCAAGCCGCCCACCGACAGCCTGCCGCATCCGGAAGCCTGTCTTTTGACCGGCATCACGCCGCAGCTGGCGGAGCGCGAAGGGCTGATCGAGTGCGAATTCGCGGCGGCCGTGCTAGAGGAACTCGGTGCGCGCGGAACCTGTGGCGTCGGCTACAACTCGATCCGCTTCGATGACGAGTTCACCCGCAATCTGCTGTACCGGAATTTCCACGACCCTACGAGCGGGAATGGAAAGACGGCAACTCGCGTTGGGACCTGATCGACCTCGCCCGCATGTGTTACGCCCTGCGGCCGCAGGGCATCGAGTCACGCGGCGCGACGATGGCAGCCCGAGCTTTCGTCTGGAAGACCTGGCCAGTGCCAACGGACTCAAGCAGCAACGCGCGCACGATGCGCTATCCGATGTCGAGGCCTTGATCGAGCTGGCGCGCCTGATCCGTCGCCGGCAACCGCGCCTGTTCGACTTCCACTTTGGCCTGCGCCGCAAGCAACAGGCCTTGCAACTGCTCGATGTCGCGCATGGCACGCCGATCGTGCATGTCTCCTCGCGCTATCCGGCCACGCGTGGCTGCCTGGCCATTGTTGCACCTTTGGCCATGCATCCGACCAATGCCAACGGCGTGATTGTCTACGATCTCGATGTCGATCCAGCGCCCCTGCTCGAACTGGATGCCGATGACATCGCCGAGCGCGTGTTCGTGGCACGCAACGATCTGCCCGAGGACATCCCGCGCATTCCACTCAAGCTGGTGCATGCCAACCGATCCCCGGCCCTGGCACCACTTTCGGTATTGAAAGGCATCGACAGCGCACGCATTGCCCTCGATGTCGAGCGCGCCTTGCGTCACCGCGAGATGCTTGCGGGCCAAACGGGACTTGCCCGCAAACTCCAGGCGGTGTTTGCGGCGCAACCGGCATTCGAGGCGGCCAGCGATGCGGAGCTTGCACTGTATTCCGGATTCCTGCCGGATGCGGACAAGCGACTGCTGCGCGACGTGCGCAACAGCTCGGCGGACAAGCTGGGCAGCGCGTCATTTGTGTTCAGGATCCGCGCTATGCGGAACTGCCGTTCCGCTATCGCGCACGCAACTGGCCGGCTTCGCTCAGTGATGATGAGGCCGATCACTGGCAGGCATTCCGTCGCCAGCGCCTGACCACGTCCTCGGCGCTGACCACATTGACACTGGATGACTACTTCCCCTCATCCAGCAATTGCGGACAAGCGCGACGCAAGGCCAGGTCACCATTCTCGATGCCCTGGAGGACTGGGGCATGCACCTTCGCCGCACGCTGGATTGAATCCATGAGCGTCTATTTCACCCGGGCCAGCTTCCAGTTCCTGCGCGACCTGCGCAACAACAACAACCGCGCCTGGTTCGCCGACAACAAGTCGCGCTATGAAGGCGTGGTGCGCCAGCCTTTCCTGCATCTGATCGCGGACCTGCAACCTGCGCTGGCGAAGATCTCCACGCATTACGTTGCAGATCCACGCACCCAGGGTGGCTCGATGTTCCGCATTCATCGCGACACCCGCTACGCGAACGACAAGACGCCCTACAAGACTTGGGCGGGAGCGCGCCTGTTCCATGAGCATCACCGGCAACAGGAAGCGCCTTCCTTCTACATGCACTTCGAACCGGCAGACTGTTTTGTCGGTGGCGGCATCTGGCATCCGGGTGCGGAGGCGCTCAAGCGCATCCGTTCATTCCTTGCCAACAACCCGGCGGCCTGAAAAGGCAACGCGTTCGCGTTCATTCACCACGCATTTTGCGCTGGGCGGCGACAGCCTGATCCGCGATCCGCGCGGCTTCGAGGTGGATGCAGACCTCCTGCAGGACATCAAGCGCAAGGACTTTGTTGCCTCGCAGCGATTTGCCGATGCACTGGCCTGTTCCAACGAGCTCAAGCCCTTGTTGATCGACCGCTTCAAGCGCGTCGCGCCGATGATCGATTACCTGTGTGCCAGCCTGGATCTGGATTTCTGAAATGAAGGCCTCGCCGCTTGCGCAAGCCGAGATTCCCATGCTGCGCCTGTCTTCGTTCTACTTTGCCTACTACGCGGCGCTCGGGGCATTCACGCCGTATTGGGGTGTGTACCTGAAGGCGCGTGGCCATGATGCCGCGGCCATCAGCATCCTCATGAGCCTGTGGTATGCCACGCGTATTTTCGCGCCGAGCACCTGGAGCACCCTCGCATCCCGATCAGCGCATCCGATCCGTTGGTTGCGCATCGGCTGCCTGTCCACCGCGCTCAGCTTTGCCGTGTTCATCGTGCCGCTCGACTTCACGGGCCTGTTCCTTGCCATGTGTGTTCTGTTTCGTCTACAACGCGGTGATGCCGCAGTTCGAGGCAATCACGCTTTCGCACCTGGTCGGCAGGAGTGAACGCTACGGGCGCATCCGGGTATGGGGATCGATCGGATTCGTATTGGTGGTGGCGCTGTTCGGGCTGTTGCTCGACCGCCTGGGTGAAACCACCCTGCCCTGGCTCATGCTGCCCTTGTTCGCCGGCTTGTGCGTGTCCTCGTGGTTCAACGACTATGGAAGCGGGCAATCGGAAGCACCGGCGGGGAAGCATGGTGGATTCGCAGCTCGGCTGAAGCGCCCGGAAGTAGCTGCATTCTTCGGCGTCGCCTTCCTCATGCAGATCTGCTTCGGTCCGTACTACACGTTCTACTCCATCTATCTTGATGAACATGGCTACAGCACGTCCTCGCTCGGCATCTACTGGTCGATTGGCGTTGTGCTGGAGATCCTGGTGTTTGCCGGATCGGGTTGGATCCTGAGGCGCTGGCATGCCGCATGGGTGCTGCTGGTGTCGGTGCTTGCCGCCGCGGTGCGTTGGGCCATGGTTGCACTGTTTGCCGACAGCGCCGTGTTGATGGCATTGGCGCAGGCGACCCATGCCCTCAGCTTCGCCGCATTCTTCGCTGCCAGCATGCAATTCCTCGCGATATTCTTTCCGGGGCGGCAGAACGGTCACGCCCAGGGCGTCTTTTATGGTTTCTCCTCGGGTGTGGGCGGCGTGCTCGGCGCACTGCTGTCCGGTTGGGTCTGGGAAAGATCCGGCGGCGAGATGGCGTTCCTGCTTGCGTCGGCGGTTGCGGTGCTCGCCTGCGTTGTGGTCTGGGTCTGGTTGCGACCGGCCCGCTTGCAATGCATGGGCTCTGGAGTCGATAAGTGAGCGATCGATCTTGCCACTCAGGCACTGTTCGCGCTGGATGGATCGAATCTTGTCGAGAGATTGCAATGAAACCGTCCATGGTTCCCTTCGACAGGACGGGCCCTTCGACTGGCTCAGGACGAACGCGACAAGACATGCCGTTCGTGGTGAGCTGGTCGAACCATGAACGGATCGCAAGATCGCAGGCCCACCCTTTGACTGGCTCAGGACAGGCTCGGGCTCACCACGAACGAATGGTTGGGCGGGTATGCCATGGTCCCGCTCATGGTTCGACAGGCTCACCACGAACGGGCCTGGGAGCTCGCCACGAACGGGCCTGGGAGCTCACCACGAACGGGCCTGGGAGCTCACCACGAACGGGCCTGGGAGCTCGCCACGAACGGGCCTGGGAGCTCGCCACGAACGGAATTTTTTGCTCAGCGCTGCTTGACATGCAGCATAGAATCTCAGGACAGGCTCGGGCTCACCACGAGCGGTTGTTTGTATCACTTTTGCGTTGAACAGGAAGGAGGTGCATCGTGTTTGAGGCGTGGATACCCGCACTTGCGGGTGGCGTGTTGATCGGGCTTTCCTCCGTTCTGCTGCTTTGGCTGAACGGACGCATCGCCGGCATCAGCGGAATCATGAATGGCGTGTTGCTGCCGAAATCCGGCGAGACGTCGTGGCGCATTGCATTCCTGCTCGGGTTGATTGCCGCTGCCGGGCTTTACATCGCCTTCGTTCCGGGCGCACCACAACCCCGCCAAGGCTTTTCGACCACCGGGTTGATCATTGCCGGATTATTGGTCGGTTTCGGTACGAGCATGGGCAATGGTTGTACCAGTGGGCATGGCGTGTGCGGCCTGGGTCGCTTCTCCGTTCGTTCGCTTGCCGCCGTGCTGGTCTTCATGGCGACTGCGATGCTGACGACATTCCTCTTGCGCCACGTCTGGGGTTGTCATGAGTCGCTTGCTGGTTTCTGCGCTCGTCGCCGGCGCATTGTTCGGGCTCGGCCTGGCCATGTCCGGCATGACCGATGCACGCATCGTGCTTGGCTTTCTCGACGTGGCCGGCGCCTTCGATCCCACGCTCATGTTCGTGCTGGCCGGTGCCGTTGCCACCACCGCCCTGCTGTTCACGCCGATCCTGCGTGGCGGTCATCCCCTGTTCGCAAGTGCATTCCAGGTCTCGAACCTCAAGCACATCGATGCACCGCTGCTGGCCGGTGCCGCGCTGTTCGGCATCGGCTGGGGCATCGCCGGATACTGTCCGGGTCCCGCCCTGGCGGGGCTTGGTGCCGGCTCACTGGAATCGCTGTGGTTTGTTCCCGCCATGCTGGCGGGCAGCCTGTTGCATCGACTGCTCTTCCGCTGAGGACGCGATTGCCATCGGCAAGCGCTGGGGTCTGAAGGGTTTGGAAGCCGAGGTGCGTGGGCGCGTCGGCGCACGTCAGTCTGGCCGATGAATAGCCGAATCCGGTGGATGCGCTTCGCTTATCCACCCTACGCGCGACACATAGACGGGATGATTATTTGCAGCGAATACACCACATTTGGTGCATGGGTAGTGTGGATAAGCGCAGCGCATCCACCTCCAGTCATGCATGCGCAAAGTCAATCGCCAACACCTGGCGGATATCGTCGGTTTGCAGCAAGCACATGAGCAAACGTTCTATGCCCAATGCCACGCCGGCGCAGTCCGGAAGGCCCTGCGCAAGGGCGTCCAGCAGGCGTTCATCGACCGGCAATTCGACCTGGCCGCGTTGCCGGCGGCGCTGGTTGTCGTGCTCGAAGCGCGTGCGCTGCTCGCTGGCGTCCGCAAGTTCGTGGTAGCCATTGGCCAGTTCATGCCTGCCCAGATACAACTCGAAGCGTTCGGCCACCGGCGGGGAGCCGGGACGAATGCGGGCCAGCGAACATTGACTGGCTGGCCAGTCGCGGATCACGGTGATCCGATCCGCGGGAAACTCAGGCTGGATGCGATGCGTGATGAGAAGATCCAGCCAGTCATCGCGCTCCAGGCTCGATGCCTCGATGTTGGCATCCGCGAGCGCAGCGCGTAGCACATCGACGGACGCAGCGAACGGGTCGAGTCCGAGGGTCTGCGCAAACAGTTCGCGATAGGTCAATGACACACACTCTGAACTGCGTCCGAGCAAGGCCAATGCTGCCTGCACCAACTCCACGGTTTCATCGATCAGGCGCAAATGATTCCAGCCCACCCGATACCATTCGAGCATGCTGAACTCGGGATTGTGCCGCCTGCCGACTTCGCCGTTGCGGAACACGCGCCCCAGCTCGTAGCAATCCCCGACGCCCGCCGCGAGCAGGCGTTTCATCGGAAACTCGGCCGAGGTACGCAGCCACCGTTGGCGTGATGGGGATTCAGTCGGGCCCGTGAACGCGGTGGAAAAACTCTCGATATTCGGTTCGGTGTTGGCCGCCTCGGAGAGGATTGGCGTTTCCACTTCCAGCACGCCGCGCCTTGCGAAAAATTCGCGGATCAAGGCGTACAGACGCGCACGCAGCCGCAATGCCTCGCGCAAAGGCTCGTGCGGCATCGACGGACTCACGCGCCCTGCCCGGCCAGATAGTCCAGCAGCTTCGCTTCATCCCAGATTTCGACAGCCAGCGCCTGCGCCTTGTCGAGTTTGGAACCGGCCGCTTCGCCGGCGACGACGAAATCGGTCTTTCTCGACACGCTGCCGGCCACCTTGGCGCCCAACGCCTCCAGTTTCGCACCGGCCTGATCGCGGCTCATTGAGGACAGCCTGCCGGTCAGCACCACGGTCTTGCCTTCCAGCGGCAAGGCAGTAGCGGAACCCGCAACCGATTGCGCAAGCTCGCTCAGTTCGTTCCAGGCTCTCACGCTGCGCTGGTACAAGGTTGCGTTGGCTGCATCGGCATGCCACGCCAGCCACGCGGCAACGGTGTCGGCAGGCAGTCCGGCGCTGACCAGCTGCTGCGATGGAAGTCCGGCAAGCGCATCGGGCAGATTTCCCGTGGCTGCCAGTTGTTCAGCGCGTCGGGGCGTCAGTTTGGGGATCTCCAGTTGCACCAGAAACTCATCGACACCCAGCCGAGACTTCAGCTTTGCCGAGACGTCGTGCTCGTCGCTCAGCACGACACCGCGGACCAGCAAATCATCCAAGGCCTGCTGGTTGCCGGGCTGGGCAAAAAAATGATCGATGGAGCGGGCTACCTCGCCACCAATGTCCGGCAGCAGTTTCAGCAGCGGCCAGGGCATGTGGCGAATCCGATCCAGCGTGCCAAACCACTGCGCCAGGACCTTGGCCGTGCTCTCGCCGACATGCTCGATGCCCAGCGCAAACAGGAATCTCTCCAACGTGGCGCGCTTGCTGTGCTCGATGGCCTCGACCAGGTTTTCCGCCCACTTGCTGGCCACCTTGCCGGCCTTGACGGTTTCCGGCGTGGTGCCGTCGCGTTCGTCGGCGCGGCGCTTCATTTCGACGAAGTCCGCAACCGAGAGTCGGTACAGGTCGGCTATCGACGACACGAAGCCGAGATCGCAAAGATCCTCGATCAGGCGCGAGCCAAGGCCGTCGATGTCCATGGCGCGGCGCGAGGCGAAGTGAATAATCGATTCCTTCTGCTGCGCCGGACAAATCAACTCGCCCGAGCAACGCCAGACCACCTGTTTTTCTTCGCGCACCAGCTCCGACCTGCAGATCGGGCAGTGCGTGGGCATCTGCCACTTCACGGTGTCGGCCGGACGCAACTCGTGCATGACGCGCATCACTTCCGGGATCACGTCACCGGCGCGGCGCACGATCACGCTGTCGCCTACCCGCACATCGAGCCGCTCGATCTGGTCGGCATTGTGCAAGGTGGCATTGGTAACCACCACGCCGGCCACCTGTACTGCTTCAAGCCGCGCAATGGGTGTGGCGGCACCGGTGCGGCCGATGTTGATGTCGATGGCCAGAACCCGCGTGGTCTGCTCCTGGGCCGGGAACTTGTGCGCGATGGCCCAGCGCGGTGTCCGGCCGACGAAACCGAGTTCACGTTGCAGGGCGAGGTCATCCAGCTTGTAGACCACGCCATCGATATCAAACGGCAACGTGTCGCGTTGTGCGCCAATGCGACGGAAGTAGTCAAGGCAACCATCGAGGCCACGCGCGGTTTCAACCAGATGGCTGACCGGGAAGCCCCAGTCACGCAGGCGAGTCATGAATGCGGAATGTGTCGCCGGCAATTCCGATTCGACCATGTCCCCCGGTGCGTAGGCATAGAAGGCGAGCGGACGGGTGGCGGTGATAGCCGGATCGAGTTGGCGCAGCGATCCGGCAGCACCGTTGCGCGGATTGGCCAACACCTTGCCACCTTCGGCGCGCGCCTTGGCGTTGTATGCATCGAACCCCGCACGCGGCATGTACACCTCGCCGCGCACTTCCAGCACGGCTGGCCAATCCGCACCGCGCAGTCGCAGTGGAATGGCGCGAATGGTGCGCAGGTTTGCACTCACATCCTCGCCGGTTTCGCCATCGCCGCGGGTCGCGCCTTGCACGAACACGCCGTTTTCATAGCGCAAGCTGATGGCAAGGCCATCGAACTTGGGTTCCACCGAGAATCGCGGCTCGGCATTTCCCGTGCGCTCCACGATGCGCTGCACGAACTCGGCGACTTCCGCCTCGCTGAACGCGTTGGCCAGGGACAACATGCGCTGCGCGTGACGGACTTCGGCAAATCCTTCGGCTGGCCTTGCACCCACGCGTCGCGTCGGCGAATCAAGCCTCGCCAATTCGGGGTGAGTCGCCTCCAGCGCCTCGAGTTCACGCATCAGGCGGTCGTACTCGACGTCCGGGATCGCCGCGTCGTCGAGCACGTGATAGCGATAGTTGGCTTCCTCGATCAGCGTACGCAATTGGGCTGCGCGCTGAGCGGGGTCGGCGGATGTCTCACTGGCGTTCATGCGCGTCGAAGCGTTGCACTGGCAGGTAAGGAGTGGAAAGTCTAGCCCGCATTGCTCGTGAATGATGCGGGCCATTGGCTTGCCGTAACCCGTGCTGCGGGTGCAGGATGATGGAGAGCAACACGAGGACACGACCGATGGCAAAGAAATCCTGGGCGCCCTGCCCGATCAAGGACAAGGCATTTGATTACAGCGGTGACAAGCTGGCCAAGGCCTGGCCCAAGCTGCACGCGGGTGACCAGGAACCCTTTCCCGACGAGACGCACGTTGACGTGTTGCTCAAGGCCAATCCAAAGCTGGGCAAGGATGCTGCGGCCATCGCTGCCGATCTGCAGGAGGCGTGGCGCGATTTTCATCGCGGCGAGTTCCAGCGCGCCTACGAGTCGGGCCTGGCGCGCAAGGCGCTGGGTGCATCGGTCGCGATCAAGGCGGCAGGCATCCATGCAGGTCGCCTCGTCGATGATCCGGCCAGTGTCACTTCGCGCTACGAGGATCTGGTTCGCCTGGCTGAGGAAGCCGTGATCGCGCTGCCGGGCCAGGTCAACAGCCACTTCCGGCGTGCCTTTGCCTTGGGCCGTTTGAGCCAGTCGATCTCCATTGCCAAGGCGCTGGCCCAAGGTTTGGCCGGCAAGGTGCGCGAATCACTGGAAACCACGCTCAAGATGACCTCGAAGCACGCCGAGGCATCAACCGCGCTTGGTCTGTATCACGCCGAGATCGTCGGCAAGGTGGGCGGCATGCTGGCCAAGTTGACCTACGGGGCCAACGCCAGCGATGCGGAAAAACACCTGAAGGCCGCCTTGAAGTTGACGCCCGCCTCTCCGATCGCCTGGATCGAGTACGGCAACGGCTTGCTGTTGCTGCACGGCGACAAGCGCGAGGACGATGTGGCCGAAGCCTTCGACAAGGCCGCCAAGCTCAAGCCCATGGATGCGATGGAAGCGCTGGACGCGAACTGGGCGCGCGAGCAGATCGAGTAAATCCGGGATTCGGGATTGGGAATTGGGGAAAGCGAGTAGTCGTCTACTGATTCCTCCCCGCGATTCAGACATTCAATGCCCGGATTCGAAGCCTGCGCTCCACACTCCCGAGTAGCCGCTGGTCCGAATCCCTACTCTCAGATCCGAATGCCACTGACTTAAGGCCGGCGCACCCAGATACCGTCATTCCGGCGAAAGCCGGAATCCATTTTGGTCTTGGGCATCCGGCGGAGAAAAGCAATATGGATCCCGGCTTTCGCCGGGATGACGAGCTTAAGTCAGTGCCATTCCTCTCAGATCCCAAATCCCGGCCTCCCGGAAACCCCGATTCCCGCCTTGCCGCGTTGCACACGGCACCATGTTGATGACGACCTCCCTGGATTGCCTTAACCTCGCGTCCATGGGGTCGGAACGTACGGACGAGGAACTGATGCTTGCGTATGCCGGGGGCGACATGATCGCCTTCGAGACCCTCTATCGCCGTCATCGCGGCACCCTGTACCGCTTCCTGCTGCGCTCCTTGCGTCAGCGCGCCGATGCCGATGAACTGTTCCAGGAAACCTGGAGCCGGGCCGTGGCCGCTCGCGAGCGTTATCGGCCGGAAGCCAAGTTCAGCACCTGGCTCTTGCAGATTGCCCACAATCTGGTGATCGACCGCTTTCGCCGCTCGCGGCCGCATGCCTCGGCGGAGGAAACCGATCTGCTGTTCAGCCGCCTGGACGCACCGGAGTCCGAGCAGCCGGATCGTGTGTTGAGCGAGTTCGAGCAGCGCCGCAGGCTTCAGCTCGCGCTTGAGGAATTACCTGAAGAACAGCGCGTAACCTTCTTGTTGCGCATGGAAAATGGCCTTGGACTTGAGGAACTTTCGGAAGTCACCGGGGCGGGCCGGGAAACCGTGAAATCCCGCCTTCGCTATGCCCTTGCGCGGGTGCGGGCGAGGTTTGAGTCATGAGCACGCGACGCGATCCCGAACAGGATCTCCAACAGCTGCTGAACGCAGATCGGGGCGACCTGGGCCACATCTACGACAAGCTCGCCCGTGCCGAGCCACCGCCACGCCTGGACCGGATCGTGCTCGGGGAAGCTGCGCGCGCCATTCGCAGTCAGCGTCAGCCGCGTGCGCAACGCTGGCTGGTCGGATTCGGGTCGGCCGCTGGAATTGTCCTCGCCGCAGGAATCGCCTGGCAGGTCGGTCAGCAAATGCAGCGGCAGGACGCTGCGGATACATCCTCGGACAGTGCCCGCAGCGTGATACCCGTGCAGCCAATCAGCGCACCGGCCGACGTCGAGCGCGAAGCGGTGTATGCCCAGCCCTCCGCCGAAAGCGTCGCCGCGCCGCAAGCTGCAGCGCCAGCGAAACAGGAGTCGGCCCCCATGCGTGCGCGCCAGGAAAAACCCCGGCCTGCGCCACCTCCTGCACCCCCGGCTCCAGCATCGCCACCCGTCCCAATGCCCGAATTGGCAAAGCCGAAGGCGGACACGGCGCAGCCGGCTGCTGCCGAACCCTTCCCGGCTGCCGAGGAAAGCGCGGCATCTGCGGCGGGTGGCATCCTGCGCGAGCAAGCCGACATGGCGGCCGAGCCAGCTGCGGTTGTGGAAGAAAAGCGCGCCAGCGCTGCCAAGGCGCCTGCACCCAGCGCATCCATGCGCTTGCATCGGAATATCCAATTGGATCCCGAGGCATGGCTCGGTGAAATCATCCGACTCGAAGAACAGGGTCGGCACCAGGAAGCCATCGAGAACCTGCGCCTGTTCCGCCGCAAGTATCCCGACCATGACCTGCCGGATGTCTTGCGCAAGCTCGATCCATGAGTGTGTTGCACGCGCTGCGCAGGTCCGCGCAGTTGTCGCTGGAAATCCGCAAGAGTCGTTTCCTGGTCCAGGCAGAACGTGTTGATTCGCCCGATCAGGCCATGGCATCACTCAAACGGATGAGCGATCCGCTGGCCACGCACAACTGCTGGGCCTGGCGCATCGGCGCGCTTTACCGATTCTCCGATGATGGCGAACCGGGCGGCACGGCGGGTCGTCCCATTTTCCAGGCCATCGAAGGCCAAGGCATGGACCGCGTTCTCGTGGTGGTGACGCGCTGGTACGGAGGCATCAAGCTTGGAACGGGCGGTTTGGCGCGCGCCTATGGCGGGAGCGCGGCGGAGTGTCTACGCCTTGCCGAACGGATTCCGTTGGTGGCGATGACCCGGATGCAGGTGCATTGCGAATTTGCGCTTCTGCCGCTGCTGATGGCCCGGCTGCACGAGTTCCAGGCGCAGAAGGTGGAGGAAGCATTCGATGCACAGGGCGCACGCCTCAGCCTGCGTCTGCCACGCGATCAGGCAGGCGGACTGCGCGACTTGCTGATGAATCTGAGCAAAGGTCGCGCGTTTATTGAGCCGGAGCAGCCGGAGTAGTGGACTGCAGCGGCAACGCAGGTGCGCCCAGATCGCGATCGGCATCGCCCGTGGATCCGGTGCGCATGTTCGCTGGAATATGGCCAACGTCACCCACCGAAAGCACCTTGAAGCGACCGTCCGCTTCCACCCGGATGCGGGTGATGCTGGCGTGGCCCGGCGACATCTCCAGCCACGACTTGGTATCCACGCCGAGCGCGCGGGTCACCAGATAGCGAATCACGTTGCCGTGGCAAACCATCATCTCGGTGCGCGGTTTTCCCTGCGCCGGTTTGAAGTACTCATCGAACACGCCATCCAGTTGCTTCTTGCACGCAGCCATGCTGGCCGGATCTTCCTTGTCCGCTACTTCCTTGCGCCAGGTGGGTGGCGTGCACTCTTCCAGTCCATCAATGATCGAGAAGCTGCGCCCCGGAAACTCCTGCGCGATGGCCGCCGCGGTATCGCGCGCACGCTGCATCGGGCTGACATACAGGGCATCGAACCCATCCGGGAATCCCACCAGGCGGGCACCGGCCATCTGTGCTTGTGCCACGCCGAGTACAGACAAACCCGGGCCGAGCTTCTTGTCGGCATCGGGGTTGGGCAAGTAATTGCCATGCCGCACCAGCACGATGGTGCGCGTTGCCGATTCAGGGGGTGCACTCGTCTTGTCGGCAACTGCGGATGGGGTCGTTGCAATCAGCAAGACAAGCACAAACAGCATTTTCAAGGTCATTGATCACTCTCCAAGGCTGCGACAACGTTCAGGGGTTGAACTGACCGACCAACGTGACGCCGCTGTAGTTGGACCACGCGTACAGCATCACATGCCAGGTTCCGCCTGCGGCGAGGCAATGACGCAGGTTTCCGTGCTGGTGGATGAAGTGGATCGGCAATCGTAAACCTGTTGGGTGGGTGGCGAACCCCGGCGAACATACAGATCCATGTCGCCCGTGCCACCGCTGCTGCTGAAACTGAGATTGGTCGCACCCGCGGGAACTTCCAGTGTGAAGTAGATGGTCCCGCCCTGAGTGTCGGAAAGCCCCGCAACCGGCACGCCATTCTGCAAGGGACCACCGCCTGGCGATACGACCACGTTGCGCACGCGATCATCGGACGCGCCATCGTCATCGGTCACGGTCAGGGTGACCTGGTAACTGCCGCCTACCGCGTAGCTGTGTTGTGGATTGGCAACGGTGGAATTGCCGCCGTCACCGAAATTCCAGGCATGGGAAACGATGCTGCCATCATTGTCCGTCGATGTATTGGTGAAGCTCACATCGAGGCCATTGGCCAGCGAGCTGAAATTGGCCGTTGGCGGCTGGTTCGGCAGGGCCTCGAATCCGTGCGCAAAAATCAGGTCCGATGCCTGGCTGGTGCCTTTGGCCACTTCGCCGAGGAAGGCGAGGCCCAGCTGTGCGAACGGCACGCTGTGTTCGGCGCTATCGCCCATGTTGACCAACAGGTCATTCACGCTATGAATCTGCTGAAAATCATGCCCCATGCCGCCCCCCTCGAACACGAACGACGACGGATAACCAGACGATGTCCAGGATGCGTGATCCGAACAGGCATACCCGCACGGGCTGCTGCCGCGACTCATGCCCAATGGCGCCAGGTAGGCATCGAACAACTGGCCCATGAACGCATTCAAGGTTGAGCTGGTGAAGTCGTTGATCACCTCGATCTCGACCTGGCCTGGCTCGTGGTAGTTGGTCATGTCCAGTTGCAAGGCGCCGACCACGTTGACGCCATCCGCCTGGAATGACTGGGCAATGGCCTGCGAGCCGTTCAATCCCACTTCCTCGGCGGCATAGCCCATGAATTTGACGGTGCGCTGCGGGCGGAAGTTGCTGGCCATCGCCACGCGCAGGATTTCGGTCAGGCTGGCAATACCGGAGGCATCGTCATCGGCACCCGGCGCGCGCTCGGTCGCCGGCGGCAGGTTGTCCACATGGTTGATGGAATCCAGGTGTCCACCCAGAACGACCACTTCATTGGGAAGCGTCGTGCCCTGGATGGTCAGGATCACCGAAGGCTGACCGCCACAGTCGCCGCAGGCGGTGAACAATTCGGCGCTGACATCACTGCGGCCATTGGCCAGAGCCAGCCAGGTATCGCGGATCCAACCTGCAGCTTCCGCACCCGTTGCACTTGCGTAGTAGCGGTTCTGGTAAGCCTGAAGGTGACTGATGGTGTTGTATATGTTCAGCTCGCTGACCTGCGGCAGCCAGGCGTTCACCACATTCGCGTGGTCGATGGTGTAACCACCCATGGGTTCAAACTGCGTGGCCTGCCTGCTGCGGTCATTGGCCAGGAAGGCTTCCGCAGCGGCGCGGCTCGGAAACGAGAAGAATCCACCACAGCGGCGCTCTTGCAGGTGAACGTACCGCCCCAGCGCATCCACCTGCCCCGCATCCAGTTCGGCCAGCATGAGTGCATTGCCCAGGGCATCCACGCGTGGCGCGGCGGACGCATGCATATCGGGCATCCCCTGCCAGGTTTCCTGGGCAGTAATCACGAAACGCCGGGAGTCACTGTTGACAGGTGCGGCCACTGCGGCTCCCAACGCAAGCGCAGAACCCAGCATCAGGGAAGCGTGAACGTACCTGCCAAGCGTGTTGAATCGAAACATGGATGATTCCCAATTTGAGGACCTGCGCCGAGACTCCACCTCGAACACGAGGCACGGCAGCCAGAGATTATTGCATGCGACTGGCCAACCCAAGATAGCGCTGAACAAGCCGCTTCCGTTCGTGGAGAGATACTATGTTGCCGTCCAACCAGCTCTGAGCAAGAGAATTCCGTTCGTGGTGAGCCCTTCAATTCCGTTCGTGGTGAGCTTGTCGAACCATGAACGGAATCCTGCCAGATTCCACGCCCTTTTCGAGCGGAAAAGAGCGATACCTATCCCGGATGACAGGCCGGTTCCCCGGCCTGCCCTTCGGGCCAACGCTTCGCGCATGTTCGCTACGGCATCCTGCCTACGCAGTGCGCTGCGCTGCATACTGGCTACGTTGCTCAAACCCGTTCGTGGCGAGCCCCCAAATTCCGTCCGTGGTGAACCCTTCAATTCCGTTCGTGGTGAATCCTTCAATTCCGTTCGTGGTGAATCCTTCAATTCCGTTCGTGGTGAATCCTTCAATTCCGTTCGTGGTGAGCTTGTCGAACCATGAGCGGAATCATGGTGGCGCCTATTCATCCTCCAACCGGCCCAAGAATAGAGGGTGTGGTCAGCTCTACCCTCTAACCCTCACCCGCCGCGCACGCGCCGAGTCAGGCCCTTCAGGAAGTTGCGCAGCATCTGATCACCGCAGGCACGGTAGTTCTTATGCCCAGGCTGACGGAACAGCGCCGACATTTCCGGCTTGGTCACGGGAAAGTCCACCTCTTCGAAAATGCCGTGCATGTCTTCATCCTTGAGCTCAAAAGCAACCCGCAATTTCTTCAGCACCAAATTGTTGGTGATGCGCTTCTCGATGGCGCGCTGCGGATCGCCTTCCCTGCGCCCACGGGAATGGACGATCAAACCATCCAGGAAATGCGCAAGCACGCTGTCGGGACATTCGAGATAGCCGGGTTCCCCTTCCTTGCGCAGCATCGCCTGCGCGTGTTGCGCCTCCATGGGGAACGCGGCATCCGCCATGCGCGTGATCTCAGCCACCTTGCGGTCGGACAGGTCGAGCATGTAACGCACGCTGCGCAGTACATCGTTGTTGATCATCAAAGCGGATCCCGAGGGTGGCCTGACAGTTCGCCGCACTTGGCGAGACTATCGCCTGCGGATCATGCAACACTTTTGATGTTGTTGGTCCAGCGAAACCCGGACGTGGTTCAGCAGGCCGATCCGCAACGGAATTCGTAAACACCGAATTGTCCCTGGAATCAGCGCATGAATGGAAATGACCCCAGGTCCTTGAACCACATGCAGAAGGGCACGAGCTCAGGACTGGACATGCATCAGGTTCCCGGGTGCGTATGGGTTGGCATGCTGCTTTGGCTTCTGGCCTTGTTGGGCGGCTGCGTATCGCCACCGCAACGATCACCTTTGCGCACACCGGATGAGGTTCGTGCCCAGTTGGTTCAATTGATCCCGCCCAAAACGCCGGATCGCGCGGGTTGGGCTGCCGATATCCAGTCCTCGTTTCTGTTGCTGGATATTCCGCCGAGCACGGAAAACCTGTGTGCGGCACTGGCCGTCATTGCCCAAGAATCGACATTCGTGGCCGATCCGGTGGTGCCCGACCTGGGACGAATCGCACGCAAGGAAATCGAGCATCGCGCCGCTCAGCACCACGTCCCTGCCTTTGCCGTGGGCGTTGCACTCATGCTCAAGTCGTCCGATGGGCGCAGTTACGCGGATCGCATTGCCCGCGTGCGCAGCGAGCGCGAGCTCAGCGAAATCTACGAAGACCTGATTGGTCGCGTGCCTTTGGGGCGTCAGTTGTTTGCCGATTCCAATCCGGTACGCACCGGCGGACCCATGCAGGTGAGCATCGCCTTCGCCGAGCGTCATGCCGCCGACCATGCGAATCCCTTTGCTGCCGATGGCTCGATCCGCCATGCCGTGTTCACGCGGCGCGGTGGTTTGTACTTCGGTATCGCCCACCTGCTCGACTATCCGAGCAATTATCCACGGCACATTTACCGGTTTGCCGATTTCAATGTCGGCTGGTATGCCAGTCGCAATGCCGCGTTCCAGAACGCGCTCGGCATTGCCACCGGCGTGCCCCTTGCGCTTGATGGCGATCTGCTTGTTCCCGGCAGGCTCAGTGCGACTGAAGCGGCGGCCCGCACACTCGGGCCGCAGTTGGGTCTGGGTGATGCCGGCATTCATCGCCAGCTCGGGATGTCGGACGGATTGGCGTTCGAGGAAAGCGCGCTGTATCGCGGGGTGTTCGAGATTGCCGATCGTCGCAAGGGCAAACCCATGGCGCGTGAAATGATTCCGCAGATCCGGCTGGAAAGCCCGAAGATCACACGCAAGCTGACCACCGAATGGTTCGCCAATCGCGTGCAAGCGCGCTACCAGCGTTGCGTCAACCAGGGGTTTGCCGACATCCGACAAACACCCGATTGATCGCCAAGGAATCCTACTTGCCCAGTTCGTAGAGGTAGTCGATGAAGGACATCACCGCACCGTCGTAGCCACGTACGGCGGGATTGCTGGATTCGATCAACATGTACTCATCCGGTGCGTGGGCACCACTGCCGTGGCCGAGACCAAAATGTCCAGAGGCAAGATTGAGCGGCGGATTGGTGAAGATGAATCCCGGATACGAACCGGCATTGCGTGGCCACAGCGTCGGCTTGAGGCCAGCCGCCTTGAGCACCTTGACCTGCGCCTGCATCAGGCGCGAATCCGCGCTGGTACTGGTGGCATCGTAACCGCCGCTGACGTTCACCTCGATATCGCCGTACCCGTGGTTCTTCAGATGCGCCTTCAGCGCCGCCACGGCATCGTCGAAACGCATGCCGGGCACCAGGCGCATGTCGATCTTGGCCACCGCGCTGTGCGGCAAAACGGTCTTGCCGCCCGGACCTGTGTATCCAGCGACAAGGCCTTCGATATTGATGGTGGGTTGTGAAACCAGGCGCTCCATTGCCTGCTGCCAGGCGAGGTCGTCAATCCAGTGTGAGACGCCAAGCTGCTGCTTGTATTTGACCTCATCACGCCGGGCAGCCGCCTCGGCCACCATGGCTTTTTCTGCCGCGCTGATGGCCGGTGCCTGCGGGTAATTGTCAACCGTGATCGTGTTGCCGTCTTCGGAGACCAGGGTGTCGAGCGCCTTGACCAGACGCCAGACCGGGCTGTCGACCATCGCCTTCAACGAAGAATGCACATCCTTGGCCGGTCCCCTGCCCCATTTTTCGCCGCTGGCAACGAGTTCGAGTTCGACGATGCCTTTTGCGCCCAGGCTGACGGTGATGCCGCCTTGCAGGTCCTGGCTTGCCGAGGGCATGAACACGCCGAGGGTTTTTGCGAGGGCCGCCTGAACTTCCGGATTCAGTGCCAATTGGCCGATGTGCGGAGAACCGATTTCCTCTTCACCCTCGGCAACCAGCACCAGGTTCACCGGCAGCTTCTTTCCTGCACCGCGAATGGCATGCAAGGCGGCCAGCAACGCCGACTGCGGTCCCTTCTGGTTCACCGCCCCGCGCCCCATCATCACCTTGCCAACACCGGGTTTGTCGATGATCTTCGCTTGCAGCGGCGGCGAGCTCCACTCGGCAGGATCAAACTGCTTTACGTCATACATGAAGTACAAGCCAACCGAGTGTTTCGCACCGGCATCGAGCATGGCAAACACACCCGGTTTGCCATCAGTCTGGATGATCTCGACCTTCTGGAAACCCGCTTCGCGAGCCAGCTTGGCCATGTAGTTGGCGCCTTCCTGCGAGTTCAGGTTTTCCGCGGCGATGGAGGGGAACGCAATCCAGTCCTGCAGGCGCTTGATGTTGTCCGCATGCTGCTGGCTGACCTGCTTTTCCAGGGCCGCCCGACCGGGCGTAGCCGCACAAACCGTGGCACTCGCAAAGACGAGGCCGCCCAGCAATGCACCGAAGGCAAGACCATGACCGCGAATTTTCCAGGCAGATCCAGGCTGACGCATAACCTCACTCCCGTTGGTTGATGGAACAGGCAATGCCGGATTGCACACCCGGCCAGCCTGCGACGCAAGGCCCACGTATACTCGGACGCTTCATCTTGCCACGGGGAAAACCGCCATGCGCCAATTCCGCATCGCCAGCGTGCTCGCGTGCCTGGGCCTGATCCTGCCGGCCTGCTCAGGTGCACCCACACGTTCGCCGCCGGCGCACTACGATCTGCTGATTCGCAACGGCGCGGTTTATGACGGCAGCGGTGCAGCGGCGCAATCGGTGGATGTGGCGGTCAATGGTGATCGTGTTGTCGCCCTGCTGCCTGCGGGCACGCCAGCCAGCGCAACTACGGTGATTGACGCGGGAGGTCACGCGGTGGCACCGGGCTTCATCAACGTGCTCAGTTGGGCGACGGAATCCCTGATCGCCGATGGCCGAGGCATGTCCGACACGATGCAGGGCGTGACCCTGGAGATCTTCGGCGAGGGCTGGTCCGGCGGCCCGCTCACCGAGGCCATGCGTGCGCAGGCGCTCAAGCAGCAAAGCGATTTTCATTTTCCCATTCCGTGGACCTCGCTCGGCGAATACCTCGAACACCTGCAGCAGCTCGGCATCACGCCCAACATCGCATCCTTTGTTGGGGCGACCACGGTGCGCATTCATGAATTGGGCGAGGACGATGTCGCGCCGACCCCCGAGCAACTTTCGCGCATGCAGGACCTGGTTCGCGCAGCCATGCGCGAAGGTGCGCTTGGCGTCGGTGCCTCGCTGATCTATCCGCCGGCATTCTTTGCCAAGACCGATGAGCTGGTTGCCCTTGCTCAAGCGGCGGCCGAATCCGGCGGTGGCTATGTGGCCCACATGCGCAGCGAGGCCGATCAATTCCTGCCCGCGCTGGAGGAAACCATCACCATCGCCCGCGCAACCGGCCAGCACGCCGAGGCCTATCACCTGAAGGCGGCCGGTGCGCGCAACTGGCCGAAAATGGCGAAGGCAGTTGCACGCATCGATCAGGCACGCAGCGAAGGTGTGGACATCGCCGCAAACATGTATGCCTACACGGCCGGCGCCACCGGCTTGACGGCCGCCTTGCCGCCGTGGGTGCAGGCCGGTGGCCATGACGTCATGATCAAGCGCCTCAAGGATCCCGCCATCCGCCAGCGCGTGATCGCGGAAATGAAGGGGCCAGCCAAGGGTTGGGAAAACCTGCGCGAACTCGCAGGCGATGATGCCAAGGTGCTGTTCATCGGCTTCCGCAGCGAAGCCTTGAAACCCCTCACCGGCAAGACCCTGGCCGACGTGATCGCCCAACGCGGCACCTCGCCGGAAGACACCATGCTCGATCTCATCATCGAGGATGATTCGCGCGTGGATACCGCGTATTTCCTGATGAGTGAGGAAAACGTCGAACTGGGCCTGAAGCAGGCATGGACCAGTCTCGGTTCCGATGCCGAGTCCTCCGCACCGGAGGGTGTATTCCTGAAGACCAGCACGCATCCGCGCGCCTACGGCAATGTGGCTCGATTCCTCGGCCACTATGTGCGTGATCGAAACCTGATGTCGTTGGCGGAAGCAATCCACCGCCTCAGCGGCTTGCCGGCGAAGAACTGGAAGTTGAAGGACCGTGGCTGTCTTGCAGTGGGCTGCTTCGCCGACATCGTGGTGTTCGATCCGCAAACCATCACCGATCACGCCACCTATCCCGAGCCCATGAAATATTCGAGCGGCGTCAGTGATGTCTTCGTCAACGGCGTGCAGGTATTGCGCAACGGCGAGCACACCAATGCACGACCGGGGCGCGTGGTGCGCGGCCCGGGTTGGACAGGTGAAACTAGCGGCTCCGGCCTCGCAGGCCTAGAGCCGAATCGAAAACTTGGCAAGTGCGTTGGTCGAACCGCACGGTTGCGATTCGAACGGGTGTAGGTCGGTTCAAGCGGCGCAGCCGTGGAACCGACATTTGAGGGGATGGATGGCTTGGCATCGACTTTACCGTCGGTTCCGACCTCGCGGTCTTGAGCCGGCCTACGAAGCAGGATTTGCGAGGGCGAAATCGAGCGCGGCGCGCACGGCGGCAACTTGAGCCGCGTTGCATTGCTCGGGACTGGCGCGCGGGCTATCCGGGTAAACCTCGGTGGTGGTGGTGTAGCGTGCGCCGGTGATGCCGGCACACAAGCCAAGGCGTTTGAGTGGATAGCGGATCAGGCCCAGTGCCACCACGTCGGAGCCGATGATGGTGCCATCTGCATCAGCGGGCGCGATGTGGGTCACTTTGGAAACTGCTTCGATGATTGCGTTCTGGAACGCAGGCTGCGGATTCTCGGTGTCGTCAACCAGATAGAACCCGTCCGGAATGGTGCCGGGCGTGAATGGATTTCCATCGCGCGCAGCCAATGCCGGACGGAACTCGGATTCATCCGTGTCCGTGGTTTCGTGCAGGTCGATGTGGGCGATGAATTGGCCGCGCAGTGAATTGACCAGATTCCACAGCGCAGCCGACTCTCCGGCGGGACTGTCCGCGTAGAACGAGCGGTTCGGGTCGATGGCGTCCGGGTTCCAGCGTTGGATGCGCTCGAACGCCCAGGGTGACACGCACGGTGCGATCAGCAGGTTCAGCTTTCCCGCGTATTCGCCGGCGAATGCTTCGGCAAACTGCAAGGCGCCGATGACGCCACTGGTTTCGTAGCCGTGCACGCCACCGGTGACCAGGGCAGTGGGCAGTGCATCGATCCAGTTGCGGCTGCGCAGGGCGAACAAGGGAAAGCGTTCGCCTGAATAGTCCAGTTCGCCGTACTGCTGAACTGTCCAGGACTTGCGCAAGCGGTCTACCACGGGCAGCACATCGTCGTGATAGCTGCGCCTGCGTACCTGGCGCGAACGCCAGATGCTGATCTCGGATTCACCCCAAGGCTGCCCTGGCGTGCCGATGAAACCGACGGAAGTTGCGTTGCTCATTCAGTGTTCGACTCCATCGAACTTCGGAAACGAGGCACTGTAGCATCAAGCCATTGCATTGCCTTGTTCATGCAAACTGGCATGCGAATTGCTAGGTTTTCAGCTCCGATCAACCAGAATTTGCTGATGTCCAGAGCGCCATCCATCACCGGCTTCCTGCTCGCCGTCCTGCTGACGGGGATGCCGGCGTTGCAGGCGGCGGAAATCACGCAGCAACCGCTGCCCTTGTTCGACTTGGCGGCGCCTTCGTTCACGAGCTACACCATCCATGACGGACTTCCGGCCTCGGTCATGACAGGCGTAGTCGTGGACCGGGCTGGTTTTGTGCTCGCTTCCTCGGCCAGCAGCATCGTGCGTTACGACGGCAGTCATTGGGAATTGGACACGCCGTATGCCTCGAACGGCACCCTGCCAACCTTGACCTTGCGCCATGACGGATCGCTGTGGGCGGCATTCCGCGATACCGGCATTGCCCGTTTCGATGGAACGCGCTGGCAGCCGCAGGCGGATTTTCCATCCCGCTTTGCGCGCCGCCTGGTGGAAACGGTGCGTGCCGATGGTGGTTACGACTTCTGGGGGCTCACCACCGACCAGGGCTTGTTCAAGTTTGACGGCAAAACCTGGCACAAGGTCTCGGGAAGTGCGCAGCTTCCGCGAGACCTGCTCAACATCGCCGTCACGCACAGTCTTTTTGGACAGAGCCGGATATGGGTTGGCTGCGGATCGGCAGGCCTGTGGTACCGCGAAGGCGATGGTCCGTGGCAACGTTTCTCAGCTCCTGGCTTCGAGGGCAGCCAGATCGAGGATCTGCTGGTCACCCATGACCAGAGTCGGGAGCAGTTGTGGATATCCGCGTTCGGTTCTGGCCTTTGGCGACTCGAGGATTCGGGTCTGCGCAACTGGACCCTGCTAGGCGGCGAGTTGCCCAGCAACAGCATTTACTCGTTGGCCAGGAGTGAAGTCGGTGATGGCGAGTCGGTGATCTGGGTTGCATCGCGCGCGGGACTGCTGCGCATTTTCAAGGATCAGGTACAGGTTTTTGATCGCAGCAATGGGCTGGTTTCCGATGTGGTTCGTGATCTGCGGATCTGGAACAGTCCGGATGGCGTGCAGATCCTGTGGCTGGCCACCGAAGGCGGCATGGCCCGCGCCATTGCCGACGTAAGGCCGTGGAGCACGGCGTCCTTGCTGGGTGCCCGCAGCACGGGCGTGTTTGCCGTCCTGGTCGAACCGCATGCAGGTGGCGAGCGACTGTGGGCTGGTGCGCAGCAGGACGGGCTTGGCCTGTATGAGAACAGGCAATGGCGCCACTTTGGCATTGCCGACGGCCTGCCAACGAATACGGTACGAATGATCCGACGGATTGCAGATGGCGACGGTGGTTTCTCCGTGTGGATCGGTTTGTCGGGTGGTGGCCTGGCGCGCGTGTTTGACGGCCCGCGGTTCCAGACTGCCCCGGTGCCCTGGCCGCAGGTTACCGAGCAATCGGTGCTGGATCTCGTGGCGGCGGAATTCGAAGGCATCCACGATATTTGGGTGGCGACCCGCGCCAATGGGTTGTATCGCTTGCGTCAGGGCCAGTGGCAGGCCATTGCGCCGCCCGATGCACCAGCCCAATGGCGATCAACTGCCCTGCTCCATCAGGTGGATGCGCAAGGCAGGCGCTGGATCTGGGCCACCAGCTCCCTGGGGCTGCTGCGCTTCGATGGGAGAAAGATGGAGGTCGTCCTCGGTCCCGATGTACTGCACAAACTCAACCTCCTCGGAATAAGCCTGTTCGAAGACGAGGGCGAGTCCGTGCTCTGGATTGGCAGCGGCAACGGGTTGGTTCGCGTGAACATCACTGACCCCTTGCATCCCCGCCTGCTGGATGACGACCTGCCCGCCGCTCCCGATCCGGTGGTGTATGACGCCACCCGCGATTCCGCTGGCAGAATCTACCTGTGCACCAACAATGGCGTGCAATTGTTGAAGGCAACGGCAAAAGGCTATTCCTCGCGCGTCTTCACCCGCCGTGATGGCTTGCCCCACGACGAGTGCAACACCAATGCGCGTTTCATCGACGTCCACGACCGCTACTGGACCGGCACCTTGGGTGGCCTGGCAGTCTACGATCCTTCCGCCGAACACGAAGACAGGCAGCCCAAACCGCTCCGCATCCTTGACGCCTGGATCGGCAGCAGGCAGGTGGATGCCGACAATATCGTGATGAAGCCCGACGAGCGCAACCTGAAAATCCGGTTCGCCCTGCTCTCCTGGTTGCACAACGACAAGAGCCGTTTCCGCACCCAGTTGATCGGCGACGAGCTTGAACCCGGCAGTTGGTCGGCAGCCAACGAACGCAGTTTCAACCACCTGCCGCCGGGTTCCTACACCCTGCGCATCGAGGCCATGGACTACGCCGACAACGCCAGCACGCCCATGAATGTCTCCATCCGGGTGATGCCTGCGTGGTGGCAAACCGGTGCGGCCCGCGTGGCCCTGGTACTCGCTGCCGCGCTGTTGTTCTACATGATCCTGCAATGGCGCAACCGGGCATTCACCCGGCAACGCCGCATGCTGGAGGAACAGGTTGCAGACCGCACACGCGACTTGAACCAGGCCAACACGCGCCTGACCGAATTGTCGCTGCAAGATCCCCTTACCGGCCTTTCCAATCGTCGCAAACTGCATCAGGTGATGCAGCTGGGGCTCGAAAGCGAACCGATCCGGTCCTGGAGCCTGATCTTCATCGATGTCGATCACTTCAAGGATTACAACGATCGCTACGGTCACCCCGCGGGTGATGAAGCGCTGCGTGCGGTCGCATCGGCGATGCTTCGATGCGCACCACCCCATGCGTTGCTGGCGCGCTACGGTGGAGAAGAGTTCGCTTGCCTGATTCCAGGTGCCTCACGCGCGGAAGCCTGCGATGTGGCGGAGTGCATGCGCGTCACCATGCGCAACAGCCAGGTCACCGTGCCGGGTTCGTCGGTCCTGACCCGCTTGACCATCAGCGCAGGCGTGGCCGAACGCGTCATCACCGAATCCGCCGACTTCCACAAGTTGCTGCATGAGGCCGACAAGGCGCTGTACCAGGCCAAGAATGCGGGACGTGATCGGGTTTGCGTGAGTGACGGATCTCCGATCCTGTCGAAGGAAGGGCTGCGCTGAAGGCGGAGCCTGGCTCAGCCTCCGCAGCCGCCACAACAGATCGATGGCAGTTGCCTGATTTCGCGAACGCAGTGCCCCGAATTGGTCAGCAAGCTGGTGATGTCTTCACCTTCCAGCCAGGCCGTCACCCGCAGTGAATGGTCGACGGGATCGATGTCCACATAGGCGGTGGCGTCAACCGACTGCAGCACATCGTTGATCGCAGCCACGTCCGGTGTCTGGGCGGCAAGTCGAATGCGGAATTCCATGCTGGACTCCAGGTTGCGCGCGAACAAATGCGCAGCGTGTATCGTGTCCATTTGCCGCTTCCGGCGCCCTGATCTGGATCAAGGGCACGGCGCTCGTCAAACTTCCGCATGTCCAAGCCATAAGGTACCCGCATGAAACGCTATTCAGGCCCGTTGCTGACCCGTCAGCTCGCCGGGCGATTGCTTGCCCAACGCGATTCCGGTGCCCTTGCCTGGACGGCTTCGATGGATCTGGGGCGCAGCCAGGATCTGGTCCACCTGGCCGCAGACGCATGGCAATGGCGCGGGCTGTCCTATCCCTACCCCGTCGATCTCAAGGATCGCACCATCCACTTCTGGGACGGCAAGGATTTTGTACCGGTATCCCGCTACTCCGGCGCCTTGATCAAGCTGGTGCCAACCGATTGGGGTGTTCCAACCTTCGAGATCGACGGCATCAAGATGCTGCCCACGGCGCGCGAATCGCCGCTGGACGATGCGCGTCGCAAGGTGGCCCTGGTGCAGCCTGCCGGAAAGGTCGTGCTGGACACCTGCGGTGGCCTGGGCTATTTCGCCACCTGCGCACTCGAAGCCGGTGCAACGCAGGTTTGCTCCTTCGAAAGGAATGCCGAGGTGTTGTGGTTGCGCTCGATCAATCCATGGTCCCCGGATGCGCATGCGCATGCTGATCGGTTCAGCCTCCAGCATGCCGATGTCCTGCAGGCCATCGACACCGTGCCGGATGCAAGTTTCGGCGCTGCCCTGCATGATCCACCACGCTTCGGCATCGCCGGTGAACTGTATTCAGCAGCCTTCTACGCGCAGTTGGCGCGGGTGCTGAAACGCGGCGCGCGCTTGTTCCACTACACCGGAACGCCGAACAAGCTGAGTTCGGGCCGCGACCTTCCTCGCGAAGTCGCGCGGCGCCTGCAAACCGCGGGATTCAAGGCGGAACCGGCACTGGACGGCGTACTCGCCATCCGCCGATGAGTTTGCTGTCACGTGCAGGCCTGGACACGGATCACCTGCGGATCGTCTGCATGTTCGAGCAGCAGCCGGCGTACCCTGTCCTGCCAGACCTGCGCGAAGGCTTGGCGCGTCTCGGCGGTGGCATCTTGCGCCAATGCCTGCATCATCAGTGGTTTCATGTGCGGCGGCGATGGCATGGTGGAGAGATCCATGCTCACCGCCACCGCAGCGCCGTTGTCCCGACGGCGGAAAGTGGCGATTGAATCGTCTTCGGCATGACCGAAGCTCAAAAGGTCCTGGCGGACATGATGGCCGCCAATGCCGTGGAATCCATTGCTGGCGGCAGCGCCCGTGACCAGGGTGAAGACCTGCGCAATGACGCCGGTCGTCCCTTCATCTTCGTATGCACTCATGTCGACTTCGATGTCGCCGCGCTCGGCAGGGCCATCCGGATACAAGGCCCGCAGCGCCGCGTGCACCATCAGCCAGGCACCCGCCACGGTTGGGCAGGCGTGTCCGGTCAGCCTCACCGCATCGGCAAATTCGTAGCGGATGCGTCCGCTCTCCGCAGAACCAAGCAACTCGGCCAGACCATCATGAACGGTGATGGACGGCGCCTTGGCGAAGTGATCGGGCATGCCCACGGCTCAAGCCTCAGGCAGGCCAGTGATGCCGAAGTCGATGACCACGCCGTACTCGTCACGCTGCCGGTAGGTAACCGACAACTGCCCGCCAAAACACTGGCCCAGTTGCTCCAGCAGCGGAATCGGGTCGTGGTCGTTGATGAATCGCATGGCCTCGCCGTTGTGCAGCGCGCCAAGTGCACCGAAGATCGCCGAATGCCGGAAGCGGCGGGCAACGCCGCGCGCGTCAAAGACATGGACATTGGGTTCGGGTACGCACTGGAGTGACATTGCCATCTGCCGTGTGCTTCAACGGCACCATCCTATGCATCCACTGCGGCAATTCCCTGATCCAGATCAAATCCGGTAGAAATGCTTCAATTCGCCGAATGGGATCAGGCGGGCCCGTCAGCTGCGCCAGTAGTTGTTGGCGGCGGCGATAGTCTGGAAATTGGTGGCAACCACCTGGGAAGAGGCAATCAGCGCAGTGGCGTCCTCGCCGTACTGGGGTCGCAGGCGATCGCGCACTTCGGCGGATGGCTGCGTGTACTTGACACCCATGCGCGACAACTTGATCGCAAGTTCGAAACCCGCCTGTGGCGTATCGGTTACCAGGCTGCCCAACCAGAAATCACTCATGGCACGACTCCAGTTCATTTTGGAATCTGCATGTTCCTGCAACATCACCGCATCTGCAAACCCGGTGGATGCGTCATCAGCCAATTGATCGAAGTCAATGCAGGGAATCACCTGCCGCGAAATGATGGCAATCGTGTCGCTGGATCTGTTTGCAAATGGGCGATTCCATCCCGATCAGGCTCCAATCACGCGAAACCATTCCAATTGATGGAACGCTGGTTGCACATGCGCTTGGCATGGATTCAACCACGTTCAGGCGCCTGATGGATCAGGGCAAGATCAAGACGCTCTGCGAACGCGGCACCGGCGAAGACGAAGGCGTGTTTCGCATCAGCTTCTACCACAATGCTGCGCGCGTTCGCCTGGTCGTCGATCCGCAGGGCGCCTTGCATCAGCCCATGGACATTCGCCCTGACACGGCATGAACCGGCAATCCGGTTAGGATACGTTCCTTTGCTCCGGGGCCTTGGCAAGCGCGATGAGTCGGGTGATTCCCTGTCCTTGCATTTGGCCGTCCAGTCGATGTCTGGCGCGCACAATGGCAGTGAGTCTTCCGCTGCTGATGATTGCGGGCCTCGCCGGTGCGCAGGTGGCGGATGCCAGCGCCGATTCAGATGCCGGCGTCCTGCCGGTGGTCGTGGTCAGCGCATCACGCAGCGCAGAGCCCGAGCTTGATGTGCCCGCATCTGTCAGCGTGGTCGAGGCCAAGCCGGTACAAACTGCCCTGCCCGGTTCCGGCCTGGCCCAATGGCTGGCGCAGGTTCCCGGTCTTGTTGCCCAGGATCGCCTGAGCTACGCCCAGGACTTGCAGATTTCCCTGCGGGGATTCGGCGCGCGCGCATCCTTTGGCGTGCGCGGGATACAGATCCTGATGGATGGGCTGCCCTATACCTTGCCGGATGGTCAAAGCCAGACTGATCCCCTCAGCCTGTTGCTGGTTGATCGGGTCGAAGTCCTGAGGGGACCCACGGCGGTGATGTATGGCAATGCTGCCGGCGGCGTGATTCAACTGTTCACCGCCGATGCGCCTTCGCAAACCGTGCTGGAGGCCGGCATCCGATTCGGCAGCGACGCAACGCGTGAGGAACATGTCCGCACCGGAGGCAGGGTCGGCGCGTTCGACTATCTGGCCAGCCTTTCAAATTTTGCCACCGATGGTTTTCGCGATCACGGCAGCGCACGCAGGGATCATTTCTACGGCAAGTTGCGCTACCGGCCCGATGCATCATCCTCGCTGACCTTCATCCTCAACGCCGAAAACCAGCCGTTTGCCGAAGATCCCTCCTCGCTCAATGCAGGGCAACTCGCCGAGGATCCGCGCCAGGCGGTTGCGCGCGTATTCCAGTACGACGCCGGCGAAACGCATCGCCATCGGCAAGGCGGATTTGTCTACGCGCGCGACCTGGGCGATCAGGATCATCTGCAGGCATCGCTGTGGTCGGCAACCCGGCGCGTGATCCAGTTTCTTCCCTTCAGCGGCGATGAACCCCTGTCCAGTGGTGCCGTGGTGGATCTCGACAGCGCATCCGCAGGCGCCAGCCTGCATTGGAGCCGCACGATTCGGGATTCCGTTCTGGCGCAGCGATGGATTACCGGATTCGACTTCCAGCGCCAGCATGAAACGCGCAAGGGTTTCGTCAATGCGGATGGCATGAAAGGCGCGCTGGCCCGCGACGAGAGGGACGCAAGCTCCAGACTTGGCGCATTCGCGCAGTGGCGCCTGGGTCTGGCGCGCTGGCATCTGGACACCGGCATCCATCATTCGCGGGTTGCCTTCGATGTCGATGATCGCTTCGTCAACGCCTTCAATCCTGACGACAGCGGTCAACTGGATTACTCAAGAACCACCGCATTCGCGGGCCCGTCCTGGCGCGCTTCCAGCACCAGCAACCTGTACCTGTCGTTCGGCAAGGGCTTTGAAACCCCAAGCTTTGCCGAGTTGGCCTACCGTCCCGACGGCCAAGGCGGACTCAATTTCGAGCTGAAGCCTTCAACCAGTCGCCATGTCGAAGCGGGATACAAGGCCGATTTTTCCAGCACGACACGCCTGCGGCTGGCTGCGTTTTCCATCGAGTCAGACAACGAGATCGTCACCGCGAGCAATGTCGACGGCCGCTCCACGTTTCGCAATGCCGGTGGCACCAGCCGCAAGGGCCTTGAAATCAGCCTCGATGGAAAGCCGGGAGAGAACCTTGCAGGCACCCTGGCCTGGTCGCTGTTGAACGCACGCTTCTCCACCGGTGCGCTTTCAGGAGCCCGTCTGCCAGGCATTCCGCGCAGCACCTTGTTTGGCTCGCTGCGCTGGGAAAATGCCAACAGCGGACTGCATGCCTCGGTCGACGCCGCGTGGAGGGGGCGCATGTTTGCCGATGACGCCAACCTCCATGAAGCGGGAGGAAACCTTCGCCTTGGCCTTGAATTCGGCAAGCGCCAGCATTGGGGCGACTGGTTCCTGCGCCTGGACAACGCGCTCGACCGCCGCAGCGTGGGTGCCGTGGTGGTGAACTCGGGCAACGGGCGCTACTACCAGCCAGCAACGGATCGAACCTTCCTGATCGGTATCAATCTGCAACGCGAGTAAACCGAGTACCTGGCTGAGCGCATGGCGCCGTGATTCCCTTCATGGTTCCCTTCGACAGGCTCAGGGCAGGCTTGAGCTCACCACGAACGGAAGCGATTTGATCAGCGTTGCCCCACTCAGATCCTGGTCCAGGCAAGCACAGAATGCGCACGGATTCCGTTCATGGCTCGACGAGCCTGTCCTGAGATTCCATGTTGCAGGTCAACGAGCTCTGGACAAAATATTCCGTTCGTGGTGAGCCTGTCGAACCATGAACGGCTCTCACCTCCTCCGTTCGTGGTGAGCCTGTCGAACCATGAACGGACTCGTTCCAAGATCCGCGAATTCTTCGAGCGGCCAAGAGCGAAACCTATCCCGGATGACAGGCCGGTTCCCCGGCCTGCCCTTCGGGCCAGCGCTTCGCGCATGTTCGCTACGGCATCCTGCCTACGCAGTGCGCTGCACTCCTTCCGGACTACGCCACAGATTCCGCTCGTAGCGAGGGGCGGAGGTCGGATGTCAACATGCAAGCACAGTCGAAGGGCTCAGCACGAGCGGATTTTGCTCGTGCACCGTTGCCTCAGTAGCCGAAGAACTCCTCACTGCGGATGTCATCTTCGTCGATGCCTGCCCCTGCAAGCACCGAGCGCATTGCCTGCACGAGTGCGGGTGGTCCGGAGACATAGGCGATGGGATCGGGCAGCCCCTGGATGGCATGGCTCACGAAGGCGCTGTCGATCTTGCCCTTGGCACCTTTCCAGCTGGACGGCGTGCCATCCATGTCGGTTACGGTGGCCAGCAGGCGGAAATTGCCCATGCGCTCCTGCAAGCCTTCCAGTTCAGCAAGGAACGCGATGTCTTGCGGGCGACGGTTGCTGTAGAGCAGCAACAGTTCCTGTGCGCCCGGATTCGCGGCCGCATTGCGCAGCATGCTCATGAACGGCGTGATGCCGATGCCTCCAGCCACCAGAAGGGCTGCGCGCTCGGGCTTGCGATGAAGGGTAAGCGAGCCGAACGGACCCTCCAGTTCCAAGGGGCTGCCGATTTCCAACGAACCCAGTGCATTCTTGTAGGCGCTGCCCTCGCGCATGCGCGTGGCAATGACCAATTCGGATTCCTGCGGCGCGGCGACGATGGAAAAGGCATGCGATTGCGATTCCGAATGGCCTGGCTCGACAGGCAGAAACAGGTCAATCGCCTGGCCTGGCTTGAACGCAAAGCCGGCCGGCTTCTCGAAACGGAATGCCATGGTGCCTTCGGCAACGGCGTGTTTGCCGAGCAGGCGAGTCGATGATCTGGCCATCGTGAACCTCCTTTGTCATGCATTGGATGACACCAGCACGTGGACCGTTCCCGCCATCGGGATGCGCCCATCATGCACCCATCGCGGCTGCGGGGGCCGAACCAGCCCAGAGAGCCACGATTCGCTGGATTGGGCATATAGTTGCACCCGCAACCCAACGCTCGCACCTGCCCTGGAGGATTGCCATGAAAGCGCTGCCCGCCCTTCTCGTGACCTTGGGCTTTTCCGCACTGGGTCTTGTCGCCTGCCGCGATTCAACAACCATGGTCGAGGCTCCTGCCGTGTCCGCGCCGGAGCTGGCCATGATTGGCGCCAACCTGCTCGAAGGCCTCGGCAATCATCGATTCAGCGTCACCAGCACGCATCCCGAGGTGCAGAGATGGTTTGACCAGGGCCTGATGCTGACCTACGGCTTCAATCACGACGCTGCCGAACGATCCTTCCTCAAGGCCACCGAGCTCGATCCTTCGTGTGCGATGTGCTGGTGGGGTGCATCCCTGGTGCTGGGTCCGCATGTCAATGCCGGCATGGAGCCGGCCGATGCGGCCGATGCCTGGTCGCGCCTGCAACGCGCACGGCAATTGGCACCCGGCGCAAGCGAGCGCGAGCAGGCCTTCATCACGGCGTTGTCCGCACGCTACGCCGAGCAGCCCCCCGAGGATCGTCGCCCATTGGACGAAGCCTATGCCGCTGCCACCCGCGAGCTGGTCAAGCAACGACCGGACGATCTCGATGCTGCCGTGTTCCACGCGGAAGCGATGATGGATCTGCAACCTTGGGACTACTACGACGCAGATTTGCAACCCAAGGGCCACACGGCGGAAGTGGTCCAGGTGTTGGAATCGGTGATGGCGCGCAATCCCGATCACGCCGGCGCGCTGCACCTTTACGTTCATGCCGTGGAAGCCTCCGCGGATCCGCAGCGCGGCGCCGTTGCCGCCGATCGCCTGCGCGAACTGATCCCCGGTTCCGGACATCTCGTGCACATGCCGGCGCACATCTATGCACGCGTCGGTCGCTGGCACGATGCGGTGATCGCCAACCAACGCGCCATCGAAGCGGATGACGCCTACCTTGCCGTGTGCCGCGGCAACACGCAGGGCGTGTATCCGCTCGGCTACGTGCCGCACAACCATCATTTCCTCTGGTTTTCGGCCAGCATGGAGGGCAGCAGCGCACTCGCCCAGGCTGCGGCGCTTACCACGGCAGAACGCACCAACCTGCAAGACCTCATGCGCCAACCCGGATTTGCCGGATTGCAACACTATTGGCTGACGCCATGGTTCGAACGGGTTCGCTTTGGGCGCTGGAATGAAATCAGCGCCAACCCGAACCCGGCGCCCGACTTGCCCTACGTCACGGCAATCTGGCATTACGCACAGGCCATGGCGGCGATCCGTTCCAACCAGCTTGATCAGGCGGATACCCATCTGGTGGCGCTGCGCCCCCTCGCCAATGATCCGGCCATGGAAAAATTGATGGTGTGGGATCGCTATCCCCTGAGCCATTCGGCGCGCATCGCCGAGCGCACGGTGACGGCGGAACTGGCTGCCGCACGCGGTGATCACGCCACGGCCATCGCCTCGCTGCGCGAGGCAGTTGCCATTGAAGATGCCATTCCCTACGACGAACCCCCGGGCTGGCACGCGCCGGTTCGCCAGTCACTGGGCGCGGTCCTCCTCGATGCCGGACGCCCGGTGGATGCCGAAGCGGTGTATCGCGAAGAACTCCAGCGCAACCCCGAGAACGGTTGGTCCCTGTTTGGACTGGCGCAAAGCCTCAAAGTGCAAGGCAAGGAAACGGCTGCCATTGATGACCGCTTCAAGGTCGCCTGGAAGAACGCCGACATCGAACTCAAGTCATCGCGCCTTTAGCTCCGGCGACTGAAGAATCCTGCGCTATTGCCTGCCTGCGAGTTCCTTGTCAATCAAGTCCAGCGCCAGTTCTGCCGCCTTCTGCTGGCCGCCCAGCGAATCGGCGTAACCGCCCATGAAGCCGGCATACTCGGTGAGCATTCGATGGATCTCGACGTTGCCGGAGATGGCTGCGACGCCGGCCGCCGATACCTGGGGTGATACGCCCACAGGACACGGGTCGACGTAGGACTCCTCGCCATTGAGCAGGGAGAAGCAATTCTTCCAGTATGGCGCGTGTGCAGCCAAGGGAATCAATCCACGGACCAAAGCACGATAGGCCGGTGGCTGCTCCATTGGAGCGGCCACCTGCGCCGCCTGTCGCAGGTAGTCTTCCACGGCATCGACGATCGTACGTTGGCGGGGCCAGCCGTTGCGACGCATCTCCGCGTAGGTTGGCAAGGTGAAATCGAAGCGCTGCCACTGGGATGCATGAAAGAAATCCACAAGCACCGGCCAACAGTCATCGCCACAGGATGCGCCGGCATCGAGAAAGGCCATTGCTCGCTGGCCCGAGCGGCCAACTTGTTCGAATGCACGCCGCTTGATGTGGGTCTGCGCTATTGATTCCACGATCTCCGCGCGCAAATCGACCAGCAGCAATCGCTCGCGAGCCCGGGCTGCTCGATCCTCGTTCCAGTTGGCGACCTGGATACCGATGAAGACACCCATCACGACAATCAGGAAATCGATGCCGATGGCGGTCCATTCCTGCTTCCGGAAATGGGCTATGACACGGCGCAGCAGCATGCATGGCTCCCTTGAGGTGACGATCGTTCAGTTGCAGTGGTAGGTGCCGTCGCTGGCCTTCGGGCAGATGTCGGGCGGACCATGGGCGTCCCACAATGCAGGTAGTCCCTTGGCTTTCAGGTAGGCGGGAAATTCGGCCAGTGCGCGCAACGACTTTCCAGCCGGACTGAACAGGAAAATCATGAAGTCCGGATTGTCGACGGTGACCCGCGTGCGCTCGATCTCCAGGGCCTCGGCACCACGACCCAACTCCACCATCCACAGTGGCAGCACGCTGGAAATCACCCTGCTGGGTTCTGCAATGTAGGTGTCGACGAGTGCATTGGCCCGCACACGATCCTGCGCGTTGCCACCATACAAGGCGGTTGCCAGCAGATCGAGGGCATCGGCAGGAAGGTAGCTCACGATGTTGCGCGAGCCATCGCTCCACAGATGCCTGGCAAGGGCGACATCGCCGTCGCGAAAAGCGATTTCGCCCAGTTCGCGCCTCGCCAGCAGCAGTCCGGTGGACTGCGCGTGATCGAGCAGGCGCTTGGCATTCCCGACATCGCCTTCGCGCAGGTAAAGCACGCCGCGCCAGCGCAGGACGTTCGGCACCATGGGATCGATCTCCAGTGCATGTTCGATGCGCTGCACGCCGGCCCTTGTATAGCCGCTGCCCGCCAGTGCCAGGCCAAACCAGAAGTTGCTGGTGATGTCATCGGGGTCCAGCCTCATGGCCCTCTCAAAGTATTGCCGCGATTCGATCAGGCCCTGCCCGCTGCGCGGTGCCGCCAGGCCCATTGCGGCCCATGGTTCGGCCAACTGCGGGTCCAGCTCGCTCGCACGTTGCGCATTGATGCGGACCTGGGAACGCGAATCCGCCACGCTGCCCCCGACATAGGTCGGCAGGATGGCGTGGATGGCGGCAAGCCGCGAATAGGCTCGCGCGTAGCCAGGATCGAGTAGAACCGCCTGCTGCAATTGCTTCACGGCATCCGCCATGTGGTCCCCATCGCGACGGTCGAACGTCGAGGAAGCCCGCAGGTAAAGTTGGTACGCCTCGACGTTTGCCGTGCCGGTTTCGACCAGTCGCTGCGACTGCGATCCGGCATCCAGTGCGACTTTCAGCGCATCGGTCACCTTGCGGGCAATGGATTCCTGCAGCGCGAACACGTCGGCATCGGTGCCGTCGAAAGTCTCCGACCACAACTGCACGCCATCGTTGACCCTGCTCAACTGCGCGGTGATGCGCAGGCGATTGCCTTGTTTTCGCACCGATCCTTCAAGGATGTTGCCAACCCCAAGGGCATTGCCGATCTCGCCAAGGCTGATTCCCTTGCCCTTGAACTGGAAAGACGACCTGCGCCCGGCCACCTTCAACTCCCTGACCTTGGCCAGTGAATTGAGGATTTCCTCGGCAATGCCGTCCGCGAAGTACTCGTTGTCGCGGTCGGAACTGCGACTGTCGAAAGCCATCACCGCAATCGACTTGGCATTGGACGCTGCCGAAGCCTGGGCGCCCGCTTCGGCCTTGGCGGTTCGTGCGGTTGTTTCGATCAACGCGGCTTCGCGCCGGGGTGCCAGCGCGAAGCGGTCAAATGCGAAATAAACCAGCGCTATCGCCAGAATGCCGATCATCATGCGGTCAAGGCGGCGCGCCGTTTGCGGCGCGATGGATTCCTCGGGCGTGACCTCGGAATCACGCTTGAGGCCAGCAGGAGTCAGCTCGAACGCCCAGGCGAATGCCAGCGCGGGCAGGAAACCTGCCGCCAAAACCAGTACCACGGCCTTCATGGCCCATGAGGGAGCTTCGAAAACCGGCAACAGGGTTGCCGCAACTTGGGTCACCAGCCAGGCACCGACCAGATACAGGCCAGCCATGCGGATCACGTTGCGGCGCTTGAGCTCGTCAAGAAGACTCATGCGGGGACTCACATGCCGGAGGTTTGGGAGTAGTTGCCATCATGGCGGCAAATGCATGTCCATTCAGTCGGACTGATCCATCTTGCGATCGGATCGTACGAACAGGATCAGCACCGCGCCGGCAAGCGCGAACACGGCACCGAGGGTGATCGCGACCGGCCAACCGAAGCCATCGGCAACAACCGCCAACAACAGTGCATTGATGAAACCCATGAGGTTCGCACCCGTGTTGAGCAGACCCGTGGTGGCACCGGCATGGCGTCCGCCGATCGCGCTGGCGGTCGCCCAATACGGGCCTTCGGTACATTGGTTGAAGAAAAAGCAAAGGCCGAGCATCAGCGCAGCGACGCGCGCATCCGGATTGAAGGCGACACCGAGCATGAGGGCACCCGAAGCGAGCAAGCCGACGATGATTGGCCAGCGGCATCCCCAGCGCAGTCCCAGCTGTTTGCACAGACGGTCGCAAGCCCAGCCTCCGAGCGCCGCGCCCAACCCGGCGAACAGCCATTGCGCGGCAGTCAGGAAACCGGCGATCTGTTCGCTGAAACCGCGCACGGTGACGAGATAGTAGAAGCCCCAACTGAAGAGCACATAGAACACGAAGTTCATGCATGAATAACTCAAGGTCACCAGCAGTACATCACGGTCGGCAAGTACCCTCCGCCACGCTGGCCGTGCGCTTGCGGAAGATGTGGATGGGCCATGGGCATCACCCGCGTCGCGCCCGTTGCAAACCAGCGCAAGCTCGGCCCCGTTCACTGCTGCGTGCTGAGCCGGTTGGTCCCTGGCATACCACCACCACAAGGCAGCGACGGCAAAACCGCATGGCGCAAGCAGCAGAAACGACACGCGCCATCCAAATGCGCCCATCAGCCATGGCAGCAACGATGCGGTCAGCGCAAGACCGATGGTGAGCGCGCTGCTGGTCAACCCGTTTGGCAACGCCCAGCGCCCCGGCGGAAACCAGCGCTCGATGCTCGCCGCGACCAGCGGAAAAATCGGCGCATGCGACATGCCGACGAGGAACTGCGTCGTCACCAGGAATGCAATGATGAGCGTCGTCGAGGCGACTTCCGGCGAAGGGGTGGCGCTGCTGATCGCAATCAGGATGCCCCAGGCAACTGCGATCAGGGCCAGCGCCTTGCGTGGGCCGATGCGACTGCCCCATACGCCGCCGGGAAACTGGAACAGCGCATAGCCAAGCGGAAAGGCCGACATCACCCATCCCCACTGGATTTCGGACAGCCTCAGGTCCGCCATCATCGACGGTGCAGCAATCGACAGGTTGCCGCGCAACAGGTACGAAACAAAACTCAGCGCGCCGAGCAGCACGAGGATGCGCCAGCGTACGAAGGTGGGGCGTGCACCGGGATGAGAGCCGCTCATGATGGTCAGCGTGCCTCGCGGTTTTCGCCCGCATTCGCCAGCGAGGAAAGCGCCTTGCGGATGACCTCGGCATCGCCGCTGATATTGGCATGCGCGGAATAGACATCCGAATACTGATGGCGCAGTTCCGCCAGCACGACGGGATCGGCTCGCAGGTCTGCGGCCGTTGCTTCGATCACCTGCGGGCTCATGTCGATCGAGCAGTCCGTCATGAAACCGGTAATCTGCTGGGTGCCATCACGCAAATCGCTGCATCCGGCGCGCAGGGCCTGCTGCATGGACAAGGGGATGATCGTGCGAACGCGGTGTCGATAGGCCGATACATTGAGGATGTCCAGATGGTTGCGTGCGGTATCGAATGCAAAATACTCGCCGGCTGAGACAACCACATCCCTCGGCAACAAGCCGGTATCACCGGTGGACACGATTTCATCCCAGGTTGCGCGGGTCGGCGCGCGAAAATTGATCTCCGTCGCGCGGTAGGCATTGAACACGAGTGTCTTTGCATCCGATACCGGGTCCGCCAGTAGCGCGTCGGTACGCTCGATACTCTCGAGCACGGCGGCATAGTAGGCAATGAGGTCACGCCGCGAAGCGAGATCCTTTTCCAGATCGGACTTCAGCCGCATGACGTATTCCTGTCCGAGTCGCGCATCGGCCAGCTTCTGGTTCCAGTTCGCGACCTGGATACCGAGGAACACACCCAGCACCAGCAACACGAACTCGATGGCAATGGCCATCCAGTTCTGCTCTTTCAACGATTGCGACAGGCGGCGCAGGATCATGGTTTTCCACTTCCGAACTGGACAAAACCCTCAAACACATCGCGGTTGTTGCTGGTCAGATCGACCAGCCTGGTTTCCAGATCGGCAATGCGCAAGCGCAGGAAACGAAGTGTCTGCGGGTCCGCGCGCAAGGCTTCAGCGGCGGCATCAACATCCCCCTCCGAAAGGCCGGTCGTGCACGCATAGTCGATCACATGATCGTAGTCGTGGTAGTCGCCAAACCGGATATAGCGATCTCCGCATTGACGAGCGAGAGCCCGCTGCATGTCGTTGGAAATGCTCATGCGGAACAATTCGCGATAGCGGGATTCGAGGCCCTCGCGCGCCATGTACTCGATGGTGGGAAGGCTGTAGGCGCGAACCGCAAGCTCCAGCAGTTCACGGTCTTCGATGAGGCCGATATTGCCGGTGGAAATCAGTTCCTCGTAGGTCGCTCGCCGGACTTCACCTTGTTGCTTGTACTGGCTGGCACGGTAGGCATTGATCAGGAATGCCTCGTTTGACAAGGCTTGCTTGCCGCTCAAGGAATCGGCGGCCGCTTCGGCCGCGTCCCGCACGTCCTGGTAGTAGGCTAGCAGGAACTGGTATCGCCAGGCCTCGGCGCGCAAATCTTCCGCAAGGCGCGCAGTGAAAATCGCCGTCTTCTCTTTCGCTTCGCGCGCGCCGTTCCAGTTTGATGCCTGGATGCCCAGGAACACACCGCACACCAACAGCACGAACTCGATGATGATGGCCGTCCATTCCTGCCTGCGCAGACGGGCCATGACACGATGCAGCAGCATGCCGACCCCTCCCCGGAGCAGCCCTGTTCGCTCAATGTTACATGCGTTGCCTAGGATCGAGCAGTCCCCTCGCGGAAACCGCTTGCCGCAACCAGACCATCAATGCCGGCGCGTTGCGGCGACGGCATGTCGAATCACATGTTGCGCCGGTATTCCCCGCCGACGTCGTACAGTGCATGGCTGATCTGGCCCAGCGAATGCGTCTTCACCGCTTCCATCAACGCGGCAAACACGTTCCTGCGCTCGCGTGCGGTCCTTTGCAGGTAGGCCAGGCCGTGGCCATCGTGTGGCTCCGACGCCGCGGAACCATCTTCGACCACATGCCCGTGTTCGGTCTCACCCACCGGCGCCATGCGATTGCGGTTGCCCTGGTAGGCACGCACGTTGTCGATTTGCTGGCCTTTCTCTTCCTCGGTGGAGCGGATCAGTTCGATCTCGGTGACGATGTCGCCACCGTGTTCCTTGGGCAGGAAAGTGTTGACGCCGACCAGGGGCAGGCTGCCGTCGTGCTTCTTGTGCTCGTATGTCAGGCTTTCTTCCTGGATCTTGCCACGCTGGTACATGGTATCCATGGCGCCGAGCACCCCACCGCGCTCGCTGATAGCCTCGAATTCCTTGTACACCGCTTCTTCGACGATGTCGGTGAGCTTCTCCACGATGAAGCTGCCTTGCCAGGGGTTCTCGCAGAAATTCAGGCCGAGTTCCTTGTTGATGATCATCTGGATGGCCACCGCGCGGCGCACGCTTTCTTCCGTCGGCGTGGTGATGGCTTCGTCGTATGCGTTGGTGTGCAGTGAGTTGCAGTTGTCGAACAGTGCGTACAGCGCCTGCAGCGTGGTGCGGATGTCGTTGAACTGGATTTCCTGCGCGTGCAGCGAACGGCCGGAGGTCTGGATGTGGTACTTCATCATCTGGCTGCGTTCGTTGGCGCCGTAACGCTCGCGCATGGCGCGCGCCCAGATGCGCCGTGCAACGCGGCCAATCACGGTGTACTCGGGGTCCATGCCGTTGGAGAAGAAGAACGACAGGTTGGGCGCGAAGTCATCGATCCGCATGCCGCGTGCGAGGTAGTACTCGACGATGGTGAAACCATTGCTCAGCGTGAAGGCCAGCTGCGAAATCGGGTTCGCACCGGCTTCGGCAATGTGGTAACCGGAAATCGACACCGAATAGAAATTGCGCACCTTGCGTTCGACGAAATACTGCTGGATGTCGCCCATCATGCGCAGGGCGAATTCGGTGCTGAAGATGCAGGTGTTCTGCGCCTGGTCTTCCTTGAGAATGTCGGCCTGCACGGTGCCGCGCACCGTGGCCAGAGTTTCCGCCTTGATGCGGGCGTAGGTTTCCGCATCGACCAGCTGCTCGCCGGTCATGCCGAGAAATGCCAGCCCGAGACCATTGTTTCCCGCGGGCATTTCACCGTGATAGCACGGGCGCGGCCTGTCCTTGAAAAACGCATCGATCGTCTGCTGCGCATGCGACCAGCGGATCGGGTCGGCCTTGAGGTATTTCTCCACCTGCTGATCGATGGCCGTGTTCATGAACATGGCAAGAATGATCGGTGCCGGCCCATTGATGGTCATGGATACGGACGTGGTCGGCGCGCACAGGTCGAAGCCCGAGTACAGCTTCTTCATGTCGTCCAGGGTCGGGATATTGACCCCGGAGTTTCCGATCTTGCCGTAGATGTCCGGACGCGGTGCCGGATCCTCGCCGTACAGGGTGACCGAGTCGAAGGCGGTGGACAGGCGCGCAGCCGGCAAGCCCTGGCTCAGGTAGTGGAATCGGCGGTTGGTGCGTTCCGGCGTGCCCTCGCCGGCGAACATGCGGATCGGGTCCTCGCCACTGCGTCGGTACGGATACACGCCACCGGTGTAGGGATAGGCCCCGGGCAGGTTTTCCTTGCCGAGAAAGTTGAGCTGCTCGCCCCAGCTGCGATAAGTCGGCGCGGCGATCTTGGGTACGCGCTGGTGCGACAGCGATTCGCGGTAGTTCTCGACGCGGATGGTCTTGTCGCGCACCTGGTACTCGTTGACATCGTCGGTGATCGCCTTGCGCCGTGCAGGCCATTCGCGCAGCAACTTCAGGTTTTCGTTGGTGAGCGCCTGCACAGCGTCGTTGTAGCGCTGGCGCAGGGTAAGCAGTGACCGATCCGGCGCTTCCCCCTCTCCCGCTGGCGGGAGAGGGTTGGGGTGAGGGTGGGCTTTGGCGGAACCACCCTCACCCGCGCCTGCGGCGCGACCTCTCCCGCCTGCGGGAGAGGCAAGCAGATCGTCGGCACTGTAGATATCCAGCGCCGGCGGCACGGTGGCATCACCCAATTCCCTCAACGCTTCCCACAGCGATTGCGCGCGATCGGCAACTTCTGCCTGTGTCTCGATGCGTGAATTGATGCCCCTGCCCTGCTCGGCGATCTCGGCCAGATAGCGCACCCGCGCACCCGGAATCAGCACGGTGGCGCGCGGCTCCTTGAGCGAGGTGTCGATGCCGGGCCGAAAATCGCATCGGGCATTTCCGATCCCCGGCTTTTCGCACAGCAAGCGACACAGGTTGGCGAACATCCAGCTGATGCCGGGGTCATTGAACTGGCTGGCGATGGTCGGATAGACGGGAACATCCTCGTCCTTGACATTGAAACGGACGTGGTTGCGCTTCCATTGCTTGCGCACGTCACGCAGGGCGTCTTCCGCGCCACGCTTGTCGAATTTGTTGAGCACCACCAGTTCGGCAAAATCCAGCATGTCGATCTTTTCGAGCTGGCTGGGCGCGCCGAAGTCCGAAGTCATCACGTACATCGGAAAATCAACCAGATCGACAATTTCGGAATCCGACTGGCCGATGCCTGCGGTTTCCACGATGAGAAGGTCGTAACCCAGGGATTTCAGGAAGGCAATGCAATCCTTGAGTACCAGGTTGATGGCCGCGTTCTGGCGGCGTGTGGCCATCGAGCGCATGAATACGCGATGGCTGCGCAGCGAGTTCATGCGGATGCGGTCCCCGAGCAGCGCGCCGCCGGTGCGGCGACGGGTGGGGTCAACCGAGATCACCGCCATGCGCATGTCCGGGAAGTACGCAAGGAAACGGTTCAACAGTTCATCGGTAACAGATGACTTGCCTGCGCCACCGGTGCCGGTGATGCCGATGATCGGCGTTGCCGAAACCCGGGATTCGGGATTGGGGATTCGGGATTCGTCAGAGCAGTGCCTCGCCCACTGCTTGCGCAGCATTGCCAACTCCGATTCGCTGAAGACACCATCCTCGATGGCGCTGAGGACGCGACCAATTCCGATTTCGTCCTCGATGCCAGGCAGCGCCGCTCCTGCGAATCCCGAATCCCCAATCCCGAATCCCCCCGACCTGCGGGCCGCGCCCGCGCGGCCCACCACATCCTCGATCATGGCCACCAGGCCCATGTGCATGCCGTCGTTCGGGTGATAGATGCGTTCGACGCCGTAGGCTTCCAGCTCGCGGATTTCCTCGGGTGTGATGGTGCCGCCGCCGCCTGCAAACACGCGGATGTGGCTGGCGTTGCGTTCCTTCAACATGTCGACCATGTACTTGAGGTACTCGACGTGTCCGCCCTGGTAGCTGGACAGGGCAATGCCGTCGGCGTCTTCCTGCAGGGCCGCGCGGACCACATCCTCGACGCTGCGGTTGTGGCCGAGATGTACGACTTCCGCGCCCTGGGCCTGGATCAGGCGGCGCATGATGTTGATGGCCGCATCATGGCCATCGAACAGGCTAGCCGCGGTGACAAATCGCAGGGGCGATGTTTCCGGGCGCGACTGGCTGGCTGGGACAGGCTTGGCAATCGTGTTCATGACGGATTTCAGCTGCTTGCAGGATGCTGGATTCTAACCCGGAACCCCTGCGCCACCGCCGTTCAGCCGCCCCGTTGCCCATCCCTGCCAAGCTTTGACTTGAGGCAACGCTGATTGGGCAAGTACCGTTCGTGACGCGCCCGTCGAACCAGGTACAGAAGCCATCCCTTTCAGCAATGACCGGACGGGCTGTTGAAGAACGTCGCCGAGGCAGTCAGTGCAAGGCGAAAGCAGGAGAAAAAGGGCAGTTTACCCGGCGCAAATGAGCATCTTGAGCCTGCTTTCAACGCAGCCATGGCAACGCAGGCAGTTTTTCAAAAGCCTGTCAGTGGGTCCAGCTTGGCGTAGCCACCCATTGATCGATGGGCAATGGCCTGGCAAACAGGAAGCCCTGGCCGATGGTGCAGCCCTGGGCCAGCAGGATGTCCTTTTGCGCGATCGTTTCAATGCCTTCGGCAATCACTTCGATGCCAAGCGACTCGGCCAGCGCGATGATGGCGCTGATGACCACGGGCGAACGATCCGCATGAATCAGGTCGGCGACAAACGATTTGTCGATCTTGAGCGAATGGATCGGAAACTGGTGCAGGTAGCTGAGCGAGGAATAGCCCGTGCCAAAGTCATCCAACTGCACGAGAACGCCGGCCGCACGCAGGCGCAACAGGATGTTGCGCATCTGCTCGGGCTGGTCGAGCAAGGCGCCTTCGGTCACTTCCAGGCGCACGCGCGATGGCGCGAGGCCGCTGGCCCTGATTGTGCGCAATGCCAGCTCGTCGAATTCCGCGATGCGCAGGTGGCGTGCCGAAATGTTCATCGAGATGTAGGTGTCCTCCGGCAAGCGCAACGCATCACGGCACGCCATCTCGAAGATCTGCCAGTCGATCTGCTCGATGCAACCGGTATCCTCGGCGGCCTGCAGAAAGTCGGCGGGAATGCGCGAGCCGCGCTCCGGATGGTTCCAGCGCATCAGCGCTTCGTAACCGAGGATGCGCTGGTCCAGCAGCGAAACGATGGGCTGGAAGTACGGCTCGAACTCGTGTCGCGCCAGTGCGTGGCGCAGGTCATTCTCCAGATCGAGCGTGCGCATGGCCTCCGCGCGCAGCTGCTCATCAAAGACTTCATAGCATTGGCGGCCACGTGCCTTGGCCCGATACATGGCGGTATCGGCGTCGCGCAAGAGTTCCTCGGCGCGGGTGTAGTGCGAATCCGCGTAGGCAATGCCGATACTGGCCGAGGTGAACAAATCCTTGTTGTCGACCCGGATCGGATCAACAAGCGCATCCAGCACCCGCTTGGCTACGGCAATTGCCAGTTCCGGCTGCGGCGCGCTGTCCACCAGCACCGCGAATTCGTCACCACCGAGGCGGGCAACCATGAATGGCGCGCAGGAGCCGGCCAGTCGCAATGCAGCCTGCTTCAGCATGGCATCGCCGACCAGGTGGCCGACGCTGTCGTTGACCACCTTGAAACGATCCAGGTCGAGAAACAGGATGGCGTAGGTGTTGCCCTTGTCTGCACGGTGGTTTTCCATGGCCGTGGCGAGCCGCTGGAGCAAGAGCGCGCGATTCGGCAAACCGGTCAGCACGTCGTGAAATGCCTCGTGAGTCAGGCGCGCCTCGATGCGTTCGCGCTCCAGAATCTGCGTCACGAGATCGCGGTTGGAGTGCGCCAACTCGCGCGTGCGCTCATCGACGCGCGCCTCCAGTTCGGCATTGCTCTTCAGCATGGCATCGGCGGCACGCTTGCGCTCAAGGCCATTGGCGATGTGGTACGCCACGAAGTTCAGCAATTCCTGGTCGCGCGCACTGAATGGCGCGTCGGCCGAATAACTTTGCACGGCCAGCACGCCCACCGTCTTTTCCGCGCAGATCAGGGGAACGCCCAGCCAATAACAGGCACGCGTACCAAACCTTGCCACGCTGCCCTCGCCAATCAGATGGTCGATCATTTCCCGATCGGCAAGCAGGGCCTTGCCGGATGCAAGCACGTACTCGGTCATGCCGTTGGCCAGCGGACGCCTCGGTCGAACCGGGTTGATTTCGTCCACCGAATAGGGGAACTCGATTTCGTTGCCGTCATCGGTGACCAGGGCAATATAGAAGTTGCGCGCATTCAGAAGTTCACCCACGATCTGGTGAACGCTTGAATAGAACTCAGCCATGGATTCAGCCGACGCCGCGCATTCAACGATGCCGAACAAAGCGCGCTGAAGCCGTTCGCCGCGCTGGCGCTCGGAAACCTCCTGCTGCAATTCGGTGTTGGCACTGGCCAACTCCTGGGTGCGCTCGGCAACGCGGGCTTCCAGCGCGGTCTTGGCCTGCTTGCGTTCGAGCGCCGTCAAAATGTGCTGGGCGACGTAGATCAGGATCGAACGATCCTCTTCGGTGTAGCGCGCATCCTCGATGTAGCTCTGCACCACGATGGCCCCGCGCGTCCCGGCCGAACCGGCCATCGGCACACCCAACCAGTCCAGGCTGTCGGGGCCAAACTTTTCATCCCGCTGGATGCCAAGACGCTCGCGAATGAGTTCCGATGGGCCCATCTGCGACTCTCCGCTGCGGATCATGGCGAGAGTCAGGCTGTTGGGCAGCTCGCTGGCGGAGATCTCGTCATCCGGGTTGAACACGTCATGGTCGACCGTGTCGGCAAAGTACAGAAAACGCAAACTGTCGTGGGACGGCTCGTACAGCACGATGAAGAAGTTCTCTGCGTACATCAGCCAACCGACGATTTCATGGATGCCACGCAACATGGCGGGCATCTCGAGGTCGGAACTGGCCATGTTGGCAATGGCGAACAGCGCGCGCTGCACGTGTTCGGCACGCTCAAGCCGGTGCACGGAGGCCGTCAGCGATGCCTGCTCGACGAGACGTTGCGCCACGCAGGCGGTCTCGTCGAGGAACTGTTCCCACTCTCCACCACGTGAATCCGGCCGCTTGCTTCCACCTTGCCAGTGCAAATCGGCACGCGCTCCGTTGGCGCGGGCGAACAGGGAAACCTTGTCGAATACCGAGTCATCGCCGGCAATGGCTGGCGAACAACCGCTTCCGGCTTGTTCCGCATCAACGCTGGTGCGTGCCGTGTGCCAATGCAGGCCGACATTGCCCAGGTCGAAGCGTGTGCGCGCCTCGTCCGCCGCCAACTCCCCAAGCTCCTGCAGGGTGGCAACACGCAGCAGTCGGTGGGCGTAACTTTGGCTCACCGGCATGTCCTTGGGGGACGCTTTGTTGGGTTTCAGTGTCATTCGCTGCTACTGGGGGCATTGAAGCGGGGCCACGGGTGGGGAGCAATCCGCGCCCGCGCCACGCTTCGCATGGTGCACTGTCGGGTTTGTGTCCGGCACGCCATTCGCGCGCAATTCACAACCCGCACCTTGCCACAGCATGGCGCCAGCATGGTGGCTCATGTGGTCAAAGCGTGACGCCTTCTGCAATCTGCTGGAACTCGCTGATCTGATCGAAATTCATGTACCGGTAGATGCGCTCGCCGTTGGCATTGATTACTCCAATGTCCGCCAGATACTCCTCGCGCGTCGGAATGCGCCCGAGTCGAGAACAGATTGCAGCAAGCTCCGCAGAGCCAAGATAGACATTCGAGTTCCTGCCCAGGCGATTCGGGAAATTGCGCGTGCTGGTCGAGAACACGGTTGCGCCCTCGCGAACCTGCGCCTGGTTGCCCATGCACAGCGAGCAACCGGGCATTTCCATTCGCGCGCCGGCCGTGCCAAAGGTTCCGTAATGTCCTTCCTTGGTCAGTTCTGCTGCATCCATCTTGGTGGGCGGTGCAACCCAGAGCTTGGTTGGAATGTCGCGATTGCCTTCGAGCAGTCGCGAAGCCGCGCGGAAATGCCCGATATTGGTCATGCAGGAACCGATGAAAACCTCGTCGATGGTCGCTCCGGCCACATCCGAAAGCGTCTTGACGTCATCCGGATCATTCGGACAAGCGACAATGGGCTCGTGGATCTCGGCCAGGTCGATGTCGATCACCGCGGCATACTCGGCGTCGGTGTCCGCCTCCAGCAGGCGCGGATTGTCCAGCCATTCCTGCATGGCCTTGATGCGCCGGGTGATGCTGCGCACATCCTTGTAGCCCTGCGCGATCATCCACTTCAACATCACCACATTGCTGTTGAGGTATTCGATGATCGGCGCCTTGTCCAGGTGCACGGTGCAGCCTGCGGACGAGCGCTCGGCGGAGGCATCGGACAGTTCGAAGGCCTGCTCCACCTTGAGATCCGGCAGTCCTTCGATTTCCAGGATGCGGCCGGAGAACACGTTCTTCTTGCCCTTCTTGTCGACCGTGAGCAGGCCTGCCTTGATGGCGTAGAGCGGGATGGCATTGACCAGATCACGCAAGGTCACGCCCGGCTGCATCTGGCCACGGAAACGCACCAGCACGGATTCCGGCATGTCCAGCGGCATCACCCCGGTTGCCGCGGCAAACGCCACCAGGCCGGAGCCGGCCGGGAAGGAAATACCGATCGGGAAGCGCGTGTGCGAATCGCCACCGGTTCCCACGGTGTCCGGCAGCAACATGCGATTGAGCCAGGAATGGATGATGCCGTCACCGGGTCGCAGGGAGATTCCGCCGCGGGTACTGATGAAGTCCGGCAGCTCATGGTGCATGGTCACGTCCACCGGCTTGGGATAAGCGGCGGTATGGCAGAAGGACTGCATCACCAGGTCGGCACTGAAGCCGAGGCAGGCCAGATCCTTGAGCTCATCGCGCGTCATCGGACCGGTGGTGTCTTGCGAACCGACTGAGGTCATGCGTGGCTCGCAATAGGTTCCCGGGCGAATGCCCTGGCCTTCCGGCAATCCGCATGCGCGACCCACCATCTTCTGCGCGAGGGTGAAACCTGCGCTGCTGCCCGCCGGAGCCAGCGCCTGGCGGAAGGCTTCCGACGGCGGCAAGCCCAATGCTTCGCGAGCCCTGGTAGTCAAGCCGCGGCCGATGATCAACGGAATGCGGCCACCGGCACGCACCTCGTCGAACAGCACCGGCGACTTCACCTGGAATTCCGCGATGACGGTGCCATTCTTGAGGGCCTTGCCATCGTATGGACGAAGCTCGATGACATCACCCATGTTCATCTGGTTGACGTCGACTTCTATGGGCAGCGCGCCCGCGTCTTCAAGCGTGTTGTAGAAGATCGGCGCAATCTTGCTGCCGAGGCACACACCACCAAAACGCTTGTTGGGAATGAACGGAATGTCCGCACCCGTGTGCCAGAGCACGGAGTTGGCAGCCGACTTGCGGCTGGAGCCGGTACCGACCACGTCACCGACATACGCCACCAGATGCCCCTTGTCCTTGAGGCCGGCGATGAAGGCCACCGGCCCGCGCTTGCCATCTTCCTCGGGCTCGATACCGTCGCGACGGTTCTTGAGCATGGCCAGCGCATGCAGGGGGATATCCGGGCGGGTCATTGCATCCGGCGCGGGAGAAAGATCATCGGTATTGGTCTCACCGCTCACCTTGAACACCGTGACCGTGAGCGATTCCGGCACTTGCGGACGACTGGTGAACCATTCCGCATCGGCCCAGCTTTGCATCACGGCCCTGGCATGGGCATTGCCGGCAGCGGCCAATTCCTTGACGTCGTGGAAGGCATCGAACATGAGCAGGGTGTGTTTCAGGGCTTGCGCCGCATCCGCGCCCAGCGTGTCGTGCTTGAGCAGTTCCACCAGCGGATGGATGTTGTAGCCACCGAGCATGGTGCCGAGCAGTTGCACCGCGCGCCGTGGCGAAACCAGTGCGCAACGCTCGCTGCCGAAGGCCAGGGCTGCCAGCCACGAGGCCTTGACCCGGGCAGCATCATCGACACCGGCAGGCACGCGCTGGCTGAGCAATTCGACAAGGAACTCCCCGTCCTGCGGCGCGGGCGCCTTGAGCAGCTCAATCAATGCGGACGTCTGGGGGGCGCTCAGCGGCAAGGGTGGAATACCAAGAGCCGCACGTTCTGCGGCGTGTTGGCGGTACTCGATCAGCATGGATGGGGTCCTTGGGAAGCGTTCTGGGCGTGATTGCGCGCCACAATTGCGATGCCCGCAATTGCAGGCAGGGCGAGTACATCCGGGCCCGGGAAAGCGGGCTCGTGGCTGCGAATTTTAGCGGTTTGCCGCGCGCCCCGGCAACGAACTCCACGCGCGGCTGTCACGAACCTGCGCACAGGCTGCGGGTTGCGCCTCCCCGCGAATCGGCTGTCACCGCGGCTTCGCGATAGGATACGGGTCCGAGCCCCGCAGGATCAGCCAGGAGACTTGCCATGAAAGACAGCTTTTCGACCCACGACACGCTGACAGTCAATGGCAGGAACTATCGCTTCGCAAGCTTGGCGCGACTGGAGTCGCGCTTCGACCTCAAGCGCCTGCCCTATTCGATGAAGATCCTGCTCGAGAACCTGTTGCGGCATGAAGACGGAAGCAATGTCAGCGAACGGGAAATCGCAGCCGTTGCCGGCTGGAAAGCCGGCACCGAATCGGAAACCGAAATTGCCTTCATGCCGGCGCGCGTCGTGTTGCAGGACTTCACCGGCGTGCCGTGCGTGGTCGATCTTGCCGCCATGCGCGATGCCATGGTCGAACTCGGCGGAGATCCGACCCTGATCAATCCGCTGGTCCCCGCCGAACTGGTGATCGACCACTCGGTGCAGGTGGATTCCTTTGGCTCGGTGCACTCGCTCGACGAAAACGTGGAGATTGAATTCGAGCGCAACCAGGAACGCTATGCCTTCCTGCGCTGGGGGCAGAAGGCCTTCAACAATTTCAAGGTGGTGCCGCCACGCACCGGCATCGTGCACCAGGTCAACCTCGAGCATCTCGCCCGCGTGGTCATGACCGGCAAGCGCAACGGCGTCGAATGGGCCTTCCCCGACACGGTGTTCGGCACCGACTCGCACACCACGATGATCAATGGCCTCGGCGTGTTGGGCTGGGGCGTGGGCGGCATCGAAGCCGAAGCCGCCATGCTGGGTGAACCCTCGTCCATGCTGATTCCACAGGTGGTCGGTTTCCAGCTGAGCGGCCGTCTTGGCGAAGGGGTGACCGCTACCGACCTCGTGCTCACCATCACGCAGATGCTGCGCAAGCATGGTGTGGTCGGGAAATTCGTCGAGTTCTTCGGCAGCGGCCTCAAGCACCTGCCACTCGCCGATCGAGCCACCATCGCCAACATGGCGCCGGAGTACGGCGCAACCTGCGGCATCTTCCCGATCGACGCCGAATCCATCCGTTACCTCAGGCTGTCCGGACGCAGCGAAGAACAGATCGCACTGGTCGAAGCCTATGCAAGGGCCCAGCACCTCTGGCATGACGATGCGACGCCGGCGGCGGAATTCAGCTCGACGCTCAAACTCGACCTGGGCGACGTGCGGCCATCGATGGCCGGCCCGAAGCGGCCGCAGGACCGCGTCCTGCTCGGTGACATGCAGGCCAACTACGAAGCGGCGCTTGCGGGAATGACTGCTTCCCGCAAACCGAGGTCGGCATCCGTCAACCGCTTTGAAGGCGAAGGCGGATCGACCGCCGTTGGACATGACACCAGCGCCTGCGCCACCGGATCGCATGTCCCCAAGGTGCCCTTGCAGGATGGCGCCGTCGTCATTGCCGCAATCACTTCGTGCACCAACACGTCCAATCCCGCCGTCATGATTGCCGCGGGGCTCCTGGCGAGGAACGCCGCCGCACGCGGGTTGTGCGCGCGCCCCTGGGTGAAACCCTCGCTGGGGCCGGGCTCGCTGGTCGTGACCGATTACCTCAAGCAGACCGGCTTGCTGCATGAACTGGAGAAGGTCGGTTTCTATGTCGTCGGCTATGGCTGCACGACCTGCATCGGCAATTCGGGGCCGTTGCCCGCCGAAGTCAGCAAGGAAATTGCCGAAGGCGACCTCGCCGTGGTTTCGGTGCTCTCGGGCAACCGCAATTTCGAGGGACGCGTGCATCCCGAAGTGAAAATGAACTACCTGGCCTCGCCGCCGCTGGTGGTCGCCTACGCATTGGCCGGGACTGTCGACATCAATCTGGAAACCGATCCCCTCGGTGTCGGCAAGGATGGTATGCCGGTTTATCTCAAGGACATCTGGCCATCGAACAAAGAGGTCGCTGATACCATCGCCGGAGCCATCAATCCCGCCATGTTCGCCTCGAATTATGCCGATGTGTTCAAGGGCGATTCGCGCTGGAACCACATCGCATCCCCGGATGGCAACCAGTACGCATGGGGAGCATCGACCTACGTCAAGGCGCCCCCGTATTTCCATGGCATGCGCATGCAGGTTGGCGAGGTCACCGACATCATCGGCGCCAATGTGCTCGGCCTGTTCGGCGACTCGATAACCACCGATCACATCTCCCCGGCAGGAACCATCAAGAAGGACTCCCCGGCCGGCCGCTATCTGATCGAGCACGGCGTACAGCCCAGGGACTTCAATTCCTATGGCTCGCGCCGTGGCAACGATGAGGTGATGGTGCGTGGCACGTTTGCGAATATCCGCATCAAGAACCTGATGCTGGATGGGGTGGAAGGCGGATTCACCTTGCACCTGCCGACAAACCGGGAACTGCCGATCTACGATGCGGCGATGCTCTACAAGGCCGAGGGCATGCCACTGGTGGTGATTGCCGGAAAGGAATACGGCACCGGCTCCTCGCGTGACTGGGCAGCCAAGGGCACCCTCCTGCTCGGCGTCAGGGCAGTCATCGCGGAAAGTTTCGAGCGCATTCACCGCTCCAATCTGGTCGGCATGGGCGTCCTGCCCTGCCAGTTCAAGCCTGGTGACAGCGCGGCCAAGTTGGGTCTCAACGGCAAGGAGCGCTACGACATCAGCGGCCTGGACAAGGGCAATGCGCGCGAAGCCAGCGTCGTGGCCACCCGCGCCGACGGCTCACAAATCCGCTTCACTGTCGATGTATTGCTGGCGACGCCGAAAGAGCGCGAGTTCTATCGCCATGGCGGCATCCTGCAGTACGTCCTGCGCCAGCTTGCAAGCCCCGCAATAAGGAACTGATTCAGGCACCAGACCTCAGCCAAGGTAACGCTGATCATGTGGATTCCGTTCGTGGTGGGATTTCATGTTGCCTGTCAACCGGTTCCGAGCAAAAAATTCCGTTCGTGGTGAGCCCTTCGTGTGCTCAGGACAGGCCTGTCGAACCATGAACGGAACGAGGCGCCATGCGCTCGTTTGCAGGTGGACTCCGGACAAGCAGCATTTTATCAGCGCTAGGAGCCTGCGCGGCAGAATGAATTCGACGCGAAACGACGCTGACGCGATTCAGTGGATCAATCGGAAGGTGCGCATAGCGGGCACTATGAAAGCCTGACGATTGATCCGATCAATCGATGACAGCGTCGTTGCAGCCGGATGGCTTCTGCCGCGCAGGCTCCTAGCCAAGCGTTGTCTCAGAGCTGGCGTTCCCACTGCGCATTGACGCACTTCCATTCGCCGTCACGCAGACGCCAACCGCTGGATATCTCGAAGCTTGAGCCGCGCTCGGGCAACCAGCGTCCACTGCCACCCTCCACAAGCAGGGTGATTTGCACGTTTGCCCGCTGGTCAGTGACCTGAATGTCGGTGCCGGTTCGCACGACGCCAATGTGCGTGTTGGCAAGGGCCTGCGCCATGAGCAGCCGCTGCATGCCTGTGCGATCCAGCTCCCCGTCATTTGCAGTGAAGTCCTCGGCCAGGTGCTGCATGAAGTCGCCGGTCTCGCCCGCCTCGATGGCAACCTCCATGGCATCGACTGCCTGGAGCAGTTGCTCCTCGTCACTGCTGCGCTGGCAGGATGCGAGGACCAGAACCAAATAGGCCGCGCCCAGCATCCAGCCCCACCGCCTCCATGCAGCCTTGTCCGCGCGCCTCCGGCCAGCCCTCGATACCATGGATACTCCTCCAGCGTTGCAGCGCGCCTTGCCGCAGCTTCGACGCCTGTGGTGCAATCGCGATCAATACGCTCATGTACGGAACCCCGGCCGTGACGGCCGCTTCCGCTACCTTAAACCCGATTCGGGAGGATGCATGTCTGGCAGCAACACGCGACCCTGGTTGAACAGTTACCCTGCAGGGATCCCTGCCGACATCGACCTCAACGAATTTGCCTCGATCGTGGCCCTGCTGGAAAGCAGTTTCAAGCGCTTCCGGCACCGGCCTGCGTTTTCGAACATGGGGCGCACGATCAGCTACGGCGAGCTGGACACGCTCAGCAACCAGTTTGCGCGTTTCCTGGTCAACGACCTGAAGATGGACAAGGGCGATCGCATCGCCATGATGATGCCCAATGTATTGCAGTATCCGATAGCGATCTGTGGTGCGCTGCGGGCGGGTCTTGTCATCGTCAACACCAATCCGATGTACACCGCACGCGAGCTGAAGCACCAGCTCGAAGACTCGGGCGCCACGGCAATCATCGTGCTCGAGAATTTTGCGCATACCCTCGCCGAAGTGATTGCCAGCACGCCGATAAAACACACCATCACCACCGGCGTTGGCGATCTGCTCGGATTTCCCAAGTCCGTGATCACCAATTTCGTGATTCGACGCGTGAAGAAGCTGGTCCCGGCGTATTCGCTTGCGAACGATATCCGCTTCGTCGACGCACTGCGGCGTGGCGCAAGCGGTACCCTGCCCGCGGTCCAGGTTGATTCCGGTGATATCGCCTTCCTCCAGTACACCGGCGGTACCACCGGCGTTGCCAAGGGCGCCATGCTGACCCATCGCAACCTGATTGCAAACATGCAGCAGGCCAGCGCCTGGTTTGGCACGGAGATGAAGGAAGGCGAGGAAGTCATCATCACCGCCCTGCCGCTGTACCACATCTTCGCGCTGACCGCGAATTGCCTGACCTTCATGAAGATCGGCGGGCTCAACCACCTGATCACCAATCCGCGTGACATGAAGGGTTTTGTCGCCGAGCTTTCGCGTGTCAAATACAGCTGCATCACGGGAGTCAACACGCTGTTCAATGGCTTGCTCAACACGCCGGGATTCAGTGATCTGGATTTCTCCGGCTTGCACATGACCCTGGGCGGCGGCATGGCGGTACAGCGCGCGGTGGCCGATCGCTGGAAGCAGGTGACCGGTTCGACCCTGGCCGAGGCCTATGGGCTCACGGAAACTTCGCCGGCGGTATGCATCAATCCTCTCGACATTTCGGGGTACAACGGCTCCATCGGGCTGCCGGTTCCTTCAACGGAAGTCAGCATCCAGAACGATGACGGCCAGGAACTCGGGATTGGCGAGGTCGGCGAACTGTGCGTTCGTGGTCCGCAGGTGATGAAGGGCTACTGGCAGCGTCCGGAGGAAACCGCCAAGGTGCTGGATGCACAGGGCTGGTTGCACACCGGCGACATCGCGCGCATGGACGAGAAAGGGTTCTTCTACATCGTTGACCGCAAGAAGGACATGATCCTTGTCTCCGGATTCAACGTTTACCCCAATGAGATCGAGGACGTGGTCGCCTCGCTGCCGGGCGTGCTGGAAGTCGCTGCCATCGGCATCCCGGACGACAAGAGTGGTGAGGCCGTCAAGCTGGTTGTGGTGAGGAAGGATCCTGCACTCAGCGAAGAGGCCATTCGCGCCCACTGCCGGACCGAGCTGACCGGCTACAAGCAGCCGAAGATCATCGAGTTCAGGGAATCACTGCCAAAAACCAATGTCGGCAAGATCCTCAGGCGCGAACTGCGGGATGCGGTACCCGCCGGCAACTGAGCAGATTGGCTACTGCGCTTCCGCGCAACCGGGCGGCGACTCCATCTCATCGGCATGATGGCCGAGCAGGTCCCACAGGATCTGCTCCTTTTCCTCGGGGATACGGGTAAAGGAAAAGGCAATACGCTCCGCGGTGGTTCGTGTTACCAGCGCTTCCAGGTGGATATGCCTGCCTTCGCCAACCAGCAGATCCAGCACGCAGCGCTGGCCAGTGCTGATCTCGCAATCCTCGGGCTGGATTGCCAGCATTCCGGAGGCCGAGATGTTGTCGACCACCGCTTCCCAGGATCGGGCGCCCATGCTGATCAGCACAACCAGTCGGATGTGCATGCGCGAGTGGCGCACAAACCGCCTGTTTGATTCATCACTGCTCATGCAAAGCTCCGCTGCCGGTAACGTGGATGGTCCAGTTCCTGCCCATCCATTTTCTGGAATGCGCGGTCAGGCCGCGCCTTTCGGTCAGGGTTGGAATGCAAACAATATGCCAAATAACCCCACAGTTCCCTGCAAATCGCGGGCGAATCCCTGCGTGTTCAACGAGCACCCTCCCGGAAATGGACCCCCATGCGCGGAACGGACCCGGTTGCAGGCGCGCATCAAACTCGCCCCATCCACACCCATTCATCGCGCCCGCCAGGCATCCCCACTGCGCATTCCAGGATTGCGAATGCCGCATTCTCGCAATGTCCCGTACAATTCACGCGTGCTCACTCGATGGCGTCACCGCTTGCATGACCATCCGCATCGGGTGCACAAGAGGGGTCCATACCAGTCCCTGAGACGGAAAGCCGGGCTTGCCAGAACGCATCCCCGCTCGCGTGTGTCTGGCTTTGCCGCTTTCCCGGCGCGGACGCCACGTTGCCGACAACAACCAAAACCGACTTGAACGTTTCGAGACACAAGGCAAACCCATGAGCCAACCCGATGCAAACCAGATTTTCGCTTCATTGCAGCAGTTCCTGAACGAACGTTTCGACCTGGAGCCGACTGGCTTGACCCGCGAAGCGACGTTGCGCAGCGTTGGCCTCGATTCGATGATGGTGCTCGATGTGATGCTGGAAGTCGAAGACAGGCTGGGGGTCAAACTCGATGACATGAGCCTGCCAAAGGATGCAACGCTGGGTGACGTTGCGAACCTGATCAGCAGGAATCTGGAAAAATCCTCAGCGCCATGACCAACCGCAGCAGCGATGTGCTGGTTACCGGCATCGGTGTCCTGTCACCGATTGGCTTGTCGATTGCCGAACTGGAACGCAGCCTGCTCAACAATCGGTCCGGCATCGGCCTTTGGCAATCTGAAGCGCTGTCGAAACCCGTGCCCGCTGGCCAGATCGGCACCGATTTCAGCGACCGCTTCAGCAAGCTAGAGCTGCCTTACCTTGATCGCTGCAGCCAGATTGCGATGCTCGCGGCCGACCAGGCCATTGATGATGCAGGACTCGCCGGCTTTGCAGAGTGCGGCCAGCGCGCCGGCCTCTTTTATGGTTCAGTTGCCGGCGGTGTGAAGACCGAACACGACTGGGTCAAACAGTTTGAACGGGATCGGACCCGCTCATCGCGACCGTTCACCATCATGGCCAGCATGCTCAACGCGGCACCCGCGCTGATCTCGATCAGGCACAAGATCCAGGGTCCGGTCGTGACCAACAGCAGCGCCTGCTCGTCGTCCGGCGTTTCCATCGGCGAGGGATTCCGCGCCATCCGCGATGGCTACCTGGACATGGCCCTGGTCGGCGGCGCCGAAGCGGCATTGACGCCAACCTTCATCGCCCTGTGGGGCGGCTTGCGGGCACTGGCAGAGCCTTGCGTGGACGATGTCGCACGCAGCTGCCGACCATTCTCGGTGGACCGTACCGGCCTCGTCCTCAGCGAAGGCGCGGTTTTCCTGATGCTTGAGTCCAGGCAGCATGCCGACCGGCGCTCGGCACGCCGCTACGGCAGGATTTCCGGCTATGGCATCGCCTCGGATGCATTTCATATCGGCTCCCCCGATACGGCAGGGCAAGCTGCGGCCCTGCGCGCGGCATTGGACTATGCCGGCCTGGAAGCGACGCAGATCGATTATTACAACGCCCACGCAACGGCCACCCGGGGCGGCGATCCGGTGGAAGCGGCAGCAGTTCGGCAAACCTTTGCCGAGCACGCATCGCGCATGCCGGTCAGTTCCACCAAGGCCATCCACGGTCACTTGCTGGGCGCTGCCAGCGCCATGGAACTGGCCGTGTGCACTTTGGCCGTCCGTGGCGGATTCCTGCCGGCCACCGCCCACCTGGTCGAAGCCGACCCGGAATGTGAACTCAACCATGTTCGCCAACAGCCCATCCTCGATCGGCAGGTGGAGCATGCCATGTCGCTTTCCGCAGGATTTGGCGGCACCAATGTGGCACTAATTGTTTCAAAGGAGCACGATTCGCTCACGAAATCCCCTACTCCAGTGGAGAAGACTTCGTAATCGGCGCTTCACCGGGAGGCGCCCAACCTTGAGGAGAGCGCCATGAGAATCGCCCATGCCGTGCAGCAGGCACCAGAATCGCAACTGGTCCGCACCCGATTTGATCCTGACTCGAATCACACGCTCTGGCTGACACTGCCCGCTGGCATCGATGGCAGCGCGCCGCACTTCTCGCCGGAGTTGCTGGATGAGCTGCATGGGCTGCTCAAGGACATGCAGGATCGTGGAGTCAGCTGGCCCGTGGCTGGCGGCAGACAGAGCGTGCACTACACGGTGATGCGGTCTGCACATCCGGATTATTTCAGCCTGGGCGGTGACCTGGCGCTGTTCCGGGATTGCATCCTGCGCAAGGATGCCATCGCCTTGCGAAACTACTCCATGCAATGCGCAAGCATGCTGCATGAATGGTCCAGCCTGCTGGGCAATGACGCAACGACGATTGCACTGGTTCAGGGCCGCGCCCTCGGCGGCGGGTTCGAGACAGCTCTGGCCGCCGACTACATCGTTGCCGAGGAACACAGCGAATTCGGTTTTCCGGAAATCCTGTTTGGCCTGTTCCCTTGTACCGGCGGCATGAGTCTGTTGGCGCAGCGCATCGGCATTCGCGCTGCCGAACGCATGCTGTCCGATGGTCGCATCTACAGCGCATCAGCCCTCAAGGACATGGGCGTCGTGGATGAGGTCTGCGCGCACGGAGAAGGTGAAGCAGCGGTGGAAAAGCTGATTGCCAATCACGCACGCCAGCGTGAGGCACGCCTTATGCTCCAGCGCAGCCGCCGGCGCCTGCAATCACTGGACTTGAAGGAACTGCACACGGTCGTCGAGGAGTGGACGCAGGTCGCCATGCAGCTGAGCAGCCAGAACCTGCGGGTGATGGAGGCGCTAGCGAAAATGCAGCGAGGGCGAGCCGCTGCTTGACTCGGCAGCGTTGCCAGCGGCTTCAATCTCCCTGCGCAAGGCCGCAATGGTGATGCGCAGGGCTTCGGAGACGTCTGCTGCCCAGCGTTCGGCGCTGCGATCCAGATCGTCACCCGGTGTGGCCATCAGGCTGCTCGCCAAGGCATAGACGCGAACCGCGCCAACACTGCCGCTGACGCCCTTGAGCGCATGTGCCGCATCGCGGACTGCGCCATGCTGGCGCTTTTCCAGGGCCTCGAGAATGTGCTGCACACAGCGCACCATGTCGTGCTCCGCCTCGCGCAACAGGCTCGGAAAAAATTCAGCTCGGTGACTGACCGTTTTCAGCTCGGCAATGATCTCCGCATCCAGCGCAGTGACGGCTACGCTGGTCAATGCCGGTTTTGCCTGACGAGCAGCGGAATACATGATCTCCTGGGAAATCTCCGCTTTCTCGGCTACGCCAGGCGCGCAGGCTTCAATTGCGCTCAGAGCCTTGCGCAACTTCAAGAGCGTCACCGGTTTGTACAGTACGGATGAGCCGTTCGTGCATTCACTTATTCGCTGGGCAGTCTGCTGGGTCGTGTCCGCGGTGAGGAACAAGGCTGGCGTTGTCCTGGCGTGCCCGAAATGCCAGGTCTGCAGAACGCGCACGCCGTCCATGTCGCCGAGGTTGTAGTCCAGCAGAATCAGGTCGAAATCGCGCTCGGCGAGAATCTCTAGAGCCTCGGTGCCGCTGCTGCAGGTCGTTACCACGTGGCCGTCGATCTCCAGCAACTCTCGCAGGAGGATCAAGTTGGTTTCGTTGTCTTCCGCAACCAGAATGCGTTTGGGCGTCGAGATCGACCCGTCGTGCAGCGCATCTGTAGCATCGACCCCGGCAATCGCCAGGCACCGACCCATGGAGACTTCGAACCAGAAGAGCGACCCGCGACCTATCTCACTCTCGAATCGGAGCACTCCACCCATCAATTCGACAATCTGGCGCGCAATAACCAGGCCCAGGCCGGTTCCGCCATACTTCTGATGTGTTCCCTGCCCCTGTGAAAATGGCTGGAACATCCTGTCCTTGAAAGCATCGGGAATGCCGATACCGGTGTCCGAGACACCGAAGCGCAGGACGTAGCGGGATTCTTCCATTCGAACCAGGTCAACGGTCAGGCGAACATGTCCCTGGTCCGTGAACTTCACGGCATTGCCGGAAAGATTGAGAAGCACTCGCCCCAAGTGATGCGCGTCGGTCTGCACGCGGTCCACGATGGCCGGATCCACCCTGATCTGGAAATCGATGCCTTTCTTGACGGCGATTTCAGCCAGCGCGGCATGCACGAGGTCTACCTGGGCCTTGATATCCACTGGCGCAAGTTCAAGCCGAGTCGCGCCGGCATCAAGCTTTGCTTCATCGAGCAGATCATTGATCTCGCGCAGCAGCTTGCCGGAAAGCGACAGGATGGTATCCGCCCGTCGTCTGACCACTTCCTGGGTGGCCTCACCCGCCATCAGTTCCGTTGCCGAAATGATTCCCGCAAGGGGAGTCCGCAACTCGTGGCTCACCTTGGCCAACAGTTCCGACTTGGCCTTGCTTTCCCGTTCCGCGAGCTCGCGCGACTCGCGCAAGGACTTGATCAGCATGCCCGCGTACATGGGCACCACCAGCAAGGGAATGAGCAAGGCAAGGAAAGTGGTCAGGTGCTCCTGCCAATAGGGAACGCCAAGGCAAACCAGCAGGAACCCGGCCACAGCCGTCAACTGGCACAGGTACATCAATGGGCGACCGGTGCGGAAGCCGAAACCGAGGATGGTGAACAGGTAAAAGCCCACGATCAGCCCGCCGTATTCACCGGTAACAACCAGCCACGCGGTGAGCGCCAGGGGATCCAGTACCGCCGTCGCCACCAGCAACGCACGCGACGACACGATCTGCGGGAAATGCACGAGAACGCGCAATGCCAGGATGTAGACGCAATACAGGATGGACAAAACCACCAGGCGGGCTGCGACACTGGCCGGCGAACCCAGGTAGAGAATGGTCTCGACGATGATGACCGGCACGGCGACCAAAATGCGCAGCGTGGCCTGCGCCTTCAGAATATGACGCAGGGCGGATTCGGACTTGTCGGCTATGCCTTCAACGATGTCGGTGATCATTCCCGGAGCCTCGCGCGTCCATTGCCGGTTGAACTGCTTGCGACGTTATTGGACAGCCCAGCGGTTTGATCGAGGCAGCCGAATGGATCCGATCCAAATTGCCATGCAGCGCTCGGAAACCATGCCAACGCCTCAGCCACCGCTGGCGGACGGCACCTGCTCCTGCTGGATTTCCGCTGCCTCCGCCCGCTTGGCCAACAGTACTCGCACGCAATTACTATCAAAAAGCGTGCCAGAGTGTTGCTGCAGGTAATCGCACGCTTCTTCGATTCCCCATGCCGGATGGTAGGGGCGCTCGGTCGTCAGTGCATCGAACACGTCGGCAACCGCAACGATACGGGCGACAAGGGGAATCTGCTCGCCCTTCAGTCCATCCGGGTAGCCACTGCCGTCCCAGCGTTCATGGTGACGCAGCGCAATCAGTGCCGCAGCCTGGATCACCTTGCTCTGGCTATCGCGCAGGATCTGCTCCCCGATCAGGGGATGGCGCCGCATGATGGCCATTTCCGCATCATCCAGGCACCCGGGTTTGAGCAATATCGACTCGGGGACGCCGATCTTGCCGATGTCATGCAAGGGGGCAGCCTGGATCAGGACATGCACGTCTTCCTCGGACATGTCCAAACCGGATGCAATGAGTTCGCAATAACGCGCCATGCGCATGAGATGGGCACCTGCACCAAGCTCCCTCTGGTCGACTGCCCTGGCCAGTCGCAACAGGATGTCGTGCTCAAGAAAGCTCACCTCATGGGCGCTATCGAGCGCCTTCTGCTCGAGGGTTCGCGCGCGTTCCTTGATGGATTCCCCCTGGCGACGCATCTGCAGCAGGTTCTTGCAGCGTGAGCGCAGCTCGCGCGGACGCACGGGTTTGATGACGAAATCGATGACGCCCGAATCGAGGGCAGCCTGGCGAACCGGTTCATCACCGACCACGCTGATCAGCACGATCGGCACGTCGCGGCGGGAAATCGGTCGACGAAAGCGCCGCGCAAATTCCAGGCCGTCCATTTCCGGCATGCGGTAGTCGAGCAGCAGCAGGTCAGTGGTGTTGTTTTCCGACCAGCGCAAGGCGTCAATCGGATTGCCGAAATCGCTGACCTTGACCACCGGACCGATGCCTTCGACAACATGCCTGAGCATGGTTCGAGCCGAGGCCTGGTCGTCGACAATCAAGACGTTCAAGTCGTTTCCTCCAGCAGATTCGAGGTCCATTCCGCCTCCACATGATCCGTTGTATCCAATTCCCTGTCTGAAGGTTCCCGCGCACGGGAATCAGTCCGAAGGCTATCACAACGACATTGGCACGGCGCTGCCGCGCACGCACGGGAAACGGTCAAGACACCTGTCGAGCCGGCAACTGCGATCGGGATCTCAGGCAGAGGGCCGCATGTAGGGAAAAAGCAACACGTCCCGTATGGAACCGACATTTGCCAGCAGCATCACGAGGCGGTCGATACCGATGCCAAGCCCTCCGGTAGGAGGCAAGCCGTATTCCAACGCCCGAATGTAGTCGGCATCGAAATGCATGGCTTCGTTGTCACCGGCGGCGAGGGCGTCCACCTGGGCCTTGAAGCGTGCGGCTTGATCCTCGGGATCGTTCAGTTCGGAAAAGCCGTTGGCCAGTTCCTTGCCGCCGATGAAGAGTTCAAAGCGGTCGGTGATGCCCGGATCGTTGTCGCTTTCCCGCGCCAACGGCGAAACCTCCACCGGGTGCGCGGTGATGAAGGTGGGCTGGATCAGCTTGTCCTCGACCGTCGCCTCGAAAATCTCCAGCAGCAGCTTGCCCCAGCCGTATCCCGGCTTGACGGCAATCTTCAGCTGCCGGCAATGACCTTCCATGGTTTCACGATCGCGCAGGTCCTCGCGGCGGATTTGCGGATTGAACTCGAGCACCGCGTCATCCATGCGCCAGCGCTTGAAATCAGGCCCGAGGTCGATCGCCCTGCCCTCCCAGTCCAGTGCAGTGCGACCCAGCGTTGCCAGCGCGGTTTCCCGCAGCAGTGCTTCGGTCAGGTCCATGATCTCGGTGTAGCTGGCGTAAGCCTGGTACAGCTCGAGCATGGTGAATTCCGGGTTGTGCCGGGTAGAAACGCCTTCGTTGCGGAAATTCCGGTTGATCTCGTACACCCGCTCGAAGCCGCCCACGACCAGGCGCTTGAGGTACAACTCCGGCGCAACGCGCAGATAAAGCTCGAGATCCAGCGCGTTGTGGTGGGTCACGAACGGCCGCGCCGTGGCGCCACCGGGAATGATGTGCATCATCGGCGTTTCCACTTCCATGAAACGCCTGGGCTCGGCTTCCAGCCACTGCCGCATGAAGCCGATAGCCCGCGAGCGCAACTGGAACGCCTGGCGCGAATCCGGCGTGACGATGAGGTCCACGTAACGCTGCCGGTAACGCTGCTCGATGTCGGCAAGGCCATGCCACTTGTCCGGCAAAGGGCGCAGGGACTTGGTCAGCAGCCGGATGTGGTCCAGCTTGATGGAGAGCTCACCCGTGCGCGTACGCATGAGCTCGCCTTCTGCACCCACGATGTCGCCGATATCCCAGCCCTTGAAGGCATCGTAGGAATCACCCAGGGCCGTACCTTGCAGGAACAGCTGGATCTGCCCACTCATGTCCTGGATCTGGGCGAAACTTGCCTTGCCCATGATGCGCCTGGTCAGCATGCGTCCGGCCACGCGCACCCTGCGCTTGCGTGCCGCGATCGCCTCCGCATTCCACGTTTCCGCATCTGCAAACTCCGCCTGCAGGTCACCGGCAAATGCATCGATGCGGAAGTCGTTGGGATAGGCGATGCCCTTTTCACGCAAGCCGTGCAGCTTCTCGCGACGTTCGGCAATCAGCTTGTTTTCATCCAGTGCGGTTGCAGCACCGGCATGGGTAACGTTGGATTGATCGGTGCTGCCAGTCGCGCTCATCGCTGCTTCCAAAGTTCGGTTGTGTGAGTATTCGGTGGAACCCTGAACTCAGGCGTCGCTGCGCTTGGCGCCGGCATCGAGCCCAGACTTGAGGCTGGCCTCGATGAATTCATCGAGATCACCGTCCAGCACCCGTTGCGTGTCCGTGCGTTCGACCCCGGTGCGCAGATCCTTGATGCGGCTCTGGTCCAGCACGTAGTTGCGGATCTGGCTGCCCCAGCCGATGTCCGACTTGGTGGCTTCCAACGCGTCCTTTTCCGCGTTGCGCTTCTGCAACTCGATCTCGTAGAGCTTGGCACGCAGCATCTTCATGGCGCTGTCGCGGTTGGCATGCTGGGAACGACCGGTCTGGCAGGCCACCACCACCCCGCTGGGCACATGGGTGATGCGAACCGCCGATTCGGTCTTGTTCACGTGCTGGCCACCTGCACCGGATGATCGATACACGTCGGTCTTGAGGTCGGCAGGGTTGATCTCGATGTCGATGTTGTCGTCGATCTCGGGCGAGACGAATACCGATGTGAAGCTGGTGTGCCGGCGGTTGTCGGAATCGAAAGGCGACTTGCGCACCAGCCGATGCACGCCGATTTCGGTCTTCAGCCAGCCGTAGGCGTAGTCGCCTTCAACCTTGAAGGTGGCGCTCTTGATGCCCGCCACTTCACCGGCCGAGGCTTCGAGCAGCTCGGTTTTCCAGCCCTTGTCCTCCGCCCAGCGCAGGTACATGCGCAGGAGCATCTCCGCCCAGTCCTGGGCTTCGGTGCCACCGGCGCCTGCCTGGATATCCACAAAGGCATTGGCGCCATCCATCTCGCCGGAGAACATGCGCTGGAATTCGAGCTTCTCCACCTTCGCGGCGATGGCGGTGGTATCGGCATCCACCCCAGCAACGGTGGCTTCGTCGCCTTCGGATTCGCCGAGGTCGAGCAATTCACGGGCGTCGTCGAGGCCCCTGCTCAGGCTGCGGATGCCATTGACCACGCGCTCGAGTTGGGCACGTTCCTTGCCCAACTCCTGGGCACGCGCAGGATCATTCCAGATATCGGGGTTTTCCAGCTCGCGGCTGACTTCCTCCAGACGTTCGGCCCTGGTATCGAAGTCAAAGATACCCCCGTAGGGATTGCAGGCGTTGGCTGAGGTCGTCGATGCGGGCGCGGATGGGGTTGGTTTCGATCACGGATTTGGTGCAGTGCAGTGCAGGGCCGCAAAGAATAGCAAAATCGGTCGCGTTGCTGCCTGCCTTGCGATCTCTCCCCTGGCGATCAGGCTGCCTGCAGGTGCTGCACGATCAACTGCAGGGCGCGCTGCCCACCCCAGACGTTGATATCAAGGCGATAGGCCGCGCGCATGCGAGTGGGCGGCGAGACACCTTCCCCGGCATTGAAGTACATGGCCGCAAGCGGCGTGCGCGAACCCTCCATGATCAACTGCATGCGCCAGTGGCGACCGCCAACGACAGTGAAGGACTTCAGCTCGAAGGTGTTGTCGAACGTGGGTTCGCTCAGTCCCTGTCCCCACGGAATGGCGTGGCGCAAAAGCTCGGCCAGCTCCATGTCGATCTCGTCGGGCGACAAGGGGCCGTCGCTGAGCAAGACCGGAGTAAACAGTTCGGGCGCCGCACGCCGCTGCACGGTTTGCGCAAACGCCGAGGTGAATCGTTCCAGCGAGGCCCGTGCCAGGGTCAAACCTGCCGCCATCGCGTGTCCACCGAAACGCTGGATCAATCCGGGTTCATTGGCGTCAATCTCGGCGAGGATGTCACGCGCATGGACTCCTCGAATCGAGCGCAACGATGCACGAATCTCGCAGCTGCCATCCATTGCCGGTGCGCAGGCCACCACCGGGCGGTGCAGCTGTTCCTTGAGCCGCGACGCAACCAGTCCGACCACGCCCGGGTGCCACTCCTGCTCGAACAGGACGACACCGCAGGGCAAAGCCTGTTCGCCGTGCGTTCCGGTCCAGCGAGCCACTGCCGCTTCCGCCTGCTCCACCATCTGCGACTGGATCTCGCGACGTTCGGCGTTGATGGCGGAAAGCCGGTGCGCCAGTTCAAGCGCAGGCGCGTCGTCGTCCGTGGTCAGGCATTCGATTCCCAGCCCCATGTCTTCCAGGCGCCCTGCGGCATTGATGCGCGGAGCCACCACAAATCCCAACTCTGCCGTCGTCAGTGTGGCCGGATCCCGATCCGCAACTTGCAACAAGGCGCGGATGCCCGCACAGGCATGACCGTTGCGAATCTGGCGCAGGCCCGCGGCAACCAGGATGCGATTGTTCTGGTCCAGGCTGACCATGTCTGCCACCGTGCCAAGGGCAACCAGATCGAGCAGACTGGAAAGATCCGGCTCTGCCGAAGTACCGGTCGCAAAGCGACCGAGTTTGCGCATGTGCGCGCGCAGTGCGATCAGCACGTAGAACATCACGCCAACGCCGGCCAGCGCCTTGCTCGGAAAGCAATCACCGGCAAGATTCGGATTGACGATCACGTTGGCATCGGGCAATTCAGCGCCCGGCAAGTGATGGTCCGTGACCAGCACATCGATGCCGCGCTCACGTGCTGCCGCAACACCGGCCAAGCTGGCAATGCCGTTGTCGACGGTGACGATCAGATCGGGCACCACCTCGCGCATCGAATCCACCAGCGCCGCGCTCAATCCATACCCGTGCAAGGCGCGATTGGGAACCCGGAAGTCCACCCTGCCTGCACCCAGCATGCGCAAACCGCGCATGGCGACCGCCGTGCCGGTGGCACCATCGGCATCAAAGTCGCCGACGATGACGATCTGGCGTTGCCGGTCGATGGCATCGCAAAGCAATTCGCAGGCACTTTCGATTCCGCCCAGATGCACCGGCGCAGCAAGGTTCGCCAGACGGTGCTCGATCTCCGCAGGACTGCGGATGCCGCGCCCCGCCAGCACTCTTCGCAAGACGGGATGCATGTCCGCCGGCCACTCGACCAGGGCCTCGGCCACTTCCCGGCGCTGGATCTCCAGCGCCTTCACGAGCCCAGCCGCTGAATCGGCTTCCAGAATTTCATGCGCTGCCAGCGATTCACGCGGTAGCGCTCACCCGAAGCAAAGCGAAGTTCGAGGAGATCCACCTGCTGCGTACGCAAGCAGTCCTGGACCGGTTGCAGCCAGCGGCATTCCAGCTCGCGATCACGCAATTCCACGAGGTCAAGCGCAACGACGGCATCGGCCGTGGCACTTTCCAACGCAGCGGCCAGGGATTCGGCAAGCAAGGGTTTCCATGCAACTCCCGCGCGCTCAGCGAGCGCCCGCACTTCAAGCCGGTCGCTGACAAGCTGCTGCACGTGCGCGCGAACCCGGTTCGGCAAGAACCCGCCACCCCAGAACCACAGGCTGTTGATGCTGATGGCACCACGCGCAGCACGTTCCGCATTGACCTTGTGGTTGTGCAGGAGGATCTGCGCATCATTGAACAGGCGCCGCCAAAGCCTGCCCGCCGTTCCGGACGGAAGATGCAGCTTGAGATCATCACCCATCACTTCATCGGGCGAGCCACACCGGGGCAGTTCGGACTCGCGCAGGGCGCGTACGTACCAGCGTTCGTTGCCGGGTGCGTCAAACTCGAAGCCCGCGTCGCCGAACAGGGATCCGAGATCTCGCGCGAAGCGCTCGCGTTCCGAATCGCTCAATCCCATGGCACCGCAGGCCAGCATGCGCGCGGTGGCCATGTCGGCTCGCACGTGCGCCGGGTCCGCGCAGAGCCAGTTCGAATCGCCGGCATCGCCAAGCTCGGCCTGCCTGCGCAGTGCCGCCACGGGAAGCGATTCACCAGACCATTCAAAACAGCTTGCAAGGATGCCGTCATTGCCGGGGTCCAGGCCATCCAGGCGCTGGCCGCGGCTGCACCAAGCGGCGAGCACGCCGCTGTCCAGCGCTTCGGAAGCGAGGCAGCGCTTCCACTCCGGCAACAGCAATATCAACGTGCGTCGTGCGCCGTGCGACATGCGGGGCTAGTCGGTTGGCCAACGCCATTGCGGGCGCTGGCCAGCGTCGTGCTCACACTGCATAGCGAACGGCAACGATCTCGTAGCTGCGCTTGCCATTGGGAGCCTGGAAGTCAAAGCTGTCTCCTTCGCTCTTGCCGATCAGCGCCCGCGCCAGTGGCGAGGATACGGAAATGAGCTTGCGCTTGATGTCCGCTTCCAGATCGCCAACGATCTGGTACGTGATGGATTCTCCGCTGTCTTCGTCGGCCAGCTCCACGGTGGCACCAAACACGATGCGACTGCCCGGGTTGAGTCGTGAAATGTCGATGACATCGGCGTAACTGAGCGCGGCCTCCAGTTCCTTGATGCGGCCTTCGATGAATCCCTGCATCTCGCGTGCGGCGTGGTACTCCGCGTTCTCCTTGAGATCGCCGTGGGCGCGCGCCTCGGCAATGTCCTTGATGATGCGCGGCCGCTCGACCGACTTGAGCCGCTCCAGCTCCTCACGCAGTCGCTGCGCACCTTGCGCGGTCATCGGCGCCCGGTTCATGCGTGCAGCTCCTTGTGCAGTTCCTGCAGGCTGTTGACTTCTCCGCTGTCGCGAAAATCCATGGAATGAAGCAAGGCCTTGGCTCCGGAAATGGTCGTGGAATAGGTGACACGCTGTTGCAGCGCCTGGCGCCGGATCGAGAACGAGTCCGCGATCGCCTGCTTTCCTTCGGTGGTGTTGACGATGAACATGATCTCGCGATTCTTGATCAGGTCAACGATGTGCGGCCGCCCCTCGATGACCTTGTTGATGCGTTCGCACGGAATCCCGCGTTCCGTCAGGTACGCGCAGGTACCACCGGTGGCAACCAGGCTGAAACCACGATTCAGCAGATCGCTGGCAATCGGCACCAACCGCGCCTTGTCCGATTCACGCACGCTGAGGAACGCCTTGCCAAGCGCCGGCGGCTGGATACCCGCTGCTTCGTGGGCGCGGGCGAAGGCTTCGCCAAAGGTGCGCCCAACACCCATGACCTCTCCGGTAGAACGCATTTCCGGCCCCAGGATGGGATCAACATTCTGGAACTTGAGGAACGGGAAAATCGCTTCCTTGACCGAGTAGTAGTCGGGCACCAATTCGGCTTCCAGACCTTGCTCGCGCAGGGTTCTCCCGACCATGCAGCGCGCGGCAATCTTGGCCAGCGACACGCCGGTGGCCTTGGAAACAAACGGCACCGTGCGTGATGCACGCGGGTTGACCTCAAGCACGAAAATGGCGTCGCCCTGCACGGCGAACTGGGTGTTCATCAAGCCGATGACTTTCAGTTCGCGCGCCATCAGGCTCACCTGCTCGCGCAGGCGATCCTGCATGTCGGCGGAAAGCGAGTACGGCGGCAGCGAGCACGAAGAATCTCCCGAGTGCACGCCAGCTTCTTCGATATGTTCCATCACGCCGCCAATCAGTACATTGCCTTCGGCGTCGGCAACCAGATCGACATCGACCTCGGTGGCATGATCGAGGAATCGGTCCAGCAGGACCGGAGAGTCATTGGACACACGCACGGCATCGCGGATGTAGCGCGCCAGATCCTGGTCGTCATGCACCACTTCCATGGCGCGCCCACCCAGCACGTAACTGGGGCGGACCACCAAGGGATAGCCGATTTCGCGGGCCAGCGCGATGGCCTCGTCGGCATTGCGCGCGGTGCGGTTGGGTGGCTGCTTCAATCCGAGTTTGGTGATCATGGCCTGGAAGCGTTCACGGTCTTCGGCGAGGTCGATCGAATCCGGAGACGTACCGATGATCGGTGCGCCTGCCGCTTCCAGCGCGCGGGCAAGCTTCAGCGGCGTCTGCCCGCCGTACTGGACGATCACGCCTTTCGGCTTTTCCTTGTCGATGATCTCCAGCACATCTTCCAGGGTCAGCGGTTCGAAATACAGGCGATCGGAGGTGTCGTAGTCGGTGGACACCGTCTCCGGATTGCAATTGACCATGATGGTTTCATAGCCATCCTCGCGCAGGGCAAGGGCCGCATGAACGCAACAATAGTCGAACTCGATACCCTGCCCGATGCGGTTGGGACCGCCACCGAGCACCATGATCTTCTCGCGCGTACTGGGTTCTGCCTCGCATTCTTCCTCATAGGTTGAATAGAGATAGGCCGTGGTGGTGGCGAACTCCGCGGCACAGGAATCGACGCGCTTGTAGACCGGGCGCACGTTGAAGGCCCGGCGCAGGTGGCGAACCGCGTTCTCGTCGGTCTCAAGCAGCTCGGCAAGGCGGGAGTCGGAAAACCCCTTGCGCTTGAGGATGCGCATGCGCTCGGCATCGATTGCCGCCAGGCCCTGCCTGCGCACATCACCTTCAAGGCGGATCAATTCCTCGATCTGCGCAAGGAACCACGGGTCAACGTGGGTGAGCGAATACACGTCCTGCAACGAGAATCCGGCACGGAAGGCGTCACCGATGTGGAAAATGCGATCCGGCCCCGGTTCACGCAGCTCGCGCCGCAGCGTTGTCTTGTCTTCTTCGCTGTCTGTGTCCACCGCGAGCGGAGAAAGACCGTTCTTGCCGGTTTCCAGTCCGCGCAGCGCCTTCTGCAATGATTCCTGGAAAGTGCGTCCGATTGCCATGACTTCGCCAACCGACTTCATCTGCGTGGTCAGTCGCGCATCGGCGGCGGGAAATTTTTCGAAGGCAAAGCGCGGAATCTTGGTCACCACGTAGTCGATTGCCGGCTCAAACGAGGCTGGCGTCAGGCCACCGGTGATTTCATTGCGCAATTCGTCCAGCGAATAGCCAACGGCAAGTTTGGCGGCAACCTTGGCAATCGGAAATCCGGTTGCCTTTGATGCAAGGGCCGAAGAACGCGACACGCGCGGATTCATCTCGATAACGACAACGCGACCGTCTTCGGCATTGATGCCGAATTGCACGTTGGAGCCGCCGGTATCAACGCCAATCTTGCGCAGCACCGCAATCGACGCATCACGCAGGCGCTGGTATTCCTTGTCGGTCAAAGTCTGCGCCGGTGCCACCGTGATCGAATCGCCGGTGTGCACGCCCATGGGGTCGAAGTTCTCGATCGAGCAGACGATGATGCAGTTGTCATGCGTATCGCGCACGACTTCCATCTCGAATTCCTTCCAGCCGAGTACCGACTCTTCGATCAACACTTCCTTGACCGGGGAAAGCTCCAGGCCGCGCTTGACGATTTCCTCGAACTCCTCGTGGTTGTAGGCAATGCCACCGCCGGATCCGCCGAGGGTGAAGCTCGGCCGGATGATGGTGGGATAACCCACCTTGACCTGGGCTTCGAGGGCATCCTCGAAATTGCGCACGATCTCTGCCCTTGGGCACTCCAGGCCGATTTCGCTCATGGCAACCCGGAACAGTTCACGGTCTTCGGCCATGCGGATGGCTTCGCGCGACGCGCCGATCAGTTCAACGCCGTATTTCTCCAGGACTCCGCGATCGGCCAGGTCCAGCGCGCAGTTCAACGCGGTCTGGCCACCCATGGTCGGCAGCAGGGCGTCGGGCTTTTCCTTGGCGATGATCTTCTCGACCATGCGCGCATTGATCGGCTCGATGTAGACCGCATCCGCCGTATCCGGATCGGTCATGATCGTGGCCGGATTCGAGTTGATGAGTACCACGCGATAGCCTTCATCGCGCAAGGCCTTGCAGGCCTGGGCCCCGGAATAGTCGAACTCGCAAGCCTGGCCAATGACGATCGGCCCGGCACCGATGACGAGAATCGTGCGCAGGTCAGTTCTTTTTGGCACCAGACTCGCCTTTCTTGTCAGTGGTTTCGTCGACGAACAACGGATCGGCAGGTCCAAGTTCCAGCATGATCTTGCGCACCGCCGTGTTGGGGATGCTCAATTCGATCGAGCCGGCCTCCGGACCCAGCTTGAGCTGGATGGTGGCGTTGGTGAAGCGAGTCAGGGTGCCGCTGCGTACCGTGTTGTTGATGGTGTGCACAACGATTTTCGAGTCGATCCTGTTTTCAAGTTCCGCATACGGAATTTCGCGAAAGTGGGTCTGGCTCAGGTCGACTTTCGATTTCGACTTGGCCGGCTTGTCGGGAGTTGCCGGCGTCACTGCCCACAAGGAACCACTGGCAAGCGCGAGACAGAAAATCGCCAGGAATCGGATAACAGCAGGGGATTGGTTCATATCGGATCATGCCGCGGCAGATGCACGCGCCTCCATCATCTGGGTGAAGCGTTGGAACAACGGGGAAACGTCCCGCGGGCCAGGACTGGCTTCCGGGTGCCCTTGAAAACCGAATGCCGGCGCATCGATCAACTCGATGCCCTGCAACGAATCGTCGAACAATGATCGGTGGGTGGCGCGCACGCGCTTTGGCAGGCTGGCCTCATCCACTGCGAATCCATGGTTCTGGCTTGAAATCATGACTTGTCCGCTCACCAGGTCGATTACCGGGTGGTTGGCGCCATGGTGTCCGAATTTCATCTTCATGGTTCGTGCGCCAACCGCCAGTCCGAGCAATTGGTGCCCCAGGCAGATGCCGAAAACGGGAATCTTGCGTTCGATGTATTCCCGGATGGCTGCAATCGCATAGGCGCAGGGCTCGGGGTCACCGGGACCATTGGAAAGGAACACGCCATGCGGATTCAGCGCCATCACCTCGCGCGCCGGCGTCTGTGCCGGCACCACAACCAACTCGCATCCGTGATCCACCAGCAGGCGCAGGATGTTTTGCTTGATGCCGAAATCGTATGCGACGACACGGAACCTGGTCTTGAACTCGCGCCGCACCCGTGGATCCAGCTCGTGGCTTGGCAGTGTCCACGCATACTGCGTGCGCGTGGAGACGACTTTGGCCAGGTCCATGCCGGAAAGTCCGGCAAAGGATCGTGCTCCTGCCAGGGCTTGCGCTTCGGATGGATCCTCGCCGGCCAGGATGCACCCGGCCTGAGCACCATGCTGGCGCAGGATGCGGGTCAATCGGCGCGTATCAATGTCGGCTATCGCAACGACCTTGTTGCGCAGCAGATAGTCATCCAAGGACTCCTGCATGCGCCAATTGCTGGCCAACAGGGGCAGATCACGTATAACCAGTCCCGCGGCATGCACCTGGTCCGACTCGACATCATCGGCATTGCAGCCGGTGTTGCCGATGTGGGGATAGGTCAAGGTCACGATCTGGCGCGAGTACGAAGGGTCGGTCAGGATTTCCTGATAGCCGGTCATGGCCGTATTGAAGACGACCTCACCGATGGTGGACCCCGGCACGCCGATGGAACGCCCACGAAACAGGCTACCGTCGGCGAGGGCAAGAATGGCGGTTTGGTTCATGTCTACGCCTGGGGTTGGCCCGCGCACGCAACCGGAAGGCAGTTGGGGTGCGACAAAACCCGCGGGCTGGTTGTGCCAGTCCGTGGTTTGGGCGTTGGTAAGGGTCGAGGCGAGACGGAATGTTAGGTGTTGGGCGTGAGTCTGTCCACTGGAACAAGCGTTTCCTTCACGGGTTCCGGGCTAAGATTCGACCCCGGATCCACATCGAATTGCACCCGTCTTGAACCTGCTTGATGCCCAAAACCTGAGCCGCAGCGACACGATTGGCAGCCTGGAGCCTTTTGCATACCTGCTTGCCCGGGCTCAGTTGGCCGACGAGCGCAAGGCGGAATTGGCCCGCGACTTCCCGAACTACCCGAGCGCCGGCTTCTTTCCTCATGAACAGGCAGATTGTGGACCCAGCATCAACCAGTTGATTGAAGAGTTGAGCTCGCCAGCCATTGCCGATGCCATCGGCCTACGCCTGGGGGTCGAGAATCTGAGCGGATTCCCGACCCTGGTGACCATCTGTCGATCCCTCAATCGACGCCACGGCACCATCCACACCGACAGTCGCTCCAAGGTGGTGACTGCCCTGCTCTACCTGAATGAAGACTGGCCAGACACCAGCGATGGATGCCTGCGCTTCCTCAAGCGCGCCGACAGCATCGAGGACCTGGTCACCGGGGAAATCAAACCGCTGTACGGGAACCTGGTTGCATTCCGGCGCAGCGAAAATTCATACCATGGCCACCTGCCGTATGAAGGTGAGCGGCGCGTCATCCAGATTGCCTGGCTGACCAGCGATGAGGAAAAATTGCGCAAGGCCCGGCGCGGACGCTTGTCACGACTTTTCAAGAAATGGTTTGGTGCTATCGACCGCCACATTGGCGCCGCCCGCAAGGACGACGCTTCACATCTCGATTGACCAGGATGCTGCACATGATGAATTACGCGCGGATTCTTCTCGTACCGCTGCTCGTGGTTGGAGCCGTCTCGGCGCAGGCACGCCAAGGACAGCCGCCCCCTGGCCTGACATCTCCGGAAAAGCTGCAAATTCAGACGCCGCAACTGCTGTTGCCGGCCATTGATGCCGAAGCCCTGCGCAGGATGGACGAGGACACGCGAAGCGGCCTGCCCGGTGCGCACGACAAGCGACTTGCCGTTGCCCATGGCTATTCCGTGAATGCCGATTCGAAGCGTGATGGCAGTTGGCAGATACTGGAAAACGGTGACCTGCTGTGGCGCCTCACGCTGCGGGTACCGGGTGCCACCGACTTGCACCTGGGTTTCGAAACCTATGAGCTGTCGGACGGCGCGCAACTCTGGGTAACAGGCTCGAACAACTACTATGAAGGGCCCTACGATGCAGCCGATGCGGCACCGCTGTGGGTTCCCGTCGTTCCCGGTGATTCCGCGACCATTGAACTGCGCCTGCCCGCCGGCAGCGCTATCGAAAACACTACGCTGGCCTTGACGCATGTCGGTGCCGGCTATCGCGACCTGTTCCATGCCGAACCGCGCATTGGAAATCCGGGTGCTTCGGGCGCCTGCAACATCAACGTTGTCTGTCCGCTGGGCCAGCCCTACAGCGATGAAGCGCGTGCCCTGGCCTACTACGAGTTCCGGTCCGGCCCGACTACCTACATTTGCACCGCGACCCTGCTCAATGATGTTCCCGGCGACCGCAAGAACTATGCGCTGACGGCAGCCCATTGCATGTCAACGCAAGCCGAAGTGGCCACCATGCGCCTGTACTGGAACTACCAGTCCACCAGCTGCGCATCGACCACGGGCTATTCCTTCCTGCAAAACCAGACCGGCGCCACCTTGCGTGCCACTCGCGCGGATGCAGACTTCACCCTCGTCGAGCTCAACCAGAACCCGGACCCGGCCTGGAACCTGTTCCATGCCGGCTGGGACGCAACGGGAATTGCGCCTGCCACGACCATTGGCCTCCACCATCCGAGCGGTGATGTTGCGAAGGTCACCCTCGGCCCGGCTCCGTCAGAAGGCAACAACTGCATCGGAACCGGCGGCGGCAGCGTGAATACCCACTGGTTCACCGGTCCTTATGAGCAGGGCACCACCGAAGGCGGCTCATCCGGTTCCGGCGTATGGATTCCCGCAGGCGACTCAAGCGGTGCTGGCCGCCGCCTGATCGGCGTGCTATCCGGTGGAACCGCGCTTTGCGCGGGTACCTTGCCCGACAACGGATACGACTGCTACGGCAAATTCTCGGCAGGCTGGAACGGTCCTGCGGCAAGCTCGCGCCTGCGTGACTGGCTGGACCCGGCTTCCACTGGCACCCTGAGCGTTGGCGGCATCAACAATGTGCAAACTACGGTCAATGTGGATTCTGTACTCGTCAATCGGGTGATATCGGAACGCCAGGCCACGCAGATGCGCGATGACGAGCGTGGTCCATTTGAACGTCCCTCGCCATTCAATCCGGGTGTGCGCAGGGACTGATTCAAGAACTTGCCAAGGCAGCAGCAAACCAGTTCCGTATTGTCTAAGGTCAAGCAGGTGGAACCTTGATTTCGTTCATGGTTCGACGGGCTCACCACGAACGGTCTGAGGTTGATCAGCTCTCCCCAAAAAGGCTCACAGCCCCAGCACGGATTCCAGCGTATATCGGCCCGGTTCACGGCCGCACAGCCAGCGCGCCGCGACCAGTGCGCCACGTGCAAACAGGCGCCGGTCCGTTGCCCGATGGACCAGTTCGATGCGCTCACCGGACCCGACCAGGCGAACCTCATGTTCGCCGATGATGTCGCCCCCGCGCATCACCGAAAAGCCGATGCCCTGCGACGGCCGCAGGCCTTTCCTGTCCAATGGCAAAAGCGGCTCGCCTGTGCCGCGTGCTCCGCGCACCCGTTCACCCAGCATCAAGGCCGTGCCTGAAGGCGCATCCTGCTTGTTGCGGTGGTGGGCTTCGAGAATCTCGCAATCCCAATCCGGCAAAAGGCGTGAGGCTTCCGCGGCCACATGGGCCAACACCGCCACGCCAAGACTGAAATTTGCCGCCCACAACACGGGGATTCGTTCACTGGCTGCCAGCAGGGAAGCCGATTGCCGCCCGCTCAAACCGGTCGAACCACTGACCAACGCGAGCTTGCGCTCCAGCGCCAGTTCCAATGCCGAATCAAACCCCGCCGCACCCGAGAAATCCACCAGCACCTGCGCGCCCGTTTCATCCGCAAGCGAAGTGCTGAAAGGCACTCCAGGACAATCGACGGCCGGCTCGACTGCCGCCGACGCATCGGCCCGCACCAGTGCAGCAACAATCGCCAGGTCGGTGCGCTCGGCTGCCGCATCGAGCAATGCCTGCCCCATGCGCCCGCGCGCACCGTGGATTGCCACTCGGGTTACCCCATCTGCCACGTATCACCCATGCAAAGGTTTTCGATGAGGCAAGGGTAACCTTTGCCACCACGCGGGCGCCAATGGCACGACGTGCACGCGCATACATGCGCAACGCAATCAGGACGTGACGCGATCCCAAAACTGTTTGACGCCATCGAGCCAGCTGCGATTGCGCGGCGAATGGGTATGCGCGTTCTCGCCGCCGAAGCTGGCGTCGAGTTCTTCGATCAGCTCGCGTTGGCGCGCTGTCAGCTTGACCGGGGTTTCCAGCACCACGCGACACAACAAGTCGCCGGTTTCGCCATTGCGCACGGATTTCACACCCTTGCCGCGCAAGCGGAACAGCTTGCCGGTCTGGGTTTCCGCCGGAATGCTGATGCGCGCCTCGCCGCCCAGGGTAGGCACATTCAGTTCCGCGCCCAGCGAGGCTTGGCCGAAACGTATCGGCACCTCGCAATAGAGATCGTTGCCATCGCGCTTGAAAATGGCGTGTTCGCGAACGCGAACTTCGACATAGAGATCGCCCGGAACCGTTCCCGGCGGACCAGCCTCGCCCTGCCCGCTCAGGCGGATGCGATCACCGTTGTCCACGCCCGCTGGAATCTTGACCTCCAGGGTGCGTTCATCATTGACCCTGCCCTCGCCGCGACAGCTTCGACACGGGTTGCTGATGGTCTTGCCGCTGCCTGCGCAATGCGGACAGGTTTGCTGCACGGAGAAGATGCCGTTCTGCATGCGCACCCGACCGTGCCCACGGCAGGTATCGCAGCGGGAAGTCTTGCCGTCTTGCGAGCCGCTGCCTTCACACTCCGCGCAGGCGACCAGGGTGGGCACTTCGATCTTGCGATCAATGCCGAAAACGGCTTCTTCGAGATCGAGTTCCATCAGGTAGCGTAGATCCGAGCCGCGTTGTGCGCGCCCACGCCGACCGCCGCCCATGCCGAAAATGTCGCTGAAGATGTCGCCGAATATGTCGCCAACATCACCGGAGAAGCCACCACCGCCATGGCCGTGTTCGAAGGCGGCATGCCCATGCTGGTCATACATCGCGCGCTTTCGCGCATCGCCGAGGATCTCGTAGGCTTCCTTGGCTTCCTTGAACCGTTCCTGCGCCTGTGGATCATCCGGGCAGCGATCCGGATGACACTTCATGGCCAATCGGCGGAATGCCTTCTTCAGGTCATCTTCCGAGGCACTGCGCTCGACGCCGAGCACTTCGTAGTAATCGCGTTTGCTGCTCATATCGAAACCGGGCGCTGCATCCGTGTTGGCTGAAAACGTCAAAGGCGGAACGGCCGCCTGCCGACACGCAGGTTACCGTTCCGCCTCGTGGTTCCAGATTACTTGTCGCCGTCCTTGACCTCGGTGAACTCGGCATCCACCACGTCGTCGGCTGCCGCACCGGCCCCCTGGGGAGCGCCATCGCTTGCACCCTGGGCACCCGCCGAAGCAGCCGCATGCAGCGACTGTGCGACTTCTTCGACACGCGCGATCTTGGCCTCGATCTGCGCCTTGTCGTCGCCCTTCATGGCCTTGTCCAGATCCGAAAGCGCTTCCTCGATGGCACCCAATTGCTCGCCGGGAACCTTGCCGCCGTGTTCCTTCAACGCGCTGCGCGTGTGGTGCACCAACTGGTCGGCCTTGTTGCGCGCCGTCACCAACTCCTGGAAGCGCTTGTCTTCCTCGCGGTTGGCCTCGGCATCGCTGACCATGCGCTGGATTTCCTCGTCGGAGAGTCCGGAACCGGCCTTGATTTCAATGCGCTGTTCCTTGCCGGTCTTCTTGTCCTTGGCCGAGACATGCAGGATGCCGTTGGCGTCGATGTCGAAGGTGACCTCGACCTGCGGCATGCCGCGCGGTGCCGGCTCGATTCCGGCCAGGTCAAACTTGGCCAGCGACTTGTTGAAGCGCGCCTGTTCGCGTTCACCCTGCAGCACGTGCACGGTAACCGCGTTCTGGTTGTCTTCGGCGGTGGAGAACACCTGCGAGGCCTTGGTCGGAATCGTGGTGTTCTTTTCGATCAGCTTGGTGAACACGCCGCCGAGGGTTTCGATGCCCAGCGAAAGCGGAGTCACGTCGAGCAGCAGCACATCCTTGACCGTACCGGACAGCACGCCACCCTGCACCGCGGCACCGATGGCGACCGCTTCGTCCGGATTGACGTCCTTGCGCGGCTCCTTGCCGAAGAAATCCTTGACCGCTTCCTGCACCTTGGGCATGCGCGTCTGGCCACCGACCAGGATCACTTCCGCGATATCGGACACCCTGAGTCCCGCATCGGAAAGCGCCGTGCGGCATGGATCGATGGTGCGCTTGATCAGGTCATCGACCAGCGATTCCAGCTTGGCCCGGGTCAGGCGCAGTTCCAGATGCACGCCCTCGTTGTTGACCTGGGTGATGAACGGCTCGTTGATGTCGGTCTGCTGGCGCGAGCTGAGTTCGATCTTGGCGCGCTCGGCAGCCGAGCGCACGCGCTGCAGCGGGATCGGGTTCTTGCGCAGATCAACGCCGTGCTGCTTTTCGAATTCGTCGATGATGTAATCGATGATGCGCTTGTCGAAATCCTCGCCACCGAGGAAGGTATCGCCATTGGTGGCCAATACCTCGAACTGCTTCTCGCCATCGACTTCGGCGATTTCAATGATCGAGATGTCGAAGGTACCGCCGCCGAGGTCGTAGACCGCGATCTTGCGATCGCCGCCCTTCTTGTCCAGGCCATAGGCCAGCGCCGCCGCGGTGGGCTCGTTGATGATGCGCTTGACCTCAAGACCGGCAATGCGCCCGGCATCCTTGGTCGCCTGGCGCTGGCTGTCGTTGAAGTAGGCAGGCACGGTGATGACCGCTTCGGTGACCGGCTCGCCGAGGAAATCCTCGGCCGTCTTCTTCATCTTCATCAGCACCTGTGCGGAAACTTCCGGCGGCGCCATCTTCTTGCCGTCGGCGGTTTCAACCCAGGCATCACCGTTGTCGTGCGCGATGATCTTGTACGGAACCAGGTCAAGATCCTTCTTGACTTCGGCATCGCTGAACTTGCGGCCGATCAGGCGCTTGACCGCGGAAAAGGTGTTCTTTGGATTGGTGACGGCGCCGCGACGCGCCGTGGCGCCGACCAGCACTTCACCGTCCTTGAACGCCACCACGGATGGCGTGGTGCGGTCGCCTTCCGAATTCTCGATGACGCGCGCCGATCCACCATCCATGACCGACACGCAGGAATTGGTGGTACCGAGGTCAATACCGATGATCTTGCCCATTTGATTCTCTCTCCCAAATCATTCATTCGGCCATGCTGGCCACTGGCGCAGAAACTGGGGTTGGCATGGCGGAATTCAAGCGCGATTGCCGCGCAGGCGCCCAGCCCGACCCACGGTCCTATACGGCTTGCGCGACATTGACCAAGGCCGGTCGCAACAGGCGCTCGTTCAACACATACCCTTTCTGCAGGACGGCAACCACGCTGTTGGGCGCGGCACCGTCCACTTCCACCATGGCCATGGCCTGATGGCGCTCCGGATCGAAGGCCTGACCGACGGGATCAACCGTCTCCAGGCCGTTTGCAGAGGTCACCCGCAGCAATTCCTTGAGGGTCAGCTCAACACCGGCCTGCAGGCCGCTGCGGTCATCCGCATTGACGGAAAGCCCGCGTTCGAGGTTGTCGATCACCGGCAACAGGGCCGCAAGCAAGCGCTCATTGGCAAACTTGCGCGCCTGCTCCAGATCGCGCTGCAGGCGCTTGCGCTGATTGTCGAGCTCGGCGCGTTCGCGCAACAGCAATTCGCGCATCTCGCCGAGCTTGGCTTCGTATTCCGCCATGAGCTGGTTCATGGCCTCATCGCCCGCGCCCACGCGCGAAGTATCCTGGCCTGCTTCGACCTCGGCATCGCCGCGATTGGGTTCCGTGTTTTGCATCATCCCTCCGCACAAGATTGGTGGCCGGCGGAGCCGTATCGAAAGGCTCCAGGCCGTCATTTCCAGACAGGTTTGATCGGCGCAAGCGCGAATGAGAATCCACCCTGCCGCGGCAGTCGAATGCGTGACGCCTGCGCCCCGCCTCCGCTATGGGGTCGCTCCGCTCCGGTTCAAGGCTCCGGAGATCAGTTGGGCGGTGGTGGCAACCACGGGAATCACCCGCTCATAGGCCATGCGCGTGGGACCGATCACGCCCAGCACGCCGAGTACGCGATTGCCCACGCCATAGGGAGCCGTCACCAGCGAATAATTGTCGAGCGCGGCAAAGCCCGATTCCTCGCCAATGAACAGGCGTACGCCGTCGGCGCGCGAACAGCGTTCCAGCAACTGCAACAGATCACGCTTGCGCTGGAATGCCTCGAACAGGTCACGCAGGCGGTCGATTTCCGACAGCTCATGCACGCCCATCAGGTTGGTTTGCCCGGAAACCAGCACATCGCTGTCGCCGGGCACCTGGAACGATTGTTGGGCCACGTCTACGGCTGCCAGCAGCAAGCGGTTCAGCCGCGCGCCCTCCTCGGTGATGTCGCGCAACAGGCGGCGGCGGATTTCGTCCAGGCGCATGCCGGCGTAGTTTGCGTTGAGGAAATTGGCGGTCTGCTCCAGTTCGCTTGGCGAATAGGCGTGCTGGGTTTCAATGACGCGGTTTTGCACCTGGCCGTCGGCGAAAACCAGGATCACCAGGATGCGGCCGGCATCCAGGGTGACGAAATCAATATGGCGGAACGGAAACTCCTCGTGCTTGGGAACGCTGACCACGCCGACAAAGCGGGTGATCTGCGAGAGCAAGGCACTGGCGCTGCCAAGCAAGGCCGGCGTGGCGGCTCCGGTCGGCAGTTCGCGGCGCAATTGCTCGACCTGCGGCTCGCCAAGCGGGCGCATTTCCAACAGGCTGTCGACGAACATGCGATAACCCTGAGCGGTCGGTACGCGACCGGCCGAGGTATGCGGTGCCGCCACCAGGCCGGCTTCCTCCAGGTCGGACATGATGTTGCGGATGGTGGCCGGGCTCACGTCCAGCCCCGACGACTTGGCCAGGGTGCGCGAACCAACCGGCTGGCCATCGGCAATGTATTGCGCAATCAGGGACCGCAACAGGCTGCGCGAGCGCGCATCCAGCGAGTCGGAATGTCCAGCGGCTTTCATGCGCACAGCATACAAGCCCGTCATGGGCCGGCGGAAGCAGACCCGGCATGTGCCATCCGGTTCGCCGTGGACTGCCGGTACAAACCCACCGCCCGGACCTGCGACAATGCCGCCCCGACTCACCGATTCAGGCAAACGCTGATCAGGTCGTCGTCCCGGCGAGGCGTTTCACAACAGCCGAAGGGCTGGTCAAGCCGGGATCCATTTTGATTCCGATGGCAGTTTTTTTAAAGCCAAATGGATTCCGGCTTGTGCCGGAATGACGGCAAAACAACTTGATCAGCCCTGCCATCGCAAACTCACTACAGGCGCCTGCATGCTGCGTTCGCTTTACGTCAAGGATCTGGCCATCGTCGATGAAGTGGAGGTCGCCGTCGGCGCGGGGCTTTCCGTGGTGACAGGCGAAACCGGCGCCGGCAAGTCCCTACTGGTGGATGCGCTGGTCTTGCTCTCGGGTGGGCGTGCGGACGCCGGCGTGGTTCGGCATGGGTGCGAGCGCGCCGAGCTTTCCGCCGAATTTGACATCTCGGCAAACCCGGGCTTGCTGGATTGGCTGCGCGACGAGGAACTCGATGACGGCCAAGGCTGCCAGCTGCGCCGGGTAATCCGCAGCGAAGGCAGCTCGCGGGCGTGGATCAATGGCCGCCCAGTCACCCTTGGCCAGATGAAGGTGCTGGGTGCGCAGTTGATCGAGATCCATGGCCAGCATGAGCATCAAGCCCTGCTGGAACGCGCCCAGCAACTGGCCCTGCTGGATGCCTATGCCGATCACCACCAACAGTTGCAGGACCTGCGCACGATGGTCGGCGAATGGAAATCCATCCATGAGCGCATCGCCGCCATTTCAAGCCACGAAGATCCAAACGAACGCATCGAGTGGCTGAATCACCAGTTGGCCGAACTCGATTCGATTGCACTCGCGCCCGAGGATCTGGCCAGGCTCGAAGAAACCCATCGTCGACTGGCGAACTCCGGCCAATTGATGACCGCATGCAGCCATCTCGCCGAGTTGCTGGATGCCGATTCCGAATTCAGCCTCTCCCAGTTGCTTACGCGCGCGGTCGGCGAAAGCCATCGACTGGCAGGCCTTGACCCGGCCACGCAAGCCACCGCGGAGCTGCTGGAGTCGGCAAGCATCCACGTCAGCGAATCCATCGATGCGCTGCGGCGTTACCAGGATGCTCTGGCACTGGATCCGGAACGCCTGGCGGAAATCGAAAGCCAGCTCGGCAGGCTGCATGACCTGGCCCGCAAACATCGCCGCCCGGTCGGGGAACTCGAAGCACACGCCCAGCAACTGCGGGGCGAATTGGAAGCCCTGGCCAATGCTGGCGGTGAGCTGGAAAGGCTCGGTCGCGAGCGAAACGCACTGCTTGCCCGATACGCGGAATCATGCGCACGCCTGGGCGAGTCGCGCCGACGCGCAGGCGCCGAGCTTTCCGCGTCGGTCAATGCCTTGCTCGGCGAACTGGGCATGGCGGGCGGGCAGTTCTCGGTTGCCCTGGAATCCACCAACAACACCGAGCCCGACTCCCAGGGTGGCGAGCGTTGCGAATTCCTGGTCAGTGCCAATCCCGGCCAGCCCCTGCGTCCGCTGCGCAAGGTGGCCTCGGGAGGCGAGTTGTCGCGCATCGGCCTGGCCATCGAAGTAGCCGCGCTGGGCATGGACGAAGTGGGCACCATGGTGTTCGATGAAGTCGACGCCGGCATCGGCGGCGCTGTCGCCGAAGTGGTTGGCCAGAAATTGCGCCGGCTCGGCAGCCGCCGGCAAGTTCTCTGCGTGACCCACCTGCCCCAGGTGGCCGCACAAGGGCATGCCCACCTCATGGTGAGCAAGTTGGCGAGCGAGGGTGGTACCCGCACGCAGATTGAACACTTGTCCGGCGACGCCAGGCGCGACGAGCTGGCACGCATGCTTGGCGGCATCAAGATTTCCCCCGAAACTCTGGCCCACGCGGAACAGATGCTGCGCTCGGCAACTCGAAGCTGAACATTCCGCGCCACGCAACCAGTTGGCAACATGCAGTTAACCGGCTTGGAATACTCGATGAGTAGGCTGTCCAGCGTTTTCCCAAACGCAGAAGGACATGCAAACTCAGAGGGTTTTCGAAGCCAACATCTTTGGCTACCGCCTGGACAGGATCGATGAAGACAGTCCACGCCCGGGACACTACGAAGTGAGTACTTCCGACGGCAAGCGGCCACTGGCGAGCTTCGCGGATCGCCGGTCCGCCGAGGAATTCATCCTGCGCAGCGAGTTGAGCACGCACCAGATAGGCCCGCGAACACCGGCCTATTGAATGAACGAAGCTGGCCCGGGACGCAGCTGGCGCTGAGCTCGCCCTGAATTGAGCGGAATCCCGAAATCCGCACTTTCCGTGTCATTGTGGCGAAGGGCGTTTCCATGCGTGCAAGCGCAGGATACTCGACAAGGTTTCATGCACAATTCGGAGGTTCCTCGAGGAGTTGAACGCAGTGAATACGGTCACCATCGTGCACAACCCACGTTGCTCAAAGTCGCGTGGCGCATTGCAAATGCTGCGCGACAACGGCATCGAACCCGAGATCATCGACTACATGACGCAGGCACCGGATGAAACAGCCATCCAACACTGGCTTGATCTGCTTGTGCTCGAGCCACGCCAGTTGATGCGCCAGGATGAAGACGAGTACCGCGCCCTCGGGCTGAATGACCCCGAGCTCTCGCACGCTGACCTGATTCAGGCCATGATCCGACACCCACGCCTGATCGAGCGCCCCATCGTGATTTCCGCTGGCAGGGCCGTGATCGCCCGTCCGCCCGAACGCGTCCTGGAAATCCTCTGATGGACAAGTTGCAAGGCATGCAGCTGTTCACCCGCGTGGTGGAATCCGGAAGTTTCACCACCGCCGCCGAACAGATGGGCATGTCGCGCGCCCTTGCCAGCAAGGTGATACGCAACCTGGAAGATGCCCTGGGCGTGCGCCTGCTCAATCGCACCACCCGCCGCGTCAGCCTGACCGATCCGGGCCGCAACTACTACCAGCGCGTCAGCGAAATCCTCACCCAGTTGTCCGAAGTCGAGGCCGAGGCAGCCAACCTGCAGGTCGAGCCGCGCGGTCGCCTGCGGGTCAGCGCGCCCATTTCCTTCTCGGTGAGATACCTCGCTGCGGCCTTCGCGGAGTTCCAGAAGCGCTATCCGCGCATCGAGCTGGATCTTGAACTCAACGACCGCCTGGTCGATCTGGTGGAAGAAGGATTCGACGTGGCGGTACGCATCGGCAAGCTGGCCGATTCCTCACTGGTGGCAAGACGCATCGCACCGGCCTGCCTGCTTCTGGTGGCCGCGCCGTCCTACCTTGAGCGTTTCCCGGCGCCACAACATCCGCAGGATCTTGCCCGTCACGAATTCATCCTCTATTCGCTGTCACCGCGACGCGACGAGATTGTCCTGCAGAAAGCCGCCGAATCGGTTCCGGTGCGTGTGCGTGGCCGGGTCATCAACAACAACGGTGATTACATTGCCGCCATCACCGCGCTGGGTCAGGGCATCAGCCTGCTGCCTGCCTTCATTGTCGCCGAGCAGTTGGCGAGCGGGGAACTGGTGCGCGTCCTCCCCGGCTGGACGGTTCCATCCATCGCGATCCATGCGGTGTATCCGCAGACACCGATGCTGCCGGCCAAGACCCGGGCTTTGGTGGACTTCCTGGTTGAGCACTTTGGACCGGAACCCGAGTGGGAGTTGCAGGTCAACCGGAAATCCTGAAGTCATCGGCATCCATCCATGCCGGGAAGCGTTCACGATGCGCAGCAAGCGCCGCTGCGTCCAGCGCAACCGTGGCCACCTGCTCCTGCGCGCCCAGTTCAATCATGGGTTGGCCGAGGAAATCGATGGCGGCACTGTCGCCGGAATAGGCAATCTGGTTGCCATCCACGCCGACCCGGTTGACGCCCACGGCATAGGCCAGATTTTCGATGGCGCGCGCCCTCAGCAAGGTGCTCCAGGCATGACGTCGTGGCGATGGCCAGTTCGCCACGAACAGCACCAGGTCGTAGTCGAAACGTTGGCTCTGCGAATCAAAACGGTTGCGCAACCACACCGGGAAACGCAGGTCGTAGCAGACTTGCGGGCAGATCCTCCAGCCCTTGAGCTCGACCTCCAGGCGCTTGCTGCCGCTGCCGTAGCGCTGGTGCTCGCCGGCCATGCGGAACAGGTGACGCTTGTCGTAAGTTTCAATGCTGCCGTCGGGGCGCGCCCAGACCAAGCGGTTCAGGCAGGTGCCATGTTCCTGGATGATCAGGCTGCCGGTTACAACGGCATCCACCTCGCGGGAAAGCTCGCCGATCCAGCGCACGCTCTCGCCCTGCATGCTTTCGGCATTGCCGAGGGTTTCGTTGGTGAATCCGCTCAAGAATGTTTCCGGCAACACGATGAGATCACTGGCTCCGGCGAGCCTGCGCACCAGGTCACCGTAGTAGGCGCGATTGGCTGCCGCGTCGTGCCAGCGGGTAGCGCCTTGAACGAGCGAGACTCGCAATTCGGATGCTTTCATCGGGCACCTCAGAGCTTGCGCAGGCGTTCGGCGGCGGCCGCAAGCACCTGATCGGACTTTGCGAAACAGAAGCGGACCAGGCGCATGTCCGCGGGCGGTGTTTCATAGAACGCGGAAACCGGGATCGCGGCAACTCCCGCGTTTGCCACCAGCCACTCGCAGAAACCCAGGTCGTCCTTGTCGCTGATCGCCGAGTAGTCGACCAACTGGAAATACGCACCTGCAACCGGCAGCAGCTTGAATCGCGTATCCGCAAGCAGCTGGCGGAACTGTTCCCGGCGCGCCTGATAGAAGGCAGGAAGTTGCCGGTAGTGGCCCGGATCATCCTCGAGGATGCGTGCGAAAGCCGCCTGCGCCGGACTGAAGGTACAAAACGTCACATACTGGTGAACTTTGCGGAACTCGGCACTGAGGGCACGCGGGGCCACGCAGTAACCCACTTTCCAACCGGTGCAATGGTAGGTCTTGCCGAATGAGCTGATCACGAAACTGCGTGCGGCCAGTTCCGCGTGGCGCAGGGCGCTCTGGTGTGCCAAGCCGTCGAACACGATGTGCTCATACACCTCATCGGACAGCACCAGGATGTTGGTGTCCCGGGTGATGTCTGCCAATGCCTCAAGGTCTGCGGCATCGAACACCGATCCGGAGGGATTGTGCGGCGTGTTGACGATCAGCATGCGCGTGCGCGGCGTGATGGCGTCGCGTACCCGCTGCCAGTCAACCGAAAAGGCGGGTGCGTGCAGGGGAACATGCACGGCAACCCCACCGTTGAGTTCGATGGCCGGTTCGTAGCAGTCGTAACAGGGATCCAGCACGATGACTTCGTCGCCGCGGCGTACCGAGCAGGCAATCGCACAGAAAATGGCCTCGGTGGCACCCGATGTCACCGTGACATCGGTGTCGGCGTCCACCTTGCAGCCGTACAAGGACTCGCTCTTGCGCGCGATTTGCTGGCGCAGCGCCGGCAAGCCGCTGGCCGGAACGTACTGGTTCAACCCGGAAGCCATGGCCTCAACCAGGGCATCACGCAATGCCTGCGGACCATCGAAGTCCGGAAAGCCCTGCCCCAGGTTCACCGCCTTGTGGCTGCTGGCCAGCTGGCTCATGACCGTGAATATGGTCGTTCCAACTTTTGGCAACTTGGTTTCAATTATCATGGCAGGTCATTGAATTGAAAGAAAAACGGCGCGGACAAATGATCCGCGCCGCCATCAAAGATAACCCAGTTCCCCGCCGCAGTGTGGTCAGCCCACCTGTTCTATCCGAGCAGGATGCGATTCATGCGTCGTACAAAGGCCGAAGGATCCTCAAGCTGCGCGCCCTCGGCCACCTGTGCCTGTTCGAGCAACAGCATGGCCAGGTCACTTGCCTTCGCCTCGTTCCCCTCCGCTTCCAGTCGCTTGACCAGGGCATGCTTCGGATTGATCTCCAGGGTGGGGTTGGCCTCCGGCATTTCGTGACCCGATTGCTTGATGACACGACGCAGGTGCAAGGCCATGTCGTATTCATCCAGCACCAGGCAAGACGGGGAGTCGGTCAGGCGACGACTCACCTTCACGTCGCGCACGCGCTCGCCGAGCAACTGCTTGATGCGTGCAACGACCGGCGCTGCGGCTTCCTCGCTGGCCTTTTGCGCTTCGCTGGCCGCCGCATCGAGTTCAATCTCACCCTTGCCGACATGGCGCAGCTTCTTGCCGGAATACTCGGTAAGGTATCCGGCCATCCATTCGTCGATGCGATCCGACATCAGCAACACTTCAGTACCCTTGGCCTTGAGTGCTTCCAGTTGCGGGCTGCCCTTCGCTGCCGCGTAGGAGTCCGCAGTGATGTACCAGATGACATCCTGGCCCAGCGGCATGCGTCCGATGTAGTCGTCCAGGGAAACGCTTGGCGCTGGGCCATCCGATTGGGTCGACGAGAAGCGCAACAATTTGGCGATGCGCTCCCGATTGCCGGCGTCTTCGGCGATGCCTTCCTTGAGCACGCCGCCGAAGGCATTCCAGAACGTCGAGTACTTGCCCGCATCATCGGCGGCCAGTTTGTCGAGCAGGTCAAGCACGCGCTTGGTGCACGCACCGCGGATGCGTTCCACCTGGCGATTCTGCTGCAGGATTTCGCGACTGACATTCAAAGGCAGGTCATCGGAGTCGACCACGCCGCGCACGAAACGCAGATACGCAGGCAGCAACTGTTCGCTGGCATCCATGATGAAAACGCGGCGGATGTACAGCTTCAGGCCCTTGCGTTCCTCCCGTCCCTGCATGAAATCGAACGGAGCCTTGGCTGGCACGAACAGCAGCGAGGTGAAGTTCTGGTTGCCTTCCACCCGGTTGTGGGTCCAGCTCAGTGCATCGGAAAAGTCATGGCTCAGCGACTTGTAGAAGTTCTGGTAGTCCTCATCCTTCAATTCGTTCTTTGGGCGCGTCCACAGTGCGGATGCCGAATTGACCGTCTCCCATTCCGCAGTCGGTTTGCCTTCGCCCTCCTTGAGCATGCGAATGGGAAAGCCGATGTGCTCGGAGTAGCGCGACACCAGGCTGCGCACCTTCCAGGAATCCAGGAACTCGCCTTCATCTTCCTTCAGATGCAGGGTGACGGTTGTGCCGCGCGGCACATCGGACACGGTCTCCAGGCTGTACTCGCCCTTGCCATTGCTGTGCCAACGCGTGCCCTCATTGCCGTTGTCGCCAGCACCGCGACTGGTTACGGTGACTTCATCGGCTACCACGAATGCCGAATAGAAGCCGACGCCGAACTGACCGATCAGACGACTGTCGGACCTGTTTTCCGCGCTCATCGATTCGAGGTAGCGACGCGTTCCGGAGCTGGCAATGGTGCCGAGATTGGCGACAAGCTCATCGCGGCTCATGCCGATACCGTTGTCATGCACACTCAAGGTGCGCGCATCCTTGTCGATGCTCACATCGATGCGCAACTCGGCATCTCCGGCCAGCCAACTCGGGTTGGCAATGGCCTCGAAGCGCAGCTTGTCGCAGGCATCCGAGGCATTGGAGATCAGCTCACGAAGGAAGATTTCCTTGTGCGAGTACAGGGAATGGGTAACCAGGTGCAGGACCTGGGCTACCTCCGCTTCGAACTTGCGGGTTTCAGTGGCAGCGGTCATGGTTGGGCGTCTCCATCGGATCAATGCTGACCTGCTGATGGGGATGTCTGGCTGGTTTTCAACCGTGTGCTGCGGCCATGTAGGCCACCGCCAGGGAAACTCTGCCGATCCTTTGGTGAAGGCAGGCGCAATCCTGCCCACGTGTTGCCTTGGAGGTGCGTTGAATGAACGCGTGGGGATGCTTGTCGGTCAGTCGACGCAAGCGGAGAAATCAAAAACAATACGGCCGCCTTGCGGCGGCCGTATTGCGACGAGGAGCACAGACGCGACTCAATGCTCCAAGACGGGAATGCCTTACTCCTGCGGATTGCCGGCTGCGCCGAGATCCTCACGGATTCGGGCTGCCTTGCCCTGCAGGCCACGCAGGTAATACAGCTTGGCGCCACGCACCGAACCACGGCGCTTGACGACAACGGAATCGATGATCGGGCTGTGCGACTGGAACACGCGTTCAACGCCAGTCCCGTGCGACATCTTGCGCACGGTAAACGCGGAGCTGAGGCCTGCGTTCTTCTTGGCAATGACCACGCCTTCGTAAGCCTGGACGCGCTCGCGGTTGCCTTCCTTGACCTTGACGTTGACCACCACGGTGTCGCCCGGGCTGAAGCTGGGCAGGGTGCGGGTGATTTGTTCTGCTTCAAATTGTTGGAGGAGGTTCATGCCATTCACCAGTATCGTTGGATTCACTTGCAGACTTGCGGATCACAGTGCTCCGCCGGTCCGGGCCGCCCGGTACTCGCGGCGGAATTCTTCTAGCAACGCGCGATCACTCTCGGAGAGCTGCGCACGCATCAACAAATCGGGACGCCGCAGCCAGGTTCTACCAAGAGCCTGTTTGCGCCGCCAACGCCGGATCGACTCGTGGTCGCCCGACAACAACACCTGCGGAACCGCGCCGAGTTCGTCTTCGACGGGTCGCGTGTAATGCGGGCAGTCAAGCAATCCCGCATTGAAGGAATCCTGCTCGGCGGATAGCGCATCGTTCAATGCACCATCCTGCAATCGTCCGATCGCATCGATGACGATGGCCGCAGCAAGCTCACCGCCGGAGAGAACGTAGTCGCCGACGGACAATTCCTCGTCGACCAGATGCTCCAGGACCCGCTCATCAATGCCTTCGTAACGACCGCAAACCAGAACCAATCGATCGAGCCTTGCCAGCTCCATCACTCGTTGCTGGGTCAACCTTGAGCCTTGCGGGCTCATGCAAACCACATGCGCTGGTTGTGCCGAATCCTGCTGCACACTGGCCAGCGCATCGCGCAACGGCGCTATCGCCATCAGCATGCCGGGACCGCCGCCAAACGGGCGCGAGTCCACGGTTCGATGGTTGTCGGTCGCAAAATCCCTTGGATTGCAGGTATTCACCTGCAACAACCCGCGTGACTGCGCCCTGCCAACCACTCCCACCAACGCACAGGATTCAATGAACTCTGGAAACAGCGTGATGACGTCAATGCGCATCGCGCCAAGTCCCGGAACACGAATCCTAGAAATCCGGATCCCAGTCGACCGTTATCCGGCCCGCACCAAAATCCACCTGCTTCACGTATTGCCCAACCACGAACGGCACGAGTCGTTCACGGTCACCATCCTTGACCACCATGACATCGTTGGCGCCGGTGGCGAGCAGATGCGAGATGCGACCGAGGGCAATTCCCTCGACGTTCTCCACCTCCAGCCCTTCAAGATCCGCCCAGTAATACTCACCGGGCTTTGGCGCAGGCAACGCCGAGCGCAGCACCTTGATCTCGCTTCCCACCAGGCCGGCTGCCTGATCGCGGTCGTTGATTTCCGCAATCGATGCAACGATGCCTTTGCCCTGCTCCCTGCCACGACAACCCTTGATCTCGCGATTTCCGGTTGCCGATACCAGCATCCATGGCTGGTAGCGGAAAATCTGCATCCTGGGTTCGGTGAATGACTCGATCTTGACGTCACCCGCAACCCCATGAAGCCCGACAATCCTGCCGATCAGGATCAGCCGGTCGTCAACCGCATTCACGCAGCAGCGGCTGCCTGCTTGGATGCCGCCTTGTACAAGGCCTTGACCTTCTCGGTCAGCTGGGCACCCTTCTCCACCCAGTACTTGACGCGCTCGGTGTCCAGTTGGACCTTCACTTCCTTGCCGGCCGCGATCGGGTTGTAGAAGCCGACGCGCTCGATATTGCGACCGTCGCGCGCATCGCGCTGATCAGCCACGATGATGTGGTAGAAGGGACGCTTCTTCGCGCCGCCACGGGAAAGGCGAATCTTGACCATGTTATCTCTCTGATATTCCAAGGTTTTCCGGCGCGCACGCCGGAATGCAACCGGGTCGGGCCAAGTGAGCCGCGCATTCTAGCCGATTTCGGGGAAAATGAAAGCCCCAACAAGCAGTTGCGACTGCTATCTTGAAATGTATCGATCCCGCGTCCGCCTTACCAGCTTTTGCCGATGCCTCTGAACAAGCATCGAGCCGGCTGACCCCGCTCGTTCGCGGAAATTTCGCCGGATCGTGTGCGGCTGCGGAGAACCGGGTATCGTCGCAAGTCCATCCTTGCCTGCCGAGGCCAACCGTTTGAAGCGACTAAGAAAAACATTTGCCGCCATCGTCTTGGCAGGAGCTATTGGATTCGGCTTGCACTGGACTGTTGACTGGGACGCGATCCTATCCGGGAATCACCGCCTGGCAACCGGGACCCCGGTGCTCTTGATCTCGATCGATACCCTGCGGCCGGATGGGTTGGGATGGGTTTCTGGGAAAAACCCGACCCCCCGAATCGATGCGATTGCGCAGTCGGGCGTTGCCTTCACGAACGCGGTCGCGCCTGCACCGCTGACATTGCCTTCCCACGCCAGCATCATGTCGGGTCGCAATCCTGCTCGCCACGGCGTGCGCGACAATGGCCAGAACCTTCCCGAGTCCGTGGAAGTGCTTGCCGCCCGGATGAAACAGGCCGGCTACGATACGGCCGCCTTTGTCAGCGCCTTTGTGCTCCTGAAACGGTTTGGCCTTGATCGCGGTTTTGACCATTACGATGACCATCTGACCAGTGGCAAGGAAGGCTGGCTGGACCGCCCCGCCGGCGAAACCGTGGACTCCGCACTGAACTGGGTCAAAAAGCACACGGGAAAACCATGGTTCGCATGGATACACCTGTACGACCCCCATACCCCGTACTCACCGCCCGCAGGATTCGAAGGAACCGATGAACTCTCCCGTTACCTCGGCGAGATCCGCTATGTGGACCGGGAAATCGGGAGGCTGCTCGATGATTTGGAAGCTAGTGGGCAGTCGCCGTTGATCGTAATCACCGGAGATCACGCAGAGGCTTTCGGGGAACATGGTGAAATCGAGCATGGGCTATTTGTCTACGACAGCACCACGCTGGTCCCGCTGCTGTTCAATCACCCCGGGTTGGCGCCACTGCAACCCCAGATCCAGCCGCGACTAGTTGATATCGCACCAACAATCCTGGAGCTTCTGGGCTTGCCGACTCTCAGCGAAGCCGATGGGATCAGCCTCGCCCCCACACTCTTTGGCGAGCCACAAACCATCCCCTTTGGATACAGCGAGACATTTGTCCCCTGGACAACCTACGGCTGGTCACCGCTTACCGCTCTGCGCAGCGATGGATGGAAAGCAATCGGCGGCCCCGCCCCCGAGCTCTATCACATTGCCGCAGATCCAGGGGAGCAGGTTGATCTCGCCGCCCGGGAAATTTCCCGCAGTGACCGCATGCAGTTGGCAATGCTCAATCTGAAGTCGCCGCGGGATTTGCTGGACTCAACGAGGATCCAGGATGAAGAAACCATGCGCGAGCTTGCCAGCCTTGGCTACCTCGGGAACGCATCCATACAGGATATTCCCGACCATGGCCTGGCCAATCCTCGCGACCACCTGAAGGAGCGCAACATCCTGCGCCATGCGGAGTTCCTAATGCATGCCAATCGTCTGGAGGAAGCTCTGGCAGCCTTTGACGAGGTATTGGAAACCGATCCAGGCAACCGCTATGCGGTATTGCGAGCAGGCATATCGCTGCTCAAACTGAATCGATTTGCGGAAGCCATTCCGCGGTTGCTACACAGTATCGAAATTGATCCTGGGCAAGCGGAGACCCACTACGCGTTGGCCGATGCCCTTACTCGCAGCGGTCAATTCGAGGCAGCGTCACAGCAGTGGATGGAGACTGTTCGCCTTCAACCGCGCCGCGCTGCGGCTTGGGGAAACCTGGCATTGACCTTGCGCGCCACAAGCCGCAATAGCGAAGCCATGAATGCTTTGCAGAAGGCTCTGGAAATTGCTCCCGATGATGTGCGCATCCTGCAGAACATGGCTATTCAACAACGACTCCAAGGTGATCGGCGAGGATCGATTCTTTCACTGGAGAAGGCAGCAAACGTTGGCGGCAGCGAATTCGTATATCCCGCGCTGCTGGGATTGCAGTTGTATGACGAGAACCGGATCGAAGAAGCCGAGAAGTGGCTTTCCAAAGTGAACAAGAGCGACGTCAACTTTGCCGAATCCCGCTTTCGCCTGGCCCAGATCTCACTGAGTCGTGGGCAGAAAGTTGAAGCAGGAATCCAGCTCAATGAGGCAGTCACTGCCAATCCTGGTCTCCTGCCGCAAGCCAGGCAATTGCCGGAGCTGGCTGCCTTGCTTGACGGAGACCGCGGCAGATCAAGTTCCTCCAAGCGTTAGCCGCCGTATTTCGGGCCAAGAATCAGCTCGTCCGCTCAGTTCGAGGGCAGCAAGCGCGGTTCGCGACGAATCGGCCTGGTCAATTGCTTGCTCAATCCAGTTCTCGAAACTGCATCAATCGAGTAGTAATAGGTTTTCGCCGGGTTCGCGGAGGAGTCTTCATACTCGTACCGGCTATCGGCCGGAAGTTTGGCAGCTTCACCAGATACAGAGGGCTTTGGGCGAACTGCTGGGACAATTCGCTTGTTTACACGCAGGAACGGTCCGTCAGCGCTTGCTGAGCGATAAATGATGTAACCGTAGACCCCTTTTTCATCCTTGCTGGTCCAATGCAGGACCGGAGTCGCATGGCGAATACCAACATCCGCGTCCTTCGCACTCGCGGTTCCGAGTGCCGCCAACCACGCCATCACGAGAAGCCATTTCATGGGCTTGGCTCCAGCATCTCAGTCTTTCCGCGAACGGTAAGCGTATCCAGGTCGCCCAATTCGATGGACTTGACCCCAATGGGCACCACCAGGGCATCAATGGGCACCAACAGTGGTTGGGTATCGTCCTTGAAGCTGACCTTGAGCACCGTTCGCAGTCCGCCCCTCGCCTTCATGGAATCAAACGTCAGCATGAGATCGACACAACCGGATCCGCAGGAAACCCGCTCGGCGCGAAGCGCAGGACTCCCGGTTTCCACGCTGTCAATCAGGACATCGCCTTTGCCAAATCGGGTGATCCGAAGTTTGCTGTGCTTGTCCATGCCCTCGTCAACACCGCCCAAACTCAACGGCAGTGGTGCAATCGCATACTTGCTGAATGCACGCAACAGGACGGGTATGCGCAACGGCCTGTCACGATCGAGGTTCGACTTCAAGACAACTTCAGAATTCACGATTCCGACAGGGGGAAGGCTGGTGGTGGTTGCAACCACCCGCTTGGACTGGCCGGAACCAGATGCAGAAGGCTTGATCTCAACGTCCAACCAGTCAGGCTTGGAAATGACTTTTTCCAGCTTCAACTCCGGAACCAGTCGTGTGCTCACCTCCAGCGTGGATCGCGCCCGCTGGCCCGTATGCAGATTGCCGAAGTCGAACAGGCGCAATTCGGGACTGAAAGCGGATTGCACGAAATAACTGACACCCAGCATCTCTGTCGGCTTGTCTGGATTGTTGGTCTTGACCAGGAAGTTGACTTGACCAGCGCCGAGCGCTTCGGGGAAGGTCAAGTCCAGTTCGATCTTTCCCACGCTACCCGGGGCAAGTGTGCCTGGAGTGGCACTGCCGGATCCCCCACCCTTGCGCGGAAAGATCCTGTCAATCGTTATCGAATGATCCGCGACGTTTCGAACCGTGAAGTGGAGCCGTTCCCGGTCCCCCTGATACACCTCGGCCGGCATCTCCTGCTCGGCCGTGAATTCAAGCGCCGCCGGCGATGAAGCTGCATGCACCGGGACTCCCATCGTCATCCCGACAAGCACGGAAACCGCAACGCAGAAGTTCATGTTGAAAGGATTCCGAAACATGGGATATGGACTCTAATCAACGAGCGACTTCGAAGGCTCGGGAAAGTCGGTCATGCATGCGCAATCATGCAACAAACCTCCATTCTGGGATTCCCGCCAATCAGGCAAGTTCCGCGCAGTCGACGTTCAGTGCAGTCAAGACTCTATTCCGGCGCAAGAGAGTGCATGCACTGCAATTGGCAGTACATGAACGCTTCACCGGATATGCAAGAGATCTGAACCCTTTTTCGCCACTTCAAAAAGCAAAGGGTCGCCTCCGCGGCGACCCTTTGCACACACAGCAAGCGGAGACAGACTTTACTCGACGCTGAAATCTGTCACTTCGACCGGCAATGTACCCGTTACGCTCAAATCGTAGGCGCCAGATCCTGCCGCTGTGGAGTAGAACGAGTCCACATAGAGGCCATAGGTACCCGGAGCAAATGACTGGGCAGCAATGGTTTCAATTCCTCCAGCGAGCGTGGCATCTGCACCAACCACGCATGTGCTGCTGGTACCGCAGGTGCTCAGGATATAGATGGCCGGGTCGTAAGCTGCCGTTGTCGCATCCAGGGAAACGCCAACGCTGGCACCTGCGCCAGTCGTGAACAGATAAATCTCATCAGGTCCAGCGACGGTCGTGTAATTGCTGCACCCCGCTGGAATGCTGCCGACGGTGTTGCTCGCGCCTACGGTCGTTCCGGAATCGGCAAAGGGAAGCGAGCCAATGACGGGTGCGGTTCCGCATGAAGCGCCACCGCCGGTTACCTCGTTGCCGCCGGGAGAAAGAACGCCGTTGCGCTCATCAGCCTTGGTCAGGAACTGATCGGCCGATGCCATGCCTGCGAACATCGAACTGGCCAAAACTGCTGCGAAGATTGCCTTGTGCTTCATGTGTTGTCACCCCAAAAGGAATTTGAATTGTCCGCGCTAGCTTTCAAGGCATCGTCCGCGTCACCGAAGGACACGCATCTACCGGGGGAAAATGCCAGCATCAGAGCCTAAACCAAGGTGTTGAAAAACACAAATACCGTATCGAAACAGGCCCTAAGGAAACTCTGATCAACCACAATTTTCGTCACTCCGGCAAACGCCGGGGTCCATTTTGCCCTTGAATCCATTGGAGCAAGATCAAGATGGGTTCCGGCTTGACCAGCCATTCGGCTGTTGTAAAGCGCCTCGCCGGAATGACGAGCAAAATCAGAGTTTCCCTAAGCCTGAGGGCCGCCCAAGCCCCGCATGGCGCCCTTCATCTGCCGCATCATGCCCTTGAGGCCGCCGCTGCCGAGCTTGGACATCATCTTTTCCATCTGCTGGTACTGCTTGAGCAGGCGATTCACATCCGCCGGCTGCTGGCCCGAGCCCCTGGCAATGCGGGCCCTGCGCGATCCCTTGAGCAAGTCCGGATGCCGGCGCTCCTTGCGGGTCATGGAATTGATGATCGCGATCATGTGATGGATCTGCTTATCGTTGACCTTTGACTTCACCTGTTCGGACATGCCCCCCATTCCCGGGAGCTTGTCGATCAGCGAGGCCATGCCGCCCATGTTGACCATCTGCTCAAGCTGGACCTTCATGTCCTCCAGATCAAAGCGCTTGCCCTTGATGACCTTCTCGGCGAGCTTTTGCACCTTTTCCTGATCAACCTTGCGCTCGACCTCCTCCACCAGCGACAACACGTCGCCCATGCCGAGGATGCGCTGGGCCAGGCGGTCCGGATGGAACGGCTCCAATGCATCGGACTTTTCACCGGCACCGACGAACTTGATCGGGCGCCCGGTGATGTAGCGCACCGAAAGCGCTGCGCCACCGCGTGCGTCGCCATCGGTCTTGGTCAAGACAACGCCGGTCAGCGGCAAGGCTTCGGCAAATGCCTTGGCCGTCACTGCGGCATCCTGCCCGGTCATGGAATCGACCACGAACAGGGTTTCCACCGGATCCAGCGCCGCGTGCAGGGCCTTGATCTCGGTCATCATCGCCTCGTCCACGTGCAGGCGCCCGGCGGTATCCACCAGCAACACGTCAACGAAGTTCCGCTTCGCGGCATCCAGCGCAGCAGCCGCAATTTCCACGGCCGATTGCGCGGACGAGGAGGGATGGAACATCACCTCAACCTGCTCGGCCAGGGTGCGCAGTTGCTCGATGGCGGCAGGACGGTAGATGTCGCAACTGACCACCATGACCTTCTTCTTGCGACGCTCGCGCAGGAAGCGGGCAAGCTTGGCGACGGTGGTGGTCTTGCCGGCGCCCTGCAGGCCCGCCAAGAGCACGATGGCCGGCGGCGCGGCAGCCAGGTTGAGGTCGGTATTCACCGAACCCATCAGCGTGGTCAATTCATCGCGGACGACCTTGATCAGGGCTTGCCCCGGGGTCAGGCTCTTCAGCACTTCCTGACCCACCGCACGCACTTGCACGCGCTGGATCAAGGCTTGCACAACCGGCAAGGCAACATCCGCTTCCAGCAGGGCGATGCGAACCTCGCGCAGGGATTCGCGAATATTGGCTTCGGTGAGCCGGCCGCGACCGCGCAGGCGGTCAACGGTGGAGGAAAGACGCTGGCTGAGGGACTCGAACATCGCAATCGAAAATCGTGGGGAAGTGAGCGCGCCAGTATATCAGCGGCTCACGCTGTCGATTCGCGACTCCTGCCCGAGTCGACATTCAATGCACTTGCGGTCTGTGCCAAACTTCCTTCATGCCCATCATCCTGCCCCCCCTGGTTTCGACAGGTCTCTATCTGCTGGCCAGCACCCTGCTCGCGCTGCCGGCATCAACGACTTCCACGCGCAATCGAACGCTGGCGCTTTGCCTGGCCGTGGTCGCCGTGCTTGTGCACACAGGCCTTGCCTTCGGCTTGCATCAGGGGCGGATCAGCCTGCACTTCTTTGCGGCGCTGTCACTGGTTGGCGTGTGCGTGGCGGCAATCACTTTGCTTGTGAACCTTTTCCGCCCCGTGGCCGCACTCGGCGTGATCGTGTTTCCACTGGCCGCGGTGTTGCTGTGTGTGAACACGTTCGGCCCCGCTCCCCAAGTCGCCGAGGCGATGGAGTGGCAAATCACCCTGCATGTGGCGATTGCCCTGGTTGCCTACAGTTTGCTCAGCATTGCGGCCCTGCTCGCCATCCTGCTGTCATTGCAGGAGCGCGCCCTGCGCCGTCACCGCGTGGATTCCGGCCTGCTGCGCGCGTTGCCGCCCTTGACCCTCACCGAATCGCTGCTGTTCCGCCTGATCGCCGTGGGTTTCGTGCTGCTCACCTTGACCCTGGTCACCGGCGTGCTGTTTGTCGACGACTTGTTTGCCCAGCACCTGGTGCACAAGACCGTTCTGTCCATCACCTCCTGGCTGGTATTCGGCCTGCTGCTGTTCGGACGCTGGCGCTGGGGCTGGCGCGGACCACCTGCGGTTCGTCTCACCCTGATCGGCATGGCCGTGTTGTTGCTCGCCTTCTTTGGCACCAAGTTCGTGCTGGAACTGGTGTTGCATCGCACACCGGTTTGATCCGACCCGCATTTGGTCGAACCCGAAAAGCGCGGCAAGGCCGGCCCTGCAACGGAAGCTGACCGCGAACCTTCAGGCCGGAGCGGTTGCGAGGTGATCGCAGATCAGAGCTCCGCCCACGCCGACAGCGCATCGGCCAGGCGATGCACACCGATGATGTTGAGCTCACCCATGCGACCTTGCTTGGGCGCGTTGGCCTTGGGCACGATGGCATGGCGAAAGCCGTGGCTTGCCGCTTCGCGCAAGCGCTCCTCGCCGTTGGGAACCGGGCGGATTTCCCCGGAAAGACCGATCTCGCCAAACGCCAGCAACTTCTCCGGCAGCGCGCGATCCCTGAAGCTCGACAGCACCGCCAGCAGAACCGGCAGGTCGGCGGCGGTTTCCTGGATGCGAATTCCGCCCACCACGTTCACGAAAACATCCTGATCGTGGATGGCTGTCCCGCCATGACGATGCAGCACCGCGAGCAACATGGCCAGTCGATTCTGTTCAAGCCCCAGCGCCACCCGACGCGGGTTCGACAGCGGCGAATCATCCACCAGCGCCTGCACCTCGACCAGCAAGGGGCGCGTTCCCTCGCGGGTCACCATGACCGCTGATCCCGGCGTCGGCGTGGCATGCGAGGAGAGGAAAATGGCCGAGGGATTCGGGACTTCCTTCAAGCCCCGCTCCGACATGGCGAACACACCCAATTCGTTGACCGCGCCAAAGCGGTTCTTGAAGGCACGCAGGATGCGGAAACGGCTACCGGATTCACCCTCGAAATACAGCACGGCATCGACCATGTGCTCCAGCACCCTGGGCCCGGCGATGCCACCTTCCTTGGTCACATGCCCGACCAGGAAGACGCTGGTGCCGCGTTCCTTGGCAAAGCGCACGAGCCGGGCCGCCGACTCGCGCACCTGGCTGACCGAGCCGGGAGCCGCGCCCAGCGTTTCGGTCCAGATGGTCTGGATCGAGTCGATGATCAGGACTTCCGGCTTGCTTGCTGCGGCTTGCGTGAGGATGCGCTCGACCGAGGTGTCGGCCAACGCATCCAGCCGATCCAAGTCCAGACCCAGCCGATGCCCCCGCTCGGCGACCTGGGCCAGGCTTTCTTCACCGGTCACGTACAGGCTCGGCGTGCGTCCCGCAATCGCACCCAACATCTGCAGCAGGAGAGTCGATTTGCCGATGCCCGGATCACCGCCGATCAACACCACCGATCCGGTCATCAGGCCGCCGCCTAGCACGCGATCCAGTTCGCCGATGCCGGTGGCAATGCGCTGGCCGCTATCCATGCCGATGCTGGACAGTCGCGTCACCTGTGCAGCATCGCCACTGCCCGCATATCCGGCCCGGCCGGCAGAGGCCGCTCCGCCCGCCCTGGATGCCTGCTCGACGACAAATTCGCTCAGCGTGTTCCATGCGCCACACTCCGCGCACTGTCCCTGCCACTTGGAATGCTCGCCGCCACACTGGCTGCAAACATAGGCCAGCTTTGCCTTGGCCATGTCAGCCTTCATCCTCAAGGAAGCGCACGCGGCGGGTCATTCCGCACACGAGTTCGTAGCCGATCGTGCCGGCGTGGGCGGCAATCTCCTCGACCGGCAAGCCCTCGCCCCAAAGCAGCACCGGATCGCCCACGCGCGCATCCGCCTGCCCACGCAGATCGATGCTGATGAGATCCATGGAAACGCGGCCGACGATCTGCGCGCGCCGGCCATTCAGAAGCACGGGTGTTCCGGAAGGCGCAGAGCGCGGATAGCCGTCGCCGTAGCCGATCTGCACGACGCCGATATCCATGTCTTCGGGACAGATCCAGTCGCCCGCATAGCCGACCGCCTCGCCCTTGCCCACGCGGTTGATCGCAACCAGCTTGCTGACCAGGGTCATCGCCGGCCGAAATCCGAACTGCGCCGCATGACTACCGGCGATCACGGAAATGCCATACAACAATCCGCCCGGTCGTACCCACTGCGCCCGCGACTGTGGCCATTCCAGCACGCCTGCCGAGTTGGCCAGCGAACGGGCGCCGGGCAGCTTCGCGGCAATGTCCTCGAATCGCTGCATCTGGATCTGGGTTTGCTCATCTTCGGCAACATCGGAATTGGCGAAGTGCGTCATCAGTCCGATGTCCGCATCGACGTTTTGCAGGGCGTGCAGGCGCCGATAGGCCTGCGCCGCGTCGGCCGGAGCAAATCCGAGGCGATGCATTCCGGTATCGATCTTCAGCCAGACCTTGAGCGGACGCGGATCGGCATCGGCAGCGAGCCACTCGATCTGGCTGGCATGGTGCACCACCGACTCCAGCCCGAGGCGGTGCATTTCCGCAATGTCCGCGGCTTCATCGATGCCCGAAAGCACCACGATGCGTTGCCTGATGCCGGTGGCACGCAGGCGCTGGCCATCGGCAATGCAGGCCACTCCGAATGCATCGGCCCTGTCGAGCACGCGTGCGACCCGTTCAAGCCCGTGCCCGTAGCCATCGGCCTTGACCACTGCCATCACCTGCGCCGGACTCGCCAACTGGCGCAGGCGTTCGAGATTCGAACGCAGGGCGCCCAGGTGAATCGTGGCGCTGGTCGCCCTGCTCACTCGAACTGGTCCGTGTAGCGATCTGGCGCCAGGTTCTCGAAGCGTGTGAACTGACCGAGGAAGGCAAGCCGCACCGTCCCGATCGGGCCGTTTCTCTGCTTGCTGACGATGATCTCGGCAACGCCCTTGTCGGGCGAATCCTGGTTGTAGTAGTCGTCGCGGTAAATGAACATGACCACGTCGGCATCCTGTTCGATGGCGCCGGATTCGCGAAGATCCGACATCAGCGGCTTCTTGTCGGTGCGCTGTTCCAGTGAACGATTGAGCTGCGACAGGGCGATGATCGGAACATTGAGTTCCTTGGCCAGGGCCTTCAGTCCGCGCGAGATTTCCGAAATTTCGGTGGCCCGGTTTTCCTTGTTGCCGGGCACCTGCATGAGTTGCAGGTAGTCGATCACGATGAGGCCGAGGTCGTGCTCGCGCTTGAGCCGGCGCGCACGCGCGCGCAATTCGCCCGGCGACAGCGCCGGCGTGTCGTCGATGAAGATGCGCGTATCACTGAGCTGGGTAATTGCGCTGGTGACCCGCGGCCATTCCTCTTCGCTCAACTCGCCGGTGCGCAGGTGCTGCTGGTTGATGCGCCCAAGTGATGAAATCAAGCGGAACGCCAACTGCGACGAGGACATTTCCATGGAAAAGACCGCCACCGCCTTTTTCGTGCGCATGGCGGCGTTCTCGGCCATGTTCAACGCCAGCGCCGTCTTGCCCATCGAAGGACGCGCGGCAATGATGATCAGGTCGGAAGGCTGCAGGCCCGTGGTCATTTCATCGAGGTCGGTGTAGCCGGTTGGCATTCCCGTGATCTGGCCGCGATTCTCGTAGCGGCTGGCGAGGATCTGGAACGCTTCCTTGGCTGCGGCGCGCGCCGGCACAAAACCCTTGCGTCCGCGTGATCCGGATTCGGCTATGCGGAACACCTTCTGCTCCGCCGTTTCCAGCAATTCCTGCGAACCGCGGCCTTCCGGCTGGTAGGCGTCACCAGCGATCTCGGTGCCCGTATCGATCAATTGGCGCAGCACGGATCGCTCGCGCACGATGTCGGCGTAGGCAACGATATTGGCCGCACTGGGCGTGGAATTGGCCAGTTCGATCACATAGGCCATGCCACCGACCTGATCGCCCAGGTTTTGCGCGGCAAACCACTCGCCCAGGGTGATTGCATCGCAGGGTTGGTCCTTCTCGCTCAAGGTCTGGATGGCGCGGAAGATCAAGCGATGATCGCGCCGATAGAAATCGTCCTCGTTGATGCGATCGGCAATGCGCTCCCATGCCTCCGGTGCCAGCATGAGGCCACCAAGCACCGCCTGCTCGGCCTCAATCGAATGCGGCGGCACCTTGAGGGCTTCAACGGTCGTTGCGGGCTTGCGCTCTGCGGAAGGATGCATGGGGTGATGGCCGACTCGATGATGCTGCGGGCAACGATCATACGCAGCGTTGCGTCTCACCAGTAGAGAACAACCCTGTGCATAAGCTGTGAAATCAGCGATCGGCGAAAGCCAAGGCGCGCACAAAACAAAGCGGGCGCCCTGCGGCGCCCGTTTCGGAAATCGAATGGACAGCTTCGATCAGTTGTCGGGAACCACGATCACCTTGACCACGGTATCCACGTCGGCGTGCAGGTGGATGCGCACCTGGAACTCGCCAATGTGGCGGATCGGGCCTTCGCCCTGCACCACTTCATTCTTGTCCAGGGCCAGGCCGCTGGAGGTGAATGCTTCGGCGATGTCACGCGGGCCGACCGATCCGAACAGCTTGCCTTCGGTGCTGGCATTGGCGCGGATGGTGACGGCCTCGGCTGCATCGAACTGCGCCTTGCGGGCTTCGGCAGCGCCAAGCTGCTGGTTGGCCTTGGCCTCGTACTCCGCGCGACGGGCCTCGAAACCCTCGAGGTTCGCCGCGGTTGCTGGAACCGCCTTGCCTTGCGGCACCAGGTAATTGCGTCCGTAACCCGGTTTGACGTTGACCTTGTCGCCAAGGTTGCCGAGGTTCTTTACTTTCTGCAGAAGAATAAGTTGCATGGTTTTCACTCCAATTCGTTAGCGCCGGCCTTTGCCGGCGCAGCTTGCGCTGTCCGAATCGACCCGCTTTGCGACGGGTCGGGAATCAGATCAATGGCTGTCGCTGTAGGGAAGCAGCGAAAGGAAACGTGCGTGCTGCACGGCGATGGAAAGCTGGCGCTGGTAGCGCGCCTTGGTGCCGGTGATGCGGCTGGGCACGATCTTGCCGGTTTCGGTGATGTACTGACGCAGCAGATTGAGATCCTTGTAATCGATCTCGGCCACGCCTTCGGCGGTGAAACGGCAGAATTTCTTGCGACGGAAGAACTTGGACATGAGGGCTACTCCTGGATTCCTGGATGATTATTCGGCGCTGGCGGAAAAACCGGAATCGTCCGCTTCGCGGGCTCCGCGATCGCCACGATCCGAACGGCTCGGCCGCTCATCGGAATCGTCCATGCCATAACCGCCTTCATCGTCACGACGACGGCGCTCACCCTTGTCATCCTTGTTCTTCATGATGGCCGACATCTCGGTTACCGGCTGATCACGCTTGATCACCAGATGACGCAGCACGGCATCATTGAAACGGAAGCCGGACAGCAGTTCATCGAGAACCTTCTGTCCCACTTCGATGTTGAGCAGCACATAGTGGGCCTTGGCCAAGTGCTGGATCGGGAACGCCAACTGGCGGCGGCCCCAGTCTTCCAGGCGATGGATCTTGCCGCCATCGGCCTCGATCATCGAGCGGTAGCGCTCGATCATGGCCGGCACTTGCTCACTCTGGTCAGGGTGGACCAGAAACACGACTTCATAATGACGCATGGTTTTTCCTTGTGGATGTCCGCAAACAGCCTGCGGGGGCAGCCTCCCCGACGCGCGGTGAGGCAAGTCACTTCATTCCCGGCGGAACGAAGGGGCGCGAATATTAGAGGAAAACCCCATCGGCGGCAAGGACTTGGCCAGGAGCCAGCGCGGCGACGTTGCGCCCCATGCCATGCGCTTGCGTTATCGTGTCGGGCACAGCTCATTGGCGCAGCTTGGGAGATCCGATGTGACGAAAATCCAGGCAGACGTGGCGGTGGTTGGCGGCGGTCTTGCCGGCATCGTGACTGCGCTGGAACTGCTGCGCACCGGCAAATCGGTGGCCTTGCTGGATCGCGACTCCCGGCAACGGTTTGGCGGGCTGGCCCTGTGGGCGTTTGGCGGCATGGCCCTGGTCGGCACGCCCTTGCAGGCACGCAAGAAGATCATCGACACGCCGCAGATCGCGCTGCGCGATTGGCTCAGCTTTGGCGAACTCGATGCGGGCGACACCTGGCCGCTGGCCTGGGCGCGATGCTACGTCGAGCAATCCCGCGCCCGGATTCACGACTGGCTGCTGCAGGAAGGCATCCGTTTCATGCCGGCCGTCAATTGGGTCGAACGCGGGCGAAATGGCGAAGGCAACAGCGTGCCGCGTTACCACATCGTCTGGGGCAGTTCGCGCGAGCTGACCCGACGCATGATCGGCGCATTGAATGCCGCTGCGGAGCATGGCCGCTTGCACCTGCTGCATCGGCACCGGGTGTTGTCGATCGACCACGACGGCGGGCGGGTGGCAGGGGTTCTTGCCATGGATGAAGCATCCGGAACCGAACTGCAGGTGCAAGCCCCCGTGGTGGTCATTGCCAGCGGCGGCATCAATGGCAGCCATGCGCAGGTGCGGCGCTACTGGCCTGCGGATCGTCCGCTGCCGGCGACGTTCCTCAACGGTGCGCACCCGTATGCCGACGGTGCAATCCATCGTGAAGTCGCCGACAGAATGGGCGGACAGCTCACCCATGCCGGTGAAATGTGGAACTACGCCGCCGGCTTCGCTCACCCCTTCCCCCACTTCCCCGGGCACGGTCTGTCCACCATTCCCTGCAAGTCCGCGCTGTGGCTCGACCACTGCGGGCGTCGCATCGGCCCGGAGCCGCTGGTCACCGGTTTCGACACCCATTGGCTGTGCCAGCGCGTTTGCGAACAGGAAAAGCCCTGGACCTGGCATCTGCTCAACTGGCGCATCGCGGCCAGGGAATTTGCCATCTCCGGTGCCGAACACAATGCACGCATTCGCGACAAGCAGTTCCTGCGCTTCCTGTGGGAAACACTCACCGGCAACCATCGCCTGGTGCGGCAGATGCAAGCCGAAAGCGAAGACTTCCTGGTCGACGAGAGCCTGGCCGGACTCGCCGCGAAGATGAACGCGCTCACTGCCTCGCTCGATGTCGATCCGGCAGTGCTCAAGGCCACTGTCGATGCCTTCGATGCCAACTTCGCAGCGAGTGCCCCGGCCCAGCAGGACGAACAGATCCAACGCATCCTCAAGGCACGCGAATGGGGCCCGGATCGCCTGCGCACCTGCAAGCCGGCAGCACTGCAAGCCCCTGGCAGCGGCCCGTTCATCGCCATCCGCATGCAATTGATCACGCGCAAGAGCCTGGGCGGGCTGCGCACCGACCTGCAAAGCCGGGTGCTGGATGCCCACGACTCGCCGATTCCGGGCCTGTACTGCGTGGGCGAGGCGGCCGGGTTCGGTGGCGGCGGTGCCAGCGGCAAGCGTTCGCTCGAAGGCACCTTCCTGCCGGGGTGCATCCTCACCGCGCGTGCCGCCGCCCATTCCATCAACCACGGCAAGGCACCGACATGAGCCTGCGTTTTCCTTCAAGCCCTGATGACTACCGTGAATGTGCGCGTCGCCGGCTGCCGAGGTTCCTGTTCGACTACCTCGATGGCGGTGCCGGAACGGAAGTCACGCTGGGCGCCAACAGCCGCGACCTTGCCGCGATCAGACTGCGCCAGCGCGTGCTGGTGGATGTGGAGAACATCGACACCGGTACCCAGCTGGCCGGCGAGTCCTGTTCGATGCCGGTGGCACTGGCACCGGTTGGCATGGCCGGCATCGTGGCCAGGCGTGGCGAGGCACAGGCAGCGCGCGTCGCCGAGTCCGCGAGGGTGCCGTTCACCCTTTCCACGGTGGGCGTTTGCTCGCTTGAGGAAGTGCGTGCCGCGCGCAACACCCCGTTCTGGTTCCAGCTCTACATGATTCGCGACCGCGCAGTCGTTTCCGCCTTGCTTGAACGTGCCTGGGCGGTTGGCTGCCGCACCCTGGTGTTCACCGTGGATTTGCCCCGCGTCGGCATGCGCCATCGGGACGTGCGCAACGGCATGGATACCGCCGGCACGCGCGCGTCCATCCTGCGCGCGGCGCAGGTGCTGGCCAGGCCCGGCTGGATCTGGAATGTGGCAATGCGCGGCAAGCCCTTGCAGATCGGCTGCCTGGCCGGGCAAGTGCCCGGCGCGCGTGATCTCGGCTCTTTCAAGCGCTGGGTGGATGCACAGTTCGATGCCAGCGTGACATGGCAGGACATTGCATGGCTGCGCGCGCGTTGGCAGGGTCGCCTGATGCTCAAGGGCATCCTGGATATCGAAGATGCCCGCCAAGCCGTGCACGTGGGCGCCGATGGCATCGTGGTGTCCAACCACGGAGGTCGCCAGCTCGATGGCGTGCGCTCGACCATCAGCGTACTGCCGGAAATCGTGCAGGGCGTGGGCAAGCAACTGGAAGTGTGGATGGATGGCGGCATCCGCAGCGGCACCGATGTTTTCAAGGCCATTGCCCTCGGCGCACGCGGCGTGATGATCGGGCGCACCTGGGCGTGGGCATTAGCAGGCAATGGGTCAAAGGGATTGGAGAACTGCCTGGCCAGCCTGCAACGGGAGTTGCGCCTTGCCATGGTGTTGACGGGAGCCCGCACGATTGCCGACATTGACAGCAGTCGGCTGGATACCGGCCCAACGAATGTTTCTTGCGGAGATGCACGATGAACGGCGCCCAGGCCCTGCTGAAAACCCTCGCCGATGCCGGTATCGAGGTGTGTTTCACCAATCCCGGCACCTCGGAAATGCATTTCGTGGCAGCCCTCGATGGTGAGCCGCGCATGCGAGCGGTGCTGGCCCTGTTCGAAGGCGTGGCTACCGGTGCCGCGGATGGTTACGCGCGCATGGCCGACAAGCCCGCTGCCACCCTGCTTCATCTGGGCTGCGGACTCGGCAATGGCCTGGCCAACCTGCACAACGCACGCAAGGGCAAGGTGCCGGTGGTCAACATCGTCGGTGATCACGCCAGCTATCACGTCAAGTACGACGCCCAGCTGCAATCGGACATTGAAACCGTGGCGCGCAATGTGTCGCCCGGCTTCGTACGCACGCCGCGAAGCACGGCCGAGCTGGCCCGGGATGCCGCCGAAGCGGTGAAGGCGGCGCGCACCCTGCCAGGCCAGGTTGCAACCCTGATCCTGCCTGCGGATGTGTCCTGGGGCGATGGCGGAGTACCCAGCCCGCCGTTGGCGATTCCCCAGGCCTTGCCTGCTTCGGATGAAACCATTTCGGCAATCGCGGCACTGATCCGATCTGGGCGGCCGCTGGCCATGCTGTTGGGGGGACGCGCCTTGCGCGAACCCGGACTGCGGGCAGCCGCCCGAATTGCCGCCAGCCACGGCGTCAGGCTGCTTGCCGAGGTGTTTCCGACCCGCATGCAACGCGGCACCGGCCTGCCCCCTGTGGAACGCATGGCCTACATGGCCGAGCTGGCCAGCGTGCAATTGCATGGAATCGAGCATCTGGTACTCGTCGATGCCAAGTCGCCGGTTTCCTTTGTTGCCTATCCTGGCAAGAAAAGCGACCTCGTGCCGGAAGGCTGCCAGGCGCATGTGTTGGCGACACCGGCGCAAGATGCCGTTGCCAGTCTGGAACGGCTGGCCAGCTGCCTTGCCGCAGACCAGTTGCCCACCATCCAGCAAGCGCAACGCCCCGCCGCACCCCGCGGTCGCCTGAGTGCTGCCAAGGTGTGCAAGGCGATCGGGCATTACCTTCCGGACAACGCCATCCTCATCGACGAGGGCATCACCTCGACCCTGATGCTCGGGGCAATGACCGCGGGCGCGCCGCGTCATGACCTGATCACGCTGACCGGCGGCGCCATTGGTCAAGGCCTGCCGAATGCCGTGGGCGCCGCCATCGCCTGCCCGGATCGGCCGGTCATTGCCCTGATTGGTGATGGCACGGCGATGTACACCATCCAGGCATTGTGGACAATGGCACGCGAAGGCCTGGACGTGACCGCGATCATCTTCAACAACGCATCCTACTCGGTGCTCAATGTCGAACTGGAGCGGGTTGGCGCGAGCGAGGGCGGCGGCAAGGCCAGGGCGCAACTCGACCTTGGACACCCGCAGCTGAATTTTGCACGGCTGGCCCAGGGCATGGGCGTTCACGCCGTGCGTACCAACAGCTCGGCGGAATTCAACAAGGCGCTTGAATACGCGCTTGAGCAGCCCGGCCCTCACCTGATCGAGGCCTGCGTGCCTGAATCGCTCAACCGCAGCAAGCGCCGCATCCTGCCGTGGATGCTCAAGGCCCTGCCGAGCCTGCCGCAAGGATTGGCGAGGGCGATCAAGCGCAAGATCGCTCCGTGATCGATCAGTAGGCAATCACCGTATCGGGCGGATTGCGCATCCACGCCAACCAGTCGGTTCCCAGCGTCGATAGTCCACCGGGATATTCCGCTTCAAGGATTGCCACGACATCCGCCGACTCGCACGGTGCTTGCCTTTGCGCCCGCAACACCGCTGCCAGTGCACGTCGACCGTCTTCGCTTCCCATCAACTGGGCAATCAATGCAAACGCCTGCGCATAGCGCGCTTCCTGCCCCGGCCCATAGAACATCCGGTCAGCGTGCGCGAAAAGGCTGATCAATGCCGCAGCCGGGTCTCCTGACGGCAGCAGAGCCGTGGCGCCGCGCATCTCGTGCGCCGGGATCACCTGACCACCCATCCCGGAAACGCGCAGATTCTCGAAAAAACCGGCAAGCCCTTCATTGAGCGCCGTGGGCAGCACACCCACGCGCTCGTGGATCAGGGCATGGGTGATCTCGTGGCGGAGGATGCGGAAATTGAGTTCGGCGTCAGGCTGCATGAGGACGCGAATGGTGTGATCGCGCATGGAATAGCTGCCGGCGGCTTGCGACGCGCCCGTATTGCCGGTGCGTTCGGCAAAAGCAGCCGGCGACGCGATGAATTCAATCTGCAAGACGGAAACGCCATCATCCTCGACATCCAGGCTGTCACGCAGGATCCGCTGGATCGCCAGCGCATCCGCCACGGCGCGTTGGGCCAGTGCTTCCGGCAGGTTGACATCGTACCCGCGCGCCTCGACACGAACCGGCGGCGCCCCTTCGACCTCGATGCGTCGATGCGCCTGTACGGCACCCTGCGGCGCCGTGTCGGAGAAATGAATGATGCCCCGGGAATCGGTCCAGCGATGAATCGCCAGCGAACCGGATTCCCTGGCAGGCGATGCTTGCGCCAGGCAATTTGCACGTACCGCCGTGGCAGGGCTGATGGCCGCATGTGTGCCGGCAATCGACGATCCGTCGGCTGGCTCGATCGGGCGCGGAGAAATTTGCGCAATCGCGGCAACGGATTCCGGACGCCCAGCTGCCAGCTGAGGCGCCTTGACCGAATCGGCAATCAAACCTGCTGGTCCCTGCACCGGCCTCGGTGAAGCCTCCGGTTCAAGGTTCCGTTGCAGAACCCAGCCCAGAAATCCGAGTCCCATGGCCAATACAACGGGCAGCGCAATTCGCATCAAGTCAAAATCCCGGGGGCATCGAGTATTGGCGCAAGAAACCGATCCGTCTTGCGCAGGATGCAGTATGTCACCACCCTTGGCACTGGATTCAACGGGAGAACACGATGGACTGGATGCTTTCCGCAGGCGACAACCCCTGGTACCAGCTTGCGACCCGCTTTGGCCTGCGCGTGCTGGCCGCCCTTTTGCTGCTGTTCATCGGCTTGCGCGTGGCGCGCATGGTCGGCAACTGGATTGCCCGCAAGCTTGCCCGAAGCGAACTCGACGCGACCACGTCCATGTTCCTCGGCCGAGTCATTCTCGTCGCTGCGCAGATCGTGGTGTTGCTCGCCGTGATTCAGACCCTGGGCGTGCCCACGACGTCGCTGCTCGCCGTGCTTGGTGCGGCAGGCCTCGCCATCGGCCTGGCCATGAAGGATTCCCTGTCCAACATCGCGTCCGGCGTGCTGCTGGTCACCTTGAAACCTTTCCGGGTGCACGATCAGGTCACCATCAATGGCATCACGGGACGGGTGGAATCGATCAGCATTTTCCAGACCCGGCTGCGCGGCGCGGACAACCAGCTGATCACCTTGCCGAACTCGTTGATCACCACCGATTCCATCATCAACCTGACGCCGGGCACCGTGCGTCGCATCGAACTCGTGGTTGGCATTGGATACGGCGATGACATCGACAAGGCTCGAGCCATCGCGCTCGAACTCATGCAGGCGGATCCGCGCGTGCAGCACGACCCGGCCCCGGAGGTGCATGTTTGTCTTCTGGGAGCAAACAGCGTCGATCTCAGCATCATTTGTCACGTTGGGAACGACGACTATGGTGCGCTGCGCTATGCCCTCATCGAAGGCATCAAGAAGGCGTTTGATCGTGCCGGCATCAGCTTTCCGTTCCCGCAGCGCGAAGTCCGCATCATCGGCGCAGCGGCTTCCGGAATTGCCGACTCGAAGAATCCCTCATCGAGCCAGTGACCCGGATTCAACTGCTTGCGCGCAGAAAAGAAAAAGCCCGCGGGTTGCGGGCTCTTTCGAACACTCCAGCCAATCGCATCAGTGCGCGTGGGCGACCCGATACCCCTTGATACGCTCGGCAAACTCCTGCAACACCCGAATGCCACTGGCTTCGGCCTCGCGGCACCATTGCTTGAGCGCCTCAAGCATGGCCTCGCCATTGCGACCTTCCATCAACTCATGCAGGCGGCGCCGATAATCCATGACCGTGGCCATGGTCGGGCGCTGGCTGACCCAGTGACCAAGTGTCTCGCGCGCCTCGTGGTCCAGCCAGCGACCACCGCTGGACAAGGCATTGCGCAGGCGACGCGGCAATTCCTTCAGGTTGGCACCGGCATGGGCGGCTTCGGCCCGCAGGGTCGGTGCGATGACGCCACGAAAGTAGTCGGTCATGACCTGGAACTTGTGGGTCAGCAGAGCCTTGACCGTGTCACCGTCGGGATTCGCCAAGTCGGTTCGCATTTCCAGCGCCGGCGCAACGCGCAGCACCTTGGCCATGCCGATCGTCTCGAAAATGCGGATCATCATCCAGCCGATGTCGAACTCGAAGCTGCGCAGGGAAAACTTGGCCGAACTCGGGAATGCATGATGATTGTTGTGCAGCTCCTCGCCACCGATGATCAGGCCCCAGGGCGTCAGGTTGGTTGACGTGTCATTGCTCTCGACATTGCGATAGCCCCACCAGTGGCCAAGTCCGTTGACCACGCCGGCAGCCATGAACGGAATCCAGATCATCTGACCCGCCCAGATCACCACACCCCAAAGCCCGAACAGGGCGAAGCCGAGAAAAAGCATCAGGGTTGGGCCGAGCGAGGGGAATCGCCCGTAAACGTTGCGCTCCAGCCAGTCGTCCGGCGTGCCCTTGCCATACTGCTCGGTGATCGAGGCATCGCGCTTGGCGACCCGGTACAGGTCAACGCCATCCAGCAGCACCTTCTTGATGCCGAAAAACTGCGGGCTGTGCGGATCTTCCGCGGTTTCACACTTGGCGTGGTGCTTGCGATGGATGGCCACCCATTCGCGGGTCACCATGGCGGTGGAGAACCACGACCAGAAGCGGAAGAAATGCGCAACGACCGGGTGGAAATCCACGCCCCGATGTGCCTGGCTGCGGTGCAGGTACAAGGTCACGGAAAAAATCGTGAACTGCGAGACCACCAGGAAATAAAAAACCAGTACCGGCCAGGAAGCCTGGGTGACTCCGCCTGCAAGGAAATCGACAATCAGATCAAACATTCGGCAACGCTCGATTGAGGCAAGCCCGGGACTATACGCGAGCGCCAAGCGGCGGCCCAGTCCCGAAAGTGCTGCATGCATTCGAGCCAAACCGGCATACGCAGGCGGATGGGCGGCCGTCGTGAACCGGATGATCTCGACCTTCCCTGCACCTCCCGGCTTGCGCACAATGCAAGCTGTCGTCCAACGGAGGCCTTGCCATGAATCGTCGCGAATTCCTGATGACATCCGCCAGCGCGGGCGTGCTGCTCGCTTTTGGCGGCAGCGCCTTCGGCAAGAGTCGTGAACGACTGCGGGTCGGCCTGATCGGTACCGGCCTGCGCGGCCAGGTGCACCTGGACGAGCTGCTCAAGCGCGATGACGTGAACGTGGCAGCCATTTGCGATATCGAAAAGTTCATGCTCGATACCGCGCTCAAGCAATTCGAGAAGGCGGGCAAGCGCAAACCGCGCATTTACACCGGAAGCGACGAAGCCTGGCGCGAGATGATCGCCAAGGCCAGGCTCGATGCGGTGATCATCGCCACGCCCTGGGAATGGCATGCACCCCAGGCAATCGCGGCGATGAAGGCAAAGGTCGCCGTCGGTTGCGAGGTGGTCGCCGGCATCACCCTGGAAGATCACTGGCAGGTGCTGCGCGTGCAGCAGGAAACCGGCACGCCTTACATGTTGCTGGAGAACGTCTGCTATCGGCGCGATGTGCTGGCCACGCTCAACATGGTGCGACAAGGCTTGTTTGGCGAGTTGGTGCACCTGGAAGGCGGCTACGAACACGACCTGCGCGCGGTCAAGCTGAACTCGGGGGTGCCCGGCAAGCCCTACGGAGGCGGCGTCGAATTCGGCGACAAGGGCTGGTCGGAAGCCAAATGGCGCACACCCCATTCCGTGCGCCGGAATGGCGATCTCTATCCCAGCCACGGCATCGGACCCTGCGCCATGTGGGCCGACATCCACCGCGGCAATCGCTTCACCCGCATCACCAGCTATGCCAGCAAGTCACGCGGCCTGCACGACTACATTGTCGACCAGTCCGGCAACGACCACCCCAATGCCAAGGTCAAGTTCGCGCTCGGCGATATCGTGACCAGCCAGTTGGCGTGTGCAAACGGCGAGACGGTCCTGCTGACCCTGGACACTTCCCTGCCGCGCCCGTATTCGCTGGGCTTTCGCGTGCAGGGTACCGAGGGCCTGTGGATGGATGTCAATGAATCCATCTATCTGGAAGGCAAGAGCCCGAACTCGCACAAATGGGAGCCGGCGCAGCCCTGGCTCGACAAGTACGACCATCCGTTGTGGAAGAAATACGCCGCTGCCGCGGAAGGAGCCGGACATGGCGGCATGGATTTCTTTGTCATGCACGCATTCATCGAAGCACTCAAGCGCAACGAACCGATGCCGATCGACATCTACGATGCAGTGGCCTGGAGCGCGATCACGCCGCTGGCCGAGCAATCCATCGCCGAGGACAACCGCACCCTCGATTTCCCGGATTTCACCGAAGGAAAATGGAAAGAGCGCAAGCGCATCTTTGCGCTCGATGACCGCTATTGAGCCACGCCGCCGCAAATCCGGAAGGCTGAAACGAAGAAAGGCCAATGGGGCAACCCATTGGCCTTTCCGCTTTCAATGGCGCGCCCGGAGAGATTCGAACTCCCGACCACCAAGTTCGTAGCCTGGTACTCTATCCAGCTGAGCTACGGGCGCGTGATTCGTCGTTTGGCAGGGAAAAAGCCGCGTTGCGCAGCAGGCCCGGTTCAACGAGGGGGCGGATTATTCTGTGTAGCGGGGATTTCGTCAACTGCCGAGCCTCAAGTTTCCACGCGTTGGCGCTTTGGGATGCGCCAAATCCCCGACGAAACGCCGAAGGATGCCCTGTCGCATGACAGGGGCCTGGACCAGCTTCAGCCCTTTCGCTTCGGCCTCACATACAGGACCAGGCTGTGGTCCTCGATCTGGTAACCGTACTTGGCGGCAATTTCGTGCTGCAGACGCTCGATTTCCTCGCTGGTGAACTCAATCACCTTGCCGGATTCAACGTCGATCATGTGATCGTGGTGGTTGCCACGGTCGAGCTCATAAACCGCCTGGCCGCCTTCGAAATTGTGCTTGAGCACGAGGCCCGCAGCCTCGAATTGGGTAAGCACACGGTACACGGTTGCCAGACCGATATCGTCATTGTGTTCCAGCAGCTGGCGGTAGATGTCTTCGGCCGTGACATGCTTTCCTTTCAGCGTTTCGAGGATTTCCAGAATACGCACGCGCGGGTGGGTGACCTTGAGTCCCGCATTGCGCAAATCGTTCGATTCCATGGTTTTCCTCCCTGCGGTTTTCACCGCGTCATAACGATCGCCATCACGGTGCTAGTGTATCATCCGCCGTTTCGACACCGCCCGGGTCCATCCGCATGCTGCTGCGCCTGATTGCCTTGATTGCGCTTATCTCACTCTCCGGCTGCGGAGCGCTGTACAAGCTGGACGTGCAGCAGGGCAACCTGTTCGACAAGGATCAAGTCGACATGCTCAAGCCCGGCATGAGCAAGCGGCAGGTGCTGGTGATCATGGGTTCGCCGTCCATCATCACCCCGTTCGACCAGGATCGCTGGGACTACGTTTCCAGCATCCGTCGCGGTCGCGGCAAGATGGAAAGCAAGGACCTGGTCCTGTATTTCGAGAATGAAGCCTTGGCACGCATTGAAGGCGACTACTTCCCGGAAGACCCGCAGCAGATGATCAAGGATGCGCGCAAGTTCAAGCGCCAGTATCCGGATGAAAAGCGCGAAGACGACGAGAAGAAACGTCGCGAGCAGCGCCAAGGCTGATCGTTCAGGTCTTGCGCTTGACCCGCGCCCGACGCGCCTGCTTCGGGTCCACCTGCAAGGGACGATAGATTTCCACGCGATCACCGTCCGTCAGCACGGAATCGATGGTTGTCGGCTTCGACCAGATGCCGAAATCCAGCCCCCCGAGCGGCAATCCGCACTCGCGGACAACGTCGCAAGCAGAGATCGCGTCGGCGACCGTGGATCCGGCCGGCAAATTCAGCTCGCGCAAGAACTGCTTCCGCGCATCGACATAGGCCACTTCCACGCGAATGCTGTCATCCGCCGACACGATTGGCCTCACGACTGAAGTCATCAACCAGCCGATCGGCCAGGTTGCGGAATCCCATGCGCAGGGCGGGCGCAGTCAGTCGCCCCGAATAATCGAAGTCCAGCGCAAGGGCGATCTTGCAGCCGGTTTCGCCAAGCGCGAGAAAGCTCCACTCCCCCTCCAGCGTTCGAAACGGGCCGTCCACCAGAAGCATGTGGATGCGATCCGGCCGCAGCACGGTGTTGCGCGTGGTGAAGCTCTGGTTGAGGCCAGCCAGGCGCAGGTCCAGGCGGGCGACCAGGCTGGATTCATCGCGCTCGAGCACGGCCGCACCCGAACACCAGGCAAACCGCCTCGGGTATGCTTCGACATCGTTGACGAGATCGAACATCACCGCAGGTGTCCGCATCACCAATGCACTGCGACGAATCTGGATCAAGGTTTCTTCCGTTCAGTATCAAAGCGGCCAATCGCCGCGCCAGCAGCGACGGCACCCTCGTTGCGGCGCATCCCTTGTCCGGATGAACCCCATAACCACCAGCCATCAGCATGACCAAACAGAAAGCCAAGGACAAGAAGGCCGGCGGCACCATCGCGCTGAACAAGCGCGCGCGCCACGAGTACCACATCGACGAGCGCTACGAAGCCGGTGTCGCCCTGCAAGGATGGGAGGTCAAGAGCCTGCGCGCCGGCCGCACCAACCTGACCGATGCCTACGCCATAGTGCGCAACGGCGAGATCTTCCTGTTCGGCGCCTCCATCGTGCCGTTGATCTCCGCATCAACCCACGTGGTCGCCGATGACCGGCGCACGCGCAAGCTGCTGTTGCATCGTGCCGAAATCGACAAGCTGGTTGGTGCGGTGGAACGCAAGGGCTACACCCTGGTGCCCATGGCCATGTACTGGAAAGGCAACAAGGTGAAGATCGAACTCGGCCTCGCCCGCGGCAAGCAGGATCACGACAAGCGCAACGCCGAGAAGGACAAGGACTGGCAGCGTGACAAGCAACGCGCCATGCGTGCGCACAACAAGAGCGCATGAAGGCTTGGGAACCGGAATTTGCAGTTGATGGCTCCTTCCCCGCGGTTGCCCTTGCGACCTCCATCGCCCTCACATCGCGCTCAATCGAATCCGTCCGCAAAAATCAGATCCGGCGAACGCGTAATGAAGAGATTGCGCGGGCTGTTGAGCAACGTTGCAGCGCCGGACAGGACACGCTGTGGTGGCGCCACGCCGGTCAGGAACCGGCTATGCACCGTCACCGAGTTCAACGCGGTATTGACCGTGAAGATTTCGGAGCCGGCCAAATCGACCGTGACACCTTCCGGCGACCCAAGCCCGGTTGTAGATGCACTACCGCCAATTACGCGTGTCGGCGCCACATTGCCACCTGGCAAGCGCGGAAACCACAGAATCGCAGGCTGGAAACCCACATCGTAAAATGGCGTGGTCACCACGTACTCATCATTGTCCAAATCAAGAGCAATGCCGATGGGGCCGCTATTGAACCCGGTATTCGAACCCGAGAATGCGCGCGTGGGAGCCACAAATCCGTCACCAAGTCGCGGAAATACCGAAATGAAATTGCCGTTGTTGGCGACAGCGATCTCGTCGTGCGCCACATCGATAAATACTCCTGTAGGCTGGCTCAACCCTTGTACTCCACGCAAGGCACGCAGGGGTGCAACGTTGCCGCTGGCACCCCGGGCCCAGGTCGTCACCGAGAATCCGGCGCGATTGGCAACCGAAAACTCACCGTGCACGGTATCCACCGATAGACCACGCGGGTCGTCCAGGGTGGTCAGTGCGCCGGACAATGTGCGCAACGGAGGCGTATTGCCGCTCGCGGTTCGCGCATAAACCGTCACCGAGTACGGGGGTGTCTTGTTGGCCACCAGCAATTCATTGTTGACGAGGTCAACGGCGATACCGCTGGGATTGGCCAAGCCGGTCGCTGCACCTTGCAGCACGCGAATTGGAGCGGCGTTGCCGCTCGCATTGAGCGCATAGACGGTAATTGCGTTGCTGTTGTTGTTGCTGACGAACAACTCATCTTGCGCGTGGGCCATGTTGCCAAGCGCGGAAAGAAGCCAAGCCACGAAGCACGTCGACATCGCGACTGCACCACGCATACAGACCTCCAATGCCAGCGGTTCAGCCTCTGCCCGCCTGGCCACGGCAGTCTGCTCGTCTCGCCTTGCGCGCACAAGTCCGCCTATCCAGAATGGTGCATTTCCCGCGCACTCAACGCCCCGGTACCCGCCAACTGCTTCCCTCCGCGTGCTAACATGCCGATCCCCGGGGGTGTCATGGCTTCGACGGGGGTAGTGAGATAGTTTGGTGCATGCCGAGGGGGCGACTTTCCTCGTTAATCCAGTAGCAAACTTTTAGTTGCCAACGACGACAACTACGCTCTCGCCGCTTAAGGCGTAAGCCGGGAACCCACTTGTGCCCTTGCTCGTGGATGTACCGTCATTATCAGGGGATAGCCCGAATCTGCGGTCTGACAGAGCACGGCGAAACCTTCCAGACTGGTCTACCGGCGCGCTTCGCACACCGTGCTGCCGGATGACGAGATCCAACGGTGGGCTAAGCATGTAGGACTGGGCGTCAATCGCCTTCGGACGCGGGTTCAACTCCCGCCACCTCCACCAAATGAACAAGCCACCCGTAGCGGTGGCTTTTTCATTTGGTCGTGGCAATGAGCATGAAACCCGCGTCCACGCGGGGCGGAGCCGGGACTCGTCGAACGTCCACTGCGGACGTTCGACCCGGCGAGGCGGGCGCGCGATGCAGCGCGCGCCCAGGGCAACAACTCCCGCCTCCTGCACCATGCAGCAAGGCACCGCGGGTTTCGAAACCAGGATGCGAACGGTCAGACCAAGAGAACTGACTTCAATACAATCCCCTATTCCTTTGAAATGTCGTGGCTTTCATGCTTGCAGACGCAAACGCAAGCCAAGATTTCCATCAATCGACCCAGGGCAACGTGCAACCTCAGGTTTCCAACTTGAAATTCCTGCGCTTCGTGCCCATCCGGGTTATCTCCCCCAGCGTCCTGCCGCATGCCTGAAAGCCATCCAACCAGCCAAGGAAAGTTGAACACCTACCGCATGCTGCTGCCCCTGTTGGGTGAGCAGCGCCTGCTCATCATCGGCTGGCTGTTTTTCCTGACGATATCGTCGGCGGCGACGCTGACTTTGCCGGCTGCCGCGCGCTTCATGATTGATCGCGGTTTTGGGCAGACCGATCCGCAGTTGCTCAACGCAGGCTTCATGGGTCTGTTCGTGGTGGCAATGGTGATGGCCGCTGCCGGTGCGCTGCGATACTTCTGCATCACTCTGTTGGGCGAACGTGTCGCGGCCAAGCTTCGCACACGCCTGTATGCGCATTTGCTGACCCTTGACCAGGCTTTTTTTGAGCGCACCCGTTCCGGCGAACTGGTTTCGCGACTGGCGGCGGATACCGAACTCGTGCAGACCGTCGTGGGTTCCACTCTGTCGCTGTCACTGCGCAGCCTGCTCATGCTGGTCGGTTCCACCGTGATGTTGATCGTGACCAGTCCGCGCCTGGCCGGACTCACCGCCCTGGTCATTCCCGCCGTGATCCTGCCCATCGTGGTGCTCGGGCGCCGGGTCGAGAAGCTGTCTCGCGAAAGTCAGGACCGGATTGCCGATGCCTCGGCCGTGGCATCGGAGTCGATCAATGCAATCCACACCGTGCAAGCCTATACGCGGGAGCCGCGCGAGCGCGAGCGATATTCCAACGCCGTTTGGCTGGCGCTGAAGACCGCCGGTCATCGCATCGCCACCACGGCGTGGCTCACCGGCATTGGTGATCCTGCTGGGATTCGGCGCCATCACCCTGGTGCTTTGGGCAGGCGCCCATGCGGTGCTCGCCGGTGAAATGAACGCCGGTGTGCTCGCGCAGTTTGTGCTGTACGCGGTGGTTGCAGCCGGTTCGGTGGGTGGATTGACGGAAGTCTGGGGCGAGTTGTTGCGCTGCGCGGGAGCGCTGGGACGCATCAGTGAACTTCTCGACACGCGTGCGGAGATTCGCTCCCCGGAGCAACCGATTCCCCTGCCCCGCCCCTTGCGCGGCAGCATTCGCATCGAGCAGGTCGGGTTCCATTATCCATCACGCCCCGGGCAGGCGGCCCTGCATGACTTCAGTCTCAGCATCGAGGCCGGTGAAACCGTCGCATTGGTGGGGCCATCGGGTGCCGGCAAGTCCACGCTGTTCCAGCTTTTGCAACGCTTCCACGATCCGCAATCCGGGCGCATCACGCTGGACGGGGAAGATCTGCGCAGCCTTGATCTCGCCGAATTGCGCAATGCGTTTGCCCTGGTGCCGCAGGATCCCGTGCTTTTCGGTGCCAGTGCGGCGGACAACATCCGTTTCGGCCGACTCGACGCGGACGACGGCGCCATCGAGGTTGCCGCCCGCGCTGCCGAAGCCCATGAATTCCTCCGCGAGCTTCCGCAAGGCTATGACACCTACCTGGGGGAACGCGGCGTGCGCCTTTCCGGCGGCCAGCAACAACGCATCGCCATTGCCCGCGCCCTGCTGCGCGACGCGCCGGTGCTGCTGCTGGATGAAGCCACATCCAGCCTGGATGCGCAGTCGGAACACCTGATCCAGCAGGCGCTCACGCGATTGATCGCCAATCGCACCACGCTGGTGATCGCGCACCGGCTCTCAACGGTGCAGAAGGCGGATCGCATCGTCGTGCTGGAGCGTGGTCGCATCGTTGCCATGGGAACCCACGAGCAGCTGCTCCGCGAAGGCGGCCTGTACGCCGAGCTGGCCCGCTTGCAGTTTGCGGCCTAGCAGCAACGCAGCCATCAACGACCGGACAACAACTCCCGCACAATGGGGGGCACTTGCGCCGTCGCGTGTTCGAGATTGGCGTAGATCTCCTCCAGGCTGATCTCCGCCTCATCGCCACAACCTGCCGCCCAGTTGGCCACCAGCGCAAGGCAGGCGTATTCCACGCCGAGTTCGCGCGCAAGCGCCGCCTCGGGCATGCCGGTCATGCCGACCAGGTCACAACCGTCGCGCCGCATGCGCGCAATCTCCGCGCGGGTTTCCAGACGCGGTCCTTGCGTGGCGCCATAGCAGCCGCCGTCGACGATCGGCACGCTGGCCCGCTGCGCCGCGCCGAGCAGATCCCGTCGCAAGCCCGGGCTGTACGGTTCGCTGAAATCAATGTGGGTGACGGCACCACCGGTGCCATCTCCGAAACTGGTGATGCGCCCGTGGGTGTAGTCGATGATCTGGTCCGGAACCGCCAGAACACGCGGGCCCATGTCGTCCCGGATTCCACCCACGGCGTTGACGCCGACGATGCGTTCTGCGCCGAGTTCCTTGAGTGCGGCAAGGTTGGCGCGGTAATTGACCTGGTGCGGCGCGATGTCGTGCGCACGACCGTGACGCGCCAGGAATGCCAGGCTGCGACCGCCGAGGCGACCACGCACGATCACGTCCGAAGTCTCTCCCCATGCGGTGCCAGGCTGGACTTCCTCGACATCTTCCAGATCCGGGAATGTGTACAGACCGGTGCCACCAATCAGGGCAAGATCAATCATCGGCGAATCGCTCACAGGGCGTAGATCGCCGGCAGATTGCGGCCTTGCTCGTGGAAATCCATGCCGTAGCCGAACACGTAGCGATCCGGCACCTGTACGCCGACAAAGTCCGCAACAAGGCCAGCAACCGTGCGACCGTGACGTTTTTCGCACAGCACGGCGAGCAAAACGGATTGCGCGCCTTGTTCGATGCACCAGTCGCGAATGGCCTTGAGCGTGTGGCCTTCATCAAGGATGTCATCAACCAGCAGCACGTTGCGCCCCGTCAGTGGAATGGCAGGCCGTCGCATCCACTGCAATTCACCGCCCTCGGTGGTCCCGCGAAAGCGGGTGGCGTGCACATAGTCGAATTCGAGATCGGCCGCTATCGCCGTGGCCAACTGCCCTGCAAACACCAAGCCACCCTGCATGATGCTCAGGAATACGGCGGAGCGTCCACGCAGCTGATCACCAATTTCAGCGCCCACGCGTTCGATCGCGCTTGTGAGGGTTGCCTGGTCATGAATGAGACTCGCCTTCGGCAAGGCCTCGGAAAGCTGCGGTCGACTCATTTGTTGCATGTTTCCGGACAGTGTTTGGCCAGTCGGGCAATGATCTGCTCGCGCTTTGGATTGTCCAGCAGACCTTCCCAGGTGGGTGCCACCGCTCCGCGCAGGCTTTCCACGCGTGCCGCATCGCATGGCGGCAGGTGGCTGCTGGCGGTCACCGCTTCATCCACGATGGACGGGCTGCAGGCCAGCACCAGATCACAGCCGGCTTTCAGGTGTGCCTCGATACGCGCCGCGATGTTGCCGATGGACTCGGCGGCTGCCATGCCGATGTCATCACCGATGACCAGACCGCCGTATCCCATCTCCCCGCGCAGCACATCCTGGATCCACACGTTGGAATAGCCGGCGGCAAGGGTGTCAATGTTCGAGTAGGTGACGTGCGCCATCATCACCGCTTCGGCACCGGCGGCAATTCCATCCACGAACGGGACCAGGTCGGCGTTGCGCAGATCGTCCAATCCGCGACCGTCGTCGGCGACATCGAAGTGGGTATCGGCAAGCACGCTGCCATGCCCGGGGAAATGCTTGAGGGTTACCGCCATGCCGGCCAGATGCATGCCGCGCGCATACGCCTGCACCAATTGCGAGGTGACGGCGGGATCGGCGTGGAACGCACGTTCGCCAATGGCCATGTTGCCACGCGCGAGGTCGGCAACCGGAGCAAAGCTCAGGTCGATGTCGATGGCGCGCATTTCGCTTGCCATCAGCCAGGCATGTTCTTCGGCAAGCGCAATCGCCAGCTTGGGATTGCTGTCGAACAGCACTCCCAACTGGGCCAGGGCCGGAAGCTTGGTGAAATCCCCGCGCATGCGCTGCACCGGACCACCTTCCTGATCGACGCAGATGAGGAATGGATCATCCGGCCGTTCCATGCGGATATCGTCGATCAGACTGGTGACCTGGTCGCGGTTGGCAAAATTGCGCGCGAACAGGATCACACCGCTCACCTGCTTGGCCGAAAGCCAGATGCGATCGTCGTCTGTCAGTGTCTTGCCGGGAATGCCAATGATCAACATGCCTCAAGCGCCTCGCCTTTCCGTGTCATGCCGGTGAGCAACTGTATTCGCATCGCACAAAATCAGAATCCGGAAACGTGTGGTGCGCATCCTACCGGGCTGTCATCGCTCGAACAATGCAATCGACTCCACGTGCGCAGTGTGCGGAAACATGTCCATGACGCCGGCTTCGCGCAAGCGGAATCCGTGCTTGCTTACCAGGATGCCGGCGTCACGCGCCAGCGAACCCGGATGACAGGAAACATACACGATTCGGTCGGTTCCTTTTCGTGGCAGGTATTCCAGTACCTGCGCTGCACCCGAACGTGGAGGATCGAGCAACAATTTGTCATATCGCGTTGCAGACCACGGTGCCGTGGACTGATCCAGGAACAGATCCGCGGCATGGAAGCGGGCGTTGTCGATGCCATTGCGGGTTGCATTTTCGGCAGCACGGTTGACCAGGGCCTGGTCGCCTTCCACTCCCGCCACCGAAGCAACCTGCCGCGCCACGGGCAAGGTGAAGTTGCCGAGCCCGCAAAACAGGTCCAGCACGCTGTCACCGGGCTGCGGCTGCAGCAGTTCCAGGGCCAATGCGATCATGCGCTGGTTCATGCCGGCATTGACCTGAACGAAGTCGAGCGGCTTGAACGCGAGGTCAAGATCCGCGGCATCGATGCGAAAATAAAGGTCGATCCGATCCGGCCACAGCGGCACGACACTGTCCGGTCCCTTGGGTTGCAGCATGATGCCAAGCCCGTGGCTCTGGCCGAATGCCTTCAGGCGTTCCAGATCATCCACACACAGCTCAACCAGGTTGCGGAACACGAGCACGACCGCATCGTCCCCGGCGGCAATCTCGATCTGGGCAATCTGCGCCTTGGCCTGCATCGAACCAATCAGTTCCGACAGCGCATCGATATGCAGGCCGACATCCGGCAGCAGGGTGTGGCAGACGGAAAGATCGGCAACAAAACGCGGGTTGTCTTCGCGGAATCCGACCAGAACCTTGTCCTTCTTTGCCACCCACTTGACCGACAGCCGTCCCTTGCGCCGATAGCCCCAGGGTTTGTCACTCAGCGCCGGCAACCAGCGCCCTGGCTCGACCTTGCCGATGCGTTCGAAATTCTCCGCCAGCACGCGCTGCTTGGCCTCGATCTGCTGCCCGGCAGCAAGGTGCTGCAAGGCGCAGCCGCCGCAAGTTCCGAAATGCGGGCATTTCGGCTCCACTCGATGCCCTGACGCCAACAGGATCTGATCGACCTTGGCCTCGTCGTAGTTCCTGTGACGACTGGTGTAGCGGAACGTGACGCGCTCACCCGGCAGCGCGCCTGCCACGAAAATCGCCTTGCCCTCCAGCCTTGCAACGCCGCGACCGTCATGATTCAAGCTGTCGATGATCACTTCCGGATTTTGCATGGCTACACGGTGACTGCGCGCTGGAGAAATCGCGCGCATGGTAGCAGCGAACCGGATTCATCCGTGACCGTGTGGCAACATCCACACCGCACCAACGCATGAGCAGGCACGCAATGACAATACAGTCACTGGATGCAGGTACGGAGAGGTGAAACAGATCCTCATCGTCGATGACAATCCCCTGACCCTTGCCTGGTTTGACGAGGCAATCCGTCGCGCGGGGTTCACTCCCGTGCTGGCTGCCAACTCCGGCCAAGCCGTCGCGCTGGCAATCGGCGATGCGTTTGCGTTGATGCTGATTGATGCCAACTTGCCGGATCGCTCCGGCACCGCGACCCTTGCCGAAATTCGCTCGGGCAACGGCCCCAACCGGCAAACGGTTGCCGTGCTGACCAGCGCGGATTCGACAATCCGGCAATCGGCTGCGCACGACATGGGCTTTGCCGATGTCCTTCACAAGCCGTTTGCGCTGGAGGAGCTGCGGGCGATTCTCGATCAGGCCATGGGCGCCGGTGCCAGTAACAGAGCTGGAATCTCCCTGCTCGATGATGATCAGTCCCGGCGGAACAGCGGCGGCAACGATGCCATCGCTGCCGCGTTGCGCTCCCTTTTCGTCAAGGAACTGGACGAACTGCCTGCCGAACTGGATGCGATGGCCGGAAATGCGGATTATTGCGCCTTGCGCGATCGCCTGCACCGACTGGATGCATCTGCCGGCATTTGTGGTACGCCGCAGCTGGCCGAGGCCTGCCGCACCCTTCGCAAGCAGATCAATGCTGATACGGAGTGGCCAGCGCGTGCCATCGAGGATTTTCTTGCCGCAAGCGGGCAAACGCTGGCGGCACTTAGAAACTCGCTGGAGTAAAACGCGCCTTAGCGATTTTGCCCGCCCGCAGGCGGCTGCATGCTCCATGCCCGGAGCAAACCGCCACCCAACTGGTTTTGCAGCAACTGGCGCATGAGCAAACGCAGGATTCTTGCGCATTCCGCGTCTGGCATTTCGTCACGAGCCAGGGCAAGCAATGCGGCACCTGGGATCATCAAGCCATCCGCTTGCCCACGCCAGGGCCGTGGTCCTGCATCCATCACATAGGCGTAGCTTGATTCCGCATCCACGCGCCGGCCAGATTCGATGTCCTGCTCAAGAACAAGGCCATAGCCAAGGTCAGCCAGGAGGTCGCGCTCGAAGCGACGCAAGGTCCAGGCTTCGGACTCACCGGTTGCCAGGCCATCAAGGCAAGCGACGTAATGCTCGAACAATCCCGAGTGCGGGTCAGCACGCGCACTGAGGCGCAGGACGAGTTCATTGACATACATGGCACTGACCAGTCGCTGTGCAGAAACCGCGTGCGCGGCCCCGACCGCTTCTGCAAGGGTCAGGGCGAACAGCTCGCCATTGCCCATCCAGCTCAGGCGCAATGGCTGCAATGGTTGCAGGATGGCCCGCGAAAAGCGGCTGCGCTCACGCCGTACGCCCCTGGCCACAAGTCCGACCCGGCCGTGTTCCAGGCTCAGGCATTCAAGCAGCAGGGAGGTTTCCCGATATGCACGCGCGTGCAGGACATAGGCAGGCTGAGCTTCCACGCGCATCAGCGGCGATCCGTGTCCTGCTCAGTCCATGTAGCCAAGTTGGCGCAGCAACCCGTCGTCATCCGACCAGTTTTCGCGCACCTTCACCCACAATTGCAGGAACACCTTTCCGCCGAACATGGTTTCCATGCGGCGGCGTGCCTGGCTGCCGATGGCCTTGAGCTGCGCACCGCCAGCGCCGATCACGATGGCCTTCTGGCCTTCGCGTTCAACCCAGATGGCGGCCGAAATCCTGGCGAGCTCGCCATCCTGCTCGAAGCGTTCGATCTCCACCGTCGTCGCGTAGGGCAATTCGTCCGAAAGACGCAGCATCAACTGTTCGCGGATCATCTCGGCCGCGAGAAAGCGCTCGCTGCGATCAGTCAGGTCATCCTCGGCATAGACCGCCTGCCCTTCCGGGAGCAGGCGCACCACGTCATTCATCAACGCCTTGAGCCCTTTGCCGCGCGTGGCCTGCAGGTAATGGATGCCTTGATACGCATGGCGTTTGCTGATGGATTCGACAAACGGCAGGAGATCCGCCTTGTCCTTGACCAGGTCGATCTTGTTGATGACAAGCAAACATGGAATATCGCGCTGCTCGATCAGCTTCCAGACCTGCTCATCCTCATCGGTCCAGCGCGGCGCGGCAATCACGTGCAGGAGGACATCGGCTTCATCCGGCGCATGTCTGGCCACGCGATTCAATTGCCGGTTCATGGCACGCTTGCCGCCCTCGTGTAGACCCGGCGTATCAAGAAATGCAATCTGGGCATGTTCATGAGTGGCAATTCCCAGAATGCGGTGCCGGGTGGTCTGCGGTTTCGGCGACACGATGCTGAGGTCCGCACCGATCAATGCATTGAGCAGGGTCGATTTGCCGACATTGGGGCGCCCCAACAGGGCAACGTGGCCAAAACGCGAAGGCTGGACATCGAACCCGCTCACGACCGCCTGTCCTTCTTGCGCATCGCAATCATGTTTCTGACCGGTTCCAACAGAAGCTCGGCTGCGGCTTGCTCGGCGGCCCGCCGGCTTGTTCCCGTGCCGCTATCGCGCATGGCGAGCGATTCCACCGCACAGCTCACCTCAAACGTCTTCGAATGATCATCGCCCGAGGTGGAGATCAACTCGTATTCCGGCAAGGGCAGGCCATTGGCCTGCAACAGCTCTTGCAGCGAGGTCTTGGGGTCTTTCGTGCCCATGTTTTGAGCGGACTTGATGCGCTCGGCGAAGATGTTTCGCACATGGTTGCGACAGGCTTCCCAGCCAGCGTCAAGATAAATCGCCGCGATCAGGGCTTCGACGGTATCGGCGAGAATTGAATCACGCCGGAAACCACCGCTCTTGAGCTCGCCGGGCCCAAGCAGGACATGCTCGCCGAGGTCGAACTCACGCGCCAGCTGGGCCAGCGCGGCACCACTGACCAGCGCGGCACGCAGACGCGTCATTTCGCCTTCACTGGCCTTCGGAAAGCACTCGTAGATGAATTCGGCCACCAGCAGATTCAGCAAGGCATCGCCAAGAAATTCGAGCCGCTCATTGTTTGGCCGCCCGGCGCTGCGATGGGTCAGCGCCTGCTTCAACAGACCGGCATCGGAGTAGCAATGCCCGAGTGGCGCCTCGCTATTCGTCATCCGCGCCAGAGAGGTTGACCGTCTTGTCGAAAGTGGCGAGCAACTCGAGGTTGTGGACGAATGGCACCCTGCGCTCGTATCGGATGCGCAACGAGGACTTGCCACCTTCGCGCTTGACCATGATCGATTCCGGGGGATGGCGCTTCTTCGACATACTGCATATCGAGATGCAACACCGAGTTTTCGCCGAACCTGCTCCGGCGACAGATTGCTGGAACCCGGCTCTTCCTTTATCTGCTCCATTGCTTTCACCACCCCCATGTACTCCGAATACATCGGGATCAGGCGCATCGCCAGATAGGCAAAGAATCCAACCACCGCCATCAGCATCAGAAATCCGATCAACGTGATTCCGCGATTCCTGTAACGAGTCAACATGATGCTCACTCCGCTTAGTTGATAACGGTGCCGATTCGACGATAGTCGATGGTGTCATCCCAATTGAACCAGATCAGAATGGCCTTGCCCACCAGATTGGATTCCGGAACAAAGCCCCAGTAGCGGCTATCGGCACTGCTGTCCCTATTGTCACCCATGACAAAGTAGCTGTCTGGCGGAACACGCCACGTTCCTTCAAGGCCGGCGTTGCTTTGCTGGACCATCATCCGATGGCTTTGCGTCGAGAGCATCTCGTCCTTGACCTGCGCACCGTCCATATTGCGCCCGGCTTCGGCCGGGCCGATGTAGGGTGCCACATAGACTTGAGAAATCTCCTTACCATTAACCCACAAAACCTTGTTCCTATAGGTTATTTCATCGCCAGGCAGGCCAACCACGCGCTTGATGTAATCCTGTTTGGGTACCGGACTCAAAGGTTCGAAGCAGGGTGTACCGCTGCGCACCGTCTCGCCCCCACGCTCACACTGGTAGCCGGGGTAACGGAACACGATCACGTCACCCCGTTCAGGTTCGCCCAGTTCCAGGAACTTGCTGTTGAGAACCGGCAAGCGCAGGCCATAGGAAAACTTGTTGACCAGAATGAAATCACCAATCAGCAAGGTCGGCATCATCGAGCCGGACGGAATCTTGAAAGGCTCCACGATGAAGGAGCGGAACACCAGGATCAGAACCAGAACCGGGAAGAAGGAGCGCGCGTACTCGGTGATCACGGGCTCGCGCAGGGCCTCCTGCATGCGCGCCTTGCGTTCGGGTTCCGAAAGCGCGGTGATTTCACCGATGCTGCGCGCCTGCGCGTTTCGCGCGGGGGCAAATGCCAGCTTGTCGATCAGCCAGATGACGCCGGTAAGCGCGCTCAATACGACCAGGATCAGGGCAAGATCGAAATTCATTTACCTTCCTCGTTGCTGACTGTTTGGCGCGGCAATCCGCCTCATCATTTCTTGTCGGTCTGCAGGACGGCCAGGAACGCCTCCTGCGGAACATCAACCCGCCCAACCTGCTTCATGCGCTTCTTGCCTTCCTTTTGCTTTTCCAACAGTTTGCGCTTGCGTGTTACATCGCCGCCATAGCATTTCGCCAGCACGTTCTTGCGCAGGGCCTTGACCGTTGATCGCGCAATGATCTGCGCACCGATCGCGCCCTGGATCGCCACATCGAACTGCTGCCTGGGGATCAGGTCCTTCATGCGCTCGACCAGCTCACGTCCGCGCCGATCGGCGGCAGACCTGTGCAGGACCAGGCTCAGCGCATCAACGCGCTCCCCGTTGATGAGCACATCCAGGCGCACCAATGGGGCGACCTGGAAACGCTCGAAATGATAGTCCATCGAGGCATAGCCCCGGGAAACCGACTTCAGGCGATCGAAGAAATCCAGCACCACTTCGGCCAGCGGCAGCTCGTAGCTGATCTGCACCTGGTTGGCCATGTAGTGGATCGAACGCTGCACGCCGCGCTTTTCCTCGCACAGCTTGATGACATTGCCGATATGCTCCGGCGGCGTCAGGATGTTGGCGACAATGATCGGCTCGCGGATCTCCTGGATGTTCTGGCTGGCGGGCATCTTGGCCGGATTGTCCAGCGGCAGCACGCTGCCATCGGTCAGCACCACCTCGTAAATGACGGTAGGCGCCGTGCTGATCAGATCCAGGTCGTATTCGCGCTCCAAGCGCTCCTGGATGATGTCCATGTGCAGCAGGCCGAGGAATCCGCAGCGGAAACCGAAACCCATGGCTTCGGAGCTTTCCGGCTCGAAATGCAAGGCCGCGTCGTTGAGCTTGAGCTTCTCCAGCGCTTCGCGCAGCGCGGGAAAATCTTCGGCATTGACCGGGAAAAGCCCTGCGAATACGCGGGGCTGGACCTTCTGGAATCCGGGTAGCGCGTGCGGCGCCGGATCGGCATTGTGGGTGAGGGTGTCTCCGACGGGTGCGCCGTGGACTTCCTTGATCGAGGCAGAAACCCAACCCACCTCGCCACCGCCCAGCTTGTTCTTGACCAGTCTCTTGGGCGTGAACACGCCAACCTGGTCAACCTCATGCCAGCGCCCGGTCGACATCACCAGGATCTTGTCCTTGGGCTTGATCTCGCCTTGCATCACCCGCACCAGCGATACCACACCCAGGTAGTTGTCGAACCAGGAATCGATGATCAGCGCCTGCAGCTTGTCGGTATCGCGCGGCTGCGGTGGCGGAATGCGCTCGACAATGGCCTCCAGAACCGCTTCCACGTTGAGGCCGGTCTTCGCGCTGATTGCCACGGCATCGTCGGCGTCAATACCGATGACCGCCTCGATCTCCTCTTTTGCCCTCTCGATGTCCGCGGTGGGAAGGTCGATCTTGTTGAGCACGGGAATTACGGTCAGTCCCTGCTCCACCGCCGTGTAGCAATTGGCCACGGACTGCGCTTCCACGCCTTGGGCCGCATCCACCACCAGCAAGGCACCTTCACAGGCAGCCAGCGAGCGGCTGACTTCGTAGGAAAAGTCCACATGCCCGGGGGTATCGATGAAGTTCAGCTGGTACGTCTTGCCGTCCCGCGCGGTGTAGGGCAGCGAGACACTTTGCGCCTTGATGGTGATTCCACGCTCGCGTTCGATCGGGTTGGAATCCAGGACCTGGGCGGACATTTCCCGCTGCTGCAGGCCACCGCACAACTGGATGATGCGGTCGGCAAGCGTGGATTTGCCGTGGTCTACATGGGCAATGATCGAGAAGTTTCGTATGTGGTCCATCGGAAGCGCCGTTGGTGCCGATCATCCGACCGGCACAAAACGGCGATTATCGCAGATTGCGCCCGGAATTGGCTGCGCCGCAGCATCCGGAACCTGCCCGTCCCGACCGGCCTTTCCAGGTGACCGGGCCGGGCGGGTTCTGCTGACGTCCCGGAGCCTACTGCGCTTCCGCCTTGGGCACGGTCAAGGCCACAAACGAGGTGACATCGTCGCGCCGGATCAGCAGCATGACCGAGTCATCCGGCTTGAGTGCCTTTGCCGCGCTATTGAAGGCGACCGCTGAATCCACCGAGCTGCGGCCAACCATCAGCACGATGTCTCCGGGTTGCAGGGCGGCCCGACGCGCGGCCTCGCCGTTGATGGCAGTGATCAACACTCCACCGGCCTCCAGGCCCAACTGCTTGCGCTGCTCAGCCGTCAGGTCTTCAACCTGGATTCCCAGCGGGTTGGCAGAGGGCGCCTTGGCCACTGCCGGCGAATTCGAACCCTGCACTCCTTGTGGCAGTTCGCCAACCGTCACCGCCAGCTTCATGGTCTTGCCATTGCGGAAGATCTCGAGTTGCGACTTCGTGCCCGGCGGTGTCATGCCGACGATCGGGGGCAAGTCCGAAGAGCCGACGATTTCTCGGCCATCAAATCCGAGGATCACATCACCGACCTTGACCCCGGCCTTCTCGGCCGCACCACCCGCGGTGACGTTGTTCACCAGTGCGCCGCCACTGCGCGGAAGCCCCAGGGCCTTGGCAGAGGCTCGATCCACGTTCTGGATCTGCACGCCGATCATGCCGCGCGAAACGTGGCCATTCTCCTTGAGCTGCTGCATGGTATTCATGGCCACGGAAATCGGAATGGCAAACGAAACGCCCATGTAGCCGCCCGTATTCGAGAAGATCTGCGAATTGATGCCGACCACCTCTCCACTGAGGTTGAACAGCGGGCCACCTGAATTGCCGGGATTGATCGGCACATCGGTCTGGATGAAGGGAACGTATTGCTGGCTGCGGTCGTATCCGCGGCCAATTGCGCTGACGATGCCGTGGGTGACCGTGTGATCCATGCCAAACGGAGAGCCGATCGCGACTACCCATTGACCGGGTCGCAGCTTGGTCGAATCTCCAATGCTGACCACCGGCAAGCCGCCCGCGTCGATCTTGAGCAAGGCAATATCGGTTTGTTCGTCGGTGCCAATGATCTTTGCATCCAGTTCGCGACGATCGGAAAGTCGTACGGTGACCTGATCCGCACCATCCACCACATGATTGTTGGTGAGAATGTAGCCGTCCGCCGAAACTATGAAGCCTGACCCGGCAGAATGACGTTCACCGCGCGGCTGCTGGCCGGGCGGAATCGGCCCGAAGAATCGGCGGAAGATTTCAGGAACATCCTGTTGATCACCGGAGCCGGGGAACTGGGAACTGGAAGGGAACTTGCTTGAGGTGACCGCCTGCACGTTGACGATTGCCGGCGCATTTTTCTCGACCAGCCCGATGAAATCCGGCAGATCTGCCGCGAATGCATGGCCTGCCGCCAGCATCAGGAACATCCAGACACTGCAGAAGGCGATGGTTGCGCGCTTGTAGAAGGGATGGTTCATGTTTGCTCTCCTCGTTGCCCTGGCAACGATTTCTGGAATGATGATTCGCTCAAAAAGAATCGGCCCGTTTGATACCCGCATTGCAGCAAAGTTCCACCACAGGCAAACACACTGCCGTCATTTGCCTTGATCGATCTGCTTCTGCGCGCCATTTCCACTCACCTGTTCGATGGAACCTGCAATGGAACCGACCGTTGCAATCGGCACATCACCCAGCACGGTGAATCGCATGCCGTCACGAAAAAGACCTGGAGATTGAGGGTTCCACGACCAGCCAGGGTGGTCAGCTCGGATGGATTGTCTGCCTGCGCTTCAATATAAACCGAGACACTGGCAAGGCCGTCGCTGAATACCAGATGCTCCGATGTTGCGCTTGATGGCTGGCTCGGCCGTCGCGCCGAAATCAGGGCGAATCCAGGTGGCGCTGCGGTCACACGAAAGTTTGGCGACTTCCGCAATTCAATCTCGTCCTCGCCCGAAGTATCCGCAGTCAGGTTTCCGGTCCGACGCGGAACCAGATCGGCGTCGCTGGGCAATCGGCCAATCTCAAGCGCGACAAACATGAATTGTTCGAGCACCTGCTGGCGCTGATCGACAACCATGGAGCGCAACAGCATGTGCGAATCACGCTCAAGCCAGATCCGGTAACCGTAGCGAAACCCGTCGCGGGGGCGCACCTCGATCACATCGGCAAGGTAGCCGGCCACGCGATCCGACCCTGCCATGCGGATATCGTAGTGCTCATCCAGCGAAGAAGTCGTGGCGGTCGGCACCAGGGGCAGGAGGCCCTTGCCACGACTGATTGCATAGGACACCGCCGAGCCATCTGGCCCGACACAGATCACCGAAGATCCGGACCTGACCAGCTCACGACTCGGGCCGTTGAGACTGACGAGGCGCTCACGCTCATTGGCGCCGCCCGCGTGGAACACGCGCAGCGTGTCCGTGCGGCCCGAATGTTGATAGGTGAACGAGCCCTGGTAATCCAGAGCGCGGATGGCATTCGTCATTGAGAACAGGAGCTTTTGTGCATCCTGCGCGTCGTTGGCGCGGGAAGGAGCCGCAGCAAGCAAGCCGATGGCCAGCAGCATGCCGACCAGGAATCGCGTCGAGCTGCGTCCGCCTGCGAATCCCGTTGCCAGGTTCGACGCCAGCATCGCGACTCAGCGCTGCTCCGTCCCGGACTCCGCGTTGGCCTCGCGGATGGGTTGTGGCGCAGGCGTCACCAGAAGCACGTACGGCATGAGGCCGGGCTGTGCCGCGCTGCCTGCAGCACCGTAGTGACGAATCAGATAGGACTGCAAGCGCGGATCGATCATGCCGCCCTGATTGCCGAAGCCGGAGGTCGCCGCGGATGCCGGCTGCACATCCAGCGGTGGCGCAATCATCGGAGGTCGGAAATCAAGGGTCCCGCCATTGCCTGAGATGGCCGAAGGTACGGAGCCTGCGTTTACGTTTGTCGCCAGCGCGGGGTCCGCAGTTGTGCCCGGATCCGGAGCCGTGATGAAAAGCGCGGCAGCTGCCACGGATGCGGCGATGGCGCCTCCCGAGGCCCAGCGCAACCATCGGCCATGCCCTGCCACCGGCTGCGAATCGCTTTCGATGCCGGCAAGCACGCGACTGGCGAGATTCAGGCCCTGGCTGCTCCATTCCTGACGCCGCAGGACCTGACGTGCCATGTGGAACCTGGACCAACTGGTCACCAATGCAGGCTCATGTTCCATCCGACGCAGCAGGAATGCGGTCTCGTCGCGCGAAAGCTCACCATCCATGAGGGCCGATATCTGCTCGCGAATTTGCTGGCTCATCGATTCATTCCTCGGTTTCGGACAACAGCGGTCTCAATTTCTCGTCAATCGCCTCACGTGCACGGAATATCCGTGAACGCACGGTGCCAATGGGACAGTTCATCGCCTCGGCGATTTCCTCATAACTCAATCCGTCCACTTCGCGGAGGGTGATTGCGGTGCGCAATTCCTCCGGCAGTTCTTCGACCGTGCCGAACACGGTTTGTTCAATTTCCTGACGCAACAATTCGCGTTCCGGCGTCGCCCGCTCGCGCAGCTGGGAGGCTCCATCCAGAAGCACGGCATCCTCGATCGCAATATCCCCGATCGGCGGCCGCCGCCCGCGTGAAACGAGGTGGTTCTTGGCCGTATTGATGGCAATCTTGTAGATCCAGGTATAGAACGCGCTGTCGCCGCGAAAAGCACCCAGCGCCCGATAGGCGCGGATGAACGCCTCCTGCGCCACGTCCTGGGCTTCGCTCCAGTCGGAAACATAGCGCGTCACGACGCTCACGATCTTGTGCTGGTACTTGCGCACGAGCAGGTCGAACGCACGTTTGTCACCCTTCTGGACGCGCTCGACAAGCGCTTGATCCAATTCGCTTTCGCCCATGCGGGCAGGTCTCCTTGCCGGCGATCCGGCCCGGGCGTGTTACCCAGACCGCTGCTGCATCAAATAGTTTCACGGGTCCAATCGTCACCGAGGCTGACCAGAATGCAGCCTTGCCGGTGACGATGCATCGGCCCCTATTGTATCCGCGCCTTCATCCGCACAGGCTCAATGCGGCTGGCTGGAGATGCGCAGGTCCTCGTACAAGCGCTCGCGCTCGGTCAGCAGACTTTCGAAACTGACCGCGGCAAGGGGACGGCAAAACAGGTAGCCCTGCAGGACCTCGCAACCCAGGCCGCGCAGGAAATCCAGGTGCGCCTCGATCTCGACCCCTTCGGCCACCACCGCCCGGTTCAGGTTGTGCGCCATGCCGATGGTCGCCTGCACGATGGCCTCATCATCCGGGTCCAGGCCGATATTGCGCACGAAGGCCTGGTCGATCTTGATGCGGTCGGCCGGGAAACGCTTGATGTAGTCGAGCGATGACTGCCCAGTACCGAAATCGTCGATGGAAATCTGGCAACCGAGCTCTCGCAAGGCTTGCAGGGTCTCCAGCAGGTTCGGAATGGACTTCACGCTGATGCTTTCGGTGACCTCCAGGTCCAGCAGATGGGCCGGCACGCCGGTTTCTTCCAGGACCGAAGCCACCAGTTCGACCAGATTGGGCTGGCGCAACTGCAATGGCGAGAGGTTGACGCTGATTCGCAGCGGCAGGGAAAACCGCAATTGCCATCGACGCGCATCCTGGCAGGCTGCACGCAGCACCCACTCTCCAATGGAAATGATCAATCCGGTTTCCTCGGCCAGGGGAATGAAGAATCCCGGACTGATCATGCCGAGCTCGGGGTGCTCCCAGCGGATCAGGGCCTCCATGCCGACGATGTCCTCGGTCACCGTGTCGACCTGCGGCTGGTAGAACACGCGCAGCTCGCCATTGCGTTCTGCCTGGCGCAGCTTGGCCTCCAATGCCAGGCGTTGCTGGTGGGAATCCTCCGGCACCGCGACATAGGCCTGGAAGTTGTTGCGCCCCATGCCTTTGGCGGTGTACATGGCCACATCGGCGTGCTTGAGCAGCCGCTCGGCCACGGTCGCGTCATCCGGGTAGAAGCTCAGGCCGATGCTTGCCGTCATCTGCAATTCGAGGCCATCGGGCAAGGTCAGCGGCGCTTCCATCACGCGCACGATTTTCTCCGCAATGCGCATCACGTCCTCGCGCTGCACGATATGACGAAGAATCATGGTGAATTCATCACCTGCGTATCGGGCAACCGAATCGGACGCACGCACGCACATGCGCAAGCGCTTGGCGACGGCTACCAGGACGTGGTCTCCCACGCTGTGGCCAAGCGAATCATTGATGTTCTTGAAACGATCGAGGTCGACAAACAGTACCGCGAACATTTCTCCGGTGCGATGGGCTTCCTGGATCACCGACTCCAGCCGGTCATTGAACAGCAGGCGATTCGGCAATCCGGTCAACGAATCCTGCAAGCCACGAACCCGGCCCTGCTCGCGGGTGCGGCGAATCTCCAGTTCAAGGGCAAGACGATGCGCCACGGCGCGCAAGCCTTCGATTGCCGGCGACGGCCGGGACATCGGTTCACGTCGCGCAACCAGCAAGGCGCCCAGGGACACCTTGCGTTCGTCGCAAAGCGGCAAGCCAATCAGGCATTCGAAACGGCGGTCACGGATGAAGCCGTTGTCCGAACTCAGGCGCCAGGCGTCGGCCAGCTGCACCACCTCGTCACCATCGAGCACATGCTTGAGATTGGATTGGCGCAGCGGATCGGGCGTTTCCTCGGATGGACTGTAGCGGTGATAAACCGCAAGCGGCTGCACCTCTCCGGCATGATCGGCGCGCACCGCAACCACGGCGACAAAATCAAGGGACAACCAATCCACCAGGCTGCGGACGGCCGCGTTGATGCCCTCGTCACCACCGCCGCTCTGTGCAAGGGTGGAGATGACTTCCAGGGTCTGCTCATAGCGTCCGAGCTCGCCCAATTCGCGGAAGGTGTAGAAATGGCAGACGCGATTGTCCTGGACAGCCAGTTGCACGTGGACATCGACAGGATAGGCCGAGCCGTCTGCGCGGGGTTTTTGCGCCCGGTATTGCACCCGCCCCTCGCGAACCAGCTTCTGGTTCAATTCGGAACGCTGTTCAGGCGCAAGTGCGGCGTCGTATTGCTCGATGCGGCCACCCAGCAGTTGGGTTCGCGAATAGCCACTGCGCTGCACGAAGGTCGGATTGACATCGAGCAACCGGCCATTCTTGGGGTCGACCAGGGCCAACTCGTCAAGGCTTCCTTCAAACGCATAGAGATAGCGGTCGTCACTGCCTTTGGCAGCACCGGCGGCCGTTTTCCGCTTGGCCGCCCCGAGTTGGACGTGGATACGCGCCAGTGCCTCCACGGGATTGACCGGGCTGGCTATCCACTCGACCACGCCCGGCGGCATGTCCTCGCCAGCCCAGCCTGCTGATTCGGGTGCGGATGCGCGGATGCCGATCACCGGCACCGGCTTTTCCTGCCTGTAGCGGATCAATTCCTGGCAGAAGGCAACCGCATCTTCCGCCTTGCCGATGAATTCGAGCAGGACCAGGTCGATTTGCGGATCCTGGGCAAGGAAGGTGCGTGCCTGGCCGATGTCCTTGGCGGTGTAGATGGCGTCGAATTCCTGGGCATCCAGGGCATCGAACAGGTAGCGCCGGTCATCGCGATCGGTCGCAACGATGAGCACGGCACCATTTTCACCTTCGGCGACCATCAGCGCACCCATCGTCCGTCGCGCAAACGGGGTCGCGAGGACGCAACATTGCCGGGCGTCATCCGCGCGACCAATCCATCCACTTCCTCGGGAAACACCAGCTGGCGGGCAAGAAACACGATCTTGCGCTGGTTGGCGCTGCGAATGCGGGCGAACCTCCGCAACAATGCGGTATTGGGCGGCTTGATCTGGTCGTCGTAGTCAACCAGCAGGTAGACCGCAAACTGCATGCTCTGCAGGATGAAACGCATCGCGTCGTTGAAGCGCTTCGATCCAGGAACGCGCAGCTCGCTCTGCCGCAAAGCAGCAATACCGTTGTGCGGGTCCCACAGGTACACCGACTGTCCACTGCGCAATGCCAATTGGCGGAACTGCTCGAGAGCATCCTCGATATGCGCGGTTTCGATGCCGATCAGGTTGTTCTCGGACTCGATGATCTGCTCGAACAGCCGTGGTGTGACCAGTACGGAGGTCAAATCCTGCGTTGCGTCGATCGGGCGCCCTCCCTCAGTTTCGCTACCTTAGACCGAACCCGGAACATTGACCAGAGCCGCGGATTGCCCGGATCATAGCGGTCCGATTCGCCGAGGATGATGCCATGTTCGAAGGTCTCCGTTTCAGGCACTGGAGCAGCGAACAGGATGCCGATGGCATCGTGGTGCTCAGCCTTGACCGGGAGCACAGCTCGGTCAATACACTCGCCCGCGCCGTACTGGAAGAACTCAACGAGATCGTCGAACGCCTGTCGTTCGAGCTGCCCAGGGGCGTCATCGTGCGATCCGCCAAGGCCGCCGGCTTCATTGCCGGCGCCGATATCAAGGAATTCGAGCAGTTCGAGCGCGCCGGAACCGTTCTCGATGCCATCCGCTTCGGACAGGAGGCACTCAACAACCTCGCACGCCTGCGCTGTCCCACGGTCGCCGCAATCCATGGCCACTGCATGGGCGGCGGGACGGAGCTTTCGCTGGCCTGCCGCTACCGGGTGGCCAGCCGCGATCCATCCACCCGCATCGGCCTGCCCGAAGTGAAGCTGGGAATCTTTCCCGGCTGGGGCGGCAGCTCCCGCCTGCCCTACCTGGTGGGTGCGCCGCTGGCCCTGGAGTTCATGCTCAGCGGACGCAACGCATCGGCTGAAAATGCCCGCACCATGGGCCTGGTCGATGCCGTGACTTCTCCGGAAATGCTGGTGGAGCGGGCGCGTGAAATCATCCGCAGGCCACCCGCCCGACCCATCGGCCAACGCCTGCGCGCCTGGTCAACCAATATCTGGCCCAGCCGGCAGATCCTCGCCCCGATCATGCGCAAGCAGACCGCAGCCAAGGCGCGACCGGAGCACTATCCAGCCCCCTTCGCCCTGATCGAAACCTGGCGTCGCGGCGGCGGGCTGTCCCAGCGCCTGCGCAACGAAGCCAAGGCCGTCGCCAAACTGGCGCAGTCATCAACCGCGCGCAATCTGGTGCGGGTGTTTTTCCTGCAGGAACAACTCAAGGGTCTGGGCGCCGGCATCGACCATGGAATCCGCCATGTCCATGTCATCGGCGCCGGCGTGATGGGCGGGGATATTGCCGCCTGGTCGGCCTTGCGCGGCTTCCAGGTCACGCTTCAGGACCGCGAACAGAAATACATCGATCCGGCCCTGCAACGTGCGCGCGAACTGTTCGAGAAGCGCCTGAAAACGCCCGATCGCATCAAGCCTGCGCTGGAACGGCTGAGATCCGATGTCGAGGGCGCGGGTGCAGCGCAGGCCGATCTGCTCATCGAAGCCATTTACGAGAATGCCGAAGCGAAGGAAAACCTCTATCGCGACGCGGAACCGAAGATGAAGGCGGATGCATTGCTCGCCTCCAACACTTCCAGCATTCCGCTGGATGAGTTGCGCAAGGCGGTCCAGCAGCCGCAGCGCTTCCTCGGCCTGCACTATTTCAATCCGGTGGCGTTGATGCCGCTGGTGGAGATCGTGCGCCATGACAAACTGGATGCCGCCGCCGAGAAGCGCGCCTTCGCATTCTGCAAGGCCATCGACAAGCTGCCCATCCCCGTCAAGGGCACGCCCGGATTCCTGGTCAACCGCATCCTGGTGCCTTACATGCTGGAAGCGATCCGCATGCTCAGCGAAGGCGTACCCGGCCCGGTGCTCGACAAGATCGCCAGGAAATTCGGCATGCCGATGGGGCCCATCGAGCTGGCCGATACGGTGGGGCTGGATGTCGCGGCATCGGTAGGCAGGGAGTTGTCAGAATTTCTCAAACTGGAAATTCCGGAAGGAATCGAAGGCCTGCTGGCCAGCGGCAAACGCGGCAAGAAGGACGGCGAGGGCTTCTACAAGTGGGAAAACGGCAAACCGGTCAAGCCCGATGTCGATCCCTCCTACGTGGCACCTGCCGATACCGAAGATCGCATGATCCTGCCCATGCTCAACGAAGCCGTGGCCTGCCTTCACGATGGCGTGGTTTCCTCACCCGACCTGTGCGATGCGGGCGTGATATTCGGCACCGGATTCGCACCGTTCCGCGGCGGCCCCATCCAGCATATCCGTGACTCTGGCGCACAAGTGCTGAAACAGAAGCTGCAAAGCCTGGAACAGCGTCTGGGTGGGCGATTCTCGCCGCGCGCGGGCTGGGATCACCCCTATTTGCAAGGTGACGTGCAACCGCAGGCTTAGCTGTCGTCTCATAGTCACCTGGCAACACCAGCGCTGGGCGGAAGGCGCATGCATCATGCATGACCCCTTCCCAAATCTGCTGGCACTCGTCCCACACGGAGATTCCACCCATGCGTGCAGGTTTGCATTCAAGAATTGCGGTCGCGTTGTCAGTGGTACTGATGATTGGCGCTTGTTCACCACACCCGGAAACGCCCAAGTCCTCCGACTCCCCCGTGGTCACCACAGCAACGGCACCTGCCACCGAGGCAGCACGTCCTGGCAAGCAATACGCCATTGCAGACTTCATCGACACCACCTCGATCTTCGGTGCGTCCTTTTCAGCGGACGAGAAGCGAATCCTGTTTTCCTCGAACAAGACCGGCGTGTGGAATGCCTACACCATGCCGACGGGTGGCGGCGATTGGTCTGCAGTAACGTCCTCGGCCACCGACAACAACTATGCGGTGTCCTACTTTCCTGCCGATGAGCGCAAGCTGGTTACACGCGACCAGGGCGGCAACGAGCTGGATCACCTGTATGTGATCGAGCTCGACGGCAGCGAAAAGGACCTCACGCCCGGCGACAAGCTGAAGGCCGATTTTCTGGGTTTCAACCATGCCGGCAGCGCCTTTTACGTCGCCACCAATGAGCGTGATGCAAAGTTTTTCGACCTTTACCGCTACGACGCCTCGACCTACGCACGCAAGCGTGTCTACGAGAACGCGCAGGGCCTGGATCTGGGTCCGGTTTCCGGCGATGGGCGTTACCTGGCGCTGACCAAGACCCGCACGACCAACGACAACGACCTGCATCTGGTCGAGCTGGCCAGTGGAAAATCCGTCCACCTCACCCCGCACGAGGGTGATGCCAGCTTCAGCGCCGAAGATTTCTCGCCCGACGGCAAGTACCTGTACTACACCAGCAACCAGGGCAGCGAATTCAGCCGGATTCGACGTTACGACCTCGCTGCCGCTACTCATGAGGACGTACGCAGCGAGTCCTGGGACATCATCGACGTTGCCTTCTCGCACAACGGCAAGTTCCGCGTCGACATGACCAATGTGGATGGCAGGACCCGCGTCGACGTGTTCGAAAATGCCACCGGCGCTGAACTGGCATTGCCAACGCTGCCTGCCGGGGAGATCCGCAACCTGCGCATTGCACGTTCGGAAACGCGAATGGCCTTTTATCTCAACGGTGACCGCCAGCCAAACGATCTTTACATGCTGGAATTCGGCAAGAGCGCGCCAGAACGCCTGACCACCTCGCTCAGCAGCAGGCTGGATCCCGACGATCTGGTCGACTCCAGCGTGGTGCGCTTCAAGGCACGCGATGGCCTGATCATCCCCAACATCCTGTGGAAGCCGCATCAGGCGACGGCGCAAAGCAAGGCACCGGCGCTGCTGTTGGTCCATGGCGGTCCGGGCGGCCAGACCACGCGCGCGTACAACGTCCTCGCGCAGTTCCTGGCCAATCACGGCTATGTGGTACTGGGCATCAACAATCGCGGCAGCTCCGGTTATGGGAAAGCCTACTTTGCCGCCGACGACGGCAAACACGGGCGCGAACCGCTGTGGGATTGCGTGGACGGCAAGAGCTTCCTGCAGACGCTGGACTACGTCGATGCACAACGCATCGGCATCATGGGCGGCAGCTATGGCGGCTACATGACCGTGGCTGCACTGGCGTTCCAGCCCGAGGAGTTCAAGGTCGGCGTCGACATCTTTGGCGTCACCAACTGGTTGCGCACGCTGGAATCCATCCCGCCGTATTGGGAGAGCTTCCGTGAAGCGCTGTACCAGGAAATCGGCAACCCTGCGACACAGCGCGACTTCCTGGTGGAAACCTCACCGTTGTTCCACGCCGACAAGATCACCAAACCGTTGATGGTGTTGCAAGGAGCCAACGATCCGCGCGTCATCAAGGCCGAGTCCGACGATATCGTGGCGGCAGTGAGGAAAAATGGCGTGCCGGTGGAGTACGTCGTGTTCGACGACGAGGGTCACGGCTTCAGCAAGAAGGAAAACCAGATCGAGGGTTACGGCAAGATGCTGGTGTTCCTGGATACCTACCTGAAAGGCGACGCCGCTGCGTCAGCACCCAGGTAAGGCGAAGGATTCACATTGTGTGGGTGGCGCGCTCCTGGCCGAGTATGCCGGCCAGGATCGTTTCGATCTTGGTGCGCGCCGCGTCACCGTCGCTGGATTCGCTGAACTGCACGCCGATGCCCGCCGTCCGGTTGCCCTGGGCGCCGGGCGGCGTGATCCAGATGACCTTGCCCGCCACGGGCAGACGGTCCTTTTCATCCATCAGGGACAGCAGGATGAACACTTCATCCCCGGGGTTGTAGCGCTTGCTGGTCGGAACAAACAGGCCGCCGCCCTTGACGAATGGCATGTAGGCATTGAACAGGGCTCCCTTGTCCTTGATGGCAAGGGAAAGGATTCCCTGCTTGGGCATGCCGCCGCTGGCGGGTGTGGACATGTCACGATCTCCTGGCCGATGGCCAAGTATGCAACAGATCGAGCAGGACCAGATCACTGCGCACCTGGCTGGAAAGCAATTGGCGCGTGCGATTGGCTGCGGCAAACCATGCGGCCAACTCTGCAATTCCGGCACCGGCCTGCAATCCAAGTTGGCCCTCACCGCCGTTTGCCAAGCGTTCGGATTCCTCACGCGCAATGACGGCGGCGTGCCACAGCCGCTCATCCGGTCGGTCCGCCACCCAGTTCTCGGCAATCTGCAGGGCCTGCGCCCGCCCCTGCCCCAGGGCCTGGAGGTCACTCCGGCAACTCGCCTTGAGCTCAAGCACACCCTGCTGCGAGGCCTGCAGGGCCAGCCCCGGATTCCCAAGGCTGGCATCAAGAACACGCCGCGCCAGACTGGCATCGAGTCCGCTGCGCTCCAGCCACGCGCAGGCCTCTGCTTGTCCCGGCAACTTGATCTCGAAGCGCTGGCAACGGCTGCGGATGGTGGCGGGCAATCGTGCAGGATCATCGGCCACGAGCACGATGATGGTGCGGCTGGACGGCTCTTCCAGCGTCTTGAGCAAGGCATTGGCGGCGCTGGCATTCATGCGGTCGGCGGGATCGACAAGGGCAAGCTGCAAACCACCGAACTGGCTGGACAGCGCCAACCGTTGCGACAGGGCGCGGATCTGCTCGATCAGGATGTCCGAACGCACCTTGCCGTCATCGCGCAGCTCCAGGGTGACCAGCACCCGATCAGGATGCGAGCCTGCCGCAAGCAATTGGCAGGCTCGACAGCTTGCGCAGGCGAATCCCTGCTCGCCGCGCTGCTCGCACAATGCGGCTGCAATCAGTTTGTCCGCCAGTACCCGCTTGCCCAGGCCACGCGGGCCGGATATCAACACCGCATGCGGCAATTCCCCGCGGCCGATGCGTGGCGCCAGCAGCTTCCAGGTTGGCATCAGCCAGGGTTGCAGGGACATCAGCCGAGGCCTCGTTGCGAGAGGAATGCCGTGAGTGCTTCGCGCACTTGCCTGCCTACCGATTCGATGTCGCTGGCCGCATCAATCACGCGAAAACGTGCTGGTTCTGCAGCAGCCCGCTCCCGGTAACCCGCCCTGACCCGATCAAAGAATCCGAGGTCTTCGCGTTCAATGCGATCCGGTTCGCTGCGCAGACCCGCACGCGCCAGTCCGGTTGCCGAGGGAAGATCCAGCAGCAAGGTCAAGTCGGGTCGGATTCCCTGCGTCGCCCATGCCTCAAGCGCCGCGATTCGTTCAAGCGGCTGCCCGCGCCCTGCGCCTTGATAGGCAAAGCTCGCGTCGGTGAAGCGATCGGACAGCACCCATTCACCGCGCTCGAGCGCCGGCCGGATCACCTCCTGCACCAGTTGCGCACGCGCGGCGAACATCAGCAGCAGTTCGCACTCCGCTGCAACCGGCCCCAACTCGCGATCCAGCACCAGCAAGCGGATGGCCTCGCCCATCCGCGTGCCTCCCGGCTCCCGCGTCAGAATCGGCGATATCCCCCGGGCAACGAGGCCATCACGCAGCACCGCCAGTGCACTGCTCTTGCCGGCTCCCTCCCCGCCTTCGAGTGTGATCAGGCATCCTCTCATTGCTGTTTTCGCCGTATCAGATAGCGCCTGACTGCCCGGTTGTGTTCGTCCAGGGAGTTGCTGAACTCGTGACGACCGCTGCCATCGCCCAAGGCCACGAAGTACAGGGCATTGCCAGCCGCCGGATGCAACACGGCATCGATTGCCGCCAATCCCGGCAGGGCGATCGGCGTGGGTGGCAGGCCGCCCCGGGTGTAGGTGTTGTACGGCGTGTCGGTGTCGAGATCACGGCGGCGGATGTTGCCGTCATAGGTTTCACCGAGCCCGTAAACCACGCTGGGATCCGTCTGCAAGCGCATGCCGATCTGCATTCGCCGTGAAAACACACCGGCAATCTGCGCGCGCTCGGAATCCACCCCGGTTTCCTTTTCCACGATCGAGGCCAGGATCAGGGCTTCGTAAATCGATTTGACCGGAACGCCCGGATCGCGCCCTGGCCAGCGTTGCTCCAGTGCGCGCTGCATGGCCTCATGCGCATGGCGCAACACGCTGAAATCGCTGTCGCCGCGTACCCAGGCATAGGTTTCCGGCAAGAACCAACCTTCCGGATTGTCCGTCTCGATACCCAGGCGATGCGCAACGGTGGCTGCATCCAGACCCGGCAATTCCTGATTCAAGCCTGCTTCCCTGGCCAGCGCCAGGCGCAGCTGGCGAAAGGTCCAGCCCTCGACGATGGTGAAGTGATGCTGCACGACCTTGCCCTGCGCCAGCATGGACATCAACTGGCGCGGCGTCGTGCCAGGCTCCAGCCGGTACTCGCCCGCTTGCAAGCGCGATGCAATCTGCATCTGGCGTGACAGCAGCTTCCAGTACACCCGTGGCTCATTGCTGAATTGGCGACTGCGCAACTCATCGACGATGCTGCTGAACGATGCACCACGAGGAAAATCGATCAACTCTGCCTCTTGCAACGCGAGCGGCGTGTCCGCGAAACGCTGGAAATCCCGCCATGCCAGCCAGCAGGCCAGTCCAAGGCCGAGCAGAACCAGCAGCAGCAAGATTTTCAGGCGCGCGCCGCCGGCGGGAATGGAGGCAATTCTGTCAGGCATGATCATCCCAAAACGATTCCCCCGAGCGTATCAGGAATGGCCATCCGCTTTCGCTCACCCGGGCAAGCCGAACGCCCGCAGCAGGCCGCGTGCCTTGGCGCGGGTCTCGGCAAGTTCCGCTTCCGCATCGGAATCCGCAACGATTCCGGCACCCGCACGCAGGCAAACCCGCTGACCATCCATCAGGAGCGTGCGGATCAGGATGTTGAGATCGAGGTTGCCGTTGCGGTCGAGGTAGCCCAAGGCTCCGGTGTAAGGGCCACGCGCGCAGCCTTCCAGTTCGGCGATGATCTCCATGCAGCGCACCTTGGGACAGCCCGTGATGGTCCCACCCGGAAACACGGCACGAATCACCTGCCCGGGTGTTGTTCCCCGCCGGATCTGCCCGCTCACGTTGGACACGATGTGATGCACGTGGGCGAAGCTTTCCACTGCCATCAGTTCATCCACCCGCACGCTGCCCGGCTTGCAGATCCTGCCGAGATCATTGCGTTCAAGATCAATCAGCATGACGTGTTCGGCGCGTTCCTTGGGATGGCCGATCAATTCCCGTATGCGCAGCCCCGCATCATCCTCGGCCAGGCGCGCACGGGTTCCCGCGATCGGTCGGGTTTCAACGTGATCACCGCGCACCTTGACCAGACGCTCGGGCGAGGAGCTGGCGATGGCCCAACCATCACCCTGCAACAGGGCAGCAAAAGGCGATGGATTGGAGCGCCGCAATGCCTGATAGATGGTTGCCGCATCCGTCGCTTCGGGCAGGCTGATTTCCCAACCCCGTGACAGGTTGACCTGGAACACGTCGCCCGCACGAAGGTAATCCTTGATCTTGCCCAGCGCATCGAGAAATCGCACCGGCTCGTCTTCGACAATGCCGAGTGGTTGGACATCCGCATTGGTCGGCGCCGGCGCCTGATGCAGATCCAGCAAAGCCTGATCGATCAGCTGCTCGAAACCCGGCTCGGCGACTACGGTCGTCGTGTCGGCTTCGTGATCGACGATGAAAGCCAGCGGGCAGCGCAGCGCCATGGCCACGGGCATGTGTGAATGCGCGAGCGGCAAGCGCAAGCGTGGCTCGATCTGGCCAACCAGTTCGTAGCCGAGATAGAGCAACCACCCACCGTTGAAGAGCAGATCGGCCGAGGCGTCGGACACTGCTTCCGCCGTACGCACCCCGGCATGCGCCCTATCCAGCACCTCGAGAAAATCCGTCCCCAGCACGACACCCTCGCCGCCTCGCACCTGCCCGTCTGCGTCCAGGCGAATGCAGTTCTGCGGAAAGCCCAGCAAGAGGTCATGGCGCGCATGCGCAGTGCCGTGGGCGACACTTTGCAGGAGGCCCGGATATCGCGTTGGCCAGGCGCGTGCGAGCGCAAGCAGGTCATGACTTCCGGCCAGAACCCTGCGCAAACAACCCACCGCAGCCATGCGCGTGGTTATCCGACTGTCGTCAGAGGCGGCGGAAGATCAGGGTGCCATTGGTCCCGCCGAAGCCGAAACCATTCGACACCGCAACCGAGATCGACTTGTCGCGCGCGAGGTTGGGAACGTAATCGAGATCGCAACCCTCGCCCGGATTGTCGAGGTTGATGGTCGGCGGAACCGCCCCGTGATGCATGGCCAGGATGGTGAAGATGGCCTCGACGCCACCGGCCGCACCGAGCAGGTGACCGGTCATCGACTTGGTCGAACTGACCATGGTCTTGTAGGCATGCTCACCGAGCACGCGCTTCAACGCGAGCGTCTCGGCAAGGTCTCCCAGCGGAGTCGACGTACCGTGCGCGTTGATGTAATCGATGTCTTCGGCATTGACGCCTGCATCCTTCATGGCAGCAGCCATGCAGCGCGCCGGGCCTTCGCCGTTTTCGCTGGGGGCGGTCATGTGGAATGCATCGCTGCTGCTGCCGATGCCCGCCAGTTCGCAGTAGATGCGCGCTCCACGCTTTTTCGCGGATTCGTATTCCTCAAGCACGAGGATGCCGGATCCATCACCCAGCACGAAGCCGTCACGGTCCTTGTCCCAGGGCCTGCTCGCGCGCTGCGGATCATCATTGCGCGTGGACATGGCCTTCATCGAACAAAAACCGCCCATCGCCGTCGGCACCGTCGCGTACTCGGCGCCACCCGTCACCATGATGTCGGCGTCGCCGTACTGGATCAGGCGCATGGCCATGCCGATGCTGTGGTTGGAGGTGGCGCAGGCCGATACCGCCGAGAAATTCGGTCCCTTGATGCCGGTCATGATCGACAGGTGCCCGGAAACCATGTTGATGATCGTGGACGGAACGTAAAACGGGGAAACCTTGCGCGGCCCACCCTCGTTGCAGGCAATCGTGGTCTTCTCGATGCCGGAGATGCCGCCGATGCCGGAACCGATCAAGGCACCCACGCGCTCGGCATTGCCGTCGTTGATTTCCAGACCGGCATCCTTGATGGCCATCAAGCTCGCGGCAACGCCATAGTGGATGAAGTGATCCATCTTCTTGACGTCTTTCGGCGGAATCCAGGCCGTCGGATCAAAGTCGCGCACTTCGCCTGCGATGCGCGTGGAAAACGCACTGGCGTCGAAGTTCGTCACCGGGCCAATGCCGCTGCGGCCCGCGGTGATGTTCGACCAGGCGCTTTCCAGATCGTTGCCAATCGGACTGACCAGCCCGAGGCCGGTTACGACGACGCGACGTTTGCTCATGCTCTTGTTCCCGTTTTCCGGATCGAACAGCGGCAACCATACGCCGACGTAGCGTTTCGATCCTCAAAATGAAAGCTGCGCCTCAAGGGCGCAGCTCTTTGCGACTCCGGTCGTGCTGCCGAATCGGCCTGCCGGGTGGCAAGCCATGGCCCTGGTGCGGATGCTTGCTCCGCAGCCCGAGGCGTGATCAGGCCTTGACGTGCGCCTTGACGTAATCCACGGCCTGCTGGACGGTGGTGATCTTCTCGGCGTCCTCATCGGGAATCTCGCACTCGAATTCCTCTTCCAGAGCCATGACCAGCTCGACGGTGTCGAGCGAGTCCGCGCCCAGATCGTCAACGAACGAGGCATTTGGGGTCACTTCGTCCTCCTTCACGCCCAACTGTTCGACGACGATTTTCTTGACGCGTTCTTCAATAGTGCTCATGAGTGTTTTGTCTCCCGAGGGAATCTCGATTCAGAATCTGGATCATGGAAAGGCGGCTGGCGCTTGCTGCCACCGGCCGCTGCGCAGGCTAGTTCCTGCGGGGCGCGGCGAATTGTAGTGGAACGGATCGACCCCTGCCAGCGCCGACCCGCGAACGGCTGGGCGCATGCGGAAAAGGCGGCCAAACCGTGCTCAGGCCATGTACATGCCACCGTTCACATGCAGGGTTTCACCGGTGATGTAGGCCGCCGCCGGCGATGCAAGGAATGCCACCGCTTCGGCAATATCCGAAGGCTCGCCCAGCCGTTGCAGTGCGATTTGACCGATCAGCGATGCGCGTTGTTCTTCGGGCAATGCGCGGGTCATGTCGGTGTCGATGAATCCAGGCGCCACCACGTTGACGGTCACCCCGCGCGATCCGATCTCGCGGGCCAGCGATTTCGAGAACGCGACGATTCCGGCCTTGGCCGCCGCATAGTTGGACTGGCCGGCATTGCCGATCGCGCCGATCACCGAAGCGATGCTGATGATGCGCCCCTTGCGCGCCTTCATCATGCCGCGAAGCACTGCTTTCGAGGTTCGGAACACCGAACTCAAATTGGTATCCAGGATCGCCTGCCAGTCATCATCCGACATGCGCAACAGCAGCTGGTCGCGCGTGATTCCGGCATTGTTGACCAGGATGCTGATGGCACCGAACTCCTTGCCAATGCCAGCAATCAGGGCATCGACATCGGCGCTGCGGCTGACATCCAGCACGCGGCCACTGCCACCGCGTGCTGCAAGTCGTGCCGCGATTGCCTGTGCGCCGGCTTCGCTGGTTGCCGTGCCAATGACGGTGGCACCGCGCGCAGCAAGAGTGTCGGCAATTGCCGCGCCGATGCCACGACTGGCTCCGGTCACCAGTGCAATTTCACCCGCCAGGGATTCTGTCATTTCGTATTCCCGAGTTTGACCAATATGCCGGGTTCAAGCCCAGGCCGTGCGTGCGTCTTCAAGTTCGGCAGGCGTACCCAGCGTGCGCATGTCCATGTTCTTGTCGATGCGACGCGCAAGCCCGGCCAGCACCTTGCCCGGACCGCATTCGGCCATCCGCGTGCAATCGGAAGCCATGAGCGCCTGCACGCACTCGGTCCAGCGCACCGGCAGGTACAGCTGGCGCTCGAGCGCGTCACGAATGGCGGCGGTGGATTCGTGGATGCGTGCATCCACGTTTTGCACCACCGGAATCGATGGCTGGTGCCAGGTGTAGGCGCGCATCGCTTCAGCCAGGCGATTGGCCGCCTCGCGCATCAAGGGTGTATGCGAGGGCACGCTGACGGCCAGTTTCACCGCTTTGCGCACACCGCGTTTTGCCAGTTCGGCAATCGCCGCATCCACCGCCACCGCATGGCCACCGATGACGATCTGGCCCGGCGAGTTGTAGTTTGCCGGCACCACCACATGATCGGAGGAAACCTCGCGGCACACGGTTTCCACCATCGCATCTTCGCCACCGATCACCGCCGCCATCGCGCCGACGCCTGCGGGAGCAGCAGCCTGCATGGCCTGGCCGCGGATGCGCACCAGATGTGCGGCATCCTTCAGTTCCAGCGCACCGGCTGCCACCAGCGCGGTGTACTCACCCAGGCTGTGACCCGCCAGGAATGCGGGCTTGGGGCCGTTCTCCTGCTGCCACACCCGCCACACGGCCACGCCCGCGGCCAGCAAGGCAGGCTGGGTGTACTCGGTGCGGTTGAGCATTTCTTCAGGACCACCCTGCGACAGCGCCCAGAGGTCGGTACCGGCGCCGTTGGAGGCCTCGTCAAAGGTGGCGCGCACCAGCGAATGCTGATCGGACAGCGCGGACAACATGCCGACCGCCTGCGAGCCCTGCCCGGGAAACACGAATGCAATCGAACTCATCGTCAACCCCAGCGGATCAATAGCGCAGCAGCGCCGAAGCCCATGTGAATCCGCCACCAAAAGCCTCAAGCAGCAGGGTCTGGCCACGCTGCACCTTGCCCGATCGCACGGCCTCGTCCAGCGCCAGCGGCACGGATCCCGAGGACGTGTTGCCGTGGCGGTCAACGGTGACGATGACCCTGTCCATCGGCAGCTTCAGGCGCTTGGCGGTGGCTTCGATGATGCGCAGGTTGGCCTGGTGCGGAATCAGCCAGTCGACCTGGGATTCGTCCATGCCTGCCGCCTCGAGCGTTTCGCCGACGATGCGGTCGAGGGTCTTGACCGCGACCTTGAACACTTCGTTGCCGGTCATCATCACGCGAATGCCGTGGTTGGGTTCGCCGTCGCGAAACCCGGCGGACACGCCCACGGGATTGAACAGCAGGTGCTTGTAGCCGCCATCGGCATGCAGCTTGGTGGTGTAGATGCCCGGCTCGTTGCTCGCCTCCAGCACCACGGCGCCCGCGCCGTCGCCAAACAACACGCAGGTTGAACGGTCATTCCAGTCGAGCATGCGGGTCAGCGTTTCCGAGCCGACCACCAGCGCCTTCCTGGCTTGCCCGCTGGCAATGAAGGCGTTGGCGACACCCAATGCATAGACGAAACCGGAACAGGCCGCATTCACGTCGAATGCTGCGCAACCATTGGCACCCAGCCGATGCTGCAACAGACAGGCCGTGGAAGGAAAAATGATGTCGGGGGTGGTCGTGCCAAGCACGATCAGGTCGAGTTCCGACGCCTCCACGCCGGCCGCTTCCATGGCTCGGGTAGCCGCATGGAAGGCGAGATCGCCCGTGGTTTCACCATCCGCAGCCTTGCGTCGCTCACGGATACCCGTGCGCGAGCGGATCCATTCGTCACTGGTCTCGACGAACTTCTCGAGATCCTGGTTGGTGACGACGTTTTCCGGCAAATAGCTGCCGGTGCCTGCGATGCGTGAGTAGAACAGAGCCGTTTCTCCCCGGGAAAAGGAAACGGCGGATACCATGGCATCCGCCGTCTTGAGCAATCTTCCGCGCCAGGCCCGCTGCGCGGACTCAATCCACGTCGGCGGCTTCTGCCTTGCCCTGGATCACCTTCTTGCCGCGATAGTAGCCATCCTTGGTGACGTGGTGGCGCAGGTGCACCTCGCCCGAAGTTGGATCGGTGGCCAATTGCTTGGCGCTGAGGGCATCGTGTGCGCGACGCATGTCGCGGCGGGACGGGGATTTACGACTCTTGGCAACTGCCATGACAACTCTCCAGACAAAACCAGTGCTTGCAAGCAAGCGTCAATGATAAAGGATTACGCGCCTCTGGCCCAGCCAATTCGGACCTGATGGCGTTTAGTGGTTCAACTTTCCCAGCGAGCCGAGCACCGCAAACGGGCTGGCCGAAATCTCGACTTCAACCCTGGACTCACCCAGCGCCACCTGCTCCAGCGGTGCGCCCGGGCTCAACGCCACCAAAGGCAGCGCCAGGATAATTTCGTCCTCGATGACATCCCGGATCGAGGCTTTTCCATCGGCCACCAGCAGGGGCTCGTAACCTTCCGGCAATGCCGATTCCTGCGCCTCGTCCCTGATCAAGCCAAGCCGCTGGTCGATACTGACCGGCAGCACGAATGCCTGCAGGGTGCGCTGGCAGGTAAGCACCAGATCCGCATCGGCATGCACATCAAGACAAGTCACGCCCGACTCATCACGCCCGAAATCAACGCGATAATTCAATTCACCGTCCGTGCTGGCCAGCATTCCCGCCAGTCGCGGCAACTGCTTCAGGGCGATGCTTCCGGCAAAGCCACGTCGCGCCTGCGCCATGCGCCAAGGATCAACGAAGTCTGGCAGGGCGTTCGACATGGGCGCGCGATGGTAGGTGGGCACCCTGCCAATGTCAATTCCCGCGTCAACTCAATCACTTGAGATGGAATCATCGCTTGAGTGCCGGCAGCGTGGATTGCCGAGGGCAGGCGCAATCGGCAGACTGCATGCAATGGATGATCCTGATCTGCCCAGATACCTGCTGATTGCCGCCCTGGTGCTGGCCCCGATAGCCATATTGATCTGGCTCCGGGAGCGCTACATGTCGGCGCGAACCCGCGTGTTGCGCGAGATTCTCGATCACGCCGATGCCCTGGAAAGCGAGCTTCAGGAATGCCGCAGCCGCCTTCGTGAAATCCCTGCCCTGGTCAGCCGCCTGCCACCGTCAGCAAGCCTTTCGGCACGCGCCACCCTGGCTGCCGAACCTGAAGTTCAGGCGGCCTTGCACGACCTCCTGCAACACCGCTTGTGGCTGAAGCAGTTTGGCGCCGACGCATCACTGGACACGTTGTGCTCGGCATGCAAGGCACTGGAACAGTCGCGCAGCAAGCTTTCCACCCAACTGGAACGACTCGAACAGGTTCGCGAAGAGCTCGCCAGCGCAGGCAGCAACCTAGAAACCCCATGACTTGAGCCAATTGCACCTTTCCCATGACCGATCCACAACCAGAAAATCATCCGGCCAGGCTGTCCGATAGCTTGCGCTTCGCGCTGGAAGGCAGCCGCGCCCAGGTCAATGGCGTGCTGCTCGGAAAACCAAGGGAAGTGGATCTCGCTTTCGTTTGCCTGCTGGCTGGCGGACACCTGCTGATCGAGGATCTGCCCGGGGTGGGCAAGACCACCCTCGCTCACGCGCTGGCATTGACCCTGGGCCTGGAATTCCAGCGCGTGCAGTTCACCAGCGACCTGCTGCCCTCCGACATCATTGGTGTCAGCATCTATGAACGCGAATCCGCCGCCTTCCGTTTCCAGAGCGGCCCCGTGTTCACCCAGTTGTTGCTTGCCGACGAAATCAATCGCGCCACGCCCAAGACGCAGAGCGCCCTGCTCGAAGCCATGGCCGAGGGACAGGTGACCATTGATGGGCACAGCCGCCCCCTGCCGCAACCGTTCTTCGTGGTGGCCACCCAGAATCCGGTTGATTTTGCCGGCACCTACCCGCTGCCGGATTCCCAGCTTGACCGCTTCATGATGCGCATGAGCCTGGGCTATCCGGATGCCGCTTCGGAACGCGCCATGCTCGCGGCTCCGGACCGGCGCAGCCTGCTCGAACGCCTCGATCATCGGCTGACCACCCAGCAGGTCATGGAACTGCGCAACGCCGTCAGCCACGTACTCGCCAGCGAAGCCCTGATCGACTATGTGCAGCGACTGCTTGAAGCCAGCCGCCAGCACGCCGAAATCCGCGTCGGCCTTTCCCCGCGCGCGGGGCTGGCCATCGTTGCCGCGGCACGCGCGCATGCCTTGTTGCACGGGCGCACCCATGCGGTTCCGGAAGACGTGCAATTGGTGTTTCCGCATGTTGCGGCGCATCGCCTGTCGCTGGGTGCCAACGCCCAGCACAGCCGCTCCGCAATTGCCGCAGCGCTGACCGGATCGACGCCGGTGAGATGAGCGTCCTGGGCGGACTGGCCAGCAGCTTGTGGCTGCGCATCCTGGCGATCGCGGAACGACGCCTGCCGGCCCTGACTCGCTTGCGCCAGCCGGAATCCCTGCCGATCCTGCTCAACCGCAGGCGCATCTACGTGCTGCCCAGCATGTTTGGAATCGGCATGGCGACGCTGCTCGTCATCATGCAGTTGGGTGCGCTCAACTATTCGAACAATCCCGCGCTCCTGCTGACTTGCATGCTGGCCGCGGCAACCTGGATGAGCCTGTTTGCCGGCTTCCGTACGCTGTCGGGATTGGCATTGAAAGGCGTGACGGCCAGCGAGTGTCACGCCGGCGGAATGCTGCAGTTGGAGTTCCGCTTCGAGGGCGGCGAGCGCATGCGCTCCGGACTGCGTTTGAACTGTGCCGACGTGAGCACCGCATTCTGCGCGCCCGCACACGCAGAGCAACGCGTGCTGATGGCGATACCAGCACAAAAGCGTGGATGGTGGCGTCCCGGTCGCATCCGGGCATGGACCGACTATCCACTGGGCATGTTCGTGCTGTGGAGCTGGCTCAATCCCGATCTTGCCTTCCTGATTTATCCGCAGGTCGAACCTTCCCCGCCACCGTTGCCCGGCAACCCGTCGCACGGACAAGGCGTGCCTGCGCCAGGACGGGAAGGCGACTACGCGGGGCTGCGTGACTATCGAAGCGGCGATCCACAACGACAGGTTGCGTGGAAGGCATCGGCGCGGCATGGCAGCCTGCTGGTACGGGAAACCGAAGGCCAGGTCGACGAGAACCTGTGTCTGTCGTGGAATGCATTGGCTCATCTGGACCACGAACACCGCATCCGGCGGCTCGCCGCCTGGGTGTTGGTTGCCGACGCCGCGCAATTGACCTACACACTGGAACTTGGCAACGCACAAATCGGCCCAGCAAGCGGCACCGCGCATCGGCACGCGTGTTTGCGAGCCCTGGCATTGATTCCCGATGCGCCTGAGTGATCGCCAGTTCCTGCTGGTAACGGCAACTGCCCTGCTGGCGGTTGCCACGCACTTTGGCCAACTGCCGGCCTGGCTCGCGATGTGCGTACCCACGTTGATACTGTTGCGCGTGGCGCATCGACGCAGGACACAACGCAAGGTTGCCTTGTGGTTGCGCGTCCCCCTGTTGTTCACCCTGCTGGCTGCGATCGTCATGCAGTTTGGCAACGTATTCGGGCGTGAGCCTGGAAGCGCACTGGCCTGCGCCATGCTGGCCATGAAACTGCTGGAAACCGAATCCGTGCGCGATGCGCGGGCGGCACTCGGGTTCTCAGCCTTTGTATTGATGAGTGCACTGCTCAACAGCCAAGGCTTGGGCATCACCTTTGCGGTTTGCGCCAGCCTGGTGCCGCTGCTTGCCGCGTTGGTCGCGTTGCAACCCGCCGCGACACCAACGCCCCACGTCTGGCGCAGCGAACTGAAGACAGCAGGCGCCTTGTTCGGTCTTGGCTTGCCCTTGGCATTGGCCGCGTTCCTGTTTGTACCGCGCCTGGGCGCACCGCTGTGGGGGTCACCGGGTGGATTCCAGGACGCCCGTACCGGTTTGAGCGATCAGATGTCGCCCGGCTCGATGACCGATCTGCTCATCGACGATTCACCCGCCCTTCGCGTCACGTTTGCCGGAGCGGTTCCCACACCGGACACGCGCTATTTCCGCACCCTGGTGATGTGGGATTTCGACGGTGCCTCCTGGCTAAGCTCAGGCTGGCGCAGACCCGGCTCGGCCGAAACGTTGCGGACGCTGGCAGAACCGGTCGACTACGAGATCACTCTGGAACCCAGCATGCGGCCGTGGTTGCCGGCTTTGGATGTCCCGCTGGATGTCCCACTGGATGCACCCGCCGATGCGCGCATGGATTCCACGCACACCTTGGCCGCACGCAAGCAGATGGGTGAACTGCGCCAGTATCGACTGCAATCCGCCACCAGCTACCGCCTCGGCGAAACCCTGGATGAACGTGATCGCGCGCGCGCGCTGCGTTTGCCTGCCGAGTTCAATCCGCAGACCCTGGCCCTTGCGGAAAAATGGCGCGAGGAATCCGATTCGGACCTGGCCATCTCACGCAAGGCGCTGGAACTGTTCAATGCGAGTTTCCACTACACCCTTGCCGCTCCCCTGCTTGGGCGTCACTCGGTTGATGAATTCCTGTTCGACACCCGCGCGGGATTCTGCGAACACTTCAGTTCCGCATACGTGGTTCTGATGCGCGCTGCCGGTATTCCGGCCCGCGTGGTGACCGGCTACCAGGGTGGCTGGTGGAGTACAACCGGGGAATACCTGCTGGTTCGCCAGTCGGATGCTCACGCCTGGGCGGAAATCTGGCTGCAAGATCGCGGCTGGGTGCGCGTTGATCCCACCTCGGCAGTGGATCCGGTGCGGGTGGAATTCAACGCCGCCAGCGGAGGTGCGGGACCGGATTGGATGTACGGCAATTGGATGCGCAACCTGCGCAACCAGCTCGACCTCGTCAACCGCATGTGGACACAGATGGTGGTTGGATTCAATGCCGCACGCCAGGCCAACCTGTTGCAACCCTTGGGCATTTCCAAGGCCACCCGCTCCCAGCTGCTGCTGATCCTGTCCAGCGGAATCGCGCTGATCCTCCTGTTGGCCACCGCGTGGGTGCTGCGCGGCGACAAGCGTCGGCGGGAAGATGCGCTCGATGCTGCCTGGCGCCAACTGCTGGTCAAACTGGAGCGCAGCGGCTTGGGCCTGCAACCGGCGGAAGGCCCGCAAACCCTGCTCTCACGAGCCAAGCAGCATTTGCGCGATCACCCGGTTCAGCCGAGGCTCAAGCTGTTGGTCGAATGCTATGTCAGGCTACGCTACGCAACAGCCGAACCGGCGCCACAGGATATCCGGGCATTTGCAAACCAGGTTCGCGCGTTGCGCCTGCCGGGTCGCGGGTTCGGCAAACGCTGAGTCCACCCCGCTCCTCGCATTTCCATCACGGAGGCGCACCATGAACCGCTGCATACCCCTCGCCCTGCTGAGCAGCATGCTGGTGGCCTGCGCCACCACGCCGGCACCGCTGCAAGGGCAGTTTGAAGCCCTCACTGCCAAGGACGCCGCAGGCGGCAGTCATTCCGGCGCTCGGGTGCGTTGGGGTGGAACCATCATCACAGTGCAGCCCGCGGCCACGGAAACCTGTTTCGAAGTGCTTGCGCATGCCGTCGATGCACAGTCCCGACCACGCATTCGGGATGCCAGCGAAGGGCGCTTCATGGCGTGTCGCTCGGGGTTCTACGATCCGGAAGTTTTCAGCAAGGGCCGCGAGCTGACCATTGCCGGAACCCTCGACGGCACCCGCATGGGACGCATCGGCCAGTTCGATTACACCTATCCGAAGGTTGCCGCGGAAACCATCTTCCTGTGGCCACCGCGTCCGCTGGTCATCGAACGCAGAGACTACTGGCCGTATGACCCGTTCTGGGGGCCGGCATACGGTCCCCATTGGCGTGTCGGCTACTGGGGGCCATTCTGGTGATCGGGAAACTGCGCAGCTGATCAGCCCGGCGGCCAATGCATCTGCCGACCTGCCAGCAGATGCAGATGGATGTGATAGACCGTCTGGCCGCCATCCTTGTTGCAGTTGATCACGCAGCGATAGCCGTTTTCCGCGAGACCCTGGGCCTTCGCATACGCCGTGGCGGCCATCACCAGCTTGCCCACCAGGGTTGCGTCATCGGGACGCAGATCATTCAGCGTCGGGATTTCCCGCTTGGGAATGAACAGCACATGGGTTGGGGCCTGCGGACTGACGTCGCGGAAGCCGAGCACTTCATCGTCTTCGTGCACGATGTCGGCCGGAATCTCGCGACGAATGATGCGGGAAAAAATGGTATCGCCCATGCCTGACTCCTCGATCACAAAGTGTGGCGACCGCCAAATGCATGCGCCAGCGTGCCGCGGTCGATGAATTCGAGCTCGCCACCCAGCGGAACTCCGTGCGCGAGTCGCGTCGCCTTCACGCCAGCGGCGCGCGCAAGCTGCGAGAGCATGTGTGCGGTCGCCTCACCTTCCACGGTGGGATTGGTGGCAACGATCATTTCCTCGACTTCGCCTTCGGCCAGGCGCGCGGCAAGCAGATCCAGGCCCAGTTCCTTCGGGCCAAGGCCATCCATCGGCGAGAGGCGCCCGAGCAGCACGAAATACTGGCCGCAGAATCCGGTTGCCTGTTCGATGGCAAGCTGATCCACCGGCGTTTCCACCACGCACAACAGATGCTTGTCGCGGCTGGGATTCGCACAGAAAACGCAGGTGTCCTGCTCACTGAATCCGCGGCAGCGTCGGCAATTGCCCACCCGCTCCACGGCCAACGCCAGGCGTTCGGCCAGGCGCCGCGCACCTGCGCGATCACGTTCGAGCACATGGAATGCCATCCTTTGCGCGGACTTCGCTCCCACGCCAGGCAGGCAGCGCAGCGCCTCGATCAAGTCTCCGAGCAGCGGCGATCCGGTACTCAAAACGGCATCTTGAAACCGGGCGGAAGATTCAGGCCGTTGGTCAGGCCGCTCATGCGCTCCTGGCTCACCGTCGCAACCTTGTTGATCGCATCGTTGAACGCGGCGGCAAGCAGGTCCTCGGCCATCTCCGGATCATCGGCGAAGGTCTGGCGGTCGATGCTGACCCGACGCACCTCATGGCGCCCGCTCATGACCACGCTGACGAGGCCGCCACCGGCCTGGCCGGTGACCTCGAGTTGGGCCAGTTCTTCCTGGGCCCGCTGCATGTCCTGCTGCATGCGCTGGGCTTGCTGCATCAAGCCTGCCAATGGACCTTTCATGTTCAATTCTCCAGGGGGCGTACCGAGTCGGACAACAGGCGCGCACCAAACGTTTCAATCAGCGACTGCACCGCCGGGTCCGAGCTCAACCCGTCGTGCGCTTCGCGTTGCTTGTCCGCACTCACGCGTGCCTGCGTGTCGGCGGGGCTTTCAACCACTTCGGAAACCTTCTCGATGCGTACACGCACCGCGCTACCCATGGCTTCCCCAAGCTTCTTGCCCAGCTGTTCGACCAAAGCAGCCGAAACCAGATGCTCATGCAATGCCTTTACGCCCAGTCGCAGCACATTGCCATCGACTCCAAGCAGCACGGCATTCATGGCCAACTGCCGTACCGCGCCACCCAGGTCCGCAGAGTTCACCAGCGCAGGCCAATCACCAACGCCGACGGCCTTGTTCGAAGCCGGCGCTTGCGATGGCAACGACTCGACGCGTGAATCCGGCGATGCGCTGCCGACCGGGCTTGCATTCGGCATCGGTTTCGACGTGGAATTTCCCTGTGCAGCCACACTCGCAGCCGGTCTTTGCCCACCCTGCGCGGAACTTCGATTCGGCGCGAAGGCGAACATGCGCAGCAAGGCCATTTCAAATCCGACGCGCGGACTGGGCGCAAGCGCCAGATCCCTGCGCCCGGTAATGGCGATCTGGTAGTCGAGCTGGACTTCGCGCGGATCGATTCGCTGCGCAGACTGCACAATCCAGGTATCGTCATTGGCCTGGCTTGCGCCGGTCACCTGGTGGATCTGGATCCGATGCAGCAGATCGGCCAATTCGTCCAGCACCTGCGCGAAATCCGGGGCGAATTCGGCAATGCGCGCAATTTCCTCGAACAGCGCCGCCGAATCATGCGCCATCACGGCATCGAGCAAGGTGCGAACACGAGCCCTTTCCACCGTGCCCAGCATCGAGTGAACGTCCCCGGCAAGCAGCCGGCCACCGCCGTGCGCAATGGCCTGGTCAAGCAAGGACAAGCCATCGCGCAAGGAACCATCCGCCGCGCGCGCCAGCACATCGATCGCTTCGTCATCGAATTCGATCTTCTCGGCGCCCAATATGTGTCGCATCTGGCCGCTGATCTGTTCCAGGGTCAGGCGCTTGAGGTTGAACTTGATGCAGCGCGACAGCACGGTGACCGGCAGCTTTTGCGGATCGGTGGTGGCGAGCAGGAATTTCACATGCGGCGGCGGTTCTTCCAGCGTCTTCAACAGCGCGTTGAAGGCAGCCTTGGACAGCATGTGCACTTCGTCGATCAGATAGACCTTGTAGCGGCCGCGCCCCGGCACATACTGCGCGTTGTCGATCAGGTCGCGCACATTGTCGATGCCTGTGTTGCTGGCGGCGTCGATTTCCAGCAGGTCCACGAAGCGGCCTGCGTCGATATCGACACAGATGCCGCACTCGCCACACGGATGCGAAGTCGGACCTTTCTCGCAGTTCAGCGACTTGGCGAAAATGCGCGCGATCGTGGTCTTGCCGACGCCACGCGTACCCGTGAACAGGAATGCATGGTGGATGCGGTTCGAATCCAGCGCATGCGACAGCGCGCGCACGACATGCTCCTGGCCGATCAGCTCGCCAAACTGCCGGGGACGCCATTTGCGCGCGAGAACCAGATAGGACATTGCCGAATCCGCGGGGAAGTCCGCCGATTGTGCCAAGTATTCAACGCGCTGGCCAAATGGCGAGCCTGGCGCTTGTCTGCATGAAGCAGGCCTAGTATCCTCCGCGCCCCGTTGCTGCGTGCCAGGAAAGCTGCGCAGCGGGGAATGCGGAGAGATGTCCGAGTGGTTGAAGGAGCACGCCTGGAAAGTGTGTAAGCGGCTTAACCCCGCTTCGCGGGTTCGAATCCCGCTCTCTCCGCCAGTTTTGAGCATCTTCAGCAGATCGAGTAGCAGGATGCTTTTTTTGCGGGACTGTGGGAAAGCGGGTTCGAACCCGCGAAAATAGGTACGATGGGTTCGACGCATCGGCAGGACAGCCGATGCGAGCAGCGCAAGCTGCCCTGGTAGGTTGTTGAAATACGTTGGCGAGGCAGCCAGTGCAAGGCAAAAGCAGGCGAAAAAGCGCAGTTTACACAGAGTAAATGAGCATTTTGAGCCTGCTTTTAACGCTGCAATGGCAACGCAGGTAGTATTTCAACAGCCTAGCAAGGGCGAGGCACAGGAAGTGCCGAGTACATCCCGCTCTCTCTCCGCCAGATTCTTTGGCAACCCGGCGTGAACTTGAATCCGCCAATCTATGGCGGCTCCGTTGGTGCCTTCGCGACGATAGCTTGTGAACTCCGCCAGGTCCGGAAGGAAGCAACGGCAGCAAGTGACTCGGGTGCCGGAGTGTCGCTGGCGGAGCTGCCACCCTCTTTTCAGATCAAGAGCACATCCCGGCAAGCAGCCATCCATGGAGCGCTTTCCGGCCCGGCCATCCATGGCCGGTCGGCAGGAAATTGCTCCTGCAATTCCTGCACTTCCGCCGTCCTTGGCGGTCGCTCAGCGGCACATGCGTTGTCCGACGACAACGCATAAACGTGCCACTTCGCCCAGAGTGTCGCTGGCGGAGCTGCCACCCTCGCTCCTGAAGCACCGACCCGCCCGGCATTCCGCTGCGGGCGGGTCAATTGCCGAGCGGCGTGCTTACCAATAGAACTGCGCGCGTGCCTCGAGGATGCCGGGGTTGTCGTCGATGTCTTCACCCGCGCTGGCGCTGAACTTCGAACTCTGCACGGCAACGTAGTTGAGCATGAACTTGGCGTTGGAACGCCAGTACCAGTTCACGCCGAGGGTGAGATTGGTTCCCTGACCGCCCTTGATCGCTCCATCGTTGAGGTTCGCACCATCCACTCGCAAACCCAGCTGCCACATGCCGGAAGCCGGATCGTCGGCGCCCTTGGTGGTGGGCGTTCCTCCCTTGTAGCCCCAGGTCTCACCCGTCAGGTTCCACAACCCGGACACGTACCAGCTGTCCGCATCAAAGTCGGCACCCGCGCTTTCGTTCGTGCGCGAGGTCTTTGAGCGCATGTACTCGGCCTGCAGCTTGATGGGTCCATTCACCCATGCTGCTTCCAGGCCCGCCGTGCGGATCCGGTCGGCATTGGTGATGTTGCCGGTATCCAGCAAACGTTGTGTGGCGAGGTCGGCATCGGGTCGGATGCGCCAGCGCTGGGTGTCATTGCTCGTGTCGTAGTCGAGCAAGGAAGCTCCCAAATGCAGGAAGCGACCGGATTCGACGAAAGGCGCGTAGTAAACGCGGCCGCCCACGCCCTGCCCCTTCGCCAAGCCACGGGTCATTTCCCGGCCGAACGCGCTGACGCTGTAGCCCCACTGCGCGTTGTCTGCGCCATAGGCAACACCCACGCGGCGGCTGAGCCCGAAGGTGTTGGTGGTCATGGCTTTGGAAATGAAATCATTGTTTTTCGTGCTGCTCAGCTCTTCCATGCTGTTGGGCTGCTTGAACTGACCCACCATGAGGTAGCTGGAACCACGCTTCCATTTGAGGTTCACGTCCAGCCACTTGTCGGCCTTGGCGTCGTAACCCATGACCCAGTCGAACAGGGTGCCCTTGCCGCTGAGCACCAACTCCGCTCGGCGCAATTCGAATTCGCTGTCCTTGCCGTTGATGCCGCTGGATCCATTCAGATCGACCACATCGTTGTTGAACCAATTGCCATCAGCCTGGACAAGACCGGAAAAACTGACTTCATAGCCGCCGATGACGTCGATGGCGACATCTGCCTGCGCTTGTGAGGCCAGGGTTGAACTGATCAGTACTGCAAGGACGCGTGAGACTGGAAGTTTCATGGTGGATTCGCTGGTTGGTGGAGAGGCGGGTGAATGCCAAACTGGCTGGCATCGGCGGCCGCAAACTAGCGGGCAATTGTTACTGCATCGTTGCATTTTCAAAGCAGTCCGGTTACCGATCCTTGTGGATGCCGTCAAGCTTGCACAGGTCCAAGTGGGCGCCGGTTCGCCGCAGATCAGCTATCCTTCAAGAATGTCCGCTTCCCATTCCGTGCGCCGCATTGCCGAGCGATTCCGCGGCTTCCTGCCTGTCGTCGTCGACGTGGAAACCGGTGGATTCGACGCCGAGCGCGATGCCTTGCTGGAGATCGCCGTGGTGGTGATTGGCATGGATGACCAAGGCGTCCTCTATCCACAGCCGGCCGTATCCACCCACGTTGCCCCCTTTCCCGGCGCCAACATCGAGCAGCAGGCCCTGGAGATAACCGGAATCGATCCGGACCATCCTTTCCGCGACGCGCGCGAGGAACGCGCGGCGCTTGACCACATCTTCGCCCCGGTACGCAAGGCATTGCGCGATGCGGACTGCCAGCGCGCGATCCTCGTGGGCCACAACGCGGCCTTCGATCTTGGCTTCCTGAATGCCGCGGTGCGTCGCACTGGCCACAAGCGCAATCCGTTTCATCCCTTCAGCAATTTCGACACGGTCACCCTGGCCGGCCTGGCCTATGGACAGACGGTGCTTGCCCGCGCAGTCGTGGCGGCAGGCGGACAATGGGATCCAGCACAGGCGCATGGCGCCGTGTACGACACGGAACGCACGGCCGAACTGTTTTGCACCATCATCAACCGCTGGAAGATGCTGAGCGAGTCCAATGGCACGGATGCAGCCAGAACGACCGTTTTCGAAACCGAGCCCAATTGAATCATCCACCCGGCCACCCCATTCTCCCGACATGCCGATCTATCAGTACAAGCCAGACCAGGAATCCTGCGCCGACTGCGTTGCCGGATTTGATCTGTTGCAGCGTCTTGCAGATCCTGCGCTGACCCGCTGCCCGGCCTGTGGAAATCCGGTGCATCGGGTCATCAGCGCGCCGCAGGTTGTTTCCGGACAATCGCATCGCACCAGCGAAAGCCACGTCGGCAAGCATGGCTTCACCCAATACAAGCGCGCCGGCAAAGGGGTATACGAGAAGACCGCGGGCAAGGGACCGGATTACATCAGTGGCGATTGACCTGAGGTTGCCAGTTGCGCTGGGTCTGCTCGGCATGGCGGTGGCTGCCTGCGCACCACTGCCACCACGCAACCCACTGGCGCAATGGGTACCCTCGGCAAATCACGAGTTGCGCAAGCCCGTGCTGATCGTGATCCACCACACCGAGGAGGATTCGGTGCAGGAATCACTGCACACGCTGCGTACGCGCAACAGCCAGGGGCCGGTCAGCGCGCACTATCTGGTTGGACATGATGGCAAGCGCTACCAACTGGTTGCCGACAACGAACGCGCCTGGCACGCGGGGGCCGGCAGTTGGCACGGGCTCACCGATATCAACAGCATTTCCATTGGTATCGAACTGGACAACAACGGCATCGATCCCTTTCCCGCCGCGCAGATCGACAGCCTGCTGGTGCTGCTGGAAGACCTGTGCGAACGCTATTCCATCGCGCGTTCGCAGATTATCGGTCACGCCGATCTCGCTCCTGTGCGCAAGGTGGACCCGAGCCGCGAATTTCCATGGAAGCGCCTGGCCGATGCGGGATTCGGATTGTGGCCCGGGGATGCCGATATTGAAGTTCCTCCCGGCTTCGATCCCTGGTTGGCCCTGCGCCTGATTGGTTATTCGCTGGATGACCGGCCGGCAACGGTGCGCGCGTTCCACCTGCATTTCCGCGGCATCGAGAGCGTGGAACTGGATGATGAAGATCTGCGCATTCTGCATGCCTTGACCATGCAGATCCTCGACACGACACCCTGAACCGTTCGCCCGTGAACGGGCTCCTGCAAAGGCGAATGCTGGCCCGCCCAGCACGGAGAATTCGGGGGCGATGTAACACGGCTGCAATATTTCTCTCATGCTTCTGCAACCTTGAGTCACTACAAAGTGCGCCTCGCTGCTTTGTATTCAACCTCAAGGAGTTGCCTGCATGACCGTTTCAACCCGATTGACCGCGGCCACTTTTGGCTTGGCCGCAGCACTCGCCGGTACAAGCGCATTTGCCGCGGAAGTCACCGGTGCCGGTTCTTCGTTCGTCTATCCGTTGATGTCCAAGTGGTCGGCGGATTACAACGCGGCCACCGGCAACAAGATCAACTACCAGTCGATCGGCTCCAGTGGCGGCATTGCCCAGATCAAGGCCTCCACCGTGGACTTCGGTGCGTCCGACAAGCCCATGGAACCGGCTGAGCTCACTGAAGCCGGCTTGATCCAGTTCCCGGTCACCATCGGTGGCGTGGTCCCGGTGATCAATGTGGAAGGCATCGAGCCCGGTCGGCTCAAGCTCACCGGCACGTTGCTCGCCGACATCTTCCTCGGCAAGGTCACGCGCTGGAATGACGCGGCCATCACGGGCATCAACGAGGGCGTCTCCCTGCCCGACACCAAGATCACCATCGTGCATCGTTCGGATGGTTCGGGAAGCACATTCAACTTCACCGACTATCTTTCCAAGGTCAGCCCCGCATGGAAGACGGAAGTGGGTTCCGGTACGTCGGTAAAGTGGCCGGATGGCCTTGGTGGCAAGGGCAACGAAGGTGTTGCGGCCTACGTCAAGCAGGTGAAGAACTCGATCGGCTACGTTGAGCTTTCCTACGCCCTGCAGAGCAAGATGTCGTTCACCCGGTTGCAAAATGCAGCCGGCACCTTTGTCACTCCGAGCGCGGAAACTTTTGCTGCGGCGGCGGCCAGCGCCGACTGGGCCAGCACCAGCGACTTCAGCCTGATCATCACCAATGCTCCTGGCCAGGAGGCATGGCCGATCAGCGCCACGGTGTTCGCCATGATGCGCGCAGAACCCAAGGATGCCGAGCGTGCCAAGGCAGCCCGCGAGTTCTTTGCCTGGGGCTATGCAGACGGCAAGCAGCAGGCTGCAGCCTTGGACTACGTCCCCCTGCCGGACAGCCTGGTCGAACAGATCAAGGCGTACTGGGCCGCCCGCGTCAAGTAATCAACCACCCGACAGTGCCGGGTCACGGGGAGCCCCGTGACCCGCGCATCAATGAGATCCGGCGGAACCCGACATGACCAGCATTGCAGTCACGCACACCAGGCTCGTCACACAAGCACGACGCGACGCGTCGGCCGACCGCAAGTTTCGCACACTGGTCGTGCTGGCAGCCTTCATCGTCCTGGTTTCCCTGATCGGCGTCGCCTTCTCCATGCTTTGGGGTGGCCGCGAGGTACTCTCCGAGCAAGGGCTGGGGTTCTTCTTCTCCACTGAGTGGAACCCGGTCGAGAACCGATACGGCGCGCTGGTACCGATCTTCGGAACACTGGTCACTTCGGTGATCGCCTTGATGATCGCAGTGCCGGTGAGTTTCGGTATCGCCGTCTACCTGACCGAAGTAGCGCCCGTCTGGTTGCGCACTCCCGTCGGCTCGGCCATCGAATTGCTGGCCGGCATCCCGTCCATCATCTACGGCATGTGGGGGCTCTTCGTACTGGTCCCGATGATGACCGCATACGTCACCCCCTGGCTCAACGATCACCTCGGTGCGCTGCCGTTCATCGGCGAATTGTTCCAGGGCCCACCCATCGGCATCGGCCTGCTCACTGCCGGCTTCGTGCTCTCGATCATGGTCATTCCGTTCATCTCCTCGGTCATGCGCGAGGTATTCCTCACCGTTCCGGTCAGACTCAAGGAATCCGCCTATGCACTGGGCGCGACACGCTGGGAAGTGGTCTGGAACATCGTCTTGCCTTACACCCGCTCGGCCGTCATCGGCGGCGTCTTTCTCGGCCTGGGTCGCGCGCTTGGAGAAACCATGGCGGTTGCCTACGTCGTCGGCAACACCGTGCGCTTTTCGGCTTCGCTGCTGGAGCCCGGCACAACCATCGCCGCCTTGATCGCCAATGATTTTGCCGAAGCCACCGACAGCTACCGATCAGCCTTGCTGCTTCTCGGATTCGTGCTGTTCGTGGTGACCTTCTTCATTCTCGCCATCGCACGCCTGATGTTGTTGCGCTTGTCGCGTCGCGAGGGCGTGCGATGAACCCCGTGCAGAGTCCTCAGAACCGCACGTCGCAACGCCTGTTGCGCAAGCGCAGCGCCATCAATGCCATTGCCATGACTTTGTCCTGCGCAGCGGCATTGTTTGGCCTCGTCTTTCTCGGCTGGATCCTTTGGACCACCATCAGCAAGGGGCTGGTCGGAATCGACTGGGCGCTGTTCACGCAAAGCACCCCGCCTCCGCAGGAAAGCGGTGGCTTGGCAAACGCCTTCTTTGGCAGCGCAATCATGTGTGGTCTGGCAATACTCATGGGCGCCCCGTTGGGTATTGCCGCGGGAACCTGGCTGTCGGAGTACGCCGGTGCGCGCAGGATCGGCATGGTCGTGCGCTTCGTCAATGACATCCTGCTCTCCGCCCCATCCATCGTGCTCGGCCTGTTTGTCTACACCCTGGTCGTGGCGCAGATGGGAACCGGCTTCTCCGCCATTGCCGGCGCCATATCCCTGGCATTCATCGTCATTCCCGTCATCGTGCGCACTACGGATGAAATGTTGCGGCTGGTTCCGGCACAGATGCGCGAAGCCGCACTTTCACTCGGCGTACCGCAATGGAAGGTGATCGTGCAGGTGCTTTATCGCGGCGCATCCGCAGGCATCGTCACCGGAATCCTGCTTGCCCTGGCGCGCATCAGCGGCGAGACCGCACCCTTGCTGTTCACCTCGTTCGGCAACCAGTACTGGAGCACAGATCTCGCCAGCCCGATGGCCAGCGTGCCGGTGGTGATGAACCAGTTCACCGCCAGCCCGTATGAGTCCTGGCACACCCTGGCCTGGGCCGGCGCCCTGGTCCTCACCTTCTTCGTACTGGTGCTGAGCCTGCTGGCACGCGCCATCCTTTCCAGGAACAAAGTTCGCCATGACTGAGCTTGCCTTTTCCATGAACGCACCGGTGGTGGCGCACTCGCCGCGGGCCGTGGCCGCCAACGCAACCGCAAAGATGAGCGCGCGCAGGTTGAACTTCCACTATGACCGCTTCCATGCGATCAAGGATGTCAGCCTGGACATCGCCGCCAATCGCGTGACCGCGCTGATCGGGCCATCCGGTTGCGGCAAGTCAACCTTGCTGCGCACCTTCAATCGCATCTACTCGATCTATCCGAAACAGGTTGCCAGCGGCGAACTCCTCCTGGATGGCGAGAACATCCTGCATCCCAAGTACTCGCTCAACCAGCTGCGCAGCAAGGTCGGCATGGTGTTCCAGAAGCCGGTGCCGTTTCCGATGACGATCTTCGAAAACGTGGCTTACGCCATCCGCCACTACGAGAAGCTGTCCAAGGCGGAAATGAACGTGCGCGTCGAGCAGGCACTGAACCAGGCTGCGCTGTGGGATGAGGTGAAGGACAAGCTCAAGCAAAGCGCACTTGGGCTTTCCGGTGGCCAGCAGCAACGCCTGTGCATTGCCCGAGCGGTGGCCTTGAAGCCGGATGTGTTGTTGCTTGACGAACCAACATCCGCCCTCGACCCGATAGCAACCAGCCGCATCGAGCAACTGATCGCAGAGTTGGCCGGCGACTTCACCATCGCCATCGTCACCCACAACATGCAGCAGGCGGCACGCTGCTCGGACTTCACCGCCTTCATGTACCTCGGCGAGTTGGTGGAATTCGGCCCCACCGAAAAGCTGTTCACCCAACCCGGCAAGAAACAGACCGAGGATTACATCACCGGCCGCTTCGGCTGAGGAACCGCACATGCATCAGACCAGTGAGCACATCGTGAAAAGCTACGACGAAGAATTGGACCGCCTGACCGGGGAAATCCTGCGCATGGGCGACCTTGCGCTCAATGAATTGGAGGCGGCCATCAATGCAGCGATGGAGCGCGACAGCGAAACCGCGCAAAGCATTGTCGACAGCGACCAGGAGGTGGACAAGCTCGAACTTGAGGTCAGCCACGACGTGATCCGTCTCCTCGCACTGCGCCAACCGATGGCTGGCGACCTGCGCGAAGTGCTGGCCGCCTTGCGCATCGCCTCGGACATCGAACGCATCGGTGACTACGCAGCCAACGTCGCCAAGCGTGCCATCGCGCTCAACCGCGTGGAGCGCGTTCGTCCCGTGTTCAGCCTGCCGCGACTGGGAAAACTGGCCGGGGACATCCTCGGCGAGGTACTGCTTGCCTATCGCGACCGCGACGCCGATCGTGCCTTGCTGGCCTGGGCGCGTGACGAGGAACTGGATGGCCTGTACACCGGCATGTTCCGCGAACTGTTGACTTACATGATGGAAGATCCACGCACCATCACCGCGTGCACGCACCTGCTGTTCATGGCCAAGAACATCGAGCGCATTGGCGATCACGCCACCAACATTGCGGAAAACGTCTACTTCATTGTGCACGGCCATCGCATGCCACAGGCGCGTCGCAAGGCGGATAGGACCGATTCGCTGCTGGCGTCGGGCACCCAGCTTTCTAACTGAGGTAACGTCGAACCGGTTGCCAATGCCGTCAATCCTGCGCGAGCCGAAATCCATCGGCGCGATGAACACATGCCCTTGAAATCAAGATGGATCCCGGCTTTTGCCGGGATGACGACTTGAATACTCGCCGACTTGAGGCAACGTCGATCAAAGGGTGCAGCCGTCAGCGAATCAAACGCTGCTCGACCAGGTGCTGCACCACCGAGGGATCGGCCAGGGTGGATATGTCGCCGAGCTGTTCCGGCAGGTTTTCCGCAATCTTCCTCAAGATGCGGCGCATGATCTTGCCTGATCGTGTTTTCGGCAATCCGGGCGCCCATTGAAGATGGTCGGGGGTGGCGATGGGGCCGATTTCCTTGCGCACCCAGGCAATGAGTTCCTTGCGCAACTCGTCGCTGGATTCGACTCCGAGCTTGAGGGTGACATAGGCGTAGATGCCCTGCCCCTTGATGTCGTGCGGGCATCCCACCACTGCTGCTTCAGCAACGCTGGCATGGGCCACCAGCGCGCTCTCCACTTCGGCCGTGCCCAGCCGATGGCCGGAGACATTGATGACGTCGTCCACGCGCCCGGTGATCCAGAAGTAGCCATCCTCATCGCGGCGCGCACCATCCCCGCTGAAGTAATAGCCAGGATAGGCCTTGAAATAGGTGTCGATGAAGCGCTGGTGATCGCCGTAGACGGTGCGCATTTGCCCGGGCCAGGAATCGGCCAGAACCAGATTGCCTTCGGCCGCGCCTTCGAGCAGAACGCCGTTGGCATCCATCAATTCGGGCTTGATGCCGTAGAACGGCAAGGTGGCCGAGCCCGGCTTGAGATCGATGGCACCCGGCAAGGGTGAAATCAGGATGCCGCCGGTTTCCGTTTGCCACCAGGTATCCACGACCGGACAGCGCGAGTCGCCGACCACCCGGCTATACCATTCCCAGGCTTCCGGATTGATCGGCTCGCCCACGGAACCGAGTACGCGCAAACTGGATCGCGAAGCCGCCTTGACCGGTGCCTCACCCTCGCGCATCAATGCGCGGATGGCGGTTGGAGCCGTGTAGAAGATGCTCACCTGGTGCTTGTCCACCACACGCCAGAACCGGGAACTGTCCGGATAGCTGGGCACGCCCTCGAACATCAACGAAGTCGCGCCGTTGGCCAACGGTCCGTACACCATGTAGCTGTGTCCGGTCACCCAGCCAACATCGGCCGTGCACCAGTACACGTCGTCTTCGCGCAGGTCGAACACGCATTCGTGGGTGTAGCTGATGAACACCAGGTAGCCGCCAGTGGTGTGCAGCACGCCCTTCGGAGCGCCGGTGGAACCGGAAGTGTAGAGGATGAACAAGGGATGCTCTGCCTCGCAGGCCACCGCGGCATGCCGCGTGGACTGGCCTTCCATCAGCGCATGCCACCAGCGGTCACGCGGCACCTGCATGTTGATCGCACCACCGGTTCGCCTCACCACCAGAACGGTTTCCACGGAATTGGTGCGCGGGCGCAGCAAGGCCGCATCGACATTGGCCTTGAGTGCCGTGGCCTTGCCGCCACGCAAGCCTTCATCGGCCGTGATCACCAGTTTGCATTGGCAGTCGGCAATGCGACTGGCCAGCGAATCCGGCGAGAACCCGCCGAACACGACGGTGTGAATGGCTCCAATGCGCGCGCAGGCGAGCATGGCGATGGCCGCTTCCGGGATCATCGGCAGGTAGATCGCCACCCGATCACCCTTCACGACGCCCAGATTCGCCAGCAGGTTCGCCGCCTTGCACACCTCGGCGTGCAACTCGCGATAGCTGATGCGCCGGGATTCCGCAGGATCATCACCTTCCCAGATGATTGCGGTCTTGTCGCCGCGCGTTTCCAGGTGACGATCAAGGCAGTTGGCTGCCACGTTCAGCGTGCCGTCTTCATACCAGCGGACATGCAGATCGTCGGCATTGAAGGACACATCCCTGACCTTCGAGTACGGCTTGATCCAGTCCAGGCGTTTGCCTACCTCGCCCCAGAATGCCTCGGGGTCGGCCAGTGATTTGGCATAGTCCCGCTGGTAGCGAGCTTTGTCCACGCGAGCGCGAGCGGCAAATTGCGCGGAAACGGGATAGCGATTCGGCATGCGAGCCTCCGCAGATTGCATCAAGAGTTCATGCATGATGCCACGGCTTGCGAGCGAGGCGCTCTTTTCGACCTTCGCTGCGAAACATCACCTTCACGCGCTATTGTCGCTGAGCATTGCAATCAGCATCTCATCCATTCTTTCCAGCTTGACCCCTGACAAACCTGTGGAGTTGATCGAAGGTTTCATCCAGACCGCTGGTGCTGCCGGACTCAATGGCTTCGTCGAGCGCCGCTTTCGATGGGTAGAGGTCATGCATGACCAGTCGCGTGTTGCCACCGATCTCCTCAAGCGTGACGGTTGTGATCTGGCCGTTGTCACCCGCTTCCTCATTGGTCCATACCAGACGCGAATGCGCAGTCACTTCCAAATACCGACCATGAACCGCCATGGTCTCGGGAGCCGATGGATGGTGGAATTCGAGGCGATACGTACCACCTTCGCGAACATCCATGACACAGGAAACCATGGTCAGGCCGCAGGACTTTGGAACCCACCATCGCTGAAACAGCTCAGGCTTGGTCCAGGCTTCAAAGACCAGGCGTGCTGGCGCATTGAAAATTCGCGTCACCACGAGTTCACGGTCGGATACTCGATTCACGATCGTGCGCTCCTGCGGAGCGGTGCTATCACTTGCGCTTTCTTCGACCATCACGCTCATCCTTTCGTTTGAGGTCCTCGATGACCCTGTCCAGCTCGTTGAATCGCGCGCCCCACATTTCGCGGTGTCTGTTGAGCCACGCTGCTTCTTCACCCAATTGCCTGCGGCCAAGAGTACAAGTACGCACGCGCCCGATTTTCACGCTCGTCACGAGACCGGCACGCTCGAGAACCGCCACGTGCTTTCGCATGCCCGTTAGGGTCATGTGGAACCTGTCGGCCAGGTCGGTTATGGATGAATCCGTTCGACCGAGATGTTCAAGAACACCACGCCGCGTGACATCCGAAAGTGCGGCAAAGGAGGCGTCGAGCCTGGCTTGATTATACTGAACCATATGGCTCAGTATGTAACACCTTGTCCTTCCACATGCAACGGGAGCCTTGGCGTCATGAGCGGATCCGTGCACACCGCTGTGCAACTGATTGAGCAGTTTCCCGATTTGGAGCACTACCGTCGAATTCGAGCTGAGGCAGGGCTCGCACAGAAAACGCTTGAAGCATCACGCCGTGGACTTGCGAACACCCTGTATGGCGTCAGCTTGCTTCACGAAAGGGAAATTATCGGCATGGGTCGCGTGATCGGAGACAACGGCACGGTATTTGTCATTGCCGACATCGCGGTTGTTCCCGCCTGGCAAGGTCGCGGCCTCGGACGTCAAATCATGAAAAGCCTGGATCTCTGGCTGCGTCGCAACGCACCCGAATCTGCGTATATCACCCTGGTCGCCAATGGTGACGCGAAGTTCCTTTACGCGAAGTTCGGTTTCGAGGAGCCGCCTCCCGACGTGGTTTACATGGAATACATCCAGAGTCCACGCGGGGGCGACCCATGACCCGAAGCAACCGGATTGCACGTCCTCCCTCTCTCTCCGCCAGATACGAAAAAGGCCTCGACTGAATTCCAGACCAACATCGCGAGGGATATGCTCGGCTCATCCCTGAGCCTCACCCTCGCGCCAAGCGCCCAGGCTCCTTGGGCTGTCCAAATTCGTTCCCGACGAATTTGTCACTGCGAAGGCAGGATGCCGAAGCGAACATCGCCATCGGCGATGGCCCGAAGGGTGAGGGCCGGGAATGGCCCGAATCAACCCGGAGGTTTCGTCCACACCTCTCTCTCCGCCAGATACGAAAAAGGCCCTGACGGAGCTCCAACCCAACATCGAGAGGGATATGCTCGGCTCATCCCTGAGCCTCACCCTCGCGAGCAGCGCTCGGGCCAGCCGTTCGGCTGTCCAAATTCGTTCCCGACGAATTTGTCGACCCCGGAGGTTTCATCCACACCTCTCTCTCCGCCAGATACGACAAAGGCCCTGACAGAGATCCAACCCAACATCGAGAGGGATATGCTCGGCTCATCCCTGAGCCTCACCCTCGCGAGCAGCGCTCGGGCCAGCCGTTCGGCTGTCCAAATTCGTTCCCGACGAATTTGTCGACCCCGGAGGTTTCGTCCACACCTCTCTCTCCGCCAGATACGAAAAAGGCCCTGACCGAGCTCCAACCCAACATCGAGAGGGATATGTTCGGCTCGTCCCTGAGCCTCACCCTCGCGCCAAGCGCTCGGGCCAGCCATTCGGCTGTCCAAATTCGTTCCTGACGAATTTGTCGAACCCGGAGGTTTCGTCCGCACCTCTCTCTCCGCCAGATACGACAAAGGCCCCGATTGGGGCCTTTGTCGTATCTGGCGGAGAGAGAGGGATTCGAACCCTCGATAGAGCTTTTGACCCTATACTCCCTTAGCAGGGGAGCGCCTTCGACCACTCGGCCATCTCTCCGGATTCTTGCTCCGCAAACTGGAGGTTCGCGGGTTCGCCTGATTCGGCGGGACGCGAAGGATACTCGGCGCGCAACGCCGGGTAAAGCTCAGGAATCCGCGGCGCCGCCCGCGTCCTCGGACCCTGGGCCCTGCTCGCGCTTGATGCGTTGATAGATTTCTTCTCGATGTACCGAGACGTCTTTCGGGGCATTGATTCCGATGCGAACCTGATTGCCCTTCACGCCCAGAACGGTGACCGTCACTTCGTCGCCTATCATCAGGGTTTCCCCGACACGGCGGGTCAAAATCAACATGTTGTCTGCTCCTTGGAACCCGTTTGTCGATCCGGTCCGTTGCTGGCACGTACCGCTCCCGGCACACGCCTTCATTGGATCCCGGGACCGAAACCAACCTCCCTAGCTGGTTTCGCAGCCCGCCCCCTCGCAGCTTTTTGCCCCGTTGAGGTCACTCATCCGCATCCAGAGAATGACCGCCAAAGCGACGAAAGCATACTAAGCGAAGCACTTGGCCGGACGCAAACGAAAGCGCCAAATGCCGCCGGTTGCGCCTTACGCCAGCGTTTTTCCAATCCACTGTGGCAACGACGAAAGCACGCTGGCTACTGCCGGTGAATCGGTTCCGCCGCCCTGGGCCATGTCCGGCCGTCCTCCGCCCTTGCCGCCAATGGCAGCAGCCACATGGGCAACCACGTCACCCGCCTTGATGCGACCCAACGCCTTGCCGCCGACGCCGCCAACCAGCGCGATGCGCCCGTCCGCACCGGAGGCGAGCAGCACCACGCAATCGCCCAGTTTCACTTTCAATTGATCCACGCTGTCGCGCAGGGATTTGGCATCCAGCCCATCCAGGCGTGCGGCGAGCACGCGGATGCCGCCAACCTCGACGGCCTGGCCTTCAAGATCGGCGCTCGCGGCACTGGCTGCCTTGGCCTTGAACGATTCCAGCTCGCGCTCAAGCTTCTTCTGCTTGTCCAGCAACTGACGCAGCTTCTCCACCGCATCCAGCGGAGAGCTCGAGAGCATTTGCGCGAGCTCACCCAGCCGGCGCTCCTCGTCGACCACATGGGTGGTGGCATCCGCACCCGTGATTGCCTCGATGCGACGGATACCTGACGCAACACCACCTTCGCCCAGCAACTTGAACAGGCCAATGTCGCCGGTACGCGTCACATGCGTGCCTCCGCACAGCTCGGTGGAAAATTCGCCCATCCTGAGCACCCGGACATGATCACCGTATTTCTCGCCAAACAAGGCCATGGCACCCATGTTGATGGCGTCGTCATAACCCATGTTGTGCACTTCCGCTTCATGGTTGCCACGGATCTGCGCATTCACCAGGTCTTCGATCCGGCGCAGTTCGGCGGGCGAGACCGGCTGGAAATGCGCAAAGTCGAAGCGCAGGCGATCCGGGGCCACCAGCGATCCCTTCTGCGTGACATGTTCGCCAAGCACCGTGCGCAGTGCCGCATGCAGCAGATGGGTGGCGGAATGATTGAGGACGATGGACCTGCGCCGATCCTGGTCGACGATGGCTTCGACCATCGTGCCGGGCGTCAGTGCCGCCTGCCCCTGCCAGCGTCCGACATGGCCATGGAAGACGCCGCCCAGCTTGATCGTGTCAGTGACCTGGAACGTTCCATTCGGAGTGCGCAGTTCCCCGCAGTCTCCAACCTGTCCGCCCGACTCGGCATAGAACGGCGTGCGGTCGAGCAGGATGATGGCTTCCTCGCCGGTGTTCAGTTCATCCAACTTCTTGCCGCCGCGCACAATCGCAAGCACGCGCTCATCGGCTTCGGCACACGTGGCATATCCGGAGAAGCGGGTGGCTTCGAGTGAACTGGCCAATTCGGCAGGCAATTGCCCTTTCGACTCGAAGCTGCTGGCGGAACGCGCGCGTTCGCGTTGTTCGTTCATGGCCTTGTTGAAGCCCGGCATGTCAACCGACAGGCCGCGTTCGCGTGCAATGTCCGCGGTCAGGTCAACCGGGAACCCGTAGGTGTCGTACAGGCGGAACGCTTCGCTCCCGGCAATCTCCGACGAGGAACGCGAGGCGACATCCTCGAACACCTTCATGCCCTGCTCCAGGGTTTCCCCGAAGCGTTCCTCCTCGGCCTTCAGTGCGCGTTCGACAAACTCGCGCTTGGCTTTCAGCTCCGCATAGGCATCGCCCATCTGCTCGACCAGCGGCTCCACCATGCGCCAGAAAAACTCACCGCGCACGTTCAGCATCCAGCCGTGGCGCAAGGCACGCCGGATGATCCGACGCAGGACGTAGCCGCGACCTTCGTTGGAGGGCAGCACGCCATCGACAATCAGGAACGAGCAGGCGCGGATATGATCGGCAATCACGCGCAGCGACTTGTTTTCCGTGTCCTTCACGCCGGTCAGCCGGGACGCCGCCGCAATCAGGTGGCGGAACAGGTCGATCTCGTAGTTGGAATGAACCTTTTGCAGGATCGCGGCAAGCCTTTCCAGGCCCATGCCGGTATCCACGCACGGCGCGGGCAACGGCGTGAGGGTGCCATCCTCGGCGCGATCAAACTGCATGAACACGAGGTTCCAGATCTCGATGAATCGATCACCGTCCTCGTCCGGCGATCCCGGCGGCCCGCCGGCAATATGCGCGCCGTGGTCGTAGAAAATTTCGGTGCAGGGTCCGCAGGGACCGGTGTCGGCCATCTGCCAGAAATTGTCCGAAGCAAACGCCGCTCCCTTGTTGTCGCCGATGCGGATGATGCGTTCCACCGGCAAGCCGACTTCATCGCGCCAGATGGCGAAAGCCTCGTCGTCGGTGTGGTAGACCGTGGCAAGCAGGCGCTCAGCGGGAAGCCCCCAAACCCGGGTCAGCAGTTCCCAGGCCCAGAGAATGGCGTCGCGCTTGAAATAATCGCCGAACGACCAATTGCCAAGCATCTCGAAGAAGGTGTGGTGGCGCGCGGTGTAACCGACCTGGTCCAAATCGTTGTGCTTGCCACCTGCGCGCAGGCAGCGCTGCACATCGACAACTCGCGGGCCGGGCGGTTTTTCGCTGCCCAGAAAGGCATTCTTGAACGGCACCATGCCCGAGTTGGTGAACATCAGGGTGGGGTCGCTGGCCGGCACCAATGAGCTGGAGGGCACCACGGTGTGGCCCTTGCCACGAAAGAATTCGAGGAAGTCGGAGCGGATTTCAGCGCTGGTTTTCATCTGGAGCGAATTTGCAGAGTCGGAAATGGGAAACGGGATGGGCGCGCAAACCTGAGGACCCGACGTGCAACCCGGGGCAATCGATTCCGGCTGTCGAGTCCTTGAGGCGCCGTTGATTCACGTTCCAATCGTTCGTCGATCCCGCGAAGGCGCGAATGACGGAAATGGATCAGCGTTGCCTCAGGTTTTGCTGCGCGTGAGGGCGCTTACTGTGGCGGCATCAAAGCCGCGGCGCAAGAGAAAGGCCGCCTGCCGCGCGCGCGCCTTGGCGTCTGCCGCAGCGCCCTGCCCGAAATGCCGGCGCAACTGGCGCTGCGCAAGCTCCTGCCAATCAACATCCAGGGCATCAAGAACAGCGCGGATCTCGGCATCGGTGATGGCGTGGGTGCGAAGTTCGGCGGTTATCCGAAGCGGGCCGTATCCATTGCTGCTGCGAGTGCGTGCCAGCATTTCCGCGAAACGGGCATTGCTCAACTGTCCGCCGGCTTGCAGGGTTTCCATTGCGGCGCTGGATTCCTCCGCGGAATAGCCATCGCGTTCAAGTCGGGTTTGCAGTTCACGCTGGGAACGCTCACGCCGAACCAGCAAACCCAGCGCCTTGGCGTAGGCGCCGGGCTTTTCGGTGGAACTTTCGTGGGAAGCGGACGGCGGTTTGCGCCTCATGCCTGTCACGCCATGCCCCGATCAGCCGGCAACTGTGCGTCAGGCTTCCTCGGTTTCGACCGCCGGCAGCGGCGAATTGCCCGATTTGACCAGCAGCTTTTCGCGCAAGGCGCTGTCGATTTCATTGGCAATCTCCGGGTGTTCCTTGAGGAACAGGCGCACATTGTCCTTGCCCTGGCCAATGCGGTCGCCCTTGTAGCTGTACCAGGCCCCGGACTTCTCGACCAGATTGTGCTGCACGCCGAGCTCGATCAATTCGCCTTCACGCGAGCTGCCCTCGCCGTACAGGATCTCGAACTCTGCCTGGCGGAAGGGCGGTGCAACCTTGTTCTTGACCACCTTGACCCGGGTTTCGGAACCAATGACTTCCTCGCCACGCTTGACCGCGCCGATGCGCCGGATATCCAGGCGCACCGAGGCGTAGAACTTCAGGGCGTTGCCGCCGGTGGTGGTTTCCGGATTGCCGAACATGACGCCAATCTTCATGCGAATCTGGTTAATGAATATCACCAAACATCCTGATTTCTTTATGTTTGCCGTCAACTTGCGCAGGGCCTGGCTCATCAGTCGCGCTTGCAGGCCGACATGCGTATCGCCCATTTCACCCTCGATTTCCGCCTTGGGCGTAAGTGCGGCCACCGAGTCGACCACCACCACATCCACGGCATTGGAGCGCACCAGCATGTCGGCGATTTCCAGTGCCTGCTCGCCGGTATCGGGCTGCGACACCAGCAGGTCATCGACCTTGACTCCGAGTTTTTCGGCATAGGTCGGATCCAGCGCATGCTCGGCATCCACGAACGCGGCCGTGCCCCCGGCGCGTTGGCAAGCAGCAATCACCTGCAGGGTGAGGGTGGTCTTGCCGGAGGACTCCGGCCCGTAGATCTCGACCACGCGCCCGCAAGGCAAGCCGCCGATACCGAGCGCAATGTCCAGTCCGAGCGAACCGGTGGAAATGGTGGCCACCGCTTCGTTCACGCGATCGCCCATGCGCATGACTGCGCCCTTGCCGAACTGCTTCTCGATCTGGCTCAACGCGGAGGAGAGCGCCTTGCGCTTGTTGTCGTCCATCGGGGTTTCCTGTCAGGTTCAGTTCAATGATTGGAGCGTGCCGACTGCCGATCTCACCGAATGAGACCTGTCGAAAGCTGGCAACGATTATTCCACAGCGCGCCGACTACGGAAGCGCGAGTTGTCGCGTCAACTTGTAAGAATTCGCCGCACGCCATCCAGCGCGGTTTGCACCGTTTGCCTGCGTACCGCTTCGCGATCACCGGCAAAATGAAAGAGTTCGGCCTTGGCATAACCGCCGCGCCGCTTCCATCCGATCCAGACCGTGCCGACCGGCTTGCCCGGCACATCGCCGCCAGGCCCGGCGATGCCGGTGACTGCCACTGCAACGCCAGCGCCATAGCGAGCCAGCGCGCCGGAGACCATTTCCACCACGGTATCCTGGCTGACCGCGCCGGTGCGTTCCAGCGTCTGCGGCTGCACCCCGAGCAGGGCTTCCTTGGCTTCGTAACTGTAGGCCACCACGCCACATTCGAACCAGGTGGAACTGCCCGGAATATCGGTCAGCACCTTGGCAATCCAGCCTCCGGTGCAGGATTCGGCGGTAACGATGGTCTGTCCATGCGCGATCAGCAACTCGGCAATGGTGTTGCCCAGCGCGAAAAGGTGTTCGTCGGTCGGATGGGTCGCCAAGGTCATTTCCTCTTGCCGGACTCCGGCCCGTTCAATTCAGCTTCCCATGATACCGAAGCATGATCGCCTTGCAGTCCGCCCAGGGCCAGGGGTGCGCCCATCCACGACGGCTCGCGTGTTCCATGCTTGCAAACGCGTCGTTTCTCCTCGCTGATGCGAGCAAATGCGTGCGCGGCCGTACACACAGGCTTGCGCTCCCATCTCGGCTACGCATTCCACGTAGGGCGACGCGCCATGCGCAAGCAGGCCAGGCCAATTCCGGCCTCTTTCGAGCCTCGTCCAGGCAGCGCTTCTGATAGGCAAACCAGATCGCATCGATTCCATCAATCAATTTCCTCTATCGACATGTGCGGTCCACAATGCCCGCACATCCCGCCAACCGGAGCACGCCATGAGCAAGCCGAAAGATTTCACGCCCAGCCATCTGACCACGGATTTCGGCGCCCCGGTGCCGGACAACCAGAACAGCCTCACGGCCGGGCCGCGTGGGCCCCTGCTGGCCCAGGATGTCTGGTTGAACGAGAAACTTGCCAACTTCGTGCGCGAAGTAATCCCCGAGCGACGCATGCATGCCAAGGGTTCCGGCGCGTTTGGCACCTTCACCGTTACCCACGACATCACCCAATACACGCGCGCCGCCCTCTTTTCCAAGGTCGGCAAGCAGACCGAAATGTTCGCGCGCTTCACTACCGTGGCAGGCGAACGTGGCGCGGCCGACGCCGAGCGCGACATTCGCGGCTTTGCCCTGAAGTTCTATACCGAGGAAGGCAATTGGGACATGGTGGGCAACAACACGCCCGTGTTCTTCATTCGCGACCCGCTCAAGTTCCCGGACCTCAACAAGGCAGTGAAACGCTGCCCGCACACCAATCTGCGCAGCGCCACCTACAACTGGGACTACTGGACACTGCTGCCCGAGGCGCTGCACCAGGTGACCATCGTGATGAGTGATCGCGGCATTCCCGCCAGCTACCGCCACATGCATGGTTTCGGTTCGCACACCTACAGCTTCTGGAACGCCGCCGGTGAGCGCTACTGGGTGAAGTTCCATTTCCGCACCCGGCAGGGCATCAAGAATCTCAGTGACGCCGAGGCCGAGGCGCTGGTTGGCAAGGACCGCGAAAGCCACCAGCGTGACCTGTTCGACGCGATCGCGCGCGGCGATTTCCCGAAGTGGACACTGTACGTGCAGGTGATGCCCGAAGCCGATGCGGAGAAGGTGCCCTACCACCCGTTCGACCTGACCAAGGTGTGGCCACACAAGGACTATCCGCTTATCGAAGTCGGCGTGTTCGAACTGAATCGCAATGCCGAGAATTTCTTTGCCGATGTGGAGCAGAGCGCGTTCGCGCCATCCAATCTGGTACCAGGCATTGGCGTGTCCCCCGACCGCATGTTGCAGGCCCGCCTCACCAACTATGCCGATGCGCAGCGTTACCGCCTGGGCACCAACTACCAGCAGATTCCGGTCAACGCCGCGCGCTGTCCGGTGCACAGCAACCACCGCGACGGCATCGGTCGCGTGGACGGCAACTATGGCCGCCTGCCCCACTACGAACCCAACAGTTTCCACCAGTGGCAGGAACAGCCGCAGTACCGCGAACCGCCGCTGAAGATCAGTGGCAACGCCGATCACTGGGATTTCCGCAAGGACGACGCCGACTACTACAAGCAACCCGGCGATCTGTTCCGCTTGATGACCCCGGCCCAGCAGCAGGCGTTGTTCGACAACACCGCACGCGCCATGGGCGATGCGCCGGACTTCATCAAGCAGCGCCACATCGACAATTGCAGCAAGGCCGACCCGGCCTATGGCGCCGGCGTTGCGGCGGCACTGAAAAAGCTCCAGGGCTGAGGCCTATCCGCACTCCAGGGCGGGTCGCGGAATTTCCGTGACCCGCTTGCGCACTCTGCGTTGATTGCGCTGCAAGCGGCTGCGCCCAGCTTCGCCCCGCTCGCCTGATTCCACCCGTGATGCAAGTCGGCCTGCCGGACATGGGATAATCGCCGTTTTTGCACCGGCTTGAATTGATGAGCGAGCTCGCCCAGCACACGCCCCTGATGCGCCAGTTTTTCGCTGCCAAGGCCGCGCATCCGGACGTGTTGCTGTTCTTCCGCATGGGCGACTTCTACGAGTTGTTCTACGACGATGCGCGCAAGGCGGCACGACTGCTGGACATCACCCTGACCCAGCGCGGCGCCTCGGCGGGCCAACCCATTCCGATGGCAGGTGTTCCTTATCACGCTGCCGAGTCCTACCTGGCACGCCTGGTCAGGCAGGGAGAATCCGTCGCCATCTGCGAACAGATCGGGGATCCCGCACTGGCCAAGGGACTGGTTGAACGCAAGGTGGTGCGCATCGTCACTCCCGGAACCGTCACCGATGAGGCGCTGCTGGAGGAACGCCGCGACAACCTGCTGCTGGCCATCGCCGCGGGGAATGCAGGATACGGCCTGGCCTGGGTGGACCTCGGCAGCGGTCGCTTCCTGCTCAGCGAAGTCGCCTCCGTTCAGGAACTCGATGCGGAACTTGCCCGATTGCAACCCGCGGAAACGCTGATCTCCGAGGATTCGGGATGGCCTGTCAGCGTTGCCAGCCTGAGTGGTCTGCGCAAGCGCGCGATCTGGCATTTCGATGCTCAAAGCGGTCAGCGTGAATTGTGCCGATTCTTCGGCACCCGCGATCTCGCCGGATTCGGCGCGGAAGGAATGAATCTGGCCATCGGTGCCGCCGGCTGCCTGCTCGCCTATGTTGAGGAAACACAGAAAGCCGCGCTGCCCCACCTGAGCGGGCTGGCGGTGGAAAGCGCCGACGAGACGGTGGCCATGGACGCCGCGACCCGACGCAACCTTGAGCTGGACAGTCATGTTTCCGGACGTCGCGACGCCACCCTGCTCGGCGTGCTCGATGCGACGGTCACTCCCATGGGTGCACGCAACCTGCATCGCTGGGTGCATCGCCCCTTGCGCAATCGCGACATCCTCAATCGACGCCTGCAGGCCGTCGATTGCCTGATCTCCAGTGCGACTCACCACGCGCTGCGCAACGAGCTGCGCGGCATCGGCGACCTCGAGCGCATCCTTGCACGTGTCGCCTTGCGTTCGGCGCGTCCCCGCGACCTGTCCACCCTGCGCGATGGGCTTGCGCGCACACCCGAGTTGCGCAGGCAACTTGGCGGAGTCGACAGCCCCCTGCTTGCCGACTTGCTCAACCAGCTCGGCGAACATGCGGATACGGCAGCCTATCTGGCGGCCGCCACGGTCGAACATCCGCCGGCCGTGCAACGGGACGGTGGCGTGATCCGCGAAGGGTTCGACGCGGAGCTCGACGAACTGCGCGGGTTGGCCACGCATGCCGATGAATTCCTCGTCCAGCTTGAGGAGCGCGAACGCTCGAGCTCGGGCATTGCCAATCTCAAGATCGGCTACAACCGCGTCCACGGCTATTACATCGAAATCAGCAAGGCGCAGGCCGAGCGCGCGCCCACCCATTACACCCGCCGCCAGACCATCAAGGGTGCCGAGCGTTACATCACCGAAGAACTGAAGGCTTTCGAGGACAAGGTGTTGTCTGCCCGCGAGCGCGCCTTGATGCGCGAACGCGCCCTGTACGAATCGCTGCTCGATTATCTCGGCGAGCGCCTGGCCAGGCTCAAGCTGGCCGCGCAGGCAATTGCCGAGCTCGACAGCCTCGCCAGCTTCGCTGATCGGGCCGAGACGCTGAAGTGGTGCCAGCCAACGCTCGACGACGACCCCGGCATCCACATCGAACGCGGACGCCACCCGGTGGTTGAACAGGTTCGCGAGGAACCCTTCGAGGCCAACGACCTCGGGCTCGATGATTCCCGCCGCATGCTGATCGTCACCGGCCCCAACATGGGCGGCAAGTCCACCTACATGCGGCAGAACGCGTTGATCGTGCTGCTCGCCCATATCGGAAGCTTCGTGCCGGCGGCCAGCGCCCGCATAGGCCCCATCGACCGCATCTTCACGCGCATCGGCGCCGGCGACGATCTCGCGCGGGGACAATCCACCTTCATGGTGGAAATGAGCGAGACGGCGAACATCCTGCACAACGCCAGCGCACGCAGCCTGGTGTTGATGGATGAAATCGGCCGCGGCACCAGCACCTATGACGGCCTTGCCCTGGCCAGCGCCTGCGCCAAATGGCTGGCCACGCACAATCGCGCGTTTACCCTGTTTGCCACCCACTATTTCGAGTTGACCCGCTTGCCCGCCGACTATCCGCAAATTGCCAATGTGCATTTCGACGCCGTCGAGTATGCGGAACAGCTGGTGTTCATGCACGCGGTCAAGCCGGGGCCTGCCAATCGCAGCTTTGGGCTACAGGTTGCCGCCCTCGCCGGCTTGCCGAAGGCGGTGATCGCCGATGCCAAGGCAACCCTGGACGACCTGGAAGCTCACGCCGAGCATCATCGTGCGACGGCGCCGAAACAGGATTCGCCAGCGCCACAGATGGCCCTGTTCAGCCCGGCCACGCAGTCGCCGGCACTCGAAGCACTTGCCGCAATCGATCCGGACGCGCTGAGTCCTCGCGAGGCGCTTGAAGCTCTCTATCGACTCAAGAACCTGACGTGACAAGACGCTGATCCCGTTGGGCAATCCTTCTTCCGCACGATCGCATTCCACGATGAACCAATCTCAACCCGCGCCACACTCGCCACGTTCCGAATACCTGCCCTGGATCGATGGGCTGCGCGCGATTGCCGTGCTCGCGGTCATGCTCTACCACCTGCGCAACGAGTGGTTGCCCGGCGGCTTCGCGGGCGTCGATGTGTTTTTCGTGATTTCCGGTTTCGTGGTCAGCGCATCAGTCGCGCGCTGGGATCGGGGTGGACTGGGCAGTTTCCTGATGTATTTCTACGCTCGCCGCATCCAGCGCATCGCGCCGGCCCTGATCGCGTGCCTCTTGGTCACCACGGTGGTCTCCTGCCTGTTCATACCCAACGCATGGCTGAGTTCGGCCGTGGATCGCACCGGCCTGTTTGCATTCATCGGCATGAGCAACCTGTTCCTGGCTTTCCAGAACGAGAACTACTTTGCGCCGAGTGCCGAGTTCAACCCGTACGTGCATACCTGGTCGCTTGGCGTCGAGGAGCAGTTCTATCTTTTGTTTCCCTTGCTGTTCTTTGCCTGGACGCGATCAGGCCGGGGGCGGGTCGTTTCGCTCGTACTGTTTGGCCTGGCCCTGGTGGCATCGTTGGTCGATGCCTGGTGGCGATCCACCAGCAACCCGGCGGCCGCGTTCTATCTGATCACCACCCGCTTCTGGGAACTGGCGGCCGGTGTGCTGATGTTTCAACTGCTTCACCGCGGTGGCAGCGAAAGCGGGCGCCCGTCCCGATTCGCATTTCCCGCTGCACTGCTGGCCTGTGTTGCGCTTGTCGTGCTGGGCTGGTCGCTGTGGACCTCCAATGCGCAAGCCTTTCCGTATCCGCAGGCCATCCTGCCGATCGCGGCGAGTCTTGGAATCCTTGCCGGCCTCTCGCTGGCGAACCCGACAACGCTGTTGGCGCGGCTGCTCGGCAGCACGCCCATGCTCTATATCGGCCGACGCTCGTACTCGCTGTACCTGTGGCATTGGCCCGTCCTGGTCCTGATGCGCTGGACCAGCGGTGTGGAAGGTGCAGCGATGATCGTGCTGGCCCTGGTCGCCACGTTCTTGCTGGCGCATCTGTCGTACCGGTTTGTCGAGACACCGCTGCGCTATTCCTCGCGATTACGCACATGGTCGCGTCCACGCGTCGTGCTTGCCGGCCTGGTCGTGATTTTCCTGACCACAACGGCTGCCTACGGCCTGATCATGAACAAGTCGGTGCTGGCGCAATCCACGGTCATGCGCAACGCCGCGGAGTGGTATCCAAGCCCGATTCCAACGCTGCCGGAGCTGCCCGGTTGCCACCTGCTGGCACGCGATGAAGGTGTCGGCGCCCATCGCACCTGGACTTACACACGGGAAGGCTGTCCGGAACAGACGCAGCTTGCACCGAACCTGTTTGCGGTGGGCGATTCCCACACACTTGCCTTCAACACCATGCTGAGTGAATACGTACTGCGAAGTGGCGCGCGTGTGGTCATCTATCCGAACATCGGATGCAGCTTTGCCAGCCTGCGACCGGGATTCAACGTGGGCGCCTGTCCCGCTCAGGGCGAGGCCATCGTTGCCGACATCAGCGCGCGCGCCCAGACTGGAGACCTGTTGTTCCTCGCCGCACTGCGACTGGCGCGCCTGACCAACCAGGATGCGGTTATCGAAATCGCGGATCATTGGCAGACCATGACCGATCCTGTCCACGCCGCGGCCCAGCAACAGGACGCAGAACACACGCGGTCCCTGCTGCGACCGCTGGCAGACCGCGGCATCCGCATCATCTTCGAGGCACCGCTGCCGCTTTTCCGCACCTCGGCATTCCGCTGTTCGGACGCCTTCAATTCCGGCAATCCGGTTTGTCGCGCAGGCAACTCCGAATCCCGTGCCGCATTGGCCAGCTACCGGGATCCGGTCGTGCGCGCCTTGCAACAACTGGCCGGGCAACTCGACGCCAGCATCTGGGATCCTTTCCCGGTCTTGTGTCCCGGCGAGCGCTGCCAGAACTCACGCGATGGTCATCCGCTGTATTTCGATGGCGACCATATCAGCGCCTACGCCAACCGCATCCTGTTTCCTTCCTTCCACGCATTCGTCAAGTTGCTCACCTCAGAACCCGGCAAGCAGGACACCAGCGCAACGCACGGCTCTTGATCCAGTCCTCAATCACGCAAACGTTTCTCGTTGTGACGCGGAAGTTGTTCCGCATGCTGAGCTGGGCTTGCTCGGCTGCGGTGGTGAATGTCGCGAGAAAGCGGAGCAAGCTCCGCTCTACCAGGGCGACGTGGCTCTTGTAGAGCCGAGCTTGCTCGGCTGCGGTGGTGAATGTCGCGAGAAAGCGGAGCAAGCTCCGCTCTACCAGGGCGACGTGGCTCTTGTAGAGCCGAGCTTGCTCGGCTGCGGTGGTGAATGTCGCGAGAAAGCGGAGCAAGCTCCGCTCTACCAGGGCGACGTGGCTCTTGTAGAGCCGAGCTTGCTCGGCTGCGGTGGTGAATGTCGCGAGAAAGCGGGGCAAGCTCCACGACGACGACTGTTTTCGAGCCGAACCAGAGAGGCGGAGTTGTCTCAGGCCGTTCCGCGCTTGATCTCGCGACGCAGCTTGCGCGCATGTTTGTCCAGGTGTGATGCGGGAAGCTGAATCCCTGCGGCAGTCAATCGGCGCTGTTCGCGCTCCAGCTCGCGGGCGCGCTGGCTTTCCGCAAGCTCGCGATACATCAACACTGCCTGCGTTGCCGGACCCCGAATAACGTTCAAGCCAATGACTTCGACAGTCATGCGCTCCCAGCCGCGCACCACCTGAACGAGATCACCCGCATGAAGGGTACGCGCGGGTTTCGCGGCCTGGTCATTGACCGCGATCTTGCCGCCGACGATGGCCTGCTTGGCCAGACTTCGGGTCTTGAACAACCGAGCCGCCCATAACCAGACATCGAGGCGAACTTCCGTGGTTTCCGAAGCCATGGCCTAGGTTCTGCGTTTGCCTCAAAAGCGGATCTTGCCACGCAGCGTGTCCCGGTACATGACCCAGTCGCCCATCAGACTGCACTGAATCGCTCCGGCTGTTGAGGAGGCTCCAGTCTTTGAGAGGGCGGAGCAATCGAAACCAAAAGAAACCGGCGATTTTTTCGCCAGAACTACGGAAGCGAGTGGCGAAATTGCGAACATGCGTCGCGGATTGCGTGGTCGGAAGCCGCCGCCGGCGCTGCGAATACCAGTTCATTGTGGCGGCGCGTTGCCGCCGGACAGGTATTCCTCGACCTCAGTAAATGCGGAATGCCGTCCTGCCGGGGCATCCGGTACCCCGGTGGCGAAATAGGCCACGCCTCGGCCGGAGCGTGCGTCCAGCCACAACCCGGCCAGCATTCCGTAGGCGGAGCCGGCATGGCCAAAGCGTTCGATGCCATCGCCAAACGGATCATCGCGGCAACCGGGTCGACGCGTGGCCAGGGTCTGCACCGCCAGGCCGTAGCGACAGAAGAATCCCTTGCGCCCCTGGCCGCTGTCGTCTTCCTCGAAGGAAATGCCGTTGGTTCCCGAGTAGTTCCAGGCGGGCCCGATGAGTTCGCGAACGCTGGCAGTGGACAGCACGCGCTTGCCGTCGACGACGCCTTTGCCAAGCAACAGGTGACCGATGCGCGCCAATCCATTCGCCGAGATGCGCAAGCCACCTTGCGGCGAGAACAGCGCGCCGTTCCTGCCCGGCCACCACTGGCCGAGATCGCAGTCACCCTTGCTTGAGCGATTCACCGAACAATCGGGCTTGCTGCCCTGGTTGTCGTCACGCACGGCGGTGCCATCGGCGTCGTACAGGACCACCGCACGCGACGCCGTGGCCACGCTGCACGATTCCCAGTTGAAACAGCTGTCGATGGCCAGCGGTTGCAGCACGAGTCGCTGCATCAGCTTGTCGAAACGCTCGCCGCTGGCACGCTCCATCAGCGATGCCACCAGCGGAAAGTTCAGGTTGGCATAGCGGAAAAACGTGCCCGGCTTGTGGGCATCATCCCAAGCGCGTGGGTCATCCGTGATGTCCTGCAAGCTGCCGTCCAGCGGAATCTGGTAGTAACCCGCGGCGTCGGTGAGACTGGATTGGTGGGACAGCAGCAGGCGCAGGGAGATTGGTTCATCCGGCCAGCGCGGATGGCGCAGGCGCCAGCCCAACAGCTTCGACACATCGGCATCCAGATCGAGCTTGCCCTGCTCGACCAGGCGCATCACGCCAATGGCGGTGACCAGCTTGGAAATGGACGCAATGCGCACCGGGTCATCCGCGCTGATCTTGCGACCACGGGCCCGGTCGGCCCAGCCCAGCGCCTGGGTGTCGACGATGCGCTCGGCATCAAACGCAACGCGCACGCGGGCCACGGGCTCATCCGCCCGCACGTTGTCGGCAAACGCAACTGCGGGAATCAGCAGGATTGCGGCAGCCACAGCGAGTTGCCACACCGCGTATCGGATCAAATGCCCCACGCAGCATGCGCGGCGCAAATCGCGACTGCCACAATGCATCGGGGCCGCGGCGCAACACCGCGACCCCGGTATCGACGCAATCCGCAACGACTCAGACCGGCGTGACATCCTCGGCCTGCAGTCCCTTCTGGCCCTGCACGACGTTGAAACTCACCTTCTGGCCTTCCTGCAAGGTCTTGAACCCGGTTCCGGAGATGGCACGGAAATGCACGAAAACATCCGGACCGCCTTCGCGGCTGATGAACCCGAACCCCTTGCTCTCATTGAACCACTTGACGGTACCCACTGTACGATCCGACATGAATCTCTCCACGACTCGTTGACGCCCAATACCCCGATAAGGGCTTCCAACCACTCTGCACGTGCAGATCGGGCGGCCGGGCGATGCAGTGGATCACGGGATCTTGGCGGCATCGGTCCACGGACACAGGGACCGTGCAAATACAGCGATTCGAGTCTAGCGCAAGTTTTTTGGCGATGCGACAACCTGCCGCAGGCGGGCGTCAGGCGCGGGCGTCGACCGTGAAACTCTCGCCGCAGCCGCATTCGCCGGTGGCATTCGGGTTGCGGAAGACGAAGGCGGCATTGATGCCCTGGCGCTGGTAATCGATCTCGGTTCCTTCGACGAAAGCGATGGTGTCTTGGGCAACCAGGACCCGCACGCCTTCGCGGTCGAACACATGATCGCTCTCGGCCACGCTGCGGGCGAGGTCGACGGTGTAGGAGTAACCCGAGCATCCGGTGCGCTTGATGCCCAAACGCACGCCGACCGCGTTCGGGTCATTGGCCATGAACTTCTGCATGCGCTCGAGCGCTGCCGAGGTCAACTGGATGGACATTTTTCTGAATCCGGAATCGGGTTGATCGGGTTGAAGTCTAACACCGCGGTGTTGTGGGCCGGCCTCAGGCAAGGGCCGGAGGCAACCGGCACTTCCGCCAGATGCCGTTTGCAATCAAGGATTTCAAGGCCAAGGCGGGTTTTGGCGAACGCCCGAACCGTGGTCGATCCGCTATCATGCGCGGTTTCCGCAAACCCCCAGACTCCCTCCATCGTGAGCATTACCACCTTGCCCATTGTCAGCGTGAAACAGGCCCTGAGCGGCTCCGTACCCGGCGCAGGTCCGGTAACCGTCCGCGGCTGGGTTCGCACTCGCCGGGATTCCAAAGCCGGGCTTTCCTTCGTGAACCTGAGCGATGGTTCCTGCTTCGACGCAATCCAGATTGTTGCCCCGCAAACCCTGGCCAATTATGCCGATGAGGTATTGCGCCTTTCCGCCGGCTGCGCCGTGATTGCCGAGGGTGAACTGGTGCCATCGCAAGGCAAAGGCCAGGGCTTCGAGCTCCAGGCCAGCCGCATCGAGGTGGTGGGCTGGGTGGAAGATCCGGAAACCTATCCGATCCAGCCCAAACCGCATTCGCTGGAGTTCCTGCGCGAAGTGGCGCACCTGCGGCCGCGCACCAACCTGTTCGGGGCGGTCACCCGCGTACGGCATACCCTCGCCTCGGCGGTGCACCGCTACTTCGACCAGAACGGCTATTGCTGGGTCAACACACCGATCATCACCACTTCCGACGCCGAAGGCGCCGGACAGATGTTCCGGGTGTCCACATTGGACCTGATGAACCTGCCGCGCACCGACAAGGGCGGCATCGACATGCGCCGGGATTTCTTCGGCAAGGATGCATTCCTCACCGTTTCCGGCCAACTCAACGTCGAGGCTTATTGCCTGGCCTTGAGCAAGGTCTACACCTTCGGCCCCACCTTCCGTGCCGAAAACTCGAACACGGCACGTCATCTCGCCGAGTTCTGGATGATCGAGCCGGAAATCGCGTTTGCCGATCTCACCGAGAACGCGCGCGTGGCGGAGGAACTCCTCAAATTCGTGTTCAAGACCGTGCTCGAAGAACGTCCCGATGACATGGCCTTCTTTGCCGAGCGCGTGGAAAAGACGGCGGTCAGCCGCCTCGAGGGCTTCATCAAGGCGCCTTTCGAGCGCATCGATTACACCGATGCCGTGGAGATCCTGAAGAAATCGGGCAAGAAGTTCGAGTTTCCGGTCGATTGGGGTATCGATCTGCAAACCGAGCACGAGCGCTTCCTCGTCGAGGATCACGTCGGCCGCCCCGTGGTCGTCACCAACTATCCGGAGAAGATCAAGGCGTTCTACATGCGCCTCAACGATGACCGCCGCACGGTCGCGGCGATGGACGTGCTCGCGCCCGGAATCGGCGAAATCATCGGTGGCTCGCAGCGCGAGGAACGCCTCGATGTGCTCGACGCGCGCATGCAGCAATTCGGGCTCGACCCTGCGCACTACAACTGGTATCGCGATTTCCGCCGCTACGGCACGGTGCCGCATGCCGGTTTCGGCCTCGGCTTCGAACGCCTCGTGGTCTATGTGTGCGGACTGTCGAACATCCGTGATGCCATCCCCTACCCGCGCGTTCCGGGCCACGCGGAGTTCTGATGCATCTCGCCCGCGAGTTCATGCTGCTGCTCGGCCTCGGATTCCTCGTGGCCGGGCTGACCACTTACATCATGACCTGGGTGCTGGTCAGCGTTCACCTGCGCGACCACCATCCCGCACAGCGCGAGCGCATCCGTGGCTTCATGTTTTCCCCGCGCGCACTGGGCTGGTTCCTGCTGTGTCGCTATCGCGCGATCGGCGACAAATCACTGAATGGCCTGGCGCGACTGGGTGCGATTGGCGCCTGGGCCATGGTCGGCGGCGCCTTCGCCGCATTCCTGTCCAAGGCGCTGGGAGGATTCTGATCATGCAAACCGAATCCGGCGACCGCCCGCTCGAAGGCATCACCGATCAATGGTGGGTTGCCGTGGTGGGCGACATGCTGGTCTGGGCACGCCTGAGCGTGTTCGAATCCGGCATCGCGGAAGTTTTCGATTCCAGTGGTGAACGTCCACGCTACGACGATGAACAGCAAGCGCGCATGGCCTTGCTGGACGCCGAATTTCGCGCTTTCGACGGCCTTGACGAGGAAGACGCCGCGTTGATGGGTTTCGACCTCGATTCGGTGGCACCTCCGCAAGGCGACGACGAGGACGACCTGCTTGCCCAGATGATGCAGAAACTGGCACGCATCCAGTGATGCCCTGACCGGAGAATGCCCATGAACCTGCAATTGAGCGGCAAACACGCCCTGGTCTGCGGCGCCTCGCAAGGTATCGGCCGCGCCGCCGCGATCGAACTGGCGCAGTTGGGAGCCGACGTGACCCTGCTTGCGCGTGGCAGCGAGAGCTTGCAGCGTGCCCTGGACGAACTGCCACGTGTCGATGCCGCACAGAAGCACGGCTTCATCGCGGCCGACATGAATGCGCACGCCGCATTGCGCGCTCAGGTCGAAGCCGTGGCCAACGCCAGCGCAGTCAGCATCCTCGTCAACAACAGCGGCGGCCCTCCAGGCGGCAGCGCACATGCCGCCGCGCTCGATGATTTCCGCATTGCCTTCAACCAGCACCTGATCGCGGCCCAGATCATCCTGCAGGCCATACTTCCCGGCATGCAGGCCAGCGGCTATGGGCGCATCATCAACGTGATTTCGACGTCGGTGAAGGAACCGATCCGCAACCTCGGGGTTTCCAACACCATCCGCGGTGCGGTCGCCAGTTGGGCCAAGACCCTTGCCACCGAACTGGGGAGCCATGGCATTACCGTAAACAACGTGCTGCCCGGCTACACCCGCACCCAGCGTCTGGACCAGATCCTGGCGGATCGCTCCAAGGCCAGCGGCAACAGCGAACAGCAGGTCGCTGAAGCCATGCTCGCCACCGTGCCTGCCCGCCGATTCGCCGAGGCAGCGGAAATCGCCAGCGCCATTGCCTTTCTTGCTTCACCCGCAGCGGGCTACATCAACGGCATCAACCTGCCGGTGGATGGCGGACGCACCGCCTCGCTCTGAGGCTTCGCGCAAGCGTGTGGTGCCGGAGCGGGAATCGAACCCGCATGGCCTGCGTCCAAAAGAAGCATTGAAATGCCGCAAGGTAAGTCATACGCTAAGTCTAGACTTACGAAGTGGAGTCCATGCAATGGAAACCGTCACCCTTTCAACCAAAGGGCAACTCGTCATTCCGGCCAGTGTGCGTGGCGCGTTGCGCTTGCAGGCCGGCAGCCGCCTTGCCGTATCCGTTGAAGACGGTGCCATTGTCCTTAAACCCGATGCGGCGCGGAGCTGGAAGCCGCTCAACCCGGCGGGCGTGAAGCTGAGCACCGCCGAACTGTGCAAACCCGTGGATCTGACGCATGAAACCCGTCGCGGTTGACACCAACCTGTTGGTGCGCCTTGCCACCGGCGACAATGCACGCGAGCACCACGCTGTCACCGAATCGCTTGCTCGACGGGGCTGGCGCGTATTTCCGACCGTGATTCTCGAAGCCGAATGGGTTCTGCGATCCCGCTACGGGTTCGCACCCGCCCAATTCGCCGACTTCGTGGACTGGATGCAAACCTGCGGCCGGGTCGCGTTCACCGATGCCGATTCGATCCGCGCCGCTGTGGCACACCACCGGGCAGGCATGGACTTCGCCGACGCTCTGCATATCGCGCAAGCTGGAAGCGAGCCGTTCCTCACGCTGGACAAAACGCTGCGGCGCAAGGCGGAAAAGTTAGGCTTGCGTGCCGAAGTCGTAGCGTCGCGTTGAGAGGCAGAATCGGGCTCCGGCGCAACACCAATCGGCGGCAACCCGGTTTCAGGGTCAATCGCCGGCATCACCTTGATTCTGTTGGTGCCCGGAGCGGGAGTCGAACCCGCATGGCCTTGCGGCCGAGGGATTTTAAGTCCCTTGCGTATACCAGTTTCGCCATCCGGGCCCGCGCGAAGCATGCCTGATGGCGTGGCACGCGGCCAGCACTGAGGCAAGGCGGAGAAAGGATGGAGGCCTGGGTCGGAATCGAACCGGCGTACACGGCTTTGCAGGCCGCTGCATGACCACTCTGCCACCAGGCCGGTGGGACGGCGCGCGCCGCGTCGTCAAAAACAAAAACCCCGGAGCGGGCCGAGGTTTCCTGATACGGCGGCACCTTGCGTACTGACCGGATCTTCGCCAGCACGGTCCGGGCGACCATCGCGTGACGAACAAACTGGAGCGGGAAACGAGGCTCGAACTCGCGACCTCAACCTTGGCAAGGTTGCGCTCTACCAACTGAGCTATTCCCGCGTGGGACGCGCATATTACGGAATGCCACGAAAGAGTCAACCGCCAGCGACAACTTGAGGGCCCATTCGGCCTCAGATCTTGCCGCTGTCGGCATCGCGCATGATGGGCCAGGCCGCACGCACGTAGAGAATGGCCGACCAGATCGTCAGCACGGCCGCCAGCACCAGCAGGCCTTCGCCGATGCGGTACAGGCGCAGTTCCGGGAAATCGCGCTGGTGCAGGCAGACCACGATGGCCACGATCTGCATGGCGGTCTTGAACTTGCCGATCCAGGCCACGCTGACCGCGGCACGCTGGCCCAGCTCCGCCATCCATTCGCGCAAGGCCGAGATGCTGATTTCGCGTCCGACGATGACCGCGCTTGACACCGCCATCATCGCGCTCGGGTTCTGCTGGACGATGAGGAACAGGGCCACGGCCACCATCAGCTTGTCGGCCACCGGATCGAGGAAGGCCCCGAACGCGGAACTGAGGTTGTAACGACGGGCAATCCAGCCATCCAGCCAGTCGGTGACGGCAGCGGCAATGAAGATGCCGGCGGCCGCAAGATTGGACCAGCTGCGCGTCGAGGGGAAATATTCGGGCAGGTAGAAGACGACGACGATGACCGGCAACAAGGCCACGCGGAACAGGGTGAGGATGGTGGGCAGGGTCAGTTGCATCCGTGGGGATTATCCATGCAAGGCCGAATAAATGCGCTCGGCAAGTTCACGATTGATTCCCTTGACCTGCATGAGTTCCTCGATTCCGGCACGGGTCACTCCGGCCAGGCCACCAAACTGCTTGAGCAGCGCGGCGCGGCGCTTGGCACCCACGCCCGCCACCGCCTCCAGTGACGAGCTCGCGCGCGCCTTTTCGCGTCGCCCGCGATGCCCGGTGATCGCGAAGCGGTGCGCCTCATCGCGCACCGACTGGATCAGGTGCGAAGCCGGTGACCCTGGTCCCGGCCACAAGGTGCGGCCGGAATCACCCAGGATCAAGCTCTCATGGCCACTTCTGCGTCCGTCGCCCTTGGCCACGCCCACCACGCAGACGCCCTCGACCCCGAGCGTGGCCAGCACATCCAGCGCCTGCCGCACCTGCCCCGCACCGCCATCGATGAGCAGGACATCCGGCAAGCAGCCCTCACCGTTCTGGATTCGCCGATAGCGACGCTCCAGGGCCTGGTGCATGGCCGCGTAGTCGTCACCCGCCGTGATCCCCTGGATATTGAATCGCCGGTAGCGGGATTTCTCCGCGCCCTCCGGGCCAAACACCACGCAGGACGCCACCGTGGCTTCGCCCATGGTGTGGCTGATGTCGAAGCATTCGATGCGCTGGGGCAGCTGCGCCAGGCCAAGCAGCTCGCGCAAGGCCGCAAAGCGCTGCAGCAGGGTTTGTCGACTTGCCAGTCGCGCGGTCAACGCCGCCTGCGCATTGGTCTCGGCCATTTCGAGGAAGCGGGCACGGTCGCCGCGCACGACACTCTTCAACTCGACCTTGTGACCGGCATGCGCAGCCAGGGCTTCGGCCAGCAGCTCCGCTTGCTCCGGCGCATGGCTGAGCACCAACTCGGGAGGAATGGGGCGATCCAGAAAGTACTGGCCGAGAAACGAGCCGAGCACGTCGGCTTCGCCGGCGTCCAGTGCCAGGCGCGGAAAGAAGTCGCGCGAACCCAGGCTGCCTCCATCGCGGAAGCTCATCACGGTGACGCAGGCGACGCCTTCTGCAATCCGGCAGGCCATCACATCGAGGTCGCGTCCGGCACCCTGCACGAACTGGCGTGCCTGCACCTTGCCCACCGCCGCAATGTGGTCGCGCATGCGGGCAGCACGCTCGAAATCCAGGTTCGCGCTTGCCTTCTCCATGTCGGCAATCAATTCGTCCAGCAGCAATTTGCTCTTGCCTTCGAGAAACAGGGTGGCGTGATGCGCACTCAATCGGTATTCGGCGACCGTGATCAAGCCGACGCAGGGCGCGCTGCAACGGCCGATCTGGTATTGCAGGCACGGCCTTGAGCGGTTGCGGAAATAGCTATCCTCGCAATTGCGGATGCGGAACAGTTTGTGCAGCAATGCCAGCGTCTCGCGCACGGATGCGGCGCTCGGGTACGGACCGAAATATCGACCCCCGCCGTTGCGCGCGCCCCGGTGGAATGCCAGGCGCGGATAGTCACCCGGCGTCAAATGGATGTAGGGGTAACTTTTGTCGTCGCGCAGCAGGATGTTGTAGCGCGGACGCAGGGTCTTGATCAGTTGCGCCTCAAGCAGCAAGGCTTCGGCCTCGGTGCGCGTCAGGGTGATCTCGATGCGTGCAATCTGCGCAACCATGGCGGCAATGCGCGGCTGCATGCTCGGCTTGAGGAAGTAGCTGCCGACGCGCTTTTTCAGATTGCCGGCCTTGCCGACATAGAGCAGATCGTCATTGCCCGCAAACATGCGATACACGCCGGGCGCAGTGCTCAGGTGGGCGACAAATGCCTTGCCGTCAAATGCGGGTTCAGCCTGCATGCGCATCATCGTGTGATGGACAGCCGTCGCGTGAAAAACGACTCACCGCACTCGGCCAGTCTGCGCGGCTCATTCCCCAACCGGAACGCGCTTGCCGATGCCGCTGGCGAGGTCAATGCGCACGATCTCATGCACATTGGTATTGGCGATCCACAAGGCACCGGCCGCGATCGACAAGCCGGCTGGCTCGAACAGGCGGATGTCGACGTTCAGCGCACGCACCGCGCCGCTCTTCAGGCTCAGTGCCTTGATCTTGCCGTTGTAGCTGTCGGCAATGAACGCGATACCGCGCGGATCAAGCGTGATGTCCAGGGGATTCTGCAAACGCGCCACATCGCGCGCTCCAGGCGCATCGCCATACTCGTACAAGCCGCTGCCAACCAGGGTCGAAACGCGACCATCCAGCAATCGGATCAAGCGCACGGCGGATGACGCCGCATCGACCACCAAAAGCTGCATGCCGATGGCGGCAATACCGACCGGCTGCGCAAACGAGGCTTCCAGAGACAAGCCATCGACGAGCTCGCACTTGCCGGTTCCCGCCAGCACATTGACCCGGTTCCGGGTCAAGTCGAGTTCCCACACCTGGTTCTGGCTGGATGAGGTCACATGGAGTTTGTCGGCCACCACGGCGAGGCCGGTCGGCGTACCAATGGGCGTGACCAACGGATCCGCTTCATGCGGGCGCACGCGGCCCTGCTCGCCGGTGCCGAGCACCGTCTCGACATCACCACCACGCAAGCGGATGCGACGGATGCAGTGATTGCCGCGGTCGGCCACGTAGAGAAAATCATCGCGCAGGGCGAGTCCCTGTGGATCGCGGAATCCGCATTGCTCGTCGCGACCATCCCAGTATCCCGGGTCCGACGAGCCGAACTGACGCTGGATGCGTCCATCGTGCCTGCATTCGATGACGCGATGGTGGCCGCTGTCGGCAATGTAGAGGAACTCGTCGGTGGCCAGCACCTTGCCGGGGAACAGCAAGGCCTCGCGCGGCTCCGGACGCGATGCCGTGGGTGCCGCCTCGTACTCGCGCAGATCACGCTCTGCCGCCTCGTCGAGCAGGCGACCGACGATTTCATCCAACTCCACCCGATGTCCTTCACCGGCAATGATCGAAACGACCTGGCCTTCGGCATCGATCACGACAACGCTTGGCCAGGCCTCAATGGAAAACTGCCGCCACAGCGCATGCTGCGGATCGTTGGCGACCGGATGCCGGATCTGCAGGCGATTGACCGCCTTGAGCACCACGCTGGCATCGCGCTGGTGCGGATACTTCGGGGTGTGCACGCCGATGACGGTCAGACCGTCGTGATAGCGGCTCTCCAGATGGGCAAGATCCGGCAACAGGTTCCAGCAGTGGACGTTGTCGTAGCTCCAGAACCAGAGCAGCACGACACGACCACGCAGGCCCGACATCAAGGGTGCATCACTGACGTTGACCCATTCGAGTCCTGCTGGAAACTCGGGCGCTGGCAGGCGGGAGACCATGCGTGTCCTGTGACGGGGGTTGCTGGCACCTGGCAAATGCAGGCGCTCCGGCTCCGATTATGACCCAGACAAACGCTCGATCAACGCCCCGATTCCATCACGGGCCAGATCCAGGGCACGCTGGAAATCCGCCTGCCCTCCGTAGTAGGGGTCGGGAAGCTCGACCGGCCCGTCGATTCCGGCGAAAGGCAGGAACAGCGCAACCCGCTCGCGGGCAGCCTTCGGCGCGATATCCAGCAAGGCGCGATGATTGATCCGGTCCATCACCAGCAAATGGTCGAAACGGCTGAAATCCGCCGCGCAAACCTGGCGTGCGCGGTGACTGGCCAATGGATAGCCGTTGGCTTCGGCGATGGCAATCGAGCGTCTGTCCGCACTGGCGCCGACGTGGTAGTCCTCGGTTCCCGCCGAGTCGACTTCGACCGCAATACCCACGCGGGCAAACTCGACACGCGCCACGGCGGCCACGGTCGGCGAGCGACAAATGTTGCCCATGCACACGAACAAAAGCTTCATTGCGCGGGTGAGGCCAGCAGTTCCCGCTCAACCCGCGCGAGGTCTGCTTCGGTATCAACGCCAGCAGGGAAGAACTCCGGCGCCATGGCAACGTGGATGGCATGCCCATGTTCGAGCGCGCGCAATTGTTCCAGCGACTCGGCGATTTCCAGGGGCGTACGCGGCAACGAAGCAAAGCGGCCGAGGAATCCCGCGCGATAGGCATAGATGCCGATGTGGCGCAGGCAGGGCACGTTCGCAGGCAATGCATGGCGATCGGCGGCCATTGCATCGCGCGCCCAGGGAATCGGCGCACGGCTGAAATACAGTGCGTTGCCGCTGCCGCCGCGCACCAGCTTCACGCAGTTCGGGTCAAAAAGTTCATCAATCGACTGGATCGGCGTTGCCAGGGTCGCCATCGGCGCGTAACTGGCCGCCAGCGCCTGCGCCACGGCCTGGATGCCGCTCATCGGCGCCTGCGGTTCATCGCCCTGCAGGTTGACGACGATCAGGTCTTCCTGCCACGCCCGCAGGCGCGCCAACTCGGCAAGACGATCAGTGCCGGAGGCATGGTCGGCCCGGGTCATCACCACCTCGACGCCGTTGCCATCCAGCGCATCGGCGATGCGCGCATCATCCGTGGCAACCACCACCTCGCGCGCGCCGGCAGCCAGCGCACGCTGGCATACGCGCACGATCATGGGAACGCCGGCGATCTTGCGCAGTGGCTTGCCGGGCAGGCGCTGGGATGCATAGCGCGCAGGGACGGCAACCACGAAATCCGGGAGGTTTGACATGGGCACATCTCGCCTGAACACAGAACAAAAGAGTATTCGACTGTGATCGGTGAAAACAGTGGCGGCCTGTACAATGCGCGCTCCCCGAGCAGCAGCAACTGGTGATGAACGGTTCGACCGGCGTGAAATCCGCGCTGCCCCTGCGCGCCGCCTTGCTGATGGCTGCGAGCTCCAGTCTGTTCGGCATGATGGCCATCGCCATTCGCTATGCATCCCACCAGCAGCATCCGTTCGAGATTGCCTTCTTCCGCTGCCTGTTCGGCGCCCTGTTCGCCCTGCCCCTGCTGCGCGTGCACGGCCTCGAACTGCTGCGCACGCGTCGCCTCGGTTTTTACATCGTGCGCTGTGCCGCCGGCATCGTTTCCATGTTGTGCGGATTCTGGGCGCTGGTGCATCTGCCGCTGGCGCAGGCCGTTGCCTTGTCGTATTCAACACCCTTGTTCGTCACCATCGGTGCCGTGCTGGTGTTGGGCGAAGTCGTACGCATGCGGCGCTGGAGCGCGGTAATTGCGGGATTCATCGGCGTACTCGTGATTGTCAGGCCCACCGCGGCGGACTTCAGCAGTGCCACCCTGATCGCCCTGCTTGCCGCAGCCATCAGCGGTGGCGTGACCATCAGCATCAAGTACCTGTCGCGTACCGATCCGGCCGATCGCATCGTCATCCTGACCACCCTGCTCTGGGTTCCGCTCAGCTTGCCGTTTGCGCTGACCGTCTGGAAATGGCCGGATGCCGCGACCTGGCCGTGGCTGATCCTGTCCGGCGGATTGGGTACGGCAGGTCACTACTGTTGGACGCGTGCACTCAAGATGGCGGAAGCCTCTGCGCTCGCACCCCTGAGCTATCTGCAACTGCTGGTGGTCGGTACGCTGGCCTGGTTGCTGTTTGGCGAGGTGATCGACAATTACACCGCAGCCGGTGCGGCCATCGTGATCGCTGCCAGCCTGTACATCGCCCGCCGTGAAGCGCGCGTGGCACGCGACCTCAACAAGCCTGAAACGGTCGCCAAGCAGACCCCCACCCTTTGAATCCGCCGGGGTCGATCAAGCGCGCGCTGCCAGCTTTCTTTGCAGCCACCACAGCGGTGCGCTGATCGCAAGCCAGGCCAGGAACCACGGCCATCTGGGCAAACGGGTGGCAACCGTCCACGCGGGAATCTCCGGCTCGATCAACTGCCGCGTTGCCTCGCGGGTTTCCGCCCTATGCAGCGATTGCCCTTCATCTGCCGTGTGCACGAACACCGGCCACGTGCCGTTTTCATCGCGCACGCGGTTCCAGCCAGCGGACGACGGCCACCACGACGCACAAGCCGCGTCGGAAGGTTCCACCAGCAATGCGAATTGCGTGCCTGCCGGATCGATCACGTCAGCGCCTATCTGCAATCCACAGACCTGGGTGCGCTCACCCACCCGTGCCCAGTGCGGGAGTTGCGGTTCCCGCGTGCCGCGCGCACGTGCGAGCGTGGAGAACACGCGACTCCAAAGAGTTCCGTAACGACTGCCCTGCCCTGCCAATTGCAAGCGGAAGCTGTCACGCGGCAACCAGATGCCGATCCGTCCCTGGCCAACGCCATGCCACGCTGCCAGCAGGGTGCCATCCTCCGCCCTGAGCAGCGGCACCAGGCCTGCATCGACAATGGCGAGTGCCGGTCGATCCTGCCCAAGGTTGATCGCCGCGGTGTCTGTCGACTGCGCCTGGTCCTTCGTTGCGGAAGCCTGCAGGTTCACGCCCAGCTCGCGCCACTCGGCAAGCACCGCAGCCGATGGTTTCGCGCTGACCCGCAACAGCACGCCGAGGCCGGAGCGGATGGCCTCGCCGATGTCTTGCTTCTCGCGCGCCGAAAGTCCGGCCCATGCACGCTCATCCACGATCAGCAGATCCATCTCCGCAAGGCTGGCCGGTTCGAGTTTCACCGACTCACCGCGTTGTTCGATGCCGCGACTCAAGCGGATCTCGCTGCCGATCTGGTGACCTGCATCAAGCGCCCAGCGCCGCAGGTACTTGGACTCCGCATCCGGCGCGCCTGCCAGGATCACGCCACGCAGCGCAGCCGGCATGCGCACGCGAAGCGGGAGCGAAACAACATCGACCTCGGCCTCGTTTGCATCAAGCAGCCGCAATCGCCAGGTCTCGGTACCCGGTACACGGGATATGGCCGACAACTGGAAACGGCCCTGTTCATCCACGTTGCCTGTTGCCGCCTTGGTGCCGGCGCGGTCCAGCAGTTCGACATGCGCCGATGGCACACCCTCGACACGTCCGCCAACACGCCAGAGCACACCCGAATCCACGGCTGCCGGGAAATCCAGCGCGACGAATCCGATCGGTGCTGCCGATGGCTCGAAGGCGAGCGCACGCACGCCCACGGCATCGTGATCGCGACCCGGCAATCCATCACCAAGCACGCGCAGTGAGGCAACCCGCGGCAGCGTGCGCAGAGCGGCGGCAAGGTCGGGCGTGTGCATGATCCAGTCCCCGGCCACCTCGACACCCGGCAAGGCGACGGTCAATTGCCCGGCATCAAGATCGCGCAACTGTTTTGCATCCACGCCGGGCGTGAGTACCAGCAGGGTTTGAGGCGCCTGCACCATCGAGGGCGGAAACAGGGTCAACGCCAGCAGCACGGCGCCGAGCAGCTGGCCCGCAACCAGCAGCCAACGCCAGCGCGTTGCCTGCACAAGGTTGCGGTACGCACCGAATGCGCAGGCAATGCCGATCAACACCATGCAGGCCAGTTGCAGGCTCATGGCGATTCCTGCCGATTCAACAAGTCGAGGTAATGGCGCCCCTGCTCATCCGGGCGCTCGCGCAGCGCGGTGGCCGCCGGCGGCAGTGGCAGCTCCTTCCACAAGGCGTCGAGCAAACGCGTGCGACAGTCGAGGCAATCCGGCTGTCTGCGCAAGGCATCGATGCCCGCACGCAAACCCAGGGCATCACCGACAAGGCGGGGGTTTTCCCGCAGCCACGCATCGAAGGTATCCAGATCTGCCCCATGTCCACCCTGCAACGCGCGGTACAGACGGTCGATGGGCGCGCGCTCGGATTCGGCCGCTGCCAGCACGCCCGGCCGATCACGCACATCCTTGCGCTCACCGCTGAGGCGTCGGCTTTCATCCACCGGCGGCAATTCCAGGCCAACGCGCGCGAGGTAGATGCGCGAGGCCTGCTGCACCTGCTTGATGAAATCGAGCGCGCGATTCTCGAATGGCAAGGCCTTCTCCGCCTCGCCCATGCGCAGGTGCAACTCGGCCTGCCACATCTCGGACAGCGCGGACCTGAGCAGTTTCTTCGTCTGCGGATCCAACAAAGTTGCAGCCTCGGCATGATCATGGGTGTGTCCGAACTGGGCCACGACATCACCCTCATTGCCGAAGCGCGCAGGGGCTTCGGCGTGATCGTGATCCCCGCCCAGGGCGTCCTGTTGGGTGGCTGAATTCGCGTGCGCATCCTCATCCTCGCCGTGCACGGAAGACTCCGGCCGCGCGCCGGACTCGAACTCCTCGCCGAGGAACTGCCCATAGCGCAGGCGCAGGATCTTCTGGTCTACCCCGATGGCATCCGAACGCGCAAGGAACGCATCCGCGGCCAGCTGCGCGCGCTGCGCGATGAGCGCCTCGGTGTCGATGATGATCTGGCGCTGGCTGCGGAAATAGGCAGGCATCACCTTCTGCACCAGACCATCGATGCCGCTGGTCTCGACATCGGGCTCGATGGGCCAGCGCAGGATGAAACTCGCGCTGCGCGCACGGTTTGCCTGTGGCTCGCGATTGTCGCTGACCTCCACCTGCACGATCAGGTCATCGCCCGCGACAAGGCCCAGCTGGGAAAGTCCGAGGACGTGGCGGAACGTGCGATGGCGCAGCTCACCGCCCGATTCCGGGCGCAATCGCAGCTGGCGTTCGCTGACGCCAACCTGCTCGCCACTGCCTTGCACCAGGGTGATCCGCAAATCCACCTGGGCCACGCCAAAATCATCGTCCACGACAAAAGCCAGCGGCCAGCGATCTTGCCCGGCTTCACGCAGGCTGAGGCTGCGTTCTGGATTGGAAACATGGATTTGCGGCGCCTCGTCAGGCAATGCATCCAGTCGATTGAGGCGATCGAACTCCGGCGCCAGAGCAGGCTGTGTGACGATGCGGTAGAGCGCCGATTGCTCCAGGTGAAATTCCGCACTCCACGCATCTTCGTTGCGCGTCATCGCGATCTCGTCACCATCAATGAACTGCAAACGGACGGCATCCGGTTGCGCATCGAAGCGCACGCTCCAACGCAATCGCGACCCTTGCAATGCCTTCACATCCAGGCTGGATTCCTCGCGTTGCGGCATGCCGGTATAGGCCGGAGCCATCACCGCCACGGTGGAGCCCAGCAATTTCACGGGCACGCTCGTGCCGGAGTCGGCACTGGCTCCGGTGTCGATGGCTGGCGCAATGGCATTGCTCGCCGCCGGTCGCCACCCTGAAGCCAACACGATCAAACCTGCGATGACAAAGGAAGCCGCAAGGCGCCACCAGGGCCAGGGTGCGCGCAGGTCGGGCAAGGACAGTTGCCGCAGGCGATCCTCGATGCGCTGCCGTTGAAGACCCTGCAAGACGCCGAGCGCGGAGCGATCACGCAGCAACAGCCCGCTGCTGTCCTCAAGTTGTATCAACGACGCATCGAGCCGGTTCGAAACATGAACGAGGCTGATCCGGCGCAGCCTTCGCATCAGCCAGAACGCAGCGATGATGCCCACCAACGCGGCACAGGCGACGCCCATCAGCACCTGCCCTGCCCGTGCCCCGCCCAGCACCAGCGCGAACATCACGGGGCATGCCGTGAGCAGCGCGTTCGCCAGCTCGCGCCATCGCATGCTGCGTTGCAGTCGCTCGATCGACGCGTGGCTCATGCGCTCTTGCGCCTTCGGCTGGCCAACACGCGTTCAAGCAGGAATGTTCCGGCAACAAGTACCATCAGCAGCCGATCCAGCGCGGTGCGCAGGGGCTTGCCCGGTTCCGCAGACTGGAGCGGTCGCACGTTTTGAGCATAGTCGCTGCCTGGATCCTGCGCCCCGCCTGCAAAGAGGAATTTCACGCGTTCGGGAAAATCCGCGTCCAGCACCTGGGCAAAATCCTGCGGCGACAAACGCGGCAGAAGGTAAATGACGCGTCCCGCGCCATGCCGCTGCCCGCTTGCAATCACCTCACCCTGTGCGTTGCGCCAGATTGCGGTGGCATTGGCCGGTGCCTCGCTGTTCACCAGCACGCGACCACCCCGCTTCACCCACGACAGCACTGGACCGGGCACAGGCGCATCCAGCCAGATCAGCCATTGCGTGTCGGCGTCGATGGGAACATTGAGTGTGCCCTCACTCACCGACCAGGCCGTGCCTGGGGATTCCTGCCAGGCGGCGACTACCGCATGCAGATAACGCAGCGCATCGGACTCGTGTGCGGTGTGGCGCAAGGCGACCTTTACCGGCGCCGATGCGGATGGCTCAACGCGCGTGGACGACTCGGAAGGCAGAATGCGCCAGTCCACCGCATGGCGCAGTGCGAGGCGTTGCGCATCCAATCCGTGCACGCGCTCGGGCACGACAACGGTGAGGCGGTCGGCGTCGGCAATCCCGTCATCGAATTCGCGCAGCAGGCTGGCGAGCGACGCAGCACCCGCGGGATCCGGTTTTGAATCCAGCGCAGGAAATCCGGGCACCAGCCAGCGCAGGCGTGCCTCGGGATCGCTCACCTCGGCAACCGCACGGGTTTGCTCGAGCGCGGGATCGATCAGCACCCAATGGCGCGGCGCACGCCAGTCGCCATGCAGAATCGGCTCGGCCAGCAGCAATGCAAGCAGGGCCAGCAACGCAAGCCGCGCCAGCAGCAGCGGCAGATCCTCGAATCGCAGGCGTCGACGCGGCCTTTCGCCTTGCACGAGCCAGCGCATGGCGGCGAAGTCGATGACCCGGTGTTGCGGCCGTCGGGCGAGATGAATCAGCAAGGGCAGCAACAGGCTGGCCAGTGCCAGCAAGCCTGCAGGAAGGAGAAAGCCGAGGCTCACCGGACGTCATCCCGCGAACGCGGACCGCCGAACAGGTAACGCAATGGCTCCACCAGCGGACGGTCGAGCACATGCTCGACCTGTGCAATGCCGGCAGCCTGCAGTCGCTTGCGCAGGGCCTCGCGCGCCTTGCCGAAGCGTTCGAGGAATCCGGCGCGGGCGCGGGCGGCATCGACCTGGATTTCCACACCGCTTTCCGGATCGCGGAAGTGAAGGCCACCCTTGAACGGAAAATCGCGCTCCTCGGCGCTCGACAAGTGGATGCAGCGCACTTCGCGGCGGGCGCTAGCCAGTCGACACGACAGTTCGGTCCAACCGTCATCGAAGCCATCGCTGAACATGACCACCAGGGAGCCGGCCTGGATTTTTTCCCACAAGGGCCTCAAGGCCTCGGCACCCGGCAGGTTTCCGGCTGGCTGCATGCGATCCAGGGCCAGCAGGCAGCGATCACGCTGGCGCGGTCCGGCGGCTGCGGCGATGAAATCGACGGAATCGTTTGCCAACACCACCAACCCGAACAGGTCGCCCTGGCGCAAGGCCAGCTCCATCACGGCCAGGGCAAGCAGTTTGGCGGCATCCAGTTTGCGCAATGCGGAGCGGGCCTGGTCGGCCTGTCCCATCGATGCACTGGCATCGATCACGATCCAGACGGTCAACTGGCTGTCGAATTCCGCCTCGCGGACAAAATAGCGATCCGAGCGTGCAAACAGCTTCCAGTCGATGTGACGCGGTTCGTCGCCTGGTTGATAGCCACGATACTGGGCAAATTCGAGTCCGGCCCCGCGATTGCGGCTGGCATGCATGCCCAATCCGCCGGTGGCGATGGGAGCGCGCGAGTGCAGGCGCAACTCGCCCAGCACTGCGCGCAGCTCATCGGGCAAGGACAAGGGCACGGCAATCCTCAGCCCGGAAATTCAACCGCGCCGAGCAGCGCCTCGATGACCTCGTCGGGACTGCGCCGTTCGGCCTCGGCGGCAAAGGAAAGCAACAGTCGATGGCGCAGGACCGGGGCAAGCAGGGCTTTCACGTCCTCGCGGGTTGCTGCCAGCCGCCCATGGATCAGCGCGCGTGCCTTGGCCGCCAGCATCAGGGATTGGCCCGCACGCGGACCCGCACCCCAGCGCACCCATTCGCGAACCGCGGCGACTTCGCTCTCCTGCGGGCGCGATGCGCGCACCAGACGCGTGATCCAGGCCAGCAGCCCTTCGCTGACATGCACTTCGCGCACGAGCTTTTGCAGGGCGATCACCTCCTCACCATCCATCACCGCATTGGCCTTGCCCATGCCACTGCCGGTGGTTCGGTCGAGGATCGCGCGCTCCTCGGCTTCGCTCGGATAGCCCACGCGGATGTGCAACAGAAAACGATCCAGTTGCGCCTCCGGCAAGGGATAGGTGCCCGCTTGCTCGAGCGGATTCTGCGTGGCCAGCACGAAGAACGGCTCCGGCAACGGGTAGGTTGTGCCGGCATAGCTGATGGTGTGTTCCTGCATGGCCTCAAGCAGTGCCGCCTGGGTCTTCGGCGGCGTGCGGTTCAACTCATCGGCGAGAAGCAGGCTGGTGAACACCGGCCCTTTCTGGAACTTGAAATAGCGTTTGCCCGTACCGTGGTCCTCCTCGAGGATCTCGGTGCCGAGAATGTCGCTCGGCATCAGGTCCGGCGTGAACTGGATGCGCCGGAACTCCAGGTGCAATGCCTCGCCGAGCGAACGCACCAGCAAGGTCTTGCCCAGACCCGGTACGCCTTCAAGCAGGCAGTGGCCGCCGGCGAGCAAGCCGATCAGCAACTGTTCGACCACCTCATCCTGGCCAACGATCACGCGTGCGATGGATGCGCGCAGATCCGCCAGCTTGACGATCTGTTGTTGTACCGCCTGTTCCGTCACTGGTTCATTCATCGCCGGGTTCCACTATGAAAATGATCGCCCCTGAAGGGGCTCCAACGGACGAATTTTCGTCAATTACTGAGCGCATAGACCACGATATTGACCGCGAACTTCGTGTTGTCCTCGGCCAGGAAGCGCTTGTTGCGCCAGTCGTAGTCCCACTCGCAACCGTAGTCCTTGTTGCTGTACAGCACACCCAGGCGACCGTCGATCTCGATGCCCTTGAGATACTCATGGACCAGATCATCGCCCCAGCCATTGAGCTCAAGCCCGGTCGGCGGGGGGCCGTCGAAACGGAAAAAACTCGAATAGATCGGGTGCGAATTCGGCAGCCGACGCAGTGCATCCCTGCCGAACATGCGCGACATCTCCGCCTCGAACGAGCGTGCAAACAGGCCGTCGATGTCGTGGTTGCAGTCATCCACGAACACGAATCCGCCATTGCGCACGTAGGCCTCGAAATTGCGCCGCTCATCGGCATTGAACTCGACCAGCTTGTGCCCGGCGAGATAGCAGAACGCCTCCCCGAGCACGCGCGGATCGGCCAGCGACAACACCTGCTCGGCAGGATCGACGCGCAGCGTGGTGTACTGGATCAGTGCATCGATCACGTTGTTCGGCATGCGCTGGTCGACGTCCCAGTCACCCGACTCGTACATGAGCCGGGTGAAGCGGAAGTCGTACGTAGAGCCGTGAGTCGGGAATTGGGAATCGGGAATCGGAGAAGCAGCCTGTGCGCGCAGCAGCGGCGCGAGCGCGATGCCGACGGAACCGGACAACACCAAGCGCAGGAACTCAGAACGGGTCATGGAACAGTCGGGATCAAAGAGCAGGGAGCCGGGAGCCGTGCAACGCCAACGACAACCCGAGGCGCTCCCGATCTTTTCACGACTCCCGATTCTCCGTTCCCAATTCCCGGCTTCTAGACGGCATCCGACAGCGAGGTGAAGGTGAAGTCACGCAGGCGCATCGGCGGCAACATCATCACGGTCGAGGATTCATCGCCCTGCACGCGCACCGGCTTGCCGAGTTCGTCGATGTTGTTGAGCATGATCACCGGCGATTCGTTGAAGCGGAAATTCTTGATCGGATACTTGATCTCGCCGTTCTCGATGTAGAAGGTGCCATCACGGGTGAGGCCGGTAAGCAACACGGTCTGTGGATCGACCATGCGGATGTACCAGGTGCGCGTCACCAGCACGCCCTTTTTCGTACCCTTCACCAGTTCGCCGGTGGACTTGGTGCCACCGCTCATGATCAGGTTGCCCGGTGTCGCGTTGGCCTTCTTGCCCTGCTTCTGCGCCCAGAATCGCGAGTAATCGAGATTGACCACCTTGCCCTTGTCGATGATGGCCATGCGCTCACGCGGCAAGCCATCTTCGTCCCACGGCAGCACCGGTGCTTCCGCGTGCCAGGGATCGGTGATGAGGTTCACGCGCGGGTCGTAGACTTGCTCACCGAGTTTGTTGCCGCCGCCCTTCTTGGAAAGGAAGCTGCGACCTTCGTCGGCGCTGCGCGCGTCGAAGAAGAACATCATGAAACCGACCAGGCCGGCGACTGCGGCAGGCTCCAGGATCACCGTGTACTTGCCCGGTTCCAACGCCTTGGCCTCGACCGACTCGCTGGCCTTTTTCATGGCGATGCGGATGTCCTCGTCGGCCTTGAATGACGACGCATCCTTGGCGTTGTGACCGACCCAGCCGGAACCGCTGCCATCTTCGGTGCGCACCGTGCAGGTGAAGTTGAAGTTGGTGGATTTCTGGTAACCGAAATTGCCCTTGCTGTTGGCAAACGCCACGAAGCTCTGGCCATCCTCAAGGAAACCTGCGGCGACCAGTTTTTCCTCCTTGCATGGCGCGATCGAATCGGCTGCCACCTTTGCGCGGAAATCCGGAGTGATGGCGGCCGTGGATTCACTGAAGGTAGCGCTGGGCTTGTAGGTCTGCTTGTCGATGGCCGGCATGAACTCGGGGTTTTCCGGCGCCAGCTTGGCCAGATCCTCGGCGCGACGAACCACTTTTTCCAGCGAAGCGTCATCGAATTCGTTGATGGTGGCGGTGCCGACGCGCTTGCCGAATGCCACCTGCACCACCAGGTTGGCATCGCTGACGATGCCGCTGGTGGAAACCGCGTTGCGTGCGAAGCGCACATTGCCGTCAATCGATCCACCCAGCTGTGCCGTGCACTCATCCGCCTTGGACAGCTTGATGACCTTGTCGAGGATCGCCTTGGCGTCCTGTTCCGTGTAAATGCTCATCGTGATGTCTCCTGTCCTCAGCCGAGGCTGCGTGCGGTGTTGATGACGTTGATGCCGTTGAAACGGGCTGTGCTGGATCCGTGCGACACGGCGGATGACTGGCTGGGCTGGCCCTTGCCGTCAAAGAACGATCCGCCGAGTCGATAGTCGGATTGATCGCAGACCGCAGAGCAGGCATTCCAGAACTCCGGCGTACGAATCTGATAGGCCACGTCCTCGATCATGTGGGTGATCTTGCCGTTCTTGATTTCGTAGAACAGCTGGCCGCCAAACTGCGCGTTGTAGCGTTGCTGGTCGATGGAGAACGAGCCATCGCCGATGATGTAGATGCCGTTTTCGACATTCTTGACCATCTCTGCCGGCGACAACGTGTCCTTGCCGGAGGCAAGCGAGACATTGGCCATGCGCTGGAACTGCACGCTCGACCACGAATCGGCGTAGCAGCAACCCTGCGAATGTTCGAGACCGAGAATGTGGGCCTGGTCGCGGATTGCCTGGTAGTTGACCAGGATGCCGTCCTTGACCAGATCCCAGCGCTGGGTCTTCACGCCTTCGTCGTCGTAACCGACCGCGCCAAGGGAATGTGGCTGCACCTTGTCCGCAAAGAGGGTGACCTTGTCGCTGCCGTAGCGGAAATCCTTGCTCTTCCACTTGTCCAGGGTGGCAAAGCTGGTGCCTGCGAAGTTGGCCTCGTAGCCAAGCACGCGGTCGAGTTCGAGGGGATGACCGACCGACTCATGGATGGTCAACCACAGATGGCTGGGGTCAAGCACCAGGTCGTACTTGCCCGGCTTCACCGACGGCGCCTTCAGCTTTTCGCGCGCCTGGGTTGCCGCCGCGGTGGCGTCTTCGAGCATGTCGTAGGAGTTTCCGTACGCATACCCCCCGGCCGGCAGCAGGACCTTGTCCTCCTTCTTCCCGTCCAGGTATTCGTAACCCATGCCCATCGGCGCCGACATGCCGTCGCGACTGCGGAACTTGCCGCTGGCCTTGTCGATGGCGGTCACCGACATGGGCGCCCAGATGCGGTGGATGTCCTGGTCGATGTAGGAGCCATCGGTCGAGGCAAAGTATTTCTGCTCGTTGACCAGGAACAACATCGAGTTGCAGAAATCCGCACCTGCCTTCATTGCCGCCGCATTGACGCCAAGCAGCAGCTCGACCTTGTCCTTGATCGGCACTTCCATGGAGTTCTTGACGATGGGCGTGGCCCACGACACCTCGCCCGCGCCGGGCGTGGGCGCCAGTTGCACGGGCTGGCCATTGACCTTCGAGTTTGCCTTGGCAATCTGCACGGCCTGGCGCGCGGCATTGGCCACGGTATCGGCAGAGAGATTGCTGCTCGCCGAAAAACCCCAGGTGCCGTCGGCAATCACGCGGATGCCGACGCCAGTGGATTCGGTATTGACGATGTTCTGCACCTTGTCTTCGCGGGTGATCACGAACTGGCGCAGGTAGCGACCGATGCGCACATCGCAATAGCTCGCACCCGCCGCCTTGGCTGCCGCCAGCGCGGTATCCGCCAGGCGCTTCTTCAGCGCCACATCGAGCTTGGTGACAAGCTCCTCCGCGGCAATCAGCCGGCCATAGGCCGGAATCATCATCGCGCCAAGGCCGAGACTCGTGGCCTTGATGAAATCTCGTCGTTGCATGGTTTCCTCCGCCTCGCGTTCGTGATCAACGGGGAGACCCCGTCCGTTTCTACTGGCTTTCCCCGGCATCGCCGGCTATCGATCCACAACCTCTCAAGAATGCCGCTGGCGGCACGCGCCGTCATGTGACAAAGGGCACGGTCAACCGAGGCTGCGTGCCGTGTTGATCACGTTGATGCCGTCGAAGCGGGCAGTGCTTGCCCCATGCGAAACCGCCGACACCTGGCTGGGCTGGCCCTTGCCGTCGAAGAAGGTGCCGCCGATGCGGTAGTCGTCCTCGTCGCACACCGCCGAGCAGGCGTTCCAGAACTCCGGCGTGCGGATCTGGTAGGCAACATCCTCGATCATGCGGGTGATCTTGCCGTCCTTGATTTCGTAGAACAGCTGGCCACCGAATTGCGCGTTGTAGCGCTGCTGGTCTATCGAGTACGAACCGCGGCCAATGATGTAGATGCCGTTCTCGACGTTCTTGACCATGTCGGCCGGCGAGAGCTTCTGCTTGCCCGCCGACAGCGAGACATTGGGCATGCGCTGGAACTGCACGCTGGCCCAGGAGTCCGCGTAGCAGCAACCCTGTGAATGCTTGAGGCCGAGAATGTGGGCCTGGTCGCGGATGGCCTGGTAGTTGACGAGGATGCCGTCCTTGATCAGATCCCAGCGCTGCGCCTTCACGCCTTCGTCGTCGTAACCGACGGCACCGAGCGAGTGCGCCTGCACGCGGTCGGCAACAATGGTCACCTTGTCGCTGCCATAGCGGAAATCCTTGCCTTTCCATTTGTCCAGGGTGGCGAAACTGGTGCCCGCGTAGTTCGCCTCGTAGCCAAGCACGCGATCCAGTTCGAGGGGATGGCCCACGGTTTCGTGGATGGTCAGCAGCAGGTGGGTCGGATCCAGTACGAGGTCGTACTTGCCCGGCTTGACCGAGGGGGCCTTGAGCTTCTCGCGCGCATGCCTGGCCGCGGCAACCGCATCCTCCAGCATGTCGTACGAATTCCGGTATCCAACCCCACCGTTGGGCAAAGCGATCTTGTCGGCGCTGCGCCCATCGAGGTACTCGTACCCCATACCCATGGGCGCGCCCAGCTCACCCCTGCGCCGGAACTTGCCGCTGGCCTTGTCCACCACCGTCACATCGAACGGTGCCCAGATGCGGTGGATGTCCTGATCGATGTACGAGCCGTCGGTCGAGGCGAAGTATTTCTGCTCGTTGATCTGGAACAGGCGTGATTGGATGAAATCGGCACCGGCTTTCATGGCTGCCGCGTTGACCGACAGAAGGTGGTCGAGTTTTTCCTTGATCGGCACCGCCATCGCGTTCTTGACGATTGGCGTTGCCCAGGCAACTTCGCCAACACCCTCGACCGGCGCCAAGTGCACGGGCTCGCTGGTGAGTCTTGAATTGGCCTTGGCAATCTGCACGGCTTGACGCGCTGCATCGGCAACGGAATCCGCATCGAGCCGGCTGCTTGCCGCAAAACCCCAGGTGCCATTGGCGATGACGCGAATGCCGATGCCGCTGGATTCGGAGTTGACGACGTTCTCGACCTGGCTTTCACGGGTCGAGAGGAACTGGCGCAGGTAGCGACCGATGCGCACATCACAATAGGTGGCACCAGCCGACCTGGCCGCGCTGAGCGCGGTATCCGCCAAGCGCTTCTTGACGGCGACATCGAGCTTCACGACCAATTCTTCCGCCGCCACCAGGCGACTGTAGGCGGGCATCATCAGTGCACCGAGGCCGATGCCGGTTGCCTTGATGAAGTGACGTCGCTGCATGGCTTACCCCCTTGCCTTGATCGGTCCCTGTGCGGGACCGGATTGCGCCAAGCTGTCGAGAATGCGGCGACTGCCTCTGCCGGTCATGTGGCAAAGGGCATGGTGCAGGCGAATGCTCAGGAACTGCACGACAGCATCGAACAACCGGCTCGATTGCGTGCCCATTCGGGACGCCGCTGGGCAAAGCGTTCACGACCTGGCTGATCGTCATAAGGTTTGCGCATGACATCCAGCAATTCGTGGATCTCCGTTTCATCGCCGCCCTGCGCCTGGTCAATCGCCATCTGGGCCAGCCAGTTGCGCAGCACGAATGCTGGATTGACGGCGCGCATGGCCTGGTGCCGCAAGGCATCCGGGCGTTTGTCTTCGGCAAGGCGTTGTCGATAACGCGCCAGCCATGCCTCCAATTCGCCCTGCATGCGCCCACGTTTTGCCTCGTCATAGAAGGTTTCGGAAAAAACCTCCGCAACCAGATCGCCAGCAGCAACAATCGAAAGCCGGCGGAAGAACAAGGTCATGTCGATTTCCGCCGACGCCATCAGCAGGTACAGCGACTGCATCAAGTCGATGTCTTCGTCTCGGCATTCTAGCAAGCCGAGCTTGCCGGCGATGTCGCGGCGTTCGCACGCCGAGTAGCGTTCCGCATAGCGACGCAAGCCTTCCTGGAGCGGCTCGATGCTCTCGAACAACGGTGCCAGGGCCTGGGCGAGACAGGCCAGGTTCCAGTGCGCGATCCGTGGCTGCTGGCCGAATCGATAGCGCCGGTGCTGGCGATCCGTCGTGTTCGGCGTCCAGTCGGGATCGAAGTTGTCGATCCAGCCGTAGGGTCCGTAATCGATGGTCAATCCGAGGATGGACATGTTGTCCGTGTTCAACACGCCGTGCACGAAGCCAACCCGCATCCAGTGCGCGACGAGTTCCGCGGTTTGCCCACAGACGGCGGCAAACCAGTCGGCGCGCTTTTGCTCCGAAGTGCCGACAAGCTGCGGAAAGTCGCGACGAATGGTGAAATCGACCAGGGATTGCAGCAGACCGATGTCTCCCCGCGCCGACGGCAGCTCGAAATGGCCGAAGCGGGTGAACGAGGGCGCGACCCGGCACAGCACGGCACCGGGTTCCTGCGCGGGGTGCCCGTCGTAGAACATGTCGCGTTCAATCGATTCGCCGGTTGCGACCAGGCACAGCGCACGCGTGGTCGGCACGCCCAGGTGATGCATGGCCTCGCTGCACAGGAACTCGCGGATCGAGGAGCGCATCACGGCACGGCCATCGGCAAAACGGGAATACGGAGTGACTCCGGCCCCCTTGAGTTGCAGTTCCAGGCGCTTTCCCGATCCATTGACCACTTCGCCCAGCGAGATGGCTCGGCCATCACCCAACTGGCCGGCCCAGTTGCCGAACTGGTGCCCACCGTAATTGGTGGCCATCGGCTGCATGCCCGACATCAGGGCATTTCCGGCGAAAACAGCGGTAAATTCCTGGGAACGCACGCCATCTTCGCTGAAACCAAGCATTTCAGCGACCTCCACCGAATGCACCACGAGGCGCGGCTCGGCAACCGGCGTGGGCGTGACCATGGAATGCAGTGCCCGCTCCACCTGGCGTTGAAATACCGCCTTCTCCGCATCGGCCGGCAGCTCCCGCACCCAGGCATTGTCAAAGCACAAGTCGGGAAGCGATGCGGTAGTCTTCATGCCAACCAAGGCGCAAGGGCGGAGTTCCGACCATCCTGCGCCTTTGCAAGTATTTCGCAAGGCCGCTATACTCGCGCGCTTTGCTCAAGCCCGTTTGTATCGAGGTTTTCCCCATGAAAGTGCTTTCTTCCCTCAAGTCGGCCAAGTCCCGTCACCGCGATTGCAAGATCGTGCGCCGCCGTGGCAAGGTTTTCGTGATCTGCAAGAGCAACCCGCGTTTCAAGGCTCGCCAGCGCTGAGCCGGGGTTTTCGCAGTTGACGCCAGGAGGCCGCGCAAGCGGCCTTTTGCGTTTCTGCCATCCGCTTCAGCCGTCAATTGTCCGCTTTGGGCCATGGCGCATGGACGTTGCGCACGGCTTCTGCTAAAACGGCGCCTTGAATCAATTCAGCCATTGAGATCAGGAGGTTCGGCGATGAACTTGAAGTTTGTTCTCGGAAGCGGTCTGCTCCTCTCCGGCCTCATCGGGCTTGCTGGAACGGCCCAGGCCGAATCGGTGATGCTGGACAAGACCACGGTCCGCGCCATTGCCGCCCCCGAACGCGGCCTCAGCATGAGCCAGGTCGAAAAGCGCTTTGGCGCACCGCAGGCCAAGCTGCCGCCTGCCGGTGGCGATGCTCCCAAGCACCCGGTGATCAACCGCTGGCAGTACAACGGATTCACCGTGTACTTCGAAGGCAGCATCGTCATCCATAGCGTGCGCGACGGCGCCTGATTGCCGAAACGATGATCGATCCGACCATGCGCCTGCCCGCGGAGTGGGAGCCGCAGGCAGCGATCCTGCTTGCCTGGCCACACGCCGAAACCGATTGGGCTGACCGCCTGCAACAGGTGGAGGCGACCTATACCGCCCTGGTTGCCGCGATCACCCGTTTCCAGAGCGCCATCGTGCTGGTGGCCAACGATTCCGTCCGCCAGCGCGCCGAACAGTGCCTGGCCCGCCATTGCCTTCCGGCTTCGCGCCTGCGTTTCATTGAAATTGCCTACGACGACACCTGGCTTCGTGACTCCGGCCCGATCACCTTGCGCGGCGAAGGCGGATTCGTGCTCAACGATTTTCGCTTCACCGGATGGGGTGGAAAGTTCGAGGCCAGCCAGGATGACCGCATCGTTGCCGGATTGGTCGAGCGCGGCATGTTCCGGCAGGCACGGCACCAGCACATCGATTGGGCGCTCGAAGGCGGTGCCATCGAGTCCGATGGACGCGGCAGCATCCTCACCACCTGGAACTGCCTGCACCTTCGCCATCCCACCCTGGAGCGCGCACACGTCGAAGAAAAGCTGCGAAACACCCTATGCGCGAGCCGCGTGCTCATGCTCGATCACGGCTACCTCGAAGGCGACGATACCGATGCCCACATCGATACGCTGGCGCGCTTCGCACCGGATGACGCCATCGTGTTCCAGGCCTGTTCGGACACCGCGGACAGCCACTACGACGAACTTGCGCGCATGCGCAAAGAACTGGAATCCCTGCGCACCGCCAACGGCATGCCGTACACCCTGCACGCCCTGCCCTGGGCGCAACCGATCATCGACGAGGGACGCCGCCTGGCGGCTTCCTATGCCAACTATCTGATCGTCAATGGCGCGGTTCTGGTGCCGGCATACGGCGATGCCGCCGACAACGAGGCCGCGGATCGCATCGGCGCGGCGCACCCAGGTCGCGAGATCGTGCAGATTCCCTGTCGACCGCTGATCTGGCAGAACGGCAGCCTGCATTGCATCACCATGCAGCTTCCGCAAGGCGTACTCGCCGAGCCACCCGCAGACTGACTCGGGGCGGTGCGTGGATGCCGTGTGCAGCAGCGCCACGGCGTATCATCCGAACGCTTTCCTCCGCACGCCACTGTCATGCCATTCGTCCTGATGTTTCTGCTCGCGATGATGTCGGCACCTGCATGGGCGCAGGACCGCACCCCGGTCGCAAGCCGGGCACAGGATGCGCTGGCGCAGCCCCGATTCCAGTCCATCGACGGCAGTCGTCCATTCCCGCTGGAAATCATCACCGAGTTGATGTTCGACAAGGCGGGCTTCCTCTGGATCGGCACCCGCGAGGGCTTGCTGCTCAACGATGGGCAGCGCTTTCGCCGGTTTCAGCACGAAGCACAAAACCCGGACTCGATTTCAAGCAACGGCATCCGCGGCATTTTCGAGGACAGCCGCGGCCGCCTGTGGATCAACACCATCAGCGGCGGCTTGAACCAACTGGATCGCTCCACCTGGAAATTCCGCAGTTGGCGACATCAGCACAATGATCCTGAAAGCCTGATCCACGACGGCGTTTTCACCCTTGCCGAAGCGCAGGATGGCCGCCTTTGGGTCGGTACCCAGGCCGGCCTCGACCTGTTCGATCCGGACAGCGGGCATTTCACCCGTACGGTACTTGCAACCGGCGGTGAATTCGTCATTGCCCTGCATCGGGATCGCCATGATCGACTATGGGCAGCCACGCTCGGCCAGGGCCTGTTTCGCGAACGCGAGGACCGCAGCGGCTTTGATTCCATTCCCTTCGCCGATCCACCGGCACAGCTGGATGTGTTCTCCATTGCCGAAGATGCCGCCGGTGACATCTGGGTCGGTGCACGCTTCGGACTGTATCGCGTCGATCAGGCAACGCAGCGACTGCTTGACGCCACGCCGAACCTGCATGCAAGCGAACGCATCAACAACATCACCGCGCTGTTGCCGGATGCCGACGGCAGCCTCTGGCTTGGAACCTTCGGCATGGGCCTGTTCCATAAACCCGCAAACAGCCAGGTCATTCAAGAGGTGCCGCTCGCGGTGTTGGCCACGGGCGCAAAAAACATCGACTCCGGCGCGCTGGCCTTCGCACCCGACGGCATCCTGTTCGTTGGCACCTTCGGCGCAGGCTTGCTTCGCGCCAGCCCGCAACTTGCCGGCCTTCGTGTGTGGTCGGAGAAAAGCGCCGAACATCCCGGCCTTGCCAATCCGGATGTCTACATCCTGCGCAATGGCACAGAATTCGCCGGCATGGACAAATTGCTGGTCGGCAGCTTTGGTGGCGGCATCGACCTGATCGATCCTGCGCAAGGCAGTGTCGAACATATGCCCTTGCCAGGCGATGATGCGTTCAATCTGCGACTGGGCGGCATTACCGATCTGCTGGTCGCCCAAGATGGCGTGCTGTGGGCAACAACCAATGAAGGCGTGTATCGCTGGGATCGTGCGCGTGATGCATTCCACTACTTTGCGCCAGGGCAGGCCAACGCGGGCTCATCGATACCCGAATACAGTTTCGCCTTGCTTGAGGATCAGCAGAATCGCATCTGGGTCGGCAGCGCCGGCGGCGGACTGTTTCTTTACCGCAGTGAAGACCATTCATTCCGCAACTTCATGCCGACAGGCGGCGAGCCGGGATCATTGCCCAACGACTTCGTCACCGTGCTGCTTGAGGATCGCCGCAATCGCCTGTGGGTCGGCACGCGCTCGGGCGGCATTGGCGTGTGCACCTACGCGGACAATCTTCATTGCCAGTCGATTGCCACCGGCCTCGGGAAAACCCAAGTCAGTCATGACCACATCACCTCCCTGCTCGAAGACGGGGATGGCTCGATCTGGGCGGGAACCCATGGCGGCGGACTCAACCATGTGCATTTGGACGCCAGCGGTGCGGTGGAGTCGGTCGACCACTGGACGCGCAACAACGGTCTCGTCGATGACAATGTGATGGCCATGGTGCATGCGCCGGATGGAGCCCTGTGGTTTTCAACCCACGGCGGCTTGTCGCGGCTCGATGCACAAACGGGCGCACTGACCAACCTGACCCCGGCCGATGGCTTGCCCACGGCCATCTTCAATCCCAAGGCCGCCATGCGCGCCGGTGATCGCCTGTACTTTGGATCCGCCAAGGGCGTGGTCGCCATCGATCCACTCGGGCCGCTTCCGCATCGTCCTGCGCCAGCAACCGTGATCACGGCAATTTCCGGACTGGATGCGTCGCAATCTCCGATGCGCCCCGCCTGGCAACTGGATTCCTTGCGCGTTTCCTGGCGCAGCCCGCTCGCTTTTGATCTGGCCGTGCTGGGCTACGGCGGGGGCCAGCCACGCTTCCAGTACCGGCTGCACTCCGCAGACGCATGGACGGACCTCGGCGATCACGGCCAGCTCACCTTGCATGCGCTCGAGCCCGGCGCCTACCAACTCGATGTGCGCGGGCGACTCGGCGGCAAGGACTGGACGCTGGCCAAGCCACTTGCCCTGGAAGTGGTACCGCCCTGGTGGCGCAGGAGTTCCGTGCAGGTCGGTGCGGCCTTGCTGTTGCTTGCTTCGCTGATCGGAGCCTTCTGGTGGCGGATGCGCGAACTGGAATCCCGCCACTCCGAACTGAAGCACCTGCACGGCCTGCGTGAACAGGCGCTTGCCGAAGCAAAGGCCAGCAGCCAGCGCCTGGGCGAAGCCTTCGCCATGCTCCGGCGCATGACCATGCGCCTGGAAGCGGCCAAGGAAAAGGAACGCACCCACCTCGCACGCGAACTGCACGATGAATTTGGCCAGGCCCTGACCACGGCCAAAATCAATCTTGGCCTTGCCGTGCAGCAGGCGCCCGCGGAAACCAGCCTGGCGAGAACCCGCGACGCGATTGCAGTCATCGACCGGCTGATCGGGCAGGTGCGCGCACTGTCACTGGACCTGCGCCCGCCATTGCTGGATGAGTTGGGCCTGCTCCCCGCACTCGAAGGCTACCTGCATGGCGTTGCCGGTCGCGGCGGATTGCAGTTGAAGCTGAGGTTCGACCCGGCATTGGCACTGGCCGCAAACGCGAATGACATCACCATCTTCCGCATCGTCCAGGAAGCCGTCACCAACGTGGTGCGCCATGCGCAGGCGAAGAATCTCGAAGTCGAAATTGCCGCGGAGGCAGACGGCATAACGGTTCGCGTGCGCGACGACGGGCGCGGCTTCGACGCAGCCGCCACCCTCGCCAGCAGCGGTTCCGGCCTCGGCCTGTTCGGCATGCGCGAACGCATCCATGACCTCGGCGGTGAGTGGTCCGTCGAATCACGCGTGGGCTTTGGTACGCTGGTCACCGCATTCATCCCCGGTCGGATTCCAACGGAAGCCTGACATGGCCATTCGCGTGATCCTTGCCGATGACCACCAGCTCGTGCGCGCGGGCCTGCGCGCCCTGCTGCAATCCTTTGCCGATGTCGAAGTGCTGGCCGAATGCAGCGACGGCCACGAGGCACTGGCGCAGGTCACGCAGCTCAAGCCGGACATCCTCATGCTCGACATCAGCATGCCGGGCATGAACGGCCTGGAAGTCGCCCGCCGCATTCCCGACATCAGTCCTTCGACGCGCATCCTGGTGTTGTCCATGCACGTGGGACCGGAATATGTGGCACAGGCGATGCGCGCGGGAATCGCCGGCTATCTGGTCAAGGATGCCGCCGTTGACGAGCTGCGCAGCGCGCTGGACACTTTGGCAATGGGTCGAACCTATCTCAGCCCGGTGATTTCCGAAACCATGCTGCATGGTTTCCTGCGCACCGGAAAATCGCCCGTCGAGGCTGGAGCCGAACTCGACAGGCTGACCGCCCGCCAGCGCGAAATCCTGCAACTCATCGCCGAAGGCCACGGCACCCGCGACATTGCCGCGCGCCTCGGCCTCAGCGTGAAAACCGTCGAAAGTCATCGCAGCCAGTTGATGGATCGGCTCGACATCCACGACGTCCCCGGCCTGGTGCGTTTTGCGGTGCGCACCGGCCTGGTGTCCAGCGACTGAGAACGATTTCCATACGTTGGCGCACTCAGGGATTCCCCTAGTCGGCCACCGGGGATTTCCCAATGGTGCGCACCGACCACGAGCCCTAACGTGCGGCAGCCTCCCATCCGGGCGGCGCCTTCGTGACCAACCTCGTGGGGACCTTCATGACCTTTTCCAACGCGTGCAAGCGGCTGTCGATGACGGCTGTGGTCGCACTGGCGATGGCACTCAGTCCATTTGCCAGCGCCCAGAACAAACCCGTCCGCCAGAACCTCGTTCAACTCATCGCCAGTTCGCAAAGCATCGTTGCCGGCACCGTGACCACGGTGAGCGACGGTGTTGATTCCAACGGCCTTCCCTACACGGAAGTCACCCTGCAAGTCGGCGCCAGCCCCAAGGGCAGCATCAAGCAAGGCGCCTACACCTTCCGCCAGTTCGGCCTGATCAAGCCGCGCACGCTGCCCAACGGCAAGCGCATGCTGATGGTGACGCCGGAGCAATTCCCGCAGTGGCGTGAAGATGAATACGTGGTGGCCTTCCTTTACCACCCGGCATCCAAGACCGGTTTGCAGACCACCGCAGGCCTGGCCCAGGGCAAGCTGGTCAAGGTCAACGACACGCTGGTCAATGCCTACGACAACCTCGGCCTGTTCGACAACATTTCCGCCAGCGCTGGCGTGCTGTCCAGCGAGGAGCAAGCCCTGCTCGGCTCCACGGGCGCGGTCAAGGCCGACACCCTGCTTGGCCTGATCCACCACATCGTCTCGGACAAGCTGGTCGAGCGGGGAGCCATTCGATGAACATCAATCTCAAGCTTTCCACCCTGATCGGCCTGGCCCTGGCCGGCACGTCGGCCCACGCCTCCGGCCCGCTCATCATCAGCGACGAGACCGGCGTGCTCAAACCCGTGGTGTGGGTGACCAGCAACGGCCCGATCCCCGTGTATACCGACGGCGGCGGTGCCTTCACCTACGATTTCGACGGCGTCACCCCGTTCATCACGCTGGAGCGCGCCAACCAGATCACGGCGGAATCCTTCCTGCAATGGAGCCAGGTGCCGACCTCGACTTTCGCGGCCACCATCCAGGGCACCATCGCCGGGGAAACCGGCGTGGCCGATGTCACCAGCGCCAACATCGACCAATTCATCGGCGTGGAGAACGGGCCCGGTTTCTGGGTCATCTACGACACCGACGGCAGCATCATGGAAGACTTCTTCGGCGTCCCCAACACCGCCGTGCTCGGTATTTCCACGCCTGAATACGGCGATGGCAATGGCCATATCACCGAGTCGTGGACCGTGATGAACGGTTGGGCGGTGGATGCCAGCGACACCGGCACCGAAGGCCCGGTCGATCCGGACCGTATTTCACGCGGCGACTTCGACACCTTTGTTCCCCGCGGCTCCAACTACGCGGGCGTGTTCACCCATGAAATCGGCCATGCGATCAATCTGTCGCACTCGCAGACCAACGGCCAGATGGCGTACCAGAGCTACACCTATGCACCGCTGTATCCGGGAGCACCGGGATGCGTCGAGCCGCTCTACAGCTATACCGATTTCTCGGCCGACCCGGCGGACATGATCGATGCAGCCAGTATCGAAACCATGTTCCCCTTCATCGACTCAAGCGGAATTGGTGGAGCTGAGCAATCGACCGTCAATATCAGTGATGACGTGATCGGCATTTCCAACCTGTACCCGACTGCCGATTACCTGGCCAATACCGGCTCGATCAGCGGCGTGTTGCGTCTCAAGGATGGCGTGACCCAGTACAGCGGCATCAACGTGATTGCGCGCAACGTCGCCAATCCGTACTTTGATGCGGTTTCCGACATGACCGGCAGCGCCACCCAGGGCCAGCTCGGTCCGGACGGTCGCTTCACCATCCGCGGCCTGACCCCCGGTGCCAGCTATCAGCTCTACATCGAGGAAATCATCGCCGGCGGTTACCCGACCACGCCACAGCCGCTGGTTTCGGAAGGTGAATACTGGAATACGGCAGAAGCGAGCAATCCGATCACCGACGCGAAGTGTGACGCGACTTCGATCGTGGCAACGGCTGCCGCCACGGGCACCGCCGACATCACCTTCAACGGCTTTGCCGACGGCATCCAGTTCACGCCGATCGTTTCCGCCTTCCTGAGTTCGCTGTCCACCGACGGCAGCCGCGCCGGCGGCTCCGCCGACGGTGGCCTGGTGGCCATCCGCTGGGACAAGCTCACCGGCCTGGAAGTCCTGCCGGAGGGCATGGGCACAAACAACGGCAACATCGACGGCCCGGGTACGCGCATGGCGATCCAGCACGATCCGGATGGCAACGGCATTGCCGGACCTGCGATCTGGAACGAGAACGGCGCAATCCAGAACCTGGGTGACCTCAATGGCGATACCTGCGGCGGCGATAGCCAATCGGGTACCGACAGCGCCATCGCCTGGGGCATGGACCGTTCCGCCAGCAAGGTGGTGGGCCTGGGCTACATCGATCGCGACGTCAATGGCTCGTGCGGCGGCGGATACGACGAAATCGTGCCCTTCATCTGGGACAGCACGGGTGGCATGCGCGAGTTGCAGCACGATCCAGACCAACCCTGGACGCGGGCCAACACGGTATCCGGCAATGGCCGCGTGGTGCTGGGAGTTTCCAACTTCCAGAACGCCTGGGCCTGGGTGGATGAAGGTGCGCAGATCGACCTGACTGCCCTGACCGGCGCACAGGATGCCAACGCAGTGAACTTCGATGGCAGCGTGGTGGCGGTCAGTGGATTCGACGAGGACACCTATCGCAACACCGGCATCCTGGCGTGGAATCCCTGGCTGGGCACCGGCCCGAATTCGCTCACCAACATCGACAGCCTGCGCTACTGCGTGGACCTGCCCTACCTGAGCTTCTTCGGCGACAACCTGTGCGAAACCATGACTGCCGAGGAGGTCTATGACATGGCTGGCTCGGTTCCGGTCGATGTGTTCAGCGTCAATGATGCCGGTACCGTCATGGTCGGACGCGCCGGCAGTTTCTTCACCGGAACCTACGGTGCGCTGTGGGTCAAGGACATCGGTTGGACCGTAGTCGCCGACTTCCTGCGCCGCCAGGGCGTGGTTGAAGCGTCCAGTACGCCGATCGACAATCCGTTTGCCGTCAGCGGCGTGGGCGACACGATCATGGGTGGCATCGCCGGCTACAGCTTTACCTGGATGATCGACCTGCACCAGGTGTACGCCTGCAAGAACGGCCAATCCATCCGCACCACCTTCCCGGACGGACTGCGCGCCGAAGTCATCAACGGCGCCGAAGCGGGTCGTTGCGAATTCATCGACTGATTCGGGGTTGTTCAGATGTGAAACAGGAGGCGGGGGAAACCCCGCCTCTTTTTTTTGCGCGCGCCGCCAGCAGGCAGATATGGCTATTCAGTTACAACGCATCCCACGTCGGTTCCGCAGCAAAGCTGCTTGAACCGACCTACCCACGCAAACACATTCCGGCGATGGCACAGGATCGCAGGTCGGCTCAAAGCCGAAGGCTGAAGCCGACTCCATCACTCGTTCGCTAACCGTAGGTCGGCTCAAAGCCGAAGGCTGGAGCCGACAACATCGCTTCTTCGCTGGTGCGGCTTGAAACCCGCGAAACAAGCCGGAAATGCCCAATCCGCGTTACCATTCCGCCTTTGCCCAAACCCAAAACCCATGAGCGCCAAACCCCTCAAGGTTGCCCTGCTCCAGGAAACCGACCGCGGCAGCGTCAGCGCCAATCTCGATGCCATCGAGGCTGGCTTGCGCAAGTCAGCGGCCGCAGGCGTGCAACTGGTGCTGTTGCAGGAGCTGCACAACGGCCCCTACTTCTGCCAGCACGAAAACGTGGATGAGTTTGATCGCGCCGAATCCATTCCCGGTCCGAGCACGCAGCGCCTGGGCGCATTGGCGGCCGAACTGAAACTTGTGCTGGTGTGCTCGCTGTTCGAGCGCCGCGCCGCCGGCCTCTACCACAACACCGCCGTCGTGTTTGATCGCTCTGCGCAGATTGCCGGGGTCTATCGCAAGATGCACATCCCCGACGATCCGGCGTTCTATGAAAAGTTCTACTTCACGCCGGGCGACCTTGGCTTTGAACCGGTACAGACCTCGGTCGGCCGACTTGGCGTTCTGGTGTGCTGGGATCAGTGGTATCCGGAAGCCGCACGCCTGATGGCGCTGGCCGGTGCCGATCTGCTGCTCTATCCCACCGCGATCGGCTGGGATCCGGCTGACGATGCCGCCGAAAAGGAACGCCAGCGCGATGCCTGGATCACGGTGCAACGTGGCCACGCGGTGGCGAACGGTCTGCCGGTGCTGGTTGCCAATCGCACCGGCTTCGAAGCCGCGCCCGACGGTGGCCGCGGTATCCAGTTCTGGGGTTCCAGTTTCGTGGCCGGCCCGCAGGGCGAACTCCTCGCCCGCGCCAGCGAAGGCGAGCGCGAACTGTTGATTGCCGATGTCGATCTGGCACGCAGCGAATCCGTTCGCCGCATCTGGCCTTTCCTGCGTGATCGCCGCATCGATGCCTACGCCGACCTGCTCAAACGGTACCGCGATTGAATCCGGATTCCATGCAAGCCCACGAAGACACAACGTCTCCGCCGGCAGGCGGCAGCGAGCTGCTGGCCGCACAGCCAATCGCGCGCATCACCCGAGACGGCGTGGAGTTCGTGCTGCTTGGAACCGCGCATGTCTCGCGTGCCAGCGTCGAGGCCGTGCGCGAAATGCTGGCTACGGAATCCTTCGATGCCGTGGCGGTGGAATTGTGCGAGCCGCGCTACAAGTCGATGCGTGATCCCGAGTCGTTCCGCAACATGGACCTGTTCCAGATCATCCGCCAGGGCAAGGCTGGCCTGGTTGCGGCAAACCTTGCCTTGTCCGCGTTCCAGCGCCGTCTTGCCGAGCAGTTCGGCATTGAACCCGGCGCGGAAATGAAAGCCGCCATCGACGGTGCCGAGCAACGCTCGCTGCCGGTGTGGTTGATCGACCGCGAAGTCGGCATCACCTTGAAGCGCGCAATCCGCAGCGTCGGATTCCTCGAACGCATGGGCATCGTCGGCGGCCTCGCCGCCAGCCTGGTCACGCGCGACGATGTCGAGGAAAGCGAGATCGAAAAACTCAAGGAAGGCGACATGCTGGGCAGCATGTTCAACGAGTTTGCCAAGGAGTCCCCACCGCTGTTCGAGGCGCTGATCGCCGAGCGCGATCGTTACATGACCGCGCGGCTGCGCGAGGAATCCATCGACGCCGGCGCAGCGGGAACTCCACCCAAGCGCGTGCTCGCAGTAATCGGCGCCGGTCATCTGGCCGGTATCCGTCAGGCATTGGAAACGCAGGACAGTCCACCGCAGGAACTTCAACAGGGTCTTGCGCAATTGCCACCGGGCTCCCCCTGGCCACGCCGCATCGGCCTTGGCCTGTTCATCGCCATCGCCGTGGCCATTGCCGTCCTGTTCTACCGCGGCACCGAGTTCGGCGCCGATGCACTGTGGGTGTGGATCCTGTGCACCGGCGTTGGCGCGGCCATCGGCACCTTTGCCGCAGGCGGTCATCCCTTGAGTGCGCTGACCGCTTTTGTCGTCGCCCCGCTGAAACCGTTTCGACCCGGCGTGCCGGTGGGTGCTGCCAGCGCCGGCGTCGAAGTGTGGATGCACCGGCCGCGGGTGGCCGACTTCGACAGCCTGCGCGACGACGTGATCCACTGGACCGGCTGGTGGAAGAACCGCATCTCGCGCACCCTGCTGGTTTTCGTCCTGACCAACCTGGGCATGACCCTGGGTGTGTGGATTGCCGGCTTCCAGATCTTCAAGTCCCTGCTCTGAGTCCAAACGAAAAATCATGAGTTCTCGATGAGCCTACTGCGCATCTTCAGCAAACCCCACTGGCAATCCAAAGACCCCTCTGTTCGCCGCGACGCAGTCGGCAGGGACGATGACCCCGCCCTGCTCTCGCGCTTGCCGTCGCTGGCTCGCGAAGACGAAGACGGCGGCGTGCGCCTTGCCGCGCTCAAACGTTTGGCTGATCCGGGCCTGTGCCAGACAGCCGCTCACGACGATGCCGACCCCGCCGTACGCAAGTCCGCAGCACTGCTGTTGCTCGAACTGCTCTCAGGCACCCATGCGAAAGCACCTTCGCTGAGCGATCGCATGCGCCTGCTGCGCGCCCAGGATGAGCAAAAGCTGCTTGAGCACGTCGCGCTCAATGCACCGGAAGCCGAATTGCGCCTGACCGCATTGCAGCGGGTCGAACGCATGCCATTCGTTCTTGATCGCGTGACTGCCGACGCCGATTCCGGCGTGCGCCTGGCGGCACTCGGGCGAATCGACGACGAACGCCAACTTGAACGCATCAGCGAACGCTCGCGCAAGTCGGACAAGGCCATCAGCCGCCTCGCTGCCGAGCGCGCGCAGGCCATGCGCATCGAACGTGGCGATGCAAACGCCATCACCACGCATGCGCGCGATCTGTGCGAACAGTTCGAACGCCTGCTGCGTGAAGGCGGGCACGACGATGCCGCGGAAACCCTTTGCGCAGCATGGGCCCGGATTGCCGACCGTGCACCGGCCAACCTGACTGCACGATTCCAGAATGCACGCGATCTCAATGAGCGCAGCCGCGATCCGCTGCAGCTTGCCAGATTGCGCCAGCAGGCCTCTGATCGCGCCGAGTTCAAGAGTCGTTTGGAAGACCTGGAACGCCAACTGCACCAGCCCGATCCTTCCTCGTACGCGGACCTGCAGCAGGGCTTTGCCCAACTCGAAGAACTGCATGCACGCATTGCCGATGGCGATGAAATCTCCACGGCCGGCCTGTCCACCCGTTTTGCGCGCGTTGGCGCGCAGATTTCCGCATTGGCACCGGTGATCGAGGAATCGGCCGAACCAAATCCGACACCCGCTCGGACATCGGAATCCCAGGCGGCAGCACGCGAGGCATCCAGGGTCGCCGCACGGCACACCAGGGAAGTCGAGCAGAAACAGATGGCGGAGCGTTTGCAAGTCGTGATCGAGGCTGCCGCGAAAGCCATTGACGGCGGTCATAGCGCAGCCGCACATGAAGCGCATGCCGAAATCGCGCAACTACGCAGGAAGATGCAGGCGATTCCAGCCAGCTTGCGCGAGGCCCTCGCCGATGTTGAAAGCGAGTACGCGCGCATCCGCCAGTGGCAGGACTGGGGTGATCGCAATCGTCGAGCGCAATTGCTGGAGGAAATGGAAAGGCTGCCAGCCGCCGGCTTGCATCCGGACGCCTTGAGTACCCGCGTAAGGGAAATACAAACGGAATGGGCCAACCTGAACCGCATCGAAGGCGGCAAGGCGGCTCCAAACGCCGGCATGGAAGCGCGCTTCCACGCCTTGTGTCGGGATGCGTTCAAGGCGGCCAAGCCCTACTTCGAGAAGCGCGCCGAGCTTCGCAAACAGGGCAGCGGGCAGGTTTCCGAATTCATCGGGCAGACGAATACGACTTTGCGGGATGAAAACCTCACCCCAAGGGATGCGCTTCGCATCCGTCACGAAGCCGCGCAGGCATTGCACGGCCTTGATCGCGTCGATCCGCGCGAGCGCAAGGCCCTGGCCTCGGAGCTCAAACAGATACTCGCCGCCGTCGACGAACGCATCAAGGCTGCGAATGTGCAGATCGAGAACGACAAGGACGCCCTGATCACGAAGGCAATTGCACTTGCAGAGTTGGGCGACACGCGCCAGGCCATGGCGCAGGCGCGCGATCTGCAAAAGCGCTGGCAAGCTTCAGGCAATGGCCGCAGAAATCGCGACCAGGCACAGTGGAAAGCTTTCCGCTCCGCCATCGATGCGGTCTTTGCGCGTGCCGACAACGAACGTGCCGAACTCAATGCAAGGCAGCAACAGGCCTTGGACTCTGCCGCACGCCTGTGCAGCGAACTGGAAACCTTGATTGCCGCCGACAACGAACCGGAACGCTCGGCAGTGCATGCCCTGGAAGCGCAGTGGCGAGAGCTGGGCTGCTCCGACTCGGCACTGCGAAAGCGCTTCCAGTCTGCACAGGAGGCCTTGCAGCGCCGCAGTGTCGAGCGCAAACGTCGTGAACGTCGTGCGCAATTCGATGACTGGCTGGCCCACTATTGCCTGTGCCGGCGCCTTGAGCAGGCCGAGATCGGAGTTGATGCCTTTGTCGCCGAGCGCGAACAGCTGCCGCCATTGCGCCTGCACACCGACGCCATGCAGGCGCGCGTCCAACCCTGGCTCGATGGGCAGCGTGCCGAATCCGCAGCCCCCTCAGCACTGCGCGACTGCGTGCTCGAGCTGGAAAGCCTGGCCGGCATCGAGCCCCCCGAAGGGGACCGCCAGCGGCGCATGGATCTGCAGATGGAAAAACTCTCGGCACGCATGCGCGGCCAGCAGGCCGTTGCACCGGAACAGGCGCTGCAAGTCCTGCTCGCGGACTGGTTGCAGTTGGGCATACCCGATGCCTCCAGCCAATCGCTGGATTCGCGTTTCCAGACGGCGGTTGTTGGGGTTCTGGATACCCTGGGCTGAGGCCGTTTCAATCATCCAATCGCTGTTGTTGCAGCGATTCAGGCGCTTGCCCTTGTTTCGGGGCGATGCATTTTTGCCATTCCGCAGAAAAGCATCGACCCTGAAGGGTCTCCTACATGAGCCACTTTGCCTGCCTGGCCGATGGCTTGACGCATCGACCCTGAAGGGCCTCCTGCATGAGCCGATTTGTTGTTGCAGGAGTCCCCAACAGGGGATAAATGCCTTCAGGCACGATCTCGATTCGCCCACAACGGCCTTGAACTTCAACGCCGGTAGGCGATCTCGACCCGTTCGCGCTTCCAGTCCTGTTTGGCCGATGGCTCGAAGTACAGAACCCGACTTGTTGCGTCCCAATCGAACGGATTTCCCGTCAGTGGATTCCCCAGTGTGGAATCCTGCAACGCCATGACGGATGCCAGCGATTCCGCCGGGACGCCCGGCTCGAGAGCCATGCGCTTGAGCACGATCATGCGCCGCAGCGCTTCGCGATCATGCTCACGTTTACTCCAGTCAAAGGATGGTGTGCCGATCGAGGCCAGCACGCGCCCGGTGAAGTTGTAGGACAACTGGGACAGCAACGCACCGACATCATCGAACTGCGGAAACAGGCCTTGCATGATGCGCCCTGCATCCGCTGCGACTTCTTCATGGTCTCTGGGCGAGGCTTCAAGAACCCGCAGAATCTGCTCGCAATTGATTGCCTGCAGATTGAATGTGGCCTGTGGTGCGAAGCTGGCGGACGTTGTCAAGGATTCAAGACACCCTTCGCTGGCGGAATCGGTCACGCACCGCCAGAGCACCGTTCCAAGGCCCGGATCAAGGTCCGCCATGCCGTTGCGGAAAAGCAGGTACTGATCGGCCACGGCGCGCTGCCACTGCACCGGCCCTGATGCCGGTTTGAGCACGCGATCCAGCAGCAGCCCGTGGCGGGTGATTTGTTCTTGCCCTGCCCGATCCAGCCATGCATTGGCAATCCAATAGGCGCGCTCGATCAACGCGCCGGAAAAAAGCACGGTGAAAAGATCCTGCGGTTGCGCACGGACGCGTTGCCAGAATTCGACGGAACCGGCCAGCTTCTGCAGTGAGGCGTCGACATCGACATCGGATGCGGATGCCTGGGCCTCGGCCAGATCCAGCGCAAGCAGATCAAGCTGCGCGGCAAGGATTCCCCAATCCAGCATGGGCGTATCTACGCGCTGTTGGTAGCGGGCTTGCCATTCCGGCAGTTGCATCAGGGCATCCAAGCGCGTCAGCAACACCGCATTGGCCTGCTGGAAGCCCCTCAGCCGGGTCGCGCGATCCAGCGCCCACTGCAGGCAATCCACGTCACGCTTGGGACAGTGGCGGTCATCGATGGGAGGTTTTGGATCCGGCCAGATCGTGACATGCGCATCCTCTGGCTGGGAAGACTCGATAGCGGGCTCGCTGGAATTGGCCACGGACTGCATGGGGGTGGCATTGAAGGCATCCACCTTCTGTCGCCCCCAGGCAATGGGATCCACATCATCCGCCGCACCCAGGCCGACCATTGCCAACCAGGCGTTGTCGGCATCGCTCACCGGGCGCATAGGCATGTTTTCAAACTTCAACGCAAGCTCGGACGGAGCCTCGTCGAAGCGGTTGTAGGCGACGAAGCTGACCACCGGTGTCAGCAGGATCAGAAAAATCCAGATGAAGGCGCGCAGCACGCGCCGCCACCAGGGTCGAACGGGGCTTTTTGCAAATTCCGCCTGCATGTCGCCTCCCCAATACCGGAGGCGACCATGATAGCCGGTGCGACAGATGCCGCACCGGCCAATGTCACTCACTGACTTGGTGGGTCAAAACCATCCTGGAAGATGATGTCGTTGCCGCCTGCGATGCAGGATTGCACCGTGACATCATCGATGTACCAGCCATGCGGCGTGCGTCCCACCGAGCTGTCCGATCCCAGGCGGAAACGGAACTGCACGGTCTGTCCCGCGTACGCAGTCAAGTCGACGACGGAGCGGAAGTAGGCGACCGGATCACCACACCAGCCTTGCAGGCCGGACAATGGATTCTGGAAGCTGGAGCTGATCGGCCCCTTGTAAGGCTGGGTCAGCAATGCGGCACCAGCCACTTGCGTAAAGGTTGCACCGCTATCCGTGGAAATCTCGAGGATGGAACCGTCATAGCAGGCCGTCGAACTCTGGCTTTCCATCGTCTGGTCGTTCCAGAAAATGAGCGCCAGCGGATCCTGACCGGTCGGCAAGGTGATCGCCGGCGAAATCAGGCGCTGGTCGGAAAGCGCCGCATAGTCCTGTGCCAGGAAGGCGTTGCTGCCGCCATGCGGGCGTGCGGTCGATACGGCCCAGTTGCCGGGTCCACTGCTCCCTGCCCCCAGAGTCCAGGCTGTATTGTCACCTTCGAAATCCGTACTGTAGACCGCATTGGCGGTTGACCCGGCAGAACAGTCACCGGGCAGCGGCACCGTGGTGAAGCTGAAGGTGCCGGCGTTCGGCCCCACGCCACAGGTGTTGTCTGCGCGCACGCGCCAGTAGAACGTGCTGTTGGACGGCAGATCAAGCGACGGCGTGTGACTGCTGCCGGTGACGGTGGCGGTGTAGGTCAAGGGTGGCGCGAATGTTGGTTCGTCATCCACTTCCAGCACATAGTTCACGCCTTGGCTGGCTGCATTCCAGGTAAACGTGGGACGCACGGCCACATTGGTTGCCGCGTTGGCCGGAGCAGTCAGCACAGGTGCATCCGGCGCGGCGGTAAACACACTCAGGCCCAGCGCCGTGTTCTGCACGATATTGCTTGGGCTGCTGGTGCCGGTGACGCTTATCACCGAGCTGCCCGCAGCCACGCCGGTTGTGCTCACTGTCACTGTGCTGCTGCCGGGCGGCGTCACCGGATTGGTACCGAAGCTCACCACCGAGTTGGCCGGATTGCCGGAGGCGGACAGGGTCACCGGTTCGGCAAAGCCCGAGAACTGGTTGACATTGATGGTGTAGTTCGCGCTCGCCGGTGAACACACCGAAGCACTGGCGTTGTCGGCCACCAGCAGGAAGTCCGTGCCGACCAGGGTACGGTCGCCGTAGACATCCGGCGTCGTGCCGCGGTCATCCGACCACAGGTAATGGGCACGCCCTTCCTCGTCCTGCAATTGTTGGTCGTAGTCGCCGTGGTAGCAGGTGGCCAAGCTGGAATCCAGAACGACCGCGCTGGAGACGTCGGACAGGCGAACACTGGCTTGCGTCCAGGTTGCACCATTGCTGAACGACGTACGCGAGTAATAGTCGAGCAGCAGGTTGTTCGGATCATTTTGCTTGCTGTAATAACCAATCGTGACCTGGCCCGCGGAACCGACCGCAATGGTCGGCTGGTATTGATCGGTCAGGGTGGCATCGTCGTTGATCTTGACCTCGGCGTCCCAGGTGTTGCTGCTTGCATTGAACCGGCGGTAGTACACATCGATCACATCACCCGTGTTGAACCCATCCGGGTCGTAGCTGTAGACGGTGTGCAAGTAGCCATTGCGGAAAACGATCTGTGGCGACGGCAACAGGCGGATATTGCCCTTGATCGCCGGACGGCCACAGGTGCCCGTAGCCGCGGAATCCCGCGGATTGACCTTATTGGTCATGGCCGGAGTCAGGGCGGTGTAGCTGACTCCACCATCCGTTGACCGATATATCGGCACTTCCAGGTTGCCGGTTGGATAGCCCGGGCTGAGCCACTGCAACCAGGTCACGTACACATCGCCATTGGGTGCTACCGATGGCCAGGCACCCTGCACTGCCGCCCCGCTGGGGCTGACTGCCAATTGTGTCGACCAGCTCGCACCGGCATTGGTCGAATAGATGCTGTGGATGCGACTGCCCGCACCAAAGTCGACCCAGACAATGTAGATACGTCCATAGAACGGGCTGGCCGGGTCGTTGTCGATGGCCATGATTTCCTTGTCATCGCTGCCACTGGCGATCTGGCTCACGAAAACGAAGCTCTGGCAATCATCATCGGAGCGATACAGGCCCAAACCGCCGTTGCGCAAGGCCGCGTAGTAGAACTTGCCATCCAGGCGGCGCCAGACCAGGCTGGGGTCACCGCTGTCATCGTTGCTCAAGGCGCCGCGATCATCCCAGGTGAGGCCACCATCGGTGGATCGGGAATAACCGGAAAAGCCCGCGCCTTGGGTCACGCCGTGATAGGAATCGTTGTAGGCGGCACACAGCGTTCCGGTGACCGGGTTGCGCTCGATGGAAGTCTCACTCTGGGTTCGCGTCGATCCCGTATCCCCTGACGGATTACTGACGTTGAGGTCGGTCACCGGCTCCAGGAAACCGGGAATCCAGGGTGGTTGGGCAAGTGCCTCGGGCTCGGATTCGACCTGGCCGATGAAATCGGCCTCGCGCGAACAGGCCTTGGCCAGGAAGTGCAGCAAGCCGTCCATTCGTTGCGCCAGCTTGGGATCATCCAGGCGGGCACAGTCTTCGGCAGTGACGTACTGCGCGGCACGCAGCGAAGCCTTGCGCGCCGCATCCGCGGCATCACCTGCGGATTCCTGGGCATGCACCGCGCTGCCAAGGACCACCATGGACAACAGCCCCAAAACACATCCACCCAATCCCCGTACACCACGTGCACTCCGCTTCACGATTCCTACCCCTTGGATTCCTCCGGAATGGAGGCGCAACCGGTCAACAATATCCGACCGGCGACCTAGTTGCCTAGGTCTTGAGACTGAGTTTCGTCGTTGCAGCGCAGCACGCAACCCGTCGGTGAAGGGTTTGACCTTCAGCCTCCGGAATGTGATACCTCGCGGACACCTTCATGGCCCACGATTCCATGGGCACCGGCAGGGCGTGATGGCGCGCCTGCCGATGCCCAGTCGGCTCATTGCAGCGGCGGCGCTTCACCCGGCAGCCACATGAAGGAGCTAAAACCACCGGCATCATCCAGCAAGGGATCGCTCGCATGGTTGCGGAAGCGCCAGGCCCAGGGGTCCACACCGTTCAGCCCATTGGCCGGGAACCATCCAAACGGATCCACGGAACCGACCCCGGGATTCCGATCCCAGGCATGTCCGGCGAAACTCAACTCGAAGGACTTGCGGAAAGACAAGTTGGTGTTGCGCAGCACACCCAGGTGCAGGTGCTCTCCGGTCGAAGCCCCCGTTGTTCCAATCGAGCCCAGCCAGTCGCCGGTATCCACCAACTCACCACGGCGCACGTAGGTGTTCTGCATGTGGGCATAGTAGGTGGTGAAGATTTCAGCGTAGCGCCCGCTGCCCACCTGGTGACGAACAAACACTTCACGCTGCCATGGATCCATCTGCGCAGGTGCAGACCAGGGAACTTGCCTGGGCACTGCCATCACCACCCGACCCGGCGCCACCGAGGCCGCGAGTCGTGGTGAGCCCACGTCGATATCCATGGCCGGCTCATTGACGCCGGAATTGTCGTAGTTGCACGTTGATGGATTGGCGTCCGGGTCACCGATGCTGCGGTCCCGGCCCTTGTTGTCGATGGCGCAGGAATTGAAGCCGCCATTGGGTTGACCGAACTCGGCGACATCAATTGAAATGTTGAACGGATCATGATTGAAGCTCTGCGTGTTGCCGATGCCGGAGTTGGTGCCGGAATACGGCTGTGAAAACACCTGCAACTGCTGTGGGGTGACAGTAAAGATGCAATTGCTGCGTCCCGCGGTATCCGCAAATGCCGTGTCGATGGGCTGCGTTCCCGTGCCCGGCCGCAGGGTGACAAAGCCGCCACTGCAGGTGCCGATCACCCAATTGACGCCTGACAGTGAGTACAAGCCGGATCGTTCGACAATCAAATTGGGGTTGTCATCGAGATAGACCTGGCAAGGGTCACTACCGCTGCCCTGAGGCAACACCCCATAGCTGCCATTGGACGGATTGCGCACGCTGCAATAGTGTCCGTAGCCCGCAGGCTCCGTGATGGCAGGAACTCCCGCCAGATAACCGTCGATTCCGTCGAAATCGAAATCCGCATTGAACAGGCTCTCGCCTACCAGCGACGCCACTACCGGAGCGATCGGCCCCTGTTCGTCGAGAATTCCATCGCCATCGTGATCGTACTGATACCGCTGATAGCGGGCACGGTCGGCAATGAACAGGATGTTGCCCTTGTACCAGGTGGCGTCCACCATTTCCTCTGTGGTGCGAAGTCTCTCGGCCTCGCTGACGCTCTGGTTGGCCTCCGCCAGGCTCGGCAGGGTGATGCCGTCACCGGCAAACACCTGCGGACCACTCTCGATCACGCTGCCATTGGATTCCATGCGCAGCACGGCAACGTCTTTCTGCTCGTAGCTCGCAAAGTCGCCAGCGTCCTCGTTGAAATGGGTGCCAAGCAGGTACATGGCGCCATCGTCGCGCACCAGCAAGCGCTGCAGGACGCTTGAGCCGGGGGCGCGGATTTCGCTGGCGTATTGGGAAAACCGGAAGGAACGTTGGCCATCCTGGTCGAACGTGGCATCGAGGGTGCCGTTGGCCTTGATGGCCAGCACGCAGGCCGAATCATCCAGCGCCGGAAAGTTCAGGTTGCACGCGGCCATCAAACGACCGCGTGGCGCATCCCAGACCACATCCGCCAGCGATGGAGTCACTGCAATCTGCGAGTTGTGGTCAACCAGGAGTCGCCCGGAGTTGCCGAAGCCGGAATCAAACGATCCGTTGGAGTTGAAGCGGGCAAATGCCCAGGCCTTTTCGCCAGATGCATTGTTGGCGGAACCTGCTGCAATGATGTCTCCATCGGGCAACACAACCATGCGCGTGCACACGTCAGCCCGAGTTCCCGTTCCACCGAAGTCCACTTCGGCATGTCCATCGCTGCTGAAACCGGTATCCAGGGTGCCGTTGGCGTTGAAGCGCGTGATCAACATGTTGTTGTTGCTGCCACGGGTTACCCAGCCGCATGCCAAAACCTTGTCACCCACCGCGATGGCCTGATTGAGCCAACTGTTGGTATTGGTGAACCCGGCGACATTGGCCAGCGCGAGCTTGCCGTCGCTGGAAAACGAACTGTCGTAGTCACCGTTCTGGCTGAGGCGAACCAGGAACCCGCTCAGGCCGCCATCACGGGTACCCCATCCTGCAATCACTGCCTTGCCATCGGTATCGGCATCGATGGATGTGCAGGTGTCTGCGTTGATACTGCCCATGTCCGCAGCGACACGGCGTGTGCCTTCCAGATCATCCGGCCCGGTGTAGCTCATGTCGAGCATGCGGGCATTGTTGATGTGCCGGGTTACTGCACAGTCGGAGTTGGAATTTCCGTCCTCACGCCAGGAATTGAGCACGAGCAGCCGATTCTTGTCATCCACCGTAATGCCATAGGCATACTCGTTGATCAGGTGTCGACGGGTGATGTTGACGAACACGCCGCTGGCGCGGTCGGGCCCGAACGCATCCCAGGTTGTCCCAGTGTCGGGTTGCGCCTGCAAGCACGTGGATGCAATCAGCATTGCAAGGACAAGAACGCGCCTGCTGGCCATGATTCAATACTCCTTTTGAGGAAAATGGACTAGCAGGATGTTGAAAAACGTTGGCGAGGCAGCCAGGGCAAGGCGAAAGCAGGCGAAAAAGCGCAGTTTACGGTGGTGCAAATGAGCATTTTGAGCCTGCTTTCAACGCAGCAATGGCAACGCAGCTAGTTTTTCAGCAACCTGCCAGGGTTACATCCGTACACGGGAAAGCGCGCGCACAGGGGCCACGGAGTCCGCGACAACCGGCCGCAGGGCGATCAAACCGCGGTTTCATGCGAAAATCGGCACTCGAGCTGGCCTCAGGACAACAAGCCCATGATCACCGTTCAGGAAGCCCAGGAGCTTCTTCGCAAGGGCCTGCGCCGCGAAGCCGAGGCAGCCTACCGGCAGGTGCTGGAGACCTCTCCCGACAACGTCGAGGCACTCAATATCCTGGGCAACATGGCCTTGAACCGGGGAGATGCCGCACAGGCCTTGCAACTGCTGCAACGCGCTGCACTGGCCGCCCCCAATGATGCAGTCACCCGGCACCGGATTGCGCGGGCACACGATGCCATGGGCAACGTCGATTTCGCGCTTGCCGAGCAGGAACAGGCGGTACGTCTGGATCCGGATTTCAACCTGGCCCGCCTTCATCTGGGCATTGCGTTGGAAAACCAGGGCCAAGCAGATCGCGCCCTCCTGCACTACTCGCGCGCGGTGAAGCAGTCGCAAATGCAAGGTCGCTGGCTCGATCCGGCGTCCACACCCGAGGGCATTCGCCCTCTGGTCGAGCATGCCGTGGTGAGCATACGCAATGGCCGCGCGACCATGCTCTACAACCTCATCGAACCATTGATCCAGAAATACGGGCGCGATTCGCTCGCGCGCGTGGATCACTGCCTGCGTGTTCACCTGGACATGGAGCCGGCCGCCTACCCCGACGCACGCCAGCATCCGACCTTTCTCTATTTCCCCGGCCTTCCAACCTCGCCCTACTTTGATCGCAGCTTGTTTCCCTGGATCGAAGCAATGGAATCGCAGACGGAGGCGGTGCTCGCGGAACTGCAAGGCGTGCTACCCGGCGATTCGGGCCGTGAACGCGTTTTTCTTGATCTTGCCGTGGAAGAACAGAACCTGCGCGGCGCGGACAAACCGCCCAGTTGGAATGGCTACTACTTCTATCGACACGGCCAGCGTCGCGCGGAGAATCATGCCAACTGCCCAACAACCAGTGCCGCACTGGAGAAGCTGCCGCTCTCGCGCGTGCCCGAACACGGCCCGGAATGCCTGTTTTCGGTATTCACCGCGGGCACGCACCTGATGATCCATCGTGGCGTCACCAACACACGCGTGGTCGGGCACCTGCCCCTGATCATTCCCAAGGGTGACTGCGCGCTCAATGTCGGCGGCGAACTGCATCGCTGGCAAAAGGGCCGCATCGTCGTGTTCGATGACACCTACGAGCACGAAGCCTGGAACCGCAGCGACGAGACTCGCGTCGTGCTCATCTTCGACTTGTGGAATCCTCATCTCACCGATGTGGAGCGCATCGCCACAAGCGACATCGTCGAAGCCATCGGCGGCATGCGCGAGGCGGCGGACAACGCGGCTTGACTCGCCGCTTAGGGAAGGTCTGAACAAGTATTGTCGCGAGCAAGCTCGCTCCCACCACTGCTTGATTTTGTGGGAGCGAGCTTGCTCGCGACGAATGAGTTCCGTACTTGTTCAGAGTTTCCTTAGGCATGCCGGATTGATGCAAGCGACCCGGAGATTGCTCAGGGCCTTTCCAGCTCAAACCGGATGTCCCCGCAAGCGTCGACTCCGCACGCCTTCCAGCCCTTGGCAAGATAGAAGCGTTCCGCGCGGGTACCTGGAGCGGTTGTCAACCAGATCCGCTGGTGACCCAAGGCCCACAGCCAATCGACCGCCGTTGCAAGAAGACTCGCGCCATAACCGTGCCCTTCATGTTGCGGATGCACGAACAAGGCCCAGATGCTGCCGCTCCTGTAGCCGGTGGCAAATGCAGCCAGCTTGCCATCGACCTCTACAACCCAGGTTCGACCCGATTCATCCAGCGCGGCAAGGTAGTCCGCCTCGGTAATGCGACGCGGGTCGGACAGTGCATTCTCTCGAACAGCCATGCGTATGGCATGCATTGGAGCAATGTCCGCACGGGTGGCCTGACGTAGATTCACTTGTGCTCCTGTTGCTTGGACACGAACTTCAACGCGCTTTCGATTCTTCTCTCGTCGCAGCGGGGGGGCGGGGGGCACGAAGGGGGGGGGGGGGGGGCGGGCCCGCAAGGGGACGGCGGCCGCGCCAAAGGCCGGCGGGGCGGGACCGCGCGAAAGACGGCCGCGGGCGAGGTTACCCACGGGCCCCAGCTCACCTCGAGAACATCACCTCCGCACACCAGCAAGCCAACCGATGCACAGGCAACCACGAGCAGTGCCAACGCCGCAATGGATTTCATGTCATTACCTGTTGCTCATCACCATATTTCGCACCAGACGTGGACCATATCGCATGAGCGATCAGGTCAATCCCATGTGGACTGGAAGTCACAAGACTTCCATCCCAGGCCGATACCGCATTGCCACATTGCAGCGCTCATATTCCGCGCCGTAGAAATCCATGATGGCCTGGTCGTGATGGAATCCGAGCTTCTCGTACAGGTGCACGGCCGCTTCGCAGCGGGCATTGGTAAGCAAAAAAAGTGGATCGGCACGCAAGGATATCGCTCGCTGGATCACCGCCCGCAACAGGAACTCCCCCGCCTTCAATCCGCGGGCAGATTCCCGAACGCCCATCTTGGTCAATTCAAAGGCTCCCGTCGGATGCGCTGGCATCAAGGCGCAGGCACCGACAATACCCAGCTCATCCGTGGCGACGAACAGGATCGCTCCGCCGGCATCGATGATTCGCTCGCGTGGATGTTCAAGCACCTCAAGATCCACGGCTTCCACGCGGAACATCGAGCTGATCCACTCGAGATTGATGTCCCGAAATTCCGCCGCAAGGGAATCGTCATACTCGACAATCTTCATCACTGCCTCCCGCCCGTGCAAGGCGGAACGGTCCCGCGCGCATCGAGGGGTACACCCTCCTCCATCACAGGCTCTTGCACCGCAGGCTCTTGCACTACCGCACTCCTTCGCGTTCACGGGACATGCAAATTCTACAGAACAGCACTGCTTCGAGACGAACTCCGGGCGAACTCGCTCACACCGCGTAGATCAAATCATGGGGAAAGTCACGAAACTACCCCTGCGTTCCCCATCCTGCGCACCACGACTTGGGTTTGATCAACGACGTTCCATGGGCACCCGTGACAAGGTCTCCCTGAATGCCGACAAGCACGCCTCCTCGAATTTACCCGCGAAGCCCGCCTCATCGCGAAGCGGGGATTTCTCCACGCGCTCACGCAAACCCTCGCGCAGCATCGACAGTCGCTGTTGGTCGCGGCTCAACTCGACGGCAATGCGAACGTATTCCTCTTGACTGTCGGCAACCAACTCTGCAAGGCCCATTCCCTGCAGGACGCTGGCAACCATGCGGCCGGCATGCGCCTGCGCACGCAGCGAAACCACCGGAACACCCATCCAGAGGGCACAACAGGCCATCGTGTGACCGCTCCAGGGAAACACATCCAGCAGCACATCCATGCGCGAGAAAATCTCGAAGAAACTCTGCGCAGGGTCGCAAAGGTGCAACAGCTCCAGGCGATCAGCACTGACCCCATGCGATTCGAAAGCCAGCGCCAGGCGCTTCTGGTGCCAGGCATCCAACTGATCCCGCGCAATCAGCAAACGACTTCCATCATTGGACAGCAGTATCCGTGCCCAGGTCTCGATGACCTGCGCATTCACTTTTTCCAGCTTGTGCAGGGAACCGAAGATCACCGTCCCGTCGTGCGAAGCACGACCGACAGACATGCCCACGGCATGGGCCGGCGGACGAAAGCAGGCAAACCCACCCTCGATACGAAGCAACTTTTCGGTGCCGCATTCACCTTCACTTTCCGGTGCGGTGCATTCGTCGACAACGCGGAAGTCCATGGCTTGCAAGCCCGTCGTATTCGGATAGCCGATGAAGCTGATCTGGCAGCGGGCCGGTTTGCCGGCAAACACCCCGAGGCGACCATGCTCGGTGTAGCCCGCGAGGTCAACGAGAATGTCGATGCGGTCTTGCCGGATGCGCTCGTGAACCGCGCTGTCGGACAACCCGGAGATTTCGCGCCAATGCTGCGCCAATTCCCGCAAGCGCCCGGTGGTCGCGTCTGCTTTGGCCACATCGGAGTAGCAGTAGGTCTCGAAGCGGTCGAGATCCTGGTTCGCCAGCAAGGGCTCGAAGAAGAACGCAACAGCGTGTGCACGAAAATCACCGGAAACATAGCCGATACGGATCTTCCCGCCGGGAACGGGCCAATCGCTTGATTGCGCAACGCTGCCGAACATTACCGATGCAACGCGACGGTGTTCTTCAGCGACCTCGAGCGCATCGGCATTCGGCAACAGGTTGAGCACATACAGCAGGCCGTTGACTGCCGCCGGATAGTGCGGTCGCAACGCCAAGGCAGCGCGAAACGAACGTGCGGCCTCATCCAGCATTACCTGATCCATCAGCAGCATGCCGAGGTTGAACCAGGGCTCTGGACGCTCCGGATCCAGTCGCGTCGCTTCACGACTGTGCGTCAACGCAGCCTCATGCTCGCCGGATTCGGCCAAAGCGGAGCCGAGGTTCAGGTGCGCCCCTGCGTAGTCTGGTCGCAACTCCAGCGCGCGTCGGAGTTGCTGGATTGCAGCCGGCAGATCACCCAGCTTGTGCAAGGCATCGCCCAGGTTGTTGCGCAACACGGGCTGGTCTGGAACCTGCTCCACCGCCCGGCGAATGTACTGCACCGCGGTCTGGTGATCCCCCAGTTGATGGCAGACCAATCCGAAAAGATGCAGCGCATCGGCGTTATCCGGCTGCTGCGCGAGGATCTCCCGATACAGCGCCTTGGCCGCATCCAGCTCACCGGCCCGGTGATGCCCCGTGGCCCGCGTCAGCAATTCCCGAACTGAATTTCCCGCCATGATCCACCGCAATTCCGGACGCGAACCAATCGAGTCCTCGACAGAAGCAACTTTAAGCGATCCCGTAGGGATTGCGTTGAATGCAAAACGTCATCATGTCGACCGAGAGCAGCCCCTCACTGGGCCATCTCCATGGTGCCGTCATGCGGGATTTGCAGGCCATGAAAACGCGGAAAGACGCGAGCTACCCAAAAAGGCAGTGCTCGTCTTCCTCGACAACTTGACAGTCCGTCTCCGCTCTCATCGCACAATCAAGGTCCTGCAAGTACCCGGCCACGCAATCAGGTACCCGCTGTCGGGAGAAAGGCGCCTTCCGAATGGCAAGCTACCGCCTACGTTGGCAAGGCGTCATACCACCTTGCCGCGTGAAGATTATGATCCCAAGTTGCGCGACTACCCGTAAAAATGTGACCGTCGGGCAAGATGCATGGGTCGGTATCCAAGCCTCCGGCTGGCACGACGATGCTATGCGAATCTGCGAACGGAACCGGCGAACCGCAATTCGCGCAGAAGCTGCGGACATGACGTGTGCCGGCGAGCTGAAATGTAGCGATTGAAGCCTCGCCGGAAAGCCACGTCAGTTTGGCCGAGGAAGAAAAGAGATTGGCCGCATGCGCCGACCCAGTATCTTTTCGACAATGCGAACAGTGACAAAGATAGAAGCGTTCGAACACACCGTGGACGGTATAGCGCACTTCGCCGCACAAGCAGGTTCCGGAGTGATTCGAGTTCATGGACTTTCCGATTGGAAAAATGCTGTTGCGACATTCAATGCTCACCGTCTCCGCCTGCGCGCTTCCGCTGGGCATGCGCCCGAACTTGACGCGATTTCCCCTGCGGACCTATCAGCCTTGATTGTCTGGAAACTGGTCAAGATACGCTGCCAATGCATCACGAAGCGTGGTCTTGGCATTGGCGAATTCCTGCACGATAGCGGCATCTGAAGGATGCGCATTGAGATGCGCTTTTGACCAGAACCTGGTGTCGCTGTCGAGTCCCATGTGCAGCGCAAAGACGATTTCCCGAGCGTTGTCGAGCGCGGCGAACTCGTTCAACTGCTCTGCCGCCATTTCCTTCGCATCGGCCGCGAATTGTTCCAACTCCTGCTGCTTCGCCTTCGAGACCTTCGTCGGGCCCTCACCACGAGCGGCCTTGCTGGCATTGATGCGTGCCTCAAAGGTGCGCTCCTGTTCGTCGAGCTCAGACGCGACGGCAGTGATCGGATGCAAGGCCGCGACCTCCACGTCCGTGGCCGCCTTTGACACTGCGAGCTTGATGTACTGTTCGAACATGAAGAGAAGACCGTCTTCAAAGAGGGGGCGACATTACGGGCTTTTCCTTCGACGCCCCCGATATTTAGTAGCACGGAGGTATGGTCCCGATCACTTTTGCAGCACCATCGAAGCCCAACTCGGCCGCAGCGTCAGCCCATGCAAGATTGCTCGGCCACGCAAACAGTCAGACTCACCACAAAGCCCGGAAGCACCGGAAAGTCCGCTCTGACCCCGATTCCGAGCGAGCCCCCTACTGCGGGTCACGACGGCCAGCAACGATAGCGACTAGGTTTACGACAGCGGTAGTGGCTTCGGCGCACATGGCTGCATCGCGGAAAGAAGCTGTTCGCCTGTGCTGCAACGCAACTGCGAACTCCAGCGCCGACCGCGCGTGACGCCTCGCCTCTTCGTTCGCTCCACCCGTCATCTCCACCCCAATGAATGCCTCGAGCATTCTCTTGCCGTCAGTTTGGCTCGGCTGCGTACCGTCTAACGACGGATGACGGTCCGCCACATAGACAGCCTGAGCAAGTGAGATCAGCGCTTCCCGGCCCAGCAAACCAACGGCTTGATACTGCTCTTCGGTACTGGATGAGGCCAGGCGATCGCGGAGCTCTCCTACGCAACGGTCGACCCTCTGCCAACCGGTAGGCTCCGGAAGCTCTTGGTGCCCAGTGCGGACCAAGTTTATGACGGGGTTGACCATGGCGCCGATAAACTCCCGGCGCGACTGGTAGCTAGGAAGATCGCCGCTGCTCCAGCGGCCGTACCAGTCCCACAGGCTGCCAAAGGTAATGGGGTTTTCGATGTGGCGACGGGCAAGCTCCGCCGCTACCATCGCAAAGGTTTGGTGGTACCTCTGCTCTACGTCATTGATACGCGGACCGCCCGTTGCAACGGAGACGAGCAGGTTCTTGATCTGCTCTAGGCCAGCTATGAGCTCATCGTTGGTCATGCGTGCCAGCTAGCTACTATTCGGACCCAACCTGAAACCTATCCCTGCAGCTTAACACGGTAAAACGATTGCAGCGATCCGCTCCTTTTCCACACGTATCATGCACGTACGTTTCATTTGCAGCCTGATTCTCAGCCCTAATCCTTGGATGTTTGCATTCACTTGAGGTCCGCCCGTTGCTCGCGTGCGAGCGAGAATTTGACCTCGCAGCGAATCTCTCTTCTAACCGCACTACTGTTCAACCGGCCTCACCCGCCCCTGGCAATCCAGCCACCATCACCGCAAGCGTGCGTTGATCTTGTCGAGTGCGGCCAGTCCTGGGCTGAGTTCCGATGCGCCAAGACGATTCAAGGGTTCGGCAATCGTGCCCAGGTGCGAGTGCAGGTCGGCGGGCTCGGGATCAACGTACAGAAGGCCCGTCACCACGTCGCCCATCGCATGATTCTGTTGCACATGGTTGCTGGCGCCGACGTGAATCACGCAGCAACCGACAATCCCGCTTCAACCCCCTTCCTTGCCGGCCTCACGACAATCTGCACGTCCTGCCCCAAGGCAACCAGACAGCGCATCATCTTTTCTTCGGAAATGCCGCGGAAATGGCCACGCAGCATCGCCGATACCTTGGGTTGCGGCATGCCGAACAACCCGGCAGCCTGAATCTGGGTCAGCTTGCGGCGCTTGATGATGGTGGCAATCTTGCTGGCAAGGTGTGCCTTGATCAACATCGACCCGGCATCGGCAATTCCGAGATCGGCATAGACGTTTCCGCTGCCTTCGTGAACTTCGATCATTCCTGGATTCCTCTTGCAATTCCATCAACCGCTTTCAAGCGTTCGCGGATGAGTGCCATATCCGGCTTCGGGGTTTCGGAGCCCTTCACGGACTTCTTCTGGAAACAATGCAGGATGTAAACCGCGTGCGCGTACCTGACCGTGTACACCGCGCGATACGTGTCACCACGCCAGTCCTCAACCACTTCCAACACGGAGGCTGAGCCAAACCCCTTCAGGGGTTTTGCGGCATCCGGTTTCTGACCGATCTGCGCCTGGAACAATGCGTAGCCGAACACGTCCTGCACCTGATCCGGCATGGCGCTCAAGTCTTTTCGACTCGAAGCAATCCATCGCAACGGTTTGACGCCCGCCACTTCCATGTCGCGCCTCCGAATCTATACCCAAATGAGAATATACGGCAGCTCTGCTACGAGGTCAAAACATGCAAACTCACCTCAACCCCCCGCAAATCCGATCCAACACCTCAGCACCAGGACTCAACTCCCTCACCCCCAACCGATTCAAGGCCACATCGACCGACCCCAGATGCGAGTGCATATCCGAAGGTTCCGGGTCCATGTACAACAACCCGGTCACCACCTCGCCCATCGCATGATGCTTCTGCACATAGTTGCTCGCGGCAATCCGGTCGCAAGGATCGTAGTCGGCATCGATCTTGTGCAAACGTAGCACCGAGCCGTCGTGCTGGGCGACCTCGATGGTTTCACCTGCTGCAAAATCGACCACGATCTCCGCGCGTTCGGGGATCACGTCCATGCGGTTGACCGCGTCGTTGTGTTCGCGGACGTATTCGTAGCTCTTGGTGCTGCCGGCGTGGTTGTTGAAGGCGACGCAAGGGCTGATGACATCGAGAAAGGCGGCGCCCTGGTGCAGGATGGCGCCCTTGATCAGTGGAACCAGTTGTTTCTTGTCGCCGGAGAAACTTCTTGCGACGTAGGTCGCGCCGAGTTGCAGGGCGAGGCCGATCAGGTCGATGGGCGAGTCGGTGTTCTTGACGCCCTTCTTCGACATCGAGCCTTCATCGGCGGTGGCCGAGAACTGGCCCTTGGTCAGACCATAAACGCCGTTGTTCTCGACGATGTAGACCATGTTCACGCCGCGTCGCATGGCGTGGATGAATTGGCCCATGCCGATGGAAGCCGAGTCGCCGTCGCCGGAGACGCCGAGATAGAGCAGTTCGCGATTGGCCAGGTTGGCACCGGTCAGCACCGAGGGCATGCGCCCATGCACGGTGTTGAAGCCGTGCGATTGGCCAAGGAAGTAGTCGGGGGTTTTCGAGCTGCAACCGATGCCGGAGAGTTTGGCCACGCGATGTGGTTCGACGTTGAGCTCCCAGCAGGCCTGGATGATGGCCGCCGAGATGGAGTCGTGGCCGCAGCCGGCGCACAGAGTTGAGATCTTGCCTTCGTAGTCGCGCCGGGTGTGGCAGAGCGCGTTCTTGGGCAGGGTTGGGTGGTGGAGCTTGGGTTTGGTGATGTAGGTCATGTGCTTGCCCTGCTTTCTTCTTGCAGATCACTCATCCTTGTCTTGCTTTTCGATGCGTTGCTGAGCAAAGAAGTCACTGGATGACGCGCCGATCCATCGGCTCGCCCTTCGGGCCATTCGCATCGCGAATGTTCGCTTCGGCATCCTGCCTCCGCAGTCCGGCCTTCGCCGGGATGACGGCAAAGCATTTGAGCCGCTGGAACCCGGCCTTCGCCGGGATGACGGCAAAGCATGCGAGTCACTGGATGACGCGCCGATCCATCGGCTCGCCCTTCGGGCCATTCGCGTCGCGAATGTTCGCTTCGGCATCCTGCCTCCGCAGTCCGGCCTGCGCCGGGATGACGGCTTGGTTTGAGTGCGCGCTGGATTGGATTTCCCTGCAACCTGTTGGTCATGCCACTTGCTCGGAGGCTTGCGCGCTGACACTGGCGCCGCGCATGTGTTCGGCGATGGCACGGGCGATGAAGCGGGCGGTGATCGGGGTGCCGTCGTAGTGCAGGATGGCGATGATGCGGGCCGGGTCGAGGTCGAACTCGTTGATCACGAGGCTGCGCAGTTGGGCGTCGCGGTTTTGTTCGATGAGGAACACGCGCTCGTGCGAAAGCACGAACTGGCGCACCGATTCGGGAAACGGAAACGCACGCACGCGCAGGGTGTCCAAATGCAGGTCCTGGGTTTCCAGAACATGGATGGCCTCGTCCATGGACGGGCTGGTCGAGCCGTAGTAGATGGCACCGAAGTCGGCTTTCTTCCTGGCCGTGCGCAGGATCGGCTGCGGCACCAGCGCCTTGGCCGTATCGAACTTCTGCAACAGGCGTTCCATGTTGTAGATGTAATCCGGCCCGCGCTCCGAATAGCGCGCATACGGATCACGCGAAGTGCCTCGGGTGAAGTAGCTGCCCTTGGTCGGGTGGGTGCCGGGATAGGTGCGATAGGGAATGCCGTCCCCATCAACATCCTTGTAGCGGCCGAAATCCCTGCCCGCTTCCAGCTCCTCGGCACTCATCACCTTGCCGCGATCGTAGTCACGCGCGTCGTCCCAGGTGAACGGCGCGCACAGGCGCTGGTTCATGCCGATGTCCAGATCGGTCATGACGAAAATCGGGGTTTGCAGGCGGTCGGCAAGGTCAAAGGCTTGTGCGGAGAACTCGAAGCACTCGCAAGGATCTTCCGGCAGCAACAGCACATGCTTGGTGTCCCCGTGCGAGGCGTAGGCGGCGGCCAGGATGTCCGACTGCTGGGTGCGCGTCGGCATGCCGGTGGAAGGGCCGCCGCGTTGCACGTCGATGATGGTGATGGGGATCTCGGCGAAATAGGCCAGGCCGATGAACTCATTCATCAGTGAAATGCCCGGGCCCGAGGTGCTGGTGAAGGCGCGCGCGCCGTTCCAGCCGGCGCCGGTGACGATGCCGATGGAGGCGATCTCATCTTCGGCCTGGATGATCGCGTAGCGGTTCTTGCCGGTTTCCGGATCAACCCGGTACTTCTGGCAATACGACTGGAACGCCTCGGCCAGCGAGGAGGATGGCGTGATTGGGTACCAGGCGCAGACCGTGGCGCCGCCATACACGCAGCCGAGCGCGGCGGCGCTGTTGCCATCGATGAAGATCTTGTCACCCACGTTGTCGGCCTTCTGCACGCGCAGGCCGATGGAATCCAGATGTTCGCGGGCGTAGTCGCGGCCCAGATGCAGGGCGTGCTTGTTGGCATCCAGCAGCTTGACCTTGGCTTTGTATTGCTGGGCAATCAGGGCCTCGATGACCGCCGGATCCATGTCGAGCAGGTGCGAGAGCGCGCCGATGTACATGATGTTCTTGAACAGTTGGCGCTGGCGTGGGTCGTCGTAGGTGGCATTGCAGATTTCGGTCAGCGGCATGCCGATGGTGGTGACATCCTCGCGGAAGCGCGCTTTCGGCAAGGGTTTGCTGTTGTCGTAAAACAGGTAACCGCCGGTTTCGATTTCCTTGACGTCGGCGTCCCAGGTTTGCGGGTTCATGGCGACCATCAGATCAACACCGCCACGGCGACCCAGCCAACCTTGTTCGTTGACGCGCACTTCGTACCAGGTGGGCAGGCCCTGGATGTTGGAGGGGAAGATGTTGCGCGGGCTGACCGGCACACCCATGCGCAGGATCGATTTGGCGAACATCTCGTTGGCGGAGGCCGAACCCGAGCCATTGACGTTGGCGAACTTGATGACGAAATCGTTGGTGGCTGTGATGGGGGTCATGCGCTTGCGCTCCTTCGCCCGCCTGCGGGAGAAGGCCCCGAAGGGGGATGAGGGCGCATTTTCGTTTGATCGCCCAGGATCGCACTCTGCCCGACCACCCTCATCAGCCTGTCGGCAGCTTCTCCCGCCAGCGAGAGAAGCATTTCATCGTTGCAATCCGCGTCCGGTTTCGGGAAAGTCATCACGCCACCTCCCTCTTGTGCGATGCCTTTGCGCAGGGCGAGTTGGCGTGGGTCATCTCCATGAGCACCTTGCGCATGTCCCAGGCTCCGGTCGGGCAACGTTCCGCGCACAGGCCACAGTGCAGGCAGACATCCTCGTCCTTGACCATCACCCGTTGCGTCTTCAGCGGACCGGAAACGTACAACGATTGGGTCAAGTTGAGTGCAGGCGCGGTCAGCGTCTGGCGCAAGTCCGCTTCATCCGCGTTGCCGGTAAAGCTGATGCAATCCATCGGGCAGATGTCCACGCAGGCATCACATTCGATGCAGGCGGAGTCGGTGAACACGGTCTGCACATCGCAGTTGAGGCAGCGTTGCGCCTCCTTCCAGGCAGTCGCCGCATCGAAGCCGAGCTCCGCTTCCAGGTTGATGCTGGTCAGTGCCTTCTCCAGTGGCAGCACGGGAACCTTGAAGCGATCATCGCGCGAGATGTCGTTGTCGTAACTCCATTCGTGGATGCCCATTTTCTGCGAGATCACCTCGACTGCAGGCGCGGGACGCTCTGCCGGATTCAATCCGGACAACAGCCGATCGATCGACAGCGCCGCCTCGTGCCCGTGTGCGACCGCCCAGATGATGTTCTTGGGCCCGAACGCGGCATCACCGCCAAACAGCACGTTCGGCAAACTGGATTGATGGGTGACGGCATCGACCACCGGCATGTCCCACTCGTTGAATGCGATGCCGATGTCGCGCTCGATCCAGGGGAACGCATTCTCCTGACCCACCGCCACCAGCACTTCATCGCAGGCGAAGAACTGTTCCGGTTCACCGGCGGGCACCAGCTTGCGCCGCCCGCGCTCGTCGTATTCGGCGCGCACCTTCTCGAAGTTCATGCCGACCAGCGCGCCGTTCTCGTGCACGTATGCCTTGGGCACCAGATAGTTGAGGATGGGAATGCCTTCGTGCGCGGCGTCTTCCTTTTCCCACGGCGAGGCCTTCATCTCCTCGAAACCGGAACGCACGATGACCTTCACATCCTCGCCACCCAGGCGACGCGCCGAGCGACAGCAGTCCATGGCCGTGTTGCCGCCGCCCAGCACGATCACGCGCTTGCCGACCTTGGTGATGTGACCGAAGTACACGGAAGCGAGCCAGTCGATGCCGATGTGGATGGATGCCGCCGCCTCGACCGATCCCGGCAGTTCAAGCGCACGCCCGCGCGGCGCTCCGGTGCCGACAAAGATGGCATCGAAGCCCTGCCCCAGCATGGCGCGCATGGACTCGATGCGCTGCTTGCTCTTGAGCGTCACGCCGAGGTCGAGGATGTAGCCGACTTCCTCGTCGATGACCGATTCGGGCAGGCGAAAGCGCGGCACCTGGGTCCGCATGAAGCCGCCGCCCTTGGGATCGGCTTCGAACACGGTCACGTCATAGCCGAGCGGCGCCAGATCGCGGGCCACGGTCAGCGAGGCTGGCCCAGCTCCGATGCAGGCGATGCGCTTGCCGTTGCGTGCGGCTGCCGGTTTCGGCATGCGCGCCTGCACGTCGCCCTTGTTGTCCGCCGCCACGCGCTTGAGCCGGCAGATGGCCACGGGTTCGGGATTCTCGCCGTTGTTCTCCTCGACACGACCACGGCGGCAGGCTGGCTCGCAGGGTCGGTCACAGGTGCGGCCGAGGATGCCGGGGAAGACATTCGACTTCCAGTTGACCATGTAGGCATCGGCGTAGCGCCCTGCCGCGATCAAGCGGATGTATTCGGGGACGGGAGTGTGGGCGGGACACGCCCATTGGCAATCGACAACCTTGTGAAAATAGTTCGGATCACGGATATCGGTGGGTTGCACGATTCCCCTCGCTGCCTACATGCCGGCGTACCGGCGATCTGGGTCGCTGAGCGCGTCGCGGGTGCGGATCGCGGTCGCGCGAGTCTAGTCATGCAAGCGCACATAAGAAAAGACACGGCGCACAATCCCGCAGGCTTGACCGGCAGCGGGCAGCGGGATCGTTGGCAACCGTGCGAACCCGCCCGGCCCCGGCATGGAGGGCGGAAAGCCCGCTCAGACTTTCGTCACTGGCCATATACGGGCCTTCGCGCCAGAATCGCGCCTTCCGACCCAGCCAGGGAACTTCCCGATGCAACGAATCATTGCCGCGTGTCTTGGCGTCTGCGCAACCGGCCTGCTTGCCGTTCCGGTCACCTCGCAGGCGCGGCCTTTCGAGCCGATGGATGTGTTTGCCTTGCAATGGGTGGACAACCCGCAGATCTCGCCCGATGGAAACCGCATCGTCTATCAGCGCATGGGTTTCAGCGTGATGCAGGATCGCAAGCAGAGCAGCCTGTGGATGACCGACGCCGATGGACGCAACCATCGGCCGCTCGCGGACAGCGGTTTCAATCCGGTGTGGTCCCCGGATGGCCGGCGCATTGCCTATGTTGCCGCGTCGGAAGGTTCTGCCCAGATCCAGATGCATTGGCTCGACGGTGGCCAGGATGCGCAGCTGACCGGCCTGACCGAAGCGCCAGAGAATCTTGTCTGGTCGCCAGATGGCCGCTGGCTGGCCTTCACCATGCGCGTGGATGCCGAAGACGCGCCGCTGGCCAGCATGCCGAAGGCACCGGAGGGCGCCAAGTGGGCGGCGCCGGTCAAGGTCATCAATCGGGTGATCTATCGCATGGACGGGGGCGGTTACGTGGACCCCGGTTACACTCACGTGTTCGTCATCTCCAGCGACGGCGGCCCGGCACGCCAGGTCACCCAGGGCAAGCACAACTTCGATGGCCAGCCGATCTGGGCGCGTGATGGCAAATCGCTGATTGTCTCCGCCAACCTGAGCGATGACTGGGAATACCAGCCGATCGACAGTGAGCTCTACCGGGTCAATCTGGCGGATGGATCGGTAACCCGCTTGACCGAGCGCGCAGGACCCGACCGCGCTCCCGCACTTTCCTCAGATGGCAAGCAATTGGCCTGGCTTGGATTCGATGACAAGCGCCATCCCTACCAGGCCATGCAACTCAACATCGGCAATGCCGATGCCAGCAACGCGCGCAGCCTGACCAGTTCCTTCGATTTCAGCATCGACGCCATTTCCTGGGATGGAAGTCGTGGCCTCTGGCTGCAGTTCGATGACCATGGCCGCGGCTGCCTGGGTTGGATCGCGGCCTCTGGCGGTGCGGTCAAGCGCGTGACCTGTGAGCTTGGCGGAACCGAGATCGGTCGCCCCTACAGCGGCGGCAGCTTTTCGTCCGTGGCGGATCGGCTGGCCTTCACCAGCGGCACCACGAGCAGCCCGCCCAACCTTGCGGTGCTTGCCGGCAATGGCAAGCCGCGCATGCTCACCGATCTCGATGCCAACCTGCTCGATCACATCACGCTCGGCAAGGTGGAGGAGATCACGGTCAAGTCATCGGCCGATGGCCGCGACATCCAGGCCTGGGTGGTCACGCCGCCCGGATTTGATCCGGCGAAGAAGTATCCCTTGCTGCTGGAGATCCATGGCGGACCGTTTGCTGCCTACGGTCCGTGGTTTGCCCCTGAGATCCAGTTGTATGCAGCGGCCGGATACGTGGTGGTCTACGCCAACCCGCGCGGCAGCACCAGCTACGGCACCGAGTTCGCCAACCTGATCGAGAACGCGTATCCGGGACAGGATTACGACGACCTCATGAGCGTGGTCGATGCCACCATTGCGCGCGGGTCTATCGACACCGACAACCTGTTTGTCACCGGCGGCAGTGGCGGCGGCGCATTGACGGCGTGGATCGTCGGCCACACCGATCGATTCCGCGCGGCGGTCTCGGCCAAGCCCGTGATCAACTGGTCGAGCTTCGTGTTGACGTCCGATTTTTATCCCTTCTTCACCCGCTACTGGTTCACGGGTTTTCCCTGGGAGAATGCCGAAAACTACGTGAAGCGATCACCGATCACCTACGTTGGCAACGTCAAGACGCCCACCATGATGCTGGTCGGCGACGACGACCATCGCACGCCGGCCTCGGAAGCCGAGCAGTTTTACCAGGCCCTGAAGCTGCGCAAGGTCGATACCGCCATGGTCAGGATTCCCGGCGCTTCGCATGCCATCAACGCGCGGCCCAGCAACATGATTGCCCAGGTGCTCAACACCATTGCCTGGTTTGAAAAGCACCGCAGCCCGGCCAAGTCGGCCAAGTAGCGCCATGAACGATTCCGCATCCACAGAACTCGAGGCCGGCAGCGCCGAGGTGTTGCCGACGCTGGATGCCATCGAGGCGCGCATCCTCGGTTGCCTGCTGGAAAAGCAGGCAACCACTCCGGATGCCTATCCGCTGACCTTGAATGCGGTAGTGACTGCCTGCAACCAGAAGTCGAACCGCGAGCCGACCACCCACTTTGAATCAGGCCAGGTCGGCCACGCGCTGCGACAAATGGAGGGCAAGGGTTTGGTGCGCGGTTCACTGGCCGCGCGCGCCTCACGCTACGCGCATTGTGCGGATACCTTTTACAACGTGACTTCGCGCCAACGCGCGGTGTTGTGTCTGCTGCTATTGCGTGGACCGCAGACCCTGGGTGAATTGCTGACACGCAGCGACCGCCTGGCCGATCTTGCCGACCTGGAGGATGTCCGCGGTGTCGTTGACCGCCTGTGCACTCGCGAGCCCGCACTGGTTGTGCGCGTGGGCCGCATGCCGGGACAGCGCGAAGACCGCTTCATGCACCTGCTCTGTGGCCCGGTTGCCGCGTCCCAGCTGGCCGATGTGGAGCCATACTCCGCCGAAGCCGGCGTTGATCTCGTCGAGCGTGTCGCCGAGCTGGAAAGACTGGTCGCGCAACTGCAGGATGCGGTCACCGCGCTGCAGGCCGCAGAGCCTGACGTTGCCGAACCGGATGCTTCCTCTTGAATCCATCACCCGACATGCCAGCGGCCTCGAGCGCGCCACGCGCGCAAAGACTGTTCGTGGTGCTGGCGGGATTCTTCATCGCCAATGCAATCATTGCCGAGTTCATCGGCGTGAAGATCTTTGCGCTGGAAGACACGCTCGGACTGCAACCCTTCGAGTGGCATCTGTTTGCACAGAGCGGCTCACTCAATTTCACCGCCGGCACCTTGTTGTGGCCAATCGTGTTCATCATGACCGACGTCATCAACGAGTTCTACGGACGGCGGGGCGTGCGCTTCCTGTCCTGGCTCGCCGTCGGCTTGATCGCCTATGCGTTCCTGTTTGCCTATGCCGCCATTGCACTGGCACCGGCCAGTTGGTGGGTGGGCGCTGCACGCGACAGCGGCGTGCCCGACTTGCAGGCAGCCTATGCCTATGTGTTCGGCCAGGGACTGTGGACCATCGCCGGTTCGATCACGGCATTCCTTGTCGGCCAGCTCATCGACGTGCGCATTTTCCACTCCATCCGCAAGCGCACCGGTGAACGCCACATCTGGATGCGAGCCACTGTTTCAACCCTGGTTTCGCAGTTCATCGACAGCTTCGTCGTGCTCTACATCGCCTTCGTGATCGGCCCGCAGCACTGGAGCACCGGACTGTGGCTGGCGGTGGGTTCGGTCAACTACGGGTACAAGGTGCTCGCTGCCATTGCCCTGATTCCGCTGATTTACCTGATGCGGCGGATGATCGATACGTGGCTCGGCAAGGATCTCGCAGAGAGCCTCAAGCGCGAAGCAGCCCGGGACTGAAACGTGACGGGCCAGGGCAGCACTGGCCAAGTCGCCATCCCGGAATCGCGAAGCGATGTCCGGGATCCAGCGACTTTCATCTCGGTCAGCACTGCTGATGCAAACACGCTTGATCCGCTCATGGTTCGACGGGTTCACCACGAACGGGGAATTGATTGCCCCGCGTTGCCTTAGGGAAGGTCTGAACAAGTATTGTCGCGAGCAAGCTCGCTCCCACCATTGCTTGATTCTGTGGGAGCGAGCTTGCTCGCGACGAATGAGTTCCGTACCTGTTCAGAGTTTCCTTAGGGAAACTCTGATTTTGCTCGTCATTCCGGCAAGGCGCTTTACAACAGCCGAATGGCTCGTCAAGCCGGAACGCATCTTGATCTTGTTTCAATGGAATCAAGGTCAAAATGGACCCCGGCGTATGCCGGGGTGACGAAAACTGTGGTTGATCAGAGTTGCCTCAGCGTCGTGCGACACGCACCGCATGAACCGGTTTGGTGCGACTGCGTGTGTAAACGTAAACCGCCGCCGGAGGCACGTTGCGCCAGGCAACGCCTCCGCGCTGCACGCTGAGTCCGAGTTCGGTCAACAGGTCGCGTGAGACGGGACTGGCAGGTCCGTAGGTGAACTGGATGAATCGCCCAGCGGGTTTGAGCGCACTGAATGCCGCCGAGAGAATGCGACGCTGGAAACCCTTCGACATGGACAGCAGGCCGAGGCCGCTCAAGATCGCATCGACGCCTCCATCGCTCGCGAATCCCTCGCGCTCGACGATCCGCTCAAGATCCAGCGCATTGCCACATACCACCTTCACGCCAGGGAACTGGGACTGGAGCAGTTGGTGAAGTTCCGCGTTCAGCTCGACCACCATCAGGTTTTCCGGGGCCACTCCGTTGTCGAGCAGTGCGCGCGTGAACACACCGGTTCCACCGCCCAGTTCGATGACCCGATTGGCCTGCTCCGGCAATTGCCGGATCATCTCGCGCGCCAGCTTCTGGCTGGATGGGGACAGCGCCGCAACCGCCAACGGGTTCTTCAGCCATTGCCTGAAGAAGGTCCAGTTGCCGGCCAAGCGTCCGCGCCGATCGGCGCGCTCCTGCACGAGCGGGTCAATGATGGTCATGCGGGAATCCGGTTTCCTGGCTGATCTGGCTGGCGCGGACGGTCATGCATCAGCGTAACACCGGGAACCGTATTCAACCAGAATGACCTTTGGAACAGGTCGATTGGCCAGTCGGAATGCCGCCTGCAATGGCTCCTGCGTGGAAGGCAACCAGCCATCCAGGGCCATCGCCGGCAATTGCTCCTGCATTGCCGGCATACCGGCCATCCGGGGGGGGGGGGGGGGGGGGGGGGGGGGGGGGGTTCCTGGCCATCGCCGGCAATTGCTCCTGCATTGCCGGCATACCGGCCATCCCTGGCCATAGCCTGCAACTGCTCCTGCGTTGCAGGCATACATGCCGTCCATGGCAATAAAAAACCCCGCGGATATCAGGGGAAATGTCCGCGGGGTCCAAGGTGCCGCCCGCCGGATCAACCGGACAAGCGGCCTTGCGCTGTCGATGCGTCAGTCGCGACGATCGTAATAACTGGCACGTTGCAGGTATTGGCGGTCGCGGTCACCGTAATCGCGTCCCGGATAGTAGCTGCCGTCATCGTAGTCGCGGCCGCGACGGTCATCATCGTAGTAGTCGTCATAACGGACGACTCGACGCACAACGACCGGCCGCTCGCGATGGTAGCTGCGACGCACATGGGTCGTGCGGTAATAATCGCCATACCAGGGGCCGCCCTGGTAGTAGTAGCTCGGCGAGTAGTAGTTGCCGTAATAGCCACCGTAGTAGCTGGAGGGATACCGGTAGTAGCTGCTTGGGTAATGGCTTGAGTAGTAGCCGCCGTTGTATCCATTCGACCAGCCGCCACCGTAATAACCACCCGGGTAGTAGCCGCCATAGACGCTGCCGCTGAAATAGCCGCCGCCGCAGTGGCGGCAATCGCTGTAGCCAACGCTGTAACCGGGTCCCGAGAATCCGATGCTGACGCCCCAATTGGAATGGTGGCCACCGCGCGCAAAGGCAGCGGGTGCAAACATCGTGGCGCACGCGAGCAAGGCGGCGACACCCAGGGTGCGAACGCGACCTGCAAAGCCATTCAACATGATGGGATCCTCCACTGCGACGCCGACACTCTGCGATTGCACGACTGAATCGAAACTGAAAGATTCAGGCTCCCGAACGCGCTTGCAATTCGTAACAGTGATGAATCCGTGAATTTCTCGTGAAGTCGAATGGAATGCTGGCGCTGCTCACGTCCTGCACGAAGAATTGCTCCTCCACTTCCGCATCAAGGCGGAAGCGCCGGAAGTTGTTGGAAAACACGATCAAGCCGCCAAAGGCAAGCCGCTCCGCGCAAAGGCCAAGCAGGCGCGCGTGCTCCTTCTGCACATCGAAATCATCGGCGCGCTTGGAATTGGAAAACGTGGGCGGGTCGACGAATATCAGGTCGTACTCGCCGCGATCGTGCTCCAGCCATTTCAGGCAATCGGCCTGGATCAGTTGGTGTGCCGATCCGCCAAAGCCGTTCAAGGCCAGGTTGCGCGCCGCCCATTCCAGATAGTTGGCCGACAGATCCACGCTGGTCGTGCTGCGTGCGCCACCGTGTGCCGCATAGACGCTGGCGCTTGCGGTGTAACAGAACAGATTGAGGAAGCGGCGGCCGCGCGCCAGTTCACGCAAGCGCATGCGCACGGGTCGATGATCGAGAAACAAGCCGGTATCCAGGTAGTCGTGCAGGTTGACCCGGAAGCGCAATCCGCCCTCCTCGACGATCAGGAAACGCTCGCGGTCCGCCATGCGTCCGTACTTGCCACCGCCCTTGGACTTGTAGCGTGTCTTGACCGCGATTCGCTCGCGCGGAACCTCGAAGGCGATGCCGGCGGCACGCACCAGATCGGCCAAGCGCGACGATGCCACGTGCTCCGGAATTTCCTTGGGCGCCGCGTACTCCTGCACGTGCAACCAGGTGGAGGGCGCCTGGCCGGGATTCGATTCCTCGACACCGGCATACACGTCGATCGCCGCCGCGTACTCGGGAATGTCCGCATCGTAGGCGCGCCAACAATGGATATTGTCGCGGGTGAGCGTCTTGCGCAGATGCCGCATGGTCTTGCGCAATCGATTGGCGACGGCTTCGGCGCCCGCGCTCAATGGGCGCTCATCCACCTGACGTTGCGGTGCCGCTGCGCCTCCAATTTCGAAGACTAGCAGGCGACATTCGAGCGCACCGTTGAACAGAAGGTACTTTTTTTGTGCACGCAGACCGATAGCATGGCCGAGGTCGATGTCCGAGGTGATGACGGCAAGCCGCCAACCCTCGAATTGTGCGCGCGCCTGGTCACCGAGGCTGCGATACAGGGGCACCAGTTCCTGCTGCTGGCCGAGCCGCTCGCCATAGGGCGGATTGCAGATCAGCAGTCCCTTGCCCTTCGCATCGTCCGGTCGACGCAGATGTTCGATCGATTGCCGTTCGAACCGAACGAAGCCGATGACTCCGGCTTCCTGGGCATTGCGCTTGGCCTGGCTGAGCACATGCGGGTCGGCATCGTTGCCGTGGAACACCGGCTGCAACTGGCGCAGGCCGGCATCGGCGCGCGTGCGTGCTTCATCGCACAGCTGCTGCCAGGTCGAGGCATCGTGACCCAGCCAGCCCTGGAAACCGAAATATCCGCGCTTGAGGCCGGGGGCAACATCCGCTGCCATCAGCGCCGCCTCGATCAGCAAGGTGCCGGCACCACACATCGGATCGATGATCGCCGCGCCCTCGGCATGCAGTTGCGGCCACCCCGCACGCAGCAGCATGGCGCAGGCCAGATTTTCCTTGAGCGGTGCTTCACCCTGCCCGACGCGGTATCCACGTCGATGCAAGGGCGTGCCCGACAGATCCAGCGACACGGTGGCACGGTCCTTGCGCAGCAACAGGTTCAGGCGCACGGACGGTTGTTCCAGGTCAACACCGGGTCGCGTTCCGCAACGGTCGCGGAACTGGTCGACGATGGCGTCCTTCACTTTTTGCGCAAGATAGCGTGAGTGTCGCATTGCGCTGGAGATGCTGACCGCGTCAACCGCCAGCGTGCCATCCGCCGCCAGATGACCGCTCCAGTCAATGCGCTGGATGCCGTCGTACAGGGCGTGCTCGTCGGCCGCGGCGAATTCATCCAGCGGCATCAGGATGCGACTGGCCAGTCGCGACCACAGGCATGCGCGATAGCCGACAGGCAGTTCACCGGAAAAACGCACGCCGGCCAGGGCTTCGTGCACCTCGCTGGCTCCCAGTGCCACGAGCTCATCGCGCAGCAGGTATTCGAGTCCCTTGGGACAGGTGGCAAAGAACTGCCGCATGGTCAATCCAGCGAATTCAGGAACTGTCGAAACAGTTCCGCGCAAAACGCCACGTGCGCGCCAAGCCGGTGATCATCATCGACCAGATGCAGACTGTCGCCACGCGCACGCGCGAATTCGATGGTTGCATTGACCGGACACAGTTCATCGTGCCAGCCATGCACCAGGGTGGTCGGCACCTTGGCTGCGGTGAAGGCAACCGGGTAGCCTTCGATTCCCACCGGCAAGGCAAGCAGGAACAAGGCATCGCTGGCTCGCTGGGTGGAGGCAAGTCCGGAAATGAACGCGCCCATGCTGGATCCGGCAAAAATCACCCTGCCACTGGCCGGAGCCGACGCCAAGGCACGTGCCGAGCGTGCGCCTATGGCTTCCAGGCTGCGCGTGGCGTCCAGATCCCGGTAGTCGGGCCGCACGCTGTTCCAGCCGCAGGCTTCGGCCACCTTGGCCAAGGCACTGACCTTGGTCGCATCCGGCCCACTTTCGAGGCCATGGGACAGCACGATGGTTCCCTTCATGTTTCAGCTCCACGCATGTTTGCGCGCGATGCTAACACCTGACTCCATCCACCACGCATGCGACACTGGCGGCATGAATCCGCTGATGATCCGTGACTGGCCCTTGCCGTATGTCGAACGACTGGCAGAACGCCAGGCGGATGGCATCGACCTGGTCGTGATCCATTGCACGGAGTTGCCCGACATGGCCATGGCGCGAGAGTTCGGGGAACGCATCCAGCACCCGGAGTCCGCCACCGGCAACAGCGGGCACTATTACATTGATCGTGACGGCAGCATTTCGCGCTTCGTCGGTGAGTTGCGCGTGGCGCACCATACCTTCCGCTTCAACCCGCGTTCGATCGGCATCGAACTGGTCAACCTTGGACGCTATCCGAACTGGAACGATTCGCGCCATCAGCGGATGAGCGAGTCTTACCCCGAGGCGCAGATCGAATCCCTGCTCGGCCTGCTTGCACAGCTGCGCCGTGCGTTGCCGGGCTTGCGCTGGATCGCAGGACACGATGCCCTTGACCAGCGCCGGGAGCCGGCCAGCGACAATCCCGACCTGATGCTGGCGCGTCGGCTGGATCCCGGCCCGATGTTTCCCTGGGCAAGGGTGCTCACGGAATGCGGGCTTGCGCGCTGGAGCGATACCGCATCGCCGTGAGATGCGGTGGGCTTGGCTATACTGCACGCCCTTTTTCCTGCGGTGCCGCGAAATGAGCAACCCGGTTGTCGACGAACTGATCAACCTGCTGCAGCTTGAGCGGCTCGAAGACAACCTGTTTCGCGGACAGAGCCGCGACATCGGCACACGCTATGTCTTCGGCGGCCAAGTGCTGGGCCAGGCGCTGTCGGCGGCGCAACAAACCGTCGACCCGGCGCGCCACGCGCATTCGCTGCACGCGTATTTCCTGCGCGCCGGCGATGTCGAAGCGCCCATCGTCTACAACGTCGAACGCAGTCGTGACGGCCACAGCTTTTCGGCCCGGCGCGTCGTGGCCATCCAGCATGGGCAGACCATCCTCAACATGACCGCGTCCTTCCATGTGCCCGAATCCGGAGCAGAACACCAGTTCCCGATGCCACTGGTACCCAAGCCCGAGGATCTGCCGGATGTAGCCATGGTCACGGCCGATGAACTGGAAAAGGTGCCGGCCCAGCGCAAGCGCTGGTTGAACAAGGACGGCCCGTTCCAATTCCGTCATGTGCATCCACGCAACGAGTTGAATCCGACCCGCCAGCCGCCGTACCAGAATGTCTGGTTCCGCCTCATCGACCGCGTCGCCGACAATCCGGTGCTGCATCGCTCCCTGCTGGCCTACGCATCGGACTTCCACCTGATCGGCACCACCACATTTCCGCATGCGCTTTCCTACCTGCAGCCCAATGTGCGCATGGCAAGCCTGGATCATGCCTTGTGGTTCCATCGCCCGTTTCGCGCCGACGAATGGCTGCTGTATGCCTGTGAAAGTCCCAGTGCACAGGCTTCACGCGGCCTTGCCCGTGGCATGATCTTCACGCGCGATGGCGTGCTGGTGGCATCCACCGCGCAGGAAGGCTTGATTCGCGTCGTGGAATCGGGTGAAACGTAACCCTGTTTGCAACCATCAGGATCACCGCGGCTGCACGCCTGGAATTGAATCATGCGCCAGATCTATACCTCCCCCCGCTACGAGAACGTGCAACGCGTGGTTGCGTTGCTGGACGAAAACCGCATTGCAACGACGGTGCGCAACCGCCAGGACTGGCAAGGCGGCCAGTGGAAGCGGTTCAGCTATACCCAGCGCAGTGCGAGTGAAACCTGGGGCCAGGTGTGGGTGGTGGATTCCAACGACCAGACCCGCGCCCGGGAAATCCTGCGTGAAGCCGGCCTCGAACCCGCGACGCGGTTTGCCGACGAACTGGCCGCCGCGCGCACGCCGGGTGATCCGCAGCGGCACAAGGCGAATTCCGTGCGCATGCGCATGATCCTGCTCGGACTGATTGCCGGCGTGATCCTGTTGATTGCCGCGAGCCAGTTTTCCTCCTGACACGACGGACTGCCAAACCGTTCATGCCGCCGGCCGCGATGCTCAGGCAGAATAGCCGCATGCGCTCCGACGTGGTCCGACTTTTCCAGACCTTGCCGCATCCTTGCGGGTATTTCAGCGAGCGCACCGCACAGAACCTGGTCATCGACCCAAGCTCCCCCGAACTGCGGCAGCTTTACGATTTCGGTTTGCAATGCGGCTACCGCCGCGCCGGCGAACATGTCTACGTGCCGCACTGCTCAGGCTGCCGGGCCTGTATTCCTTGCCGCATTCCAGTGCAACGGTTCGTGGCGGACCGCAGCCAGCGTCGCTGCCTCACCAGCAATGGCGATCTGCAGCTGAAGGTTCTCCCGGTTGGATTCAGCGAGGAACGCTTTGAACTGTATCGACGCTACCTGCAATGGCGACATCCGAACGGCGGCATGGATGACGCGCGGCCGGAGGATTTCACGCGCTTCCTGTATACGGCATGGAGTCCGACGCGGTTCCTGGAGATGCGACTTGATTCACGCCTGGTCGGCGTTGCGGTGACCGACTTCTGCACAACCGGCCTGTCCGCCGTCTATACGTTCTACGACCCGGACCTGTCCGCGCGCGGGCTTGGCACCTTTGCCATCCTCAGCCAGATCCAGATCGCACGCGAACATGACGTGGAACATCTCTATCTCGGCTTCTGGATCGACGCCCACCCCAAGATGGGCTACAAGTCCCGCTTTCGGCCCATTGAAACCCTGCGCAATGGCCACTGGCAAATGGAGCCGCACATCCGAAGCGGCAACTGATCGACGCGCGGGCTGGCCACGTTGGCTGCGCAAGTGCGTGGCTTCTTCCTCGCGAGACCTGCACCGCCGCACGAGTGGAACCATGTGCTGCCCGAGTGCGTCACAATCAGGCTTTGCCTGCCGGGTTTTCCGCAATGCTCCGAACCATCGCTTTCCTGTTGCTGCTGCTTCCGCTGCATGCGCATGCCAAGCCTGCTGCCGACCAGTGGTACAGCGTGCTGCTGGATGGCCGCAAGATCGGCCATTTCGAAAGCTCGCGCAGCGTCGCCGGAGATGTCGTCACCACCCGGCAGAATCTGCAAATCGAACTCGACCGGGCCGGCACGCGCATCGAGGTGGCAAGCCAGGAAGAGTGCAGCGAAAGCATGTCCGGCGAACCACTGGCCTTCTCTTCCATCTCGCGACTGAGTGGTGCGGAAACCCGTGTACGCGGCACGGTCCAGGGCGACAGCGTGCAATTGCACACCTCCGTGGGCGGCGCCAGCAACGAACGCCGCATGCCTTGGCCAAAGGGTGCGCTGATGGTGGAGGGGCTGCGCCTGGCCAGCCTGAAGGTGCCACTCGACGCGGGTCGCCAGTTCCGAGAGCTTGCCTTTCAGCCCTCCAGCCTGGATGCAGTCGAGGTCACCAGCACGATCGGCCAGCGCGAACGCGTGGACTTGCCCGAAGGCAACAGGAGCCTGCGGCGCATTGAACAGGTCTTCAATTTTGCCGGTGCTCCCATCCGCAACACCGCCTGGGTGGACGATGAGCGCGATGTCTACAAGCTGACCATGCCCGCAATGGGCGTGGACCTGACCCTGGTGGCCTGTTCCCGATCCTGCGCACACGCACCAAACCAGGGCACGAATGTATTCGATCGCACCCTGATGCCGGCGCCACGCGCCCTGTCGGCAACCGAGTTGGCTTCCACCATGCGCTACACGATCAGTCCAAGTGAGGCGGGTACGTCCATGAACCTGCCCGACACGTCCGAACAAAGCGTGTCCAGGCTGGATGAGAAGCTGCTGGTTGAAGTCAGCGCGCACGCGCTCGAACGCGGCAGTGCGCCCGCGCCGCAGGACTTCCTGCCGAACGACTGGTTGCAAAGTGCGGCGCCGGAACTCGTCGCCGTTGCGCGCAAGCAGACAGGTTCCATCAGCGGCGATGCGGAAAAGATGCGCGCGCTCGAAACTTTCGTTCGCGGCTACATCAGCACCAAGTCGTTGGGCGTCGGTTACGCCTCGGCGCTCCAGGTCCTTCACAAGCCGGAAGGAGATTGCACCGAACATGCGGTATTGCTGGCGGCCCTGGGGCGTGCAGCGGGCATCGCGACCCGCGTTGTCGATGGCCTCGCCTACGCACCGCGTTTTGACCGAACGGATCACGTGTTCGTGCCGCACGCGTGGACGCAAGCCTGGGTCGATGGCCGCTGGCGAAGCTACGACGCCGCGCTGGGTGGATTCGATGCCGGCCATATTGCCTTCTCGACCGGCGATGGCGATCCATGGCGCTTCTACCAGGGCCTGGATCTGCTCGGTCGCACGCGTCTGGATCAGGCCGACGCGGTATCTGTGGACAGCACGCAGTGATTGGATCCCCGCTTGCCATGGCCTTGCTGTTCAGCTCCTTGGCCTGGGCACAGGACACGCCGCCCAGGCCACTTGGCGAACCAAGCCTGCAGGCATTGATCACCGATCCCGCCTTGAACGAAATCAGCGGAATTGCCGCCTCGCGTCGCAACGATGGCATCTACTGGGTTCACGGCGATGCGCCCCGGCCCGCCGAGTTGCTTGCCATCAACGCCAAGGGCACGCTGATTGCACGTCTCCGCATCGAGGGCGTGCGCGCGGTGGATTGGGAAGACATTGCCAGCTACCGGAAAGATGGCAAGGCCTGGTTGCTGATCGGCGACATCGGCGACAACAACGGCAGTCGCACCCACTACGAAGTGATCGCGGTTGAAGAACCGGAAATTGATGGCAAGATTTCCACCCTCAGCGTCAAGCCGGCCTGGCGCCTGCGGTTCCACTACGCAGATGGGGCGCACGATTGCGAAGCCATGGCCATCGATACGGCAAGCAACGCCATTCTGCTCATCAACAAGCACGCACCGCTGGCCATCCATTCGCTGGCGCTTGATCCGCCACGCCACACGGCGGAAGTGGCAACCGCCATTCAACTGGGTGCGCTGGAGTCGATTCCCCAGCCCGATGCGGATGAGCGGCTGGCGCGCTTTCCCGCGGCACGATTTGGCGGTTCGCCCACCGGCATGGACATCGATGCCTCGGGTCGACTGGCCGTCGTGCTGACGTACCGGGACGCGTGGCTTTTCGAACGACGCGCCGGGATGTCCTGGGTGGAGGCATTCGGCAAACCGCTGCAACGCTTGCCCTTGCCGCCGCTGCCCCAGGCCGAAGCCATCGGATTCAGCGCGGATTCCCGCTACTTCCTGATCGGCAGTGAAAACCTTCCCGCGCCGCTGCTGCGCGTGGACCTGTCCACGGAAGGCGGGAGCGCGGAGCACTGACCGCGGCAATTGCCAGGCAGGTGTATTCATCCACGGCCTCTGCTTTCGATAGACTTCGGCAATGCGAGACCAGCCTCCGACTCCTCCCCAGCGTTGCGATACGCAACAGCGTCAACGCGTGATCCGTGCCGCTCGCGAACTTGGCGTGCCGCGTGACTATGCAGCGCAACGCAAGTTGCGCGTGGTGCGCGAACCTCGTGATCTCGCCTGCATCGGCAAGGACATCCATGATCGCCCGCAATGGATGGAGTCAAGGGCCGCCCGCGCCTGGCTGCGCATGCGCGATGCAGCGCGCAGTGATGGCGTGGAACTGCAGGTGGTTTCCGCGTTCCGCTCCGCGACCTATCAGCTCACCATCCTGCAGCGCAAGCTGGAGCGCGGCCTATCCATCGACGAGATTCTCAAGGTCAGCGCCGCACCCGGCTACAGTGAGCACCACTCCGGCCGGGTGCTTGACTTGACCACTCCAGGCTTCCCCACTCTGGAGGAAGACTTTGAACACTCAGCCGCCTATGCCTGGCTGCTGGCCAACGCTGCCCGCTTCGGCTTCCGCCTTTCCTTTCCCCGCGGCAATCGCCACGGCATCGCCTTTGAACCCTGGCATTGGTGCTGGCACCGAAGGTAAGGCAAGGCTGGTCAATTCCCGCATGTCCAGAGCCCCTTGACTCGGCTCAGGACTTGCATATCGAAGGATTGGCCCGCGGCCCCATGATTCCGTTCATGGTTCCCTTCGACAAGCTCAGGACAGGCTTGGGGCTTGGGGGCTCACCACGAACGGTAGCCGCTTGATCAGCATTGCCCAAAAACCGTTCGTGGTGAGGAGGAGACGTCGAGACCGAAGGTCGAGCGCCGACGTCTCGAACCACGCGTCAACCCGCTCTGTCGATCATCAAGGCAGCGCTGATCAAGTCCTGCTTGTCCGGAGCCCATCTGCAAATGAGCGCATGGTGTCTTCGTTCCGTTCATGGTTCGACAGGCTCACCACGAACGGATTTTGGGGGCTCACCACGAACGGAATTTTTGGCTCAGAGCTGGTTGACCGACAACATGGAATCTCAGGACCGGCTAGGGCTCACCACGAACGGAAGTGCTTGGCCAAGGTTGCCTCAGGTTCAATGTGCGTGCTCGACGCCGCCGGGGCCATGCACATGACCGTGGGCGATTTCCTCCTCGCTGGCCTCGCGAACCGAGACAATCTCGATCTGGAATGTCAGGGTCAACCCGGCCAGCGGGTGGTTGAGATCCACATCGATGACGCTGGATCCGACCTTGGCCACCACCACCGTGCGCTGGCCTCCTTCCTTGGTCGCCAAGACCGTGACCATGCCCGGCTTCAGCCTTGCTCCATCGCGAAAGTACTTCTTTGGCACCCGCTGCATGCTGCCTTCCTGGCGCTCGCCATAGGCGTCGACGGGAGCGACCACCACCTCGAAGGCATCACCCGCCTCGCGTCCCAGCAATGCGCGCTCCAGACCGGGAATGATGCCGCCATGGCCGACCAGCACCTGGATCGGACCCGCGCCTTGCCTGGAGTTCTCGATTTCCTTGCCACTTTCTGCACTCAGCGAGTAATGCAAGGACACTACGGAATTGGCAGCTATCGACACGTCTTCACTCCTCGCCACGGCGGTGCTGGAAACAGGGCGCGCAGGCTAGCAGGTCTGCGCCGAAGGCGGTACCGCGCTGCGCGACCAGGCATGGACGGCAGCGCTACCCTGCAGGGTCGGATTCCTGACCCGCATGTCTCAATCGTTGACGTTCAATCGGTTCGGCAGCTTGCGGCAACGGGCTATACTCGATTGGGGCACGCGGCGGACAGGGGTTCAGCGTGGGGATCGCCAGCATTTTCGATTCGTGCAGATCGGTGGTCGCCATCGTGCGCCAAGCCGACGCACGCTTCGTCGATGTGAATGCGGCCATGCAGGAACAGCTGGGATGGGCCGCTGCGGACGTGGTCGGCCTGCGTCCGGCCGATATCAACCTGTGGCCGGATGCCGACACTCGCTCGCGCATCTACGCCGCCCTGCGCACTCGCCAGCGCGTGGTCGCGTTGCCGCTGCTGGCTCGGCATCGCAACGGTGAGCTGATTCCCTCCCTGCTCGACGTCGAGTGCTTCACCCTCGATGGCGAAGTGATGAACTTCTGCCTGCTCCGGGTTGGCACGCAGAAACATGGCATCAGCTCCGACCCGGAAGCCGAGCAAGCCAGTTATCGCGAATTGTTCTTGGCTGCAAGCGAAGGCTTGTACCGGCAACTGCCGGACGGTGGCTTCATCGATGTCAATCCGGCCATGGCGGAAATTCTCGGCTTTGCTTCCGCCGCGCAGATGCTTGCCAGTCCCGCACACCTGGCCGCCGGGATTTATGCGGATCCCGAACAAGCCGCGCAACTGAAACACGAGCTGATCCGACAGGGGCGCATTCGCAACCTGCGCAGCCGAATCCGCCGACGCGACGGACAGGAACGCTGGATTCTCGAGAATGCGATTGCCGTACGCGATGAAGATGGCACCCTGCGCTTCTTCGAAGGTTCCGTGGTCGACATCACCGAACAGGTTGCCGCCGAATCGGCGCTGCGCCATTCCGAAAACATGTATCGCGTGCTGGTGGACAACTGCCGCGATGGCGTGTTCCTGATCCAGCACGGCAAGGTGATTTTCGCCAACCCGGCACTGGCCGACATGCTCGGATATGAACAGTCGGAACTGATCGGCAGCGACTACATGAGCCTGGTTGCAAGCGAAGATCGGCCTGCGCAGGCGCGGCGCAGGGAAGCGCGTGAAGGCGGCTCCATGGCTCCGCAGAACTATGAAATACACATGCGACACAAGCAGGGCCACAAGCGCCTGTTTGCGGTGTTTGCCGATGCCGTCACCTTGAATGGCGAGGCCGCCTCCACTGGAATCGCCCGCGACGTCACCGATGAGCGTGCCCAGCTGCGCGCCCTGGAGGATGCAGAACGCCGCTACCGCGAGTTGTTTGAACAATCACCCATTGGCCTGTTCCGCACATCGCAGGACGGCGGCATGGTGACGGCCAATCCGGTCATGCTGAGCATGCTTGGTTATGCCGACATGGAGCAGATCCGCAGCGAGGTCGGCAACGTGGCCAACCTCTATGCGGAACCCGGCGATCGCGTCACCCTGCTCTCCCGCATGTCCGGCCATGGCGACGTCGCCGATTTCGAGACGCGCATGGTGTGCCGCGACGGCAGCCAGCGCTGGGTCAACATCAACGTGCGACGCCAGACCGAAGAAGCCGGTGAAGACGGAGAGGCACGCACCCACTTTGCCGGCTCGGTGCAGGACGTGGAGCATCGCCATGTCATTGAACAGGCCTTGCAGCGCTCCGAAGCGCGCTTCCGCCTGCTGGTGGAACACAGCCAGAGTGGCGTGTTCATGCTGCGTGGACTCAAGCTGGTCTATGTCAATCAGCGCATGGCCGGCATGTTCGGTCATGGCGAAAGCGAGTTGACGCGCCTGAGCATGGATCAATTGTTGGTGCCCGATCTGCGCCAACAGGTGCTGGCGCGACTCCAGGCCATTGAATTGGGCAAGGAAACCCCACAGGAATTCGAGACCTGCTGCCTGCATCGCGATGGCCGTCGCATCCCTGCAACCATCAGTGCCGGCCCCATCGATATCGATGGCGAACGCCACCTGACCGGTACCCTGCGCGACATCTCCCGCCAGCACGAAGCGGAAGAACAGTTGCGTTTCCATGCATCCCATGACGCACTCACCGGCCTGCCCAATCGACTGGTTTTTCACGACCAGCTTCAGCAGCGCATCCATCAAGCGCGCCAGAGCGGGCATTGCGATTACGCCGTGCTGTTTGTCGACCTGGATGGCTTCAAACTCGTCAATGACGGCCTTGGCCACGCCACCGGCGACCAGCTGCTGCTGGCCATTGCCAGGCAGATGGCATCGCAGCTCAAGGATGAGGCGCTGATTGCGCGCTATGGTGGTGACGAATTCACCCTGCTCTCCACCGGCAGCTGCAACGCAGAGCGTGCCGCGGCAATGGCCAGTCGCCTGCTGGAACTGTTCCAGCAGCCGCAATCGATCAACGGTCACCGTGTCTATTCCGGGGCCAGCATTGGCATCGTCATGGGTGACCTGCGTTACCAGAACCCGGAACAGATCCTGCGAGACGCGGACACCGCGATGTACCGCGCCAAGTCGCAGGGCAAGTCGCGCCATGTGTTTTTCGATGACAGCATGCGCGCCGCTGCCCAGCATCGCCTGGCCCTGGAGACCGACTTGCGCCAGGCCCTGGAGCGCGGCGAATTCCGCGTGTTCTACCAGCCCATCGTCGACATGGACAGCGGCCGCCTGCGCGGTTGCGAGGCCTTGATTCGCTGGCAGCATCCACAACGGGGCCTGCTGCTGCCACGCGAATTCCTGGGTGTCGCCGAAGAAAGCGGCTTGCTGGCCGGCATCGACTGGTGGGTCCTGAACACCGCCATCACCCAGTTCCAGTCATGGCTCAAGCAACATCCGGGATTGGATCTGACCTTGAGCGTCAACCTCGACGAACGCCAGTTCCACGATCCCGGCCTGCCCATGCAACTGCAAACCTTGTTGCGCAGCCATGGCATGCCGGCACAGCGCCTGCAACTGGAGATGACGGAAACGGTTTTCCGCAATGGCCGACATACGGCGATCGAGCGCCTGCTTGAACTCAAGGCATTGGGATTGCGCCTGGCCGTTGACGATTTCGGCACGGGCTATTCGTCGCTGGAATCCTTCGCCTCGCCTGCCTTCGATGTGCTCAAGATCGATCACAGCTTCATCGTCGACCTGGTCGGCAATCCGCGCAACCGGGCCTTGACCCGCACCATCATCGGCCTCGCCCACGACCTGGAGCTCGACCTGATTGCCGAAGGCGTCGAAACCGCAGCCCAGCGCCGACTGCTGCAGGACATGGGTTGTCGCGGCGGACAGGGAATCCTGTTCGGCGCGCCGATGGAAAGCGATGCGTTCGCGCTGCTGCTCGACAAATGAGGGCAAGGCCCCGGCCAACGACAACATCAGTTCAAGCTGATCCGCGCAGCCCTGCATCACGCGGATGCAAGGCTGCCAGGCACCTTCGAAGCAGACTCAGAGGGATCCACCACCAAACTTGTGCGTGTACTGCACGTTGACGGTACGACCGACCGCGTCGAACCAGGAGATGTCGTAGTACGGATACGCGGTGTAGGTCGGGTCCTTGGGCGGCATCTTGTTGAACAGGTTGACCACCGAGAGCGAGATCCTTGAAGCATCGTTGAAGCGATAGGCCATGGACGCGTTGTAACGGTAGGTTGCTGCAATTGTCGGGCCCGGATCGCCGTCTTCCCAGACCTGGTCATACGACCAGCCATTGGGCAGGCGGCCCAGGCGCTGGCCATAGAGGGTTGCCGACCAGGCATCCTTTTCCCAACTCACGCTGACACTGGTCTTGGTGCGCGGAATGTCGAATCCGCTGTTCACCGCGAACTGATCCTCGACCGGATCACCCGGATACTGCTGGAAATCATGCTCGTTGACCCAGGTGTGGTTGGCGCTCACGGTGAAGCGACCTATGCCGGTGTCGAATCGATAGCGTGCGGTGAAGTCCAGGCCGCTGGTGTTCTCGCGGGCCACGTTGATGGGGTTGACGAAGATTCCGTAGAGCGAGCCGTTGCCACTGCGCGTGATGCGTGCCAGCGCATCCACGCAAGTGGGTGAATTGATGTCGAGCGTGCCAAGCCTGCAAGAGGCCTCGTCGCGCAGGATGGCATCCACACTCATGTCCTGCACCTGGTTGCGCATGCGGATATCGAACCAGTCCAGCGACAGGTCGAGGCCTTCCAGCGGGGAGATCACGAAACCTGCGGTCCATGACTTGCTGGTCTCGGGATCGAGTTCGCGGTTGCCCGCACGGGTTCGGATCAGGCCTTCCGAGTAATCCTCGCAGTCCTCGGCCTCCTCCAGCAGGCAGGTGTAGTAGTCGATACCGGATGTCTCGTCGTTGCCGATCCCGGCAAAGACGTAGTGCAAGTCAGGCGCGCGGAACGCCGTGCCGTACGAACCACGCACCAGCAGGCTGTCGATGGGTCGCCATTCCAGTCCGGTACTCCAGGTTGCCTTGCCGATGCTGTTGCCGGAGTAGCGGTATTGGTCCCAGCGACCCGCCACGCTCAGATTGAGGGTGTCGTGCACCGGCATGCGCAACTCGCCTGCCGCGGCCCAGCGGTTGCGGCTGCCATGGCCATCGGAATCCTTCCAGCTGTAGTAGTAGTACTGGGTCGCCAGCGGATCCGGATTGAGGTCATAACCCTGATTACCGATTTCCACGGTGCCGGAGAAACCGGCATCTCCACCGGGCAACGCGAACAAGTCGAGCTTGCTCGTGGTGAAGGCAGCCGTGGTGGTATCCGATTGTGGATGGTAGACGGTGCGTGCCGCGATGGAGTCGTATTCGGCGCGGGTCAACGGCGTGTACAGACGGGCCGGATCGGCATTGAAGATCGGGAATCCGTCATCGTCCTCGCCAAGCTGCGGTCCGAGGAACAAGGCGTTGGCATTGGCGGCGATGATCTGCGGCCAGCTGATCTCGGCCTTGTACAGGGAGTGGCTGAGCGAAGCTTCGTAGTCCCAGCTTTCGCCAAACACTCCCTTGAAGCCGGTGGTGAATCCAAAGGTCTTCTGCGTGGTTTCAATCATGCCGCGATTGAGTCCACCCATTTCCTCGGGTGTGAACTGGCGCTGCCAGTACTCCACCTGGTCCGTGGCCTGGTTGAAGAAATAGCCTTCCTCGTTTCCGTCCGGCGCCATGTAGCTCCAGGCGGCAACATCGCGAAACAGGTCGACGGTGTGGTAGCCGGCCTGCACGTCGGCGAACCAGGACATTCCATCACCGAAGTCGTAGCTCATCGACGAATAGCCATTGATGCCACGGCGCTTGCTGAGGATCGTGCCGTAGCCGATCGATGATTGGCTGCCGCAGTAAAAACCCGGACCGTAGTCGTCGATTTCCGGATCGTACTCTCCATACCTGGGCCGTGATGCGTAAAAGGTGCTGCCATCGTTGTACGCGGCCAACGCATCGCAGGTGGCCTGCCCCGGATCAAGATAGGTGTCGTAGTAGTCGGTGCGCAGCCATCCCCGCCGGGCAATCTGTCCACTCGCACGCGGCGCATCCAGGGTCGAATCCTGGATGTCGCGGTCATAGGCCCACAGTGGCTCTTGCGCTTGCAGGTCGACCGAGAACACGCCGCTGAAGGCATCGCGACCGAATCCGCTGACCAGGCTGGCCTCGAAGGATTCGCCACCGCCTTCGGTGGTGGTGCCCGCACGCACGTCCAGAATGGCGCCATCGACGTGCTTCTTGAGTATGAAATTGACCACGCCGGATATGGCATCCGAACCGTAAATGGCCGAAGCGCTGCCGGTCAGCACCTCGATGCGATCTATCATGCCGACGGGAATGTTGGAAATGTCGGTGAAGTTGCTGCGCCCCTTGAAGGGCATCGGGAAGTCGGCAATGCGACGGCCATTGACCAGCACCAGGGTGTGGTTGGGACCCAGGCCGCGCAGGTCCACTTGTTGTGCGCCGGGGGAAAAATCGGCGCCACTGGAGGACTGCTGGCTCTGGGTTTCGCCGCCGTTCTGGGTCATCGAGCGCAGCACGTCGGGAATGCTGGTGAAACCGTTGGCCTGGATTTCCGCAGCAGTGATGACGGATACCGGTGCGGGCCCCTCGATCTGGGCCCGCGGAATGCGTGAGCCAGTCACTTGCAGGGTCTTCATTTGCGTAACCGGCGTGTCGTCGGCTGCGGCAGATGGTTGCGCGGGTGCGGCTTCCGTTTCATCCGCGTCGGCCTGGGCAATGAGCAAGGCACCCGAATCAGGATCCCGGGTTGCCGCAAAGCCGCTGCCCTGCAGCAGCGTCTCCAGGGCCTGGCTGGTCGAGGTGGCGCCTTGTACACCCGGCGTCTGCATGCCGCGCAACTGGTCCGCATGGTAGACAAGCTGGGTTCCGGACTGGCGGGCAAGGGTATTCAGCGCGCTGGAAAGGTCGCCAGCCGGCACGTTGATGGGGCCGCTGACGGCTTGCGCCTGCGCAGCCAATGCAACCGAACAAGCCAGACTCAGCAACAAGCGATTGATGGATCGACGCACGATGTTTCTCCCCCGGTTCAGAAAAATTCACGCATGTAGTCGATTAGACGAGCAAGACCGCGGAATCCCCCCCTTGGGTTTAGCCGTCAAGGCGAATGCAGGACGATGCGATCCGGCTTGCGTTCAACGCGAACCGGAAATCCATGTTCCAGCAGGCTCACGAATCCATCGCTGTTGTCCCAGCGAAAATTCCCGCCGATCCGCAGCAAGGCGACGCCGGAATCGCCGAGTTCGATCTTGCGCAGGCTGAATCTGTTGAATTCCGCCACGGCATCCACCAGCGCGGTATCGTCAAACGCGAGAAACCCGCTGCGCCATTCCAGGTGGCGCTCGGCCTCCCCGAGCGACAAGGATCGCACCAGCACGCCATTGGGCCCCGCGCTGGCGATGCTTCCGGCCGGCAGGAACGTGGACGGCCCATCGTGTCCATGGGCATCCGCTGGACTGTCGAGCCTGACCTTGCCCTCGGTCACTACCACGCGCAGGTTTCTTGCATCGCGACGTACCGAGAAGCGCGTGCCCACCGCCACGACTTGGTGGTCATTTGCGCTGACGGAAAATGGACGAGCCGCGTCATGCGCCACCTCGAAGTAGGCCTCGCCGCGCAGCAGGGTGACGGAACGGGCATCGCGCGTCATGACCACGTCGATCTGGCTGGCACTGCTCAGCGTGGCCGAACTTCCATCGGCAAGTGCAATGGTCTTCAGTTCACCCGTGCGACTGGCAAAGCTGGCCTCCTGGCGCCCACTGCGGTTCCAGCCCGACCATGCGATGAGTGCGATGGCCACGACGGCGAGCGAAGCCACGAGCGCCATGCGCCATCCGCGTGCCTGCTGCGCGCGCCTGCGCACTCGGCGCGCCGTGCGTCCATCGGCCTGACGGTTTGCATCCAGCTCGCTGGACCCGTCCATGCCGTACGCAGTCCAGGCGTATCGAGCAGGCACGCCTCCCCTGGTAGCCGGGTTGGACAAGGCGTGCAGGCGGTCCGCCTCCTTCCACGCGGCTTCCAGACGCAGAAATGCGACTCGATGACGGGTCGAGCTGGACAACCACGCTTCCAGTTGCTCGCCATCGCGCTGGGTCCATGCATTGCACTCGCGCCGTGCGAGCCATTCAGCCGCATGCTGCTCAATCCACCTGCTGTCGCGCATGAGCTTGTTCCTCTTCATCACCGTCACGACGCGCCTGATGTCGCGCGTTCCGACGCATGGGTTCACCGCCATACAGGTGATCGGCGATCAACCGCATGCCTTTGGCGAGGTGTTTCTCGACTGTCTTGGCGCTGATTCCGAGCTTTTCCGACACGTCCTTCTGCGGAAGGTTTTCAACCCTGCGCAACCAGACCACCTGGCGGCATCGCTGCGGCAGCCGATCCATGACTTCGATCAATCGCTTGAGGGCCTGGCGACCCCCGAACCATCGCTCCGGCGAAACCTCGTCAATCAGGTAGACGTTCGAAGGCTCGAAATCACCCATCGGTTCTATCGATACCACTCGGCTGCGGCGGGCACGATCCGCCATCAGGTGTCGCGCGGTGGCAAACAGGAACGCAGCCGGCGTCGTCGGGCGCTTGTCCAGGCCAGCCTCGTAGACGCGCGCGTAGATTTCCTGGCGCAGGTCATGGACTTCATCGCGATGCGGCCAATTGCGCAGCAGCATGCGCGTCAATGCATGCTCGTGGACGAGAATCTCGCGTACGAACCAGTCATCGTGATCGGTGGACATGCACGGACTTTACGCCAGAATCGGCACGACGGGTGGCGCTGCCAGTGGGGGAAGGCACGCAGCGGATCGTCTACATCATTATTGCCCGGCGAGGTCACTCGCCATCCACCAGGATCAAGCATCATGCCCAAGCGCCCAGCCCTCTGCAGTCTCGCCCTTGTGTCATTCCTGTCCTTCGCCCTGGCAGCACAGGCAGCGGACTACGGCCACTATCTGCTGGGCGATCCAAACGCAAAAACAGAGGGGAGCGTGCAACCCGGGCTGCTGTTGATGGGCGGTGGCGACCGCAATTTCGATGCGCTGCGCTGGTTCATGCAGCGCGCTGGCGGCGGCCACGTCGTGGTCCTCCGCGCATCACAGGCCGGCGAAATCGGCGAGGAATTCTTCAACGAGGTGGGCGGCATCGCCTCGGTGGAGACCTTCGTGTTCAAGGACCGCGCAGCGGCCAGCGATGGCAAGATCCTGCGCGCGCTCAAGCATGCCGATGGCATCTTCATCGCCGGCGGCGACCAGTCCCGCTACGTGCGTTGGTGGCGGGGCACGCCCGTCGCCGAGGCCCTGGATGCCCATGTGCGCGCAGGCAAGCCCCTCGGCGGCACCAGCGCCGGACTCGCCATGCTCGGTGAATACCTGTACGGAGCAATGGACGGTGGCAGCCAGATCAGCCCGCGCGCGTTGGCCGACCCGCTGGGCTCATCCAATACCATCGAAACGGATTTCCTGCACATCGAGCTTCTGAAAGGAATCATCACCGACACCCATTTCAGCGAGCGCAACCGGCTCGGCCGTTTGATCGCGTTTGTGGCGAAGGGCGAATCGCTGGCTGGTCATCCCTTGCTTGGAATCGGCGTGGATGAGGATGCGGCAGTGGCAGTCGACGCCAAGGGCGCTGCGCGCGTATTCGCCACGGCTGCGGGTGCCGGCGCAACCATCGTCAAGGGCGGGTTTGCCACGCAGGTTGAAGACGAGGCCATGCAACTGGCGCGGGTGCATACCTTGCGCGCCGGCGTTGATTCCGTCCTGCACCTGCCGCAGGGAAGCGTCGAGAAGCCCTCCGCCGAACGCGACTATGCAGTTCGCGATGGCATTCTGGTGGCCCTGGATTCCCCGCTGCTGGTCATCCATGGTGGTGCGGGCGTGGAACGCGCCGATCTATCTGCGGACGATGAGGTCGCCGCGCGCCTTGCGCTTGAATCGGCATTGCGCGCCGGACACAAGGAACTTGCAGGAGGCAAGCCCGCGCTCGATGCAGTGACTGCGGCCATCACCGTGCTGGAAGACGCACCACAGTTCAATGCCGGTCGCGGCGCCGTGTTCAACCACGACGGCAAGAACGAACTCGATTCCTCGATCATGGATGGCGCATCACACAAGGCCGGGGCCGTTGCCGGCGTGCACCGGGTGAAGAATCCGATCCTGCTTGCTCGCGCTGTGATGGAAAAGTCCAGGCACGTGATGATGGTTGGGGATGGTGCCGAGGCCTTTGCCGTCGAGAACGGATTCCGCCTGGTCGATCCTTCCTACTTCCGCACCGAGAAGCGCTGGCAGCAGTTGCAACGTGCGCTGCAGGAGGAACGCGAAGCCGAGGCAAAGGGCATTTCCCTGGTACTGCCAGGCAAGGCTTATTTCGGCACCGTCGGTGCACTCGCACTCGATGCCAAGGGCCATCTGGCGGCGGGCACCTCGACCGGAGGCATGACCAACAAGCGTTATGGTCGCGTGGGCGATTCCCCCATCATCGGCGCAGGCACCTGGGCCGATGCGCGCTGTGCGGTTTCCGGAACCGGATGGGGCGAGTTCTACATCCGCGCATCGGCTGCGCACGAGATCTGCGCGCGCGTGCGTCTTTCCGGACAATCCATTGCACGGGCATCGGAGGGCGTCATCAACGATGACATCCCCAAGGCCGGCGGTGACGGCGGCGCCATTGCACTGGCCAGCGATGGCACCTGGAGCATGCCGTTCAATACGGAGGGCATGTATCGCGGCTGGATTGGCAGCGATGGCGTGCCGCATGTTGACGTCTTCAGGACACCGGCACCGAGAAACACGCGCTGACTGGGTCGGGCTGCACACGCTGTTGCGAGCCGATCCAGATGAGCCGAATTGCCTGTCGGCCGCATGCCAGGGTTCGGGATGTGTGCAGCCGCGCACAAGTCTGCAAGCCGGTACTGCGGAACCCGTGCCAGGGCGCGCCAGCCCTCGTTAAACTTCCCGCATTGGTCGGCTCGCCGGGGAGTAAGGGTCCATGAACGCCTTCTTGCAACGCTTCGTGCTGGCGGTTTGCATCCTGCTTCCGGAACTGGCCCTGGCCGGCGCGTTGCCGTATGACATCGTCTACGTGCGCCAGCCTCGATTCGGCGACAACCAGAACACCAATTGGCCTGAAGTTTTCCATCCGGCGATGCTCGATCCCGGCGCGGATCTCATGCTGCTGCATCCCAACGGCAGTGAAGAAGTCCTGGTTGCCGGCGGCAATGGCAGCGTGACCGATCCGGTCCTGTCGTTCGACGCGCAATGGGTCTACTACAGCTACTTTCCGGATCTGCGCCCACAGGCCATCAACACCCAGCGTGACCTGCCCTACCAGGGTGCGGACATCTACCGCATCAACTTGAACACCCGTGTGGTGCAACGCTTGACCCACGGCGAGTTCACGCCCAACACCGGGGCCGGCAACTGGGACGAATCCAATCCGCTGGACCCGCCTTCGCAGTTCAATCGGCTTGGCTACGGAATCTTCAATCTCGGACCGATGCCGCTGCCGGGTGGACGCATCGCATTCACCAGCAACCGCAACGGCTTCCAGCCACCCAAGGGATACACCAACCCCACCTTGCAGCTCTATGTCATGGATGAAGATGGCAGCAATGTGACCGCCATCGCGCCGATGTCGATTGGCAGCACCCTGCATCCGACCGTGCTGGCCGATGGTCGAATCATGTTCAGCACGTACGAGAGCCAGGGCCTGCGCGACCAGCGCTTGTGGGGCGTGTGGACGATCTGGCCCGATGGCCGGCATTGGGCTCCGCTGATCAGCGCATTCCGCAGGCCGCAGTCGCTGCATTTCATGACTCAGCTGAGCGGCGGTGACGTGGTGGTGGTCGACTACTACAACCTCAACAACAATGGCTTTGGCACCTTGTATCGCATGCCGCCGGCACTACCACCCGGCCAGCCCGCGTTCTACGACGCGTTCGCCACCGGAGCACCCGAAATCGGTCGCACGACAGGCAGCGGACTGGTGTACGGCTTCACCTTTCCATTCCAGCCGGTCGGTTTGCGTTCGATCACGCCATTCACCACGGGCGAAGACGAAGCCGCACCGGTGGGCAGCAATGGCATACGCGTCGGCAAGTTCACCCAGCCTTCCGCCGCACCCGGCAATGACCTGCTGGTGGTGTGGACGCCCGGACCTGCCAACGATCTCAATCGGCCATCGCCAATTCCCTACTACGACGCCGGCCTGTACCTGATCCCGAATGGTGAAACCATCAACAGCCCGGCCGGGTTGGTGACGATCAAGAACAATCCCGCCTACAACGAAGCCTGGCCACGCGCGGTGGTGCCCTACTCGGCAATCCACGGCATTGCCGAACCGGTCAACCTGCCCTGGCTTCCCAATGATGGAAGCCTGCACGCGGCCTTGCCTGCGGGCACCCCCAACGGCCTGGTCGGAACCTCAAGCTTTTACAAGCGCGAAAGCTTTCCCGGCCTGGTGACTCCCTGGTCCAATACTTTTGATGGACTGGATTCCTTCAACACCGCCGAGAACGAGCAGTCCAGCAACTGGGAAGGGCAAGGCGCCGATGCGGGCTTGTACTCCAACAGCGACATCTGGGCGGTACGCGTCGTGGCCATGGAACCCAACACCCATCGCAGCTACGGCCCGAACGAAGGTCGCCAGTTCCACAACCACGCCAATGAGCGGCTGCGCGTAATGGGTGAAATTCCGCTGCGCAAATCCGATGGCAACGGCCAACCCATACTGGATGCGGAAGGCAACCCGGACACCAGTTTCCTGGCCAGGCTCCCGGCCGATACGCCCTTCACCTTCCAGACCCTCGATCGCCGCGGCATGGTGCTCAACATGGCGCAGACCTGGCACCAGGTTCGCCCCGGTGAAATGCGCGTGGGTTGCGGTGGCTGCCATGCGCACAGCCAGGCTCCACTGCCCTTTGCGGGAACGGCAGCCTCTGCCCCCGGATTCCAGCCTGTCGATCTGACCTCCACGCTGCCGCTGCTCACCGTGGTCAACGGCGAGCCGGCCCAGCGCAGCGTTGCGCCCGGCAGTTACGATGTGGAGTTCCTGGCCGACATCCGTCCCATCCTGCAGGCACGTTGCGTCAGCTGTCACCAGGGTGCCAATCCAGCCGGGAACCTCAACCTCAACGACCTGACCGAAATCGAAATTCCCAACGTCGGTGGCTACCCCGGCGACTACTACCGCCTGGCCATGGATGATGCCGCGCAATTTGGCTACCGTTCCGTGATCGGCAGTGGCCGGTGGCGGCAGACCAATGCCAGCCGCTATGTGCGCATGTTCCAGAGCCGCCGTTCCCTGTTGATCTGGAAGATTTTTGGCCAGCGCCTTGACGGATGGACCAATGCCGACCACCCGACGGAAACCGTGCCCGGCAATCCGGCAACCCTTCCGGCCGGTGCGGATCCCAATGCTGCGGACATCGATTTCACCGGCTCGATCATGCCTCCGCCACCGGCGCAGGGATTGAGCGAAGAGGAAAAGCTGACCTTCGTGCGCTGGATCGATCTGGGTGCACCCATCGATACCGGCAATCCGGCCTACGGCTGGCGCCTGGATGACCTCAAGCCCACCTTGACGGTGTCCTCGCCACGCCCAGGCCTCAATTCCCAGGCCGTGAATGTGATCCGCATCGGCGCCGCCGACATCAACAGCGGCCTGGCACCCGGATCACTCTCGCTGCGTGCGGATTTCGCCGTTGCCGGTCGTCCAGCGGGGAGCGAACTGGCAGACCTGCTGCAATCCTCGACGGCAGGAATCCACGTTCTTCCTCTGGCTGCGCCGCTACCGGAAATGGCGCAAGCCAACCTGCATGCCAGCGTGCGCGACGTACAGGGCAACATCACCCGCGTAGACGTGAGGTTCACCACGGTGCAGCTTGCCGACCTGATCTTTGCTGACGACTTCGAGTGAGTTGTCTGACTGAAGGCACAACGCCGACAGCGGGTTCGCCGATTCTTGCGTGGCATCTCCCATGGACTTCCGCTAGACTGCGCGCCGCGATCTGCGTCGCCCGCCGATTTCCCTCGCGGAACTCCATTCCCGGCCTCATGGCCTGCAGCGGATCCCACCACTCGCGGTGACGACGCCCTTCCCCGGTATTCCCGCCATGTCGGCCGGAAGCCGGACGCTACAAGCCTGCAGCGCGGTTGATCAGGGACGTTCCAGGCCACATTCAAGGAGTTTTCAAATGTCTTTCGACACCCTCGGGCTGTCGCCGGCGCTGCTGCGCGCCCTCAACGAACACGGCTACACCGATCCCACACCGGTGCAGCTTGCAGCCATCCCCGTGGTCCTTGCCGGCAGCGACCTCATGGCCGGTGCGCAGACCGGCACCGGAAAAACGGCGGCCTTTGCATTGCCGATGCTCGAACGCCTGTACCCCGCCGGCCAGCGGGCGGTCTCAAGCCGCAAGCCACGCGCACTGGTCCTGACGCCAACGCGCGAGCTTGCGGCCCAGGTCCAGGAAAGCGTGCGCAACTACGGCAAGCATCTGAACGCGCGCTCCATCACCGTCTTCGGCGGGGTCGGAATGGGCCCGCAAATCGACGCGCTGCGTCGTGGCGTGGATATCCTGGTGGCAACACCGGGACGCCTGCTCGATCACATGCAGCGTCGAAGCGTTGACCTTTCCGCAATTGAAATCGTGGTGCTCGACGAGGCCGACCGCATGCTCGACATGGGCTTCCTGCCCAGCATGAAGCGGGTCCTCGGCGCGCTGCCTCGCGAACGCCAGACCTTGTTGTTCTCGGCCACCTTCTCGGCCGAGATCAAGGCCCTGGCCAGCCAGTTCATGCGCGATCCGCAGGAAATCCAGATCGCCAGGCCCAACAGCGTGGCGGCGACCGTCACCCATCGCGTGCATCCGGTTGACCAGGAATTCAAGCGCGACCTGCTGCTGCACTTGCTCGAACGCAGCGGTGGACAGACGCTCGTGTTCGGTCGTACCAAGCACGGCTGCGACAAGCTGGCCCGCCTGCTGGAAAAGGCCGGACTGCGCGCCGCGGCGATCCATGGCAACAAGAGCCAGAATCAGCGCACGCGCGCATTGTCCGATTTCAAGACGGGCCGCGTGAACGTACTGGTCGCGACCGACATCGCAGCACGTGGACTGGACATCGACCAGTTGCCGATGGTCATCAACTTCGAACTGCCGATGGTTGCCGAGGACTATGTTCACCGCATTGGTCGCACCGGCCGCGCCGGAGCCGAGGGCTTGGCCATCTCATTGGTGTGCCGGGCGGAAGAAGGCCAGTTGCGCGACATCCGCAAGCTCTTGAAGCAGGATCTTGCGATCGTCCCGGTTGAAGGCTTCGAGCCAACGCAACCACCTCGTCTGGATGCGCCGGTCGGCGCCAATCGTCCGACGAAATCGCGTGCCCAGCAGCATGCGCGTCGACCGCATGCCCAGCAGAACCGCGGCAACGGCGAACACGCGGCAGGCAACCGCAAGCGTCGCGGCCAACACACGAAACCGGCCTCGCGAAACATCTGAGCCAAACCATCGCAGAACGCGCCGCGCGCTTCGGATCCTGCAAAAAAAAACGGGTGGCCGGATTGCTCCGGCCACCCAGGTTCAGATCGTCAACGCAATCGCGCGATCAGGGAGTGAAGCTGGTGCTCAGTGTCACCCCGGAGAACGCCGAGTACGCCCGCACACGCACGTAGTAGGTTCCCGCAGTCGGTGCCGCAAACGTGCAGGTTTCGTTGTTGCCGCTCAGGTACGGACGGCAGTTGTAGCTGGTTGTCGTCGGAGCGGCACCCAGTCGCACATACATGTCCGCATCACCCGTGCCACCGGCAATGGTGAACTTCAGGTTGGTCGCACCGGCCGGCACCACCAGCGTGTAGGTCGAGGTCCAGTTGTTCCTCGACGCAGACAATCCGCTCACCTGCGAGCCATTGCACAGCACCGTGCCGGACGGCGTGCAGCCGCCACCGCCGGTGGAATAACTTCCGGTGAGGCTCATGCCACTGAAGCTGGAGTAGGCATGCATCATCACGTAGTAGGTACCCGCCTGTGCACTGGAGATATTGCACGTCTCGGAGTTGCCGCTGGCCCATGAACGACAGTCGTAGTTCGACGTGGTCGGAGCAGATCCGAACTTGACGTACATGTCGCCATCGCCGCTGCCACCGGAACTGGTGAACTTGAGCCCGGAAGCACCCGCCGGCACCTGCAGTGTGTAGACCAACTGGTTGCCGGTGGTTGCCGACAGACCGGTTACGGTCACGCCATTTTCCAGCACGTTGCCGCCGCCACCACCACTGCTCACCGTGACCGACTTGCTGGTCGAGGCGGTGGCACCATCATCGTCGGTTACGGTCAGGCTTACCGTGTAGGTTCCTGCCGACGCGTAGGTGTGGCTCGGATTGGTCGCAGTCGAGGTGCTGCCGTCACCGAAGTTCCAGGAACGCGAAGCGATGGAGCCATCACTGTCGCTGGAGGAGTCGGTGAAATTGGCGGTCAGCGCACTGGTCGTGAAGCTGAAGTTCGCCGTCGGAGCATTGTTGCTGGGAATCGTGTAGCTACCCGTCAGGGAAACGCCCGAGAAGGAAGAATACGCCTTGATGCGCACATGGTAGGTGCCGACCTGGGCAGTCGTGATCGGGCAGGACTCGGAATTGCCACTCTTGTACGGACGGCAATCGTAGCTCGTGTCGGTGGGCGCGCTGCCGAACTTCACGTACATGTCGGCATCACCGGTGCCGCCGGACATGACAAAGTTGAGACCCGTAGCGCCTGCCGGAACATCCAGCGTGTAGTTGACCGAGTTGCCCGTGGTCGCATTGATCCCGGTCACGGTGACGCCGTTGGTCAAGGGGCCACCGGTGCTGCCGCCACCACCGCCGCCACCGCAGGAAACACCCACGCCACTGAAGGCGGTGGTGACTGCCGCCGCACTGAAGCCGAGGTCGGTTGCCGCTGTCTGCACGCCGCAGGCGCCTTCATTGAAGGTGCTGTTCGGTGTCCAGTACAGGTCATTGGCGCGCGCGAACACCTTGAACGCGTTGGGTGTCGTCCAGCCCGAAGACGTCGCCAGCAAGTAGAACGCCTTGTTGTACACGCCCGAGGAGTAGTGCACATCCAACGAGCCGGTGTAGTCGGCAGCGTTGTCGATCGACGCACCATCCTGCGGGGGATTGTTCATGTAGCGCAGGGCACCGGATCCCTTGAAGATTTCCGCCCCAACCAGCCAGTCGTTGCTGCCGTGCATGTAGAACTCGGCGGCTTCACCCGCCATGTCCGAGTACGCCTCGTTCATGCCACCGGACATGCCCGAATAGACCAGGCCGGAATTCTGCTCGGTGAAGCCATGGCTGACTTCATGCGCCGAAACATCGAGGCTGACCAGCGGATAGAACGTGCTGGCGCCATCGCCGAAGGTCATTGCGCTGCCATCCCAAAACGCATTTTCGTAGCCGCTCTGGTAGTGCACCTTCATCATCAACTGGAAGGACAGCGGTGCTGCGCCGTGATAGTCCTGATACATGTTGTAGATGACGCCGCCGAAGTAATGAGCGTCGTTCAACGGCGAATACGCACCATTGATGGCCTTTACCGTGTTGCGCGGACAGGTGTAGGAAAACGCCGTCGTGCTGGTGTTGCTGTTGGAGTTGTTGAGGTTGACGGTCTTGACGTTGGTGTTGTTCATGGTGCAGGTGCTGCCGCTCTGCGCCACGTCCAGATAGCCGAAGTTGGTGCCGTACTCGTACTGGCCCGTCTTCGCGTTGCCGCCGGGACCGGTTCCGATCTGCGCAGTGGCCAGGCCATCCCATTGCTTGAGCACCAGACCCGTCTGCGCGTCGATGATCACGAAAGGCCGCATCGGATCGACTGCCTTCTTGCGTGCAGCGGCGCCGACACCGTTCTTGCCTTCGGCAAAAAACGAAACCACGAACGCCAGATGCGCGCGGCCATTGTCGCCGACGTAAATCATTTGCGTGTTGGACTCATTGCGCGTCTGCATCGATGCGCGCTTGCTGCCCAAGGCCACGTTCTTGGCGGTTTCCAGGGCCTCGCGCGAGGCAATCAACGGTGCGCGCTCGGGAATATCGAGGGCAAGATCGCCGATCACGTGGCCAAACAGGTTCTTCACCGCGCCGGAGGCGTCGTCGGAAACGATGACATGTTCGCCCCACACCGGAATGCCACGAAACATCTGCTGGTAACGGTAATGCGTGGTGCCGTCGGCATCCCGCTTGACCTTGATTGCACTCAGCGAGGACTCGTTGTCGAGACCGAGCATTTCCGCGTGCCGTTCACTGGCACTCAAGGACACCCCGACGTTGGCAGTTGCCACCGCATAGCGGGCATTGAGCTGTGCAACATCCTGCTGATGAAGATCGGAACGCGTTGCCGCTGCCGCGGAGTTTGCCAGCATGCCCAGAGCAATCGGCAACAACGCGCAGTTCACTGCGCGATACAGTTTGGATTTGGTCACGGATAGATTCCCAAGAGTAGTAATCGAACGCCGTCGAGACGGCCGTGAAAACCGCACTTATTCCGGAATCGAAGGCCGCAGCGCCGAGTCGAGCCGTTGGCCCGAACTTGGCCCCATGAAACACTGCGGAATCCCCGGATTGCGTCCCAGACCCCCAATGGCCATGAGCGCGCCGGGCAAACTAGCAACCTTGTGCTCGAATGTAATGACGCGTCGCAATGCCTGATGCCGGCGAAAACCATCCGCTCAAATGATGAGAATCAATCCGCCTCCCGCCGGATCAATTGTCGTGAAAACCTTTGGTTATGCGCCTAACCTCGGATGGCTCATCACGATCAAAACCCATCACCCGAACCAAACGTTTCGCAGCGCAACATTCCCGAACTGACATTTCCGGTCAGAAAGTGCCGATTTTGGCGTTTTCGCGAAGGACATGCCCCCGATCTCAGCAGCGAGCGAAAGGTGCCAAGGAAACTCTGATCAACCACAGTTTTCGTCACCCCGGCATACGCCGGGGTCCATTTTGCCCTTGATTCCATTGGAACAAGATCAAGATGGGTTCCGGCTTGACCAGCCATTCGGCTGTTGTAAAGCGCCTCGCCGGAATGACGAGCAAAATCAGAGTTTCCCTAAGGGTCTCGAACCCGGACGGCGGAACACAGCTGCTCCAGATCCGTGAGCGGCCCAGCCGCGGCCGCCGGTCCGCAGCCAGGACATTGCGGATCACGCGGCAAGCCCAACTCGTGGAATCGCGCCGTCAACGCGTCCTGACAGAGCAAGCGTCCGATCAAGGGCTGCCCGATGCCGAGCAGGAGCTTGATCGCCTCGGTGGCCTGCAGCAGGCCGATGATTCCCGGCAACACGCCCAGCACGCCGGCCTCGCTGCAGTTGGGTGCATCGGAGGCATCCGGCGGCTGCGGAAACAGGCAGCGGTAACACGGCGACGCCGGATCGCGTGGATCAAATACGCTCACCTGCCCGCTGAACCGGTGAACGGCACCGTAGACGAGGGGAAGATTCAAGCGGCGACTGACTGAATTGAGCAGGTAGCGGGTCGGGAAATTGTCAGCCCCATCGATGACAAGATCGCTGCCTTCGAGCAACTCCAGCGCGTTCGATGCCTGCAGGCGGGTCTCGAACGTTTCGATGCAAACGCCGGGATTGAGCGCGCCCAGGGTCAGGCGCGCAGACTCGGCCTTGTTCATGCCGACGCGTGCCTCGCTGTGCAGCACCTGGCGTTGCAGGTTGGAACGCTCAACCCGATCATCATCGATCACGCGCAGCGTGCCGACGCCGGCCGCAGCCAGATACAGCGCGGCTGGGGAGCCCAGGCCACCCGCTCCGATCAGCGCAATCCGCGCAGCCGACAACTTCTTCTGACCGGCAATCCCTACTTCCGGCAGGACCAGATGCCGCGCGTAGCGCTCAGCCGAATCCGCATCCAGTTCGCCGTATTCAACAGGCAATGCTTCGTTGCGCCAGCGATTGAACCCACCGCGCACGGAAACCACCTTTCGGTAACCCAGGGCAAGCAGCGATTCGCGGGCTGCCAGCGAGCGCCTGCCACTGGCACAAAGCAGAATCAGCGGTGAGGAAACATCCGGCACCCGCTTCACGATGTCACGAGCCAGATCAGCCATGGGCATGCCAAGTGCGCCGGGCGCGGTACCGCTGGCACGCTCACCCGCATCGCGCACATCGATCAGGCAAACGCCGTGAGCCTGGAAGTCGATCACCTGTGCCGGATCGATCTCCATTCCGCAGGTTTCGAATGCATCTCCCGGCGCCATCTGCTTGCCTTGACTCAGTCGTGCTGGATCGGAAAAACGCGTACGACCTGACCTGCATCCAGAGTCTGCGCGGACTCGGGAAATTCCACCAGGACATCGGCAGCAAGCATACCGCTGATCATTGCGGAACCTTGCCTGCTCGACACGCGAACATTGAGCGTACCGTCTTCACCGGACTCAAGACTTCCACGCAACATCTCCGTTCTCTGGTGCTGCTTGCGCACGGGCGCGACCAGTCGCGCATTCAACCAGCGCGGATGAAGTTCCCTGTCGCCCTGCAATGCACGCAGCGCCGGACGAACCAGGCTCTGGAACGTCACCAGGCTGGAAACCGGATTCCCTGGCAGACAGAACAGCAAGGCGCCCTCGATCTCGCCAAACAGGAACGGCATGCCGGGTCGCAAGCGCACCTTCCAGAAATGCACCTGCCCCAGCTCGCGCACCAGGCCTGGCAAATGGTCTGCTTCGCCGGCGGAAACACCGCCACTGGTGATCACCACTTCAGATGCGCGGGCGGCATCCAGCAATGCGCATCGCAATTGTTCCCTGTCGTCCGCCACATGCCGGAATGGAAGCCCGTCGGGGCTTTCATCGGCTCGATCCAACTGCGCACCGGCACCACCCAGCAAGGCTGCCAGCCCGAAACCGTTGCTGTTGTAGATCTGCGCGCCGGAGCATGACTGCCCTGGCATCACCAGTTCATCTCCGGTGGAAATGATGCTGGCACGCGGCTGCCGGAATACCCGGACCCGGTCCATTCCGAGACTGGCCAGCAGAGAAGCATGGGTCGCGCGAATGCGTTGGCCACGCCCCACGGCAAGCTGCCCGGCGAGCATTTCCTCGCCGCGCGGGCGAACATTGGAGCCTTGGCGTTCGCCGGCACCGATAACGGCGATATTCGCCTCAACGCGAACGCGCTCCTTGATCACCACCGTGTCCGCACCATTCGGCATGCGTGCGCCGGTCATGATGCGCATGCATTGACCGACACCCAGCACGCGCTGCGTGACATGCCCGGCAAGCAGCGTTTCCATCACCTGGAAACGCGCTTCGCCTTCGCAAGGCAAATCTTCGCCACGCACGGCAAAGCCATCCATGGCGGAATTGTCGAACGCCGGAATGTCATCGCTTGCATGTGCATCTTCGGCAAGCACGCGACCGACAGCCACCTGCAAGGGAATCGTGTCGATGGCCAGTTGCCTGGACTTGCAGATGGAAACCACGCGCTGCTGCGCTTCCTCAAGCGAGAGCGACATCGGAAAATCACTCGATGGCACGCAGGCGCTCCTCGGCAAGCCTGAAATCCAGGGCAGTATTGAGGTTGCTCCAATCTCCGGGCAAGTCCGTGAGATCCACCTGCAAGGTGCCGATCTGAATCTGCCAGCCGGCAACACCGGCATCGCCGGCGAGCTGCGCTGCAGCGCTCTGCGCCAACGAGGTGTCGTACAGCGCAAACAAGGGTTGGCGCTGGCCGCCGACGATAGCCACCGCACTGTCACCACCCGCCACGGCCACCGCTTCGCGCAGCCGTGAAATCCATCCTGTTGGGGGCGTCGGGCAATCAACGGGGACGGTTGCCATCCAGCGCGTCGGGCAAGCGGCCATCGCTGCGGAGATTCCTGCCAGCGGCCCGGCATGTCCGCAAACCGCGTCGCTGATGGTCGTCGCATGACGCCGGTAGTGCGCAAGATTTCGATTGGCCACGATCATCACGCCGGCATGATCTTCCCTGTCGAGAGCTGCCAAGGCCCATTCGACCAGCGGCTTCTCCGCCAAGCATGGCCAGGCCCTTGTCGATTCCTCCCAGGCGCGAGCCCTGGCCCCCGGCGAGAATGGCGACGGTCGTGTCCGACATGGTCGACTCCGTTTCTGCCTGATTCCGCCTGCGCCCAACGCGTTGCTCAGCGCTTGCCACGCTTGGCGTTGCGGATCATTCGTTGCCGCCGCTTCTGCTGGCCTTCGGTGAGCACGTTCTTGCGCTCCGCATAGGGATTCTCGCCCTCGCGGAAGTCGATGCGGATGGGTGTTCCAACCAGCTTGTAGCGTGCGCGGAAGAAGTTCTCGAGATAGCGCCGATACGACTCCGCAAGATGCTTGGTCCGTGAACCGTGGATCACGATGGTGGGCGGATTGGAGCCACCTGGATGTGCATACTTGAGCTTCGGTGCGTGTCCACGCACCAGTGGTGGCTGGTAGGCGGCATATGCAGACTCCAGCGCGCGGGTCAGGTCCGACGAGGTCAGCTTGCGGTTGGCTGAAGCATGCGCGCGGTTGACCAGCTTCATCAACTCGCCGATGCCGGTTCCGTGCAAGGCGGAAATCGTCACCTGCGGCGCCCACTCGACGAAGGTCAGCTTTCGCTGCAGGGAGTTCGCGCATTGCTCGCGATCGTACTTCTTCAAGCCGTCCCACTTGTTGATGGCGATGACCAGCGCGCGGCCCTGTTCAAGGACCTGGCCAATCAAACCGGCATCCTGGTCGGTGACGCCTTCGTTGGCGTCCAGCAGCATGACCACGACATTCGCCGCATCAATCGATTGCAGGGTCTTGATGACGCTGAATTTCTCCACCGCGTCCTCGATTCGCGAACGGCGCCGCACGCCGGCGGTATCGATGAGCGTGTACTTGTGTCCATCACGCAGCAGCGGCACACGGATGGAATCGCGCGTGGTACCAGCAATATCGGAAACAATCACCCTGTTCTCGCCGAGCAAGCGGTTGACCAGGGTCGACTTGCCAACATTGGGTCGACCGATGATGGCCACGCGAACGCCACCATCGTCCAACGCTTCCTGCGCTTCGTCATCCTGCGCAGGCAACAGTGGCAGAACGGTGTCCAGCAGCTTTTGCGTGCCGTGATTGTGCGAGGCCGCCATCGGCACGGCTGCGGAAACACCAAGCCTTGCAAACTCGGACAGCGACAGGTTTTCGTCCAGGCCATCGGTCTTGTTGACCGCGAGCACGATCTGCTTCGAGTTGCGACGAAGCTTGGCAATGATGGACTGGTCGGTGGGCAGCAGGCCGTCGCGCGCATCCACGACGAAGACCACGAGATCGGCTTCGTCGATGGCCAGCTCCACCTGCCGCGCAGTCGGGCCCGCCAGCCCTTCCTCGCTGTCCGCGAGGCCGCCGGTATCGACCAGCACGAATTTGCGCTCACCGAGGCGACAAACGCCATAGTGCCGATCCCGCGTAACACCCGGAAGATCTGCAACCAGGGCATCGCGGGTTCGGGTCAGCACATTGAACAGGGTCGATTTGCCGACGTTCGGACGACCGACCAGGGCGACAACGGGAAGCATCCCGGGGGCTCCGCAAAAAGTAGGGTCAAATGTCGATTGGCAACACGCGTTCGCAACAAAACGGATGCGCGTGCTTGCCGATTTACGTTTGCGCCAGGTTGCCGGGGGAAACTCCCCCGACGTTCATTCGGAACGGAATGCGCCGATGTTGCCGGCGACATCCTCGACAAAGACTACATCGCCGGCAACGACAGGGGTGCCTTCGATGGGCTTCTTGCCGAGTTTCTCGCGCGCCGCGAAGCTTCCGTCGGCAATGTTCAACCAATGCACATAGCCTTCCAGGTCACCGACCACCACGTAACCACCCACGATCGCCGGCCCGCTCAACCAACGATTGAGCAGCCCATCCTGCTTCCACAGATTGGCACCATTCTGGCGATCGAATGCGAGCACGTTTCCTTCCGCATCACTGACCACCACCGAGGCTGGACCGACCGCAACGCCGGCATAGCTGGACAAGTCCCGATTCCAGATGAGACTGCCATTCGACGCATCCAGGGCGGCAATCTGGCCGCGATAGGCGGCTGCGAACAGCACACCTCCGTCAAGCACGATGGCGCCATCGGCGTCTGCCAATCGCTCCACCTCCGTGCGCCCTTCCGCAACCGACAGCGACTGGTTCCAGACGGGTGCGCCATCGGCCGCCTGCACGGCAACCAGGCGTCCGCTGTCGTAGCCATTGATGACCAGGCCGCCATCAATCAACGGCGTCGAGTTTCCACGCAGGCTGAGAACGGGTACCGCCTGCTCATAGACCCAGCGTCGCTCGCCATCGACAGGATTGAATCCGTAGAGACGTCCGTCCTGCGAACGGACCACGACCAGATCCGCTGCGACTGCCGGTGCGGTAATCACTTCGGAGTCGATCAGGGCTTGCCAGCGCTCGCTGCCATCCTGCGCCGAATACGCCTTGACTCGACCGTCCAGGGTACCTACGACAACCAGATCACCATTGCTCGCGGGACCTCCGCTGAATGGCATTTTCTTCTCGTCGATGGACCACAACCTGCGTCCATTGCCTGCGTCGAGGACCTGCAGCTTGCCGTCGACGCTGGCGACATACACGCGATCACCATTCACCGCGGGCTGCATGCGTGCGCCGGACTTCCCGGCACCCTTGCCTATCGAGGCCGTCCACAAGCGGGTTACGGTTGCGGTGGGCGCAAACTCGACCAGCTCCGTCGGTTTGGCGACGTTGTCCTTCTTGCCGAGATTTTTGATCCAGTTGCAGCCGCCCAGCACAATTGAAACAGCGGCTACGGCAAGGAGCGCTCGCTTCATGATTTCTGCTTCTCCGCTGAGGCTGGCAGGTTGCCGAGCTTCATTTCCAATAGATTGCGCTCCGACGACATGCCATCCAGGTGGCTCAAGGCCTCTTCGTAGGCGGCGCGCGCATCCTCTTGGCGCCCCAGTTTCAGCAACACATCACCACGCAGTTCGCTGGCCATCGACGGATAGTCGGCCTTGGCCACGCGATCCAGTTGCGCCAGTGCGGCATCGGCCTTGTCACGCGCGAGTTCGACTCGCGCCATGCGCAGCGCGATCAGTGACTTGATGGTTGGATCTTGCGCAGCCGAATCTGCCCAGGCCAGGTGTCCGGCCACCGAATCCCATTCGTTCTTGGTCGCCGCCAACTCTGCCTGGCGCAGCGCAGCCAGCACGGCATAGGGACTCTTGGGAAAATCCTTGCGCAAGGTGCCAGCAATGGCTTCGACCTGGTCCGGCTTGTCTGCATTTATCGCTTCCACCAGAGACGAATAGGTGGTGGATGCCTCGCCCTGGGTTTGCAGTTGACGCGCCTTCCATTGCTGGAAGCCGAAAATCAGCAGCAATCCGATCGTGATTCCAATGAGAATGGACATGGCATTGGCGCGCACCCACTTGCGCACCAACTCACCTTGCTCATGTTCGTCCAGAACTTCAAAAGCCATAGTTTGTTTTCACCGAATGGGGCACCGTCATTGAAGAATGTCCGGCTGTGCGACGGACACGGCGCAAGGGGCGCTAGGGTAGCAGGAAATGACCCGCGGCCTGTAAAAAATCCGGTGGCTGCAGCCCGCGATCAGGACTCGATGCGACTGACCAGCACCCCTTCTGCGAAGATGCGCAGATGGGCAACATTGGCGCGGCGGTAGGGAGCCAGGTCCACGAGCTTTCCGTCTGCGGTGATTTGCGCACCCTCGGCGTTGCCGATGCGCACAAGAATGACACCGTCACTGGAGTAGCTGCGCTCCGAGCCCGCTTCAAGCAGCGCGTACTCAAGCTTTTCGCCGGCCGCCGTACTTACCTCGACCCAACTTGCCTGATTCAACTTGAGGGTCAATGAATGTCGTGCCGGGGAGCTGGCCATCGTGATCGGCGGAAGTGCGGGCTGCACTGTGGCAAACGGAGCCATGGAAGCCACGATAGGCGATTGCGCGTCCTCCTGGACCTGCGGCTGCATCGCCAGCGCCTGCACTGGCGAATCCGCCCCGGCCATGCCCGTACTGGCGGCCGGCGTGGCGGTCGAATTCGCAGGCTCGGTTCTGGACTGTGCGGCAACCACCTCCAATGGCAGCTTGAGCGGAACGTCTGCGCCATCAAGCATCACGGTGCGCGCCAGGTTCTGTTCGAGTCCGCCGTGTGTGGCCAGCCAGACGGCCGGGCCGATCACCAGGGCGGTGAGGATGAGATACGTTGCACTGACCGAGTAGCGGTCGAGCATGTAGCGCGAACGCGAAACGGTTCCCGTGGAAACCAGGGGAGTCTGTTCGCCATTGCGCTCGACCACTGGCTCAACCATCGCCAGCGGCAGGCCCAGCAGGCGCGCATAGCTGCTCAGGTAACCACGCAGGTAAACGGCGTGGGCGATGCCGTTGTAGTCGTCGCGCTCGATGCGCTTCACCAGGCTGATCTGCAGCTTGAGTCGGGAAGCCACTTCCTCGCAACTCCAGCCGCGACGCTCGCGCTCGATGCGCAGCCGCTCTCCGATCGAGGGTTCAGTCGACCGGCCTTCGTCCGACGATTCCAGCCGAATCTCCGCAACCTGCGGCAATTCGGAGGTCGCCTGGGGCAGATCGCGCAGTTCCTGCGGATCGACGGGGGAAATGATCACTGACTTGCTCTCCGAATCTGCCAAAAGGTCGAATTGTCCGGCTTCTGCGGCCTTTCCAACGCGACGCCTGAATTGTCTTTTTTGTCGTTTCACGACAGGACTCCCGTATCCAGTCGATCAGGACGCGCCTGGAGTATCCAGGGATCGCGCCTGTTCCGAATCAGGGAACTTGTCACGCAAGCGGCGGGTGTAATCCTGCGCCGTCTTGCCATTGCCAAGCCGCAACTCGATGTTTCTTCCCAGCAGCAAGGCATCCGCGCTCTGCTGACCGACTCCTTCATAGCGCTGGATGAACGCCCGTGCGCGAAAGAAATCTCCCTTGAGGTACAAAACCGACGCCATCTGGAACAAGGCTTCGGCGTTGTCCGGCTCCCTCTCCAATGCGCTGCGCAGGTCGCGCTCGGCAACATCAAGCTTGCCGCCCTTGATCGCACATGTACCGGAATTGGTCAAGGCCACGGCGGGCGTTTGATAGAACGGATCTGCGACGGCGCGCTCAAAATACGCAGCCGACTCGACGTAACGACCCAATTTGCAGAGGAAGGCACCGTAGTTGTTGTTCTCGTTGCCGGCCTTGGGCCGCAGTTCGGCGGCTCGCCGATAGTGCTGCTTCGGCCTTGTCGTTCTGGCCGATGCGCGCATACAGGACCGCGATCACGGTATGGGCATCGGCGTGGTTGCTGTCAGCCGCCAAGGCCTTGTTGAGATTCTCGAGCGCCGATTCGAGCTTGCCCTGGGCGAGGTACTTCTGCCCGAGGTCGGTATACAAGGCCGCGGCCTTCGCCTTCGGGTTTTCCGGATCCAGTTCCTTTGCCTGGCGTACCGAACTGTTGCCACCGCCTGCCGCGCATCCGGCAACCAGGACAAGCACCAGCAACCAGCATGTGAGCCGCTCAAGCTGCATTCGAGACACCCTCCTCGATCTTCTTGCGGAATTCGGCTTGCCGCCGGGTGCGGTCCATGACCTGTCCCTTCAGCTGGCCACACGCAGCATCGATGTCGTCGCCGCGCGTGCGCCTGACCATGGTGAGCACGCCGGCGTCGATGAGGATCGACTGGAACTGGCGGATCACGGACTCGTCGGAACGCTCGAACCGCGTACCCGGAAACGGATTGAACGGAATCAGGTTGATCTTGCTTGGCACCTTGCGCACGAGCCTGACCAGTTGCCGGGCCAGTTCCGGGGTGTCGTTGACCCCCTTCATCATGGTGTACTCGAAAGTCACCGTGGTGCGCGGGCGGCGCTGGGTGTAGCGAACGCAGGCATCCATGAGCTGCGCTATCGGATACTTCTTGTTGAGCGGAACCAGTTGCGTGCGCAATTCATCATTGGGCGCATGCAGGGACACGGCCAGCGACACGTCACTTTCCTCGGAAAGCCGATCAATCATCGGCACGAGGCCGGCCGTCGACAGCGTCACGCGCTTGTTGGCGAGACCAAAACCGAGGTCATCGCGCATGATGCTCATGGCGCGCACGACGTTGTCGAAATTGAGCAGCGGCTCGCCCATGCCCATCATCACCACGTTGGTGAGCTTGCGCTGGTGATGGGGAACGTTGCCAAGGTGCTTGGCCGCAACCCAGACCTGGCCAATGATCTCGGCGGTCGAAAGGTTGCGGTTGAAGCCCTGGGTCGCGGTTGAACAGAACTGGCAATTGAGGCCACAACCGACCTGCGATGACACGCACAAGGTACCGCGCGAACTTTCCGGGATGAACACCGCCTCGATGGCATTGCCGGCATCCATGCCGAGCAACCACTTGTGCGTGCCGTCGGTGGACTGCTTCTCGAACAACACGTTTGGCGGCACCACCTCGGCCAGCCCCTGCAGCTTGGCGCACAGGGTCTTGCCGATGTCCGTCATCTGCGTGAATTCGGTGACGTGCCGGTGGTACATCCATTTCATGACCTGGTCCGCCCGGTACGGCTTTTCGCCAGCCTGCGCAAACCACTCGCGCAATGCCTGGCGATCAAGGCCGAACAGGTTGGTTCTGGTCAGGGGTGTATCCATTGGATCAGCGCGAGGTGACTTCGGAACTGGCGAAGAAGTAGGCAATTTCCGCTTGCGCGGTTTCCACCGCATCCGAACCATGCACGGCGTTGGCATCGATGGAATCGGCGAAGTCGGCACGTATGGTTCCGGCGGCCGCCTTCTTCGGATCGGTTGCGCCCATCAAATCACGATGTGCAGAAATCGCATTTTCTCCTTCGAGCACCTGGATGATGACCGGGCCGGAGATCATGAATTCAACCAGCGCCTTGAAGAACGGGCGCTCGCGGTGAACCGCATAGAAACCTTCTGCTTCGCGTTGCGACAACTGCTTCATGCGCGCGGCAACGATCTTGAGACCTGCCTTTTCGAATCGCGCATAGATCTGACCGATCACGTTCTTGGCAACCGCATCGGGCTTGATAATGGAAAGGGTGCGCTCCAGCGCCATCGTTGTAGAACCTTCTTGGTAGGGGAATACAGGGGTGACATGGGACCGGGCGAGACCGCAAACCCACGATTTTCCGGATAGTTAGCGCACTATCCGGTCGTGCATTCTAGCCAATTTCTGCGGCGCTTGGCACCCCTTGGCGCGTGTTTTCGTGGCACTGCGCGCATTGCCGGGGCGACCTCGCCGGCTTATGATTCAAACAAGTGTTTGGTTTTTTTGCACCGCTGCGGATTGCGCACTTGAACTCGACCCCGTTTTCGACAAAGGAACGCATCCTCGGCGCCGCCGAGGAACTGTTTGCCCGCAACGGCTTTGCCGGCGCATCGCTGCGCGAGCTGACGGCAAGCGCCAAGGTCAACCTGGCTGCGGTCAACTACCACTTCGGATCCAAGGACAACCTCATCAACGAGGTGTTCCGCCGCCGCCTCGATGAACTGAGCACGCACCGCCTGGAAGCGCTCCAGGCGGCTCGCGACAAGGCCAAATCGACGCTTGAAGACATCCTCGCAGCCTTCATCCATCCGGCCTTGGCACTCTCCGTGGACAAGCCCGGAGGGGCCACCTTCGTGCGCGTCCTGGCCCGAGCCTACGCCGAGCACAATGAGCGCCTGCGCAAGTTCCTGTCCGAGAACTACGGTCATGTGCTCAAGGAGTTCGCGGCTGCCATCAGCGCCGAATTGCCCCATCTGGACAAGGAAGAGCTGTATTGGCGCATCGACATCATTGCCGGCGCCCTGACCTACGCCATGGCCGATTTCGGCGTGATCAAGCGGCGCGGATCGATGTCGGAGAAAGTGCATCGCGAACGTGCCGCAGAACACCTGATCCGCTTCGCAGCTGCCGGCTTGCGTGCGGACTGAGCTTGAAATTCCACGCCGGATCGGCCCCAACCCGATGCCAGGCAGCCCTTTCGATCACGCTTCAACCTGCCACGAGGTAATCCATGAACCCTTCCCCCTTTCGTATCCGCAAGGTCGCCGTGCTCGGTGCCGGCGTCATGGGTGCGCAGATTGCCGCCCACCTGACCAACGCCGACGTGGAAACCCTCCTGTTCGATCTTCCGGCGAAGGAAGGCCCGAAAAGCGGCATTGCAATCAAGGCGATTGCCGGCCTGGCCAAGCTCTCACCCGCCCCGCTGGCGGAGTCCGGGCGCGGCAACGCCATTACCCCGGCCAACTACGACGAGCATCTGGAGTGGCTGCGTGGCTGCGACCTGATCATCGAAGCGATTGCCGAACGCCTCGACTGGAAGCTCGATCTTTACAAGAAGATTGCACCGTATGTGTCTGATTCTGCTTTTGTTGCCAGCAATACCTCAGGTCTTTCCATCAATGCCCTGGCGGAAGCCTTGCCGGCAGCCATGCGGCCCCGATTCTCCGGCATCCACTTCTTCAACCCGCCGCGCTACATGCATCTGGTCGAGTTGATTCCGGACCGCAGCACCGACCCAACCCTGCTGGCCGGCCTTGAAGCATTCCTGACCACCACCCTCGGCAAGGGCGTGGTGTATGCCAAGGACACGCCGAACTTCATCGGCAACCGCATCGGCGTGTTCTCGATCCTCGCCACCATGCACCACACCGAACAATTCAAACTCGGATTCGACGCGGTCGACGCCCTTACCGGCCCCGCCATCGGGCGCCCCAAGAGTGCCACCTACCGCACTTCGGACGTGGTTGGCCTCGACACCATGGCGCATGTCATCAAGACCATGGATGACACCCTGCCCAACGATCCCTGGCACCGCTACTTCAAGGCACCCGCCTGGCTCAGCGCACTCATCGAAAAGGGCGCGCTGGGACAAAAGACCGGCGCCGGCTTTTTCCGCAAGGCCGGCAAGGAAATCCAGGTACTGGACCTGGGCCAGCAGGACTATCGGCCAGCCAGCCAGGGCGCGAGCGAGGAAGTGGCGAAGATCCTGGCGTTGCGCAATCCCGCCGAAAAATTTGCCGCCCTGCGCGCCAGCGCGGATGCGCAGGCCCAGTTCTTGTGGGCCATGTTCCGCGACCTGTTCCACTACACCGCGTTTCACCTGGCCGACATTGCCGATTCCGCGCGCCACGTGGATCTGGCCATCCGCTGGGGCTACGGCTGGAAGTTGGGCCCGTTCGAGACCTGGCAGGCATCCGGCTGGAAGGAGATCGCCGGCTGGATTGCCGAAGACATCAAGGCCGGCAAGGCCATGAGTGACGTGCCCCTGCCCGCCTGGGTCAGCGATGGCCGCGAGGGCGTTCACGGCAAGGATGGCTCCTGGTCACCCAGCCTGGGCAGGAACCTGCCGCGCCCGGATGCCCCGGTCTATCGCCGCCAGTTGTTCCCTGATCCGCTGCTCGGCGAATCCTTGGACACCGGCACCACGGTCTGGGAAAACGACGGCGTGCGGCTGTGGCATCAGGGCGATGACATCGGCATCGTCTCCTTCAAGACCAAGATGAACACGATCAACGACGCCGTGCTCGATGGCCTGCAGCATTGCATTGGCCTGGCCGAGCAACAGTTCCGTGGCCTGGTGATCTGGCAGAGCGGCGAGCCGTTTTCCGCCGGAGCCGATCTCAAGGGTGCGCTGAGCCAACTTCAGCAAGGCCAGATCACCGAGTTCGATGCCATGGTCGCCAACTTCCAGGCCACCAGCATGCGCATCAAGTATTCGTTGGTACCGGTCGTCGCCGCCGTGCGCGGCATGGCCTTTGGCGGTGGCTGCGAGTTTCAGATGCATTCGGCGCGCACCGTAGCTGCGCTGGAAAGCTACATTGGCCTGGTCGAAGCCGGTGTGGGCCTGTTGCCGGCCGGCGGCGGCCTCAAGGAAGTCGCCCTGCGCGCTGCGCGCAGCAGCATCGACGGCGATCCGTTCAACGCCATCAAGAAGATGTTCGAGACCATTGCCATGGGCAAGGTCTCCGGCAGCGCGCTGGAAGCCAAACAACTGGGCTTGTTGCGCGCCGATGACGTGATCGTGTTCAACAGTTTCGAGTTGCTGCATGTGGCCAAACAGGTCGCCCGTTCAATGGCCGAATGCGGATGGCGCCCGCCCTTGCCGGCGCGCGACATCACCGTGGCCGGCGACGTCGGTACGGCTTCGCTGAAGATGATGCTGGTCAACATGCTCGAGGGACGTTTCATTTCCGAACACGACTTCGAAGTAGGCAGCCGCATTGCCGACACCTTGTGCGGTGGTGCCATCGAACGCGGCTCGCAAGTCGACGAAGCCTGGCTGCTTGATCTCGAACGCAAGCACTTCGTCGCCCTCGCGCAAATGGAAAAGACCCAGCAGCGCATTGCCCACACCATGAGCACGGGGAAGCCGTTGAGAAACTGAGAATCGAGAATAGGGAATCGAGAATGGGAAGAGCATAAAGATGATGCACTACCCACGACTCCCGAACGTTCGCTCTTGATTGTCCAAATCCCGATTCCCCATTCCCCATTCTCGCTTTCGGAGAAAGCAAAATGAGCAAACAACTTCAGGACGCCTATATCGTTTCCGCCGTGCGTACACCGGTGGGCAAGGCGCCGCGTGGCGTATTTCGCAATACCCGCCCCGACGACCTGCTGGCGCATGTCATCAAGGCAGCCATGGCCTCGGCGCCCGGCGTGGATGCAAACTCCATCGAAGATGCCGTGATCGGCTGCGCCATGCCCGAAGCCGAGCAAGGCATGAACGTGGCGCGCATCGGCGTGCTGTTGGCCGGCCTGCCGAACACGGTGCCGGCACAAACCATCAATCGCTTCTGCTCATCCGGGGTGCAGGCCATTGCGCTGGCGGCTGACCGCATCCGCACCGGCGATGCCGACCTGATGCTGGCCGGTGGCACCGAATCCATGAGCATGGTGCCGATGATGGGCCACAAGATCGCCATGAATCCGGCGGTATTCGAGAACGAAAACATCGCCATTGCCTATGGCATGGGCATTACCGCCGAGAACGTGGCCAGCGAGTGGAAGATCAGCCGCGAGGATCAGGATGCATTTGCCCTGGCGTCGCACCAGAAGGCGCTGGCCGCCATCGCCGCTGGCGAGTTCAAGGACGAGATTGCTCCGTTCACCCTCGATGACCACTACCCGGATATGGGCAATCGCTCGATCATCAACGACCAGCGATGCATCGATACCGACGAAGGCCCGCGTTCCGACACCAGCGCCGCTGGCCTGGCCAAGTTGCGCACCGTTTTCAAGGCCGGTGGCAGCGTAACCGCCGGCAATTCATCGCAGATGTCCGATGGCGCCGGCGCCCTGCTGCTGGCCAGCGAAAAGGCGATCAAGCAATACAACCTGACGCCGATTGCGCGCTTTGTTTCCTTCTCGGTGGCCGGCGTGCGCCCGGAAGTGATGGGCATCGGCCCGATCGCCGCGATTCCCAAGGCGCTGGCTCTTGCTGGTCTCGACAAGCAGCAACTGGACTGGATCGAGCTCAACGAAGCCTTTGCCGCGCAGGCATTGGCGGTGATGCGCGATGTGGGCCTGGACCCAGCCAAAGTGAATCCGCTGGGCGGCGCCATTGCGCTGGGTCATCCGCTCGGCGCCACCGGCGCGATCCGCGCGGCCACGCTCATCCATGGCCTGCGCCGCCGCAAGCAGAAGTACGGCATGGTCACCATGTGCATCGGCACGGGCATGGGCGCGGCGGGGATATTCGAAGCCCTGTAGAGCTAGGGAAGGTCTGAACAGCCTTTTCCGCGATGGCTGCGAACGATAATCCGCATCGAATACTGAAGCCACTGGGTCCCTGCCTTCGCAGGGACGACGGCTCGGCTTCTGGGCATGCTGCGTGTCGCAGCTGCAGAATTGTGCAGGCTCAGGCCAGGCGGGTTCCGTTGGGAACCGCACGCTCGACCGCACTGAGAACCACGCCGGCATCGGTTGGAAATCCGGTGAGCAGGAATTGTGAGCGGAACGGGCCGATCTGCTTTTCCGCAAAATTGATCACGCCGATCACTTGGCGACCGACGAGTTGTTCGGCTGTGTACAGGTCGGTGATCTGCGCGCTGGTCTTGCGTTCTCCGTAGGGGCCGAAATCAACCCAGACCTTGCAGGCCGGATGACGGGCTTCGGGGAATGGTTCCACGCGCAGCACCGTTCCGACCACAAGGCAAACCCGCTCGAACTCCTTCCAGGTGAGTGGCGTCTCATCCGTTGCGGTGTTGTCCTTTGCTCCGCTCATGGGCTTGCCTGGTTTGCGGAAAGACTCAGTCCGACCTGGATCCATCCCAGGCTGATGCCGATGCGCTCGGCTTCCGGATTCGACCAGGCATAGGAAATGGTTGAGCCCGTGGCGTCTTCGAGCACGGACAACTTGAGCACCGGCACATTGCCGTCCCGATAGGTGGCGCGCTCAAGCATCAGGGAATAACCCGATGGCTGGCCATCACGCCATTTGAGCGCAACCCGACCGCCTTCGCTGCCGAGTCGAAGCTCGCGATTCATGTGCCAATCCTTGCTGCTGGCATCACCGCTGCGTCCTCCGCCATGAAGGGCCGCCCAGCCCTCGAACCAGCGCACGCGACGTGCTTCAACCTTGGCATCGGGCCCGCGCGCCTGATCTGCATACAGGCGCACGTCCAGACGTTCGCCATCGTGATGAATGTCGATTGGCAGCAACGCGGCACTGGCACCAATGCCGGGAGCCAGAGTCGTGCATGAGGCGAGATCGACCTTCACATGCAGACCATCGGCCGTGGCAGAACCGTGCAGGGAACATGCATCCAATGCGACCCAGGAATCGGGATCGATTTCCTTGCCGGAATCCACGGCATCGGCGGGTGCGCGATACGGGGTCAGCGTCACCGAACCATCGACCGACTTGAAAGAGCGCATCAACCAACGGGCACTCAATGGCGTCGAACCCGAAAAGTCGACCGTCCAGACATACCAGCCCGCCTTTGACATGGGTGAAATCCGGATGCGGACCGGCGCCACAACGGCAGTGTCCGCGCGCACGACCTGTTCATGATTGTCGTATTCACCATCGAACAAGGCGCGTTGACCGGAGCTTGCGGCGGCTTGCACATCGGCGCGTGGAGGATTGTTCTTGCACCCGACCAGCGCCAAAGCAAGGATCGCGCACACCAGCAGCGGAAATTTTTGAATGTTCATTGGTCAAGGATAGACCGACGCAGGGTTTCGGCGATATACGGTACGCCAAACCTGTTTCGACCGACTATCCTCGCGCTCAACCTGAGGAAGCGCTGATTTGCTCGTCATCCAGGAATCGCGAAGCGATGTCCGGGACCCAGCGCCTCTGCAGGCCAAACGGTTGCGCCAAAGTCACTGTGTTCAAAGGCCATGGATTGGCCTGCATGCAGGAAATGCAGGAGCATTTTGCTGCCCGCCTTCGCGGGAACGACGAAAACCGTGCTTGATCAGAGATTCCCCGGAGGGAGGTGCTGCTTGGCTGAGGACATGCTGCGCGCAGACCCACGCCTGCGCGTGCAGACTGCAATTGCGCTTGTCGCTGCCACCATCGTGGCCTTGATCGCCCTGTTCGGTTTCCAGTCATGGCTGGAAAATATCGGCCAGTTGCCCGGCAATGACTTGCTGATCCTCAAGCTGCGCCGGATGATCGGTGCGGCAATGACCGGCAGCGCAATCTGCCTCGCCATGCTGGCCTGGTATGCCACGCACAAGGCGGCAGGAATACATGCGCATGAACAATGGCCACTGCCCGGCACGCGCGTGCTGCGCGATACAAGGATCCTGCGTGGAGAAGCCGCGCTGCGCGTGGCGCGCTGGCTGCGCATCGCCAGCCTGGTGCTCATGCTGTTGGTCATCGGTATCGGCATCACCAGCTGGCGCATGCTGTCAGGCTAGCCCGCACCCGAATTCCCGCTCGGCAGCTTGAGGATCTTCTCCAGCGGCATCGCCGCATGAAACCACCAGCCCTGGCCGAACTCGACACCATGCTCGCGCAGGAAGGCGGCCTGGCCTTCATTCTCGACGCCTTCGCCAATGATCTTCAAACCCAGGGTCTTGGCAATGCGGATGATGTGCAGGGCCACCTGGCCGGTCGCCGACTCGGTACCCGCCGCCTCGACGAACACCTTGTCGATCTTGAGGAAGTCGGTCTCCAGATTGGTCAGGTGCGACAGTCCGCAATAGCCGGTACCAAAATCATCGATGGCAACCCGGATTCCCAACGCACGGATTCCGGCGACGATGAGACCCGCGCGCTGCGGGTCGAGGAATGAATGTTCGGTTGCCTCGACAACGATGTTTTCAGGTTTGATGCCTGGCGTTTGCAGCAAGTTGCGCAGCAAGTCGATGGTTCGTTCGGAATGCAGGTCGGAAGATGCCAGGTTGATGCTGACGAACACTCCCGGGCAAAAGGCGATAAGGCGTGGAATTTCGCGCGTCGCGCACTCCAGGGCGTATTCGGTGAACTGCGGGATCAAACCGCAATCCTCGGCTGCGGGAATGAACAGATCCGGGCGCAAACGGGTGCCTTCGCGATTGCGCCAACGCATCAGTGCCTCAAAACCCACGATCCGACCGCTGGCAAGCTCCATGATGGGCTGATAGTGGAGGGAAAACTCGCGCCGCTTCAGCGCTGCGCGCAACTGACTCGCCAGTGAGGCGCGATGGCGGGCCAGACGAAAGATGCCGAAACACAGCAGCGCCCCGGGTATCAGGCTTATCGGCACCAGCACCTTGGCAAAGGAATACAGGCGAGAACGCAGCAGTGCCACGGGTACCGCGACAAAGGCAGCCACATCATAGGTATTCGATTTGCGCAGGGCGACCAGATGATTGCCGTCGAACAGGACCGCGCTGTGCTCGTTGCCCAGCCGATTCAACCAGCGCTCATTGAAGGCGCCACGACCGCTCATGAGTTTCCGGCTGGTGTAGCCGACGATGCCCATCGAAAAATCCTGGCGATCCTCAAAGCTGTCGAGCAGCACCTGCGGATTCACGGCCACGGCAAAGTTTGCTTTTTGCAGCACCAGGAATTGATTGCCGTCACCCAGGCCGAGGTCGACCGCAGGGCGAATCCTGCTGTCCAGCGAACTGGTCCACAGCGGAGGACCGAGTGGAATGCCGCCGGGCGGCAAACCCATGGACGAGCAAATCAGCCGGTCGCCATCGACACGTCCAACCACTTCAATCGAGCTGAGCTGGAGTTCCAGGCGCCGCATGCGCTCGATATCCGCATCCGAGCACGGGCCAAACCCATCGACCTCGGCCAAGCTGCGATACGCGGTGATCGCCTGGTCGCCAACATCATCGGCGCGACGCAGGACTTCCTCGGCCATGGTCATGGCCAGGCGAACTTCGGCATCCATGCTTTGCCGATGGGCAAGGTAAAGTGCCGCCAGCACGGGCACGGCGACACCCAGCAAGCCTGCGACCAACACCAGTGTTGTCGTTACCTTCTTTCGCATGCGCAACGCCGATCGCCCTACCCCAGGCGCGAATCCGGTGACTCTGCACGCGATGATGCGCCAATCGCGCGATCAACGCACCCGCTCACGCAACAGTCTGCCGGCCGACGAGCGATTTCCGCGCGGGACGCAGCCTGAGTCGAACCGCGCACGGCTCGACAAGCCTCAATCGAGGGTTCGAACCCGGAACCTGCGACCCTTGATCTTGCCCTCGCCGAGGCGCTTGCGAGCCGCGTTGGCCTCTCCCCGGCGGATTGCAACATAGCTGCGGGTCGCAAACACCGTGATCTTGCCGACCGCGTCAAACGGGATGCCGGCGTCTCCGGTCAAGGCACCGACGATGTCTCCCGGACGCAGCTTGTCCTGGCGACCGCCATCGATGGCCAGGGTCCGCATGACGGCATTCAATGGTGTGATCGATGCGCTGCCGGGCAGTTTCGACCAGCGCAGCGGCTTTCCTGCGCGCGCTTCGATTGCGGAAATGCGCGGCATCTCGGCCGGTGCCACCAGGCTCCAGGCCTTGCCGATGCGCCCAGCGCGCCCGGTGCGGCCGATGCGATGCAAATGCACATCGGCATCCGTCGACAGCTCCCAATTGACCACCACGGGCAGGTCCTCGACATCCAGTCCACGCGCAGCCACGTCGGTGGCCACCAGGATCACGCAGCTGCGATTGGCAAACTGCACCAGCATCTCATCGCGATCACGCTGGTCGAGATCCCCGTGCAGGCCGAGCGCGGAGAACCCGCGCTTGCCGAGTCCATCGGCCAGATCCTGCACGTCACGGCGGGTGTTGCAGAACACCAGGCAGGATTCGGGTCGGTTCACGCCCAGCAATTGCACGAGGGCGTCGAAGCGGCCACGTCCATCGACCTCAAAGAACTGCTGCTCGATCTCGGGAGCTTCCTCCTCTGCGGCGCAAGTCACGGAGACGGGCTCTCGTTGCATGCTGCGGCTGATGCTGCGGATTTCATCTGGCAGCGTGGCTGAGAAAAGCAGCGTTTGCCGGGATTGCGGGCATTGTTTCAGCAACTGGGTGACGGCATCCTGGAAACCCATGTCGAGCATGCGATCCACTTCATCCAGCACCAGCACACGCACGCATTCGAGCGACAGCGCGCCCTGGTCGATCAATTCCTGGATGCGTCCCGGAGTGCCGACCACCACGTGCGGGGGATGGACCAGGGACGCCAATTGCGGCCGCAATGGAATGCCGCCACACAAGGTCAGCAGTTTCACGTTGGGCACAAAGCTGGCCAGGCGACGGATTTCCCGGCTGACCTGATCGGCCAGTTCGCGGGTTGGGCACAACACCAGCCCCTGCACGGCAACCACTGCCGGATCAAGGCGCGCAACCAGCCCCAGGCCGAACGCGACGGTCTTGCCGCTGCCGGTCGGTGCTTGGGCGAGCACGTCCTTGCCGTCGAGGATTGCCGGCAAACTGGCGGCCTGGATCGGCGTCATGCTGGAGTAGCCCAATGTTGCGAGGGCGTCGAGTACGGCCGGCTCCAGTGCCAGCGTGGCGAATTCAGTCATGCGCCATGATCGCATGGCAGAGCCAGGGCACCAGCCCTTGTGAATGCCGGGGGCGCCTCAATTTCGGCAGCCGGTTGTTGCGGCCCGCGGGTGCGTACACGCTTTCTGGCGCAGAGCCCGCTTCGCTTGTAGAGCCGAGCTTGCCCGGCTGTTGTGCCAGGCATTGCGATCAGCGGAGCAAGCTCCGCTCTACGAGACCGACCAGTAGCGAGCCGGATCAACCGGACAAACCAGCCATCAACCCTGTGGAGATCGCCATGACCATTTCGATGTATCAAGCGTCCATTCCTGTTCTTGCCCGCGCACTGCGCAACCTTTCCAATGTTCTCGGCAAGGCCTCTGCGCACGCCAGCCAACGCAAGATCAAACCGGAGGTACTGCTCGCCACGCGCTTGTACCCGGACATGTTCCCGCTCACACGCCAGGTACAGATTGCCACCGACATGGCGAAAGGATGCGCGGGCCGCCTCGCGGACGTGGAACGACCGACACACGCCGACAACGAAGCCACGTTCGAGGAACTGCAGGAACGCATTGCCGGCACGGTTGCATTCATCGAGTCCATCTCGCCTGCCCAGGTCGACGGCAGCGAAGAAAAGGCGATTTCCCTGACCATCGGCGGTCGGGACCTCAGCTTCAAGGGGCAGGCCTATCTGCTGAATTTCGTCATTCCGAATGTGTTTTTCCATTGCTCGACGGCCTACGCCATCCTGCGCCATTGCGGGGTCGAACTGGGCAAGTCGGATTTCATCGGCAGCGACTGAACTGCGTCTGCCGGGATTCATCCCAGCAACAAGACGGGCCAAAGGCTGATTGCGACCAGGATGGCCAGCGCAAACAGGATGAACACCAGGCGCAGCGGTTGCTTCCTGATCTGCTGCGCCAGGGTTTCGGCACTTCCGTCGATGCGCGCCTGCTCCCGCTGGGCACGCGCATGGGCGCTTCGCTGACCTTGATACGCAGCCATCAACACCATCGCATCCTGGTGCCGTGAATCGTCCTTGATCCAGATTGCACCTGCACTGATGCCCCAGCGATTCGGCTCCGTCTCGTAGTAACCGATGTCGTGTTCTTCAAGCATGGCGCGAATCTCCGCAGCCTCGTCCTCCGGCACATGGCGCAGGTTCAACAGGAGTTTCGCCATGTTCGGGATTCCGCGTATGGGATGTTGACGGGACACGTGGTTCCACATAATAGCGGCATGGCGAACCGATCAAACCCGCAAGCCGATCGGGCGGGAGCAAGCACGCTGCACCTTCCCGAAGGAAACTGGAACAGCGTACTGGATTGCCTGTGCGCGCATTTCCCGCACATCCCCGCAGAAGTCTGGCGCGACCGCTTTGCTCGTGGCCGCGTGCTGGACGCCGACGGCAGGCCGCTGCACGTGAGCGCTGCCTATCGGCGGCACTTGGAGGTCCACTACTTCCGCGAGGTTGCGCAGGAAGCCGAACTGCCCTTCGAGGCATGCGTGCTGCATGCGGACGCGGACCTGCTGGTCGCGGACAAACCGCATTTCCTTGCCGTCATGCCGGCCGGACGCTTCGTCGAGCAAACCCTGCTGCGACGCCTGATCCGGCAGACCGGCAATGGGCACCTGGTGCCGTTGCATCGCATTGATCGCCTGACTGCCGGCCTGGTGCTGTTTTCCACCAACCCGGCGACGCGCTCGCGCTATCAGTCCCTGTTCCGCGAGCAACAGGTCGACAAGTACTACGAGGCGCTGGCACCTGCGCTGCCACAGCTTGGATTTCCGCTGGTGCATCGATCACGCCTGCTGGCGGGCGAGCCGTTCTTCCGCATGGCCGAATGCAATGGTCCGGCCAATAGTGAAACCCGCGTCGATGTTGTCGATCGAGGCTGTCCGATCTGGCGTTATGCGCTGAGCCCGGTCAGCGGCCGCAAGCACCAGCTGCGCGTGCACATGGCCAGCCTCGGTGCGCCTATCCTCAACGACCCGCTCTATCCCGAGCTTGCTTCAGGCGAGGAGGATGATTTCGACGCGCCGCTCAAACTGTTGGCCAAGCGCATCGCATTCACCGATCCGCTGTCCGGCCAGACACGACGATTCGAGAGTCGGCTCACGTTGTAGAATGCGCGCCCTTGCGCAGGCCCGTTGGCCCCGCGCCCACGGAGGAATCATGCAACTCAATACCGTCAAGGCCGTCATCAGCGGCGGCGTATCCGGACTTGGCCTGAGCGTGGCGGAACACATCGTCGGCAAGGGCGGCAAGGTCACCCTGTTCGATGTCAACGCCGACAAGGGCGCGACTGCCGTCGCTGCCCTGGGTGCCGCCAACGCGAGCTTCGTGCAAACCGATGTCACCGATGAAGATGGCGTCAAGGCCAATGTGGCCGCCGCGCGCGAGTCCATGGGTGGACTCAACACGGTGGTCAATTGCGCCGGCATCCTCGGCGCAGGCCGCATGCTGGGCCGCGATGGTGCCATGCCGCTGAAGAATTTCGCCGGCACGGTGATGGTGAACCTGGTCGGCTCATTCAACGTGGCCAAGGCCGCGGCCGAATGGATGCAGAACAACGAACCGGGCGAAGACGGAGAACGCGGCGTCATCGTCAACACCGCTTCGGTGGCGGCATTTGATGGCCAGATTGGCCAGGCCGCGTATTCCGCGTCCAAGGGTGGCGTGGTCGGCATGACCTTGCCGATGGCGCGCGAACTGGCCCGCTTCGGCATCCGCGTGATGACCATCGCACCCGGCATCTTCTGGACACCGATGGTGGATGGCATGCCGGCAGCGGTGCAGGAATCACTCAGCGCATCGATTCCGTTTCCATCGCGCCTCGGCCAGCCCGGCGAATTCGCCGACCTGGTCGCCTACATCATCGGCAATCGTTACCTCAATGGCGAAACCATCCGCCTCGACGGCGCCGTGAGATTGGCGCCCAAATGATCGAAACGGGCGGGAATAGGGAATCGGGAATAGGGAATCGTTAAAGCGGTTCCCCGCAACCCCACCATCCCGCCAGAATCCAGCTTTTCCCATTCCCGATTCTCCATTCCCAACTCCCGGCCCTTCAAATGAAAGCATCCGAAGTCAAACGCGGCAACGTCGTCGAGCACGACGGCAAGGTCTACCAGGTTCGAGACATCGAGCGCAGCTCGGCGCAGGGTCGCAGTGGCAACGTGACCTTCCGTTTCATCATGTATTCCGTGCCCGGAGGGGTGAAGTGCGATCTCTCCCTGCGTTCCGAGGACGAAATCAAGGAGACCGAAGTCACCCGGCGTGCAGTGGGTTTTTCCTACAAGGATGGTGATGCCTTCGTGTTCATGGACAGCGAGGACTACACCCAGTACACGCTGGATGCGGATGTGGTGGGTGACGCAGCCGGTTACATCGTCGATGGCATCGAGGGCTGCTACGTGCAGATCATCGACGAGAATCCGGTGGCCGTGCAGTTGCCGGCTTCGGTCATCCTGGAAGTCATTGACACCGCACCTGAGTTGAAGGGAGCCACCGCCACCAAGCGGCCCAAGCCGGCCAAACTCTCCACCGGCATCGAGATCCAGGTCCCCGAGTACATCCGCACCGGCGAGATGATCCACGTCAGCACCCTGACCGGCGAGTTTGGCGGACGGGCGTAAGGGCCGGGAAACGGGAATTGGGACATAGAGAATCGGGAAACGCAAGAGCAATACCCCGCTGCGGGCTCGACTTCCGCACAGACCCGCTTTCCCGATTCCCGCTTCTGACTATTCCCGATTCCCCATTCCCTATTCCCGGTCTTTCCGCTTGTGCTATTGCCCCCGGCACCGGTAATGTCGGCGACTGCGTTGTCACCACTCGGGGAGATCACGATGCTTTTTTGGCGCGTCAAACCGCTCGACAAGATTCTTGAAACAGCCGGCAAGAAGGCGTTGACCCGTCAATTGGGTGCATTCCAGTTGACCATGCTCGGTATTGGCGCGGTGATCGGCACGGGCATTTTCGTGCTGACCGCGGAAGCTGGGCAGAAGGCCGGCCCGGGCATGATGATTGCGTTCGTGATTGCGGCCGTCGTGTGCGCGCTTGCCGCGTTGGCCTACGCAGAACTTGCCTCCATGGTGCCGGTATCCGGTTCTGCCTACACCTACACCTACGGCGTACTTGGCGAAGGACTGGCCTGGATCGTCGGTTGGGCACTGGTGCTTGAATACGCAGTCGCCGCAGGCGCGGTGGCGGTGGGCTGGTCCGGCTACATGAACGGACTCCTGATCCACACCAATCTGTTCGGTCTGGTTGAACCAGGCGCCCTGGCCTTGCCGATGGCGCTGCGCACCGGACCGTACGACGGTGGTGCATTCAATCTGCTGGCTTGCCTGATCTCGCTGGTGATCACCTGGTTGCTGGTGATCGGCACATCCAAATCCGCCAAGGTCAATGCAGTGCTGGTCTCGATCAAGGTCGCCGCCCTGACCGCGTTCATTGTCATATCGCTGCCGGCCGTGCAGAGCGAGAATTTCGAGCCCTTCCTGCCTACCGGCTGGGGCAGCCCAATGGGTGGCATCGGCGTTCTCGGGGCGGCTGCCTCCATCTTTTTCGCCTACGTCGGGTTTGATGCCGTTTCCACTGCATCCGAAGAAACCGTCAATCCCAACCGCAACATCCCGATCGGCCTGATCGGTTCGCTGGTGATCTGCACCATTTTCTACCTGCTGGTGGGCTATGGCGCCGTGGGTGCAGCAGGATCGACTCCCATGTTTGCTGCCGATGGCAGTGCGCTTTCGCCGGGCACGCCGGAAATGGCCGCAGCCTGCCTGAGCCAGTCCGAAGCCCTGGTGTGCAGCAAGGAACCGTTGGCCCATGTGATGCGCATGATCGGATTCCCCGGCATCGGCAACTTGATTGGCTTGGCCGCTGCCCTCGCCCTGCCTTCCGTGATCCTGATGATGATCTACGGCCAGACCCGCATCTTCTTCACCATGTCGCGCGATGGCCTGCTGCCGGATGTCCTCTCCAAGGTGCATCCAAAGTTCCATACGCCGCACGTGATCACCTTGATCACGGGCGTGTTCGTGGCATTGTTCGGCGCCATGTTCCCGGTGGGCATACTCGCCGACATTTCCAATTCAGGAACGCTGTTTGCCTTCATCATGGTGGCCATTGGCGTGATGATCCTGCGCAAGCAACAGCCGGATCGTCACCGCCCGTTCAAGACGCCGATGGTGTGGCTGGTCTGCCCGCTTGCCGTTGCCGGCTGCCTGCTGCTGTTCGTCAACTTGTCGATGTACACGATCAGCTTGTTCTTCATCTGGGCTGCCATCGGCTTGGTCGTGTATTGGGCGTATGGATATCGCCACAGCGACCTGGGTCGTGGTGTGTCTTCCGCCCATGGCGAATCCATGAAACCGGAGCCGAAGTTCCACGAAGGCCCACACGCCTGATTGCTTCTTTTCAGGAAAAGAAAACGGCGTCCTCGTGGCGCCGTTTTTTTGCCTGCGTTGTGGCAAGGGATTCAGGATTCATCCGCGTCGCTGGACGCTTCGTCCGCTTCGTCATTCTCGATTGACGGCGCATCAAGCTCTGCACCGGCCGACTCGATCAATCGCTTCGGCATGCTCTTTTTGGCTGGCGCACCCATCTCGGCCAGGCTCTTGACCTGCAGGATGACGCTGCCCTTGCCACCTTCGGTAAGACGCCGCAGCACGCTGGAATGGGCATTGCGTGCCTTGTCGAGCTGGCTGCCCAGCACCTCCAGTTCGTTCACCAGTGACACGAAATTGTCATGCAGGTTGGCAGCCCGGCGCGCAATCTCGATGGCATTGCTGTTGCGATTCTCGATGCGCCACAAGTAGGCCACCGTGCGCAGGGTTGCCAACAGCGTGCTCGGACTGACCAGCGAGATGCGACGATCCAGCGCGTAGCTGTACAGGTTGACATCTCCACGTACGGCCTCGATCAGGGCCGCCTCGACCGGAACGAACATGAGCACGAAATCCAGCGTGCGCACGCCATCGAGTTCGCAGTAGTTTCGCGCTGACAGTCCATCGATGTGGCGCTTCAGCGAAACCTGGTGTTCACGCAGCGCCAATGCACGATCCGCCTCGGCATCCGAAGCCACCCATCGATCCCAGGCCACGAGGGAGACCTTGGCGTCGATGATGATGTCCTTGCCTTCCGGCAGATGCACGATCACGTCCGGCCGCTGACGCGCACCGTCGTCGTCCTGGAAGCTTTGCTGCACATCGTATTCGCGGCCTGATTGCAGGCCGGACGCTTCCAGCACCCGCTCCAGCACCATTTCGCCCCAGGCCCCCTGGGCTTGCGAATCACCCTTCAGCGCGCGAGTCAGGTTGATCGCATCCTGGCTGATCTGGAGATTCAGATCCTTCAGCGAGCGGATCTCCTGCGCCAGCATGCCGCGCTCGCGTTGCTCATTGGCATGGGTCAGGGTGAACGCTTCGCGGAATTCCTTGAGTTGCACCTTGAACGGATCCAGCAGGCCATTGAGCTGCTCGGCGCTTTGCTCCTTGAGACGCTCGGCCTTGCTGTCGAGGATCTGGTTGGCCAGGTTCTGGAACGATTCGCGCAAGCGCTGCTCGGCCTGTTCGAGGAGTGCGAGTTTTTCTGCCGATGCCGCGGCTTGTTCGCGGGCTCCGGCTTCCAGCGCCGCATACGCCGCGCTGCGCTTCAGCAGTTCACTGTTCGCCGCATCGAAGCGAGTTTGCAGATCCTGGGCCTGCCGTCGCAGTTGTTCTGCCTCCGCCTTGCGCTCACCCGCCTGCGCAGCACTTTCGCGCAGGCGTTGTTCGAGCGCGTCCTGGTTCTGCGTGCTTCTTTCAAGTTCCGCTTGCAAACGGCTCGCGCGCTTCTGCTGGCCCAACCAGGCGATGACCAGCGCACCCAGCACGAGACCCGCAAGCGAGGCGGCAACAATGAACACGATGACAGAAACACTCACGTCAGCTTCGACTCCGGCAACATTTCCCACGCATCATCGCAGACTGCCGACGATTCCAGATCGACGCGCGAAGTTCAGTACGCCCGAGGACACGCCGCGCCCCGGTCCCTGTCCGGCGTCTCGCTGGCTTACAATCGCCGATCTGCACGCAAACAACGCCTTGCAGTTTGCCAGCGCAACCGGGAAATTCCATACCCCCATGCATTCCCAAGCAACCGCCGATCCCGTTCCCCTGCTTTCGGCGCGGGCCCTTGCCTTTTCCCGCAACGAGGAGCCCATCTTCGGCCCCATCGATTTTTCCCTGCACGCAGGCGAAGTGGTGCTCATCGAAGGCGACAACGGTTCCGGCAAGACCACCCTGCTCAAGGTGCTCTCCGGTTTGCTGCTGCCGAGCAGCGGAACCATCGAACTTCATGGAGAGGCCCTGACCATGAGCCGGCTATCACAGCAGGTGGCCCTGATGGGACACTTGCCGGGGCTCAAGGCCGACCTCACCGCCCTTGAAAATCTCGAGTTCTCGATTGGCGTATTCGGCCTGCGCGCGGGCAACACCCCGATGCTGGCCTTGGCAAGCCTTGGCCTGCAAGGGTATGAGCATGTGGCCGTGCGCCTGCTTTCGGCAGGGCAGAAAAAACGCGTGGCGCTCGCCCGCTTGTTGCTGGTACCGGCGGCACTCTGGTTGCTCGATGAGCCGTATGCAAACCTCGACAAGGAAGGCATTGACCTCGTCAACCGCCTTCTCGAAGCCCATGCGCGCCGTGGTGGCGCCGCACTGATCACTTCGCACGGCGCCTATGCATTCACCTCGGGATCACCGCGACGCCTGCCGCTGAGGCCGGCCGCATGAGATACGGCACCCTGGGCTCGGCGTGTGCTGCGCTGATCCGGCGCGATCTGTTGCTGACCTGGCGACGTCGCGGCGATGCGCTGAACCCGGCGCTGTTCGCGTTGATGGTTGTTGCGCTTTTCCCGCTCGCGCTGGGTCCGGAACCCAACCAGCTGATGCAGATTGCCGCAGGCATCGTGTTCGTGGCGATCCTGCTCGCCAGCCTGCTTGCCCTCGATGCCCTGTTCCGCAGCGACTACGAAGACGGCACGCTGGAACAGATCGTGCTCTCGCCGCATCCATTGCCGGTGCTGCTGGCCTGCCGGATTGGCGCCCACTGGCTGACCACGGCGGTGCCGCTGATTCTGGTCGCGCCCTTGCTTGCGGAAATGCTTCACCTGCCCTCGACGGTAATGCCGGTGCTTATGCTGGCGCTGGCCATTGCGACGCCCTTGCTGAGCCTGCTGGGCGCAGTGTGCGTGGCGCTGACGGTTGGCATGCGCCGCTCTGGTATGCTTCTGGCCTTGCTGGTTTTGCCGCTGTACGTGCCGGTGCTGATCTTTGCTGCCGGCGCCTGCAATGCGGCGCAGGCCGGCTTGCCATTCCTGGCTCCGTTGCTCCTGCTTGGCGCAGGCTTGGCACTGGCCCTGGTGCTGGTTCCCCTGGCCTGTGCCGCCGCCCTGCGGATTTCAATTTCCTGATGAATACCCTGAGCCTGTGGTTCCACAAATTCGGATCGCCGCCAACCTTCTACCGCTTGAGCCGACTGCTGTGCCCATGGCTGTTTGCTGCCGCCTGCCTGATCGGAGCCGTTGGCCTGTACGCCGGGCTCGTTCTTGCGCCCGCTGATTACCAGCAAAGCGATGCCTACCGCATCATCTTCATCCATGTCCCCTGCGCATGGATGAGTCTGTTCGCCTACATCTTCATGGCGGCCAATGCATTCATCGCCGTGGTCTGGCGCATCAAGATCTCGGAAATCCTCGCCATGACCAGCGCCCCGGTCGGCGCCATGTTCACCGCCGTGACGCTGCTGACCGGAGCAATCTGGGGTAAGCCGATGTGGGGAACCTGGTGGACCTGGGATGCGCGCCTGACCTCGGAGTTGGTCCTGCTGTTCCTGTACCTTGGCGTCATCGGCCTGTACAGCGCCATCGAGGACCGACGGCAGGCGGCCCGCGCCGCGTCATTCCTCGGCCTGATCGGCATCGTCAACGTGCCCATCGTGCATTTCTCGGTGAACTGGTGGAACACCCTGCACCAGGGATCGACAGTGCGCCTGCTGGGCCCATCGCGCATCGATGCGAGCATGCTCTGGCCGCTGCTGCTGATGGCCCTGGCCACCCACATCTGGTTCTTTGCCAGCGTGCTGGCGCGTTCCAGGACCAGCGTACTGGAACAGGAGTCGGGCAAGGAATGGGTCCGCGAGATCGTGCAGGCGCAAGGAGTCCGCCATGGATGATTTTCTCGCCATGGGTGGCTATGCGACCTACGTCTGGTCGTCGTACGCGATCTTCGTGGTCGGCCTGCTGATCGACTACCTCGCCCCGCGCTGGCGCAACCGGCGCATCATCTCCGAATTGCATGGCCGCTTTGCGCGGCAAAAAAAGAAAACGGAAACCGCAACATGACGCCAACCCGCAAACGTCGCCTGATCATGATCGGCGCCATCCTGATCGCCGCCGCCGCGGCAACCACCCTGATCGTGCTCGCGCTGCAGCAGAACATGACCTATCTGTTCACGCCCAGCGAAATTCTTGCCGGCAAGGTTCCCGATGGCGCACGCTTCCGCATCGGCGGCATGGTCAAGCAGGGTTCGGTCGAGCGTGGCCAATCCCTGACCGTGGCCTTCGTCGTCACCGACGGTGACGGCGACATGCGCGTCGAATACAACGGCATCCTGCCCGATCTGTTCCGTGACAACCAATCGGTAATCGCCACCGGCTCGATGCAGGGCAATCATTTCCTCGCCACCGAAGTGCTGGCCAAGCACGATGAAAACTATGTTCCACGCGATGTGGCCGAGGCCATGAGCAAGGCCCATCGCAAGCATGATGTTCCCGTCGAGGCCGACAAGCCTACGCCGTGAACCAGGCTCCAACCCGCTAGAAACGACCACCTCTCCTGACACCAGGCGCCGCCATGCTTCCGGAACTCGGGCAACTTGCCCTCATCCTCGCCCTACTGCTCAGTGCCGTGCAGTTCGTGCTGCCCCTGATCGGCGCGCATATTGGCAACCAGGCCTTGATCCGGGTGGCCCGGCCCGCTGCAGCGGGTCAGTTTGTCTTCGTGGCCATGGCGTTTGGCGTGCTCACCTACGCTTTCCTGAACCAGGATTTTTCCGTCGCCTATGTCGCGCAGAACTCCAATCTTGTGTTGCCCTGGTACTACCGGCTTTCGGCAGTCTGGGGCGCGCATGAAGGATCGCTGGTGTTGTGGATCCTCATCCTCAATCTGTGGACCATTGCCGTCGCCGCGTTCAGCCGCCGACTTCCGGACGAGTACATGGCGCGGGTGATCGGCGTACTGGGCTTCGTGAGCCTCGGCTTCCTGTTGTTTACCGTGCTTCTCTCGAATCCGTTCGCCCGCCATCTGCCGCCGCTTGCCGATGGCAACGATCTGAACCCGGTGCTGCAGGACATCGGCATGATCATGCATCCGCCCATGCTGTACATGGGCTATGTGGGGTTCGCGGTGGTGTTCGCGTTTGCCATTGCCGCCCTGCTTGGCGGCAAACTCGACCAGCAATGGGTACGCTGGTCACGACCGTGGACAAACGCCGCCTGGGGTGTGCTTACCCTCGGCATTGCACTGGGCAGCTGGTGGGCCTACTACGAACTCGGCTGGGGCGGCTGGTGGTTCTGGGATCCGGTGGAAAACGCCTCGTTCATGCCGTGGCTGGTGGGAACCGCGCTGATCCACTCGCAGGCGGTCACCGAGAAGCGTGGCAGCTTCCGCGCCTGGACCCTGCTGCTGTCCATCTTTGCATTCTCGCTGTCCCTGCTGGGCACCTTCCTGGTTCGATCCGGGGTAATAACTTCGGTGCATTCTTTCGCCAGCGATCCTGATCGCGGCCTGTTCATCCTTGCCTTCCTCTCCATTGTCGTGGGCGGCTCACTGCTGATCTACGCCCTGCGTGCGCCGCGCATCGCCGGCGGTGAACCCTTCGCCGGCGCTTCCCGCGAAACCATGCTCTTGATCAACAACCTGCTGTTCACCTGCGCCGCCGCCATGGTGTTCCTCGGAACCCTGTATCCCTTGTTTGCCGAGGCATTCAACCTGGGGCGGATCTCGGTTGGCCCACCCTACTTCGGCACCTTGTTCGTGCTGCTGATGACGCCGGTCGTGGTGCTGATTCCGTTTGGTCCCCTGCTCAAGTGGCGGGCAGGCAACCTGCGCGCCGCATTCAAGGCATTGCGGCCTGCGCTGGTGCTTGCCCTGGTCGCCGCAGCCATCGCCTGGTCGCTGAGCGAGCAGGCCAGTTGGAAGGGCATGCTCGGCATTGCCGGCGCGATCTGGGTGGGGCTTGGCATCCTTTCCTATGCCTTGATGCGCTGGCGCAATGCGCCAGCAGGTCGGCGTTACACCGCGGAAATGCTCGGCATGATCATTGCGCATTTTGGTGTCGCGGTATTCGTCTGCGGCGTGCTGGTCACCGAGGGCACCAGCATCGAAAAGGATGTACGCCTCGACAAGGGCGAGAGCGTCTCCCTCGGTGCATACACGTTCCGCTTCGACGGGGTTGCCCACACCCAGGGCCCGAATTACGTCGCCGACCAGGGCACAATCACAGTGACTCGCGGCGACAAGCAAGTCGCCATCATGCATCCGCAGAAGCGCCAATACACGCGCACCGCGCAAGCGCAGACGGAATCCGACATGGATCCCGGTTTTACGCGTGACCTGTATGTCGCGCTGGGCGAGCCGCTCGGCGATAGTGGCGCGTGGTCGGTTCGCGTGTATGTCAAACCGTTCATTCGCTGGATCTGGCTTGGTGGCCTGCTGATGATGCTTGGTGGTTTCGTCACCGCAACGGATCGCAGGTTCCGCGTGCTGGCTTCCGATCCACTGCAGGAAACGGCGCCCGGCACTTCCCCTGCCGCAACATTGGCAGCGGAGAACGCAACGTGATCAAGCGTTTCCTGCCGCTGATCGGCTTTGCCCTGGTGGCGAGCCTGCTTGCATTCGGCATTTCCTACATGCGCAACAATTCCATGAACGAGGTGCCCTCGCCATTGATCGGCAAGCCGGCGCCTTCGTTCCGGCTGCCGGTGCTCAACCAGCCGGAGCGCTTCGTGAGCAACGCCGATCTCGCCGGCAAACCCTACCTGCTCAACGTGTTTGCCAGCTGGTGCTTCGCCTGCCGCGAGGAACATCCCCTGCTGATGGCGGAAGGCAGGTCGCTCGGCATACCCGTGGTCGGTTTCAACTACAAGGACGAAACCGCCGATGCGACGCGCTGGTTGCAGCAGTTTGGTGATCCGTATTCCGTCGTCATCGTTGATCGCGATGGCGCCATTGCCATCGACTTCGGCGTATACGGAGCACCCGAGAGCTTCCTCGTCGATGGCAAGGGCATCATCCGTTACAAGCAGATTGGACCGATTACGCCGGACGTGCTGGCATTCGAACTGAAGCCACTGCTGGCTTCGCTGAAAGGAGCTGCGCCGTGATGCGTGCTTTTTCTCTTGCCCTTTGCCTTGCCCTGTTGTCACCGGCCATGGCATGGGCCATCGACGCCCTGCCGTTCAAGGATCGCGCCGAGGAGTTGCGCTTCCAGCACCTCACGCGCCAGTTGCGTTGCCTGGTTTGCCAGAACGAAAGCCTGGCGGACTCCAGCGCCGACCTCGCCAAGGATCTGCGTCGCGAAGTATTCGACCAGATGCAACAAGGCAAGGACGATGATGCGATTCGCCAGTACCTGACTGATCGCTACAGCGATTTCGTGCTGTACGACCCGCCCTTGCGCGGAGCGACGGTTCTCCTGTGGTTCGGCCCGCTGCTGGTCCTGCTGATCGGAGCAGCCGCCGTCACCCGCATCGTGCGCAAGCGTGCGGCAATCCAGCACAACACAGCACCCGGCAAGGGCACCGAGGAAGATTGGTGATGACCACGTTCTTGATACTGGCGGCCGTGATGCTGGCCGTTGCCCTCGCCTTTCCATTGATTCCCCTGCTGCGCAAGCGCAACTCCGGCGGCGGTGCCGCGGGCGCGGATCCGCGACGCCTGAAGGCCCTGCGTGATGCGCTGGCGGCCGGCGTGATCGATGAAGCCGAGTTCAAGGCCAAGCAGGCAGCCATGGGCGAGATGCCAGCCAGCGCGACAGTGCGGCAGGGAAATCGCGTGGGCCTGTGGGCGGCCATGGCCGTGGCGGTCCTGATGCCTCTGGGCGCCATCCTGCTGTATCCGGACATTGGCGAGCCGGATGCGATGGATCCGCAGCGCTGGGTACAGCAAAGTGCCTCGCCGGAACACGAAGCGGGTGTCGACATGGACCAGGCAGTGGCCGGCCTCGTCGCCAAGCTTGAGGCGAATCCCGACAATGCCGAAGGCTGGGCCTTGCTCGGTCGTGCCTATCAATCCATGGGCAAGTTCACCGAGTCGCGCGAAGCCATGAAACGCGCCCACGACCTGATGCCGGACAACCACGACCTCACCGTGGAGTATGCACAGGCTCTCGCCCTGGCATCCGAAGGTCGGCGCATCGCAGGCGAGCCGCGGCAGATGCTGGAGGCGGTATTGAAGGACGACCCCGATCACCAGCGTGCATTGTGGTTGATCGGCATCAGCGACTATCAGGCCGGCAACTTTGTTGCCGCGATCGCCGCCTGGAATCGGCTGCTTCCGGCGCTGCCCGCGCAAAGCGACATTGCCGAAAGCGTGCGTGCACAGATCGCAGAAGCGCAGAAGCTGGCGGGCATTGAACCGCCGGCATCACCACCCGCGGCCGCAATGCCGATGCCTGCACCGGAAGCACCCGAAACGCAAGCACCCGCCGCGCCCGCGGCAAGCAGCGGACCGCAGCTGACGCTGCGCGTCAGCCTGGACCCGGCGCTTGCCAGACAGGTAAAGCCCGACGCCGTACTCTTTGTGTTCGCGCGCGCGGAGAACGGTCCTCCCATGCCACTGGCCATCCAGCGCATTGCTGCCAGCGAACTGCCGACCACCCTGGTGCTCGACGATTCCATGGGCATGATTCCCGCCATGAAGCTCTCGGGTTTTCCGAAAGTGGTTGTTGGTGCGCGAATCTCGGCCAGCGGCAATGCCAGCGCCCAGCCTGGAGACCTGCAGATTCTGGTCAGCGGGGTGGACACCGCCCGAAAAGAGCCGCTCGATCTCATCATCAATTCGGTTGTTCCTTGAGTCCGGATTTTGCCAGGCAGCACCACCAACAGTCCGTTTCGATGACCGAGTCTCCGCACCTGTTCGCATTGACCAGTCCGTTCGCGATGAAGCGCGGTGGTTCGCTGCTGCATGGACATCTCGCCTACGAAACCTGGGGCACGCTCTCGGCAGCCCGCGACAATGCGGTGCTGATCCTGACCGGGCTTTCGCCCAGTGCACACGCCGCTTCCAGCGCGTCGGATCCCGAACCGGGCTGGTGGGAGGAAATGGTCGGACCGGGCAAGCCGATCGACACCACGCGCTGGTTCGTGATCTGCGTGAATACGCTGGGCAGTTGCAAGGGCTCCAGCGGACCGGCATCCATCGATCCGGACACGGGCGAGGCCTATCGACTCGATTTTCCGGAACTCAGCCTGGAGGATGCAGCCAATGCCTCGCATCAACTGGTGCAGGGACTCGGGATTGAACGCCTGGCCTGCCTCGTCGGCAATTCCATGGGCGGCATGACCGCCCTCGCCTACCTGGTGCTGCATCCGGGTTCGGCACGCGCGCACATCAGCATTTCCACTGCGGCCCAGGCCCAGCCATTCGCCATTGCGATCCGCTCCCTGCAGCGCGAAGCCATTCGCCTGGATCCGAACTGGAACCAGGGTCACTACGACGAGAGTCGCTATCCCGAAGCGGGCATGAGCATCGCGCGCAAGCTGGGCGTGATCACCTATCGCTCGGCCATGGAATGGGTGGGTCGATTCGCCCGCATCCGGCTGGATTCCGAGCAGCGCGAAGACGATCCGTTCGGCGCGGAGTTCCAGGTCGAATCCTACCTGGTCGGCCACGCGCGCCGGTTCGTGCGCAGTTTTGATCCGAATTGCTATCTTTACCTGTCCCGAGCCAGTGACTGGTTCGACATTGCCGAATATGGCCATGGCAGCGTGAATGCCGCGCTCGCCGGAATCCGGCTTGAACGGGCACTGGTGATCGGGGTCAGCACCGACATCCTGTTTCCGCTTTCGCAACAGGAAGAAGTGGCCGAAGGTCTTCGCGGAGGCGGCGCCAAGGTCGAATTTGCCGCCCTCGACAGCCCCCAGGGTCACGATGCGTTCCTCGTCGACATTGCCGGATTTGGCGGCGTGATCGCACCATTCCTTGCCTCGCTGTAGACTTCCCCCGAGGCAATCGGCCAGTGCCGAATGCGCTACCCGCAAACGAAACTGCCAGGTCTCGATCAATGCTTGCCATCGAATTTCCCGGATCGACGCGACTCATCGAGGAACTCGACAATGCGGTTCGCAACGACTGCACCACCGCGATCACCGATGCGTTGCGCCAGGCACTGTGCCGCCTGATGCGCGACCAGGCCGTCAACCTGCCGGCTTGTGTCTACCAGGCTGCTGCCGACCACTATGCGCGTCGCGAGATCTATCGCAGCGAAGACCTCGGATACAGCGTGATCGCGATGACCTGGGGACCGGGCCAGGGCACTGCCCTGCACGATCATTGCGGAATGTGGTGCGTCGAAGGGGTCTGGCACGGGCAGATCGAGGTGACGCCCTACGAGCTCGTCCAGCGTGAAGAAGAGCGCTTCCGCTTCGAATCGCGCGGCACCATGCTTGCTGGCCCGGGATCCGCAGGCAGCCTGATTCCACCCCACGAATTCCACACCATCCGCAACCCCAGCGATTCTGCCATTGCGGTGACCCTGCACATCTATCGCGGATGCATGACGTCCTGCGCGGTTTTCAATCCATCCGCCGATGGCTGGTACGCTCGCGATCAACGCCAGTTGTCGCTGGATCAGACCCATTGAATCCGATCCGCTTGAAACTGCCACCACGTTCTGGCGTATACTCCGCGGCCCCGCGCCGAAGTGGCGGAACTGGTAGACGCGCCGGACTCAAAATCCGGTTCTGGCGACAGAGTGCGAGTTCGATTCTCGCCTTCGGCACCACCCCTGAAACCCAGCCGACACCTTGCGCACGGCATCCGTGGCACGGCATCATGCTCCATCGTTGGGCGGTCCCTTTCGGGGCTGGCCCATCCAGGCGAGCAACCGGGGGCTCCTACCAGATGTCTGTCGTCCGCGCATGATCGAGTTCGGTCACAGTACCCATGTTGGCTTGCGACGCGAGCACAACGAAGACACCTATTACGCCGATTCGGACATGGGCGTCTGGCTGGTTGCCGATGGCATGGGTGGCCATGAACACGGCGAAGTCGCCAGCGCCATTGCCCGCGATACCCTGATCGAGGAAATCCGCAAGGGAACGTCACTCGAGCGCGCCGTGCAAATGGCCGATGAGGAAATCATCCGCCATTCCAACCGGCGCAGCGAAGCCCTGCCGATGGGCACCACCATTGCCACCATGCGCCTGCTCGGCGAGCAGGAATTCGAGATCGCATGGGTCGGTGACAGCCGCATCTACCTGTGGAATGGCGCACTCAAGCAGATCTCGCAGGATCATTCCTATGTGCAGGAACTGATCGACCAGGGCGCGATCACCATCGAGCAGGCGCGCAATCATCCACACCGCAATGTGGTGACCCAGGCCTTGGGCGTGACCGATCCGCAATCACTGCGCGTGGAACTGGTGCGCGGGGACTTCGGCCCCGGCATGCAGATCCTGCTGTGTAGCGATGGCCTGACCGAGGAAGTCAGCGATGCGGAAATCGGCGCGCTGTTGGCGCGAACGGAATTGTCCGCCCAGGAATGCGTCGATCAGTTGATCCTCGCCGCCCTTGATGGCGGCGGCTCGGACAATGTCACCGTGATCCTGGTCCGCAAACGCTGAATCAGCGGCTGACAGTCGGCTGGCCGGGGAGCCGGCTTTTCCCATCTTGGCTGATCCGGCTCACGAGAAATCGGAACAGTGGAGCGGAGCAAGCTCCGCTCGAAGGCGACGGCCGAGCAAGCTCGGCTCTATTAGCGGAGCAAGCTCCGCTCTACGATGGAAGAAGCGTGCGAAGTTGCAGGCTTGCTCTCCAGCGCATCAAGGCGCCGCCGAGCGCAATGCCGCCAATGCGCTCTTGAACTTCTGCACCGACCAGGAATTCTCGTCCTTGATCACGGCATACAAGGCGTCGAGGCGGGCTCGCAGCAGGGTGGCCTTGTCGGCATCCACCTTGCCGTCATTCTCGAACGCAACCACCACCGACTGTGCGGCCATGGCTACCTGCTCGGCAGACGCGTAATCACGGTACTCGCCACGCTCGGCATCCGCCTGGATGCTGGACAGGATGACATCCAGACTCTCCGGACCGTAGTTGAACGCGGAGACCGTCGGCAGCAGGGATTCGATGCTGGCACGCAGGCGCGCGGCAGCAGCCATCGTCGCGCTGCGACTCTCCGTCGTTGCCCTGTGCAAGGCCCGGATCTGTTCACCGATTCGGCTCGCCGCCGCCTTGTCCACCGGAGCCAGCACATGGCGGAACATGAGCATGTTGGCGTCATTCAGGCGCACCACGCCGGGACCAAGCCCGGTCCCCGGTCGCGGCCCCCACTGGTTGCCGGACATCAGCTTGTGGCAGGCATGGCAGTCGAACATGACCAATTCGGGGAAGATTCCCTTCCAACCCGCCTGTTCATCTCCCACCAGGTCAAGCAGGTTGACCGCCGCAACGCCCTGGCCCACCGCCCAGTCGCGCACGCCATTCCACTCGCCTTTGCGCTTGGTCCACGCCTCGCCGATCTTGTAGTGCGGGTGCAGCCAGGTGAAGGTATCCAGTTCGAATGAAAGCCTGGGATGGCCGGCGCCCATGATGCGATGGGTGATCATGCGGTCATTCGTGCCCATGTGGCAGGAAAGGCACAGGCGTGCCCGCGCCACCGGATCATCCGTCGGGTACATGCCATTCTTCAGGTTGTCGGCATGCGTGACGCTGCGATCCGCGTGGGCATTGAGCCACAGCTCGGAGCCACCATGGCAGGATTCGCAACCCACGCCATCGGAAATCTGGAAGCGATCACCACGCTTTTCGGCGGCGATGGAATCGGCATGGCAATCAAGGCAAATCTTGGCCTCTGCCGGATCACCGATTCCCAACTTGCGTGCGATGTCCCTGGATGCCTGGCTGCCCAAGGTCTGCCAGGCCTTGGCGTGGGGATCGAACTCCTGCCAGACGGCAAATTCGTTCTGCAGCACGTTGGAATCGCGGAATGGCTGTGACGCCCCGTGACACACGCTGTTGCTGCAACTCGCCACGCCAAGATGCTTGTGCGCCTCTATCGCCTGGACCGCGGTGCTCGCAACGCAGGGCGCGGCGAAGCCGAGTGCCAAAATGACGACCAATAACGCAGTTGCAAGATGCTTCATGATGCACTCCCCGCGGCTATCCGAATGGAATCACGATCGGGCAACATTCCCCACCCGGATTATGCACCACAAACCCGGGTTTTCTCACGCGCGGCCCGGCTTTGCCCAGGATTGGCAGGCTGGCATCGGTCCTGGGCATGGGGATTGACCAACCGATCCTCGCAGGCAACTGGCCGGAACGAATATCGGTGCCGATGATTCAACCCGTCTGGATCAACGACCATACACTGGGACCTGCACATTTCTTCTCGATGGAAACCATGCGCAGGCGATGCGCTTCCTGCTCCTTCGCATTGGCGTACTGGACGCGAAGTCCAAGCCCCGCCACCGGGCCCGCATGCACGGTCGGACTGGCCCTGCGTTCGGTGTCCATGACCAGTCCAAGGTCCGCTTGCCCCGCGGTCATCGCGAGATAGACATCGGTCAGCAGCTGGGCATCGATCAAGGCACCATGCATCTCGCGATGCCGGTTGTCGACTTCCAGACGCTTGCACAAGGCGTTCAGGCTGTTCTGCTGTCCGGGGTATTTCTCGCGCGCCAGCAGCAGCGTGTCCAGCACGGCACCACGGGAAGCCAGCGACGCCGAACCGGGAATGGCCATTTCCAGTTCTGCGTCCAGGAAGGCCAGGTCAAACGACGCGTTGTGGGCAATGATCTCTGCGTCGCCGAGAAATTCCATGAAATCCCCGACGATCTCGATGAATCGCGGCTTGTCGGCAAGAAAGGCATCGTCGATGCCATGCACGGCACGCGCGCCCTCGTCCACCGCACGATCGGGATTGAGGAATGTGTGAAAGGTGCGCCCGCTGCGTTGCCGCTCCAGCAGTTCGACGCAGCCGATTTCAATCACGCGGTGGCCTTTGCGCACCTCCAGCCCCGTGGTTTCCGTATCCAGCACAACCTGCCTCACCGTATTTCCTCCCTTGCTGCTTCAGCTGCCTGGCGCGCCAGTACATCGACGCGCTCATTCTCGACATGCCCCTGGTGCCCACGAACCCATTTCCATTCGACCTTGTGCGGGACCAGGGCGGCGTGCAGGCGCTCCCACAAGTCACGATTCTTGACCGGATCTCCGCTGGCCGTGCGCCATTTCCTGGAAATCCAGCCGGCCAGCCACTCCTGGGCACCGCGCAGCACGTACTGCGAGTCCGTGGTGAGTTCCACGATGCACGGCTTGCGCAACGCTTCCAGGCCGCGAATCACCGCCATGAGTTCCATGCGGTTGTTGGTGGTGTCCGCCTCGCCACCGTGCAATTCACGTTCATTGCCTCGATGGCGCAACAGCGCCGCCCAGCCGCCGGGTCCGGGATTTCCAAGGCACGCTCCGTCCGTGAACAGCTCCACCCGGCTCATGCACGAGCCCGACGAGTGGGCAGCTGAACCAGGCCTCCGGCAAAACCACCTTCCGCCTTGCGCGATGGAAGTCCAACCAGACGAGTCGCAACCCCAGGCTTGTGCGCAAGCAGCATCCAGGCCGCGTCCCATTGCGTGGCCAACCCCTCTTCCACTTCCGGCTCCAGCCGATACGGAGAAGCTGGCCATCTGCCCCCCAGGTACCTGCGTTCGGCGATTTCCAGGTTCACACCCTTCAACAGTCGGCCCATCTGCGAGGCGCGATGATGACGTGGCATGCGCATGCCGTTGCGGGCCTGCCCGAGGGACCACAGTCGCCATGGGCTCAGCGGATTGAGGCCGAACAGGAGCAGGGTCCCGCCCGGCACCAGAAGGCGCGCAAGTTCTTCGATCAACTGCGACTCCGTGGGCAGCAGGTCAAACACATGGCGGACCACGACCATGCGAACGCTTTCACTGCGAACCGGCAGATTGTCGAGGTCGCAGGCAAAGGTGCCGGTCCATCGCTCTCTCGCCAGGGACAAGCTGGCCAGTTCCGGGTGACTGGGCAATGTCTCGCCGTCTTCGCCCGGCGAGGGACGCAGGGACAGCACGGAACCGGAGGCAAGCCGCTGCGCCTTGCGCCGCACCGTTCGCCATTCTTCGGCAACCAGGCGCCGCAACGCGGCCAATTCGAAGGGATTTTCGTTCTGAGCCTTCACGGACCTTGGCGCAAACCGGTTGCGGACAGGAAAAACGGGACCCGGCGAGTTTAGCCCGGGATGAGGTTCCCGGGTGCGCGAGTTGAGCGGATTGTGCGCCGCAGTTGTCGGCATGGACGATTGCACTTGCCTGCTCCTGCCCCAGCGAAGATAGTCTGGTCGGCATGGAAACCTTTTCTCTTCACCCCATCCGTGTCTTGCGCGACAACTATGTCTGGCTTGTGGCCACGACCGCAGGCGACGCCGTGCTGGTGGATCCCGGCGAGGCCGGTCCGGTTCTTGCCGTCTTGCGCGAACGACGCCTGCGGCTGCGCAGCATCCTGCTCACCCACCACCACCCGGATCACATCGGCGGCGTCGCTGGCATCCTGGAGGAGTTCGATGCGCAGGTCTTCGCGCCCCGTGATCCGCGAATCACTTGCGCCACCCGGCAAGTCGATGATGCAGGCAGGGTCGGCATCGCTGGAACCGGGCTCGAATTCACGGCGATTCACGTTCCGGGCCACACGAGCAGCCATGTCGCCTATTTCGGCCGCGGGTTGCTGTTCTGCGGTGACACCCTGTTCAGTGTCGGCTGCGGACGACTTTTTGAAGGCACTCCGGAGCAGATGCTCAATTCCCTGGACAAACTGGCAGCGCTGGCTGCGGACACGAAGGTTTGTTGCGGGCACGAATACACCGAATCCAACTGCGCATTTGCCCTCGGCCTGGAACCCGGCAACCGCAAACTCCAGCAGCGGGCTGCGCAGGTACGGCAATTGCGCGCAGCCGGCCATCCCAGCGTGCCATCCACTCTCGCGGACGAACTGGATTGCAATCCGTTCCTGCGCACCGACTCTGCGGAAATCCGCGCATCGCTGTCGCGGCACCTGCCTGCCGATGCAAGCCGCGTTGAGGTCTTTGCCGCCGTGCGTGCGTTGAAGGATGCGTTCTGAAATGTCGCGCAAGGAGCAAAAACGCATTGGCCAAGTCGCCGCCTTCGTGATCACCCTTCTGCTTTGCGCATGTTCCACAAACAGGCCCCGACCAACACCCGAGATGCAAACGCCAGCACCATCGCCTGCGTCTTCCGTCGGGGTGGACGATAAGCCTGCACCGAAAGCAAACACCGAGGCTCCTGAACCGGCGACGCCATGGCAGCGCATGCGCGATCGCCTGCTGACCGAAGACTGTCAGACTCGGGTCTCGGTTCTCCAGGAAACGCGCCGCTTCCTGCGCGATCCCGACGTGTTCCAGTCGGCATGGCGCGAAGCCATGCCATTCCTCATGTTCGTAGTTGGCGAAATCGAAAGGCGCAACTTGCCCGGGGAAATCGCGCTGGTTCCGTTCGTTGAAAGCCGCTACCGACCGCTGCCTGGCTCCGGCCAGGGCGCAGCGGGAATCTGGCAACTGGTGCCGCGAACTGCACGTTCATACGGCCTTGAGGTATCCAATACCTATGACGCGCGCCTCGATGTAGTCGAGTCAACCCGGGCTGCTCTGGAGCTGTTCGAACACCTGGAGCGGGAATTCTCCGATTGGCGGCTTGCCTTTCTCGCCTACAACGCGGGCGAGTTCCGCCTCAAACGCGCACTCGGCAAGGGCGGAAGCGGGGAGATTTCCCGACAATCCATGGACACGTTGGCGTTGAGTCGGACAACCCACCAGTTCCTCGACCGCATCGAAGCGCTTGCCTGCATCATCCGGCAGCCGGAACTGCATGAGGCGCAATTGCCCGATCCAGGCCCCGCCGACCAGCCGCAGCTGATCCACCTTGAAGGTCCCGTCGATATCCAACTGGCAGCGGCACTGGCGAATATGCCCGTCGAAGCCCTGGCGCGCCTGAATCCGGGTTGGGAACGACGCACGGCCTCCGCACGCAAGTCTTTTCAGGTCCTCCTGCCTGCAAACGTCAGCGAGGCATTCATCCAGCGACTGGCGCTGATTCCATCGGATGTGCGCGCACACTGGAAACGCGTGCGCGTCGCGGATGTCATGGACCTCGAGTCATTTGCCGGCAAGGGCAACTTCCCTGTCAAATTGCTGGCCAGCGCCAATCCCGCCGCAAACGATCGAGCACTGCAGGTCGGAGAAGTGCTGCTGGTCCCCGATCCAGATGCACGCGCATCGCTTCGGCGCTCGGCGCAGGATCCCGCGACCCATGTCGTCCAGCAAGGCGATTCCCTGTGGCGACTGGCGCAATCCCATGGTGTAAGTGTCAAGCAACTGCGGGAATGGAATGGGCTTCACCCAGGTTCGATCCTGAAGCTCGGAATGCGCTTGCTGATCCGTGCGCCCGAGTATTGAGAAATCCGCGCATGCGCGGCGGATGACTCGGATAACCCGGATATTTCATGAGGGGGCACGGATGATCGCGGAGGATCTTGCGCCTGGCGCAAGGCGCGCGGAGCCCCAATGGGGGCTCCATTGGGGCGACAAGCAACGCAGTGCGCGGTGCAAGAGACCCGCGAGGGCCTTGCCAGCACACAATGGTCGCAGACAGTGTGTCATGTCGTCATACCTTGTCGAAACAAAAGTGCTGTATGGGATGACGATGCCATTTTGTGCGACCTCATGAAGTATCCGGGTTAAACTGCGCGGCTTCGACAAACGCCGATTCAAGATTCGCGACACACAGGAGGATGTATGGGCTTTCTTCAGGGCAAACGCGCATTGATCGTGGGCATCGCCAGCACGCGGTCCATTGCTTGGGGAATTGCCCATGCAATGCATCGCGAAGGTGCATCGCTGGCATTCACTTACCAGAACGACAAGTTGAAAAGCCGCGTCGAAGATGCGGCGAACGAGTTCGGATCAAGCATCGTGCTGCCGCTGGATGTCGGCGACGATGCGCAGATCGACCAGATGTACCGCGATCTGGGAAGTCATTGGGATGGCTTCGACATCCTGGTGCATTCGGTGGGCTTCGCACCGCGTGAGGCCTTGCAGGGCGAGTTTCTCGACAACCTGACGCGCGAGGCGTTTGCAATCGCGCATGACATTTCAAGCTACAGTCTGGCAGCACTGGCCAAGGCCGGTCGGCCGATGATGCAGGGACGCAACGGTTCGATCCTGACCTTGAGCTATCTCGGCGCGGAAAAGGCCCTGGCAAACTACAACGTGATGGGCCTGGCCAAGGCCAGTCTGGAAGCCAACGTACGTTACCTGGCTTACAACCTGGGTCCCGAGGGTACCCGGGTGAACGGAATCTCGGCCGGGCCGATCAAGACGCTGGCCGCCTCCGGGGTTGGCAACCTGCGCAAGATGCTGGATCACGTTGAACACAGTGCACCGCTGCGCCGCAACGTGACCCCCGAGGAAGTCGGCAATGTCGGCGCATTCCTCTGTTCGGATCTGGCGTCCGGCGTAACCGGGGAAATCGTCTACGTGGACTGCGGATACAGCACGGTCGGCATGACCGGACTCTGATTCGGCCCCATGAAATCCACAGGTGGGCATGGCCATGCCCGCCTGGATCTCGCGCGCAGTTCGCAACCGAACAGCCAGCCGCCTACATGCGGTCTTCGACCACCTTGATCTCGACCGCGCTGCGCAAGGCCGCCACAAAGTCTCGCGCCGCGGAACTTGCTTGCGACTGCATCAGGGTTGTCTTGGCCGCTTCACGCGTTTTTGCATCCACGCTGGTTGGATCCGCGTCGGCGACCACTTCGAGGCTGAGCAACGCAAACTGGTCGCCCCCCAGATCCACCAGCTTGCTCTGTGGCTGGTCAGCGATGGGTCGAGGCATCGCGAATGCGGCCGTCACCAGCGCCGAATCCAGATTGACTGCGTCGCGCCCCGTCCCGTGGGCGTGCTGAACCTCAAGTTTGAGCTCATCCGCGAGCGACTTGAGGCTTTCACCCTTGCCCAGGCGGGCGAACAGGGCATCGGCCTGATCCTTGGCCAACTTGCTTGCTCGCTCGGCAATGATTCGCTGCCGGATCTCACCGGCGACCTCATTCATCGGTTTGGCGGTGGCAGCCTTGTGTTCGGCAACCCGGACAACCACCAGATGATCGGGACCGAGTTCAATCTTCTCGGAATTGTTTCCCTGGGCGAGAACCGAATCCGAGAACGCGGCGCTGAGCACCGCTGGATTGGATGCGATTCCTTCACCGCCTGACCGCGAGAACAAGCCGGTCTTCTGAACGGTCAGTCCGAGTTCCCTGGCCGCAGGTTCAAGCGAGGTCGAGTCTTCGTACGTCATGTCGATCAATCGACCTGATTTTTCGTTGAACACGCGCTCGCGTTCCGTATCGCTGTACTCCTTGGCCAGTTCGGAACGAACCTCCTCGAAACTGCGCGTGGTACCCGGGCGAATGTCCCGCACCAGGATCACGTGGTATCCCTCGGGCGAAAGCACGGGATCGGACACCTTGTCCTTCTCGAGTGCATAGAGCGCATTTTCGAAAGCAGGATCGGTCATGCCCTTCTCGATCCAGCCGAGATCGCCACCCAGCGCCTTCGAGCCGAGATCAGCGGAATCCTTCTGTGCAAGCTCGGAGAAATCCTTGCCTTCACGGATCGACTTGACGATGGCTTCGGCTGAAGCCAGCGCGGTCTTCTGCTCATCCGGTCCGCCCTTGCCCGGGATCTTGACCAGGATATGCGAAGCAAGCCGCTGCTCCGACGAGACAAAGCGGGTCTTCTCCTTCTCGTAACGGTCCTTCAGGGTTGCTTCGTCCGCCACCAACTGGACATCCAGGCTCTTGCCATCGATCTCGAGGTATTCGAGGGCAACCTGCTCCGGATTCATGAACTCCTGCGTGTGCGCGTCGTAGAAGGTCTTGACCTCTGCATCGCTCACTGCCGAATCTGGAGATGCCGGCTTTGCGAGATTCAAGTAGCTGAAGTCCCGCGTTTGTCCGCGCAAACGCAGGTAGTCGTCCACCTGGTTGTCGGTCACGAACGCGCTGGCGGCAATTTCCACCGGCAACTCGCGCGAGGCGATTTCTTCGGCAACCTGGTTGGAAAAACCGACCGGCGTCTTGCCGATTGCCGCCAATCGTGCCCGGTACAGGTTCTCGTCAAACTTGCCATCGGTCAGGAAGGCGGGAATCTTGAGGATCTCGCTGCGCAGCCGGTCCGCGGGAATCACCACACCCAGTCGCTCATTGGCCTGCAGGATCACCTGCTCATCAATCATTTGATCAAGGATGCGTCGCTTGATCGCCGGTTGCTCGAAGAAACTGGCATTGATCGCGCCGTTGGCCTGCTGGAGCTGTTGCTGCCTGAACTCATCGAAGCGCGTGCGGAAATCCTGCTGGCTGATTTTCTTGTCGCCGACCTTGGCTACGAAATCGTCTGTTTGCGTGACGAAATAGGATTCGATACCGAAAAACGAGAAGGTGATGACGATCAGACCCAAGAGGATCTTGGCAATCAGTCCGGAGGTTTTTTCGCGAAGAGCCTGGAGCATGTACCGCCTCAACTAGTGATGTGCGTCGTGGAACCGCGAGCAATTGCCACGACTGGAACGCGCATGCCAACGCGTGGCAGGCAACCAAAAAAAGCAAGGGCGCCACGCGGGCGCCCTGCTTGGGAAGTACCGACTGGAGATGATCCAATCCGTCATCCCCGGCGTGAGCGGCCGGTATTGTAACCGACTCGCCCGCCAAGACGCGGGGTGGTGGGTGCTGAGGGTTTCGAACCCCCGACCCTCTCCGTGTAAGGGAGACGCTCTACCGCTGAGCTAAGCACCCCGATTGCGTCAGTTGATGGCGTCCTTGAGTCCCTTGCCGGCCTTGAATGCCGGAATCTTGGAAGCCTTGATCTTGATCGTGTCACCCGTGCGCGGATTGCGGCCCGTGCGGGCTGCACGCTTGCGCACGCTGAACGTGCCAAACCCGACCAGCGAGATGCTGTCGCCGGACTTCAGGGCCTTCTTCACCACCTTGAACATCGCTTCAACTGCGCGTTCGGCATCTGCCTTGGTCATATCGGCAGCATCAGCCACGGCGCCAACAAAATCACCTTTATTCATTATCAACTCCCTTTCGAGCAGCAACCTGGATTTGATTGGATTGAACATGTCGCGAGGTGCGAGCGTTGCGGATTTTCCTCCGGTGCGAACATGTTCCCCCGCGGATAGAACCGACCCGACTACGCATCGATTACCCGTGGCGAAGTCTTTATACCAGCGGCCCAGATACCGCGCAACACAAGGATTGGCGCGCCTTCCAGCGCTTCTGGCCGTCTGAATCTTCGAGCAAAAATCGCGCCGTTCGTCAATGCCCGATGCGTCGCAGGTGACTCGGTGCGAATGCGATCGCCCCGACTCAGTGCGGCCGCACAGGAGATTCGATTTCGCGTTCCGTCGATTTTGCCTGCGCGCCGGCAGCTTCCACTGTCGCGTTGTGACTGCTGGGAGTGACAGGATGTTCCAGTGCAATGTCGAGGACTTCATCGATCCATTTGACCGGACGGATCTGCAGCGATTCGGTAACGTTGGCCGGTATGTCCGCGAGATCCTTGCGGTTTTCTTCCGGGATGATCACCGTTTCCACGCCGCCACGATGGGCCGCCAGCAATTTCTCCTTGAGCCCGCCAATCGGCAAGACACGCCCACGCAAGGTGATCTCGCCGGTCATCGCGACATCGGACCGCACCGGTATGCGTGTCAGTGCAGACACCAAAGCCGTGCACATGGCGACGCCGGCGCTGGGACCGTCCTTCGGCGTGGCGCCTTCCGGGACATGGATGTGCACATCCAGCTTCTGGTGAAACTCGGGATCCACCCCGAGCCGGTCCACCCTCGCCCTGACCACGCTCAAAGCTGCCTGGATTGACTCCTGCATGACGTCACCCAACTGGCCGGTGTGCTGCAGTTTGCCCTTGCCGGGCACCGTGGTGGCCTCGATGCTGAGCAGGTCACCACCCACCTCGGTCCACGCCAGGCCGGTAACCAGGCCTATCTCATTCTGAAGTTCGGCGCGGCCGAAATTGAACTTGCGCACACCAAGATAGTGGTCGAGATTCTCGCCACTGACCTCGGCAGCGCGTTTGGAAGCAGTTGCCTTCTTGCCGGCGACTGGCTTGTCCTTCGCCTTGCCCTTGCCCTTCTTGGGCGTGGCCAGGCTCAACTCCTTGACCACCTTGCGGCAGATCTTGGAGATCTCGCGTTCGAGATTGCGTACGCCGGATTCCCGCGTGTAGTAGCGGATGACATCACGGATCGCGCTTTCCTCGACAAGCAACTCGGCGGCCTTCAGGCCATTGGCCTTCAACTGCTTGGGCACCAGATAGCGCTGCGCAATGTTCACCTTCTCGTCTTCGGTGTAGCCCGGTATCCGGATGACCTCCATGCGATCGAGCAAGGGGCCGGGAATGTTCAGCGAGTTTGCGGTGGCGATCCACATCACTTCGCTCAGGTCGAAGTCGACTTCGAGGTAGTGGTCGTTGAACGCATGGTTTTGTTCCGGATCCAGCACCTCAAGCAGCGCAGATGCCGGATCGCCACGAAAATCCATCGACATCTTGTCGATTTCGTCGAGGACGAAAAGCGGATTGCGCGTTCCGGACTTGGACATGTTCTGGATGATCCGTCCCGGCATCGAACCGATGTAGGTTCGCCGGTGGCCGCGGATCTCGGCTTCGTCACGCACGCCACCCAGCGACATGCGAACAAACTTGCGGTTGGTGGCCTTGGCAATCGACTGGCCAAGGGATGTCTTGCCCACGCCGGGAGGACCCACCAGGCACAGGATCGGCCCTTTCATGGTGCGCACCCGCTGCTGCACGGCAAGGTACTCGAGAATCCGATCCTTGACCTTGTCCAGGCCAAAATGATCGGCATCCAGCACCTGCTGGGCCAAGTGGAGATCCTTGCGCACCTTGGTCCGCTTCTTCCATGGGGCACCAACCAGCCAATCGACGTAGTTGCGCACCACGGTCGCTTCGGCGGACATCGGCGACATCTGCTTCAGTTTTGCCAGCTCCGCGCGCGCCTTGGCCAGGGTTGCCTTGGGCATGCCCGCTGCCTCGATCTTGCGCGCGAGTTCTTCCAGTTCGTTCGGGGCATCCTCGGAATCCCCAAGCTCCTTCTGGATCGCCTTCATCTGCTCGTTGAGGTAATACTCGCGCTGGCTCTTCTCCATCTGGTTCTTGACCCGGCCGCGAATGCGCTTCTCGATCTGCTGAACGTCGATCTCGCCATCGACCAGCGCGATCAGTCGCTCCAGGCGATCAGCAACATCGGGAGTCTCGAGAATTTGCTGCTTGTCCTGCAGGCGCACCGACAAGTGGGCAGCAATGGTGTCCGCAAGGCGCGAAGGATCCTCAAGCCCGGCCAGGGTGGCGAGCAGTTCCGGCGGGATCTTGCGTGAGAGCTTTACCAGTTGCTCGAACAGGGACACCAGGGATCTGGAGATCACCTCGATTTCGCGCTCATTGCGGGTGTAGACGGACTCCAGCGCGCGCACGCGACCGGTCAGCAGGGAATTGCGTTCGGAGAATCCGCTGATTTCGGCGCGGGAGGTACCTTCCACCAGAACCTTTATGGTGCCATCGGGAAGTTTCAGGAGTTGCAGGACCGTGGCAACGGTTCCGATGGGATACAGATCGCCAGGCCCCGGCTCATCGACGTCAGGGCTGCGTTGCGCAACCAGCAGGATCTGCTTGCCGGACTCCATGGCAGCGTCGAGCGCGCTGACCGACTTTTCACGCCCGACGAACAATGGAATGACCATGTGTGGATAGACCACGACATCGCGCAATGGAAGGATCGGCAGCTCGATCACATCGTCCGACAAATTGCTTGCGATCTTGCTCGCCATCTCCATCTCCCGAAATCCGACCCGATCATCACCAGTAAAACGCAAAAGGCAGCGTGATTGCACGCTGCCATGGGGTCAAGTGTGGTCGCCGCGCCGCAATGCAAGGGGCAAGGCCGGAGCGGCCGGCAACCGGCTACTCCGCAGAGGCCGCACGCGCCTGCATGTTGCCCTGGTAGATGAGATAGGGCTCGGCTTGACCCTTGATCACCGCTTCGTCCACGACAACCTTGCTGACATGCTCAAGGGATGGCAGGTCGAACATGGTTTCAAGCAGGACCTGCTCCAGGATGGTGCGCAGACCACGCGCGCCCGTTTTCCGGCTCAATGCCTTCTGTGCAATGGCGGACAATGCGTCGGCGCGGAACTCCAACTCCACGCCTTCCATGTCGAACAGGCGCTTGAACTGCTTGGTGATTGCGTTCTTCGGTTCGGTGAGGATCTTGATCAGGGCTTCCTCATCGAGTTCTTCCAGGGTCGCAACCACGGGAAGGCGTCCGACGAATTCCGGAATGAGACCGAACTTGATCAGGTCTTCCGGCTGCACCTGGCCGAGCAACTTGCCGGTATCCGCCTTGTTTCCGCTGCTGCGGATTTCCGCGCTGAAACCGATGCCAGTGGTCTCGGAACGTTGCTGGATGATCTTTTCCAGTCCCGCGAACGCGCCGCCAACAATGAAAAGCACATTCTTGGTGTCCACCTGCAGGAATTCCTGCTGCGGGTGCTTGCGTCCGCCCTGCGGCGGCACCGAAGCGACGGTGCCTTCGATCAACTTGAGCAGGGCCTGTTGGACGCCTTCGCCGGAAACATCGCGCGTGATGGACGGGTTTTCACTCTTGCGCGAGATCTTGTCGATCTCGTCGATGTAGACGATGCCGCTTTGTGCCTTGTCGACGTCGTAGTCACACTTCTGCAGCAGCTTCTGGATGATGTTCTCGACGTCCTCGCCCACATAACCCGCTTCCGTGAGCGTGGTTGCATCGGCAATGGTGAACGGCACATTGAGCAGGCGTGCAAGGGTTTCCGCAAGCAGGGTCTTGCCGGAACCGGTTGGACCAACCAGCAGGATGTTCGACTTGGCCAGCTCGACCTCATCGTTGCGGTTGCGTGATTCCAGGCGCTTGTAGTGGTTGTAGACGGCAACCGCGAGGACTTTCTTGGCCCGTGCCTGCCCGATCACGTATTGATCCAGGACTTCAAGGATTTCCTTGGGCTTGGGCAGGTGACTGCGCGCAGAGGCCGCCTTTTCCTCAAGTTCCTCGCGAATGATGTCATTGCACAACTCGACACATTCGTCGCAAATGAACACGGATGGACCCGCAATCAGCTTGCGGACCTCATGCTGGCTCTTGCCGCAAAAGGAGCAGTAAAGGATCTTGCCGCTGTCGCCCGATCGGCCTTGTCGCTCGTCAGTCATGCCCTGCCTCGGGTGGTTTCACGTCATGCCGAGCGAGCATAACACAGCATTCCGGCCATGCCTGTGCAGGCCTGGCCAGGACCAAATGGACGCAATCAACCCCGATCAATGTCATCAAGCGGGGCGTATCGTCTCGTTGGGCCGACGCTCGAGCACTGCATCGATCAAGCCGTAAGCCTTGGCATCTTCGGCGTTGAAGAACAGGTCACGTTCAACATCCCTTTCAATGCGCTCGACGGACTGGCCTGTGTTCTGCGCCAGCTCCTCGTTCAGGCGGCGACGCAGGTAAAGGATTTCCTTGGCCTGGATCTCGATATCGGTTGCCTGGCCCTGGGCGCCGCCGGACGGCTGATGGATCATGACCCGGGAATTGGGCAGTCCGTAGCGCTTGCCCTTCTGTCCCGCAGCCAGCAGGAACGCACCCATGCTGGCCGCCTGGCCAATGACCATGGTGCTGACATCGGGCTTGAGGAAGCGCATGGTGTCGTAAATGGCGAGGCCAGCGGTAACCGAACCGCCCGGGCTGTTGATGTAGAGGTTGATGTCCTTGTCCGGATTCTCCGATTCCAGGAACAGCAATTGCGCAACCACCACGTTGGCAACGTAGTCGTCGATCGGGCCCACCAGGAAGATGACGCGTTCCTTGAGCAGGCGCGAGTAAATGTCATAGGCGCGCTCGCCACGCGAGGTCTGTTCAACGACCATCGGTACGAGATTGAGTGCCTGGCTGGCTTGATGACTCGGCATGGTGGATCTCCGGCAGACTTCCTGTTGGTCAGACGCCTGGGCGCATGACGTCGTTGAAGCTCAGCTTCTGCTCGCTCACCTTGGCGTGCTGGGCAATCCAGTCAACCACCTGATCTTCAAGCACCCGGCTTTGCAGTCCACTCATCAACTGGGTATCACGCGAATAAAGTTCAACCACCTGCTGCGGCTCTTCGTAGGTGGAAGCAATGGCGCTGAGCGCCTCGGAAACCCTGCGCGAATCAATGCGGATTCCATTCTGGCGCGCAATCTCGGCGAGCAACATGCCGCCCGCCACCCGGCGCCTCGCCGCACCCAGGAACGGTTCATGGGAAACCGTCTCGCGCTTGTCACGCGTGGATTGCCGGGCCAGTTCACGCGCCTCGCCGTCAACCAGTCCTTGCGGCAGTTCCAGAGAAGCATGCGCATCAATCAGTCGCTCCACGGCCGACGCCTTGAGGCGCGAAGCCAGGGCCGCCGACAATTCGCGCTCGAGGTTTGCCTTCACATCCTCGCGAAAACGCTCCAGCCCACCTTCGGACACGCCAAACCCTGCCAGGAAAGCCGCGTCCAGCTCAGGCAGCTTGGGCTCCTGGACACGGACAATCTTGAAACTCGCGTTTGCCGACTTTCCAGCCAGCCCGTCGATCCTGAAATCGGAAGGAAAGTCGAGCTGCTTGTCGAACGCATCATCGACCACATGGCCGATCAGCAGGTTTTCCAGCTCACTGAACAGCGCATTGGACCCCACGATGGTGCCCACGCGGTCCGTTGCCGATTCCGGATAGCGGAAGTCAGCCGCCTGCGCGGAGAACTCGAACAACACCATGTCATCCTTGCGTGCCGGGCGATCAACCGGATTCCAGCTGCGCCGCTGCATGCGCAGGGTTTCAATCATCGTGTCGACATCGGCGTCCTCGACACCGGCGGTCTGCTTGACGATCTCGAGCCCGCTGACGTCAATCGTACCGATTTCCGGCATCACTTCGAACGTGGCCACATATTCGATCTCGCCATTGTCCGGCTTGCCGCTGGTTGCAATCGAAGGTTGCACTGCTGGACGCAGTTTTTCCGTGGCGACCGCCTCCTGGAACGTGGAGCCGATCAATTCGGAGAGTGCCTCACCCCGGATCTGTGCGCCAAAGCGCTGCTCGATGACCTTGGTCGGCACCTTGCCGGGACGGAAACCCTTGAGCCGCGCATTGCGTCCCATGTCCTGAACCCGGTTGCGAATGGTGTCCTCAAGGCGCGCGGCAGGAATGCGAACGGTCAGCTTGCGACCAAGATTGCCGACGTTCTCTAGTGAAACTTGCATGGATGCTCCTTGAAACTTGGGTACCCGAGCATGGCTGGGGCGTGGCTAGCCGATAATCATAAATCATTGTTGAGGGGAATCGGAGAACCGACCGCCAAGATTGGCGGATTCCGGACCCGCAAAGCGGTCTCGAATCCGGACCCCCGACCGGGAGTCGCTCCGCGGGGCGTCAGGATCCCTCATTTCCTCTGAGCGTCGACTGGGAAACGCAATTGACCTCTCCGGGCACTGACGCCTGTTTTGCGCCGATCCTGGACTGGTGCGAAAGGAGAGACTCGAACTCTCACGGGTTGCCCCACTGGAACCTAAATCCAGCGCGTCTACCAATTCCGCCACATTCGCAACGCCAGAATCCAACGCGTCAACGACGGGGACAATTGACGGCATCGGGATGGAGCGCGGGCCGTCGCCCGAAGGGATCTGTTTGGTGGGTCGTGAAGGATTCGAACCTTCGACCTATTGATTAAGAGTCAACTGCTCTACCAACTGAGCTAACGACCCAAACAGACAAACCAGTATACCAACACCCGACTTTCCGAAAAACCGGCAAGCCATGAATTTGGGGTGAGCGAGGGGATTCGAACCCCCGACAACCGGAATCACAATCCGGGACTCTAACCAGCTGAGCTACGCCCACCAGAATCAACTTTTGCTTTGCACACCGGGTGTATTCCACATCCCGGAAGCCAAACCCACAGAATCCGAATCAAGCCAACGCCATCCTTGCCTGGCTTTCCCGAACGGTGGCGCGCCCGACAGGAATCGAACCTGCAACCGTCGGCTTAGAAGGCCGATGCTCTATCCGGTTGAGCTACGGGCGCATCGTCAGTCGAATCATTGGCACATTTCCATCGTCCCGTCACGCCCGGGACAAACGGCGCGCCGCACACCGGCGGAGACAAAGCCAGAATGGTCGGGGTAGAGGGATTCGAACCCCCGACATCCTGCTCCCAAAGCAGGCGCGCTACCAGACTGCGCTATACCCCGCCGACCTCGATCCGTCGATACGCCCGCTCGGGCATCCCTCCCGGCAGGGCGCGGAATGGTAATGTCGCCGGACCAGCCCGTCAATGCGACGAAGCGCCGGGCTCAACGGGAAGTTCACCGAGTTTCCGCAGCACGATGTCCTTCACTGCATCGCCGTTGCGCTCTTCTGTCAGCTGGGATTGCAGATAGGCCCGGTACTGGGAATCCGGCATCCTGGACTGAATCAGGGTCAATGCCGACCCCAGTCCCGACCTCGCCGTGCCATTGTGCGGATCGATCGCCAGTGCTTCGGAAAACGCGTAAACGGCATCTTCTCCATAGCCACTGGACAGGTACTCCGAACCATCCTTCAATCCTTGCTGCAAGGCCGCTGCCTGCGGCTGGTCCAATCCCGATACCGTCAACCAGCTCTGGATGGGGTCGGCCGCAAACCAGCCAACCACCAGCATCAGCGCCAGCACAGCCGAAGAAACGCCACCAATCTTTCGCCAATCCGGCGCTTCAAAGGCACGCTGGAACTCGGCAGCATCCGCAAACCGCTGCTCCCGCGTGAACGCCAGCGCCTTGCGAACCGCCTGCCATTGCACCCGATTCATGCTGGCCGGCCGTACAGGCCGCATCTTCTCGTTGCGCGCCACATCTGCGCGCACATGGTTGAATGGATGCGCGCCCGCGTGCAGGTAGTAGATGATGCAGCCGAGCGCGTAGACATCGTCCGCGGGCGTTGGCCGCTGGCGATTGAGCATCTCCGGACTGGCGTAGTCGATGGTCAATGCGAACAGGTCGTCGGCATCGAAAACCGTATCGTATTCACGGCGCCTTGCGATTCCGAAGTCGAGGATCTTCAAGTCGCCGTTCTTGTCGATCATCATGTTGGACGGCTTGAGGTCCGCGTGCGAAAGCTCGCGCGAGTGCGCGTAGCTCATGCCGGCCAACATGCCGTGTGCCAGGTGTGTGCGCTCGCCGTCGCCCAAGGGTCGGCTCGTCGACTCCCGCATGCGCGTATTCAGCGCCACGCCTTCAACAACCTCCATCGTCAGATAGACGAGGTTGCTGTCACGGTCGAAATCGAACACCTTGACGATGTTCGGGTGATTCAGTTCCTGGGCATTCTTGGCTTCGCGCTGGAGCGCCACGAATGCCTTTTCAAACCCGACCAGGTTGCCGGAGATGAACTTGATGGCCACGAAGGGATCGGGATCCAGCGCTTCCATCTTGCGCATGTCGCGCGCCCGGAACACGGCCCCCATGCCGCCGCGCCCGAGTTCCTGCACCAATTCGAATCGCTCCTTGATGAAGTCGCCGGTTTTTGGCAACTCGTCGCGGTCCGCTGCACTGCCCGCCGTGCGCGCGGATGACGGTGACGCTGAAGCGCCGGTGCGCGGCGCCCCCACCTGGACAATTGGATCGACGGAAATGGACACCGACGTGGCCGCTGGAGGCTTGGGTGCCTCACCCACCGGCATCGAAACATTGGTCTGCGGCGATACCCCCGAATGCCCGGATCGCAACGGAGTTGAGGGAAGTACCCGGGTCGCTCCTTGCGAATCGGCCTCAGCCTGGCGCTCCAACACACGCGTCGGAGGAGACGTCTGGTCAAGCAAACGGGTCGGCGGCTCGGGAATCCGGGTGGGCGAGTCCTCTGTTTCGTTCCGCCCTGGCACGATTCGCGTTGGAGCGTCGGATCCGTCCCCTGTCCCCGGATTTCGCACGGAGGTTTTCTCGTTCTCCTGCGAATCCACGGCTTCACCCTGCCCCTTGGGCACGCTCGTACTTCCGGGTTTGGGCGTCTCGCTATTCATTGGCGCCACCGCGGATCACGCTTGCCATCAGAGGGGAATCCGTACATCAAAGCGCAGCGCCCAGCGGTTGAGATCCTGGAAACTGAAGGTTTGCAGGTAGCCCACGTTGAAATCCACGGTTCGCGTGCCGATCGGGCGGCTGAATCCCAAGCCCATTTCCGCAGTTCCATAGCGGTTGTCCGGCTCGATCATCGACAGGGTGAGGGTTTCATTGCCTCCATCGTCATTGGCCTGGACAAAACTCGTGATCAGGTCGTTGGATGCTCCGTTGTCGGCGAAATAATAGGCGCGCAGGTAGGGTCTGAATGCGCCAACCGATGTTGCAAAAGTTCGATCCACATAGGCACCCACCGACAATGAGCGATTGTTGTTGTTCCGCTCTTCGTAACGCAGGTTGAAGTCGGAAGGGCCAGTCTCCTGGAATGCTTCGTAACGCGTGCGAACAAGAGCGAACTGAGCCTGGGGAGCTATCGTCCAGGTGCCATGCATGATCGTGTAGGTCACGCCGAAACTGAACCCATACTGGTCTACCGATGGTTTTCCGGTGGCAATGTCGCGACCAAGGGACTGCATTCCGGTTCCGCTGCCGTCGAGTTGCATGATCTCGATCACGCGCTTTTGCGTGTAATCGCTGCGCAAGTAACTGACTGATCCGTCGAAGCTGAACCCGTTCGGCATCGCGTATCCGGAGTAGACGTGCACCGAGCGCGAATCGGCATCAAGGGAGCCCTGGTCGTTGCTGTAGTCCGCATCCAGGCTCGAGAAGCCGAGCGCAGCTCCGGCAAAGAACTGGTCCGTGAACCGGTAGTCGACTCCGCCCGTGATGTTCCACGTGTCGGATTCGAAGCCGGAGTTCGACTCCCGACGATCACTCTCGCTGGATCCAAGATTTCCGTTCAGCCACATGCCCAACCGGGTACCACCCAACAGGGTGCGACGTTCTTCGTTGCGCTCGGACTGCGGATCGTCAGTCTGGTTGAGTACGGCGAGACTCGCCAACGAAATCGGAATTCCATTGCTGAGCAGGGTCAGCCCTCCGGTGCTGATGGTTCCACCCATGTCGGCGGTGCGCAGCTCGGCAACGCGAGCCGCCAGGTTGTCAAACTGCCCCCTCGCCAGGACAGGTGCCACGACGGCGATCGCCGTGGTCTCGTCAGGAGCAATGGCGAGCAGATTGCTTTCCAGCACTTCGGTTGCGGCTTCCCTCACGGAACCTGGGGTATCCGGGTCCGCAACCAGCTCTGCTGCAACCTGGGTTGCTTGGCACGCTGTACTGCCGGCTCCACCCCCACCCTGTCCGCAGAAATTCGCGGTTGCGGTGCCCACTTCGCCCGCAGCCGGATCAACGCCCGGTATGCCACCGGTTGCGTCTCCAATGTCCACCGAGCCCAGGATGGTTATACCGACGATGGGAGCGTTGCTTCCCGGAATCACGCCGACCAGCGGCTGGCCATCGGCGAGCACGCCCTGGAACGATCCTTCCGTGCGAACCACCGACAAGGTGCGCGCCGACGACTGCGGCGTTCCCAGGATGCTGATACTCACGGATGCACTTGCAGTTGATGGCGCTCCTGTTCCGTCGTCGTGGCTGTTCAGGCTGAGCAATGCCGAGCCGGGTGTGGAAACAAAATCGGTGCCGCTCACTGCGGTTCCGCCGACGGCGTTGAAGGCGATGATGGCTGTGCCGTCAATACCTGAACAACCGAGCGTCACAGTCAGCGGAATGCTGAGGAGCGCGTTGGCATTGCGTTCAACCTCAATGCTTGTCACTCCATCACTGGGTTCCACGGTGAATGCAAATGCCACGCCCGGATCGGCACACGCGGCAGCCGCCTGGCTTGCCGCCTTGTTGTAGGTGACATGGCTTGACGACTGCCCGGTCTTCCGCACCACGACCAGCTCCTGGTACGCGGCGGCGGAGACTGGAATGGCAAGTGCGGCCAGCAGACTCGCGCATGCCGCGAAGCGGACAGATGCAAGGGAACGGGACCTGGAAACAGGCGCGATCATGGCGTACCCCCGGCCGTCAGATTGATGGAATTGTTGGCCGGATTGACATCGCCTGCCACCGGTGCCTCAAGCGTGGCATTGCTGTTGGGGTTCAAGGCCACGAACAAGCTCACCGCTGCGCCGGATGGAATCTGCGCCAGCGAGCAGGAATTGCCCGAGCACTGGATGCCCTGGGAGCTGGGTGGATTGGGACAGCTTACCGAGACACTGCCGCCCGCACCTTGCGTCGCGGTACAGCCGGTCGAGAGCGGCGCCAGCAGTTGCAGGGATGCCGCCGGACTGATGGTTACCGAGATATTGCCGGCGCTGACCGCTGACAGGTTCACGATGTCAACCAGGGTGCCCTGAATGCCACCTGCGGAGAATGCCCTGGGGTTGGCAACGGAGACATCCACCGGCAGCGCAATCGGATTGCTCACGCTGCACGAAACGCAGGTGGGCTGATCTGCGCCCGAGGCGCTGACCGAGTTCGAGATCGCCGAGATTGCGGAGCCGGGAACCGTTGCCGAAATGACAACCAGGCGCTCCCCGGAGAAACCTTGTGGAATCGTGCAGACCAGTTGCTCACCAGGCGCTGGCGTCAACGAGCTGCACTGTACCCCGCCGGCTGGCTGGACTATCAGGTTTTCCACATTTGCCGGCAAGTTGTCGGTAAGAACCACGGGCGCCGATGTTGCAGCCCCCGCGTTGGATGCCCGCAAGGTCCAGCTGATTGCCTGCCCCGGGACAACCGGAATTCCCGAGGCCGGACTGGCCAGCTTGGTGATCTCGACCGTGGTCGGAATCTGGCCTTCCACCGGGAGATTGAGTACCGCCTGACAGCTGGCCGGTGTGCAGCTGATGCTGTCACCGGTCATGAAGGCCCGGTTCAGCACACTGCCGCTTGCGTTGGCGGATACCACCGCATCAATCGTGTAGACAATCGCTTCGCCTGGACTCAGGAAGGAAATACTGTCGGCAATCGGTCCCGTTCCGGATTGCTGGGGGCAAAACGCCTTGAATCCGACGCCGGTACACGTCCAGGCAAAGGATTCCAATCCGTTCGGAATCGGATCGCCAAATTGAAGGTTGTTTGCGACCGAATCAAAGTCTCCACCGGTGTTCTCGAAAGTCACCGTGTACCGCACGCTGTCCCCGGGAATCAGCGATGTCTTGTTGGCTGTCTTGGTGACCCGCATCGCCGCAGGTGGCAGCGTCAATGGCACCGAAATGTTGACCGAGCAGCTTGCAGGCACACAGGGAATGGATGGGCCGTTTGGCGTGTTGATCTGGCCGAGGCTGCCCACAACGAATCCGGAATACTCGACGAATGGATACTGCGTCGCATCGGTGACATCTGCCGTGATCGTGTACGTCAGCGTAGCGCCGGGAAAAAAAGTCGTTGGGAAGTCGTTGATGTCGCCAACTCCCGAAGGCGTGCATGAGGCACCGCCGGTGGCAACGCAGGTCCAGGACATGCTGTCGATGCCCGCTTGGGCGAAGCCACTGGCCTGCAGGCTGGAAACCGGCGTGCCGCCTGTGGATTCCAGGCGATAGGTGAACTGGACGGTGCCACCGAGCGTTGCCTGGGTCGTATCCGCCGTCAACGTCAAGGTCACCTCGGGCGACAATCCCGCAGGCGCTTCGCTTACGGCCGCGTCGATACGGCAGTCAACGCTCGAGCAACTGTCGGAATCCGAAGGCCGCGCAGTTGCGGACAACGCTACCTCGGGTCGCGCTGCCGAATCCACGCGACCCACGATGGAATAGACGAGCCGTCCTGGCTGGTCGGAATCCGCAATGTCTGATTCCGAGTTGAAAGCGGCGAGCGATCTGACGGTGTGGCCGATTGGCCCGGATCCGCTCGGAGCCGGGCATTCGAGACCGGTGCAGGTCCAGCTCAAAACCGAAACGCCGGAATCCGCCGGTCCCGTGGCAATGGCCACGTTCCGCGCCATTTCGCTGCCAAGGTTGCGCACGTCCAGTGTCCACGTCGAGGTGCCGCCTGCCTGGACAGGTTCCGTCCCGGAAAGCATCGACAGCTCGAGGTGCGCTGCAGGCATGGACCGGACCGGAGTCGTGCTTGCGCGCACACAACTATCGGCTATGCAGTGTCCATCCGCTGGAGGTACCAGCTCAGCAACCCACTCGATGCGATCCAACGTGGACTGGGCCAGCACTGCACGGAGCCTGTAGGCAAGGGCTCCGCCCGAGGGAATGCGTCCGATCTGCGTCGCGATCGCACCGGCTCCCTGCGCCAACGGACAAACAGCACCACCGAATCCATCGCAGGTCCAGTCCAGGCGGGCGATACCAGTCGGCAGCGGAATACTCAGACCCGTTGACTGCGCTTCGCCACCCTGGTTGCCCACGGTCACGATCCAATCTGCCGTACCACCCACCAGCAACTGTGGCTGGAGACCCCGCAGGTTCAAGTCGAGCAGCGGTTGCGCGCTGGTCTCGCGCTGATCGGTACAGGTTTGCAGGTTCGGTGCTGCAGCAAGATCCGGATGACAGCGTCCCCGCGCAGAGGGGATGGCCTCGAGAACGCTGTCGATGACCGAGCCTGAAATGACATCTGACTCGCCTGAGACGTCGAAGCGCAGTCCGGCACCGCTCGGCATCCGGGTCGATCCCGTTGCAATCCCGTCATTGCCGGCCTGTTCCGGGCAGACCATGCCCAATCCGGTGCAGGTCCAATGGGCGCCGCTCAATCCGACGGGAAGCATGTTGCGTATGCTCACCTGCCCGCTTCCCGCACCCATGTTGAACACGTCCATCGAATAATTGACCGATCCACCCGTGGCAGCATCGCCGCCAGCGGCGGACTGCCCAAGCGCAAATACGGGCGTTGTGGAAAATTCCGCGGTGGACACGCAAGCCGCATTCCTTCCGGAAGTCAGCCTGCATCCGAGATTGGCGCCAACTGGCGGCGCCAGGACTGCCGATGCCGAAACCAGATCCGGGGCATCCGATGACACTCGCGCGACAATCTTGAAAGTCATTCGGGCATCGGGGCCGAGTTTGGTCAGCACCTGCCTGATGGCTCCACTTCCATTGGCGTATGGACAAACCGCACCCGAAGCCGAGCACGACCAGGAAGAAAACGTCTCGATACCCTTCGGCAAAGCCACGCTGAGGACGAGGTTCTCCGCCACCGGGGCATTGGTCGCATTGCCGACTTCGACGGTGTAGATCACGTCTTGTCCAGGCTTGGCTCCGAGTCGATCCACCCCGAGTTGCAGATCAAGATTGCCTTGGTCGGGTGCCAAGGCATGGATGGCAACGCAAGGTGGTCGCGTTTCCGCGTTACCACACCGCGCCGATGCCGGAGCCATGACGGTCATTCGGCTTTCTCCACGAACGGACTCGGCGCCATCGAATCGGGTGACCACGTCATAAACAAGACGCGCCTCTCCCGGCCAGGACGGCACGCTGACCGACACCGGACCCGTACCGCTGGACTGAGGACAACTCATGCCCGATCCCTGGCACGTCCAACGGATCCCGGATGCCTGTTCCGGCAGAGGCAAGGAAATCGTGGTGCTGGCGGCCGTAGTGCCATGGTTCTCGAGTACGAATCGATTTGAAACCGTTGCGCCATCCACGCTGTAGTCCGGACTGCGGCTGGCGAAAATCCACGGTGTCGTTGCCAGGGCGTTGCGAGCCACGCAAACGCCGCCAGCCGAGTCCAGATTCCGCGATCCACCGCCAACGCACGCGGCGCCGAAGGGAGGAGCAAGTGCCGCAAGCTGAACAATGGTGGCTGGAGGATTGGCGGCTACCTCCGCCGTGATATCGAAACGAAGCTCCGATCCCGAGAAATTCCCCAGCACCTGTTCAATCGAACCGGTGCCCTGGGCTTGCGCACACGCGCCAGCCGACGATTGGCAGGTCCAGTGGCTGTTGATCAAGCCATTCGGCACGGGGCTGCGCAGCACACTTCCCGCGGTACTGGCGTGCACCGTATCGGTGCGTGCGGTGATCGAATATTGCACGACCTGTCCTGCAAGCAGTGCAGTTGCCGAGGACGACAGATCCAGAACCACCCCGGCGCCGGCCGGCAGGGAAGCGCGCGCGCGACACGGCGCAGTCTGACCATCGGCGCAGCGTGCTCCCGTCGGCAAGCTGGTGCTCGCCTGCAGGTCGACGAACGCAGGCGGCGCGCTGCTTACTCGTGCATCGAGATGGAATTCCAGCGCGGAGCCGGCAGCAAGGCCGTCCAACGACTGGTTCAGATTGCCGCTTGCCGTTGCCGCGGAACAACGTGAACCAGCATGCGCGACGCAGGTCCAGGCTGCGTTCTGCAAGCCTTCCGGAATGGCAACGCCCAAGCGGGCGCCCGCTTGCATTCCACCGGAGTTCCTGACTTCCACGACATAGTGGGCCGTTGCACCCGGAAGCAACCTGGCAGGCGTTGCATGAACGTCGACCCCGATCTGCGCAGGTACCGCGACTGCTTCAGTCGCAGCGACGAGGCCTACCAACAGGCAAGTGACGGCCAATGCTCGCGACAAAGTCCAATGACGGCCCGATGTCGGAGCCGCGATCAACGGGCCGGCTGCCGAATTCTGCTCGATTTGCATGTTGTTGCCCCCTTTTTCTGGACTAGCCTGTGGCGATGGTTTCGCCGCAGCCGAAACTCTCCTTCAACACCTGGACTTGCATCACCTGCCTCATCCCTTGCCCGGCTCGCTGCGCGGCACGAGGAAAAATGCACCGCCCGCATCACCCGCCTCGCGGATCTTCATCAAGTCTGGGGTCTGCTGCATACCCAATTGCTGCGAGCTTTCGCGCACGGGGCCGACCAACGCCTTCTCGAGTCCAGTCTGGGTCAGGATGCGCGTGTTGTTGCGCAACACCTGCAACAGGGCCGAGGCAAATACGGAATGACCGTCACCGGCCTGGTCCAGCACCGGGCTCATGCCTCCGGAAGACAGCACATAGCGCGCCTTGCGGCTGAGGTATCCACCCGGTATCCCGTCCGCGTATTCGGCCGGACCTCCCGTATAGGAGCCGACCGATCCGGACAGCGCGCTGCCAAAGCAGGAATCCGCAATGACCAGCACGCTGCGCGCCTTGAACATGGCCAGGAACTCCGCCAGCGTTTCATTCGGCAAGGCAGGGCTGCGCTCGCTTTGGCGTGCATCCAGCGGCAGCCAGAATCCACGCTGTTCGGCATTGATCACGCCATGTCCGGCAAAATAGATCAGGACGTTGTCCTCAGGGCCAATCTTCGAGGACAACTGCACGATGCTGCCGACGATGGACGAGAAATCCGCATCAAGCAAGGTCGTCGTCTCGAACCCGTAGCGGTTTTCGAGCACATTGGCGATGGCCTTGGCATCGCTGATCGGCGTCTTCAAGGGATCGTAGCTGAGGTAGTTCTGCACGCCGATGATCAAGGCGTGGTAACGACCAAACTTGACCCCATCAGCCGCAACCTGCAAGGCACGACTTTCCGAAACCAGCGGCACGACCACGCTGCGGGTCTGCGCCACGGTGTCCTGCGCGGTGCTGGCCGGAACAGCAGCAAGCTTGCGCTCGACTTCATCGCGCTGCTGCATGGCGTCGCGCAGGGATTTTTCCAGCGCAGCCATCTTGCGCGTGTCACGCTTCTGGCTTGCGTTGGCAGCCTTGAGGGACGCGACTTCCCCTTCAAGTCGGGTCACCGCCGTCTGTGCTTCGGCACGCTGCATGGCCAACTCGCTGCGCAACTGGGCGTTCTGGCGCTCGACCTCGGCCACGCGCGAATCAGCCTCGTCCTTGCTGATCAGCTCGTTGCCCTTGATGCCCATGGCTTCGCGATAGAGGTTCACTGCTGCCGTGGCATCCGCCGCCATGCCGCGCCCTGCTTCCATCATGGCAGCGAGTGACAACTTGGCTTCGTTGGAACCGGACTCCGCAGCCTTTCGATACCACGTTGCGGCCGATTCATAATCGGGAGCCGAATCCATGCCCTTCTCATAGATCTGGCCGACATAGAATTGTGCTGTGGCGTCGCCGGCCTTGGCCTTCTCCATCCACACCGCGAGGCTGGACTTGATCGTGGCGCGATCATAGGCGACGTACTCGCCACCGCGCATGGAGCACAACTGCGCGGTGGTCTTGACCGGCAATCGCGGCCCCATGTAGGACATCGCGCCCGAGCGCCGCATCTGCCCGGGCAGCAGGCAATCGACCACCATCATGGAGTCGATGGGCTGCACTGCAGCCATGGCCCCATCGGAACTCACATAGGGCTGCCAGGATTCATCCGCCAGGGAAGGTGTGCCTGCAACCCAAAGAAGCCACGCGAGCGGGACGAAAAAACGGCTCATGGTTCAACCCTCCAGGTGCGGCGGACGCGCTGGACGATCTCGCATCCAAGACCGGCATTAAACCGCAAAACGGCGGCCAATGGCACACTCGGCTGCGGCGCGGGCCGCGACGCGTGGGGTGCTACTCAGTCATCGTCCCAGGGACTTGCCGATGAAACCTTGCGCGCGGAGGCGCCAGCTCGTGACAAGGATCCAACTGCCGCGAGCACTCGCAATGCATCACGCACTGCTGAGACATCGTGTGTCCTGATCAGGCAAGCGCCCCCCTGGGCCGCCAGCAATGCACCGGCAGTGGAAGCGGATGTGCGCAGGGCCGGATCTTCGCGCCCGGTCAACTCACGAAACATCGACTTGCGCGAAAGCCCCACCATCACCGGCGCAATCTCGACAAAACGGGCGACATTCCGCAGCAATTCCAGATTGTGTTGCAGCGACTTGCCGAATCCGAAGCCCGGATCGACCACGATGCGGGCCTTGTCGATGCCGGCGAGCTGGCAGGCAAACACGCGATCCGAAAGGAATCGCTGCACCTCACCGACCACGTCGTCATACTGCGGATTGTCCTGCATGCTGCCCGGCTCGCCCTGCATGTGCATCAAGCACACCGGCACCTGCAATTCCGCCGCGGCTTCCAGCGCGCCTTCGCTGCGCAAGGCCCGTACATCATTTATGAATCCTGCGCCGGCAGCGACAGCGGCACGCATGACCGCAGGATCCGAGGTATCAATCGAAATCGCCACAGGCGTGCGTTTCACCAGCGCCTCGATCACCGGCACGACGCGGGCAATCTGCTGCTCCGGGGAAACCGGATGCGCGCCGGGCCGGGTGGATTCCGCACCCACGTCCAATATGTCGGCGCCCTCTTCGGCGAGGCCCAGCCCATGCTCGATGGCCGCTGCGGGATCCAGAAAGCGTCCGCCGTCGGAAAAGGAATCGGCAGTTACGTTGATGATGCCCACGATGCGAGTGGTATCCAGCACCACCTCCCTACCCCGGCAATCAAGAACAGGTGAAAACATGCTGGCCTCCCAACCGTGAAAACAGAAGGCCGCCCTGCGGCGGCCTCTGCGATCAATCGAGCCCTGACAAGGGAAAGTGCCTCAAACGGTAGAACCGCGGCGCGATTGCACCGCAGGTCCGCCGATCGGACTTTCACCGCGCGGCTTCGCGCCTCCGGACCCCGGTGTCGAATCGTTGCTCCAGTCCTTCGGAGGATTCACCGGGCGGTCATTCATGATGTCCTCGATCTGCTGGGCATCGATGGTTTCGTACTGCAACAAGGCCTCGGCCATGACGTGCAGGCGGCTCATGTTCGCTGACAGCAAATGTGTGCTGCGCGCATACGCCCGATCCAGGATCTCGCGCACTTCCACGTCGATGAGGCGTGCGGTGTCATCGGAGACATTCTTGTGCTGGGTGACCGAACGTCCGAGGAACACTTCGTCCTCTTCTTCGCTGTAGGCAATGGGACCGAGTTTCTCGGACAAGCCCCACTTGGTGACCATGTTGCGCGCCATCTTGGTGGCACGCTCGATATCGTTGGAGGCACCCGTGGTGACCTTGTCGGCACCGAAGATCAGCTCCTCGGCGACGCGGCCGCCGTAAAGCGAACACAGGCGGCTCTCGATGTTTTCCTTGTTGTAGCTGTAGCGGTCGTTTTCCGGGAGATACATGGTCACGCCCAGCGCACGACCACGCGGAATGATGGTGACCTTGTAAACGGGATCGTGATCGGGCACCAGGCGGCCGATGATCGCGTGCCCGGCCTCGTGGTAAGCGGTGAGCTTCTTCTCGTCGTCGCTCATGATCATGGAGCGACGCTCGGCGCCCATCATGATCTTGTCCTTGGCCCGCTCGAAATCCTGCATGCTGACCTCACGCGAATTTCCGCGCGCGGCAAACAGGGCCGCCTCGTTGACCAGGTTGGCCAGATCGGCACCGGAGAAGCCAGGCGTGCCGCGCGCAATGGTCAACGGCTCCACATCCGCAGACAAGGGCACCTTGCGCATGTGCACCTTGAGGATCTGCTCGCGACCCTTGAGGTCAGGCAGGGGTACCACGACCTGGCGGTCGAAGCGGCCGGGACGCAGCAAGGCGGGATCCAGCACATCCGGTCGGTTGGTGGCGGCAATGACAATGACGCCTTCGCTGCCCTCGAATCCGTCCATCTCGACCAGCAACTGGTTCAACGTTTGTTCGCGCTCATCGTGTCCACCGCCGAGACCAGCGCCGCGATGGCGACCAACGGCATCGATTTCGTCAATGAAGATGATGCACGGCGCCTGCTTCTTGGCCTGTTCGAACATGTCGCGCACGCGGGCTGCGCCCACGCCGACAAACATTTCGACGAAGTCGGAACCGGAAATGGAGAAGAACGGCACCTTGGCCTCGCCGGCAATGGCCTTCGCCAGCAGGGTCTTGCCGGTACCCGGCGAACCCACCATCAACACGCCGCGCGGAATCTTGCCGCCCAGCTTGGTGAACCTGGACGGATCGCGCAGGAACTCGACCAGTTCGGAAACTTCTTCCTTGGCCTCATCGCAGCCGGCAACATCGGCAAAGGTGATCTTGATCTGGTCCTCACCCTGCAGCTTGGCCCGCGAGCGGCCAAACGACATGGCACCGCGTCCGCCTGCTCCGGATTGCATCTGGCGCATGAAATAGAAGATCAGGCCGAAAATGACGATCAGCGGCAGCCAGTCGAACAGCAGGCGCAATGCCAGCGGCATCGGCGGGTCGGTGGCCTCGACTTTCACCTTTGGCACATCCGTCTCGATGTCGGCAATCGACTTTTCAGTGAGCAACGCCGTGGTGCGCACGCTGCTGCCGTCCTGCAGTTTTGCCTCAACCGTGCGCCCGTCGTTGTGCACCAGCACTTCATCGACCCGCTTGTCACGCACGGCCTGCATGAACTCGGAATAGGAAACATCCTTGGTCGAGGCCGACTGCGGATTGAAACTCTGGAACACCGTCAACAACACAACGGCGATGACCACCCAGAGCAGCAAGGTTTTTGCCATTTCGTTCATCGTCTTCTCAACTGCCTACTCAATACCCGATTTTCAGGACCGCTTTGCCGATGCCATTGCGTAAACCTCGTTGCTGCGCGACCGCGATGCCTTGGGTTTCCGAATGCTGACCTGTGCATACTGGCTGCGCAAGCGCCGGATGTATTCATCAAATCCCTGTCCCTGGAACAGTTTTGTAAGGAACGAACCACCCGCTTTCAGGTGATTGCCGGCAAAATCCGCCGCCAATTCCGCCAAAACCATGGAACGGTCCTGATCCACCGCCCCGACTCCGCTCATGTTGGGGGCCATGTCGGAAAGCACAAGATCCACGCGCATCCCGCCCAGCACGTCTTCCAGTTGTTGCAGGACCGACGCCTCCCGGAAATCGCCGAGGATGAAGTCGACCCCGCCAATGCCCTGCATGGGCAGGATGTCCAGGGCAACGATTCGCCCGCTGTCACCGAGCCGCTCGCGTACCATTTGCGACCAGCCTCCCGGGGCAGCACCCAGATCGACCACGCACATGCCCGGCTTCAGGAGTTTTTCGCGTTCGATCAACTCGTCCAGCTTGAACACGGCGCGCGAACGCCAGCCTTCCGCCTGGGCACGCTTCACATAGGGATCGCTGAAATGCTCCTGCAGCCAGCGGGAACTTGATTTGCTTCGCGCCACGTTGTCTTCAAAGCGCGCCGAGCGCGTTCTTCATTCAGGGGTTTGCCCGCATAATACCTTGATTGGCTCACCTTCTCCCCCGCCTCCCATCCGCATTCGAATTCCGTTCATGACCATTTCCCCGTCACAAAAACGCTACCTGCGTGGCCTGGCACACTCGCTTTCACCGGTGATCCTGCTCGGCCAGAAGGGTGTCAGCCCCAGCCTGATCGCAGAACTGAAGCTCGCCCTCGACCACCACGAACTGCTCAAGGTTCGACTTTCGGGCGCCGACAAGGAAGAACGTGCCGCCCAGCTCGCCGCGCTGGTGGAGGCAAGCGGGGCCGAGATCGTGCAACTCATCGGCCATACCGCCAGCCTGTGGAAGCGCAACGAGAAGGAACCGCGCCTGCCGCTGCCCCGCTAGGACGGAAGGTTCGTACCCACATGCAACTCATCCATGATCGTGCCGAGGGCTACTTCTTCATCCGCGCGATCAGTCACCAGGTGGCACGGGTCATCGATCGCGATCTGCACGCGAGCTTCGTGATCTGCGTGGATCGCGTAGTCGAGAACTGGACACCAACCCGCGTCGAGGAAATCGACGACGAGGCCATGCAGATCATCGCCAACCTGCAGCCGGAGCTGGTGATCCTGGGGACGGGTGAGCGCCAGCAATTTCCCCACCCCAGTCTCCTGGCAACATTGCTGCGCAGCGGTATCGGTGTCGAGGTCATGGACAACCGCGCGGCGGCGCGCACCTACAACCTGCTGGCCGCCGAAGGGCGGCGCGCGGTAGCGGCATTCCTGCTGAGCGCTGCGGATTCAGCCTGAGGCCGATTGCTGGCCGAGCTTGCGCAGGCGTTTCAGAGCCTCTTCCTGGATCTGGCGCACGCGTTCGCGGGAAACCCGAAGCTCGCCGGCAATCTCGGCGAGCGAATGCACCGGCTCCCCATTCAATCCATAGCGGCGCTCAACCACCAGGCGCTGGCGAGGATTGAGCGCCTCCAGCCACGCCTGCAGCTGCCCAGCCGCCGCGGCTTCCCGCGCGGTCGAGCCTGGAGAATCGGGCTCGCTTCCCAATTGCTCGATGAGCCCGCGATCATCCGCATCGGACATCGGCGCATCCAGCGAACTGATGTGTTCATTGGCAAGGAACAACTCGGCCACATCCGCTGCGCGTTTGCCTACGGACCTGGCCAGTTCTTCCATGCTGGGCGTGCGGCCCAGTTGCGCCGTCAACTCCCGGTTTGCGCGCAACACCTGCGCAAGTTCACGCAGCACATGCACGGGAACGCGGACTGTGCGGCCCTGATGTGACAAGGCGTGCTGCACGCCATGCCGGATCCACCACATGGCATAGGTGGAAAATCGCAGTCGGCGCGCTGGCTCGAACTTCTCCACCGCCCGGATCAGTCCGATATTGCCTTCCTCGATCAGGTCCATCAGCGGCACGCCACGGCCGACGTAGTTCCTGGCCACCGTAACGACGAGACGCAAATTGGCCTCGATCAGGTGCCGCCTGGCTTCGCCATCACCCGCCTGCACACGCTCCGCCAGTTCCCATTCCTGTTCTGCCTGCAGCAGCGGAATCAACCCGATCTCGTTCAGATACGCGCCGGTCGAACTGCGCACCTCTTCGTCGGCCGGTTCAATGGCATCGAGCAGTTCGAGAAATTCCTCGACTTCCGGTTCGCTGCTGGAGTTGAGATCGGCTGCGGCCATGACGGAATCAGCATAGTCCGAGCGATTGCACATTGAAATCGCCATTCGGCATGGGACGATTCACTGCGCGGGCAAGTAACGCAAGGGGTCGACCGGCTTGCCGTTCCTGCGGATCTCGAAATGCAGCATGTCGCGCTTGGCACCGGTCGATCCCATTTCCGCAATCTGCTGCCCCAGCTTCACCGAGTCGCCTTCCTGTACCAGCCGCCGGCGGTTGTGCCCGTAGGCCGACAACATCGACGTGCTGTGCTTGACGATGATCAGCTCGCCATACCCGATCAGGCCGTTTCCGCTGTAGACCACCACGCCGTCTGCGGCAGAGCGCACCGCGTCCCCTGCCGTGCCGGCAATATCGATGCCCTGGCGGGTCTGGTCGCCGGCCACATACCCATTGACCCGGGCACCCTTGGCCGGCCATTGCCACTTCAGGCCGTCCGCATCGGAAGCAGCAACCGTTGGTGACGGGTTTACCGGCTTGGCGGGAGACGGCTCGGGCACCCTGGCAATGCCGGGCGCAACGGGAGGTGGCGTGGAAACAACCGGCGCTGGCGCCACATGCTGTGCCTGCGATCCGGATTGCGGTTTGGAGGCGGGTTCCTGGCGGCGCTGCGGCGGGTCTGCACGAACCACGCGCTGCGACGACTGCGATGGGCCAACGGGCGCGGGTTTTGCGTCGAGGCGAATCACCTGCCCGACAAGAATGGTGTACGGCGACTTGATGCCATTGGCTGCCGCCAGATCCCGGTAATCCATGCCATTGCGGAAGGCAATGCTGTACAGCGTGTCGCCGCGCTGCACCCGATAGCTTCCGATGGGCAGGCGGTCCTGCTCGTGTCGTGGTGTCGACCGCTGCGGATGGGGACGCCCGATACTGCGATCCTCGACCCGTGCCGGAGGTGTCGAAGCACACCCGGCCATGAACAGGCCAAGCAAGAACGCCGCAGTTATTTTGTTTTTATTATCAATCACCTAGTTAATGTACTTCATGTAGACAATGACAAGAACAATCAGGGCCACGACGGCCCAACCTATCCATTCTATCCAGCGATGCAGGGCCGCTTCGGCACGCGGACCCGCCAGGCGGATCAGTCCGGCCAAAAGGTACACGCGCTTGCCCCGCCCGATCAGCATGCTTGCCACGAATGGCAGCAAGGGAACGCCGACGATGCCCGAGGCCCAGGTGAATATCTTCAAGGGAATAGGCAAGAATCCGGCCAACACCAGTATCCAGAACGCCGACCATGGGCTTTGCGTCGCAATGACCTGCAATTCGGCCACCTGGGCATCAATGCGTCCCAGCCACCCCAGCGAATCGAGCAGCGGGCGAACAGCGGCAAACGCGAAGTGCCCGAGGGCGTAGCCGACCAATGCCCCGAGTACGGAAAAGACCATGCTGATCGTGGCAAAACGTGCCCATTTCTGCGGGCGCGCCAACACCATCGGCCCCAGCATGATCTCCGGCATGACCGGAAAGATGATGGCTTCAACAAAGCTGAGCCCGCCGAGTATGGGCTCGGCTCTCGGATGACTGGACCAACTCAGCGCCTTTTCATACAGCGGCTTGAACAGTTTCATGCCGACGCATCCTGCGCTCGCAGCAGGCGATTCAAGCGACACCGCCGAGCAAGGGCACGAAACTGACCGCGGCCACGGTTTCGCGTTGCCAGGCCCCATCGGCGTCCCGGCCCACGCGCAGCAATTCCTGTCGGCCCGGCGGACCCACCGGCGCAACCAGTACGCCCTGCGGTGCCAACTGGTCGAGCAAGGCATTTTCCAGATCAGCGCCTGCCGCGGTCACCAGGATTGCGTCGAACGGCGCCTCGTCGGGCCAGCCCAGTCGACCATCGTCATGCCGCGATCGGATGTTGGACATGCCGAGCTTGCGGAAACGTCGTCTCGCATTGCGCAACAATTCATCGATGCGCTCCACCGTGAAGACCTGCTCGACAAGACTGGAAAGCACGGCACACTGGTAGCCGGAGCCCGTGCCAATCTCAAGCACGCGGCGCGGCACCCCGTTTTCAATCAGCAGTTCGGTCATGCGCGCAACGACGTAAGGCTGCGAGATGGTCTGGCCTTGCCCGATCGGCAAGGCGGTATCTTCGTAGGCGCGGGTGGCCAGGGCTTCGTCGATGAACAGGTGGCGCGGCAACTGGCGCAGCACGCCGAGCACGCGCTGATCGCGAATTCCCTCGGCAACCAGTCTTTCGATCAAGCGATCCCGTGCACGCTGGGAAGTCATGCCAAGGCCGCGCGCCTCGGGTGGTGGTGTCCGTACGAACCGGCTCATGGCATGCAACTCATGCAGCGTTTTCCTGCATGCTCAGCGAACTGACCCAGCCGCCCACCTTTTCAAGTGCCTGGTAGCGGGTGAGATCGACATGGATGGGCGTGATGGAAACATAGCCTTCGCGCACGGCGTGGAAGTCCGTGCCAGGACCGTCATCTTCGGCATCACCCGGTGGACCGATCCAGTACATGGGACGGCCACGCGGGTCGATCTGTTCAACGCACGCCGGCGCGCGGTGTCGGCGCCCAAGCCGCGCCACCGAAAGCCCGCGAATCCCGTCCCACGGCAAGTCGGGGACATTGACGTTGAGAATGGTATCCGCCGGCAGCGGATCGACCAGCAGGCGACGAATCAGCATCAATACGGCCTTGGCCGCGGATTCATAATGCTGCCCCTTGTGGTCGCGGCTCGCCAGGGAAACGGCAATGGCCGGCAAGCCGAGGAAGCGACCCTCCATCGCTGCCGAGACGGTGCCCGAGTAGATCACGTCATCGCCCAGATTGGCGGCGCTGTTGATTCCCGAAACCACGATATCCGGCATGAGCTTGAGCATTCCGGACAAGGCGAGGTACACGCAATCGGTGGGAGTGCCAGCCACGCTGAATCGGTCTTCGGCCAGGCGCTTGACGCGGATTGGCTGGTCCAGGGTCAGCGAATTGCTGGCCCCGGAGCGATCCCGGTCCGGTGCCACCACGACCACATCGCCAATGCTGGCCAATTGCCGCGCGAGCATGAGTATGCCCGGGGCGTCGACCCCATCGTCGTTGCTGACCAGAACTCGCATGCAAGGCTTCCTGCGGATTGCAGATCCGGACCATGCCAGCGCAAGCGCCAGCAAGGGCGGATGATTGAACTTCAAAGCGGAAGCATACCGGATTCACCGCCGGTGCTGAATGTGGTCCGCCGTGGCTGCGCCCCTGAAAGCGCAAGGATTGAGCACGCTATCCGGCGCATTGCTTGTCAGCCGCAGCACATCATGCCATCGTCGATTCTTCCCGCCGTCCTTGCTGTTCCATAGCCACTCCAACGATGCCAAGGCCAACCCGACAACGAGGCTCGCGCCCGCCGCGCGCAACTGTCGCGCAAGATGACAAGGATCTGTTTCACAGCGCAGTCGGCCGCGTGCGCCGCTTGCAAGGTGAGGCGGAAGCCACTCCGACCACGCCGCGCCCGGAACCGGTGCCGCGGCAATTCGAACGAGACGAAGCGGCAGTGCGAGAGGAGTTGCTGAGCGGGGATTTCGATCCGGGCAGCATCGAGCAGGGCGATGAAATCCATTACCTGAAACCCGGGCAACCTGCGGCTATGCTGAAGCGCCTGCGGCGCGGTCAATACAGCATTCGTTCCGAAATAGACCTGCACCAGATGACCGAGGCGGTTGCGCGCTCGGCTGTCACCCTGTTCCTGAATGAAGCAATCCGGCAACGCGAATACTGCGTGCGCATCGTCCATGGCAAGGGGTTGCGCTCGGCCTCGCGCGGCCCGGTTCTCAAGCGCATGACCGAACGACTCCTGCGCCAGCGTGGAGACGTGCTAGCCTTCGCGTCGGCGCTGCCTGCACAGGGAGGAACGGGGGCCGTCCTCGTCCTGCTGCAAGGACATTGATCAATCGCGGATGTCGCCTTTTTCCACGCGGATGGTGGGTGGATTCACCCAAGTCACCCGAACACCCATTCTGCGACTGGCCGAATTGACCGCATTCACATAGTCCTGGTCAACGACAAACTTGGCGTCGTTGGTGTACCGGCTCTCGCCAGTACTCGCGCACCCAGGCAAAACCATCAGGCATACCGCAGCTGCACAAAACAAGAGGCGTTTCATGTCGATCTCCAGTAGTTGCGCGATCGGCTTGACACCGATCACCTGCACTATAGGCGGGCTGGCAAGGAGTGACTTCCGACAGGGTCGCTGCCCCGATCACGATTCACGAAATCTGCCCATTTCGCGGATCAGGGACGTGGCGAAACATCCCGAGGGCAAGGTGAACCTCAGCTCCAGGCAGTCCGTGTCCTGCCATACGGCGTCAAGATCCACCGGCATCATGCGCAGTGAACGGCGTTCCTGGCGCAGTTCGGCAGCAGCAAGACCTGCGGCCAAATCCTCATCATGCAGGACGGCGTCGCGCTCCAGTTCCGCAACCAGGTCGCGGGTTCGCAGCTCGCCTGCACCCCACATGGGACCGGTTGGGTCGATGTCATGTTGCTGCAGGCGTTCAAGGAGTTGGGCATCCAGCGTTTGCGGCCCGAAGATGGAGTGCGTCCCAGCCAGCATGAACACCTCGCCAGGCAGTGCCTCGTTCCAGGTTTGATCGACGACACGTCGGGCCAGCACGGCATTGAACAAGGCCGAGCGCGCGGCGGAAAGTGCAAATCCGCGCTGGCTTCTGCCCATGCGCTTGCCGGCAAAGAGTTCGCGCGCGGCGCGCAGGTTGTCTGCGCCATGCCCAAAGCGCTGGATGCCAAAGTAGTTGGGCGCACCGAGTTCGCGCAATTGGCGCAACCTGTGTTCGGCCGCGGCCCGATCTCCGCACACATCACGCAAGCGGATCCGGAATTGATTGGCGCGGTGCACTCCGCGCTTGAGTTTGCGCGAATGGCGCGCGGCTGCAAGCACGCTCACGCCTTGCACAGGCATCGCAGACCAATCCGGATCCTTGCGCCCCGCCAAGTGCACGCTGAACGCTTGCCGGGTCAGCGCGTGCCGATCCTTGAGGCCAGAGAAACCCACGGCCATGGGAGGAACACCGGCAAAGCGCGCAATCTGCTGCGCCACCCATTCGGTGTTCGCGCCGCGTTTTTCGACGGTGAGCAATGCATGCTCGCCACTGCCATCCGCAGCGAAGCCGAGCACCTCATCAACCTGGAAATCCTCGGCTTGAGCTCGCATCACGCCTTGCAGGGGCGGCCCCCCGTGCGCGTAGGGCAACTCACTCATTCAGTGGGTCCAGATCCAGCTGCGCAATCAAGCTCTGCAATTCCGGATTGCCCGGGGTTTCGGTGCTTGAGGCCGGACGGCGCTGCAGCAGGACGACGGCCATCGCGGCGATGCCTTCCTTTCGACCGCAGAAGCCAAGTTGCTCGGTGGTGGTTGCCTTGATGCTGATGTCACCGATCCGACAGCCCAAACCGGCCGCAAGATTCCTGCGCATGGATTCTGCATGCGGTCCGATTTTCGGGCTCTCGCAGACTACGGTCAGGTCGGCGTTCACCAGGAGGTAACCGTTTTCGATCATCAAGCCGGCACAGTGCAGCAGGAAATGCTGACTACCGACATCCTTCCAGCGCGCATCCGACGGTGGAAAATGATGGCCAATGTCGCCCAGGGCGAGCGCCCCGAGGATCGCGTCACACAGGGCATGAATGACCACGTCGCCATCCGAATGCGCAACCAGCCCGTGGCTGTGCGGAATGCTCACCCCACCCAGCACTACGTGATTGCCCGGACCGAAGGCATGCACATCGAAACCCTGGCCAATTCGCATGTTTGCTTCCGAAATTCCCGGCAATGACGATCAGGATACTTCGCGGGCCCGCTCCACGCAGCACGTATTCCCGAATCAGGACAAGGTCCGGCCCAGGAGCCTGCGCGGCAGAAGCCATCCGGCTGCAACGCCGCTGCCATCGATTGATTGGATCAATCGTCGGGCTTGCATAGAGCCCGCTATGCGCGTCCTCCGATCGATCCACTGAATCGCGTCAGCGCCGTTTCGCTTCGAATTCATTCTGCCGCGCAGGCTCCTAGCAGGAATTCAGCAAGCGCCAGGTCAGCAGCCGTGGTGACCTTGAGGTTGTCGTCGCTACCCTCGACCAGCAAGGGCGCCAAGCCGATCAATTCCATGGCCATGGCCTCGTCGGTAACGCTGGTTCCAGCGGCAATGGCGGATTCAAGTGCAGATTCAAGCTCGCCGCGCCGGAACATCTGTGGCGTCATCGCACGCCAGCGCGATTCGCGGGATTCCGTGGTTTCCACGCAGCCGTGGGCATCCGCGCGCTTCAGGGTGTCGCGCACGGGAGCCGCGAGCAGCGCACCTCCTGACTCCACAGCCAAGTCCATCAGGCGTCCGATGTCCGCATGACGCACCAGCGGCCGCGCGGCATCGTGGACGAGAACGAATTCCTGCTGGGCAACTTCGCCCGACAAGGCGCGCAGGCCAGCCAGCACCGACTCTGCGCGGGTGCCACCCCCAGTTGCGACCCGCACTGGCTTGCCGAGCCACTGGGCGACTCCATCCCAATGCGCGTCGCCTTGCGCAAGGACCACCATCAAGCCCGCGATGCGTGGATGCGAGGCCAGGCGCTCCAGCGTCCAGGCCAACAGGGTTCTGCTGCCAATGCGCAGATGCTGTTTGGGAATCCCGCCACCCATGCGATGCCCGGCCCCGGCCGCGGGCACCACGCACCAGAATCCGCGATCAGTCACCGTCAGCATCCTGGCTGGCGGGTTTTTTCGGCGGCTCCACCACTTGGTAGAACTTCTCACCGGGCTTTACCAGGCCCAGCTCGGAACGTGCGCGCTCCTCGACCGCCTCATCGCGATCCTTGAGGTTGGCCACTTCCGCAGCCAGCGCGTCGTTGCGTGCCTTGAGCGCCTCGTTCTTTTCTTTCTGCTCGGCCACGCTCTTTTCCAGGCGCCAGACCTCGTTCATGCCGCCCTGCCCAAACCACAGCTTGACCTGCAGGGCGATGACCAGGATCAGCAGGATCAGTGCCAAATAGCGCAACATGGACGTATCGAATCGCGACCTGACTCAGCCCTGGAATCCGGGCAGGTTGGGAAACGCGCCGGTGCCGACATAGCGTGCCGCATTGCCCAAGGCTTCCTCGATGCGCAGCAACTGGTTGTATTTGGCCACACGGTCGGAACGGCACAGCGAACCGGTCTTGATCTGGGTAGCCGACGTTGAAACGGAAATGTCGGCAATGGTGGTGTCTTCGGTTTCCCCCGAGCGATGCGAGATCACCGAGGCGTAGTTGGCGGCCTGCGCCATGGCAATGGCGTCCAGGGTTTCCGTCAGCGTGCCGATCTGGTTGACCTTGATCAGGATGGCGTTGGCGATGTGCTTGTCGATGCCTTCCTTGAAGATGGCCGTGTTGGTGACGAACAGGTCGTCGCCCACCAGCTGCACGGACTTGCCGAGCTTGTCGGTCAGCTTTTTCCAGCCATCCCAATCGCCCTCGGCCATGCCATCCTCGATGGTAATGATCGGATATTTCGCACACCAGCCGGCATAGAACTCGATCAACTGCTCGGCATTGAGCATCTTCCCTTCACCTTCCAGATGATAGGTGCCGTCCTTGTAGAACTCGGAACTGGCGACATCAAGGCCGAGCCAGATGTCCTTGCCGATGCGGTAACCAGCCTTGTTGACGGCTTCGAGGATGGTCTCGATGGCTTCCTCGTTGGAACGCAGGTCCGGCGCAAAGCCACCCTCGTCGCCGACTGCGGTATTGAGGCCACGTCCCTTCAGTACCGACTTCAGCGCATGAAACACCTCGGTACCCGCACGCAGGGCCTCGGCAAAACTCGGCAGGCCCACCGGAAGGATCATGAACTCCTGCATGTCCACATTGTTGTCGGCATGCGCACCACCGTTGATGATGTTCATCATCGGCACCGGCAACCGTGCCGCGCGATCACCAGCCAGATGCTTCCACAAGGGCAGCTTCCGTGAAGCAGCCACGGCATGCGCATTGGCCAGCGACACACCCAGCAGGGCATTGGCACCGAGCTTGCCCTTGTTGGGCGAGCCATCCAGGGCAATCAGCTTTTCATCCAGACCGCGCTGGTTGCTGGCATCGAAACCCTTGAGCGCCGAGGCAATGCTCGTGTTGACGTTGGTCACCGCGTTGCGCACCCCCTTGCCGAGATAGCGCGACTTGTCGCCATCGCGCAATTCGACGGCTTCGCGTGAACCGGTGGAGGCGCCCGAAGGCACCGCCGCGCGACCGAACGAGCCATCGCTCAGGGTGACTTCGGCTTCAAGCGTGGGATTGCCGCGGGAATCAAGGATTTCGCGTGCGTGGATGGATTGGATTGCTGTCATGGTGACTCTTTTCTGATCTCTGATGATTGAAGGTTCACGGGCTATCCGAGCCCGCCTTGACTGCGGCGAATCTGGATAGCAATGGGTTACTCGAAGCCTGCGCTCTTGACCAACCTGTCGATTTCCAACAATGAGGCCAACAGACTTTCCATCTTTCCCAGCGGCCAGGCATTCGGCCCGTCGCTGAGCGCCTTTTCCGGGTTCGGATGGGTTTCCATGAAGATTCCGGCAATGCCGACGGCAACCGCCGCACGCGACAGCACCGGCACGAACTCGCGCTGGCCACCGCTCTTGCCATCGGCACCACCGGGCAATTGCACGGAATGCGTGGCATCGAACACCACCGGGCAACTGGTATCGCGCATGACCGCGAGGCTGCGCATGTCGGAAACCAGGTTGTTGTAGCCGAAGCTCGCGCCACGCTCGCAGACCATGATCTGTTCATTGCCGGTGGCCTTGGCCTTGGCCGCGACGTGTTTCATTTCCCACGGGCTCAGGAACTGGCCCTTCTTGATGTTGACTGGCTTGCCGGCACTGGCCACCTTCTGGATGAAGTCGGTCTGGCGACAGAGGAAGGCCGGAGTCTGCAGCACGTCAACCACGCTGGCGACCTCGTCCATCGGCGTGTATTCGTGCACGTCGGTGAGCACCGGCACGCCGATCTGGCGTTTGACTTCGTCCAGAACCCTCAAACCCGCTTCCAGGCCCGGTCCGCGGAAGCTGGTACCCGAGGTGCGATTGGCCTTGTCGAAGCTGGACTTGAAGATGAAGGGAATACCGAGTTTGCCGGTGATTTCCTTGAGCGTGCCTGCGGTGTCCAACTGCAATTGCATGGACTCGATGACGCAGGGTCCGGCAATCAGGAACAGCGGCTTGTCGAGGCCGGCCTCGAAATGACAGAGCTTCACGCGGTGGCTCCAAATCGACCCGTCACCACGCCGTCCACCGCGGGTGCCTCGCGCACGGCCTTGTATTCGCGTGCGGCGCGGATGAAGCCGATGAACAGGGGATGCCCGTCGCGCGGCGTCGAGGTGAATTCCGGGTGCGCCTGGCAGGCAATGAACCAGGGGTGGTTGGCCAGTTCAATCATCTCGACCAGCAGGTCGTCCATCGACTTGCCGGAAATGACCAGGCCAAGGTCTTCCAGCTTCTGCCGGTAGCGGTTGTTGAATTCGTAGCGGTGACGATGGCGTTCGCGCACCACATCCTGGCCATACAGTTCACGCGCCAGCGTACCGGCCTTGAGTCGGCATTCCTGCGCGCCCAGGCGCATGGTGCCGCCGAGGTCGGAGCCCTCATCGCGCTTTTCCACATCGCCGGTGCTGGTGGTCCATTCGGTGATCAGCGCGATCACCGGGTCCACGCAGTTGCGATCATTCTCGCTGGAGTTGGCATGCTCAAGTCCGGCGACATTGCGTGCAAATTCGACAACCGCCGCATGCATGCCGTAGCAGATGCCGAAGTACGGAACCCGCTGCTCACGCGCAAAGCGCGCGGCGCCGATCTTGCCTTCGAATCCGCGCTTGCCGAATCCGCCGGGAACAAGGATTCCGTCAACACCGCGCAGCGCATCGCCGCCCCGACGTTCCACCTCCTCGGATTCGACCCAGCGCAGGTTGACCCGCGTGTGCTGCTTGAGACCGCCATGGCGCAGGGCCTCGCCGAGTGACTTGTAGGCATCCTTGTGTTCGACGTACTTGCCGACAATCGCAATGCTGACTTCATCGCGCGGATGCTCGATGGCATCCACCGCGGTGGTCCACTCCGAAAGATCCGCAGGCTTGGCCTTGATGTTGAGCCGATCCAGCACGATGTCGTCCAGGCCTTGCTGGTGCAGCCACAGCGGCAGGCGATAGATGATGTCGACGTCCACGGCGCTGATCACGGCCTTTTCCGGCACATTGGTGAACAACGCGATCTTGCGCCGATCCGACTGCGGCAAAGGCTGTTCGCAACGACACAGCAGGACATCCGCCTGGATGCCGATGGAGCGCAATTCCTTGACCGAATGCTGGGTCGGCTTGGTCTTGATCTCGCCGGCCGCCTTGATGTACGGCACCAGCGTCAGGTGCATGAACATGGACATTTCCGCGCCGTGCTCGATGCGGATCTGGCGGATGGCTTCGAGGAACGGCAAGGATTCAATATCACCCACCGTGCCGCCGATCTCGACCAGGGCCACGTCGTAGCCGCTGGTGGCTTCGTAGATGCGATGCTTGATCTCGTCGGTGATGTGCGGGATCACCTGCACGGTGGCACCGAGATAATCTCCGCGACGCTCCTTGGCAATCACGCTTTCGTAGATCTTGCCGGTGGTGATGGAGTTCTTGCCGGTCAAGCGCGTGCGCACGAAGCGCTCGTAGTGTCCAAGGTCGAGGTCGGTCTCGGCACCATCATCGGTGACGTACACCTCGCCGTGCTGGAACGGGCTCATCGTGCCCGGATCGACGTTGATGTAGGGGTCGAGCTTCATCATCGTCACGCGCAGGCCGCGTGCTTCGAGGATGGCCGCCAGTGACGCTGCCGCGATGCCCTTGCCAAGCGAGGACACCACGCCTCCAGTCACGAAAATCAGGGGAGTCATGGCCGCATTCCGCAGGAAAACCGTATTCTACCGGCTAATGCAGGCAGCGGCGAGGGTTGAACTTGCCGCATCACCTGCGGGCAGACGAAAGAAATGCCGGGTTGGTCCGGTCAGTTGCAGCCGGGGTCGCGGCGATGTTGCCAGGACCTTGACGTCCAACCCGCTACGCGGTTTCCTGACCACGGCTCCCACAGGAGTTTGGCCCGTCCATGAAGGCAACGACCGTGCCCCTGCAGCGCCTGGCCAGCTTTCCGCGAGTCCGGATCCAGCTGCGCCATGCAACCGCGCTCCTCTGCCTGACCTTGTTCATTTCCATCTGCGGATCGGCGAGCGCGGCTTCGGATGGCCGCTTGCTGGCCACGGGCGGGGCAACCCAGATCGAAGGCAGCGCAGGCGGCGGCCTGGTGCCGTGGGCCGTGCTCACCGGCTACGCCACACGCGATGAGATCGGCGTCACCGCGTTTGCCACCCATGTGGAAGTGGAGGACTTTGGTCTCGACAGCCTCGGCGTTGCCATCAACCTGCGCAACCGGGTGGAACTGAGCGCGGCCCGACAGCGCCTTGATCTTGGACCGGTCGCCGATGAACTGGGCATGCCGGGATATTCCCTGCGCCAGAATGTCTTCGGTATCAAGGTGCGCCTGGCCGGCGATGTCATCTACACGCCATGGCCGCAGCTGGCGCTGGGCGCTCAGTACAAAGATTCCCTGGATGGCGCGATTCCGCTGGCGCTCGGGGCACGAGACGACCACGGCACCGACGTCTACCTGAGCGCCACCAAACTTTTTCTCGGCGCGGCGGGCGGGCGCAATCTGCTCCTCAATGGCACCCTGCGCTCGACCTCTGCCAACCAGCTTGGACTGCTCGGATTCGGCGGCTCCGGCGAAGGCCGCAGCCTGCAAGCCGAAGTTTCCGCGGCGATCCTGTTTACGCCCTCTTTCGCAGCTGGCATCGAATACCGACAGAAGCCCGACAACCTGGACGTCGCCTCCGAAGACGATTTCCGCGACCTGTTCATTGCCTGGTTCCCCAACAAGCATGTCTCGACCGTGCTGGCCTGGGTCGATCTGGGATCCATCGCCAATCATGATCGCCAACGTGGTTGGTACCTTTCCGTGCAGGTGAGCCCATGACGAAGTGTGCGACCGCCGGACGCATCCACGTCCTTGCCCTGACCGTGTTGCTGGCCGCTTGCGCAACCCCGCAGTCGCGCGCGCCGCTGTACGACCAGTTCGGAAAACTGGAGGGCCTGAACGCCGTCGTCGATGGCCTCGTCGAACGCATCCACGCCAATGCGCAGATTGCGCCGTTGTTCGCCAATACCGACATGGCGCGATTCCACCAACTGCTGGTCGAATACCTGTGCATGACCATCGGCGGACCTTGCACCTATACCGGCGAGGAACTGGTCGAAGTGCATACCGGCCTGGACATCACCGAGGCGGAATTCAACAGCCTGGTGGAAGACCTTATCGACGTGATGCAAGAGCGCAACATCCCGCGCGCGGCACAGAATGAACTGCTGGCCCGGCTTGCACCGACGCGCAAGGACATCATTTACCAGTGATCGCGCTTGCCAGTTTCGGGCAATGCCGCCACCATGCGCGGTCGCCCCACCTTTCGTATCCGCAATGAGCAGTCGCTACACCGCAGCAGACATCGAGGTGCTCTCGGGCCTCGAACCGGTCAAACGTCGACCGGGCATGTACACCGACACCTCGCGCCCCAACCATCTGGTCCAGGAAGTCGTCGACAACTCGGTTGACGAAGCCCTTGCCGGACATGCCCATACCATCGAAGTCATCGTGCACGCGGATGGCTCGGTCTCGGTGACCGACGATGGCCGCGGCATGCCGGTGGACATCCACCCCGAGGAAGGCATCCCCGGCGTCGAATTGATCCTGACCCGCCTGCATGCGGGCGGCAAATTCTCCAATCGCAACTACGAGTTCTCTGGCGGCCTGCACGGAGTCGGCGTGTCCGTGGTCAATGCCCTGTCCAGCAAGGTCGAAGTGAGCATCCGCCGCAACGGCGAAATCCATCGCATGGATTTCAGGAATGGTGATCGACACCAGCCGCTGGAAGTGATCGGCACCATCGGCAGGAAGAACACAGGAACCACGGTCCGTTTCTGGCCGGATCCGAAGTACTTCGATTCACCGAAGATCTCGCTGCCGAAACTCAAGCACGTGCTGCGCGCCAAGGCCGTGCTGTGCGCGGGACTCAACGTGCGCCTGCAGGACGAGGCGAGCGGCGAGGACATCAATTGGCACTACGAAGACGGCCTGCGCGACTACCTGCGTTCCATGCTCGGCGATGCCGAACGCCTGCCCGTGGAGCCCTACATCGGGGCACAGCAGCGCGAGCGTAGCCGCGTCGACTTCGCCATAGCCTGGTTGCCCGAGGGTGAACTGACCCAGGAAAGTTACGTCAACCTGATTCCCACGGCGCAAGGCGGCACCCATGTCAATGGATTGCGTACCGGCCTGACCGAAGCCCTGCGCGAGTTCTGCGAATTTCGCAACCTGCTGCCACGTGGCGTGAAGCTGGCCCCCGAAGACGTCTGGGACCGCTTGTGTTTCGTGCTGTCACTGCGCATGCAGGAACCGCAATTCTCGGGGCAAACCAAGGAGCGCCTGTCTTCACGGGATGCCGCGGCCCTGGTGCAGGCGGCAGCCCACGATGGCTTCTCGCTTTATTTGAACCAGCACGTCGATATCGGCGAGAAGATTGCCCAGCTCGCCATCGAACGCGCGGCGTTGCGGCTCAAGGCCGAGAAACAGATTGTCCGCAAGAAGATCACCCAGGGCCCTGCCCTGCCCGGCAAGCTCGCCGATTGCGCATCCAGCGATCTTTCGCGCACCGAACTGTTTCTGGTCGAAGGTGATTCGGCAGGCGGCTCGGCGCGCCAGGCCCGCGACAAGGATTTCCAGGCCATCCTGCCCCTGCGCGGCAAGATCCTCAACACCTGGGAAGTGGAATCCGGCAGCGTGTTGGCCTCGCAGGAAGTGCATGACCTCGCCGTCGCCATCGGCTGCGATCCCGGCAAGCACGACATCGCCGGACTGCGCTACGGCAAGATCTGCATTCTGGCCGATGCCGACTCCGATGGCCTGCATATCGCGACGCTGCTTTCCGCGTTGTTCTACCGGCATTTCCCGGCGCTGGTTCGCGAAGGCCATGTGTTTGTCGCCATGCCGCCGCTGTTTCGCGTGGATGTCGGCAAGCAGATGTTCTACTGCCTGGATGAAGCGGAGCGCGATGCCATCCTGGAACGCATCCGCGAAGAAAAGATCCGCGGGGCGGTCAGCGTCACCCGCTTCAAGGGCCTGGGCGAGATGAACCCGACCCAATTACGCGAATCCACCATCAATCCGGACACTCGGCGACTGGTTCAGTTGACCATTGACGCCATCGAGGATGGAGACGTGGAAACCTCGAAGCTGATGGACATGCTGCTTTCCAAGAAGCGCGCCGCCGATCGCAAGAATTGGCTTGAAGAAAAGGGCGACCTCGCTTCGTTGGAAGTGTAGCTCTGTCCGTGTAGAGCGCAGCTTGCTGCGCTTGCCTTGCTCTTGGCAGAGTTCCGCGCTTGCCTTGGCCTTTCATGCATTGTGAATTCCCAGCCGAGCAAGCTCGGCTCTACAGAACCCCCGATTCCCGAATCCCGAATTTCAATCAAACGCATGTTTGACTCGATTCCACACTTGTACTATGGTTCCGGCGCGTCGTGCCGGCCCGGGAGGGGTTGCGGGCACGATTGCTCATGATCATTCCGCTCTGCCGTGCCCAGCGCCGGCATGGATGCCGTTCCGATGACGCACGACGAAGCCCACTCGCGGCCTGGTTTCCTGACCGGCCGCATAGGGAGGGATTCAATGATCCGCAAAGCCTGTGTGCTCGCAGCCTTGCTGTGCAGTCCGGCGGTATTCGCCGCCCACTCCGGAACCGGCGTCGCCTTCGTCCATGGCACCGGCAAACAGACCAACGCCTACAACGATTACTGGCAACCGACCATGGTCAACACGGTTCGCCAAGGCCTGGTCAACCAGTCCAACTACGTCGTCATCAACTGTGATTTCGAACAGTACATGTGGGACAGCCGTGCTGCCGGATGCCTGGCCAGCCAGCTGACGAGTTTCATCAACAGCAAGAACATCACCGATCTGGTCGTCATCACCCATTCCAATGGCGGCAATGTGATGCGCTGGATCATGTCCAACCCGACCTGGGACAGCCGCTACCCCAACATCATCAGCAAGATCCGCTGGGTCAATGCGCTGGCGCCTTCCAGTGCCGGCACACCACTGGCCGATGCGGTGATCAGCGGCAATGTGTTCGAGTCTGCATTGGGCTGGCTGCTCGGCTACAAGTCCGACGCCGTGCGCATGCAGCAGGTCAGCTGGATGGCCTATTACAACCAGAACAACCTCAACGGCACCAGTGGTCGTCCTGCATTGCCGAAGGGATTCTGGAACGTGGTCGGCACCGACGTGGAAACCGCAGTGTGGGACGGCGACAGCTACTGCGGTGGCTACAGCTTGAACGTCGGTCTGGAAGTCACCCAGGCCTGGCTCAACTCCTGTTCCGACGGCTTCCTTGAATGCAACAGTCAAAGGGCTGCGGGCAACCTCTGGTTCTACGACACCGACCGCATGGCCGGCGACGAGCCACTGAGCCACAACCAGAGCCGGCGGGCCTGCTTTGGCCTGCAGAACATCCTGCGCGACGACCTGTGAGGACGCCCATCATGAAGATTCCATCAAGCTTGCTCGTCGCGCTGATGCTGGCCGCCTCCGCGAGTGCCGCAGAACCGGCGCGTTCTCTGCTTCCTGCCGCCAGCAGTGATCTCGTTCCCACGCGACTGGAAGCGTCCGCCAAGAACCAGGGCGCAGCCGCACAACTCGATCACCAGCCCAGCGCGATGTCCTGGGCGCTCGATCCTCACGCCGCCCTGGACGCAGGACCGCAACCGTTCGTGAAGCACAGCCGCGAATACTGGATCGACGCAAGTGCCGATGACCTGCAGCGGGGCCTGAACCTTGCGACCAGCGCCAACGGTGCCTTGATCCGCATGAGTCCACACGCTGGCAACGGTGGATTGCTTGATCCCGCGTCGCTCCTGATCAGGTCCGGCGGCAAAGTGCATTCGGCTGGCGCGGCATTCGCGACGGTGGCCGACGAAGCGGCGCTGCGCGCGGCCGGAATGGACGTTCCGCAAGGCAGCGTAGTGGTCAAGCTGGCTGACGTCGTGGGCTCAGGCCAACTGCAATTGCTGGCACCTTCGGCCAGCGGCAGTTACCTGGTCCACGTGTTCGAGCCACAAAGCGCCATCGTGCTGAGTCTTGGTGCCACCCGCGACACCGTTCTGGCCGGCCAGGCCTTGCTGGTCCGCGCTTCGGTGGATGCCGGAGCAAACCTCGATCAACTGTCCGGAATGCTCAGCTCTGCCAGCGGCCACGTGCAGAACTTCAGCTTCAATCGACAAGCGGACGGAAGTTGGCTGGCTCGCGTGGTGCCCGATGCGGCGCATGCCGGCGGCTTCGGCCTGTGGGAAGTCCACGCCTTCGGCCAGGCTTCAACCAGCAAGGTCAGCGTGCCGCGCGATGCACGAACCGCGGTTGCGGTATCACGTGCCACGGCACGACTTGACGGCAGTATCCAGAAACTTGCCCAGTCCAGTCGTGCCGGCGACATGACTCTGCGCATCGGCGTGCAGGCCGCTGCAGCCAGCCGTTACCAACTGGCTGCAGTACTGTACGGCACCGACTCACGCGGTCAGCGGGTTCCGGTCGCGGCAGCCCATTCCGCCGCTTGGCTGAACGCCGGAACCGGCAACATCGATCTCGCCTTTGATGCGGCCTCGCTCAGTGCATCCGGCGTCGATGCACCGTATGAGCTGCGCGACTTGCGCCTGATCAACCAGGCCGACATGAGCTTGCTGGAACGGCGCGAACGCGCAGCCAGCGGGTTGTAACCGATCGACACCGACGGGCCCGGTGCATACCGGGCCCGATCACCCGAGCCTCGCCAGCGAGGCTGCAATTTCCCAGGTGCTCGACATTCCGAGCTGCCGACGCAGTGCGCCTATTCCCGGTAACACCACGGATTGGCGCACGATCGCCACCGTTCGTGGTGAGGTTCTATGTTGCCGGTCAACGAGCTCTGAGCAAAAAATTCCGTTCGTGGTGAGCCCGTCGAACCATGAACGGAACCCTCTTCCAACCACCGTTCGTGGTAAGCCTGTCGAACCATGAACGGCTCACCCCCTCCGTTCGTGGTGAGCCCGTCGAACCATGAAGGGCAGCCCGTTCGTGGTGAGCCTGTCGAACCATGAACGGCTCACCCCCTCCGTTCGTGGTGAGCCCGTCGAACCATGAACGGCTCACCCCCTCCGTTCGTGGTGAGCCCGTCGAACCATGAACGGTATCGAGGCGCTACGCATTCATTTCTCGACCTGCTCTGGGAGAGCAGAACTTGATCGAAGCTGTATTCACCGAGCCTGGCCATCGCCTGCAATTGCTCCTGCATTGCAGGCATACCGGCCATCCCTGAATGGAATCCGCATGGCATGGGCGCCATGCGTTTCCTGGCCATCGCCTGCAATTGCTCCTGCATTGCAGGCATACCGGCCATCCATGGCCATAAAAAAACCGGGAGCCATTGGCTCCCGGTTCTGGTTTCAACGCGTTTGAGGGGTTTGATCAGCGCGTGGCGCGACGACGCACACCAAACAGGCCGAGCAGTGCAAGACCGGCAGCACCCAGCATCAGGCCCCACTGGCTCAGGGTCGGCAATTCGCGTGCGACCGGAGCGGGGCCGCCACCGCCACCGACGACACCAACGATCTGGAACAAGGAATCCGGGTCTACGCCACCACCGACGCCGCACGCGGCACCGCCGGCCCAATTCGTGCATCCCGACGCAAAGCCATCACCCGGGTTGCGCCAGGCATAGGGGCTGTTGCTCTGAACCGTGCGGGTAGACCAGAAGATCTGGCCGTTGCTTCCGAAGCTCTGGTTGACCGATACGGCAACCCAGTAGGTTCCTGCCGTACCAAGTACGCAAGGTGCAGGAAGGGTAATGGTAGTTGAGGCCGCACCGACGTTGGCGGGCGCGCTGGCGTAACTGCAAGCTGCCGTTGCACCCGGCAAACCAGCGGCATCCGGATAGAAATTGACGCTCGCGGTTTGCGCCGCAGGCGTACCCGTGGTCGTAACCAGGTTGACGGTATCGATGGTCCAGCCGCCCGCAGGTACGACGAAATCGTCCGCGCCTTCGCTGTCATACGCGTCATAGGCTGTCTCGAAATTCTGCACCGGAAAACCGTTGGTTCCGGGCGAATCGGTCTGGTCATACAACACCACCGAACTTCCGTTTGGTGCCGGGAACGCCGGCGTTGCCGCAGCACCCACGTGGCTGCTGACAATCGGAGCCGCAGTTGCGCTGCATACCGTGAAGGCGGCGGCAGCGATACCGGCAGCCAGTGAAGTCTTGCGAAGAATCATCGGAACCCCCAAAGGTGAGTAAAACGGATACCAGAAAACTAGGTCTTTAATCGACACCAGCCAGATTTGTCACACATATCGGCCCGGGACAGTAGCAAAGCCACCGACACAGCGCAATATTCTGTTTCGGTTCAACTTTTGCCGACCGACCCAACTGCGGTTCCCGACAGGGCATTGCGCAATGGATCAAGCGCTTGGCCATAGCGCGGAGCACGGGCAGTATCCCGGCGCATGGGCTGGCGAACCTGGGCAGCGCTGGCAGTGCGCACAACACGCTCGGCCGTGTGGAAGCTGAGGCATGAGACCTCCAGCGGCAGGCCACAGAACGCCAGCAAGTCGAAAATCGCCGTTTCCGGATCGTCCACCAGGTGTTCGTAGACAGACTCCTGCGCACGCCCGGGGAACAGGTTGGCCCAGTGCCGGCTCAAGCGGTCGAAGTCACGCCAATAAGCCACCACATCCTCAATGGCGTAGCTGAAGTCCTGCCCCCTGGCAAACAACTGCTGGAAGCAGGAAAAACACGTTTCCAGCGGGTCGCGTCTGCAAATCACGACACGCGCCTGCGGCAGCATGGCCATGATCGCACCCACGTATGCCCAATTCGAAAGCCCCTTGTCGGTGAACCGTGGCCGCTGTTCGCGCCAACGTGCGGTCCGATCGAGATAGGCCTGCCCAAGTCGGGCCCAGTCTTCGGGACTGGCATCGCCCACCCATCCCGGGTAGGGATGTCCTCGACGCCTTGATTCTTCTTCGATGATAGCCGGCAGATCGGGCAACTCACTGGCACCTTCCACCTGACTGTGCGCAGACAGGATCTGCTCGGTGAGGGTGGACCCGGAGCGTGGCAGGCTGACCACGAAAATCACTTCGCTTCCTTGCGCCTCAGGCGACGCAGCAGCAACCGGCTGGGCAAATGCAGCAGCAATTCGATCGATCCAGGCCGAATGCGCCTTGGCATCCCAGGTCACGCTCTTGCGCTTGAGCGCATTGGCGCTGGCGAGTGCCGCGTAGGCTTCCGCGAACTGCCCCGCATCTTCCAGCGCCTTGACTCGGGTAAAGCCCATGGCGATGCGGTCTTCATCGGACAACTCCCCGGAGTTGATCAGCTTCGCCAACTGCGCAGATTCGTCCTCGGTAAAACGCACCGTCTTGAGATTGGCCAGGGCAAACCAGGCTTGGCCGTTGCGAGGATTGCTTTTCAATACCGTGCGATAGCACTGCGCGGCGGCATCAATCTCGCCCAGTCCCTTGCATGCGTCCCCGAGCACCATGCGCGCCGCAGCATGGCCTGGTTCGAGTTCCAGGCTGCGCTGCAAGGCGACCTTGGCATCTTCGATGCGCGCCTGGGACTTGAGCGTCTTGCCGAGGTTGTACCAGACCGCAGCCAGACCAGGTTGCAACTCGCTGGCGCGCTCGAATGCCTTGATCGCTTCAATGGCATCGCCATCGGCGCGCAGCGCGCTGCCGAGATTGTTGAGCGTCATCGCATCGTCGGGATGCAAAGCCAGTCCATCGCGCAACGTGGTGACTGCCTCCGCGTAGCGGCCCTGCAGATGACAGAGCACACCACGCAGGCGAATGACCTCGACGTGTTGCGGCGCCAGGGCCATGGCGGCAACCAGCGCACGTTCTGCCTCACGCAGCCTGCGCGCGGAAATGGCATCCGCGGCATTCTCCAGGAATCGAACCACCGTGGCTGGCAAGCCGGCAACGCGCGCGCGCCAAGCCTTGTCGCGAGCGCCTGAACCGACGGGACCCGGCTGCTTGCCGGAACGCTTGCTCTGGGTCTTGCTCAAATTGCCAACTCTCGCTCGGCCTACAACCCGCGAGCGTACCCGATAACTGCGCTCTGGCTAACCGGCGTCAGTCAAACCCGCTGGCAAACAGCTGCGGCACCACGCGGATCGAACCCATCATGCCGCCGCCGAAATGCACGTCGCAAAAGAAGGGGAATTCACCGTTGCCGAACCAAAGGCGCTCGGCTTCCTGACCACTGTTGATGGACCCGATCGGACTGAGAGGATCGATGGTTGCCACCCCTTCGACTACGGTGCCGCCAAACAGCGGGTGCATGCCGAAATTCGGCAGGGCGCGAAATCGGATGAGCGTACCTTCGCTGATGGTGACGCAGCGAGGGCGGTAGAGGAGCGGATTGCTCATGTTGTCGTTGGCGATGCTGATCTCCGCCCGACCGGTTCGATCGACGAATTCGGCGTCTTCCAGGCAGCTGTTCAAGGCCATCGCGGGGTGCGACCACAGCCCGATTGTGAGCAGAAGGTTAAGCATGATCGAAACGAAATTGTTCCTTTTCATGCTGTGACTTCCACCACAATGCAGGTCAAGCGAACACAGTAGTTTCGCGCCCCACGGGGTGACATCAATTCTGGGGTTCTCATGAATAACCTGACCATCCGGATTCTCGTCGGCACCACTTTACTCGCCGGCGCATCTGGCGTGTGGGGGGCTGATCACGTCTTCGACGCCGGTTTCGATCATCGCAGCGAAGGCCCGTACAGCTCAGGGGACGCGCAGCGCTTCCTGACCCAGGCCACGCTGGGGCCAAGCATGGCGCGGATCGCCAACCTGGAATCCATCGGCTTCAACGCCTGGTTTTCGCAACAACTGGCTGCGCCGGCTTCCCACCACCGACCGTACCTGGAGGCGCGTGAAGCCGCTGGCGATGACGTCTACCAGAACATCCGTCAGGAGGCGTGGTTCCAATTCGCCATCCAGGCGCCGGATCAGTTGCGCCAGCGCGTGGCTTTTGCACTCAGCGAGATTCTGGTGGTTTCCGATCAAAGCGGCGCCATCGAAGGTGAGCCCATACCAATGGCTCAGTACTACGACCTTCTGGTGGATGGCGCATTCGGAAACTATCGCAACCTGCTCGAGCAGGTGACGCTGAGCCCGGTAATGGGCCATTACCTGTCGATGTTCAAGAACCGAAAACCCGATCCTGAAGAGAACATCCGCCCCGACGAGAACTATGCACGCGAGATCATGCAACTGTTCTCGATCGGCCTCGTGCAGTTGAACCAGAACGGGACCGTGATCACTTCCGGGGGCCAACCGGTGCCCACCTACAACCAGGACACCATCCGGGGATTCGCCCACGTGTTTACCGGCTGGAACTGGGCCAATTGCCCCAGTTCGCAGCCCATGCAATGGTGGGAATTCGAGTATTGCCCCCCCGGTCCCGTGGACTGGCCCGATCCGGGCTGGGATGCGTACTGGTTGGAACCGATGGAGTCATACGACGATTTCCATGCCAGCGAGGAAAGCAAGCAGCTGCTGATTTACCCAGGCGTTTCCCTGGCAGGCGGGATTCTTCCCGCTGGCGGCACCGCGCAGACGGATCTGCAAGCCGCGCTTGACAACATCTTCAATCATCCGAACGTTGCCCCGTTCATTGCGCAACATCTGATCAAGCGGCTGGTGACCAGCAATCCCAGCCCTGCCTACGTCGGCCGCGTGGCAACGATGTTCAACAACAATGGCAGCGGTGTGCGCGGCGATCTTGCTGCCACCGTGCGTGCGGTGCTGATGGACAGCGAAGCACGCACCGTGCAGCCGCTTGCCAGCAATTCCGGCAAGCTGCGCGAGCCACTGCTGCGACTGACCCAGCTTTGGCGTGCGTTCGATGGTCGCGCGGACGATGGCCGCTTCCGTGAGTGGTACATCTACTACTACTTTGCCCAGGCGCCGCTCAGCTCGCCCACGGTGTTCAATTTCTTCCTGCCGAGCTACCAGCCTCCCGGTGAACTGTCCACGCTTGGCTTGATCGCACCGGAATTCCAGATCACCACCGACACTACCGTGGCCAGCGTGGCCAACATCCTGGCAGACAAGGTGTTCTGGGCCTGGCGAGGCAACGATGACGTGGGCCCTGAAGACATCGTGGTTGACCTGGAACCCGAACTGGCATTGGCCAACGATCCAGCGCGCCTTGTCGATCGCTACGACCTGCTGCTCATGGGCCACACCATGTCCAACTCGATGTACAACACGTTGGTCACCTATCTTCAAAGCCTGCCTGCCTCGGACAACGATGAGCGCAGGCAACGTGTGCAGGAAGCGATCTGGTTGATCCAGTCTTCCCCTGAATATTCGATCGAACGGTGATGCCATGAAAAGACGCGATTTCATCCAGCGCGCCCTGTGCGCCACGGCTTCATCGGCGATGTTCAGCAGTTTCGCCGGCAAATTGTCCATTGCCCATGCCGCTGCTTCTCCACGCTATCTGCTGGGCACCGGCTACCGGGCCTTGGTATGCGTGTACCTGTACGGTGGCAACGACGCCTTCAACATGATGGTGCCGACCAGCACAGCGGGTTACGCGCAGTATCAGGAAGCCCGCGGAGACCTTGCCATACCGCAGGCCAGCTTGCTTGCGCTCAATCCGGCCTCTCCGCCCACGGGCGGCGGTACCTTTGGCATGACACCGGCGATGCCACTGCTGCGCAACCTGTTCAACCAGACGCAATCCCCCTTGGCCATTGCCTCCAACGTGGGTGCGCTTCTCTATCCAATCACCAAAGCCGAGTACCAGGCCGGCAGCGTACCGACACCGGCCCAGCTGTTTTCGCACAGCGATCAAAGCGTGGTCTGGCAGCAAACCCGGGCCGACGCACCGGATCGACGCGGCTGGGGCGGCCGATTGGCCGACATGTTTTACGCCTCCAACACCAACCAGCAGTTGTCGATGAATATTTCCATCGACGGAGAAAATGTGTTCCAGGCAGGTGACGAAGTCATTCCCTACTTCGTCGGCCAGGGTGGCGCCGAAGGTATCTGGTATGTCGAGCCTTGGCAGGCAGATCGACGCGCCGCATTCATCGCCCTGCGCGATGCGGCCCATGGCAATGCGTTGCAGCGCCAGTTTGCCAGCGTGGTGCGCCGATCCATGAACAACCAGGTCATGGTCAATGGTGCGCTTGAGGGCGAGACACCGTTGACCACGACCTTCCCGGACACCCACCTGGGTCGCCAGTTGCAAATGGTGGCGCGCCTGATCCATGTGCGTAACACCCTGCAGATGCAACGACAGATCTTCTTCGTCGGGCTCGGTGGATTCGACACCCACGACAATCAACTGGCAGATCAGGCCGAGCAGCTCACCGAACTGGATGGCGCGCTTGCCGCGTTTTATGCAGCCACCTCGGAAATGGGCGTGGCCAACGGAGTGACCACATTCACCGCTTCGGAATTTGGCCGCACCACCAGCATCAATGGCGATGGCACTGACCATGGCTGGGGCAGTCATCACCTGATCCTGGGTGGCGCGGTCAACGGCCGTCGCATCTACGGCAGGCCACCCGACCTGTCCGTGGGTGGTCCAGACGATGCGGATTGGGGACAGATCATTCCGACCACATCGGTGGACCAGTACGCGGCCACCATTGCCCGCTGGTACGGCGTGTCACCGGGCGACATGAGCACCGTGTTTCCGAACATCGGTCGCTTTGCAACGCCGGATCTGGGTTTCATGGGCGCACCTTGAGCGATGGCTGATAACCGGGCTGCTCAGCATGGGCGGCCCGGAGGATCTGGCAATCAGATCAGGAACAGCGTCGCCAGCCCAAGGAAAATGAAGAATCCGCCGCTGTCGGTGAGTGCCGTGATCATCACGCTCGCGCCCATGGCCGGGTCGCGGTCAAAACGCATCAAGGTCATCGGGATCAGCACGCCCATCAGGGCCGCGAGCAGCAGGTTGAGGGTCATCGCCGCGGTCATCACGGCACCCAGCGCCGCACTGCCGTAGAGTGCCCAGGCGACCATGCCGATCACGCCGCCCCAGATCAGGCCGTTGAGCACGGCCACGCCGACTTCCTTGCGCAACAGCCGTCGTGCACCGGCTGGACTCAGCTGACCGAGTGCCAGCGCGCGCACGATCATGGTGATGGTCTGGTTGCCCGAATTGCCGCCGATGCCGGCGACGATCGGCATCAGGGCTGCCAGCGCCACCAGTTTCTCGATGGAACCTTCGAACATGCCGATCACGCGCGAGGCAATGAAGGCGGTCACCAGGTTGATGGCCAGCCAGGTCCAGCGGTTGCGCAGGGATTTCCAGACCGAGGCGAAGATGTCCTCGTCCTCGCGCAAACCGCCACGACTCAGGGTTTCGGCATCGCTTTCCTCGCGGATGACGTCGACCATCGCATCGATGGTGAGTCGGCCGATGAGTCGATGGTCCGCATCGACCACCGGCGCAGAGACCAGGTCATAGCGCTCGAACGCCTGCGCGGTCTCGGCCACATCCTCCTCCGGCTGGAAGGTGTTGGCATCGACGGCCATGACCTCGCTGACCATGCGCGCCGGATCGTTGACCAGCAGCCATTTCAAGGGCAGCACGCCGGTCAGCACGTTCTCGCTGTTGACCACGAACAGCTTGTCGGTCTGCTCGGGAATTTCCTTGAGGAAACGCAGGTAGCGCAGCACCACTTCAAGGGCCACGTCCTCGCGGATCGTGATCATCTCGAAATCCATGATCGCGCCGACCTGGTCGTCTTCCCAGGACATCGCCGAACGCAATTGCTCGCGTTCGGGCGCGTCCATGCGCTGCATCAGTTCATGGACGACATCGTCGGGCAGGTCTTCGGCAAGGTCCGCCAGCTCGTCGGCATCCATCTGCTCGGCGGCCGCGAGGATTTCCGGCGCATCCATGTCCGCCAGCAGGCTTTCGCGGACCGCGTCGGAGACTTCCAGCAGGATTTCGCCATCACGATCCGACTTGACCAGGTGCCAGACGCTGAGTCGGTCTTCCGGCGGCAGCGCATCGAGGATGTGGGCGACGTCGGCCGGATGCAGGGCGTCGATTTCACGCTGCAGGTCGGCCAGATTCTGCTTGAGCACCAGGGCGCCAGCCGGGTCACCGCCGGCGCCATCATCGGTTTCTGCCAGTTCCTCGATCTGACGCCGACGCTCCAGCATCTCGCTGACGCGCGCAAGATGCCCTTGCAGCGGCGTGCTCGGTCGATTGCTGGTTTCGATTTCGGTCATCATGCGCTCGCATTCCGCCATGCGCGCGCATGGCAAGAGTCAGGTCGGAATGTCGCTGGTTCGTTGTCGCGGCATAGCGGAGGTTGCAAGATCCAGTCGAGTCAAACCGCGTTTGGCCGGGCGGTGGTTCCCACACGCAAGGGGCCTGCGCGGCAAGCGGCGCAATGATACGCCGCGAATGATTTCCTGTCGCCTCGAAGCGCGCAGATGCACGGGGAACACCAGCCCTCAGCGCGGGCTCATGGTGCGGGATTCGTTACGCTGGCGAACCTGCTCGCACATCCACGACAGGCCGAGGCAGCCTGCCAGCAACAGTACCCAGCTTCCGCTGGATGGTCCCAGCTTGCCGAAGGCGGCGGGAATCGCGGAAAACCAGTTGCCACCGTAGATCAGTGCCGAGGCCAGCGCCGACAGCCCAAGGACCAGGCCCAAGGCAATCAACATGCGGTTCTCCATCGGTGAATCCGCTCCAGCGGCCGACGCACGGGCCGCCGCAAGTCGCGCCACCCGCGCGGCAAAATCATCCGACAGACCGACCGCCATCGGCTCGCGCAAGGCACGCACGATCGGCACATAGCCCGCGCTCAACGGGTCCAGATCAAGCAGGACGTTTCCTGCGCGCTCGGCTTTTGCAGCCAGCTCCTGGGCCTGCCATTCACGTTCATCGGTATTCATGCGGCTACTCCCATGGATTCGCCCAACGCATCCCGCAATTGTTTGCGTGAACGAAACAGATGGCTCTTGATGGTGCCTTCGGCGAGGCCGGTGACGAGCGAAATCTCGCCGATCGGCAGCTCCTCAAGATGATAGAGGGTGAGGATGGTGCGTTGCATGGGCGGCAAGCATTCGATGGCCGCATGCAGGTGGGCTGCCGACTGGCTTTCGATGCTTGCCGATTCGATATCGAAATCGTCGCGCGCCTGCTCCAGCAGGGAATTGCCGTCGGCTTCCGAAGGTTCCGCGATCGGGATGCGCTTGCGCTCCAGATGTCGCTTGGCCACCGAATAGGCCACCTGCGCAATCCATGACTTCAATGCGCTTTCGCTGCGATATTGATGCAGGTACTGGTGCACGCGCAGGAAGGTTTCCTGGCACAGGTCCTGGGTGTCTTCGGCATGCCGGACCATGCGATGGATCACATGCCAGCACAGCTTCTGGTACCGGGTGACCAGGCGCTCGAAGGCGCCCGGCCTGCCGGCAAGCACCTCGTCGACCAGGGCCTGGTCATCGGCAAGCGTGTGGGTATCCGCATCCATGACCCATGAGATACGCCCGTTGCCGATCCGGTTGCAAGTGCCCACAGCCTGCAACCGGCGGCAATATCCCCGTATCTCCTGTTTCGCACCCGACGTGCCAACGAGAACCGACCATGGACAATTTTGATTACCTCATCCCGATAACCCTGTTTGTCTGCATCGCCTATGCCATCAAGGCCGTGGTGGATGCCCGCGTACGCAAGCAACTGGTGGCCTCCAATGTCTCCCAGGAGCTGATTTCCTCGATCATCAAGGCCGATGAGACGCGCCGACGCCATGCCACCCTGCGCTGGGGTGCCATCCTGATCATCCTCGCCATTGCCTTTGCCGTGATGGAGGCCTTCAACTGGCGCCACCTCACGCCCGGCGTGGTGGCCCTGCTGCTGGGAGCCACCGGCGTCGGCAACCTGGTTGCCTACACGCTCTCGCGCAAGCTCCCGGACTGACCGCAAGCGATCCAACCCGGCAAGCAAAAAGGCAGCCGCGAGGCTGCCTTTTTCGTTCGCCAGGACGAACAACTGTTGACTAGGGAAACTCTGATTAACCTTAGTTCTCGTCGTCCCCGCGAAGGCTGACTGCGCAGGAAGGATGCCGAAGCGAACATCGGCGCAGCCGATAACCCAAGGGCGAGCCGTCGATGCGACGAGTCAACCCAGTGACTTTTTTACAACCTGTTGAAGGACAACGACACTGGATCCCGGATATCGCTTCGCGATTCCGGGATGACGAGAAAAATCAGAGTTCCCCTAGAACGGAATATCGTCGTCAGCAAATCCGTCATCCGGCATGGGCGCAGCAGCCGTGCGTTGCGGGACCGCCTGCGGACCGCGCGGCGCGCCACGCTCCATGCGCTGGCCACCATCTCGGTTTCCACCGCCTTCGCCGCCGCCACCCAGCATCTGCATTTCGTTGGCGATGATGTCGGTGCTGTAGCGCTGGATGCCTTCCTTGTCGGTGTACTTGTCGGTGCGCAGCGAACCTTCGATGTAGACCTGACGGCCCTTCTTCAGGTACTCACCGGCAATCTCGGCAAGACGGCCGAACATCTTCACCCGATGCCATTCCGTGCGTTCCTGCTGCTCGCCGGTTTGCTTGTCCTTCCAGTTCTCGGAGGTGGCGACACTCAGCGTGCACACGGCGGTACCGCCACCGGTGTACTTGACTTCGGGATCACCACCCAGATTGCCCACCAGAATCACCTTGTTGACGCCCCTTGCCATTGCCTTGCTCCTCAAATTTCAAGTCGACCTGCGAACTGCCGGACATCGCCGGATATCGCCGCCAGCCAGTGTGTCCGCGGAAAACCGGAATCGAGATGATACATGCACGCGCGCCGGGAAGCGGGCATGCACAACCCGGCGATGCCATCGAACGGCCTCCGGTGCCCGCTATACTCCACGCATCCGCATGGGGAAACTCCCTTGAGCTCTGCTTCCAGCATCGACCGCCAGACCATTCACGGCTTCAACGACGTCCAGGCCCTGGCGGGCCCCGACATGGCCGCGGTCAACGCGCTGATCCGCAGCCGCCTGGCGTCCGATGTGGTGCTGATCAACCAGATTTCCGAGCACATCATCGGCAGCGGCGGCAAGCGCCTGCGGCCGATGCTGCACCTGCTGGCCGCCCATGCCAGCGGCTACCGCGGCCACCACCACATTCCGCTGGCCGCGCTGATCGAATTCATCCATACCTCGACCTTGCTGCACGACGATGTGGTGGACGAATCGGACCTGCGGCGCGGACACAAGACGGCAAACGCGCTGTGGGGCAATGCGGCCAGCGTGCTGGTGGGCGATTTCCTGTATTCGCGCTCCTTCCAGATGATGGTCGAGCTGGACGACATGCGCATCATGCGCATCCTCGCCGATACCACCAACCGCATTGCCGAAGGCGAGGTGCTGCAACTGCTCAACATCGGCAACGCCGATACCACCGAACAGGCTTGCCTCGACGTGATCGAACGCAAGACCGCCGTGCTGTTCTCGGCCGCAACCCGGCTCGGCGCGGTCCTTGCCGGCTTGCCGCGCCACCAGGAAGAAGCACTCGCCCGCTACGGCCTTGATCTCGGGTTCGCGTTCCAGATTGCCGACGACATGCTCGACTATGTCTCCGACGCAGACACCCTGGGCAAGAACATCGGCGACGACCTTGCCGAAGGCAAACCGACCTTGCCGCTGATCCACGCCATTGCCAACAGTCCTCCGGCGCAAGCCGCCAGCCTGCGCCGCGCGATTGAATCCGGCGGACTCGATTCGCTTGAGCACATTGTTTCGGCAATCCGCGATTCGGGCGCCATCGAATTCACCCACGCCCACGCGCGTCGCTACGCGGAATCGGCCAAGCTCGCCTTGACCGACCTGCCCGACAGTTCGGCACGCGAAGCCTTGCTCTTCCTCGCCGACTACGCCGTCGAACGCTCGCTCTGAATCAGCCTTCGCCGAGGCGCTGCATGCGGTAGCTGCCATCCAGCACCCGCTGGACCCAAGGCTGGTGCGCGAGATACCAATCCACGGTGCGGACCAGGCCGGATTCAAAGGATTCGCTCTGCCGCCAACCCAGTTCGCGCTTGATCTTCGATGCATCGATCGCGTAGCGCCGGTCATGGCCAGGGCGGTCCTTGACGAAGCGGATAAGGGACTCACGCCTGCGCCCATCGGCGAGTGGCTGGCGCTCATCCAGCAATGCACACAGTGACTTCACCACCTGGATGTTCTCGCGTTCGGCATCGCCGCCCACGTTGTACACCTCTCCGACGCGGCCGATTTCGAGCACGCGCAGGATGGCCCTGCAGTGGTCGCGCACATACAGCCAGTCGCGCACGTTGCGGCCATCGCCGTACACCGGCAAGTCTTCGCCAGCGAGCGCCTTCTGGATCACCAGCGGGATCAGCTTCTCGGGAAACTGGCAGGGCCCGTAGTTGTTTGAACAGTTCGTGGTCAACACCGGCAAGCCGTAGGTGTGGTGAAACGCGCGCACCAGATGGTCCGAGGCTGCCTTGCTGGCCGAGTACGGCGAATTGGGCTGATACGGCGATTCTTCGCTGAAGCGACCCACCGGCCCGAGCGAGCCATACACCTCGTCGGTTGAAACATGCAGGAAGCGGAATGCATCCTGGCCGTCGATTGCCAGGCCACGCCAATGCGCCAGCGCGCACTCAAGCAGGGTCAGGGTGCCCACCACATTGGTCTGCACGAAGGCCGCCGGTCCGTCGATGGAGCGATCGACATGCGATTCAGCGGCAAAATTGACGATGGCCATGGGCAGGTGCTCGGCCAGAATGGCCTGCACCCGTTCGCGATCCCCGATATCCCCGTGCTCGAAACGATAGGCGGGATGGTCGGCGACGCCGGCCAGGGTTTCCAGATTTCCGGCGTAGGTCAATGCGTCCAGATTGACGACGCGATAACCACCCAGCTCCAGCACATCGAGCACGAAGTTGCTGCCGATGAATCCGGCTCCGCCGGTGACGAGTAGGGTTTTCATGAAGCAAACACGATCCTTGAACGCCAGCGTGCCGCGCACGCCGCAGCGGAAGCCATCATGTTAGCCCAGTATCCGAACGCATGGCGTAGAACGAATTTGCGTAGGCGTCGAGCTGACCCGCCTCAATCGCCTCGCGCAGTTCGCGCATCAGGTTCTGGTAGTGATGCAGGTTGTGAATGGTGGCGAGCTGGCTGGCGAGGATCTCGCCACAACGGTCCAGGTGGCGCAGGTAGGCACGGCTGAAGCCCGAGGCACAGGTGTAGCAGGTACAGCCTTCCTCGATGACACAGGTGTCGCGGGCATACTTCGCATTGCGGATGCGCAGGGTGCCCTGGCGGGTGAACAGGAAGCCGTTGCGCGCATTGCGCGTGGGCATCACGCAGTCGAACATGTCCACGCCACGGCGCACGGCCTCGACAATGTCTTCGGGCCGGCCCACACCCATCAGGTAACGCGGTTTGTCCTTTGGCAGCAGCGGCTCGACCATTTCCAGGGTTTGATTGCGCTCATGCTCGGGTTCTCCAACGGCAAGGCCACCAATGGCATAGCCATCAAAGCCGATTTCGATCAAGCCTTCGGCAGAGCGCTTGCGCAAATCCGGGTACACCGAACCTTGCACGATGCCGAACAGCGCATTGCGATTGCCCAGCACATCGAAGCCCTCGCGTGAGCGTTTCGCCCAGCGCAGACTCAGTTCCATCGACTCGCGCGCCACCGCTTCGGTCGCCGGATACGGCGTGCATTCGTCGAAGATCATGGCGATGTCGGAATCCAGCACATGCTGGATGCGCATGGATTCCTCTGGACTCAGGAACACCTTCGATCCATCCACCGGCGAAGCAAAGGTCACGCCCTGCTCGCTGATCTTGCGCTTGTGCGCCAGCGAGAACACCTGGAAGCCGCCGGAGTCGGTGAGTATGGGCTTGTCCCAACCGATGAAACGGTGCAAGCCGCCGAAGTCACCGATGATCTCCAGACCCGGACGCAGGTACAGGTGAAAGGTGTTGCCGAGAATGATCTCCGCGCCAATTTCCTTGATGTCGCGCGGCGTCATTGCCTTGACCGAGCCATACGTGCCAACGGGCATGAATGCCGGCGTCTCGATGCTGCCGCGATCAAAAATCAGACGACCGCGGCGGGCGTGCTTGTCGGTGGCGAGGAGCTGGAAGTGCATGGAGTGCCGAGAATGGAGAATGGGGAATGGAGAATCGGGAAAGCGGGCACAGGCGAGAGGGTTGATCTTTTGTTCTTGCGTTGACTATTCCCCATTCTCTATTCCCGATTCCCGGCCCTTCGGGCCGGGCCACACCAACATCGCATCGCCATAGGAGAAGAAGCGATAGCGTTGCTCGACGGCGTGGCGATAGGCGTCCAGGGTGCGTTGGTGGCCGGCGAAGGCGGACACCAGCATCAGCAGGGTGGATTCGGGTAAATGGAAGTTGGTCAACAGACCGTCGATGCTCGTGATTCGATAGCCGGGAAAAATGAAGATGCGGGTTTCACCGGCGAATGGCTTCAGCTCGCCTTCCCTGCTTGCGCTTTCCAGCGCGCGCACCACGGTGGTTCCCACCGCGATGACGCGACCGCCGCGCGCGCGGGCGTGGCGGACCTTGTCCACCAGCTCCGCACCCACGTTGAGCCATTCGCGGTGCATGACATGGTCTTCCAGCCTTTCCGCACGCATCGGCTGGAAGGTGCCCGCGCCGACATGCAGGGTGATATGCGCGGAATCGATGCCACGCGCGGCCAGTTCCGCCAGCAAGTCAGCATCAAAATGCAGCCCGGCGGTGGGTGCGGCCACCGCGCCGGGTTCACGCGCAAACACGGTTTGATAGCGGTCCTCATCCAGCGACCCGGCTTCGCGCTGGATGTACGGCGGCAACGGCATGCTGCCCAAACGCGGCAACAAGCGTTCCAGTGGATCCGTGGATTCGAAGCGAAGGCGGAAAAACTCGCCATCGCGGCCGAGAACCCGCGCGATCGAGCCATCGCCAAGGATGATCGCGGCACCTTCACGCGGTTTCTTGCTCACACCAAGCTGCGCGCTGGCCTCATGCGATCCGGTCACCCGCTCGATCAGGATTTCAACCGCGCCACCGGATTCCTTGTGCCCGTACAGGCGCGCCGGCAACACGCGGGTATCGTTGAACACCAGCAGGTCGCCTGCGCGAAGCAAGGCCGGGAGTTCCCGCATCTGGCGATCTTGCGGAGCAGACGCGTGCGCAGCCAACAACAGCAGTCGACTGGCACTGCGCTGTGCCAGCGGCTGCTGCGCGATCAACTCGTTCGGCAGGTCAAAATGGAAATCCGATTTCTTCACGGCGCGGCGGTCCAACTCGGGGGCGCATTGTAGCCGACCTCCATTTCCGGCCGACTCGGCAGATATGGTCCGAGCGTCGCGGCATCCAACTTGAGTGCCGTGCATCCGGCGACGTCAAATCACGTCACTGGGTCCCGGCCTGCGCCGGGACGACGGCGCACTGGCTGTTGCTCTGAATCAGAGCCAACCTTTCTGCCGCGCCAGTCGAAACGCTTCGATGCGGTTGCCCACGCCCAACTTGCCGATGGCCTCGGACAGGTAATTGCGCACGGTTCCCTGCGAGAGGTTCAACTGACCGGCAATCTCTCCGGCGCTTCGACCCTCGCCCGCCAGCCGCAACACCTGGCGCTCGCGGTCATTCAAGGGATCGGCTTCCGACCAGGCATCGAGCGCCAATTGTGGATCGATGGAACGACCACCGCGATGCACCTTGCGCAAGGCTTCGGCCAGATTCTCGGCGGGCGCGTCCTTGAGCAGGTACCCGGCCACCCCGGCATCCAGGGCGCGGCGCAGGAAACCGGGACGCGCAAAGGTGGTCACGATCACCACCTTGGTCGTCATTTCATGGCGCTGGATGCGCTGGGCCAACTCCAGTCCGGTCAAGCTGGGCATCTCGATGTCGGTCACAAGAACATCGGGCTTGAGGCGCTGTACGTCTCGCCACGCAGTCTCCCCATCCGCCGCCGCCCCCACAACTTCGATGTCGCTTTCCAAGCCCAGCAAAGCGGACAGCGCGCCCAGCACCATGGCCTGGTCTTCGGCAAGCAGCACTCGAATCATCGCTCTGGAATTCCCCGGCACCTTTTGCGTGTCAAACGATTCGACGCGGCACCATGGAATGATGCACACGCGGCCCATTCACTGGCAATGACTGTTCGGCGAGTGGCAAAAGGATATCCAGCCGCGTGCCGGTACTGCGCGAGGAATCGATGCGGAATTGCCCATCCAGCGCCATCACCCGCTCGCGGATTCCGGTCAGGCCGTTGCCTGCGCGCAGGTCACCGCCGTTGCCATCATCTTCGACGCGCAGTTGCAGTTGTTCCCGCAGCGCGACCAGTTCAACCCTGGCCTTCGTGGCCCGCGCATGACGCTGGATGTTGGTGACCGCCTCGCGCACGACCAGCGACAAGGCGGTTTCTTGCTCGGTGGAGAGTTCCACGTCGGCCAGTGCATAGGAGAACGAAACACCTGCCGATTCCAGTAGCTGGCGTGCCGCGGCAAGTTCCGTTCCAAGACCCGCCGCGCGGATTCCGGTCACCGCATGGCGCACCTGCGACAAGGCATCCCTGGCCACGCGCGTCACGTCGTCAATCTCGCGGCGTGCGGCACTTGCATCACGGTCAAACAGCTTGCCGGCGAGTTCGGATTTCAAGGCGATCAGGGACAGGGTATGGCCAAGCAGGTCATGCAGGTCGCGTCCGATTCGCTCGCGTTCAGCCAATGCGGCCAGACGTCGCACCTCGTCATGCGACAACTTGAGCGCAGTCACCTTGCGTTGGTTCTCGAGCTGGAAATACTGGGCAAAAAATACGGCCACGCCGATGATGACGGTGATTCCAAAGATAAACAGTGGAAAACCGAGCAGCACCACTTCAACCAGGAATGCCGCCAACAGCAGGCTTGCCAATGCCATGCGCAGCCACAAACTGCCCCGCAGATAGGCAATCGCCCCCATTGCGTAAATGAGGTAGGTATTGGAAAAGCCGTTGTAAGGCAGCAGCAGATAGCAAAGGCTGGCGATGCACACGATGCACAGGAGCATGCGCAAGCCTGACAAACGGAAGCACAGGAAATACAGGGGCAGGAAGAATACGACCGACAACAGCGTTACGCCGAGCCTGCCGTAGGGCACACCCTGCGCCCAAGGGCTTTCTTGACCACCAAAGATTGCCGGCAGAAAAAGAAAGATCAGGTAGCCCAGGGAATAAAACGGCGCCCATTCGAGGTTCAGATGCTCGGGAACGAGCAAACCGCGCAAATGCAGAAGCTTCTGGTTGAATGGGCTTGTCATTGAACTCAGCCTTTTCCCATCTGATTCAGACTCAGCAAACGCTTGCGTGCCAGCAGAAAGCAGACCAAGGTGATTGCCGCAAGGTAACCCAAATGCAAGCCTATGCCCTGGCCGACATTTCGTCCAACCACATGCAAGGCGATCTGGCTCAGGTGATAGGACGGCCAAACCGGGGCCGCACCGGCTATCCAGCCCGGCAATATCGAGAGCGGCATCCACAAGCCGGACAGGAACGCCATGGGCAGGTAGATCAGGTTGATGATGGCCGGTGAAGCCTGGCCGCTGCACAGCGTGGCGATCAACAGCCCAATCGCGGCAAACGGAAGCACGCCGAGCACATTGACGGCAAACAAGGCCAGCCATTGCCAGGGCGCCAGACTCACGCCGGCCAGGGTCAAGGCAATGATCGCCAGGATCAGCGAGACCATCGAGGCAAAATTCATGGCCATCGCCGTCTTTGCAAACAACAAGGCACCCGGCGGCATCGGCAGCGCCCGTTTGAGCGTGAGAAAACCACGCTCTCGTTCGATGGCCACGGTCACGCCGAAACCGAACAGGGCCACGCCCATGATGCCGAACACGCCATAAGTGGCCAACAGATAGCTGGCCATGCCGCTGCTTCCGCGTGTTCCACCGAGGATCACGCCGAACAGCAGGTAGAAAACCGCCGGGAACGACAGGCAAGGCACCACGAAGGAGGGGGTGCGCAACAGACGCATGAACTCGCATCGCGCCTCCAGCAGATAGCAGCGCAGGATGCGGCTTAATGGAAAGTCGGCAGTCATCACGTTCATCAGGCAGCCTCGCGGGTCAGTTCAATGAATGCTTCCGTCAAGCCGGCGCGCTGCACTTCAAGATCGTGCAAGCGTGCATCCTCCGCCAGCAGCCGGCGCACAACCGGTTCGGCGCTGTCGGCAATGATCTCGAGATTCCCGCTTTCGACCCGTGCGTGGCGCACCTCCGGCCAAAGCGCAACGGCTTCCGCGCTGATGGTGGATCGACAGCGGATGCGCCGCTGCGCGACGCGGGCACGCACCTCGGCCACCGTTCCATCCGCCACACAGCGGCCGTGATTGATGACGACGACGCGATCAGCCAGCGCTTCGGCTTCTTCGAGGTAGTGGGTGGTCAGCAGGATCGAGCAGCCGGATGCCACCAGTTTGCGGATCGCGCGCCACAGGCCCTGGCGAGCCTCCACATCCAGACCCGTGGTCGGCTCGTCGAGAAACAGCAGCCTGGGCCGCCCGCAAATCGCCAAGGCAAACTGGACCCTGCGCTGCTGGCCACCGGACAACTTGGCATAGCGGCGATCCAGCAAACCATCCAGTCCGGCAAGATCCACGCATTCGCGCGTGCCCAAGGGCGCCGCGTAGTAGCTGCGGGTCAGCTGCAGAAGTTCGCCGACGGTGTTGGAATCCGGCAATTCGGCGCTTTGCAGCATCACGCCGATCTGACGGCGGGCTGCGAGGTCCTGCGGTGACCGTCCGAGCAGGAAAACCTCCCCGGAGGTGGGTTTGAGCAAGCCGAGCAACAAGCCGATGGCGGTGCTCTTGCCCGCGCCGTTGGGGCCGAGCAGTGCGGTCAGCTCGCCCGCTCGCAGGCTCAGGTCGAGGTTTTCCAGGGCCTTCAAGGACCCGTATTGCTTGCTCGCGTCGCGCAATTCTGCGAGTGGCGTGATCGAATTTGACTGCATGCGCTGGCTCCTCCGTTGCCATGCACGTTAGTCCAGTGCACGCGGGACCTGGAGTCGCCTTCATCAGTCATCGCTGGTGACAAGCGTCATTCGCCGGATTGACGCCGGCAAATGGCCTGCGAACCGGCAGTTTTCGCCTCTGGGGGTACCGCCAGATGCACGCGCGTGATAGACTTCGCGCACCCATTTTCTCAAGTCCAATCAAGGACTAAGCCCCGCTGGCCCGCGACGATGATGGCGCGGGCCTTGTGTTTTCAGGAGTGTGCAATGAATGCTTTTTTGGTGAAGCTGCATGAGATGCGTGCGATTGGTGGCAAGGCACGGACGGTTGGTCTGAGTGACAAATTGCTCGAAGGCCTGCTGCCCAACCATGCGGAGCTCGAAGCCGCCATCGACGCGGGCTATGCCGCATTCCTGGCCCTGCGCTCCAGCATGCCGGAGCTTCTCAAGCTGGATGAAAGCGAACAGATCCATGCCGTGCAGGCCGATTACGTCAATTTCTATCCCGATGACGGCGTCAATCCCTATGTCGCCTTGACTGCCCGCGGCCCCTGGATCGTCACCCTCAAGGGTGCCGTGATCCACGATTCAGGCGGTTACGGCATGCTCGGTTTTGGTCATACCCCAAAGGCGGTTCTCGAAGCACTTTCCCGCCCCCAGGTCATGGCCAACGTGATGACGCCCAGCCTCGCGCAGTTGCGCCTGGGAGAGGCGCTCAAGCGCGAAGTCGGGCAAACCCGTGGTGGTTCGCCCTACGCCCGCTTCCTGTGCCTGAATTCCGGCTCCGAATCCGTTTCGCTGGCCGCGCGCATCGCCGACGTCAATGCCAAGTTGATGACGGAGGCGGGAGCACGCCACGCCGGTCGCGAGATCAAGCGCCTCGCGGTCAAGGGGGCCTTCCATGGCCGCACCGACCGCCCCGCCCTGTACTCCGATTCCAGTCGCAAGACCTATGAGCAACACCTGGCCAGCTACCGCAACGAACACAGCGTATTGACGGTTGCCCCCTACGATGTCGAACAACTGCGCAAGGCATTTGCCGATGCCGAGCGCAATGGCTGGTTCATCGAGGCCATGTTCCTCGAACCGGTCATGGGTGAAGGCGATCCCGGCCGCGCCGTGACCGTCGAGTTCTATCGCGCCGCACGCGAATTGACCAAGGCCCACGGCAGCTTGCTGCTGGTGGATTCGATCCAGGCCGGCTTGCGCGCTCATGGCGTGCTTTCCATCGTCGACTACCCAGGGTTTCGAGGGCGTGGAAGCACCGGACATGGAGACCTACTCCAAGGCGCTGAATGCCGGCCAGTATCCCTTGTCGGTGCTGGCGGTGAGTCCACGCGCAGCCGAGCTGTACAAGCGCGGCATCTACGGCAACACGATGACAACCAACCCGCGCGCACTGGACGTAGCCTGCACGGTGCTGGACATGCTCACCCCGGAAATCCGCAACAACATCCGCATGCGCGGTCGCCAGTTCATCGAGAAGCTGGAAGCCCTGAAGGCGGAACTGCCGGGCTACATCACCAAGGTCCAGGGTACCGGCCTGCTGTTTTCCTGCGAGTTGTCAGCGCAGTTCAAATGCTATGGCGCCAACAGCACGGAAGAATGGATGCGTGAACACGGCTATGGCGTCATCCATGGCGGCACCAATTCCTTGCGCTTCACTCCACCCTTCACGATCACCGAATCGGAGGTCAATTTGCTGATTGATGGGGTGCGCCAGGCCTTGCTCGAAGGCCCCCGCCAGGTCGAAGGAACTGCCAGGCAGGCAGCCGCGGCCTGATCACCGCCCACATCCGGAAACAGAAAAAGCCCGCTTCGGCGGGCTTTTTCGTGCGTATCTAATCCAGGCTCAACGGAAGCGGTCGGTTGCCCTGACCAATTCGTCGGTGATGCCCGGCTCAAACGCCGAATGCCCTGCATCGGCGACGATGCGCAGGTCCGCTTCGGGCCAGGCGCGATGCAGGTCCCAGGCGCTGCGTGTCGGGCAGACCACGTCGTATCGGCCCTGCACGATCACTGCCGGAATGTCCTTGAGTCGGGATGCATTGCGCAACAATTGGTCGTCGGCATCGAAAAACCCACCGTGCACGAAGTAGTGGCATTCGATGCGGGCAAAGGCGAGTGCAAACTCGTCCACGGCGTTGCCCTTGATCTGCTCGGCATCCTGCAGCAGGTAGCTGGTGGATGCTTCCCAAACCGACCACGCCTTGGCTGCGGAAAGCCGGATAGCCGGATCCGGGCTGGTCAACCTGCGGTAATAGGCGCTGATCAGGTCGCCACGTTCGACCTCGGGAATCTGGGCCAGATAGGTTTCCCAGGCATCCGGAAAAATGGCGTCGCACCCCTTCTGGTAGAACCACTCCAGTTCCCAGCGGCGCAACATGAAGATGCCACGCAAGACCAGTTCGCTGACCCGCTGCGGGTGCGTTTGTGCGTAGGACAGGGCCAGCGTGGAGCCCCAGGAACCGCCGAATACCTGCCAGCGGTCGATGCCGAGGTGCTGGCGCAGGCGCTCCATGTCCGCGACCAGTTCCCATGTGGTGTTGTCGAGGAGTTCGGCATGCGGCGTGGAGCGCCCGCAACCGCGCTGATCGAACAGGATGATGTGGTAATGGGAAGGGTCAAAGAAACGCCGGGAATTGGGGCCACAGCCCGCGCCGGGGCCTCCGTGCAGGAAAACCACGGGTTTGCCATCCGGATTGCCGCACTGCTCGTAGTACAGCCGATGCAAGGGACTGACCTGCAGGAACCCGCTGGCGAAGGGTTCAATCGCAGGATAGAGGGTTCGCAGTTGCGGGCTGGGCATGTCCATACTGGCGTTTTTGGCCTGCCGGGCTCGTCAGGATTCCGTAATGGTCGGGGCGGCGGGATTCGAACCCACGACCCCCTGCCCCCAGGCAGGTGCGCTACCAGGCTGCGCTACGCCCCGACGAAACGGAATGAATGAGATTGCGAGGGGCGCGGATTGTAGCAGGCCTTCGCAGATTGGGGGTTCGTGCTTCCGTCTCAGCGCCGAAGGATCTGCAGGACTTCTTCGAGTTCCATGCGAACCTGCTTGACGATCTGGCTGGACATGCTCACTTCCATGCGTGCCTGCGAGCCTTCCAGGCGCTGGCGCGCGCCGGTGATCGTGAATCCGTGGTCATACAGAAGGGAGCGGATTTGGCGGATCATCAGCACGTCGTGGCGCTGGTAATAGCGCCGGTTGCCGCGACGCTTGACCGGCTTGAGATTGGGAAACTCCTGCTCCCAATAGCGAAGCACGTGCGGCTTGACCCCGCAAAGCTCACTGACTTCGCCGATCGCGAAATAGCGCTTTGCCGGTATGACCGGAAGTTCGCTATTACTCCCCTGATCCAGCATAGGCTTCTACTCGGACCTTCAACTTCTGCCCCGGCCGAAACGTGACAACCCGACGAGCGGAGATTGGAATCTCCTCGCCGGTCTTGGGATTACGCCCGGGACGTTCATTCTTCAAGCGCAGGTCGAAATTGCCGAATCCGGACAACTTGATCTGCTCTCCCCTTTCAAGCGCATCGCGTATGGACTCGAAGAACGCATCCACGAACTCCTTGGCTTCGCGCTTGTTCAGCCCAACGTCGATGAACAGACGTTCCGCCATCTCTGCCTTGGTCAGCGCCATCCTACCCCCGCAACCTTGCTGCAAATTCAGTCGCCAGAGCGGAGACCGCCAGTTCCACGCAGTGATCTGCGTCCTGATCCGATAGGGTGCGTGAACGATCCTGCAAAATCAAGCCCATAGCGAGACTGCTTACACCAATTCCGAGATTCTTGTCGGAATAGCGGTCAAACAACACCAACTCCACCAGGCGATCACCCAGCGCCTGACGCACGGCCGCCTCGATCCGGGCGAAGCGGACCTCGTCCGACAGTACCACTGCGATATCCCGGCGCAGTGACGGGAATCGCGAAAGTTCGCCGGAGATCGGCAAGGACCGCTGGCTGATCCGTTCCAGATCGAGCTCAAACACATGCACCTCGGCATCCACGTCCAGCGCCTTGAGCAGGCGCGGATGCAAGGCTCCGAGCACGCCGACCTGCACGTCATCGCGCCAAATCGTCGCACCACGACCCGGATGCAGGAACTCAGGGCCACCGTTTTCGAAACGGAATTCATTGATCCCGGCACCGCACAGCGCAAGCAGGGATTCGACATCCCCCTTCTGATCGAAATAATCGAGCGCCCTGCGCGCATCGGACCATTGCTCGGCCATGGCATCGCCACAGGCTACACCGGCAATCCGTTCGATTTCCCGCGTGCCGGCGGCCGACGCGTGGTAGCTGCGCCCGACTTCGAACAGCCTCACCCGCGCCTGCTGGCGCTTGTGGTTTGCGTCCAGGGCAGCAACCAGGCCCGGCAACAGGCTGGTTCGCATTACCGCAAGCTCGGCGGACAGCGGGTTGGCCAGCGCAATGCCGCCCTCTGCAAGCGACCATTTGGCCAGCAGGGCGGCGTCCGTGAAGGCATAGTTGATGGCTTCGACATAGTCGCGCGTGGCCAGATGGTCCCGCATCCGCGATGGGGCAATGCGTCCTTCAGGCTGCTGCGCCGCCGAGATTTCACCGCGCGGCATCTGTTCGGGAATCTTCGAATAACCGTGGATGCGCGCCACTTCCTCGATCAGGTCTTCTTCGATCGCAATGTCGAAGCGCGAGGAAGGCGGTACCGCGCTCCAGCCATCCACAGTGGTCTCAACCTGCATGCCGAGGTCACGCAGGATGCGCCCAACGTCCGCATCGTCGATGGCCACGCCGAGGACCCGGCGCAGGCGCTGGCGGCGCAAGCTCACCGAACGCGGCGGGGGTAGATGCTGGATGGATTGTGCCTCGCTGATCGGACCGGCCTCGCCGCCCGCGATCTGCAGGATCAACTCAGTTGCACGTTCGATCGCCATGCGCGGCAATCGCGGATCCACGCCGCGCTCGAAACGATGCGAGGCATCCGTGTGCATGCCGAACTTGCGCGCGCGACCGCTGATGCTGGCCGGCGCAAAATGCGCGGCTTCAAGGTAAACATCGCGGCTGTCCAGCGTGACGCGCGTGGCATGGCCGCCCATGATTCCGGCAAGGCCAATGGCGCGTTGCGCATCGGCAATCACCAGGAATTCGGGGTCGAGCGTCACCGCACGCTCATCGAGCAGGGTGAGGCTTTCTCCAGGCGTGGCGCGGCGTACGCAGATGGCTCCTTGCAAGGTCGCCGCGTCGTAGGCATGCATGGGCTGGCCGAGTTCCAGCATCACGAAGCTGGTGATGTCCACCACCGCGCTGATCGGGCGCACGCCGGCGCGCCGCAGGCGATCGCTGAGCCAGCGCGGGGACTTTGCCTTTGCATCGACACCCCGCAGCAGGCGCCCGCAGAAGCGCGGGCAATCGGCAGGCGCCTGCACGTCCACTGCAAGCGTTCCTGCGTGTGTGGCGGTGATGGCTTGCGGATCCGTGAATTGAAGGCGACTGCCCAACTGCGCGGATACCTCACGCGCGAGTCCGTGCATGCCCAGGCAATCGGAACGGTTGGGCGTCAAGCCCAGTTCGATTTCCGCATCCGGCAGGCCGAGATGATCGGCAAGCGGCTGCCCCACCTCGGCATCGGCCGCCAGCTCGAAAAGGCCATCGAAATCCGCGTCCAGGCCCAGTTCCTTGCCCGAACACAGCATGCCGTTCGATTCAATTCCGCGCAGCTTGGCCGACTTGATGGTGATCGAACCCACCGTGCTGCCGACCCTGGCCAGGGGCGCCTTCAAGCCGTCCCGGGCATTCGGCGCACCGCAAACGATTTGCAGGGTTTCCCCGCCACCGGCAGAAACGCGGCACACCTTCAGCTTGTCTGCATCAGGATGCCGCTCGGCGGCAATGATTTCCGCCACCACGATGCCATCCAGCTGCGTACCCAGGCGTTCAACCGACTCCACCTCCAGGCCACACATGGTCAGGCGATGCGCAAGATCGTCCAATCCGACCGGGATCTCTACAAGTTCGCGCAACCAGTTTTCGCTGAATTTCATGGGTTAAAGGCCGGGAATCGGGAATAGGGAATGGAGAATGTGCGTGAAGCCGGGAATAGGGAATGGAGAATCGAGAGTAGAAAATCGGTTGGAGACTGGGAATCGGGAATGGAGAATTGAGAGCCTGGAATCGTTGAAGTCACAAGCCAAAGTAGAAAATCAGGAGCGAAGCGCGCTCCGCTTCAACCATTCTCGATTCCCCACTCCCCATTCCCGGATTTCAAGCAAACTGCCTCAAGAACCGCAGGTCGTTCTCGAAAAACGCACGCAGGTCGTTCGCGCCGTAGCGCAGCATGGCGAAGCGGTCGACGCCCAGGCCAAAGGCAAAGCCGGTGTAGCGTTCGGGATCGATGCCGCAATTGCGCAGGACCTGCGGATGGACCATGCCGCAGCCCAGCACTTCCAGCCAGCGAGTCTGGCCACCTTCCTTGGCCCAGCCGATGTCCATTTCAGCCGAGGGTTCGGTGAACGGGAAAAAACTCGGCCGCAGGCGCATCTCGAAATCGCGTTCGAAGAACGTGCGCACGAAGGTGGCCAAGGTGCCCTTCAGGTCGGCAAAGCTCGAAGTCTCGTCCACCAGCAGCCCTTCCACCTGATGAAACATCGGCGAATGGGTCTGGTCGGAATCGCTGCGATAGACGCGGCCCGGGGCAATGATGCGGATGGGCGGCGTGCGACCGGCCATGCCTCGGATCTGCACGGGCGAGGTGTGCGTGCGCAGCAGGCGACCATCCGGGAACCAGAACGTGTCGTGCATGGTTCGGGCCGGATGATCCGGAGGAAAATTGAGTGCCTCGAAGTTGTGCCAGTCGTCCTCGATTTCCGGCCCGTCCACGCGCTCGTAACCGAGTCCGGCAAAAATCGAACAGATGCGCTCCATCGCCTGGGTGACCGGGTGCAGGTTGCCGCGCCCCGCACGTCGCCCCGGCAGGCTCACGTCAACGCGTTCGCTGGCCAAGCGGGTCTGGATGATGGATTCTTCAAGTGTCTGCTTGCGCTCGGCAATTGCTTCGAGAACGCGGGCCTTGGCCTGGTTGATCTGCTCGCCAGCCGCCTTGCGCTCCTCGGCCGGCAGCTTGCCAAGCTGCTTGAGCTGTTCGGTCAGGAAACCCGACTTGCCGACGACGGCAACCCGCTCGGAATCCAGCGCTTCAAGCGTAGCCGCGTTGGCGATTGCGGAAAGCACCAGCTCCAGTCGGGAATTCAATGATTCGGACATCCGCGCGGCCCTGTACTCGACCCAGAAATGAAAAGGGGAGCGTGGCTGTGGCCCGCTCCCCTGTTTTCCACGTTCGACCCGGGAATGCAAATTCCCGGATGATCGCGACGATTACACAGCCAGAGCGGCCTTTGCCTTGTCCGCCAACGCCCCAAACGCGGCGATGTCGTGAATGGCGAGGTCAGCCAGAACCTTGCGGTCGACATTGATGTTGGCCTTCTTCAGGCCATTCATCATGCGGCTGTAGCTCAGGCCGTACATGCGGGCGCCAGCATTGATGCGGACGATCCACAGGGAACGGAACTGGCGCTTGCGCTGCTTGCGGCCGATATAGGCGTACTGCAGGGCCTTGATCACGGCCTGCTTGGCTACGCGGTAAACCTTGCGGCGGGCGTTGTAATAGCCCTTTGCACGGGACAGCAGCTTCTTGTGCCTGCGGTGGGCGGTGACGCCACGTTTCACTCTTGCCATGGGTCAGTCCTCCTTACGCGTAGGGCAGCATGCGGGCGATACGACCAGCATCTTCCGCGCGCACATGGTTGGTGCTGCGGAGATTGCGCTTACGCTTGGTCGATTTCTTGGTCAGGATGTGGCTCTTGAATGCGTGGCCGCACTTGAACTTGCCTGACGCCGTCTTGCGGAACCGCTTTGCAGCGGCCCGGTTGGTTTTCATCTTGGGCATGGGCCCAACTCCTTTTCGGTTTTCGTTACTGGCCCGAGCGACGACTGAAGTCGTGCTTTCCATCCTGCTCGTTCCGGTTTGTATGACCCGCCTATGCGGGTCGCTCCTGTACCTTTGCGTTCATCCCTGAACGCGAGAATCAAACAGCGGTCGTCCTGACCGCACTCTTCAATCTTCTTTTACTACTTTTTCTTCGGCGCGATCATCATGACCATCAAGCGCCCTTCCATGCGCGGGAACTGCTCGATGATGGCTTCCTCGGCAATGTCCGCCGCAATCTTCTTGACCATGATGTCGCCCAATTCCTGGTGCGCCATTTCACGACCACGGAAGCGGATGGTGATCTTGACCTTGTCGCCATCGTCGAGGAAGCGACGCAGGTTCCGCATCTTGATCGCATAGTCGCCAACATCCGTGGTCGGGCGGAACTTGAGTTCCTTGATTTCGACCTGCTTTTGCTTTTTCTTTGCCGCATGCGCCTTCTTCTGCGCATCAAACTTGAACTTGCCAAAGTCCATGATCCGGCAAACCGGCGGATCGGCCGTGGGTTGAATCTCGACCAGATCCAGCCCGAGGTCCTGCGCCATGCTCAAGGCTTCGTCGCGCGACAGGACGCCTACCTGCTCTCCGTCTGCGCCGATGACTCGGACCCGCGGAACCCGGATTTCGTGATTCCTGCGGTTTGCTTTCTCGGTGGCGATACGAAAATTCTCCCTGACGGTTTAAATGATCGAGGCGGGGCGATTCAGGCGCCCGACGCTTCGGATTTCAGGCGTTCGGCAAAGGCCTGGATCGACATCGAACCCAGATCCTCCCCGGAACGCGCACGCACGGCAAACTGCCCCGCCTCCTTTTCGCGATCACCAACGACCAGCAGATAGGGGACTTTGTTAAGCGTGTGTTCGCGGATTTTATATCCGATCTTTTCGTTTCGCAAATCGGCTTCCACCCTGAACCCTTGCCGGACAAGGGCTTGCATGGCCTCGGCGGCAAAATCAGCCTGCGCATCGGTGATATTGAGCACTACCGCCTGCAGCGGAGCCAGCCATACCGGGAACTGCCCGGCATGGTGCTCGATGAGGATGCCGATGAAGCGCTCCATGGAGCCGACGATGGCCCTGTGCAGCATGACCGGCACATGGCGGGCCGAATCCTCGCCCACGAACTCCGCGCCCAGGCGGCCCGGCATGGAGAAATCGACCTGCATGGTGCCGACCTGCCAGGCCCGGCCCAGCGAGTCGCGAAGGTGGTATTCGATCTTGGGACCGTAAAACGCACCTTCTCCCGGCAGTTCCTGCCATTCCACCCCCGAAGCCCGCAGCGCCGACCGCAGGGTTTCCTCGGATTTGTCCCAGGTCTCGTCTGACCCGATGCGCTGATCGGGGCGCAGGGCGATCTTCAATGCGATTTCCTGGAACCCGAAGTGCGAATAGACCTTCATGGCCTGGGCATGGAAGGCAGTCACTTCCGCCTCGATCTGCTCCTCGGTACAGAAGATGTGTCCGTCGTCTTGCACGAATCCGCGCACCCGCATCAGCCCATGCAGTGCTCCGGAAGGTTCATTGCGCACGCAGGAGCCGAATTCGCCGTAGCGGATCGGCAGCTCGCGGTAGCTGTGCAGGCCGTGGTTGTAGACCTGCACGTGGCCGGGACAATTCATCGGCTTCACCGCGTAGGTCCGCTTCTCGGACTCGGTGAAGAACATGTTGTCCTTGTAGTTGTCCCAGTGGCCGGATTTTTTCCACAGCTCGACATCGAGGATCTGCGGACAGCGGACCTCCTGATAGCCGGAATCGCGATAGACCTGGCGCATATACTGTTCGACCGCTTGCCAGATTTGCCAGCCCTTGGGGTGCCAGAACACCAGGCCGGGCGCTTCTTCCTGCATGTGGAACAGGTCGAGTTGCTTGCCGAGCTTGCGATGGTCGCGCTTCTCGGCCTCCTCGATGCGCATGACATAGGCGGCCAGCTGCTTCTTGTCGGCCCAGGCCGTGCCGTAAATTCGCTGCAGCTGCTCGTTCTTGGAGTCGCCGCGCCAATAGGCGCCGGAAACGCGGGTCAGCTTGAAGGCCTTGAGAAAGCGCGTGTTCGGCACGTGCGGACCGCGGCACATGTCGACGTACTCCTGGTGGTAATACAGGCCCATGGCCTTCTCGTCGGGCATGTCGTCGATCAGGCGCAGCTTGTAGTCCTCGCCGCGCGAGGTGAACTCGGCAATCACCTCCTCGCGCGGAGTCACCTTCTTGATCACGTCGTACTCGGTATCGATCAGCTCGACCATGCGCGCTTCGATCGCCGCCATGTCCTCAGGCGTGAAGGGCCGTTCGAACCAGATGTCGTAGTAGAAGCCTTCCTCGATGACCGGCCCAATCACCATCTTGGCCGACGGGAACAGCTGTTTCACCGCATGTCCGACCAGGTGCGCGCAGGAATGGCGGATGATTTCCACGCCTTCGGCATCCTTGGGCGTGATGATCTGCAACTTGGCGTCGTGATCGATGCGGTCACTGGCATCGACCAGCTTGCCGTCGAGCCTGCCGGCAACAGTGGCCTTGGCCAGGCCGGCGCCTATGGAGGCGGCTACATCCTGCACGCTGACGGGGTTGTCGAACTGACGGACGCTGCCGTCAGGAAGGGTAATGTTGATCATGGAATTGGCTGCTCTGGACGTACCTGCAACTGCTACTGCATTGCAGGCATAAAACACAAAGGGCGCCGAAGCGCCCTATTTCCTCGTGGGTGGCTTCGCGTAGTTCGATTCAGTCGGCAAAGGTTCGCGTCATGGTGATCGTGTTCGTTTGAACTACGGCTCCGGATAGCCACAAAAGCAGGGAAAGTTGGCAGTGGGATCGGATTCGGCAAAAGGGCGAACGCCGAAATGCGCCGCTGACTTCGCCGAAGCTTCTCTTCGTTACTCGTAGAAGCAGCGAACCAACGATATCGCGTCGTTTAGCTTGCCGCCGTTACTCGTAGAAGCAGCGAACCAACGATATCGCTTCGTTTAGTTTGCCGCCGTTACTCGTAGAAGCAGCGAACCCACGATTTCGCTTCGTTTGGCTTGCCGCCGTTACTCGTAGAAGCAGCGAACCAACGATATCGCTTCGTTTGGCTTGCCGCCGTTACTCGTAATTGTTGGTGGGCGCGACAGGGATCGAACCTGTGACCCCTACCATGTCAAGGTAGTGCTCTACCGCTGAGCTACGCGCCCGCAATTCGGGTCGCGCAGACTACCCGGTTCTGCGGCAGTGCACAAGCGGAAACGCGGCCCATCACTCCGTCCGCCCTACCCCCTTCAAGGCCTGCTCGCGGATTCGCTGGATCTGGTCGCGTACTTCGGCTGCGGCTTCGAACTCCAGATCCTGAGCGTGCTGGAACATTCGCGCTTCCAGCTTGCGCAGCAGCGCAGCCAGTTGGGTCGGGCCCAGGCTCGTGTATTCCGCCTCGGCTTCGGCAACGCGACGGGCCTTGGCGCCGCCGCGAGACTGCGTTTGACGCTGTTGGCTCGCCTCGGCACGGGCACCCTCCATGATGTCGGTGACCTTCTTGCTGATTCCCCTTGGGGTGATGCCATGTTCCTTGTTGTACTCAACCTGCCTGGCCCGGCGGCGATTGGTTTCGTCGATGGCCACCTGCATGGAGCGGGTGATGCTGTCGGCGTACAGGATGGCCTTGCCGCGCAAATTGCGCGCAGCGCGGCCAATGGTCTGGATCAACGAGCCCGATGAACGCAGGAAGCCTTCCTTGTCGGCGTCGAGGATCGCCACCAGCGAGACCTCCGGCATGTCGAGACCCTCGCGCAGCAGATTGATGCCGACCAGCACGTCGAACTGCCCCAGGCGCAGATCGCGCAGGATTTCCACGCGCTCCACCGTTTCAATGTCCGAATGCAGGTATCGCACGCGCACGCCGTGTTCGCCCAGGTACTCGGTGAGGTTTTCCGCCATGCGCTTGGTCAGGGTGGTGACCAGCACCCGATCCCCCATGGCAATGCGCGCGTTGGCCTCCGACAGCAAGTCGTCGATCTGGGTGCGGACAGGGCGAACCTCGATTTCCGGGTCGATCAGGCCGGTCGGACGAACCAGCAGTTCGACCACGCTGCCGCCGGATTTCTGCCGTTCATAGGCTCCGGGCGTGGCCGACACGAAGATGCTGCGTGGCGCGCGCTGTTCCCACTCCTCGAAGCGCAGCGGCCGGTTGTCCAGAGCCGACGGCAGGCGGAATCCGTATTCGACCAGGTTTTCCTTGCGCGAACGGTCGCCTTTGTACATGGCGCCCAGCTGCGGAATCGTCACGTGGGATTCGTCGACAACCAGCAGGGCATCCGCTGGCAGGTAGTCGAACAGGGTCGGCGGGGGCTCGCCTGGCGCGGCGCCGGTCAGGTGCCTGGAGTAGTTCTCGATGCCCTGGCAGTAGCCGATCTCGGCCATCATCTCCAGATCGAATTGGGTGCGCTGCTGCAAGCGTTGCGCCTCCACCAGCTTGTTGACCGCATACAGCTGTTCAAGTCGTTCCTTCAGCTCGACCTTGATCGTCTCGATCGCATTCAGCGTGGCCGCGCGCGTGGTCGCATAGTGCGTCTTCGGGTACACCGTGTAGCGCGGCACCTTGCGCAAAACCTCGCCCGTCAATGGATCGAACAGGGTCAGGCTTTCAATGTCGCCATCGAACAACTCGATGCGCAAGGCCTCGGTTTCCGACTCCGCCGGAAACACGTCGACCTGCTCGCCGCGCACGCGAAAGGTGCCTCGGCGCAATTCCATGTCGTTGCGGGTGTATTGCAGTTCGGTCAGGTGGCGGATCAGCTTGCGCTGGTCGGTGTGCTCGCCACGCGCCAGGATCAGGCGCATCTGCAGGTAGTCCTCGGGCTTGCCCAGTCCGTAGATGGCGGAGACCGTGGCCACGATCAACGCATCCGGGCGTGACAACAGGGTCTTGGTTGCAGACAGGCGCATCTGCTCGATGTGTTCGTTGATCGAGGAATCCTTCTCGATATAGGTGTCCGATGCGGCGACGTAGGCTTCAGGCTGGTAGTAGTCGTAGTAGCTGACGAAATACTCCACCGCGTTGTGCGGGAAAAACTCCTTGAATTCGCCGTAGAGCTGCGCCGCCAGGGTCTTGTTGTGGGCCATGACCAGGGTCGGGCGCTGCACGCGCTGGATGACGTTGGCGATGGTGAAGGTCTTGCCCGAGCCGGTCACGCCGAGCAAGGTCTGCTGGGCGAGACCGGATTCGAACCCCGCGACCAACAGCTCGATCGCCGCCGGCTGGTCACCGGCCGGTGCATACGGCGCCACAAGCTGGAAACGATCAGTCATGCGATTGGGGCATCCATTGGTTGTTGGCCATCATTCCAGGCAACGCAGTTGCCGGCCTCGGGGCATCGGGACTCCGGATCATGTGGCGATGCAGCCGAACGAATCAAGAAGGCAGGCCATGGCAATACTGATCATGACGATTCCGTTCGTGGTGAGATTCCATGTTGCCGGTCAAGCAGCTCTGAGCAAGAAATTCCGTTCGTGGTGAGATTCCATGTTGCCGGTCAAGCAGCTCTGAGCAAAAAATTCCGTTCGTGGTGAGCTCCCAAGCCCCGTTCGTGGTGAGCCAGTCGAACCATGAACGGGCTCGTGCCAAGATCCGCGCATTCTTCGAGCGGCCAAGAGCGAAACCTTTCCCGGATTGGCTGGCAAATAGTGGGGCGGAGGTCGGAAGTCAACATACAAGCTTGTCGAAGGGAACCATGACCGGAGTGAAGTTACCACCGCTCCTCCCCGGCGCGCTCTTCACCAACAAGGGCGAAGAGTCCCGAAGGAGAAGAACACGACCCGCATTTCCCCAATCAGAAATTTCCTACAAACCGAGATGACAGTCGGCCATCGTCCTGCCTGGACAAGCCTTCTAGCATGACCGTGCACCCACAACCGGAGCTCGGCCATGATCGCATTGAAGCGTGCAAGCAAGGGCGTCACCCTCGTCGAACTCATCATGGTCACCGCCATCCTGTCGGTGCTGGCCAGCGTTGCCTATCCGGCCTTTGCCGATCTGCGCCAGGCCGGCGCAGCGCGTTCGGCGCGCAGCGAACTCACCGTCGCCATCAGTCAGGCCCGTTCCACCGCCATCATGCAGCGCCAGAATGTGATTGCCTGCCCCACATCCGACCACATGCGTTGCTCGCAGGACCTTCACTGGCAGCATGGCTGGCTGGTGTTCGTCGATGAAAACCGCAATCGTGAGCACGATGATGGCGAAACCCTGGTCGCCAGCGGACAGGCATTGCCAGCCGGCATCGCCGTGCTCTCCACGCGTGGTCGTTACCAGATCCGCTACCAGCCCGATGGCACAGCCGATGGGAGCAACATGACCCTGACCGTCTGCGACAGGCGCGGCACCAGCAAGGCCAGCAGCCTGGTGATGAACAACTCGGGACGACTGCGCCTGGGTACGCCCAGTCCGGCGCAGGCTGCGGCGGCTTGTGCAGCGATCAACAACTGACCCGCACACTTGACGCATTCGGCCAATCCCATGAAAATGCGCGGCTCCGCCCGAATAGCTCAGCCGGTTAGAGCACTTGACTGTTAATCAGGGGGTCGTTGGTTCGAGTCCAACTTCGGGCGCCAGTTCTGGAACAAAAGCCGCGAGTGATCGCGGCTTTTTTGTTGCCCTGCATTTGCCAGTCCTCATTGAGTCCACTGTTCGCGGTGAGGTCGATGCCAAACGCTAGGGAAGGTCTGATCAAGTATTGTCGCGAGCAAGCTCGCTCCCACTATTGCTTGTTTGTGGGAGCGAGCTTGCTCGCGACGAATGAGTTCCGTATTTGTTCAGAGTTTCCCTAACGGAGTTGCTTCCTCGCCCTCGACGGGATTTACCCGCCTGAAAGGCTTGTGTGCGCCTGAACTGCGCCGTTTTCTGGTGCCGCGGCGGCGGCTACTTCTTCGAGAACGCCTTTCGCGCGAAGTCGCTCGTTTCTTTGCCGTTTTGCCGTAGCCGCGCGATTTCTGGGTTCGTCAGCCGTTCGGAAACCGATGAGGTATTGGGCTGCTTCTGCGGTGAGTGCGGCAGGGTCGAAGTGGAACTGTGATCGGAATTCATCGCCATACCTCCGTTCGAGCTGTCGAGTGAGCGCAGCGGGGGGGGTGAGCATTTTGCCGCCCCGAGCGGCATTCACCAAGGTCAACGTCCCGGCCACTTCACCGCCATTCACCTGAATGAAATACGCGAGATCAGCGACCCGGTCCATCACATCACGCAGCGCCTTGCTGCCCAGCGTTCGGTCCGCGCGCAAGCGCTCGATGTCCTTCACCAGCCGACCCCAGCCACCGGTGGCGTGCTCGTTCAGGATGCGCTCAATGCCGTGGTGGCCAATGGCCTCGTGCGCCAACGAGCGCAGCGCATCCTTTGACGTCTTGTGTTTGGCCACCACGATCCAAAGGATCTTGCCATCGTAGAACGCATTGGCACGCCTGTTCGAGGTGTACACGAGGATGACCGCAAATCGTCCCTCACCCCAGCCCTCTCCCCGCACGCGGGGCTAGGGAGCAAAGCACCAGCCTCACGACGCAAGCGGGGCAAGGGAGTAACGCGGGGAAAATTTGTGTCATGACATTGTCTGGCACCCATGCTATCCTGCCCGCAACCGAGGATGCCGCCATGACCGCCACCACCCTGCGTACCGAAAAGCTCGACCTGCGCCTGTCCGCCGCTGCCAAGCAGGCCTTGCAGACTGCCGCCGCCGCCGAGCGCCGATCGGTCAGCGAGTTCGTGCTCGACAGTGCGCTGTCCCGCGCCGAGGAAATGCTGGCTGCACGACGCCACTTCGGCCTCAGTGCTGAGAAATGGCAGGCATTCCAGGCCGCGCTGGACGCCGAGCCGCGTGAGCTGCCGCGCATCAAGAAGCTGTTCGCCAAGGCCAGCGTGTTCGAGGCCGGATCGAAAAAGTGACCGGGCTGCGCATCGAACGGCTGGCCCGCGCCCATGCGCTGGATGCCTTCGACTGCGGTACGCCGACATTGAACCGGTTTCTGGTCCGCCATGCGCTGGCCAGCCAGCAGGCCGATGCCGCCGCCACCTACGTGGGCCTGGCCGATGATGTCGTGGTTGGGTTCCATACCCTCGTCGTGTCGGAGGTTAGTTTCGACGCCGCACCGGCGCGCCTTGCCAAGGGCTTGCCGCGACACCCTGTGCCATTGATGCTGTTGGCGCGCCTGGCCGTGCACCGCGACTGGCAGGGGCGCGGCCTCGGTGCCGGCCTGCTGAAGGATGCCTTGCGACGTACCGCACAAGCGGCCGACATCGTCGGCATCCGCGCACTCGCAGTGCACGCCAAGGACGACGCGGCGCGTGCGTTCTATCAGCACTTCGATTTCATCCCATCACCTACCGACCCGCTGCATCTTTTCCTGTTGATGAAGGATCTGCGGCGCTACGTGAAATGAGCCATGCACCCTTGCCCGCGATGAACGACCGCAGCCCCACACACGCAGTGCCGTCCGTCTCGATCGCAACGGCCCGCTCCGGCGCGTCCAGCAAGATCAACGCACTGGGCATGCGCCCCATGCAGGAGCGCACCTACCTCTCGCAATGATCATTCGGCGTTGTCAAATGGCGATCGTTGGTTGCATGGCGCCTGCTACGCCTTTGTCGCGCCGGGGAACCAGTTCCTCCAACTGGCAAGCATTCGTTGCCGGCGCCTGTCATTTCTCACCTTCACACGGGTGCAGCGAGCAGCAATCCGTGTCGAAAGTAACCCTCGTGACTTCTGCCGCATCCGATTGAACCGAGGCGGGTTCAATCTCCAAGCGGAACGGAGGGATCACCATGCGCATTATCGATGCGTCGATTCGAAATCCGATTGCCGTTGGCGTCGGCGTTCTCATGATCTGCCTGTTTGGATCGATGAGCCTGGGGCGCCTGCCCTTGCAGCTTTTTCCGGACATCGACCGACCCAACATTTCCATATTCACCGGTTGGCGCGCGGCCTCGCCGGAAGAAACCGAAGCGGAGTTGCTTGAGCCGCAGGAACAAGTCCTGCAGGGCTTGCCGGGGGTCGAGGAGATCGAAGGCAATGCCAATACCGGCGGCAGCTTCATCAACCTGACCTTTGCCATCGGCACCGACATGCGCTCCGCGCTGGTGGACGTGATCGGGCGCATGAACAGGGTGCGTACGCAACCTCAGGATGCCGAGCGCCCCGTCATCCAGGTCGGTGGCGGGCAGAACGATGCCAACGATTCGCTTTCCTGGTTCTTCGTGCAGTTGCTTCCCGACACGGCTGGGCAGATCCAGGATCATCGCCGCTTCATTGAAGACGTGGTGAAGCCGCGCATCGAATCCGTCCCTGGCGTCGCTTCCGTCAACGTGAATGCCGGGCCGACCGATGACATCCGCATCACCGTGGACCTGGCCAAGGCGGCTGCGCTCGGCATCGGCATTCCCGAGATCGCCCAGCGCGCCGCGCGCTCCAGTGATGTGTCAGCCGGAAGCGTGGGCGTTGGGCGCCAGGAGTACACCCTGCGTTTCACCGGGCGCTACCAACCCGAGGACCTCGGTGAAATGGTGCTTGCCTGGCGCGAAGGCCGGCCGGTCAAACTCGGTGACGTGGCGACCATCGAGAAACGTCCGCCGGAACAGCAATTCTTCGTCTACCAGAACGGCAATCCGGCCATAGGCCTGCAAGTCCTGAGGGCACCCGGCGCCAACGTGCTCGGCACCCTCGAAGCGGTCAAGAAGGTTGTCGCGGAATTGCGCGATGGCACGCTCAGGGAGCGTGGTCTTGCCATCGAGCAGAGTTTTGATTCTTCATTGTTCATCAATCGGGCCGTTGGATTGCTGACCGAGAACCTGATCGTCGGCGCCTTGCTCGCGCTGGTCTGTGTGTGGTGGTTCATGCGTGACTGGCGCGCGACCCTGCTTATCGCCAGTGCGATCCCGGTGTGCCTGCTGGCAACCTTCAGCGTGCTCGATCTCGGTGAACGCTCACTCAATGTCATTTCCCTTGCCGGACTCGCGTTTGCGGTCGGCATGGTCGTGGAAGGTGCCATCGTGGTTGCCGGCAACATCATCCGGCTCAAGGAAACCGGCATGATTCCGTTGCAAGCCGCGCAGACCGGAACCCGTGAAGTGGTGCCGGCGCTGGTTGCCTCGACGATCACCACGATTGCCGTCTTCCTGCCCGTGTTGTTCCTGCGCGATGTCGAAGGGCAAATCTTTGCCGACCTCGCGCTGACCATTTCCATTGCGGTCGCCTTGTCCATTGTTGTGGCCATAACCGTGCTGCCCGCTGCCGCCGGCGGTTGGCTCAAGGCCAAGAAGCTGAAATCCGGCTACGGCGATGGCTGGCCAACACTCACCAACGGCATCCTGCGCCTGACGGATTCGCGCCCGAAGCAACTGGGTTGGATTCTCGGCCTCCTGGTGCTGCCATTGATCGCTTGCTGGGTGTTCCTGCCCAAGCTCGATTACCTGCCCCCGGTCAAGCGTGCGGCCATCGACGTGTTCTTCAGCTTTCCGCCCGGCATGAGCCCGAGCATGGTGGATCGCGAGATCGGCGGCGAACTGATGAATCGGCTCGCCCCGTACATGAAGGGCGAGAAGCAGCCGCAACTGAAGAACTACTACATCTGGCTCTGGCCTGGCGGCGGCACGATTGGCGCACGCGTGGTGGACGAAACCCGCATCGGCGAGCTGGAACGAATCATGCGCGACGAGATCATCGTCGGCTTCCCGGATACGCGCGCCTTCGCCACCGAGGGAGAACTGTTCGGCGGCGTGGGCGGATCCGCGCGTTCGATTGCCCTCCATCTGCAAAGCGACGATACCGAAGCACTCAACCGGGTGGCCGAGCGCGGTCGCGTGTTGCTGGAGCAGAAGTTTCCCGGCGCCAATGTGCAAGCCAATCCGAACACGGACCAGCAAGCGCAGGAATTGCGCGCCATACCCGATGATCGACGCATTGCCGAAGTGGGCTGGGATCGCAACGCGGTCGGCACCATCGTGCGCACGCTCGGCGATGGTGCGTGGCTGGGTGAATATTTCGACGGGCAAAACCGCTTGCCCATCATCCTGCGCGCCGATGAGCGGCAGACGGCCGAAGCCCTGGCCGACGCTCCACTGGTCACGCCGCAAGGCGGCGTCATTCCACTCGGCGAAGTGGTCCGCTTCGAGCCAACCCTGGGGCCGGGACAGATCCGCCGCCTGGACCATCGGCGCACGGTCACCCTGACCGTCGATCCGCCCGCCACGCTTTCCCTGGAAGATGCCCTGGCAACCTTGCAGAAGGACGTGGTGCCTGCGCTCAAGGCCGAGCTTCCCGACGATGCCAATATCCGCATGGCCGGCAGCGCAGATCGCCTTGAGGCCATGGTCAGCACCATGCTGAAGAATTTCGTGCTCGCGTTGCTGGTGCTGTTCCTTTTGATGGCCGCCATGTTCCGCTCGCTGCGCGATTCGCTGGTGATCGTGCTGACGGTTCCGGTCGCCCTGGTCGGCGGCATCATCGGCTTGCGCACGCTGGGGCTGATTGCGTACCAGCCGCTGGATCTGCTGACCATGATCGGCTTCATCATGATGGTCGGCATCATCGTCAACCACACCATCCTGCTGGTCGATCGCACGCGGGTGGCGCAGGACCAGGGGCACTCGCTGGATGAGTCCATTGGCCTGGCCTTGAACCAGCGCCTGCGCGCCATCGTTGCGAGCACGCTGACCGGTGCGCTCGGCGCGTTGCCGATGGCGGTCAATCCTGGCCCGGGAAGCGTCATCTATCGAGGTCTCGCCGCCGTCATCGTCGGCGGCGTGGTGGTGTCCATGATCTTTTCGTTGTTGCTGCTGCCCAGCCTGATGCGGCTGTTCTCCGACTGGCGCAAGCAGCCCTCCCATTCTTCACGCGAGCTTGCGGCAGATGCCGCTGCGCGTGCCGCCTGAGCCGTTCCCGTTGGAGGCCACCATGCACACCCCACGTCCATTTGCGACTCTTGCGCTGTTCGTCGCGACCTTTGCCGGCGGCATGCCCGCATGGGCCCAGAACGCAGAACCGCCCGCAGCCAGGGTCGAGGTCGCCCGCGTGGAGCAACGCGCCCTTGCTCCGCAGGCCTGGATACCCGGAAGCGTGGTCAGTCGCGACGACGCGCGACTTGCAACCAGTGCTTCGGGGCGCCTTGAGTTCGTGGCGGAAGTCGGAACCCGCCTGAAGACCGGAGAGTTGGTGGCAAAGCTGGAGGATCGCGCCGCAAGGTTGCGCCTGGAAGACGCACGCAGCGAACTGGTGCGGGTCAAATCCCAGCGTGAATTGGCCCAGCGTCAGAGCGAAAGGCTGCTGGCTCTGGTGGCCAGCAACAGTATTGCCGCGAACCAGCACGACGAGGCCAAGGCGTCACTGAACCAGCTGACCGCCCAGGTCAGCCAGGCCGAAGTGCGCGTTCGTACCGCGCAATATGAGCTTGAGCAGACGCGAATCCTCGCGCCCTTCCCCGGCATCGTCACCGAGCGCCTGGCTCAACGCGGAGAGTACGCGGCCACCGGATCCGCAATCGCACACCTGGTTGACACCTCGAACCTCGAAGTACGGGTTCTTGCGCCGCTTGCGCTCGCGTCCAGCGTGGAGCCCGGCATGAGCCTGCGCGTGCGCGCGGGCAATCGCTCGTCCATGGAAAAGGTTCGCACGGTCATCAGTGTCGGTGATGAGCAGTCGCGCCGGTTTGAGGTACGCATGGCGCTCGGTGTCAGCGAATGGCTGGTAGGCAATGCCGTTGAAGTCGCCATGCCCGATGGCACCGCCGAAACGACGCTCAGCGTGCCGCGCGACGCGCTGGTGACGCGGGCAGATGGAACCTATGTTGTGCGCGTGCGCGCCGATGGCAGCAGCGAACGGATCAGCGTCGAGCCCGGTGTACGCGATCAGGCCTACGTCGCCGTGCAAGGCGATCTGGCCGCTGGCGACCAGGTCGTCGTTCGCGGCGCCGAGCGCCTGGGCGCCGGCCAAAAAGTGCAAATTGCGGTGCGGTCGCCGCCACCATCAACAATCCAGGACGCTTCGTCTTAGGGAAACTCTGAACAAGTACGGAACTCATTCGTCGCGAGCAAGCTCGCTCCCACCATTGCTTGATCTTGTGGGAGCGAGCTTGCTCGCGACAATACTTGTTCAGACCTTCCTCAAGGTTGCCCGATCCAGGCTCGCGGCTCAATCAAAGCCGGCAGCGAAGATCGAATCACGCCCGAGCCAGGTCAGGGTGCCACGGGACACGCCGCGCGAGTTGCCACGTTCCGCACTGCGCGGCGCAGCGGCCTGGGTGTCTTCCTCCAGTTCCATCTCGCCGGCAATCAGGGAGCCGCTGACCGGGTCGTAAATGGCATCTTCAGCCGAAACCAGGGTGCCGGGAAACAGACGCGCGAAGAACTCATCGGCACTGATCACGTTCTGTTCGTGGTCACGAAAGATTGCCGCGCCGGTATCCACATTGATGCCGAGAATGCTCAGGTTGGGCGCAGCAATATCGGCCGCCGGACCGCGGATTTCCGTGTCCGACAAATCGGGCTGGCCGCGTTCGCGCACGCGCGTGGAGAACATCTGGCCATCACGATCGATCAAGCCGCGCACTTCAACCTGGGTCGCTGCGGCCAGGCCGGCGACGATGCCATCTTCATCGCGGGTCTGCGGCGTGAACTGGACAGTGTTGCCCATGATGGTGATGGTCTCGCCGGCGACCACATCGGCAGGATCAACCGGCGCCTCGAAGCGAACCTGCCCCTGCACGAAGCGGATCTCTGTTGCGCTGATGCGCTGGACGGCTTCGTCGAACGCACCTTCCACTTCCACGCGCACGCCTTCGTCGAGGTCTTCCACGGTGCCGGCGCGATACTGCGTCTGCTCAGTGGTTAGGACTTCGACGCCAAGCATGCTGAAGCTCGCCGGCACCGGCATCGGATCAGGGATCGCGGAGATGATCCCTTCCAGGGATGCGACCCCGGTGCCAGCCGGCGGATCATCAAAATTGGGATCTTCGCATTCAATTTGGGTGACCTGGGCCAGCACCGAAGTGGCGGTGTAGCCGGCATTGGGCAAGGTTTCCAGTTCCACGAACTGCCCATCCGCGAGCGCCGGAACGCAGCCCACGGGCGAGGCACCGCTGAAATCGATGTGCTGCGCGCCGATGGCAAACAGGGATCCGGCAAGTCCGGCTACCTGGCCAAACAGTTTCCAGTCCGAAGTGGGATCGCTGCGCAATTCGATGCGGGTCGCGGCCATGGCTCCGTTCACATCGAGGTATCCGCTCACCTCCAGCAAGTCATCGACCGCGACATTGGCCAGGTCGTTGCCGGGAATGCCGACCAGCACGGTTTCGGCGGTGACCGTGAGCGCTTGATTGAGCACGCTGAGCGGGTCCGTGGCGGTGACCGGACCACGCACCAGGTTGCGCAAATCCACGTTGACGGCATCTCCCGAAGTCGCCGTGGCATTGGCATTGTCGATGGCAACTTGCACGCTGTAGCCTGCACCCATCTGTGCGGCCTGCGCGGCGCTGATGGTTTCGCCATCGAGGGTGAATGTGGTCTGTGGACCGAGATTGAAGTTGCGCTCGCCGTTGACCGTTACCGCGTCGGCTGCGAAACCGGACATGGGCAGGGACAGGCCAAGGAGCAGACTCAGCAGCCGCACGATCGGCAAGCCGGAATCCAGCGGGTTGTGGTTCAGGGATGGTGTTTGCATGACAGGGACTCCTGGTTTATCGAGGCATTGCGAACGGTTCTTGAACTGCAATCGGGCACCGGTTTCGGTCGACCCGCGAGCAGACTAGGAAAGCCCGACGCACAAAGGAGCCCCATGGGTTGTTTTACCCAGTCGCTCTGGGGGATTGCGCCCTGCAACGCTCGATTCGTCGGAGCGCGACACGCTCTTTCGAGTTGGCTGAGTAAAATCACCCAGAACGCACTTGACCCACGCAACGCTGGCGTGGCGTAGTGCGCACATGGCCACCGCACCTTCAATTGCACGCAGACCCGAACCACGTTCTCCTGGAAAATGCGTGGGCGAACACGTCCGTTTGCAGGTTCTGGTTTGCGCGCTTGCAGGGTCGCTCGCGAGTTTCGGCGCGCATGCCCAATCGTTGCTGCAGGCGCCGACCGAACCCGGTGCCGATCTGGCGTTTGCATTGGCCAGCAACGGAATTCATGTCGTGGCCGGCGCGCCCGGCTCGGATGATCGCGCGGGACGTGCCTACAGTATCGAATGCATTGGTCAATCCTGCCTGGCACCCGTCCTGGTGCAGGCCAACGATCTGGCCAGTGGTGATCTGTTCGGCGCGGCGGTCTCCGTATTTGCCGATACCCTGGTCATTGGTGCTCCGGACCAGGGCAGTGGTGCCGTCTATGTATACGTGTACAGCGGTGGAAGCTGGCAATTGCAGGAAAAGCTGAGCGCAAGCGCAGGTGTGAACGGTGATCGGTTTGGTGCTGCCGTTTCCGTGCTGGCGGATCGCATCGCCATTGGCGCGCCCGGTGCCGACAACGGAACCGGCGCAGCCTATGTATTCGAGAACCCGGGCGGCAACTGGACGCAGACGGCCAGATTGCAAGCAGCCGATGCCGATGTCGATCATGCCCTGGGCAGCAGCGTCGCATTGGGAGCCGACACGGTGGTTGCCGGGGCACCACACTGGGCATCCTCCACCGTCGGGGCATTCAGCCAGGGTGCCGCGTATGTCTTCGTGCGCACGTCTCCGGCATGGGAGCAGCAGGCACGCTTGCAGTCGACTTCGCCTGCGAATGGACAGTTGTTCGGATCAGCGCTCGCCGTATCCGGCGAGCGCGCCTTGATCGGCGCACCCCTGGCCAATGCAGGCACCGGCAACGCCCATGTATTCCTGCGCACAGGATCAGTCTGGTCTCACCAGGCGCAGATCACGCCTGCGGGCGGCGGTTTGCCGGGTGATCGCTTTGGCTGGTCGGTATCGCTGGACGCAGATCAAGCCCTGATCGGCGCTCCCTTTGCGCTGGATGGTTGTGGCGCCAGCACGCGCTACGTCTTTGCCGCGGGCAACTGGACCGCGAGCGCGGAAACCCTGGTCAGCGACTACGTTGTCGGTGGATTGAACGGATGGTCGGTCAGCTTGCTCGGTCCGCGCCGATTGATCGGCGTTCCCGGCTTCAGCAGCGCTGCCAGCCATCGCGGCGCAGCCTGGCTGCGCGACGTGGGCGATGGCATTTTCGCCGACGGATACGAGAGCGGCGCGGCGGCGCTGTGCATCCCCGATTGACCAGCGCGATTTGAGTGTCGCGCGCTTGCGCACGCACAGCGCACCACAGCTTCAATCCAACAAGCCGTGCTTGGCCGCGTAGCGGATCAGTTCCGCGGAATTGCGCGCGCCCAGCTTGTCCATCGCGCGAAAGCGGTGGTTCTCCGCGGTCTTGGTGCTGATGGAAAGATGGCGCGCGATTTCCTTGGTCGTCATGCCTTCGGCGATCAGGTGAAAAACCTCACGCTCGCGCGAGGTGAGATCACGGTACGGATCTTCCATGCGACTGTTCGGCTGCTTGACCTGCTGCGCCATCACCCGCGATGCGTGCGCACCAAAATAGCCGCGACCGTTGGCCAGGCAGCGCACCGCATCGATCAGCTCCGCGCTCGCACTGTCCTTGAGCAGGAACCCGGAAGCACCGGCGCGAACCACGTGCAGCACGTATTCCTCTTCGGCATGCATGGTCAGCACCAGGATGCGCGAATGTTCGAGCTCCTTGCTGAGCCGGCGGATGACATCGATGCCGTTGAGTTTCGGCATGGAAATATCCAGCACGATGACATCCGGCTCGGTTTCCAGGGCGAGTTCCACCGCACGCATGCCGTCCGCCGCCTGGCCGATGACCCGGCAATCGCCGCTGCCATTGAGCAAGGCAACAACCCCTTCGCGCAGGATGGTGTGGTCATCGGCAACCAGGACTCGAATGGTCTTCATGACTCGTCGCTTTCCTCATGCAGGGGCAGACGGGCGCGAAGTTGCAGGCCCTCGCCCGGACTGGACACCAGGTCCAGTTGGCCGCCAAACAGGCGCACGCGCTCGCGCATGCTGGCAAGACCGGTGCTTTGACTGGCGCTGGAGCGCAGCAATGCTTCTTCGATATCGCAACCGACGCCATCATCCAGCACCAGCAGCTGGAGTTGCCCGGCCTTGCGCGAGATCTTCACCAGCACATGGGAAGCCTGGGCATGCTTGATGGCATTGGCCAGGGCCTCCTGCACAACGCGAAACAGCAGAGTAGACAAGTCCCCATCCAGATTGGCTGGCAAGCCGGAAACATCCACTTCCACGACACGACCGCTGTCTTCCGAGCTGTGCCGCGCCAACCATTGCAGGGCCGCCTCCAGCCCGAGATCATCGAGAATCTGCGGACGCAACAGGCGTGACAGGGCGCGCACTTCGGCAATCGCCGTTTCGCACAAGGCAAAGGCTTGCTGCAAGCGGCTGTCTTCGCTGCATTGCGCATTCTTGCCCAAGCCCTCCAGCCGATGGCGCAAGGCCGTCAGGTGTTGGCCAATGCCATCGTGCAGTTCGCGCGCGAGTCGTCGACGCTCGTTCTCCTGCACGCGCCAGACCGAACGCGCCAGCTTCTTGAAGTGGTCCTCGCCCGCCTGCAATTGGGCGAACAGCCGGTTCTGCTGTTCGGCCAGTCGCTGCAACTCGCTGTGCAAATGCTGGTTGGATTCCTTGGTCATGATCGCGGGTCGTCCTTGATGCACGTCATGGCGTCGGCGCTTCTTCGTAACCCATCGACTTTGCCCAGCTGCGCAAGGTCGTGTGCCTCGCTTCTGGCGTCTGCTTGAGCAAGGCCTCGAATGCTTCGCGTGCCAGGGATTGCGCCTCGCGTCCCGAATCGCTGCCGGCCTGCGCAGCGCGGGCTCCCAACTGGTGAATCATGAATGCATGCCCGTATGCTGGGAGCCGCGCCAGCAGGATGCGCGCCTCCCGATAGTCTGCCGTCGCTTGCGCCCCGCCGAGCAGCAGGGAAGTTTCGGCCAGGCGCAGACGCAGCGGAACACTGGCGTAACGCACCAGTCCCTGCTTGACCACAGCCAGTTCCGCGCGTGCTTCACGCTCGCGCTTCATTGCGGCGAGGATGCGCACCTTGAGCAGCCTTGCCTGCAATTCGTCCGCATGACTGCGCACGTCCACCGCCTTTGCTATGGCTTCATCCACGGCCTTCAGTGCTGCATCCAGATGACCCAATCCGTACTGGACTTCCGCAAGTCGCCAACGCAAGGTGCTGGCTTGTTCGCTTGCCGATTCCACATCCAGCTTGCCGAGTTCCTCCTGCGCAGCAGCCCAGTCACCCAGGTCGCCGGCAATGGCGGCGCGCAACAACTGCATTTCCACCACGCCCCGCTGATCCTTGCGCTGGGCGAAATCCTCCAGGGCCTTGCCCGCTTCCTTGTCAGCCGTGTCCATGCGACCCTCAAGGCGATCCAGCTCGGCAAGATTCGCCAGGCTGACGGTACGCTCTTCCGCCATTTGCAGGGATTCGGCAGTGGCCAGGCTTTCATCGAGCAGGCTGCGCGCCGACTTCCAGTCGCCGCGTGCAATTTCCGCCAGTGCCTGGCTTTGCTTCGCGTGCACGAGGCCCTGGCGATCATCGATGCCTTGATAGGTTGCAGCCGACTGCTGCCAATACGTTTGTGCATTGTCGAACTCGCCCAGCTGATAGTAGGCAAAGCCGACATTGTTGAGGCTTTCGCCGATGGCGCGTTTGTCACCGAGCGTTTGCCGCAGGCGCAGGCTGTCGCGATAGGCATCCAGGGCAGCGCGGTAGTCGCCTTGCTCTTCAGCGAGCGCTCCCTTGGCATTGGCCAGGTCGGCAAGGGCGCGACTGTCGCCCAAGGCCTCGGTGATGGTGCGCGCCTTGTCCAGCGCCGTGCCTGCCTCCTCGAACCGACCCTGCATGGACAACACGGTGGACAGGTTGCGCAGGCTTGCCGCCTGACCGCGTTGATCCCCCAGTGACTCGCGCTGGCTGACCGCGCTGCGCAACTTCTCCGCCGCCGCATCCATCTGCCCCAGGCGCCGGTAGCCGATGCCATAGGCGTGACTGACATCGGCACGCAGCACCGGGTCATTCAAGCGATTGGCCAGAACCTCCGCCCGCACCAGGTATTCGTCCACGGCCGATTTCGCATCACCGGCCTGGATCGAATACCTGCCCAGCGCGTACCACGCGTCGATGTTGCGCGGATCCTCGGCAACCAGCGACCGCAGCTGCGCGATGGCTTGACCGAGGTTGCCAAGGTCGGCCGCGCTGCGCGCCAGCATCAGGCGTGCGGGATGATCATCGCGCGCGGAGTCCGCCAGCGGCGTCAGCAATTTTGCCGAGGCATCGGGCTCGCCAAGCAAGAGCAAGGCATAGGCGGTGGTGCGTTGCGCCGCCCGCGAACCGACCTTGGCCAGGTCATCACGCGCCGAACCGGCCAGGTCAGCGGCCTCGGCGCTACGGCCACTGCGATCGAACCGGCGCATGAGCTGCCACCACAACTCGGGATTGTGAAAACGGAGGGCGAGTTCGCGCGCCGCGTCGGTCGTCAGGGATGCAGAGCCCGCGTCGCTCGCCGTGCCAATGGCGCGCAGTTGTGCGGCATCCGGCCAGCTGATCGCAGCCAGGTCGTGGCCAAGGTGCTTGTCCAATTGGCCGAACAAGGAAGCTAGCGCGGCCGGCAATGCCTGTTCCGATGTCGCGACTTCTTGTGCACTCCATTTCGGCGTTTCCGACTCGGCATCGACCAAGCGCAGCATCAAGGTCCAGCCCTTGTCCGCGCTGCCGCGAATTTCTCCTTCCAGGCCAAGCTGCGCGTGCATCACCTGCAACACGCGTTGGTGTTGGCGATCCGCCGCGGATGCGTCATACCCGAGTTCACCCAGGGCGCGACCCACGCGCAATGGATCGGCGCTGCGCAATCCGGGGTCCTCGCTCAATTGCGTGGCCAGGAGGTGGCCAATGCCCGCAGCCAGCGCCTGGTTGTCGGCACCGGCATCGCTGGCCCAGGGCATCGGCAGCAGATCCAAACTGGTGCTCGATTCTGCCTGGGCAGTTGCCGATTCCGCATCCGGCGCAGTTTGGCGCAGCCAGGCGTAGCCCGCGGCAAGTACAAGGGCGATCACGGTGACGGCCAGCATGCTTCGGCTTTTGCTCCAATCCCGCCTCGGCATGCCTTTCAGGGTGCCGCTGTCGATCGCCTGCACGACGGCTTCGGCGCTGGCAATGCGGCGCGTCACCCGCAACTCCAGCAGCCAGGCACAGAGCTTCACCGCAAACGGCGGCAGATCCGCTTGAATCGTGTCCGCCGATGGCGGATCCCGCACGATGCGCTGCACCAGCATTTCCGCCGGCGTTCCGCCGCGAAATGGCAGGGTGCCTGTCAACATCTCGAACAGGATCAATCCGAGTGCGTAGAGATCGCTGCGCGCATCCAGCGGTTCCGCTCGCGCCTGCTCGGGCGACAAATACTCCGGCGTACCGATGACGACGCCACTGCCGGTGATCCCGGTATCGCCTGCCGACCTCGCCACGCCGAAATCGGTGATGCGCGCTTCGCCGTCTTCATCGACCATCACGTTGGCGGGCTTCAAGTCGCGATGGATCACGTTGCGCTTGTGCGCGGCGGCAAGCCCCAACGCCAGTTGGCGAGTGATGTCGAGTGCGCGTTCCGGGGTGAACCTGGGCTGTTCGGTCAGCAAGCGTTCCAGCGTCTTGCCGGCCACGTAATCCATGCTGATCAGCCATGCCTGTTCGTGACGCACGAGATCATGAATGCGCACGACGTGAGGCGAGGAAACCTGGCGCGCCAGCAGCAACTCCTGGCGGAAGCGCTCGAAGGCATCCGGACGACTGGCCAGCTCCGGTCGCAACAGTTTGAGGGCGACGTCGACATCCAGCTCGGTGTCATGCGCGTGGTAAACGAGGCCCATGCCACCCATGCCGAGCATGCGCAGGATGCGGAAGCGTCCGGCAACCATTTCCCCGACGGCCAGCTCACGCTGGACCATGGTTCCGGTTTGGGTGGCAGCCAGGTCCGGATCGGGCTGGAAGTCGCGGCCGCCGGCAGTCATGACACGACGGCCCGCAACTGCGATCCCGTCAGCCTGCTCCAGGACGGTGCGGGTCCACGCTCTGCGCTCTGCCCACCGCTGCCGATCTGCAGGAGTGCGGACATTTCGGCCAGGCCTGCTTCCAGTTCGAGCGCCGTCATCACGTGTCCCGCGTGTTCGACCAATGCATCGAGCAATTGTGCATCAAGGTCGGTGTAGGCGCGCTCTGCCTCGCGCGTGTCCGCGTAAACCACGCCCAAGGCACGTCCATCCTGCAGCAGCGGAATGGCCAGCAATGCACGAATCCCGGCATCCATGACGCTCTGCTGCTTCTGCAACCAGGCGCGGTCGCGCTGATCGCTGAGATATACCGGTCGTCCTGCGGCAATGGCCCGTTCGATGGCGCTGCGACTCCCGGAAAATGCGTGGCCAGCCAACTGCTCGGGCTGCATCGCGAAGCATGCCCGCACCCGCCATTCGCCCTCGCGATCACGACTCAACAGGAATCCACGCTCCGCATCGGCGGTTTCCACGATGCCCTGCAAGAGGTCGCCGATGAGCCGCTGCCCCTGGCCGCCATGGCGCAACCGTTGGTTCCAGATCATCGAGGAACTGCGGCGTCGATCCGCCTCGCTTCGCCTTGCGCCTTCCGTTGTGGAATCGATTCCTTCAAGCCGCAGGTAGACGTCTCCGGCTGCGAACCAGGCACCATCGGAAAGAGGCTGCATGCCGGCAATCATCCGGCCATCCATGCGCGTGCCGTTCTTCGAGCCAAGATCTTCAACCAACCATTGGCCATCGGGTGCACAATCCAGGCGCAGGTGGCGACGCGAGATCGAATGGTGGGAAATCACGAGATCGCATTGCGGATCGCGACCGATGATGAGGTTGGCAGGCGTCGCCAGCTCACGTTCATGCACGGCCTCATCGGGAACGTGGATGCTCAGCCTGGCCTTCACGGAATTTCGCCCGTCACGGATCGCCGTTCAGGCGACCGAGCAGGAAGCGAACGTGACCTGTCTTGGATACGAGCTCGCCTTCCAGGTTGACCAGGTCACGCGCACTGCGCCAGGCATTGGGCAGGGCCGGGCCACCGAGCACCCCGCAATGCGCCTTGAGATCATCCAGGCGCGCGATGGCTTCCGCGTAGTTGCCCGCCACGAATGCCGCCTGGCTTACGCCATGGTCGCTTTTCAAGGTGCTGCGCGCGGTGGGGCCGAGGGCGTTGTCGTTCAAGGCCAAGCCCAGGTCGGCATACGCCGCAATCGCCTCGTTGGCATAGTCCTGAACGGAATCGACCACCATGACGAATTCGGAGAATGTTCCACTGCATCCGCGCGATCGCACGCTGCCGGGCGTGACTTCAGCCGTGATGTCCACGAAGCTGCCCCCGATCGGAGCTTTCATCAAACGATACGGGGACTGTGCCACCCAGGTCAGGTTGGTCGCATCGAATTCGGCGTCGTAGTCGTCCTTGAAGGCAAGGCCGCAACCAACCGGAGGTTCAATGGTCACGCGCAAGGGCAGCGCCGGATCGATCGCCTGGTTTGCCGGATCCGGCAATCGGCTGTCGATATTGGCAATCTCGCCTGCATCGAGCACGTCCACGCTGAAACCGACACAGGGAACCGTCAGGTTCTGCAGGCTGCCCGGATCATCCGGGTCCACATCGAACTCGAGATCGAAACTCATCTCGTAGTCGGCACCGCCACCCGGATTGGGAACACAGATGTCTGCCTTGAACTTGCGCCCGTCCTCGATGGTGGTGGTGATCGTGCAACCCGTACCGGCGAGGACGGAGGCAACCGGAGCCATGGCCATGCCAAGCACCAGCGACAGGATTAACAGCCATTGGGTGCGCTTCAGTAGCACGGCAGTCTCGCTTGCAAGGGATTCATCTTAGCGACCCACCCGGCGCAAATCGAGCGCCGTCAACGGCGAATCCGGTGGTGTCACTGGCAAGCAATCTGCCTTCCGCCGGATTCCCGGTCAATCCGGGAAATCACCCAGCACCCTGCAATCACGCTGAGAATTCGCGGCAGGCCGGACTGGGTGAAATCCCGGATGTCCGCGTGGTGCACCCGTGACTATCGTGGCCATGTCGCAAATGGCGACGATCCACACGAGACCTGGAGTTTCCCATGCGCACCTCATCCCACCTGCGTCACGCACTTCTGGCCATGGCCTTGACCGGCACCCTGGTGGGCGAAGCCAGCGCCCTTACCATCACCCGCGAATTCGCCGGTTCCTGGTACTACCCGGCCCAGAGCGGACATGGCTTCAATTTTGAAGTCGTCAACAGCGGTTCGATCAAGACCTTGCTTGGCTACTGGTACACCTATGACAACGCCGGCAATCCGACCTGGGTAATCGGCACCGGGGCGGTCAACGGTGATACTGCCCAACTCACGGCATGGACCAACAGCGGCGGCAGCTTCAACAATTTCAACGCCGGCAACGTGCAAACCATTCCCTGGGGAAGTCTCACCGTCCGCTTCACCAGTTGCAGCCAGGGCACGGTTGCATTTGATCCGATCGATCCGAGCCTGAACAACGGCAGCATTCCCATTTCGCGCCTGACGATTCCGTACAACAGCAGTTGCAGCGGCGGCGTATCCGGAGACACCAGTGCCACCGCGAACGCGAGCGAGATCGTGCAGTTCATGAGCAATACCGGCGTCATTCCGGCAGCCCAGGGCAAACTGAAGTTTGAAGAAAGCGTGGAGCGCACCGAGTTCAGCGCCGAAGTCGAAGACCTGCCAACCGGCACCTATTCGCTGGTGGTCGCCGGAGTCAATCGCGGCAACCTGCAGGTGGTGACCGTGGCCGGCGGTACCGAGGCGGAGCTCGAGTTCCGTAGCCCGGTTGAACCCGGCAAACAGCTTCTGGACTTCGATCCGCGCGGCAAACTGGTGCAGGTCAAGCAGGGTGCAACGGTGTTCCTGAGCGCCACGCTGGGCTCTTCGTCGACAACACCGCCACCGCCGCCTCCAGGGGGCGACGGCTCAGCGCCACCGTTTGGCAATGGCGAGTACGAGATGAGCGTGGAACCCGGTGGCAACGACGGCCCCGAGCTCAAGGCGCGCCTGCGCCAAAGCGCCAGCCGCGTGGATTTCAATGTCGAACTGGAGGACGTGCCTGCCGGCAGCTATCGCCTCAATGTGGGCGGAGTCGATCAAGGCACCATCCAGGTTCGCGCGGTTGCCGGTGGCACCGAGGGCGAGTTGGAATTCAGCTACCCAACCGACGCGGGTGACCTGCCGCTTGATTTCGATCCGCGCGGCAAATTCATCGACATCCTGTCCGCTGGCCAGGTGGTGATCAGCGGCTTGTTCCCCAGCACGCCCAACGCCAACTGACCGCGATCTTCACCTGCACGACCGGGCCGGTTCCATGGGCCCATGCCAGCCCCGACGCCAGCACCTCCACCCGATCCGGTGGGGGTGCTGGTTTGTCCGTCACCCGGACCGTCCGCGACCGCTTACTCGGTGGAAATGCGGTAACACGGCACGTAGGCCGCGCCACCGGGCAATTTCATGCGGTCCTGTTCCACGAAGCTGGCCAGCAACGCATCCAGTGCCTGCATGATTTCGCGGTCGCCGTGAATCCGGAACGGCCCATGCTGCTCGATGGCGCGCATGCCTTCGATTTTCACATTGCCCGCGACGATGCCGGAGAACGCCCGGCGCAAATCGGCGGCAAAGCGATGCTTGGGCTGATCGCGATGCAGGTTGAGCGAAGCCATCGCAGCGTGGCTGGGCACGAACGGATGCTGCAATGACTCGTCGATGTTTATCGCCCAGTTGAAGAAGAACGCGTCGCTGTTGTCGAGCCGGTACTTGCGCACGCGCTCGATGCCCTTGACGACACTTCGCGCAACGCTGGCCGGGTCGTCTACGATGATCTGATAGTACTTGGCCACATCGTCGCCGAGTGCCAGGCGCAGGAAGCGGTCGATCTGTTCGAAATACGCAGCCGACTCGCGTGGCCCGCTGAAAATGAGCGGGAACGGGATGCCTACATTGCGCGGATGCAGCAGGATACCGAGCAGGTAGAGGATTTCCTCCGCAGTGCCCACGCCCCCAGGAAACACGATGATGGCGTGTGCCGAACGCACGAACGCCTCAAGGCGCTTCTCGATGTCCGGCATGATGATCAGGTTGTTGACGATGGGGTTCGGCGACTCGGCGGCAATGATTCCCGGCTCGGTGATGCCGATGTAGCGGTTCTTGCGCCGACGCTGCTTGGCGTGACCGATGGTTGCGCCCTTCATTGGCCCCTTCATCGCCCCCGGCCCGCATCCGGTGCAGATGTCGAGCTCGCGCAGTCCGAGTTGATAGCCGACCAGCTTGGTGTAGTCGTACTCGCCACGCGAGATGGAATGGCCACCCCAGCACACAACCAGATTCGGATCGACATTCGGGCGCAGCACACGCGCATTGCGCAGGATGTCGAACACTGCGTGCGTAAGTCCTTCCGAACTCTCCAGATCGAAGCTGCCGGCATCGAGTTGTGCGGAAACGTAGACGATGTCGCGCACCACCGCGAACAGGAGTTCATTGATGCCGCGGATGATCCTGCCTTCGACGAATGCATTGGCCGGGGCGTTGCTCAGTTCCAGGCGGATGCCACGATCCTGCTGCAGCACTTCAATCTCGAAGTCCGAGTAAAGCTCCACTGCAGCACGCGGGTCATCGCTGACATGCCCCTGGGTCAGCACGGCCAGGGCGCAGCGCCGCAGAAGCTGGTGCAAGCCACCGGCACTGGCGTCACGAAGGCGCGCCACTTCCTGGCGCGAAAGCAGGTCCATGCCGGCCGCCGGCGCAATGCGCGCACTGACTGTCGCGGGTTTCTGGCTCGAAGCACTCGGGTTGATCACGTCGTCTCGTCCTTGTCATGTGTTGTACGCAGGTCGGCAAACCCGTGTTTGGCAACCTTCGGGCCGCCAAGCATCCGCGAGTCGGGCCGATACGGTCAACCCGCCGCGCAGACGCCATGCGTGCAGCCGCCGCACAAACAAAAAGCCGACGCCCGTGAGGGCGCCGGCTTTTTTCGGGTAAGGCTGTTGCAGTCGATCAGAACTTGTAACGGAACGTCGCCTGCACCGACCAGCGCGAAACGCCGGTATTGACGCCGTCGCCGTTGACTTCCTGGATGGAGGCACTGTCGGCGCCAGTGAATCGATACACGTACTTGCCGGTGTTCGGATCGATACCGGCAAAGTTGCCGATACGGCGCGTGGAGAAGAAGCCGTAGTCGTCGATCAGACCCCAGTCCTTGTTGAACAGGTTGCCGATGTTCATGATGTCGAGGGTCAACTCGGCTTTGTGGCCATCCATGAAGCCCGGGATTTCCTGGTTGAAGCGCAAGTCGAAGTTGTGCATGAACTTGGCCGTCAACGAGTTTGCCGGAGCAACCCGACCGCGGAACTGGTTGATTTCCGGGTGTGCCTCAAGATAGGCAAAGAACGCTTCCTCTTCACCGGCCACCGGGAAGATCACGTCACCCGGGCCCGACGGCACGTAGAAAAGGTCGTTTGCACTGCGGCTGTCGCCATTGGCATCGTTGAAGAACACCAGGCTGTAAGGACGGCCACTGCGCCCTTCATAGACCAGCGACACTTCGGTCTTGTTGTCGCCGAAGAACTTCCACTGCTTGGTGACCTGGCCGGTGAAGCGATGCTTGAACGCATAACGCGAGTCGTAGGCAATCTCGGCATTCGCATCGGCGGTCGGCGTGTAGTTCCAGTTCGAGGTGTTCTGCGAGCTGGTGCCCGAGCTGACTTCCTTGGCCTGGGTGTGCGTATATCCCGTCAACCAGGACCAGCCTGAATCATCCATCGGCTTGGACAGACTCAGGGTGATCTGATTGCCGCCACCCTTGTCGGTGTTGCGGACCAGGATCACGTCGCCGATGTCGCTGGGACGATTGGCGCGCTGACGTCCGCCGCTTGGATTGTTGAGGCAGCTCGAAGTAGTACCTGCACACCAATTGGCCGGATTCAGGCCCGCCTGGTTCCAGTACAGGTAGCGGCCATCCGGTGCGACCGCAACCGGGTCTCCGAGATCCAGTCGATTGAAGAAGATGCCGTCCTGGTTCCAGAACGAGAGCACTTCGATGGACGCCACGATGCCGGCCCACGGCAGTTCATGATCGAGGCCGAGGTTGGTCTTCCAAACGGAAGGCAGCTTGAAGCCTGGTTCGATGATGTCCACGTTCTGGCGCGCATTGACGCTGAACCCGGTGGTGGGCTGGTTGAGCGGATCCGGGCTGAAGATCGGACCGATGCCGCCACTTTCGCGCGCACTGTATTCGGTGTAGTTGAGGCCGGTGTTCTGGTACGCACCCGACAGCCAGACATTGGGTGGCGACCCCATGAAAAGGCCCAAGCCGCCGCGAACCTGGGTCGGACGCTCGGTTTCGATGTTGTAGTTGAAACCAAAGCGCGGCTGCACCACCGAGCTGTTCGGCAACTTGGTGTTGTCAAAGCCGTACAGTTCCTGGATGCGCGGGTTGTAAATCGGCTTGTCGGGGAAATCAGGAGTATCGACGCGCACGCCGAAAGTCAGATTGAGATTGTACGTGGCTGCCCAGTTGTCCTGGACGAACAAGCCGGTATTGCCGATCTCGAATTGCGCCGGGATGTCCGCGTAGCTTCCACCTGGCCTTGGTGCACGATAATCGTACTCGCGCGGATTGCCGGCTTCGAATTCTTCTACGCTCGCGAACCGGTAATAGCCGTTCTGGTTGCGACCGTAGTAGTTGAAGATGTCGTTGTTGGTCCAGTCCACGCCCATCTTGACCGTATGGTCGCCAAGGAACAGGTTGCCCGCGAAGAAAACGCCCTTTTCCTTGGTGTTGATGACGTTGACGTGACGGTTCTGCTCGGTTCCGAGATAAAGCGAATCACTGCCGAAATCGATGCGGATATGCGGCAGGAAGGAGGTCGGCTCGGCAACCGCATCGTACTTGCGATAGGACACCTTCAATTCGGTGGAGAACATCTCGTTCCAGTCACTGAACAATTCGCCGACGTAGCTTTCGAAGGTCTTGTTCTGGTTGTACCAGTGCGTATCCAGCGAAACACGGCTGCTGTCGAAGTTCGGAATCTTGGCGACATCTTGTACGAACTTGCTGTAGCGGAAGCTGGCGCGGTGGTTCTCGTTGATGTTCCAGTCGAGCTTGGCCGCGTATTCCTCGACATCGGTGCCAAGCGCGTCCGCACCGTCAACCGAACCGGCATTGAAGCCCCACACGGTCTGCGCAATGTTCTGCACCTGGGCAATGTCGTCAAGGGTGATGCCGCCGTCGCCCAAGGGCGAGTTGACCAGGTCGGCACCCGGCGCCGAGCGCTCGAACTTCTCGTAGTTGAGGAAGAAGAACAGCGTGTCCTTGATCAACGGGCCGCCGAAGGTGGCGCCATAGGTCTTTTCGTCGTTGAAACCGTCGAAATCATTGCCATTGCGGTCTTCGCCGACCATGTCGTCGTTGCGATAGACGCCATACACGCTGCCGTGGAATTCATTGGTACCGGACTTGGTCACCGCATTGACCACCGCGCCCGTGCCACCGGTCGTGGTCACGTCGTAGTTGGCCAGACCGATGTTGATTTCCTCGATCGCGTCCATCGACACTGGCTGACGCTCGGTGGGGAAGTTGTTCGATTCGAGTCCGAACGGGTCGTTGGTGGCAACGCCGTCAATGCGGATTGCATTGAAGCGCGTGTTCTGGCCACCTGCGGAAATTGCGCCGTCGGCCTTGCTGACCTGGGCAATGCGCGGATCCAGGCGCATGTAGTCCTGGATGTTGCGGCCGATCGAGGGCAGGGCCTGGATCTCGGCGTTGGTGATATTGGAGCCGGTGCCCATCTTCTCGGCACTGAACACGGAGTTCAGGTTGCTGGTGACCTGGATGGTGTCCAACGTCTGTGCCGGAACCAGGCTGGCGCTGACCGTGTTGGCATCGCCAATCTGCAGGTAGACGTTCTCGCGGGTTTCGGTCTGGCCATCCTTGGTGATGGTGATGGTGTAAGGACCACCGACGCGCAAGCCGCGAGCGGCGTAGCGACCTGCCGCATCCGTAGTGGCGCGACTGACGGTTCCCGACATGGTGTGGGTGATGGTGACATCGGCCCCGGTTGCCGGCTGGCCTTGGGAATCGGTGACCACACCACCCAAACCGGCCGATGTGCTTTGCGCATACGCGCCGGATACGGCAAACAGCGAAGAAAGCATCAACGGCAGCAGCCGCTTCGTCAATCGCTTGTTCATTACTAGCTTCCTCTCGATTATTTGAAACAGGAAATGACACAAGAACCTGCCAACGCGATGGGACGCGACGGCGTGTCGAGACAAATACCCCCAGAAACAAGATCCGCTTGTAACCATCTCGCCAGCACCCCGATTCGTGATCCGGGAGTGGCGAGCGATTAACCGCAGTTTAACCTGACTTGATGACAGTTTTCCTAAAAATCCGGTGGCCTTTTCCGTTCAGCCGCCCTCGAGTGCGAGGGCAATGCAGTCAGCCGAAGCAGCAACGCGGGCGCGCGAATCGCTCTCCCCTACCAGCTCCCGTTGGTCAATATGTTTTCAGCTCAAACAGATAGGCGCCATTGCTCAGGAATCGTGTCAACTTGCCAAGGGCATGCGCACATAGGCCACGATTCCGTTGAGGAACATCTGCACGGACAGCGCCACGAGCAACATGCCCATCAGGCGCTCCAGCGCAACCAGCACGCTGTGGCCCAACCAGCGATACAGATACGTCGAGGAAACCAGAATCACGGAGGTTGCGAGCCAGGCCACGAACAAGGCAATGCTCCAGTCAACGGTACGGCCTGGGCTGCTGTTTGCAAGCAGCATGACGGCCGCCATGGTCGAAGGTCCGGCGACGGCCGGGATGGCCATGGGCACGATGAAGGGTTCGGCTTCGGTATCACCGCCAAACATGCCGTCCTTGGGCGGGAAGATCATGCGAATACCGATCAGAAACAGGATGATGCCGCCGGCAATGCTGACCGATTCGGCTTTCAGCTGCAGCGCGGCAAGCAGGTACTTTCCGCTGAACAGGAAGACGAACAAGACCACCAGGGCGATGATCAATTCGCGCACCAGCACCAAGCGCCGACGGGCGGGGTCCACATTCTTCAGCAGGCTCAGGAACAAGGGGATGTTGCCGAGCGGATCCATGATCAGGAACAACATGATTCCCGCAGAAACCGTGCTCATATCCAGTCCTTCTCAGTCCAAGGGCCGCAGGTCGAGGATCTTGCCCCGCCAGGCAGCGGCCTGTGCAGTGGCCAGGAATGCGGCTGCTTCGCCGGCCCGTTCTGGAAGCTCGCGCTCCACGGTGTTCTCGCCGAAGTACGCCATGCGTCGCAAGGCGGTACGCATGGGCGCGGGCAACAGTCCATGCACCCGCACCGGTCCCGACTCGGATTCTTCATGAAAAACCGAAGCCAGGGCAGCAAGTCCCGCCTTGGCCACGCCATAACCGCCCCAGTACGCCTTGCTGACTCGGTCTGGATCCTCGAGCACGAAAACAACCGCGGCATCTTCGCGCTCCCGCAGTAGCGGCATGCAGGCCTGGGTCAGCAGGAACGGGGCATTCAGTCCGACCTGATGGTGCTTCAACCAGTCGATGGGTTGGGTCTGCGCGAGCGGGCGCAGGCCGTCAAAATGTGCTGCGGCATGAACCAGGGCATCCAGCCGACCGCACTGGATGCGAATTGCTTCGACCATGGCCGCGTAATCTTGCGGAGCGGCTCCTTCGAGATTGATCGGATAAATTGCCGGACTGGCACCGCCGGCACGCTCGATCTCGTCGTATACGCCTTCCAGCGCACTGACCTTGCGCCCTGCGAGCACCAGGCTTGCGCCTGCCCGCGCACAACTCAGCGCACAGGCACGCCCCAAGCCGCCATTGGCACCGGTGACCAGGACCACGCGCCCGCCCAGAGCGCTTTCCGAGGGCTGCAATCGATGTTCGGCACGAGCCTGCGGCAGCATGATCAACCTGCCTTGTGCACTTCCCGAACCATGCGCTCGAGTTCACCGGATTCAAAGAGCTCGAGCGCAATGTCGCAACCACCGATCAACTCGCCGGCAACGAACAACTGGGGGAACGTCGGCCAGTTGGAGAAACGCGGAAGATTGGCGCGAACCTCGGGATCTTCCAGCACATTGACCGATTCGAATGGCACCCCAATCGATTGCAGGGCATTGACGGTCCGACTGGAAAATCCGCACATGGGAAACTGCGGCGTCCCCTTCATGAAGAGTACGACCGGAGCCGAATTCACGGTGGTCTTGATGCGTTCGATGATGTCCATTGGGGATTTCCTGCGGATTGTGAGGCGGGCCTGCCGGCTCGGCGCGCGAATCGAAGTGGGCAGCCCGACATTTTAGGGCAACGCCGATCAAGTGGCGCAAGCGCAGCACACGCACGCCCCCTGCAATCAGCGCAAAGCACTGTAATCAAGATGGCAGACGCACCGTGCCGCGCCGGAACAACTTCGAACACCCTGCCCAAAATCCAATCTGCGGTTGAATTGGACGCCATGAACTTCATATCCTGCACGGTCACTCGAACTCTTGCGCCCCATTGCTTGCCAAAGGGACCCGACGCGGTCCCGATGCATGGGCAAGCCCAATCTGCTGTTCCCGGCTCGAGTGCCGCCTTCCCATCCGCCCAATCTGAGGAGATACCCATGGCCATTGAACTCCCCCCCCTGCCCTGGTCGAGAGATGCCCTCGCCCCCCACATCTCGGCGGAAACGATCGATTTCCACTACGGAAAGCACCATCAGGCGTACGTGACCAACCTCAACAACCAGATTGCAGGAACCGAGTTTGAAAACCTCGATCTGGAGCAGATCATCAAGAGCGCTACCGGCGGGATGTTCAACAACGCCGCGCAGATCTGGAACCACACCTTCTACTGGAATTGCCTGTCCCCCAATGGCGGCGGCGAACCCTCCGGACGCCTCGTCGATGCCATCAACAAGGCCTTCGGCAGCTTCGCCAAGTTCAAGGAAGAATTCACCAAGACCTCGGTGGGAACCTTCGGATCAGGCTGGGGATGGCTGGTACAGCGACCGGATGGCGGGCTTGCCCTGGTCAGCACCTCGAACGCCGCAACGCCCTTGACCGGGGCAGATCGCGCCTTGTTGACCTGCGATGTTTGGGAACACGCCTATTACATCGACTACCGCAACGCACGTCCCAAGTATGTCGAAGCTTTCTGGAACCTGGTCAACTGGGACTTCGTGGAAGGCAGGATGGCTTGAGGCCGGGATACGGGAATGGGGAATCGGGAGTTGTAAAAGCCAAGGGTCGGGGCGATGGACATGTCTTTCGGCCTTGCGATTCCCTATCCCCTGTTCCACATTTCTGCCAATCCGGCAATGACGGGCTCGATCTGCGCCTGGCGATCAAGCGCCTTGCCCACCCTTTGCAGCCGCTCAATCATTTCATCCGGCGAATCGGCACGCAGGGTTGCATGACCAACCTTGCGGCTGGGTCGCGGTGATTTGCCGTAGTCGTGCCAATGTGCGCGTGCTTCGGCGAGCACCGCATTCGCGTCGGGGAGTTCGCCTATCCAGTTCAACATGACGCTAAAGCCTCGCGCCGCGGTGTCGCCCAGCGGAAGCCCCAACACCGCGCGGACATGATTCTCGAACTGGCTGCATGCACAGCCTTCGATGGTCCAGTGACCGGAGTTGTGCACGCGCGGCGCCATTTCGTTGCCGAGCAACTGCTCGCCCTTGACGAAAAACTCCAGGGCGAAGACGCCGACGTAGTCCAGATGCCCGGCAATGGCCCGCGCGCAGGCAACCGCGCGCTTTGAGATTGAATCCGGCAACTGCACCGGCGCAAGGCTGGCGGAGAGGATTCCGCCCAGATGCCAGTTGCGCGTCAAGGGGTAGTGCCTGAACTCGCCGCTGCGCGAGCGCACGCCGATGACCGAAACCTCACAATCGAAGGCAACGAATCCTTCCAGGATCAGTGGAACTCCACCCAGCGCTTGCCAGGCAGCATCCACATCTTCCGGCGCACGCAAAATGGCCTGGCCCTTGCCATCGTATCCAAGGCGACGCGTCTTCAGCACCGCCGGAAATCCGATGCGTGCGACCGCTGTGCGCAGGTCGTCGAGACTGTCCACCGCAGCAAAGGCGGGCGTATCCAGGCCAATCTCCGCAAACAAATGCTTTTCGCGCAGGCGATCCTGGGCCACTGCCAATGCAGCCGGGTTCGGAAACACACAGGTGTGCGATGTCAGCCACTGTGCGGTATCGGCCGGCACGTTCTCGAAATCAAAGGTTGCAACATCAATCTGGTCGGCAAATTGCTGTAGTGCCGAGAAATCGCGCCAATCCGCATGCATGACCGGCGCAACCTGCGCCGCACAGGCATCCTCGGCACTGTCGACGACAAGGAAGCGGTGGCCAAGCGGCGCCCCGGCAATTGCCATCATGCGGGCCAACTGCCCTCCGCCCAGGATTCCGATTGTGGCCATTGCTAGCCCTCGCGCGGATCAAGATGCGCCAAAACCGATGCCGTCTGGTTTTTCCTGTAGGCATCCAGTCGACCGGCCAGCGCGGAATCGGACAGTGCCAGCATCGCGGCAGCGTACAGGGCCGCATTGATCGCCCCGGCGCGGCCGATCGCAAAGGTGGCCACCGGAATTCCCGCAGGCATCTGCACGATCGAGTAGAGCGAATCCAATCCCTGCATCGCGTGGGACTGCACCGGAACCCCGAGCACGGGGATGCGTGTCTTGGCAGCCAGCATCCCGGGCAGGTGCGCCGCTCCGCCTGCGCCGGCAATGATGCCGCAAAGCCCTCGCGATTCGGCGCTCGCTGCGTATTCAAACATCGCATCCGGAGTGCGATGAGCCGAAACCACCCGAACTTCGTGCGTGATTCCGAGTTGATCCAGCACGGCGACCGCATGCTGCATCGTCTCCCAGTCGGATCGGGAACCCATCACCACGCCGATTCGAGCTTGTGCTGCGGCTGCTGTCATGGTCGCCTTGCGGAAAAATCGTTATTGTACCCGTATTGGGATGGCTGATCGCCTACGCGCCCAAGCCCACGAGAGGAGCATTTCCGGTGGACAAACGCCTGCTCGACATTCTCTGTTGCCCGAAGACGCGGATTGGCCTGCGCCTGGCCGCCAGGGATGAAATCGACATTGCCAACCAGGCCATCCTGCGAGGCGTTGTCACCAGCGCGGCAGGTGCGCCGGTGGCGTCGCCCCTCGCCGCCGCCCTGATGACCGTCGACGGCAAGACCCTGTACCCGGTCGTCGACGACATTCCGGTCTTGCTCGTGGACGAAGCCATCAATACCGACCAGTTCATCGCCCCTCCAGGCGGTTGAACGTGCGCGACAGCGTGACGCAGATCACATTCCTGTGACATTGCGCACAGGAATCAAACCGGCTCCTGGCGTATGGTTCGCCCCTGTAGCAGGCATCCTTCGAGGTGCCGGGAAAGCTGTTCATGTCGACCCCCGAAGATACCCCGAACCGCGTAGTAGACCTCAAGCTACGAGCCGGAAACGTGGCAGCCAATGGTGAGCGCCTCGGCGAACTGCTCAAGCTGGTTCGCGGCATCGCGCTGAAGCGGGTCAACGGCCTGGTCAGCACCCTGTTCGAGAATGTCGACGATGCCCTGTTTCACCTGGCCGAGCGCGCAGAAAGCAATGCCATGCAGGTGCAGTTCTTCGATGGCATGCGCGAGGTACGCAAGAAACGCCAGCTGGTGGAACGCCTGTTCCAGGAACAGTTGTCACAGATATTCAACGACTTCGCTGCCGGCCGTCTTAAGCCGGTCAGGTCGGAAGTAGCCGCCTCGAACACCCAGGGGCTTTCCCTGGTTGATGATCTCGAGCTGGAAGACTCGCTGGCGATATCAAGCATGGTCGCCAAGGCCGAGAACCGCCTGAATCGCACCTTGCACCTGGTCAACCAGCGGCTGTCGGTCATCAGTGGCGGCACCCCGGTGGAGGATGCCAACAACCCGATTGGACCGGCACCGCTATGCCAGGCATTCCGCATCGCGGTGCGCGAGTTCGAGCTGGAATTGCAAGTCAAGTTGATCATCTACAAGTTGTACGACCGTTACGTCATGTCGGGCCTGGAGCCGCTGTATGACGAAGTCAACGCCGAACTCATCCGCGCGGGCGTGCTGCCACAGTTCCGCCACCAGTTGCCTGCGGGCGTCCGCAACCGAGGTCCGGCAGCCGCGCCGGGAGCGGCGGCACGTGGCGGTAACGGCCCGGTCGAACAGCAGGCAACGGGCGCGGCCGGATACAGCGATGAACCTTACGATTCGGTGACCGCGGAAATCCAGGCAGAAATCTACAGCACCCTGCGCAACCTGCTCGCCAATCGACGGCAGAGTTCGGATTTCGCCGGCGAGTCCGGCTCCGCTCCCTCGCAAGGAGGGGTCGGCGCACCCAATCTGAGTCCTACCGATCTGCTCAGTGCATTGTCGATCCTGCAAAGCCAGTCGATTCAGGCGCAGGCTCAAGCCCAGGCACAGGCAGACAGCGTTGCCGATGCTGCCAGCGCGGTGCGCCAAATCAAGCAGGAACTGCTGGACCAGGCCCATCGCCTCGGTGGCGCGGCAACGAGCGAACATCACGTTTCCTCAGCCGACGAAGACACCATCGACCTGGTTGGAATGCTGTTCGAGTTCATCCTGCAGGATCGGAACCTGCCAGCACCCATCCAGGCCCTGATTGGTCGCCTGCAGATTCCGTATCTGAAGATTGCCATTCTCGACAAGCACCTGTTCGCGCAGAAGGCACATCCGGCGCGGCGCCTGCTCGATGCCATGGCAGAGGCAGGCAAGAGCTGGTCGGCCGAATCCGATGTCGACAGCAAGCTCAAGGACAAGATCAAGCAGGTCGTCGAAACGATCCTGAATGACTTCGATGATGATCTTTCGGTAATCGAGCATGAGCTGGCCGGATTCGAGCAATTCGTCCACCAGAACAAGCGGCGCGCCGAACTTGCCGAACAACGCGCGGCCGAGGTCACCCGTGGCCGGGAGAAACTGCATACCGCACGGCGCAACGCGGCCAAGGAAATTCTCGGACGCATCGGTGATCGCCAACTGCCGCCGGTGATCCACAACGTGCTGTCGCGGCCTTGGGCCAATTACCTGGTACTCACCGACCTGCGCCACGGCAATGAATCCGCGGAATGGAAAAACGCACTGCAATTCGCGGATGAGTTCATCTGGTCTTCCTTCCCCAAACAGTCGGATGCAGACAAGGCCCGGCTGCGCGCCCTGCTTCCCAAGCTTGAAAAGTCGCTCAAGCACGGCCTAAGCACAGTCGCGTTCCACGAAGGCGATGTGCGCGCCTTGATGCAGGAATTGACGGACTTCTACCAGCGCTTGTTGAACGGCGAGGAACTCGAGCTCAAATCCGCCCAGGAAGTCATCGCTGAAAACGCCGCCAGTGACTCCGCGGCTGGCGCAGAGCCCGGCGCCACCCCGGCAGAGTCAACCATCGTCAATCAAAGTCCCGTCGAAGAGATCGTGTTGACCTCGGGAAATGTTGAGCCTGAGCCGCTGGAATCCCTGCAGGAAGAAGACGATCACGTTGTCGCCGCACGAAACATGAAAGTCGGCAACTGGGTCGAGTTCATCGAGGCGGATGGCAATCGGGAGCGCGCCAAGCTTTCCTGGATCAGCCCGATCACCTCAAAGTACCTGTTCGTCAATCGCCGGGGACTCAAGGTTTGCGACAAGTCGGTTGCCGCACTGGCCGTTGAGTTGCGCCGCGGCAGCGCGGTGCTGCTGGAAGAAGTGCCATTGTTTGACCGGGCGCTCGATGCGATTGTGGAACGCTTGCGCCAGGCCCATCCAGCGGGCGAGAAATCTCCCGAGAAGGCAGTGTAATCCCGAGTACGGCGAGTTTCGCGGCCACCCCCATCGCGCGGGGTCGCGCGATGCTCACTGGCATCGCCAGTTTGTTGATCTCCAGCGCCCCGGCTGGAACACAGCGCAAGGACCGGTCTCTCGCCCGTTCCCGAAGTTTCCAGGTTCATCCGCATTGCGGATGTTCCTTCGAGCATTGGCATGCCGTGTTCGTCCAACGTATGCTCGGATCTCTCGCCCACACACCCGCGACCACCGATGCCCATGCGCCAATCGCGAGCTGACGCAACCATGATGGATGACCAATGCACGGCCTGAACCCGCTATCGATCGAGCGCGATGTCCGCAGGGCACTGCAGGAAGACCTGGGCAGCGGTGACGTGACGGCCGACTTGCTGCCGGAAGGTCGCGCCGCGCGCGCGCGGGTCATCACCCGGCAACCGGCAATCATTTGTGGGCAAGCGTGGTTCGATGCCTGCTTTCACCTGGTGGATGCGGATGTTTCCGTGGAATGGCTGGTGGCTGAAGGCGACCGCGTTTCTGCTGGCCAAACGCTTTGTCATGTGGCCGGCCGCGCGCGCGCGCTCGTGAGCGCCGAGCGCAGTGCGCTGAATTTCCTGCAAACCTTGTCGGCAACCGCGACCACCACGGCCACTTACGTCGAGGCCATCCGTGGCACGCGCACGAGAATCCTGGATACCCGCAAGACCTTGCCCGGATTGCGTGAAGCGCAGAAATACGCTGTACGCACCGGTGGCGGGGAAAACCATCGCATGGGTTTGCACGACGCCATCCTGCTCAAGGAAAACCACATTCTGGCTGCGGGATCGCTGACCTCGGCGGTCACCCTGGCCAGGAAACTTCACCCGGCTATCTTGCTGGAAGTGGAAGTAGAAACCTTCGGCGAGCTTCGTGAAGCACTGAGCGCGGGCGTTGACCGGATCATGCTCGACGAATTCGAACTCGAGGAACTCGTTCAGGCCGTCGCTGAAGTGGATGGGCGCGTCCCCCTCGAGGTTTCAGGAGGAGTCGGCATCGAGCGCGTGCGTGCCATTGCCGAAACCGGAGTGGACTACATCTCCATCGGCGCCCTCACCAAGCATGTGCAGGCCATCGACCTGTCCATGCGGATCGTACTCATCGACGGCACGCGCTGAAAACGTGCTGCGAGGCACGGCACCAGCACGTTGTCGAAAAACATCGGCAACTTGGCCCTTCTCCCAAAGCAAGGCTGGCCAAGGCAACGCTGATGAAAGGGCAAAGCCCGCCAGGGAAGCTCAGATTTTGTTCGTCATTCCGGCGAGGCGCTTTACAACAGCCGAATGGCTGGTCAAGCCGGAACGCATCTTGATCTTGTTCCAATGGAATCAAGTGCAAAATGGACTCCGGTGTATGCCGGGGTGACGAAAATTGTGGTTGATCAGAGTTGCCCTAGAAAACTCCAAGCAGCTTGAGCGCACCCACCACCAGCACGCCAACAACCACCACTCCCCCAATGATCCAACCCACCGCAGAGCCCGACTGCGCTGCGGGAACTGCCTCCTCCTGCACGGGAGCCGAGCTTGGCGTGGCAGGAGCCTGCATGCCGGGAGCCAGCAGGAGGAAGCGCACGGTATCCAGACGAAGTTCGTCGCCGGGATTCAGCATGCCGGTGTGTACCCGCTTGTCATTGATCCAGGTTCCGTTTGCTGATCCGAGATCTTCCACCATCACGCCATCCGCGGTTACCTGCAGGCGCGCGTGATGGCGGGAGATTTCTTCGGCCGGGATCGGGATACCGCAATCACTCTGTCGGCCTATGGTCATGGTTCCAACCAAGGCGAAGTTGCGTCCGAAGGTTGCTCCGGAAACACCCCTCAGCATGAACTTCGGCAGAGCCATGCGCACGCGCGTGCGCCCATCCTCTTCGGATACTGCTGCGGCGGGGGTTGGTGCGACCGGGGTCACGTCCCGCTCCGAGGCGACGACCCGACAACCAATCCTCCCGAAGAGCAACAGGTCTCCAGCCTTGAGCGGACTTTCCTGCGCGATCTGGCGTCCGTTCAGCACGGTGGCGACCCCCTGGTCACGCACGCGCACGCTCGTCTTGCCGTTGCGGACCTCGATCTCACAGTGGTTCTCGGAAACTCCTGGAGCGACGAGCACGACATGACTCTGGCTGCCTGACCCCACGCGGGTAATGCCTTCGGCCAGTTCGACTGCCGCATGCTCGCCATTCGGAAACAACAATTTCATTGCATCTCCCCCAAAGCGCCTCTGCGCCGGATCATTGAACCAACTCGCGAACGAGCCGGAAACCCAAACTGTTCATGGACACATCTTCGGCAAAATCATTTGCATCCGACAACTGTTCCTTTGACGCAATGGAGGCCCATCCCCTGCCGCGTGTCCCATGTTCCCGGCAGCTTGCCGTCAATGCGGCGCTCTTGCCACACGCCGCCACCCATTCACGTACATTGCCATCCAGGTCGAACACCCCGGAAACAGCCGGGAAACGGCCAGCGGGTGCCGTGGCTGCAAATCCGTCGTTGCAGTCTGCTCCGTTCTTGGTTTCGAAAACCCGGTTGTAGGTCGCATCTGCCAAATTCGCCGAAGTACAACTGGCAATCGGGGCATTGCGCGCTGCCTGCTCCCATTCCGAAGGAGTCGGCAGACGATACGTGTGTCCCGTCTGCGTACTGATCCAGTTTGCATACGCTGTGGCTTGGGCAAAACTGACGCATACGACTGGATGGCTATCGTCCTGGGTGATGTCGGGAGAACTCCAATCGCGCTTCCGCGACGAGCGGAAGATGGATTCGCGATCCCGGCAGGACGCACCCGCCGACGAGAACTTCTGCCGCCCTTCCGCACGCCACCAGCTTGCAAATTCCCCGCGCGTCGTCTCCCGGCGTGAAAAGGCAAGATTGGACGAAACGACGACGAGCTCGGGCCCCGAGCCGGTGCCCATCTTGTCGCGGAACACGTAGCCAGGCTTGCCTATGCTCTTGGCCTTCTGCAAGCCGGAGCGTGCCGCCTGGTTGCCCGGATCGATCTGCATTGCCTTTTCAAATCCCGCGGTGGCCGCATCCGAATCCAGATCAGCCAGAGCGGACTGCGCCGCATCCAGATATTTGCCAACTTCGACCTGACGCCTCGACTGTACCTGAGCCACTTCGGCAGCGCTGTCAGGAACCGAGCCTGCAACCTGCTCCGCCTTGGCCAGGTAGTCCACGAATTCCCCGAGGTTTCCTGCGCCAAGGGACTTTTCAGCCAGATCCACATACGCCTTGGCCACATCAAAGATTCCCTGCCGGGCAACCTTTGACTTGGCGTCGATCATCAAGGCCAGGGAAAAGCGTTCAAACGCGTTCTTGCGCACCGGATTGGTGAGCCGCTGCCCCGCCAGATCACTACGCGCCAGCCTGACCAGCTCGGCGACCGGATCCAGCACGGTCGGTACCGTGGCCATGTCCAGTTCGGTAGCAAACAACTCATCGCCCAGCGCATCGACAGGAGGTGCGGTTTCGGCGGTGGATGCCTGGCTTGCCGCTTCCGCACCACGATCCGGCTGCGTGGGTAGCGAAGGCGTCGAGACTTGCGGATTGCCGGAAGGAGCTACCGTTGCAGTCGCAACGGCTTTGCCTGCCACGCCCGTGCTGCGATTGGCCAACAGGAGGTATCCAACCGAGCCGATCAGCAGCGCACCGACTCCCGCCAGAACCCATGGCCAGACGGATCGACCCGGCGCTGCTTGGGTCTGAGTCGAGTCCTGATTCTTCATGAGCGATGGATCGATACCCGGCAACACACCGATTCGGGTTGGTGCTTCGCTGGGTCGCGACGCAGCAACCTGCAGGCTGTCCCGCTTCAATACACGCGTCGGCGCCTCCTGCCGTTCTTCTTCCTGGGTTTCCGGCTCGATTTCCGCGAGCGCAGCGATGAACTCTTCGGCGCTCTGGTATCGCTCGGCCGGGTCTTTCGCCAGCGCCTTGTCGATCAGCGTCTGCCAATGCTCCTTGCCCGGCGGAAGACGCGGAATCGGTTCGAACACATGCGCATAGGAGACTGCAAAACCGTCGGCGCCTTCGTAGGGAGGCTTTCCAGTCAATCCAAACCAGGTCAGGACGCCAAGTCCATACAAGTCCGACCGTGCATCCACGTCACTGCCGCGCGCCTGCTCCGGGCTCATGTAATGGCTGGTGCCGACGGAAATTCCCGCACTGGTGATGCGCGCGGTCTGGCTGAAGGCACGGGCAATGCCGAAATCCGTGAGGATCGGTGTGTCACTGGCATCGAACAGGATGTTCCCTGGCGCCACGTCGCGATGCACATAGCCACGCAAATGCGCGTAACCCAGCGCGTTTGCGACTCCCTCGAGCACGCGCAGCAGGTCCTTCTCGGACCACCCCAGTCGCACGCGCTGGGCAAAGTCCCCGTTGGCCAGGTACTGCATGGAAAAATAGTTGACCTGCGACTGGGTCACACCAACGTCATAGACCTGGACGATATTGGGATGCGCCAGGGATGCGAGCATTCGCGCTTCCTGCAGGAAGCGTTTCGAGAATGTCGGGTCCGCCGCAAGCGCAGGCGACATGATCTTGAGTGCAACCTCGCGGTCGAGCGAAGTCTGCAAGGCGAGATAGACGCTCGCCATGCCGCCTACACCGACTTCACGGCGGATCACATAGCCTGGAATGTCGATTGCAGTCACCTCAACTCCCGCCCGTTGCCCAGCCCGATTCTAGCCAACTGCAACGCCCGCCTGCCCGGACCGAAACAGCAAACCCTCCGGAAGGCATCCCAGCGCCCCATCTCGCCAAGCCCTTGGGCCGGGCTCAACAACGCAAACTGGCTTCCGTCGTCCATTCCACCCCCCGAAATGCGGCCACTTATTTGACGACGCGCAATTTGGGCCTTGTTGCCGTTTCCTCGGTCGTCGTGTTGTTTGGCGGGGGCGACGACTCCTCTGCCTGGAACATCATTCCCTGGCCGTTTTCCTGGGCATAGATGGCCATGACAGCGGAAACCGGAACCTGGATGGTGTGGCTTACTCCGCCAAACCGGGCCAGAAACCTGACGATCTCGTTGCCGATCTCGAACTGGACAACCGCGCGCGACGCAATACTGAGCACCACCCTCCCATCCTTCACCGAAGCCGGCGGCACGTGGACACCGGGAGCGTTTGCATCAACGAGCATGTATGGCGTCATGCCATTGTCATTGATCCACTCATGCATGGCCCTGAGCAAATAAGGCCGGTTGGAACTCATCACGTGATCGGTTGCCATGTCGCCTCACGCGCGTAGCGCGCGCTCCTCGGGAGTCATGCTGCGCAGGAAGGCCTGGCTGTGGAAAATCCGCTCGCCGTAGTCGATGATCGATTGGGCCTCGCGCGGCAACTGGATTCCAAGCGACTGCAACCTCCAGATCAAGGGTGCAAAGGCGCAATCGGCAAGGCTGATCTCGGGACTGAGAAAGAATTTGGATGCCTTGAAAGCGGGCGCGTTGCTGGCCAGGTCATCGCGCAAGGTCTTGCGTGCAGCATCCGCTCCCCTTCCGCCTGCCTCGATCTCGTCCACCAGGGTCAGCCAATCATTCTCGAGGCGCACCATCGCCAGCCGCAGGCGCGCACGCGACAACGGATCGACCGGCATCAAGGGTGGGTGCGGGTAACGCTCGTCCAGGTACTCGCAAATGACGTTTGTGTCATAGAGCACCAGATCGCGGTCGGCCAGGGTCGGAACCGAATTGTAGGGATTGAGCTCGATCAGGTCTTCGGGTGGATTGTCCAGGTCAACCACAACGTGGTCGTAGCTGACGCCCTTGGCCGAGAGTACAAGCCGGACCCGGTGGCAATGTACGCAATCGCGCGCTGAAAAAAGTGTAAGCACTGCCCGAGAACGCTGACTCAAAGCCATGTCGGCACACCTCCCCAACCGGACAAGCCGCCCGTTTGCTCTGGAAAACCGGAAAATACCCGGTCCCGCCCTTTCGTGGCCACTCTACTACGCCAGATGAAAAGCGCATAGTTCAGCCCGACCAATCCGCCAATTGGCGGATTTAGTCCTTGAATTCAAAAGGGAATCTGGCGTGCGCCGAAAGCAGAGGCGCGGCCCCGACTCTGGCCTAGTGGACGTCCTTCCAGTATTCGTGCTTGAGGAAATAAGCCAGCAAGGTGAACACGGACAGAAAGAGCAGGACCCAGATGCCGATGGATGTTCGCTGGAATACGGCCGGTTCGCTGGCATATTGGAGGAAGTTCGCGATATCTCGCGCAACTTCATCAAACTCCTTCGAACTCAAGCTTCCTGCCTGATGAACTTCGAAATGCTCGAACTCCGCCTCATGGTCACCGGTGGCTGGCTTGAACTTCGCTGTCTGTACGCCTTGCAATTCCCATAGCACGTTGGGCATGGACGCATTCGGGAAAACCGTGTTGTTCCAACCGAGCGGCCGACTTGCGTCCAGATAGAACGACTTCAGGTAGTTGTAGATGTAGTCCACGCCCTTGGCGCGGGCCATCAGCGAAAGGTCAGGCGGAGCAGCTCCAAACCAGGCCTTGCCGTCGTCCGCATGCATGCTTCCCGGGACCAGCTCGCCAAAATTGGCGCCGGTGAAGTTCAGGTTCTGCATGACCTGGGCTTCGCTCAGTTGCAAATCCTCGGCAATGCGCGAATAGCGCATGAACTTGAGGGAATGGCATCCCGAGCAGTAGTTGAAGTACAGCTTCGCGCCATTCTGCAGGGATTGAACGTCAGCAATGTTGGCATTGGACGGCTTGAGTGTCCCGCCTCCGGAAGCCCAGGCCGCGGTTGCCGAGACAAGGGCAAAACCCAGGACGAGGGATGCAACGAAATTCTGTGTCATCTGCATGATCCGCTCAGTCATGGCCGGTCACCCGCTCCGGAACCGGCTTCGTCTTTTCGAAGCCAAACGCCGTGTATACCCAGAGGAACACAAAGAACCCGAAATAGGCGATCGTCAGGATGCGGCCAATGATGGTTTCCACGGGATCGGTTCCCGGACCGGCTCCGATCTTGCCGAGCCACACGAAGCAGACGCCCAGCACCACCAGCGCGACACGGAATCCGAGGCCGCGATAACGCCACGATTTCACCTTGCCGCGGTCAATCCAGGGCAGGAAGAACAGCACGATGATTGCGCTGAACATGGTCACCACGCCCAGCAGCTTGTCGGGAACCACGCGCAACATGGCGTAGAACGGCGTGTAGTACCAGGTCGGCTTGATGTGTTCCGGCGTGACCAGGCGGTTGGCCTCGATGAAATTGTCATGCTCGAGGAACAAGCCGCCAAAGGTGGGCTGGAAGAACAGGATGAACGCACAGACCAGCAGGAAACACCCCGTGTAGAAGGTGTCCTTGACCGTGAAATACGGATGGAAGGGAATGCCATCGGTCGGGGCCGTCGGCGACCAGCGGTTGCCCTTCGGGCCCTTCTTGATCTCGACGCCGTCCGGGTTGTTCGACCCCACTTCATGCAGCGCGAAAATGTGCAGCACGACCAGCAGCAGCAACACCAGCGGCAATGCAATCACGTGCAACGCAAAGAAGCGGTTGAGCGTGGCATCCGAAGGCAGGTAGTCACCCATGATCCATTCGGTGAGGGCACCACCCACGTACGGGATCGCGCCGAACAGGGAAATGATGACCTTTGCGCCCCAGAATGACATCTGCCCCCAAGGCAGCACATAGCCCATGAAGGCTTCGGCCATCAGGACGAGATAGATCAGCATGCCGAGCAGCCAGACCAGCTCACGCGGTTTCTTGTAGGAACCGTACATGACGCCGCGGAACATGTGGATGTAGACCACGACAAAGAATGCCGACGCCCCGGTCGAGTGCATGTAACGGATCAGCCAACCCCAATCGACGTCACGCATGATGTATTCAACCGAGGCAAACGCTTCCGCGGCGCTCGGCTTGAAGTACATGGTCAGGAAAATGCCGGTGACGATCTGGTTGACCAGCACCACCATCGACAGCACGCCGAAGATGTACCAGATGTTGAAATTCTTCGGAGCGTAATACTCCGTCATGTGTTTGCGGTAGAACGGCATGAACGACGGTGCGCGGTCGTTGAACCATTCCTGCATGCCGGTCACGGCCTGACTCAGTCGATTGGCCATCAGGCGGCTCCCTCGGACAAGCCGATCATGATGTGGGTGTCGTCGATGAAATAGTACGGGGGCACGACCAGGTTGGTCGGCGCGGGCACGCCCTGGTACACGCGTCCGGACATGTCGAAACGTGATTTGTGACAAGGGCAGAAGAACCCGCCCTTCCATTCCGGGTCGAACGGCTCGGGTTTCAACTCGCCGTGGAATTTCGGTGAGCAACCCAGATGGGTACAGATTCCCACCATCACCAGCAGTTCGGGTTTGCGCGAACGGTATTCGTTCTGCGCAAACTTCGGCTGCTGTTCCTCGACCTTGGAATCGGGGTCGCGCAGGCGTGGCACCTGCGAAGGCAATGCGTCCAGTTGGGCCTGGCTGCGATGGATGATCCAGATGGGCTGGCCGCGCCACTCGGAAATGATCATCTGCCCGGTTTCGAGCTTGCCGATATCCACCTCGACCGGAGCGCCCGCGGTCTTGGCTCGCGCGCTCGGCTGCCAGGATTGAATGAATGGGATGGCCGCCAAAACGATACCCGCGCCACCCACGACCGAAGTCGTGGCGGTCAGGAACTTGCGGCGGCCCATGTCGACGCCGTCATTTGCCATCCGGCACTCCATGAGTTGCTAGCTGAAAGATTGGGAAATCGGGGCCATCCACCGTACGCCCGACTATTCATGCTAGTTTAACGAAGGCCCTCGCACCACACAATCGACCGAACCGAAAGCCGCCAGGCATCCGGAGCTTTGCCGACCGCCGACCGCGGATTGAAACCCATGCCCAGTGCTTCCATTCGTTACCTCGGTTTCATCATTCGATTCATCGTCCTGGGCCTTGCGATCGCCTTTGTCATCCGCTGGATCGCCCCCTCCCTGACCGGAGCAAGCCCGGACTCGCCATCCGCGAATCCGCCTGCGGCTACCGCGAACAATTCGGCATCGATGGTGAGTGCCGAAGGTCCGTTTTCCTACAATAATGCCGTCACGCGGGCCTCGCCCGCGGTGGTCAGCATCTACGCCAACAAGATCACCACGGTGCGCCAGTACCGCATTGTTCCTGATCCCATTACCCGTCGCCTGTTTGGTGCGATTGCCGCCGGCCCCGCCTATCGCAAGCAGGAACACAGTCTGGGCTCCGGCGTGGTGTTCAGCGCGGATGGCTATGTCCTGACCAACAACCATGTCATTGACGGAGCAGATGACATCCAGCTGCTGCTGTCGGATGGACGCGTGGCACAGGCGCGCATCATCGGTGCCGACGCGGATACCGACCTGGCCGTGCTCAAGATCGACGCCGCCGACCTGCCCACGATTGCCGTCGCAGACCAGGGCGAGGTCAGCGTGGGAGATGTCGTGCTCGCAATCGGCAATCCGTTTGGTGTCGGCAAGACGGTGACCATGGGCATCGTCAGCGCCACGGGCCGCCAACTGCGGCTCTCCGCCTATGAAGATTTCATCCAGACCGACGCCGCCATCAATTTCGGCAACTCGGGCGGAGCCCTGGTCAACGCGCGCGGCGAACTGGTCGGCATCAACACGGCGGTCTATCGCAATGGCGGCGGTGATGGCAGATCAGGCGGCAGCCAGCAGGATGCGGAAGGCATCGGTTTCGCCATCCCGGTGGCAACCGCAAAGGCCGTGCTGGACCAGATCATCAAGCACGGCATGGTCATCCGCGGCTGGCTAGGTACCGAATATGCCGATCTGGACGCGATCACGCCGCGCAATCCCGACGTGCAAAAGGGCGTCATCGTGCTTGGGGTATTGCCGGGAGGACCGGCGGACCAGGCCGGCATCGGTCGCGGCGACATTCTCCTGCGCGTCAATGGCGAGGACATCGAGAGCCAGGCGGCGTTGCGCAGCATGGAAGCGGGGCTTGCACCCGGCTCCACGGCTCGCATTGATGGAGTGCGCAGTGGTTCTTCGTTTTCGGTGCAACTGCAGGTGATGCAACGCCCCAGCCGGATCGCGACCTCCGGCTGAATCGCTTACAAGGCTTTGCGGTAACGCTCCTTCAGCGTTGCAACGCGCTCGACATAGACCTGGGTTTCCGCATACGGCGGCACATTCTCGTATTTCTGCACGGCTCCAGGCCCTGCGTTGTAGGCAGCAGTCGCCAGTCGCTCATCACCATCGAACTCACGCAGCATCTGCGCCAGATACTGCGCCCCGCCACGAATGTTCTGTTGCGCGTCGAAGGCATCGGCCACGCCCAGGTCATTGGCGGTACCCGGCATCAATTGCATCAAGCCTTGCGCTCCTTTGGCTGAAACCGCCATCGGATTGAAGGCTGATTCGGCGTGGATGACCGCGCGCAGCAAGGCCGCGTCAACACCGTAGTCCGTGGCCGCCAGATTCACCTCGTCCTTGTAGGCATCGAGATTCAACGCGGTGCTGGAAAAGTTGATGGTCGAATGCAGGTCGCAGGCGACGCAGGTCGAGATATAGGTGAACAGCAGCGCAAAACGTCCGTTCTGCGGCCGGATGTTGGTGTATTCGGTGACGCCGCTCTTGCGCTCCACACGATAAACCGCACCCCTCAGGACCTTCGGTGCCGGCTTGGAGGTGGTGGCGCTGGTCATCACCGTGGATCCACTGCCCGCGGACTTTGCCGGGCTGGCCACTGGCTTTTCCGCAACCGGCGCGGCCAGCGTGGCCGCGGTCGACACCACACCGGAACTTTCGGCGCGCGGATCAGGCCGCTCCCTGTACTCGACCTTGCGCTTGGCCTCGGCGCTGCCTGCCGCCGGTTTGTTCGCGGTGTAGCGGCCAATCGCCTTGCACGCAGTGAACGTGCTTCGATTGTTGGTGTACGCAACGCTGCCGTCCGGCCCCTGGCACTTGTACAGGGTGTCGGCCCAAGCCGATCCGCCGACCAGCAAGGCGGTCGAGAAAAACAAGGCAACCATCTGATTTTGCATTGTTTTCAGCATGGTTTTCGGGCGACGCTCAAGAATCCTCGATACCTGCGGACCGTCCATTCGACGTCTGGCAAACCGCTGCGACGGGGCAAGCCTGCTGGCGAGTGTCAAGTCCAGCGCGTAAACTACTGGGTTTTCTGGCATTTCTCCAGCACAAATGAGCGGAAAGCTGTACATAAAGACCCACGGCTGCCAGATGAACGAATACGACTCGGCCAAGATGGCCGACGTGCTCGGCGCAGCGCACGGACTCGAACTGACCGAAGACGAAGCGGAAGCGGACGTCATCCTGATCAACACCTGCTCGATCCGCGAAAAGGCCCAGGAGAAGGTTTTCAGTCAGTTGGGCCGCTGGAAGGAGCTCAAGCAGCACAAGGCATCGGTGGTCATCGGTGTCGGTGGCTGCGTGGCCAGCCAGGAAGGCGAGGCCATCGTCAGGCGCGCCCCCCATGTCGATCTCGTTTTCGGCCCGCAGACCTTGCACCGCCTGCCGGAAATGATCGAGGCACGCCGCAGCAGCGGCAAACCCCAGGTCGACATCAGCTTCCCCGAAATCGAAAAGTTCGATCGCCTGCCGGAACCCCGTGCCGAAGGTCCGACCGCATTCGTTTCGATCATGGAAGGCTGTTCGAAGTACTGCAGCTTCTGCATCGTGCCCTACACGCGCGGCGAGGAGATCAGCCGACCGTTCGATGACGTGCTGGCGGAGATCGCACAACTGGCGGACCAGGGCGTGCGCGAGGTCACCTTGCTCGGGCAGAACGTCAATGCCTATCGCGGCCCGATGCATGGCGGCGGCACCGCGGATCTCGGATTGCTGATCCATGCCCTAGCCGAGATTGATGGCATCGGTCGCATCCGCTTTACCACCTCGCACCCAATGGAGTTCGGCGATTCACTGATCGCCGCCTATGCCAACGTGCCAAAGCTGGCCAATTTCCTGCACCTGCCCGTGCAATCGGGATCCGACCGCATTCTTGCGGCGATGAAACGGGGCTATACCACCCTCGAGTTCAAGCAGCGTATCCGCAAGTTGCGTGCCGTCCGCCCGGACATCTGCATTTCCTCGGACTTCATCGTCGGCTTTCCCGGTGAAACCGACGAGGATTTCGAAAAGACCATGAAACTCGTTGAAGACGTGGGGTTCGACCAGAGTTTCAGCTTCATCTATTCCGCGCGTCCGGGAACGCCGGCAGCCAGCCTCGCTGATGAAACGCCTGCGGATACCAAACAGGCGCGCCTGCAGCGCCTGCAAGCGCTGCTCAATGAGCATGGCCGCCAGATCAATGAAGGCATGCTGGGTTCAACCCAGCGCGTGCTGGTGGAAGGCCCGAGCCGCCGCGATGCCAGTGAATTGACCGGGCGCACCGAAAACATGCGCAAGGTCAATTTTGCGGGCGACTTGCGCATGGCCGGTCAATTCGTCGATGTGCTCATCACCGAGGTCATGAGCAACTCCCTGCGCGGCCGCGTGAGTGACGCAAAACAGCGTCAACCCGAAGCACGCCCACAGCAGGCGCTTTCGTAGGAGCGCCTTCAGGCGCGAGATGCATGGCCGCGCAGGTCCTGCGCATCAGCAACGTGCACAATGGACATCGCCCCTGAAGTGGCTCCCGCGTCGAGCGTTTGCGAGATGCGCTTTGGCAGAAGCGCGTTCAGACGCGAAATGCGTGGCTGGTCTGCTCAATCTCGATTGGCGCTGACTTAAGCCCGGGAAGTGCGAAAATCCGTTCCCTTCTCCCCTCGCGGGAGAAAGTGGCGCGAAGCGCCGGATGAGGGGAGCGCAGCGCAACTGCGCAGAGCCGCGCCTAATTCCCCTCTCCCCAGCCCTCTCCCGCAAGGGGAGAGGGAGTATTCGGCGCTCAAGTCATTGCCATTCTGCTCAGCCCCCTTTTGTCTGCGCAATCCATTCGTCGATGACCCGTTCCAGCAGGGCCAACGGCAAGGCGCCGTGTGTCAGCACCTGGTCGTGGAACGCACTCAGCTTGAACTTGTCGCCCAACGCGCTCTTGGCTTTTTCGCGCAGCGCCAGGATCTTCAGCATGCCCACCTTGTAGGCCAAGGCCTGACCCGGTGCCACGAAGTAGCGCTCGATCTCGGCCGTCACGTCGCCTTCGGCCATGCCGGTGTTCTCCATCATGTAGGCGATGGCCTGCTCACGCGTCCAATGCTTGTAGTGGATACCGCTGTCCACCACCAGACGCACCGCGCGCATCATTTCGTCACGCAGGCGTCCGAGGTTGTCCAGCGGATCTTTCTGGAAGCCCATCTCCCAGGCCAGGCGCTCGGCATACAGGGCCCAGCCTTCCGAGTAGGCGGTAAACGGCAACACCCGCCGGAAGAATGGGACGTCCTGCATCTCCTGGGCAATGGTGACCTGGAAGTGATGTCCCGGAATGCCCTCATGGTAGGAAAGCGTGCGCATCGAGAACTTGGGTGTCTCCGCCGTATCGCGCTGGTTGGCAAAGAACACACCCGGGCGCGATCCGTCGAACGCACCCATTTCATAGTAGGCGCCCGGCGCGGTCTTTTCGGAGAACTCGGGAATCGGCTTGACCTCAACACCCAGCTTCGGTCGGCGGCCGAACGCATCGCCGAGATTGGCGTTGACGTCGTCGAGGATGGCCTGGTAATCGGCAATCATTGCCGCCTTGCCTTCGGCCGTGTTCGGATAAAGCTGCTCGGGTTGACGGGCAAGCTGTTGCACGCGCTCACCGATACTGCCTTCGGTCAGGCCCTGGTCACGCAGGATGGCATCCATCTCGGCCGAGATGCGCGCCACCTCGCCCAGTCCCAACTCATGCACTTCGGCGGGCGTCATGTCGGTCGTGGTGTGGCTGCGCACGCACCAGGCGTAGTAGGCATCGCCATTGGGCAGGCTCCATGCACCCTGGTTCTGCGTGGCCTTGGCCTGCAATGCGGTGAAATAAGCGATCAGCTCGCGATACGCCGGATAGACGTTGCTGTCGATGGAATGCTGGGCGCGCGCCAGCAAGGCTTCGCGCTTTGCCTCATCCACCTTGTCCGTTTCGAGCTTGTCGAGTTTCTCCTTGAACGTGGTGTACAGCATGTGTTCGTTGGAGGGTACGGCGATGAAGCTGGTCATCTGTTCCAGCACCTTGTCCACCGTGAATTTGGGTGGAATGACGCCCTTCTCCTCGCGCAAGCGCAGTCCTTCCAGAACCTGCGAAAACTTCCGTGGAAACAGACCAAGGCGCGTGATGTAGTTTTCGGCATCGCCTGCGTTGTTGACCTGGTGTGTCTGCGCGAGGAAGTTCGGCAGCCCGGACTGGACCCCGAACATCTGGTTCAGCGGGAAATCGTTGTATCGATACTGATCACCCTCAACCATGTCGGCGAGGAAGAATTCCAGCGCGTCGTAGGACAGCTTGCCTTCCGCATCCAGCGCGGAACGGTCATAGCGACGCAAGGTGTCGAGATCGTCCTTGACCATGGCCGCCATTTCATCGCCATGCGCTGGCGAGGCGTCATCCAGGTCATCGCTGTAGAAATCCGCCCACGAAGGCAGGATGCGCATGCCGCTGAGCATCTCGGGGCTTTGCAGCGCAAACTGCGCAAACACGCGCCCATAGAACCAGTCGATCTTGTACGGCTTGAAATACCAGACGTGGACAAAGGCAATGCCGCCCAGGATGACAGCCAGCAGAAGCAGACGCGCAAGCCACTTGAACAAGCGTTTCATTCTCGGATTCCCCCGCAAAATTGGACAAACGCTAGCATCTCCGGACGTGCATGCGTAGCGCCAGAGGTCATGCCCCCGCCCGATGATCGCCGCTTGCCGCAGCAACAAATGCACCGGATACGCGATGGCCACCGGCGTACCCGAGCAACCGCCCTGCTCCGGCTTGCCGATTGCTGTGCCTGCGGATATGTTCTGTAGCCGAACGCAGGAAGCCTCGCCGACATGAACTATCGCCACGCATTCCACGCAGGGAATTTTGCGGACGTGTTCAAGCACACCGTCCTCGTCGGGCTGATCGAGTCGCTGAAGCTGAAGAAGACCCCGTTCAGCTACATCGATACCCACTCCGGCAGGGGCCGCTACCGGCTGGATGGCAGCGAAGCGATGCGAACCGCGGAAGCCGCCGATGGCATCCAGCGCCTGCTTGCGGCCAGCCGCTTGCCAAGCCTGGTCCATGTCTACGTCAACCTGGTGCGCTCGCTCAACGCAGGGCGTGAGGAACTGCTCGAGTATCCCGGCTCGCCGTTGCTTGCAAGCCTGCTCATGCGCGATGAGGATCGCGGCCTGCTTTGCGAACTGAACCCGGAGGAGTGCGCGGCGCTGCGCGTGACCATGCAGGGCGATGCGCGCTTTGCCGTGCATGAGCGCGATGGCTACGCGGCTTGCAAGGCATTGCTGCCCCCCAAGCTGCGCCGCGGCCTGATGTTGATCGACCCGCCGTTCGAGGCGCAGGACGACGAATTCCGCTTCATCGAGCAGGCGCTCGGCGATGCTGCCGCGCGCTGGCCGAACGGCATGATTGCCATCTGGTACCCGATCAAGTTGCGCCAGCAGGTGCAACCATTCCATCGCTGGCTTGCCAATGGTCCGTTTGGCAAGGTGCTGGTCGCGGAACTGCTGCTGCATCCGGACAATTCCGGATTGCGCCTGAACGGCTGCGGCATGGCCATCATCAATCCGCCGTGGAAATTCGACCAGCAACTGGAGACTTTGTTGCCCGCCTTGCAGGAGCTCCTTGCCCAAGGTCGCTACGGTCAGCACCGCGTGGAGTGGCTGACCGGACGGCAAACGGGGTGACGGCACCATGTCGGAACCTGGCGAGCACTCTGCCCGAATGTCGCTGATCGCATTGGCGCGGAGACTTCTGTTACCGACGGCCGTGATCGGCGCAGCGCTGGCTATCGCCGGTTGCGCGGCACCCGTATTTCGCGATACCTCAGGCGTGGTGGCCATCGCGCCGTTGGACGTGCAGGCCTCGCCATCGCGGTTTCACGGGGCGCGGGTGCTCTGGGGTGGCCGCATTGTTGCCATTTCCCTTGTCCCCGGTGCGAGCGAGGTCGAAGTTCTCGCCTATCCGCTGGACCGCGATCTGCAGCCACGCCCGGATCTACCGCCGCTTGGACGATTCATCCTGATCCTGCCGAGCCTTGCCGACCCCTCGGTCTACGCAGCGGGTCGCCACCTGAGCGTGCTCGGCCAGGTTGCCGGCGTCCGCCACATCGAGCAGCCCGACTACGTCTTTCCCTTGCTGAAGGCCAGTGAGGTCAATGTCTGGCCATGGGGATTCATGCTCGACAAGCGCCCGAACATCCGGGTTGGCGTGGGCGCCAGGAGCCTGCGCGGCAGAATGAATTCGAAGCGAAACGGCGCTGACGCGATTCAGTGGATCAATCGGAGGGTGCGCATAGCGGGCACTATGCAAGCCTGACGATTGATCCAATCAATCGATGGCAGCGGCGTTGCAGCCGGATGGCTTCTGCCGCGCAGGTTCCCAGACTTCACTGATCGGGCAAGGAGCTGGCCCCGGCGCGCCTGACATCCGGCTCGAAGAAACTGAAGCGGACGCCGGGAAACTGCCGCTTGAGATCGCGTTCCACCGTATTGATGTGCTCGATCATGACGAGCGCCGATTGCTCCTCGCGCATCCTTGCCTTGATCGACACCAGGATATCGTTGCCCAACTGCAGGGTGAGCAGGTTGAATACCTCCGCAATTTCGGGTCGTTTGTCGAGGAACTCGCGCATCCGCACCAACAACTGAGGATCCACGCTCTGGCCAATGAGCATCGCCTTCACCTCGATCGAGATGAAAACGGCAACAACCACAAGCAACACGCCAATCGCCAGGGTGCCGATCGCATCCCAGACCGGATTGCCGGTCACCACCGCCAAAACAACGGCGATCAGCGCGAAGACGAGTCCAAACAGGGCCGCCAGGTCCTCACCGAAAATGACCACCAGTTCCGCCTGCCGGGAGTTGCGGAACCACTGCCAGAGACTGCGCTGGCCGCGGGCCTTGTTGACTTCAACCAGGCAGGCACGCATGGAAACGGCTTCGACGATGATGCTGAAGCTGAGCACGCCAATGGCGATCCACGGCGCATTGAGCTGCTCGGTCGCGTGCAGCTTGTGCCAGCCTTCGTACAGGGAAAACATGCCGCCGACGCTGAACAGCATCAGGGCGACCAGGAACGACCAGAAGTAGACCGCCTTGCCATAGCCGAGCGGGTAGTCTTCCGAGGGCGGCATTTTCGCCTGACGCAGGCCCAGCAGTAGCAGCAGCTGGTTTCCGCAATCAGCCAATGAGTGCACGGCCTCGGCGAGCATCGCACTGGAGCCGGTCATGAACGCGGCCACCAGCTTGGCGACAAAGATTGCGAAATTGGCGCCGAGCGCAAACAGGATCGCCCGCAGGGAATTGCCTTGACCGGCCATAGCCTTCCTGAAACTGGGTAATTGGGAATTGCCTAGTTTAGCGTTTGCCCGAAAGCTTCAGGCAAGGGTGACGCCCAACGCACGCTGGATCTTCTTCGGAAGGCCCGCTCTCACCAGTTCATAGGACTGGCGCACGTGGTTGGCCAGCTCCGCCTCGCTGAAGTCGGCCGGCTCGTTGATGCTCACCCAGCACGAGCGGGCCATGTAGGGCGCCGTGCTGATCCCGGGTTGCTCGGTCATTTCCAGGAAGCGATCCTGGCCGACCTTGAAACTCAAGCGGCCACGATCCGGGCCAAGCGCGCACATCACCACGAACATCTTGCCAGAGACGCTCCAAACCAGGTCAACATCCCATTTCATCGCGCGCGTTGCGCCGGGCCAGTTCTGGCACAGGTCGTCAAGCTGCTCGATGCTCATCCCCATTGTTTCTGTCATCTGGATTCCACCAACCGGTAATGACCAGCGACCACGCCGATCTGCGGTGGTTGCCGGGTTGCCTCGAACGCATCATACGCGGGCTTGAGTTCGCTCCAGAACCCGTGCCATTGCGATCGGCGTTGCGCATCCAGGCTTGCCGCATCCAGTCGAAACGGAAATGCATGGACGTCGAATGCCGATTGCCCTGCGCGCAGGGCCGCCGCAACCAGCGAATAGATTTCCTCGATGCCGTCGTCGCCCATGGCATAGCAGCCCACGGAAACACAATTTCCATGCACCATCAGGAAATCGCCGGTGCGCGAATGCGCCCGATCGTAGGCATTCGGATAGCCCAGGTTGAATGACAGGTGGAAGCGGCTGGCCGGATTGAGTTGGCCAAGCGCCACGCGGTAGAAGCCCTCCGGCGCCTGCCCATCGCCCTGGCGCAGCTTCGGCCCCAGTTCCCCGGAATAGGTGCAAATCGGATAGCTGCGGAACAAGACATAGTCCTTACCGTCGCCTTGCATCCACAACTCGAGTTCCTTCTCACGCTTGAAGATGCGCAGGAACACGGGCGCACCGTAACGCAGTCCGGCCTTTTTCAGGTCGGCCTCCAGAAGCGGCTTTACCCGCTGCTCGACCTCAACTTCGCGACCCATGCCTTTCTGCCCTGCAGCGCACGCGGATTTCAAGCCAAGAAATACAGTCGCGGACGACAACAGCATGACCGCGACAACCCCGGGCACAAGGCCATGGAACCGCTCAGCGATAGTTCTCGTAGGATTTCTCCTCGACCAGCAGTGAACCCAGCTTCTCGTTGATCTCCCGCTTGTAGGCCGCACGGTCGTCATTGCGAAAGTAGACAGCCCGCGCCAGTTCGATGAATGCATTGTCGAACTGCTTCGCCTTTTCCTTCACACGGATGCGATCCTCGATGTCCCACAAGGCTTCATTCACCGCCTTGAGCTTGCCGCGTTCGACGCCGATATCGACCGCATGCTTGGCATCGGCTGCCCAGGTCTCATTGAGCAGATCAAGTTCGGTGCGCACGTTGGCGCGCTTGTGTGCATCGACGATGCGTTCGAACTTGATCTCCAGGATGGTGATCTTGTCGATCAGCTCCCCGTAGGAGACGGGCACGGAAATCTGACTCATGGCGGCAATCCCTCTTGGAAAAACCGCATGGTAGGACGGATTGCCGCCGATGCGAATGCGCGGCGTGGGTTTTCCGCCCTGCCGCGCACTATGCTTGCGTTTCACTTTCCCTGTGCCGTCATCCTGCATGGTCCCTTGCGAACTCCCCGCTTTCCAGGTGATCGCCCATGTGCGTTCGCCCTATGTCCAACGCATCGACGCGCCGCACCAGCCGACGGTCACCGTGGGCACCGAATCAGGCCGGGCGGAAATCGCCACCATTGAATTCGTCGAGGGATTCCCGCAAGCCGCCTTCCGCGACCTGCAGGGATTCGACCGCATCTGGCTGATCTTCCTGTTTCACCGCAGCGAGGGCTGGAAGCCTGAAGTCCGGCCTCCGCGCGGTGGCGGCAAGCGCAGCGTGCTGGCCACGCGGTCCCCGCACCGCCCCAATGCGCTGGGACTGTCGGCCGTGAAACTGCTTGCCGTCGAGCCCAACGCATTGACCGTGCAGGGCATCGACCTGCTCGATGGCACGCCCATCCTCGACATCAAGCCCTATGTCCCGTACACCGACTCTTTTCCCGAAGCAAGCGCGGGCTGGATCGACGCACTGGATGCCCAACACGGCCTGCATTCGGCACCCGGGCCGCGCAAGCCGCGCCGCTGAATCAACATTCCCGCATCGACTGGCGAGCCATGCCGACCCGTCATCGCGAGCCAGGTGGCTCAACCAACCCGCAAACACCCGGCAGCGATCACGCGTTTCTTGTCAGCCCAGCAATGGCCCCGTATCATTCGCGGCCCACTTTCCGGAGAGGTGGCAGAGCGGTTGAATGTACCTGACTCGAAATCAGGCAGGGGTTTATAGCCCCTCGGGGGTTCGAATCCCCCCCTCTCCGCCAGATACGAAAACGGCCCCGCAAGGGGCCTTTTTTGTATCTGGCGGAGAGGGGGCGTGGACGAACCCGCTTGGGTTCGACAAATTCGTCGGGAACGAATTTGGGCGGCGGAAGGGGGGGGGGGGGGGGGGGGGGCGGGGGGGAGGGGGTAGGCGTCGGAGGGACGCGAATCGGGTACGTTGCTGCAAGGGCAAGGCGCGAGGAGGCAGCCAGGGCGGTTCCCTTGCTGCGACAAGCAACGCAGCCTTTGCGGCAACGGACAGCGAGGGCCGCGTCAGCGCAGAATCCGCAGGTTGAATATCCACCGAGAGTCGTCGCCTGTGGATTGTTGTGCGGTTGTGGCGAATTCTGCGCGACCTTGCGGTGTATGCGGGCAGGGACAGCCGAATGGCTGGCCCGAGCGCTGCGCGCGAGGGTGAGGCTCAGGGAGGAGCCGAGCATATCCCCCCGTTTCAAACCAGCGACACTGCAAAACAAAGCCACGACCGCAAGGGGCCTTTTTTGTATCTGGCGGAGAGGGGGCGTGGACGAACCCGCTTGGGTTGATTCGGGCCATTCCCGACCCTCTCCCTTCGGGCCATCACCGATGGTGATGTCCGCCCCCGCATTAAATGCCATGGAAGGCCTGCATGCAGGAAATGCAGGAGCACCTTCCTGCCTGCGGATGGAATCCCGCGCGCCAAGACCCGGTAGCCATGCGCTTTGCGACCGATGCCCAACTAGGCCGTTGGTCGGTGTTGCGCATTCAGCCGGACTCCTAGCATTGCTCGTTCCTGGGTACGTGCTGCAGCAGGACGTGGCCGCGATCCAGAAACAAGGCGGGATCCTCGCAGGCAGGCCTCACGGCCTTGCGAATCCCTCCGACATTCAAGACGGCACGCACAGGCGCTGCATGCGTCAGCTTCCGTCAATTCGACCAATCCGGGGGAATGACCATGCTCATGAAAGAATTGCGCCTTGTACGCCTTGCCGCATACCTGACTTGCTCCTTGATGCCATGGTTGGCGTGTGCTGCAACCGCACCCGCCGAGCAGGACTCGCAAACAAGATCCGAATCGAATGATGCGGACACCAGCGGCAGCACCCGTCTGCCACAGATCAACGTGCGCGGCTGGTGGGTGTCGCCATACCTGGTACCGGATTCCTCGTCGGCAACCCTTACCGAAACACCGCTTGTCGACATTCCACGTTCGATCCATGTGATACCCGAATCCGTCCTTCGCGACCAGAATGCACAATCGCTTGCCGATGCAATCCGCAACGCGCCGAGCATTTCCGTCAACATGGGCGAAGGCATGCGCGATGAATTCCTCATCCGCGGCGTGAAGACCAAATCGGATTTTTACGCCAATGGCTTGCGTGACGACACCGAATACATGCGCGACCTGTACAACATAGCGCACGTCGATGTCCTGCTGGGGCCGGCCGCACTGGTTTTCGGTCGTGGCGGAGCAGGCGGTGTCGTCAACCTGGTCACGAAACTGCCCGAACCCAGGCACATCGGTGAAGCATCGCTGGAGGCCGGCTCATGGCAACACTGGCGAGGCACGGCCGACATCGGTGATCAAGTTGGGGAATCCGGCGCGTTTCGCGTGCTGGCCATGGGCGAGGATTCCGGTGGTTTCCGGGACCACTATTTTCTGCACCGATACGCCGTTAATCCCGAATTCGGTTACCAGTTCTCGGCGAATACGCATCTTGATCTTGGCATCAGCTACTTGAGCGACCGGCGCATTGTCGATCGCGGCATCACCTCGCAGAACGGTCGCCCGGTTGACGTACCCCGCGATACCTTTTTTGGCGCGCCAGACCAGAACATGTCGGACGGTGATGTCGGCGCGATCACCGCAAACCTGAGCCATGACTTCGACACCAACCTGAAACTGGTCAGTTCGTTCCGGGCTTCGGATGCCGACCGCGACTACCTCAATACATACGCCGGCGGCGCCGTTGATGGCAACGGCGAGTTCAAGATGAAGGGCTATGCACACTCGCATCACCGGCGCAGCTACATCAATCGAACCGACCTCATCGCCGACATTGATTCCGGCCAGGTGAAGCAGACTCTGGTGTTTGGCAGTGAGTACAGCTCGCAGCGTGACCACGACTACCAGACACTGCCAAGCGAAGGATCCAAGAACCTGCCGGGACGTTTCCCCATCGCCAATCCGGAAATCGCACCGATCGCGTTTCCCTACCTTGATCGTGACAACCATGTCGTGGGCAAGGAGTTTGCGCTCTACGCCCAGGACCAGCTTTCCTGGGGTGATCGCTGGAAAGCCGTGATCGGCGCGCGATGGGATCGATTCACCGTGGATGCCGACTATCGCAATCCGGAGGTCACCCCAGACCATACCTACAACGCGGACAACACATGGTCGCCACGCGCAGGTCTGATATTCAAGCCGATCGAGAATGATTCCATCTACGCCAGCGTTACCAAGACCTATACGCCACAGGGCGCGAACATTGCGCTTTCACGCAAATCTCCGGATGGAGCGAATCTGGACCCGGAATCCGCAATCAACTTCGAGATTGGCAACAAGCTCGAACTGATGAATGGCCAGCTGTTGATCACCGCTGCACTGTTTCATCTCGAACTCGACGACGTGGTGGCCGAAGCAGCCGACGGATCGGGAGAGCTGGTCAATACCGGCGCGCAGCGCAACCGCGGATTCTCTGTTTCGGCCGACGGTGCACTCAACGATCAGTGGAGCATCTTCGCCAATTTCACGCATCTGACTGCGAAAATTACCGAAGCCACCGAGGAAGCTGACTCCGGTGCGCGCGTGGGATTGGTCCCGCGCAACCAGTTCTCCATCTGGACCCGCTTTGCCGTCTCCCCGCACTGGGGACTCGCCGCAGGCGTGCACGGCGAATCAGAAAAATACACGAGCTATTCGAACAACGTGACCTTGCCGCAGTACGTGGTGGGTGACCTGATGGCCTGGTACCAGACCGACAAGTTCCGGGTACAGGCCAACCTCAACAACGTGTCGGACAAGCACTATTTTCCGACTGCCAGCAGTGATTACGAAATCATGCCTGGCGAACCACGCAACCTGATGGTGTCCCTCGGCTTCAACTACTGAACCCGCTTTCCGGGATCCGTTGCAAGCAGGTCCAGTCTTCCCGCATACCCCGGCAATACGGCCGGGGTCAGGCTTGCGGGAGCCTGCTATGCGGAGCAATTTGTGTATAGTTCGCGCTCAAGTCGGGCACGGTGCCAGGCCAGGAAATGCGAGGTTGAATCATGGGTCTGATCCAGGCGGCGGTGGGTGCGGTTGGCGGCGTGTTGGCCGACCAGTGGAAAGACTTCTACACGGTACCGGATGGCCTGCCATCGACGGCTGCGCTGTTTGCCGCCGTGCCGCAAGGCACCAATGCCGGCCGTGGCTCGAATACCAAGGGTTCCTCCAACATCATCACCAACGGCTCGAAGATCGTCGTGCCGGAAGGCTATGGTCTGCTGCTCATGCAGGACGGCAAGATCACCGGTTTTGCCGCCGAAGCCGGCGGTTACGAATGGCAATCCGACGACCTCAATTCGAAGTCGATCTTTTCCGGTGGCGGCCTGGTCGAGTCGCTGATCAAGCAAAGCTGGGAGCGCTTCAAGTTCGGCGGCCAGCCCGGCTCGCAGCAAGCGGCATTCTTTGTTTCGCTGAAGGAATTGCCCGACAACCGCTTCGGCACGCAATCCGAAATCTACTGGGACGACGGCTTCCTCAACACCCAGGTCGGTGCGGTGACCCGTGGCTCCTACACCTTGAAGATTGTCGATCCGATCCTGTTCGTGAAGAACTTCGTACCGGCCAGCTACCTGCAGTCCGGCCAGGTGTTCGACTTCACCGATCTCGACAACGCCGCCGCCAGCCAGCTGTTCAATGAAGTGGTGGGCTCGCTGGCACCGGCCTTCAGCCTGTACAGCAACGATCCGGCCAAGGGCAATCGCATCACCAAGTTGCAGCAGGATTCGATCGGCTTTGCCAAGAGCCTGTCGGATGCGGTGGAGAACGCCTACCAGTGGAAATCCGACCGCGGCCTGGCGATCGTCAAAACCGCCATCGTTTCCATCGAATACGATGCCAACACGCGCGAACTGCTCAAGACCGTGCAGCGTGCTGACGCATTGATGGGTTCGCGCGGCAATTCCAACCTGCAGGCCAGCGTGGCCCAGGGCATGCAGTCGGCCGGCGAAAACGGCGGTGCGGCGGGCATGATGGGCATCGGCATGGCCTCTGGCATGATGGGTGGTCTCGGCGGCCTGCAACAGCCGGTGGCACCCGCTGCACCTGCGGCGGAGGATCCGGTGGCCAAATTGAAGAAGGCCAAGGAGATGCTGGACCTCGGCCTCATCACGCAGAGCGATTACGACGCGCTCAAGTCCAAGGCGCTTGGCCTGTAACCAGCGACCGGCGCATCGCCCATGTCCAACAACAGCAAGCTGCCGCCGGTTCCGCCGGCGGCACCCACGGGTCCAGGCTCGCCACGGGATGTACCGCCCGCACCGGGCAGCTTTCCGATTGATCCGGCGACGCTGCCCGAACCGATCCGCGACGAGTTGCTGGCACCCGATCCGGTCGCCATCGATACCGCATCGGAGGAGTTGAAGGACGGCCTCAACCACTGTCCGAAATGCGGCGCCACCGACATCCGCCAGCGTCCCGGCACTGACCTGCTGATTTGCCGGTTCTGTCGCCACGAATGGCATGGCCAGCGCGTCGAGGAAGAATTTGGTCTCGGCGAAGGCCTGGACAAACTCTCGGGCACCATCATCGCCTCCGGCGCGCGTGACATCGCGGCCGATGCGGTCAACCTGATGAGCTTCAAGTGCAGCGGCTGTGGCGCCGAGGTGACCATCAACACCGAAAACGCCATGACCGCACGCTGCCATTGGTGCCGCCATGTGCTCGGCGTCAACGAACAGATTGCCAACGGCGCCGTGCCCGATGCGGTGCTGCCCTTCCACATCAAGAAGGACGACGCCGTCGCCCGCATCCGCCAATTCGTGGACAAGCGGCGCCTGTTTGCGCTCAAGGAATTCAAGGAGCAATTCACGCCGGAGAACGTGAGTGGCGTGTACCTGCCCTACATGATCGTCGATGGCAGGGCCAGCGCGGACGTGGCCGGACGCGGCGAGATCAAGACTCGCGAATACACGCGCGGCAGCGGCAACGACAAGAAGACCTACTACGACGCCGACATCTACCAGGTGCAGCGCCACGTGGATTTCACCGTGGACGACCTGCCGCTGGAATCCTCCGCGGCACGCGGCAACCTGGACACGCGCACCAATACCAACAACATCATCAACACCATCCTGCCGTTCGACACCAAGAACGCGGTGAAATGGAACGCGTCCTACCTGTCCGGATTCAATTCGGAAAAGCGCGACCAGAACGTGGAAGAGCTGCGCCCCGAGCTGGAGGACCAATTGCTCTCGGTTGCCCGCTGCCAGGTGGAATCATCCGTGTCCCGTTTTGACCGCGGCGTGCGCTGGGAACAGGAAAGCCTGGATGTGCATGGCACGCGCTGGGTGTCGATGTACCTGCCGGTCTGGCTGTATTCCTATCACCAACCCGGCAAGAACGGCGGCATGTTGCATTACATCGCGGTGAACGGTCGCACCGGCGAAACCATGGGCAGCATACCGGTGCAACAGTGGAAGCTGCTGACCGCGGCCATCACGGTTGGCACGTTCCTGGAAGCCATTGCGATCTGGATCATCGGGAGCACTTCATGAGTGATGACGGCGGGCTCTGGCTGCTTGCGCTCGGCCCGGCTGGCGCCACCGGGTTGTACTGGATGCTGTACCGCTACTACCGCAATACCGACAAATCGCACGCCTTCGAGCGTGAAACCGATGTCCAGGCCCAGGCGGTGACCGGCGCGGATTCCGACCGCAAGATCGACGAGATCAAGGGCACTCGCGAGACGCGTATCAGCGGCGACAATGTGCACGCCTACCGAAACCGTGTGAAGCGAATCCGTACCGACTCCTCCTGACGCGCAAGCGCGGCGCGCGCTGCGTCGCCGACAGTTTCAGCGCTTTATTGCATCGACGGGGATTCACCGCAGAAGTGCTGGCGCACCTGCTCCGCCTCGCCCATCCAGCTGTTCAGTTGGTCGATGCGTGTGGACTCCGCCGGGTGGGTGGACATGAATTCCGGCGGCTTCTGCTTGCCGAGGCTGGCCATGCGCTCCCACAGCCTGGGCGCTTCCTGCGGATTGAAACAGGCAGCCGCGGTGAGCATGAGTCCGACCTTGTCGGCCTCGGATTCATGGCTGCGCGAGAACGGCAGCAACAGTCCGTATTGCGCGCCCGCGCCGATCGCAGCCATGACCATCTGACGCTGGCCCGGATCCATCTCGCCGGTGGACATGCTGGCGGCGATGGAGCCGATCTGCACCAACTTCTGCTGAGCCATGCGCTCGCCACCGTGTCGCATCAGGGCGTGCGCGATCTCGTGCCCCATGACAACGGCAAGTCCATCGGTGTTGGCCGCCACCGGAACGATGCCGGTGTAGACCGCGATCTTGCCGCCCGGCAGGCAAAAGGCATTCACCTGGTCGGATTCGATCACGCTCACCTGCCACTGGTACGCGCTCCAGTCGGTGGACGCGGGTACGCCGGCCTGTTCGGCAAGATATTTCTCGACCTTGGGCGCCGCTTCGACAAGACGCTGGGCAATGTCCTGTACCTGCTGCGGCAGTGGCCCGGAACGAACCACCTGCGAGGTTTGCAGGATTTCCTGATAGGACTGGAGTCCCAGCGCGGCTTCTTCCTGGGCCGTCGAGTCCAACATCTGCTGGCGTCCGGTGAACGATGCCTCGCTGCGATGGCTGAAGTAGTACCAGCCGAAATACAAGCCGAACAACAGGATCGGCCACAGCTTCAAACCACGCCGTTGCCCCTGCTGGCCCATGCCACCGGATCGGTTTCCAAACGGTCCCATGATTGCCTCCCGCTTCAGGCCACCAGCTTAAGGCAAGACTCATCAGTTGACGTCGAGCCGGAGAATTTTTTCACGATCGATTACAGCTCGCGCACCACGCGAAAACCCAGCCGCGCACTGCGTGTATCGGCAGTGATCGACAAGCGATACGCCGAGCGTACCTGATCCGGGGCACTGCCCCACGAGCCGCCGCGCACCACGCGTTTGGTGCAGCCGGGATTGATCCAGGCCTGGCTGTCTCGCGGTGCGCGCACGTAATTGTCATGCCAGCAGTCATCGGTCCACTCAGACAAATTGCCGTCGATATCGAACACACCCATCGGGTTGGCGGCAAAGCTCTTGACCTTTGCCGGCCCCCAATGGCCGTCGTCATAGTCCTTGAATGCATTGCCCCAACTGCGCTTGCTGCGTGAACGATCACCATCACCGGTCAGGTTGGCCAACACGCGCGGCGGGTTGCCGTCTCCCCACCAGAAGCGGGTCTGGTTGCCGGCGCGCAGGACATATTCGAACTCTGCCTCGCTCGGCAGGCGGTAACGCTTGCCGGTGCGCTGCGACAACCAGGAAACGTAGGCGCTCGCATCATTCCAGGACACATTGAGAACCGGCAGGTCGTCGCTTGCGCGCTCGCCCTCGTAGTTCTGCCGCCAGCCGGCTCCGCGCTTGTCGATCATGCGGCCGCTGCGCTCGTCATACACGCTTCCCGTTCCCGCCCGCTCGGCTTCGCTGCGATAGCCGACCGATCGTACGAATTCGCGGAACTGCTCGACGGTCACTTCGGACTGGCCCATGGCAAACCCGATCTGGATCTTCACCTGGCGCTGGGGCTCCTCGCTGTCGCGATGGCCCTCCTCGTCGGCGGCTGAACCCATGACAAAGGATCCGGTTGGAATAACCACCACCGCCGGTGCGCTGCCGCGGGTATCCAGGAAACGATCACTGAACACCTGGCCCGGCTTGAAGTTTGCGTACAGCCGCGCGTTGCGCAGCAATTCGTTGAACTGGTCGAGCGCGGCCAGGTCGGGACTGATGGCCTGGGCCTCGCCAGCCAGGCGTTCGGCCAGATCCGCATTCCCCGAGTCAAGCGCGGAACGCGCCTGGGCCAGGATCGTTTCCGCGCGCTGGCGACGCAGCGCCTCGATGCGCGAGCGCGTATCGAGCAGGGCCTGTGAACCGGGGCGAATCGACGACGCTTCGGCAAGTATGGCATCGGCGTTGGCAAGGTCATTCTGCGCTGCCATGCCCAGCGCGCGTTCGAGGAAATCCTGCTCGATGCGCGCCAGGCCTTCATCGGCCAGGTGATTGTTCGGATCAATGGCCAACACCTTGCGATACATCGCCAGCGCATTGTTGTCGCCCTCGCCGAGCATGCGACCGCGCTTGAGCAACTCCGCCGCAGCGGACAGCATGGGCATGACCTTGCGCAGGGTCTTCAGCCGCTCACGCAATTGGGTGAGTTCCGTTTCCGAATGCGGCAAGCTTGCGAACTGCTCGGCATAACGCTCCGCTTCCGCCTCGTCGCCACGCTCAAGCGCAGCAAACGACCAGTCGCGCACCGCACCGCCAATGCGCCTGAGCGCTTCTTCAGCCGTGCGATTGCCGGGATCGGATTGGAGAACCTGCCGATACAAGCCCACGGCATTGTTGCGCGGCGGCTCGAACAGGCTGCCATCCAGCTCCAGCTTGCGTGCCGCCTTGAGCATCTCGGCCACTTCCTTGGTCACCGGCGCCGGTGGACCCATGGCGATGGCTTCCTCGAAGGTGGTGCCCTTTGCGGCTGCGCCATCACCGGTATCGGTGATGGCCTTTGAGCCATCCAGTCGCCACGGACTGGTGCTGGCTGGCAAACTGGTGTTGGTCTGCACCTGCTGCTGGTGCTCGACATGCAGGATGCCGGGGAAAAACCGGTATGCCAGGGCAAGCAACAACAGCACGATGCCGAGCGTGCCCCCGATGTTGCGCTGCTTGTTGACCTGCTCGGTACCCGGCATGGCGGCAAAAGGAATGGCTGACAGAGGCGAGAAGGCACCTTAGGCTATCGCGCGCGGCATCCGCAAGCTGGCTGCCCTCGCTCGTTCATCCCTCGATAATCCAACTGGAACCTGCAATTTGGCTGCCTGGATCAACCACACACAATCCTTGCTCGATTTCGAACTGGCGCCCGGCGCACGGATCGGGCTCGATACGGAATTCATGCGCACCGACAGTTTTGCGCCCAAGCTGGCCCTGATCCAGATCGAAGCGGCCGGCAAGGTGGCTCTGATTGATCCGCTCGCCGATATCGAGCTGTCCAGCTTGGCCACTTGCCTTGGTGCAGCGGACACGCTGTCCGTCATGCACAGCGCCAGCGAGGATCTCGACGCCTTGGCGCCCATCCTGCCCGCCGGCCTGGGAACCCTGTTCGACACGCAGATCGCTGCCGCTTTCTGCAGCCTCGGTGCCGGCATGGGTTATCAGAAACTGGTGCTTGAGCTATGCGGAGTGGAATTGCCCAAGGGCGAAACCCGCTCCGACTGGTTGCGCCGGCCGTTGAGTGAATCCCAACTCGACTATGCCAGCCAGGATGTCGTGCACCTGCCTGCGCTTCATGCCGAGCTGTCGGCACGACTCGACCAGCGCGGCTACGGCGCCTGGCATGCCGAGGACTGCGCGCGCATGCTCGAACGCGCCCGCCAGCGCGAACCCGATCCGCAACCGCAGACCGCTTACCGCGGTGCCGCCGACTGGACCCGCGAGCAACAAGCCCTGCTGCGCCGCGTACTGATCTGGCGCGAAACCACGGCCAGGCGCATCGACAAGCCACGCCCCTGGATACTGGATGATCCGCGCATCCTCTCGCTCAGCGCCGAACCACCAGCCGATGCCAATGAGCTGATGGAGCGTTGCCGTGGCCTGCGCGCCTTGCGCGGCGCGCAACGCGCCGAATTGCTGGAAGTGCTCCAGCGCCCCTTCGGCGATTCCGAACTCGACTTTGATCCGATTCCAGCCGCTGCCGATGCCGAAGAACGGCGCACGATCCGCGCGATGAAGGATTTCGTCACCACCCGCGCCGCAGAACTCGACCTGCCGGATGGCCTGCTTTGCTCCCGACGCCATCTGGAGACGCTCTACACCACCCGTCGCTGGCCGGCCGCGCTCGAAGGCTGGCGCAAGCCCCTGCTGCACGATGCGCTGGTCGCCAAATTGCCGGATGCCTGAACCGGCCGATTTGCCGCACGCCAGCACTCGGCTGCTTGCTTGGCTCGCATCCCGCCATTCGCTATGATCCGCCTCCGCGTGGACCGGGTTGAATCAATGCCCTGCTCCACGCCGCGATCAATCGTGGGGCGGTAGCTCAGCTGGGAGAGCGCTGCGTTCGCAATGCAGAGGTCGAGGGTTCGATCCCCTTCCGCTCCACCACCCTTGTTCGCACGGTGTCGGCAAGACTCCATGGATTCCGCAGGCGGGCACACTATTGTCGTTGCCGGGTGGAGCGTTCCGCGCTGCTCGAGTCCGAGCCATTTGCGGGCCGGATCGACCAACGCAATCAGGTTCAGGCCGTGCCTTTGAGTTCGATGCTTTCCTCTCCGCGATCCGGCAGCAATGCGCCTTCCAGCGCGCTGTCTTCCTCGGCCTCGATTTGCGCATCCCTGGCGGCACGAAACCGGCTCGCCAGTTCCGTTTGACCCAGTGTTCTGGCGCAGCGGGCCAGCCAACCCAGGCTCCACGCTGATTGCCTTGCCGGATCGACGACGCGACTGACGGCATCCTGGTGCAGCAGGCGCGCCGCGGATTCCTGCCCGAGCGCGGCAACGATGTCGCCCTTCAGCACGAGGTGCGCGGGCTGCGCGCTCTGCTCGAGCACCTCATCGATGACTGCCAGGGCTTCCTGGTTGCGCTTGTTCCCGTGCAGCAGCAGCGCCAGGTTGAATCCCGCCGTCGGCGAAGCGGATGCCTGGCGATACACCGATTCCGCACGCTCGATATCACCCAGCTCCTCCAGATAGATGCCACGCAGGTTGAGCAGATTGAGGGTCGGGCCATCGTGCTGCACGGCGCAGGCGATGAAATGCAGGGCACGCTCGCGATGACCAATGCGCGCGGAATCGCGCGCCATCTGCTCGAACGTCTTGCCCAGCTGATGCGTTGGAATGCGATCGCAACGAATCATCTCTTCGGCTTCGAGCAGGCGGCAGCGCGCGATCTGGCCCTGGTCGGTATGCGTCATCGGCGCATCGAATCGCTGCTCGAATTCATCTACTCCGGCATCGCTATCCGCAGTGCGGCCAAGCCTGAGAGTCAGGCACTGGTTCTCATCCATCGCCCAGGACACGGCCAACGGCTCGCCCTGCTTCACCGGCGCTTCAAGTTGCCAGATCGAGCGACCCACCACGCGCGCGCCATCGGCGATGATCTCGATGGCCAGGTCCACCGGCCGATCCGTGACGCTTGCCGGTGCCAGCACCTGCAGCGGGAATCCGGATTGGGCAGGCAGCGCAGAACCCGCCCTGGCCAAGGGAACCAGGCCTTGCCGGGTGCGCAATCCGATTTCGGCGCTGCACACGGGCGCGATGATCGGCTGGCCGGTTGCCGCGATCGACAGCGCTTGCAGTGCCGCACCGCGTGCGATGGCACCTTGCAGCTCTTTCTCGTCGCCGATTTCGAGCATATCGGCGCCGCCGAAGTACTCGCACAAGGCCTGCTGAACCTGCGGAATGAGACTGCTGGACCCCGCCAGCAGAACCAGATCGACGGATTCCGGTCGCAGCGATGCGCGTCCCAGCACCTGCTGGATCGGGCGAAAAATGGAATCGCGCTCGACGTACTCGTCGGATTCGGTCTTGCCGGGGTGCGCATCGAGAAACGGGCGCAACAATTTCTCGAACGTCGCCTGATCCAGGCGGGCATCGCTGAGGAACAGCTCGCGATCATTCCATTCGATGCAGTGGTCGCCGGCGGAAACGACCTCCACGGTGCTGCCGTCGTCGCCGCGCTGCAATTGCTCGCGCAGGCGCTGGCACAGCGCGCGCTTCAACTGCTCGGCCACCGGCAGCAGTACGGGCTCGAAGTTTCGGCGCTTGTCGGACTGCGTCACATCCGTCTTGCGCAGTTGGTAAAGCTCCAGCAATCCCGGAATCAGGTGGCCGTACACGAGGGCGCGATCGATATCGCCACCGCCGATGCGGTGATATCGGCTGGTTGCCAGCAGGCGCGGGGCGAGCGCCGCACTTGCCGAGGCCTGCAGGGTGAACAGCGCGACATCGCAGGTGCCACCGCCGAAGTCGAACACCAGCCACGTTGCGCCGGCCCGCAGGTGGTCACCCACCCTGCCGGGATCACGATGCAGCAGATCCAGCACCGCAGCGTACGGCTCATCGAGCAGGAGCACGTCCCTGTCGTTGCCAAATGCCTGCCTTGCAGCGGCGAGCGTCGCCGTCCGCTGCGCCCCATGAAACGATGCCGGCACGGTGACGACCACGGGATCGGCGGTAGGCCGATTACCGAGACCGGATGTGTTCATTGCGTGGCGAAGTATGTGCGAGGCAATGTCGGTGGCGCAGCGGAATCCCTGCGGGGCGCGCGCATAGGTGTGGCGCAAGCCCATCTCATTCTTGGTTTCGGAAAACGAGAAGCGATGCTGCGAATAGCGCTTGCTGCGTGCGAGTCGTTTGGCCGCGTGGCCAACCAAGGCCTTGTCATCGACCACTGCAACCACCGAAGGCACGGCAATCTGGCCGCTGGGTTGGCCTGGTTCATCCACGGCCTGGCACGCGCAGTTGACCTGACCGTCTTCAAAGCGGGCCAACGCGATGCAACTCTTGGTGGTTCCCAGGTCAATGCCGATCGCGGAACCTTCATACGCCTGCTGTGCAAGCACATCGCGCAGCTCGTCAAACACGGTTGTTGCCCCCATCTCCGCTCTCCTCCTCGCATGAGTCGATTCGGGCGCAGCTTGGCGTTGCGCGATCTCACACGGTGCGACGGTCGCCGGGGCAACGATGATCAAGTCCGCTCGTTCAGAGCGGGCTGAAGGGTGAGTATGCAATGCCCCGAGTCCGTTCATGGTTCGACAGGCTCACCGCAAACGGAGGGGGTGAGAGCCGTGCATGGCTCCCTTCGACAAGCCTGTCCTGAGCTGAGTCGCAGGGCTCAGGACAGGCTCTGGCTCACCACGAACGGAGGGGGTGAGAGCCGTGCATGGTTCCCTTCGACAAGCCTGTCCTGAGCAGAGTCGAAGGGCTCAGGACAGGCTCTGGCTCACCACGAACGGTGTTGTTGGGGAGCTCACCACAAACAGGTGGTTCGACAGGCTCATCACGAACGGTGTTGTTGGGGAGCTCACCACAAACAGGTGGTTCGACGAGCTCACCACGAACGGTGTTGTTGGGGAGCTCACCACAAACAGGTGGTTCGACGGGCACACCACGAACGGAATTTTCTGCACAGAGCTCGTTGACCGGCAACATGGAATCTCACCACGAACGGACCCTGCTTTCTCTGCATTGCCGTGGCCATGCGACCCGCAGCTCCTTGCGGCCTGGATGTGGCGCTGGCAAGCACCCGGGGGCTGGCGCTTGAACGTGCAGCCCGCCGGCTTGCAACTACCCGTGGCACGAAATGCCATTGATTGCCGATTGAAGGACTGGAGGGTGGCACTACCGCGCCCTGCACCCGGCAGGAAGCGGATCCCGACAGCCCGCCGGCAACGTGATTTCAACTTCAGGGAGGCAATCCGTGAATACACGATGGATGGCTCGAAGCGCACTGGCGTTCGTTTGCTGCATGGCAGCCAACGCATGGGCGGACCGGCCGGCGACCCAAACCGAACGACAGGCCATGGGTTTTGATGATCCAGCCCAGCTGGTCATGGTCCGCGACCTGCCCTTCCCCGCCGATTCGGATACCCGCGCACCGGACGGCGCGGGGCTGGGTGATGAATGGCAGACCCGCATCGGTACCGCCTTCCAGGGTCGTACGGGTGCCTTCAACTTTGGCGGACAGGCTCCCAGCATTGCCTGCACCAGCGGCACCGAGCGCTTTGCAACCGCAACCTTCGACCTGCCCGCGGGTGCCGCCATCAAGTATGTCGACATGTTTGCCTACGACAATTCCAGCAGCGAGGAAATGCTGGTTTTCCTGCTCTCAGTCTGCCAAGGCACGGGAGGTGCAGATCCGCCGGTGAGTACCATTCTTGCCAATTCAACCACCAGCGGCACACCCGGCGACACCGTGGTGACCCTCAATTTGTCCTCTGCTCCGGTGATCGTTGATCGCTACACCTGTCGCTACATGGTGCGGGTCAACATGGCCTCACCCGGCGGCACCTGTGTCGGAGGAAGCATCTTCCTCGACAAGGTGCGCATGCAATACACCCCGTGACCGGAGTACCCATCATGCGTTGCAATGAACCCTGCAAAATGACGAAAGCACTGCTGCTTGCTGCCGGTTTCGTTCTGGCCTCGGCGCAGGCCAATGCCGGCGTCCTTTACGGTACCGACTACGACAGCTACAACGGTCGATCCGGCCGACCCAGCGACAGCCTGTTGTCGCTGGGACGTGACGGGAACTTCGGAGCCTATTGCCAAAGCGGAGCCAGTTCAGGACGCAGGACCGTGGTCTACCCGTTTGATATCCCCGATCAGTTCGAGGTGTTCAGCGTGCGGGTCTGGGGCATCGATGACTCGGCCAGCAACAACCTTTCCTACGAACTGGTCAAATCCTGCCAGCCATTCCTCTCGGGCGGAGGGCCAGTACGCACGGTGCTTGCGACGGCCGCCAGCAGCGGGACGCCGGGCAACTTCTCGCAATTGCTGATTCCTGCTGAGCAAGTCGCCACCAGCAGCACCTGCGCCTATTTTCTGGAAGCCCGGTTTGCCCCGGACAACTCTGCCTGCGCCGGCTTCGACCTGCGCTCGGTCCGCGTGCGGCTGCTGTCCAACAACCCGGACGTCATTTTCCGCAACGGCTTTGCACCCTGAGGATCCTGATCATGAATTTCCCACTCATCACCTTTGCCGTCGGCATGCTGGTCAGCTCACATGCTTCCGCTGATCCTGCCTGGATCCAGGTCAGCAATCCGGCCGAGCTGGCCGCGATGGGATTTCCGGCCACTGCCGTCAATGTCTGGCGCTTGCCCAATGATTCCACCGATCCGGGGTTGCCGGATCGCGCACCACTCGGCAGCACACCGACCAACGCCTCGTATGCGATGACCGGGGAGGATTTCGTCACGATCTCAAGCTTGTCCGACTACAACTCGGCGGCATACGGCCACCTGTATTGCCCAACCGGAGCCACTTCGCGGATTGCCTCGGCGTCGGTCAATGTACCGACTGATCGCCGGCTCTTTTTCCTGGATATGTGGGGCCGGGATGCCTCGGCAACCCAGGACATGTCCGCCACCCTGTATGCCACCTGCCAGCCAGCGGATGGCGCTGGTACGCCAAACAATTTCGTGCTGGCCGAGGTGACTTCACCTGCCATCGTCGGGGATGGTGACTTCTTTGAGTTCGATACCGTCAGCGAGACCTACTTCGATCCCCAGCGCTGCGGCTACTCCGTCAATCTGGTGCTGGGTTCCGGAACCTGTGTCGGTTCGGACCTGACCCTGTACAAGGTGCGCGTGGTCATTGGCGGCAACCTGTAGTCGTCCTGTTGCACAGCACGGACTCTGGCGGATACTTTGCTTTCCACGCGTCACGGAGGCTTTCCATGTTGCGCTGCTCGCTCCTGGTTCTCCTTCTCGCCGCGGTGCCGCTGGTTTGTCGCGCGGCGCCAGAACTTTATCTGGCCGAATCCGTCGCCAGGGAAGCGCAAAGCGCCCAACTGCGCGCCACCGCGACGGAACTGGAAGCCATCTACGCCGACCTCGCGCAGGCGTCGGGTGTCGACGCCATTCTGGTCTGGTCAACTGCCGCGGACATCAATGCGTTTGCCACCATGGCCGGCGACGACAAGATCGTTGTCGTGCAGGAAGGTCTGCTTGATGCCTTCAATGGCGACCGTGATGCGGTAGCCGCGGTGCTTGCCCACGAGTTGGCTCATCACCAGGCCGATCATTTGCGCGAAGGAAAGCGCAAGCGCGAAAGCGTGCAGGTGCTGGGTGCCATCCTCGGTGCGGTGGTCGGAGCCCAAGTCGGCAAGGAAAGCGGCGAACTGGCCGGCGCACTGGCAGGTACCGCAGTGGGCGTCGGCAGTGGCCTGCTGGTGCTCAAGTTCAGCCGCAACCAGGAACTGGAAGCCGATCGGCTCGCCGTGGGCTGGATGATTGCGGCAGGCTACAACCCGGACGGCATGTTGCGCCTGCAAACCGCGCTGGGCGAACTGGGCGGCAAGCGCAGCGCCTCCATCCTCAGCACGCATCCCACCAGCGCCAAACGCTACAAGGACGCACAGAAGCAAATCGCCAAACTCGCTCCTGAGCCGGAATTGCTGGCTGCCGCGGTTACGCCGCTGGTGCAAGCGGATGACCTGGCCAAGGCCGAAGCGGATATTGCCAACGCGAAGCAGGAACAACTGGCCGCTGCGCTCAAACCCTCCAGCGCCGAAGTGTCTGCCGCGGCCCTTGCCCCCATCGAAGGCATCTCCCTCGATACCTATGCCGCCATCTCCAACCAACTGGTGCAGGCGGGAGAATCCGGTCGCACCAAGGTGTTGTCACGCCACGGCCTCGATGCGACTGAAATGGATCGCGTCAACCAGGGCTACATGACCCGCATGCGCGCGGAACCGGCCCTGATGCAGCGCTACAGCGTGGCCTATTTCCGTGCCACGCAGGGCAAGCTTGCCGCATGGGGTCGGGATCTCGCAGACTCCTACGAAAATGGACAACCGCTCAAGCTCGATCCGCCCTATTCCATGGCCCAGGCAAAAACCCTGCTGGCTGCGCTGAGCGCACGCGGCGCACCCCAGCTTGACGAAGCCGGCATCGCCAGCGCCGAAAAGGATGTGCTTGGTGCCTACGGCCTGAGCTACTACGACTTCCAGATCGGCCACAACTGGTGGTCACGCAAGCTCAAGATCGAAGCCATGACCGGCGACAGTGCTCCCTTGCAGGACTACTACAGCGCCATGCAGACCAAGCAGGATGCCAGTCGCAGCGAATCCGCAGAGGCTTCCGGTGTGCACATCGGCAAGGGAGTCAAGATCGGCAACAACGTGAAAATTGGCGGGGAACCCGTCAGCGCGGATTCCGATTCTCCGCGCGACTGAGCATCAAGCGCCTCATTTCAGGAAACCCTGCACAAGTATGGAACTCATTCGTCGCGAGCAAGCTCGCTCCCACAAAATCAAGCGATGGTGTCAAGCGATGGTGTGAGCAAGCTCGCTCCCACAAAATCAAGCGATGGTGTAAGCAAGCTCGCTCCCACAAAATCAAGCGATGGTGCGAGCAAGCTCGCTCCCATAAAATCAAGCAATGGTGTGAGCAAGCTCCATCGCGGTGGCAAGCCCCAAAATCAAGCATGGTGGAGCAAGCTCGCTCCCACAAAATCAAGCAATGGTGCGAGCAAGCTCGCTCCCACAAAATCAAGCAATGGTGGGAGCGAGCTTGCTCGCGACAATACTTGTTCGGACCTTCCATCACGCAGGATTCCCGCTCGCCCGGACCGCAGCCGTCGCGGCTGCCGGTTTTCCTGAGGCGGTAGAACTTTCCCCGTAACGCCATGTCTGTACGGATTCAGCCCGATAGCAGGTCGAACTCCATGCGCAACTTCCTTCGCAACAACCGCGGGCTGCTCTTGTTCATGCTCTGCCTTGGCCTGTTCCGCACCGCCATTGCCGACTGGAACCCGGTACCGACCGGTTCGATGCGCCCGACCATCCTCGAAGGCGACGTGGTACTGGTCAATCGCCTCGCCTACGACCTCAAGATTCCACTGACCGACTATTCCCTCGCCCAGCTCGGCGAACCGGAACGCGGCGATATCGTCACCTTCAGCTCGCCAAAGGACGGCACGCGATTGATCAAGCGTATTGTCGGTTTGCCGGGCGACCGCATTGAGCTCAGGAACAATGTGCTCTCGGTCAATGGCAAACCGGCCGACTACGCGGACATCCAATGGGTCAGCGAGGATGTGGGTGGCGGGCGATTCGTCCAGGCCAGTCGCTGGAGTGAAACATTCGACGCAAGCTCGCACCGTGTGCAATTCCTGCCCTACCCTGGTGCGCGCGCGGATTTTGGTCCGCTCACCGTGCCTGCGGATCACTACTTCATGATGGGCGACAACCGCGACAACAGCGAGGATTCGCGCTACATCGGCTGCGTGCCGCGCAAACTGTTGATCGGCCAAGCAGGGCACATATTGGTATCCGCCGACATCAAGCACGATTGGCAACCGCGCCTTGATCGCAGCTTCAGCCGCCTGCGCTGAAACAGACAGCGGTCGCAGCATTCGCTGGAGGCAACAGCGCACATTCCGGGGGCTGGGACGAATCCAGATGCTCAACCCCGGCTGCGGGAGGAATCACGCCACGACGCATGCGCGTAAGATCGCAGGCTGTCTTCCGCCTCATCACCGCGCATGCAAAACACGAACGAGGACCATCACTCGCGCGCCGCGCTTCCCCTGGCGCCTGCGCTCGATTCAACCCTGGTCGACGTGCACATGCCGCGCCAGTTCCGCACCCTGGGGCGGCGCATCCTGTGGATCAGCACGCTGGCGGTCCTGCTCGGCAGCGGCGTTGCCGTGGCGGCTTACGCGCTGACCGGCCTGATTGGGCTGATTACCAATCTTGCGTTCTACGGTCGCTGGGATTTCTCGCTCAGCAGCCCGGCCGACAACCAACTTGGACTTTGGGTCATCCTCGTACCCGCCGTCGGCGGCATCATCGTCGGCATCATGGCGCGCTACGGCTCCGGCGCCATCCGTGGCCATGGCATTCCCGAAGCAATGGAACAGGTGCTGCTCAATGAGAGTCGCATCAAGCCGCGCCTGACCTGGCTCAAGCCGGTTTCCTCGGCAGTGGCCATCGGCAGCGGTGGTCCATTCGGAGCGGAAGGCCCGATCATCGCCACCGGCGGTGCCCTGGGTTCGCTGATCGGCCAGTTGCTGCACGTCACCGCCGATGAACGCAAGGTGTTGCTGGCCTCCGGTGCCGCCGCTGGCATGGCAGCGGTGTTCTCCGCGCCCGTGGCCGCGGTGTTGCTGGCGGTTGAGTTGCTCTTGTTCGAACGCCGTGCGCGGTCACTGATTCCGGTGGCCTTGGCCGCCGTGGCCGGCACTGCGCTGCGTTATGTGCTCGAAGGCAACGAGCCGATGTTTCCGATGCCCACCGTTGCGGCGCCGGGTTTTCCGGCCATCGGAACCTATGTCGTGCTCGGCCTCATCCTCGGTGTCGTCAGCGTGGCGATCACGCGGCTGACGTATGCCATCGAGGACGGTTTTGCAAAGCTGCCGATCCACTGGATGTGGTGGCCCGCGCTGGGTGGATTGGTGGTCGGCTGCGTGGGCTATGTGATGCCGATGACGCTTGGCGTCGGCTACGGCAACATTACCGCCGTCATCAGCGGCCAGCTGGGCTTGGGTGCCATGCTGGCACTGTGCCTGCTCAAGCTGCTGTCGTGGTCGGTGGCATTGGGTAGTGGAACTTCCGGAGGAACCCTGGCCCCCTTGTTCACGATAGGTGGTGCGCTGGGCGGAGCGCTCGGCATTGCGCTTGCACATGCGGCACCGTGGCTGGGCGTCGATCCGCGCATGGCGGCACTGGTCTGCATGGCTGCAATTTTTGCCGGCGCCTCACGCGCTTTCCTCACCTCGGTGGTGTTCGCCTTCGAAACCACGCATCAGGTCCACGGCCTGTTGCCCCTGCTCGGCGCCTGTGCCGCGGCGTATCTGGTTTCGGGCTTGATGATGCGCAACACGATCATGACCGAGAAGATCGCCCGCCGCGGCGTGCGCGTTCCATCGGACTACTCCGCCGACTATCTCGACCAGATCCGCGTTGGAGATGCATGCAGCCGGCAGGTGGTCAGCCTGCGCGACTCGCAGAAACTCTCGGAAGTTCGCGCCTGGTTGGGCAGCAAGACGTCCGCCTACACGCACCAGGGCTTTCCGGTACTCGGGCAGGACGGCCAATTGCGCGGCGTGCTGACCCGGCGCAACCTGCTGGATGCCGACATTGCCGACGACGAACGCATCGGCCAGTTGATCATCCGCCCGATCATCGGCATTCGCGAAGATCATTCCCTGCGCGAGGCCGCCGATCACATGGTCGAAGCCAACGTCGGTCGTCTGGTCGTCTTGGATCGCGAAGATGCCACGCGCATGGTCGGCATACTCACCCGCGGCGACCTGTTGGCCGCGCACGTGCAACGCCTGCGCGAAGCACGCCATGCCTCACGCCATTTGCGCCGGCGCAGGAAGGCCGAGGCTGCCCCGATTTAGCCACGATTCCGGCCCCGGAAACCGGGTCTTGTGCGTGCATACTTTGCCGTGATGCCTGCTGCTGCCGACATGAGCCCACCATCGCCGAGGCGCAAGCCTTGGCGCCGGCGCCTGCGCCGCGGGGCCATCCTGTGCGGCATCCTGCTGCTGGTCGCCTTCGTGCTCGACCGCGCGTTTCCCCTGCCCCTGCCCGATGCCAATCACGGCAGCACCGTGGTGCTGGCGCGGGATGGATCGCCGCTGCGCGCATTTGCCGATGCGCAAGGCATCTGGAGTTACCCGATTTCCGTCGACGAGATTTCCCCGCTCTACCTGCAGGCCCTGATCGGCTACGAAGACCGCTGGTTCTGGCAGCACCCGGGCATCAATCCCGTTGCCTCGATGCGCGCGCTGGGCCAGATGATTGCCAGCGGTCGCATCGTCTCCGGAGGTTCCACCCTGACCATGCAGGTGGCACGGATCCTGGAACCGCACTCGCGAAGCATCGGCGGCAAGGTCCGCCAGAGCCTGCGCGCCCTGCAACTGGAAGCGCACCTGAGCAAACGCGAAATCCTCGAGTTGTATCTTGCCCATGCACCCTTCGGCGGAACCCTGCAAGGCGTCGAAGCGGCTTCGTGGGCCTATCTGGGCCACTCGGCCCGGCAACTTTCCCATGCCGAAGCTGCCTTGCTCGTGGTCCTGCCGCAGGCGCCCAGTCGTCTGCGTCCTGATCGCAACGCAAGCGACGCGCGCGTGGCTCGCGACAAGGTGCTGCAGCGCATGGCCACGCTCGGGGTATGGACGCAGGATCAGGTCAGCGACGCACGCATCGAGCCGGTTGTCGCGCGCAGCCTGCGCCCACCCTTGAGTGCCGCCTTGCTGGCGCGACGCCTGCACCAACGCCACCCGCAGGAACGCCGCATCCAGACGACGATCGACATGCAACTGCAACGCAGCGTCGAGGAGCGCGTGCAGGGCTACATGGCACGCCTGCCCGAACGCACGTCGGCTGCCGTGCTGATCGTGGACAATGCAGACCTGAGCGTGCGTGCCTATCTCGGCTCTGCCGAGTTTGCCGACGAAGCCCGACTCGGCCACGTCGACATGGTGCAGGCATGGCGTTCGCCCGGCTCCACGCTCAAGCCCTTCCTGTACGGGCTGGCGCTGGATGATGGCCTGATCCACTCGGAAAGCCTGCTCGTCGATGCACCGCAAAGCTTCGGCGACTACCGCCCCGGCAACTTCGACCAGGCCTTCAATGGTCCCGTTGGCGCTGCCGAGGCACTGCGCTTGTCCCTCAACGTGCCTGCGGTGGATCTGCTGGAGCGGGTGGGGGCCGCGCGCTTCAGTGCGCGCCTCGCCAACACCGGTTTGCAGCTGCGCCTGGCACGCGGCGTCAAACCCAATCTTTCGATCATCCTTGGTGGCACCGGAGTGCGCATGGAGGACCTCGCCGGTGCGTACGCAGCGCTCAGTCGCAAAGGCGTCGGTGGAGTTGTACGTTTCAGCGAGCAGGATGCACTCATCGAGCGACGCGTTCTCTCGCCCGGTGCCGCGTGGATCATCCGCGAGATCCTCGAGGCCAACCCGCGCCCCGGCTATCGTCCGGATACCTTCGACACAGGATCGCATCCGAAGGTGGCGTGGAAGACAGGCACCAGCTACGGCTTTCGCGACGCCTGGGCGATGGGAACCACGCGCGGCCACACCGTCGGCGTGTGGATAGGCCGACCCGATGGCACGCCCTTGCCTGGGCAGTACGGTGCGGTAACCGCCTTGCCCTTGCTGTTTCAACTCGTGGACAGCCTGCCAAGGCCGGTTGCCTCCGCAAGCGCCACTGCTCCTCCGGCCACGGTCAACGAAATCGACATCTGTTGGCCGCTTGGTCTCGCCTTTGACGAGAAGCATCCGGAGCTGTGCCAGCAGAAGCATCGGGCTTGGACCCTGGATGGCGTGATTCCACCCACGTTTGCCGCCCGCGATGCCAAATCCTGGAGCGCGGGACTCGTACATGTGCGTGCCGATGCGGGCAGCGGTGAACGCCTGAGTCCCGGCTGCACGGCACCACGCATCCGCGAGTTCGACATTCCGCGCTGGCCTTCACTGGTCTATCCCTGGCTCAGCTCCGATCATCGACGACGATCGAGCCTGCCGCCGTTGGCCTCCCGCTGCGCCGACGATGGACTTGATCGCAACCAGGATCTGCGCATCGATGGCATCGCCGATCACGCCACCGTCGCCCGCGCCCCGAACAGCGACAAGCCCGCCAGCGTGCGCCTGCGCGCCCTGGGTGCCAGTGGCGAGGTGCAATGGCTGGTCAATGGACGCCTCGAAGCAAGCACGCAGGGCGCCCAGTTCTTTGAACACGCCTTTGTCGAACCGGGCGAGGAAACCATCACCGCCATGACCGAAGATGGCAGTTGGGCCCGCGTCCATGTGCGCGTCCTGCGTTGATTTTGTCCGGGGGGGGGGGGGGGGGGGGGGGGGGGGGGGGGGGGGGGGGGGGGGGGGGGGGGGGTGGGGGGGGGGGGAGGGGGGGGGGGGGGGGGGGGGGGGGGGGGGGGGGGGGGGGGGGGTTCCACACACCATCTGCGTAGACCCTGCGACGTATCGCTAGAATGTGTCTGTTCCCCAGGGAGTGTTTGCCGTGCCTTCATTCGACATCGTTTCCAAACTCGATTCACACGAAGTCACCAATGCCGTCGATCAGGCCAACCGTGAACTCGAGCGGCGATTCGATTTCAAGGGCAGCGGCGCGGCGTTCGAGCACAGTGAGGGAATCGTCACCTTGAAGGCGGATGCCGAGTTCCGGCTCAAGCAAATGCAGGACATCCTGCTGCAGCGCCTGACCGCCCGCGGCATTGACGTTCGCTGCGTCGATATTGGCGATGCCGAAGTCAACCTTGCCAGTGCGCGCCAGAAGGTCACCCTCAAACAGGGCATCGACCAGCCGCTGGCCAAGAAGATCGTCAAGCTGATCAAGGACTCCGGCGGCAAGGTCCAGGCGCAAATCCAGGGTGAGCAGTTGCGCGTCACCGGCAAGAAGCGCGACGACCTTCAGGCCGCGATTGCGTTGCTGCGCGCAGGCGAACTCGAGATGCCCCTGCAGTTCGAGAACTTCCGCGACTGATCAGCCTGCTGGTTCCACCACGCCCGACGCAGCGGCATCGCGCAAGGCCGCAACACCCACGCCGCTCAATTGTTGCTGCGCATCTCGTGGGTAAAGAAGCGGTAGCGGTTCTTGCCCGCGCGCTTTGCCGCATACAAGGCCACGTCGCAGGTCTTCATGAGGCCGGAGGCGGTACGTGCATCATCCGGAAACAAGGTGATGCCGAACGACGATCCGAAAGTCAGCTCACGCCCCTTCACACTTGTGCTCTCGGCAAATTCCTCGATCAGGCTTTCGGCAAGGCGGGTAATCAGCTCGCGCAGGGATGCATTGCCTTCGGCATCGGCGCGACTGGCCAGCAGGACGAACTCGTCGCCGCCTAGACGTGCGGGCACGGCTTCAATTCCCTCATGCGCATTGACCACGTTGCGCAGGCGTTCCGCAAACCGGCACAAGACCTGATCGCCAAAATCGTGGCCGTGGGTATCGTTGAAAGGTTTGAAATTGTCGATATCCGCCAGCATCACGGCAAATTCGTGCGAAGGTCCCCGCTGAACATGCTCCTCAAGGCTTGCGCGGAATGCGCGACTGTTGGAAAGGCCAGTCAGCGAGTCGGTGTCGGCAATGCGCCGGATGTCGCGATCACGCCTTGAAATTCCTTCGGTCATGCGCTCGAACGACTGAATCAACTCACCGACCTCGTCGCGCCGATGGCGCCCAGGAAGCTCCACGTTGAAATTGCCTGATTCAATCTCGCGCGCCGCCTGGACCAGGCCCCTGATTGGCCGGATCAGGACACGCTGCATGATCATGCTGATGGCGATGCCGAGCGCCAAAGCCAACAGCAGGAGGAAAATGGCGCCGATGAAATAGCGCCTGCCGATATCGGTGAGTCGCTCACCCAGCTCCTTGTTGGCCTGGGCCTCATGGCGACGCGCCGATTCAAGCGAGTATCCAATGCGCACGCCTCCCAGGCGCTGGTCGCCGATGCGGATGGGTGCCGAGGCATCCAGGATGTCTCCTTCGTGCTGCAACAGCAAGGAATTGGATGCGATGATCACAGTCGCCAGCGGATCAGTCATTTGCTGACCGTAGCTGGCGATTTCCTCGGTGCCGTCATGCATCACCGATCCGTCGCTGTCGTACACCGTCACATACTTCACATCCGGCTGAACCAGAACGTCACCGACAATGCGCCCGACAATCTCGAGATCGAAGTTGTAGATGGGATTGACCAGCGCCTCGGCCGTGTTCGCGGCAACTGCCTGTGCCTGCAATTGCAGGCGATCCTGCACAAGCGTTCGCGTCGACTCCGAGCTCAATTCCAGGATCGAGCTGCGCAGCTCCCATTGCCGATGCAGCAGGATGCCGAGCACGATTGCCGAGGTCAGCAATGCAACCGAAACCAGCGCGAGGAATCTGGCCTGCAGGCCAAAACGGAAGTTCATTCGATCTCCGCGCTCACACGGGCCACGCCTGAGCGAAGCCACTGCAGATCACGACGATCCCGTTCTTCCAGGTCGAAAAATCGCTGGTTCTGTTTCACCAGCTCCGGAGGGGAATCTCCCGCAGGGTCCTTTCCAATCGCCACAAGCACATCGTGCAGGCGCTGGCGAACGACGGGATCGAGATCCCTGCGCACCACCTCGATTCCACGCGGGACATCCTGGCTTTCGCGCAGGATCACCAGATCGCGCCTGAAGAACTCGGGAATGTGCTGCGGATTCGCCCAATCAAGGTTGCTCACCGCACCGACATCAACCAAGCCCTTGTGCACCCAGGTCGCGATGTTGCGTTCGGTGCGCGCAAACAGGAATCCGGCCGTATCCGGACCGGGCTGGTCGCCAAGTGATCCGAGGACTTCCAGGGGAATGTGGTGCGCAAGCAATTCCATCGCTGGTATGTAGTAGGCGCTGGTCGACGTGCGATTCTGGAAGGCGATGCGGCGACCACGCAGGTCATCGAGTGACTTGACCTCGCTGTCCCTGCGCGCAAGGTAAATGGTGCGGTATCGCCGGATGCCATTGCGCTCGGACAAGACCAGGGTTTCCGCCTTGGCCCGCTCCTGCAGCAAGACCGCTCCCGCCCCGGTTTCGGAAACCCAATCCACGCGCCCACGACGCAGGTAGCTGGCCATCTGCAGGGCATCGCGCGCCATCAACACGCGGCCCTCGCGAATGCCGACATCGTGCATGCGCTCGACCACATGATCGAGCAGCAGCTTCATGCCCGCGTAGTGCGAATTGGGGTCATCACTGACCCGGCCAAGAACCAGAACGCCATCCTCCGCGCGCGCAGACGGCATTGCCACGACCGCAACGAGCAGGCCGACGATCAGCGCGCGTGTGGCGATCAGCATCCGGTTCACGTTCCACCTCACGACATCGTTCACGCAATAGTCTGGCAAATTCGTCCGTATCGCGGTAGCCATGGGTGGTGAACAGTCGTGAACGAGGCCTGCAAGCTCATCCCTGCTGCCCGGGCCAACTAGCCGACCGCTGGGCTATCGCCCGCAATTGCTCCTGCATTGCGGGCATACATGCCATCCATGGCAATCGCCCGCAATTGCTCCTGCATTGCGGGCATACATGCCATTCATGGCAATCGCCCGCAATTGCTCCTGCATTGCGGGCATACATGCCATCCATGGCAATAAAAAAGCGGACCAGAGGTCCGCTTTATTCATGTCCTGCCGAAATTGGTTCAGGCGCTCAGGCGCTGACGCCTTCGCCTTCCTCGACTGCCTTCATCGACAGGCGAATGCGGCCCTGCTTGTCGACTTCCAGCACCTTGACCTTGACGATATCGCCTTCCTTGAGCTTGTCGGAAACCTTCTCGACCCGCTCGTTGGAAATCTGCGAAACATGCACCAGTCCGTCCTTGCCCGGAAGGATCGTGACAAAGGCGCCGAAGTCCATCAACTTGGCAACCTTGCCTTCGTAGATGCGGCCAGGTTCCACATCGGAAACGATCATTTCGATGCGCTTTTTCGCCTCATCCGCTGCAGCGCGGTTGACCGAAGCAATGACGATGGTGCCATCGTCGGTGATGTCGATGGTGGTGCCCGTTTCCTCGGTTATCGAACGAATCACCGAACCGCCCTTGCCGATCACTTCGCGGATCTTGTCCGGGTGGATGCGCATGGTCAGCAGGCGCGGGGCAAATTCGCTCATCTCGCTACGTGCGGCGCTGAGCGCCTTGTTCATCTCGCCGAGGATGTGCAGGCGGCCCTGCTTGGCCTGGGCCAGCGCCACCTTCATGATTTCCTCGGTGATGCCGTCGATCTTGATGTCCATCTGCAGTGCGCTGATGCCATCGGAGCTGCCGGCCACCTTGAAATCCATGTCGCCGAGGTGATCCTCGTCACCGAGGATGTCGGACAGCACGACGAAATCGTTGCCTTCCTTGACCAGTCCCATGGCGATGCCGGCCACCGGAGCCTTGAGCGGAACGCCGGCATCCATCATCGCCAGCGAAGAACCGCAGACCGACGCCATCGAGGACGAACCATTGGATTCGGTGATCTCGGAAACGACGCGCAGCACGTAGGGAAATTCCTCGATCGAGGGCTTGACCGCCAGCACACCGCGCTTGGCGAGGCGGCCATGGCCGATTTCGCGGCGCTTCGGGCCCATCATGCGGCCCGCTTCGCCCACCGAGTACGGCGGGAAGTTGTAGTGGAACAGGAACTGATCCTTGGATTCGCCTTCGACCGCATCGATGATCTGCGCATCGCGGCCGGTGCCCAGGGTCACGGTGACCAGCGCCTGCGTCTCGCCACGCGTGAACAAGGCAGAACCATGGGTGCGCGGCAACACGCCGGTGCGAATGGTGATGCCACGGACGTCATCGAGCTTGCGGCCGTCGATGCGGACCTTGCTCGACAAGACCGACGCGCGCAGGGTGGTGTATTCGAGTTCGGAAAATTCCTTGGCAAGGTCACCGGCAGCCCAGCCGTTGGCCTCTGCGTTGGCCTGAAGCGATGCCAGCACGTCCTTCTTCAGAGCACTGATGGCATCGCGACGCTCCAGCTTGTCGCGCACGCCGTAGGCAGCAGCCAATCGATCTCCGGTTGTCGACTTGATCGCATCGACGATGGCCTGGTTGCGCTCAGGCGCATTCCACACGAAGGACTTCTTGCCGGCCTCGGCAACAAATTCGTTGATCGCCTGGATGGCGCCCTTGAGCGCATTGTGTCCAAACACCACCGCACCGAGCATGACGTCTTCGCTGAGCAGCTTGGCCTCTGACTCGACCATGAGAACGGCGTTGGCTGTACCGGCAACCACCAGCTCAAGCTCGGAAGTCTTCAGCTCGGTCGCGGTCGGCATCAGGATGTAGTTGCCATTGGCGTAACCCACCTTGGCCGCGCCAATGGGGCCATTGAACGGCAGGCCGGACAAGGCGAGTGCAGCGGATGCGCCAATCATTGCCGGAATGTCGCCATCGATTTCCGGATTGATCGACATCACCGTGGCGATGATTTGCACCTCGTTCTTGAAGTGCTCCGGGAACAGCGGGCGGATCGGACGATCGATCAAGCGCGAGGTGAGGGTTTCCTTCTCGGTCTGGCGACCTTCGCGCTTGAAGAAGCCTCCGGGAATGCGGCCACCGGCATAGAACTTTTCCTGGTAATCGACGGTGAGCGGAAAGAAATCCTGACCTTCACGCGCCGACTTGGCGCCGACTGCCGTGACCAGTACGACGGTATCGTCGATGCGGACGATGACGGCGCCGCTGGCCTGGCGAGCGATTTCGCCCGTCTCCAGTGTGACCTGATGATTGCCGTACTGGAATGTCTTGGTTACTTTCGCCACGATTTTGTCCTGGGTCTGGGTCGCAACGGAGCCGCTTTAAGCCACCGATGCGCCTATGGGAATGCGCGATCTTGAGCGATCGCGGTGAGCTTTCGTGCCGGTCAGGCACACCTCGAGCGAATGGCATGCGCGGCGGGCGAGCGCAGATGGCGCCGCCGATTCCGCTGCCGTTCGATCAGGGCAATTACCTGCGCAAGCCGAGACGCTCGATCAGGGACTTGTAGCGATCGTTGTCCTTGCTGCGCAAATAGTTGAGCAGGCGACGACGCTGGTTGACCATCTTCAGCAGTCCACGGCGGGAATGATGATCCTTGTCGTGATCGGCAAAGTGCTTGGAGAGATGTTCGATGCGCGCCGACAGCAGGGCAACCTGCACCTCCGGCGAGCCGGTGTCGTTGGCGACACGTCCAAAATCGGAAATGATCTTGCTGGTTGTTTCAACGTTGAGCGACATGGTGTTGACCCTATCTGGAGCGAAGCGGAGGCGTGTAGACGATCACCCAACGGCGACCATCGGTATGCCCCACGGGAAAGTTTTGCGGCGGAAAGCTCGATATTTTAGCTGGCAAAGGTGCGCTGCAACAAGGCTTTGCAGATGATTGGGCAACAATCGCCCTCCCCTGCAAGCGCAGAGCGGCCCTTCCCGCCCCCGACCATCGCTCTCCCTGGACAACTTCAGACAGGCGCCCCGAGAGTCAAAAACAATATCTTCGCAATCAATAAGTTGCGAAAGCTTTCAGACACACTTCCGCGGGCCATCCAGCGCCTCACGGCAGGTTGAACCCACGCAAGCAGCGCATGCGAGCGTCGGGGCCGACCTCGGCAAGGGCCAGCAGCCGGCCGTCACCCGACTTGGCCAGGCATATTCCGGCAGGCGCCGTACTGGCAACTCCCTGGCCCTGGCCGAGACGCAGCGCCTGCGCAGGATCCAGCACCACAACCGGATAGCCGGCCAAACCCTGCTCGATTGGCAGGAGCAGGCGATCCAGCGCGTCAAAGCCGGAATCCGCCAGCTGCCCCAATTGATCCAGGGTCACCATGACTGGATTGCGGAAGGGCTCGACCCAGATCCGGCGCAGGCGGGTCACGTGCGCACCGCAGGCCAATGCCTCGCCAAGATCGCGCACCAGGCTGCGGACATAGGTTCCGGACCCGCATTCCACATGCAGGTGCAGCCGGTTCCCAACCCGGGCGAGCAGATCAAACGCGCGCACCTCGACCGTGCGTGCAGCGATCTCGACCGATTCCCCGCGTCGGGCCAGACGATACATGGGCTCGCCACCGCGCTTCAGCGCCGAATAGATCGGTGGAACTTGCTCGATGCGACCACGCAATGGCGCGAGCGCGGATTCGATGCGCGCCGCATCCAGGTCCGGAACCGCCCGTTGTTCGACGACGGCGCCGTCGGAGTCGCCACTGTCCGTGATGATTCCAAGCTCGCATTCGACCTCGTAGGCCTTGAACGCACCCAGCAGCATGCCAGCAATCTTGGTGGCTTCACCAAAGCACAGCGGCAACAGGCCCGTCGCCAGGGGATCAAGACTTCCGGTGTGGCCGCCCTTGGCAGCGGCGTAAATTTGCCTCGCCCGCTGCAAGGCCTGGTTGGAGCTCAGACCGGAGGGCTTGTCGAGCAACAACAAGCCGTGCACATCGCGCCAGTTGATGCGTGACTTCGCTCGCCGCATCGAATCCTGCAACCTCAGGGCTTGATGGGCGGGTTGTTGCGCAAGAGGTCCTCGATGCGCTCACCCTTGTCGACCGAATCGTCGTAAAGAAAACGAATCTCCGGCACGCGCCGCATCTTCAGCGTACGCGAAAGCTCGCGGCGAAACTCGAAGGCCATTTCATTCAACGCCTTGACTGCAGCGCCGGACTGTTCCGACACCAGGGTGGTGACGTAGACCTTGGCCAGATCCAGATCGCGGGTCACTTCCACATCGGACACGCTCGCCGAAGGCAGCGCATGGTCACGCACCGCCTTGTGCACCAGCACGGCGATTTCCTTGCGCAACTGCACGGCAACTCGATCGGAACGGGTGAAATCGGTCATTTTCTCGGGAAACGGGAATGGGGAATAGGGAATGGTCAGAAGCGGAAACTCAAAACCGGGTGAGCAATGTGCAGCAACGAGAATACGCTTTCGCTGCTGCTTTTACCGATTCCCCATTCTCTATTCCCGACTCCCGGCGTTTTACAGCGTCCGCTGCACTTCGATGCGCTCGAAGCATTCAATCTGGTCGCCTGCCTTGACGTCGTTGTACTGCTTGACGGCAATGCCGCACTCGGTGCCGTGCCGGACTTCATCGACCAGCTCCTTGAAGCGACGCAGGGATTCCAGTTCGCCTTCGAAGATGACGGTGTTGTCGCGCAGCACGCGGATCGGCTTGTTGCGCTTGACCATTCCCTCGACAACCATGCAACCGGCCACGGCGCCGAATTTCGACGAGCGGAACACGTCGCGAACCTCTGCGGTACCGATGATCTCCTCGCGGATTTCCACGCCAAGCAAGCCGGTGGCGACCTGTTTGACCTGATCTATCACGTCATAAATGATCGAGAAGTAACGCAAGTCCAGGCCACTGGTTTCCACCACGCGACGGGCGGCGGCATCGGCTCGTACGTTGAAGCCGATGATGGTCGCCTTCGATGAAGCAGCACGCGTGGCATCCGACTCGGTGATGCCGCCGACACCCGACGAAATCACGTTGATCTTGATCTGATCATTGCTCAACGCCACCAGGGATTGGCGCAAGGCCTCGACCGATCCTTGCACATCGGCCTTGATCACCAGGTTCAAGGTCAACTGGCCTTCGCCTTGCCCCATTTGCGCGAGCACGTCTTCCATGCGGTTGCCGGCAGCCGCCACCAGGCGCGTCTCGCGGCGCTTGGCATCACGCTGGCTGGCCACTTCCTTGGCGAGGCGCTCATCGGCAACCACCACGAACTCATCGCCCGCTTCCGGCACGCCGGAAAGACCGAGCAACTGCACGGGAATGGATGGGCCCGCCTCTTCAATCTGTGCGCCACGCTCATCGAACAGCGCGCGAACGCGACCGTACTCCACGCCGCAAACGACGAAGTCGCCCTTTTTCAGGGTGCCCTGCTGGACAAGCACGGTGGCCACTGGGCCGCGGCCCTTGTCCAGGCTGGACTCGATGACCGCGCCTGACGCGCGACCTTCGCGAACGGCCTTCAGCTCCATCACTTCGGCCTGCAGCGAAATCGCATCGAGCAAGCCGTCGACGCCTTCGCCCGTCTTGGCGGAAACCGGAACGAACTGCACGTCGCCGCCCCAGTCTTCCGGCACCACCTCATGCTGGACCAGGCCTTGCTTGACGTGCTCCGGATTCGCGTCCGGCTTGTCCATCTTGTTCATGGCAACGATCAGCGGCACCTTGGCGTCACGCGCATGCTTGATCGCCTCGACCGTCTGCGGCTTTACGCCGTCATCGGCCGCCACCACCAGGATGACGATGTCGGTTGCGCGAGCACCACGCTGGCGCATCGAGGTGAACGCGGCATGGCCTGGCGTATCCAGGAAGGTGATGACGCCCTTCGGCGTCTCAACGTGATACGCACCGATATGCTGGGTGATGCCGCCAGCCTCGCCTGCTGCGATCTTGGTACGTCGGATCGTATCGAGCAGCGAGGTCTTTCCGTGATCGACGTGCCCCATGATGGTCACCACCGGCGGCCTGGTTTCGCTGTTGCCCGCAGGTTCGGCGTGCGCAAGCAGATCCACTTCGGCATCGTCGCTCGACGCCTTCACCGCCGTATGGCCCAATTCCTCAACCACCAGTTGCGCGGTATCGTGGTCGATGGCCTGGTTGATGGTCGCCATGACGCCCATCTTGAACAAGGCCTTGACCACTTCGGCGCCCTTGACCGCCATGCGTTGCGCAAGGTCGGCAACAACGATCGAATCGCCAATCTCGACTTCGCGAACTACCGGGGCCGAAGGACGCGAAAAACCGTGAGTCGCCGATCCACGCGCAGGCTCGGTAGGTTTTGCACGCGGCTTCTTGCGCCCGGTACGCCGGGCACTGCCTTCCTGGGACAGGTGCAATTCGTTGCCGAAATACTTCTTTGACGGCTGATCGCCCTCGCCATCACGCCCACGATGGCCACTGGCGTGCTTGGGTCGGCCATGACGCCCGGCAGCACCCTCGGCAGGGGCTCCTGCACGGTCATCGACGCGTCGCGGGCGACTTGCCTGCGATTCGCCCACCGTCGTCGCCGCGCCCGCGCCTTCACCTTCGGATTCTTCGGCGGCGGGGCTCGGCTTCTGTGCAGCGACTTCGGCGCGCACTTCCGCTTCGGCCCGCAGGCGCGCTTCCTCCGCGGCCTTGGCCTTGGCTTCCTCTTCCAGACGGCGACGATCCGACTCCTGGCGAACCTGTTCTTCCGCGTCGCGCCGCGCCTGCGATTCTTCCAGCTTTCGCAGCGCATCTTCGCGTTCGGGATCAATCGACTTGCCCTGGTCCTCGACCACGCTGCGCTTCACATAGGTGCGCTTCTGGCGAACCTCGACGTTGACCGTCTTGGATGCGGAGCCGCGCTGACCCGGATTGACCGTCAGCTCGCTGACGGTTCGGCGCTTCAGGGTCACCTGTCGCGGCGCGCTGTCTTCAGTGGCCGGCTCGCCCTTGCCGTGGTTGCGGCGCAGGAATCCAAGCAGCTTGACCTTTTCGGTGCTGCTGATCGACTGCTCCGGGTCGGAGAAGTTCATGCCCGCCTCCGCAAGCTGCGCGAGCAGCTTGTCCACCGGCGTGCCCAGAACCGCGGCCAATTGCTTGATTGTCACATCCGACATACTTGATTCACTCCCGGCCCGCTCACGCTTGCCTACCTGATTCCCGCATTGCGCCCAGGCCTGAAAAGCCCGGGCGAGGCCCGCAATTTCAGATGCCGCGTGCCGCCATGATCAATGCAGCTGCGCGCGCCTCATCCACGCCATCGATGGCCAGCTCAACCAGCTCATCGGTAGCCAAATCCGCAAGGTTTTCGCAGGTCACGATTCCGTGCTGGGCCAGCTCATAGGCCAGTCCCTCATCCATGCCATCCACAGCCAGCAAGTCATCCGCCGGCTTGTGATCTTCGATTTCCTCTTCCACCGCCAGCGCGTCGGTCAGCAGTGCATCACGCGCACGCGCACGCAATTCTTCAACGATGTCTTCGTCGAAACCGTCAATGGCCAACAGTTCGGCGGTCGGCACGTAGGCAATCTCCTCGACCGTGGAGAAACCTTCCTGCACCAAGATCTGCGCGATCTCGTTGTCCACCTCGAGCTTCTCGACAAACAACGCGCGTGCCGCTTCCTGTTCGCTTTCGCTCTTTTCACGAACCTGGTCCGCAGTCATCACGTTCAGCTGCCAACCGGACAGCTTGCTGGCCAGGCGCACGTTCTGGCCGCCGCGACCGATGGCCTGGGAAAGCTTGTCCTCGGCCACCGCGATATCCATCGAACGTTTTTCCTCGTCGACGATGATCGACTGCACCTCGGCCGGCGCCATCGCATTGATGACGAACTGGGCATGGTTCTCGTTCCACAACACGATGTCGATGCGTTCGCCATTGAGCTCGTTGGAAACCGCCTGCACGCGCGAACCGCGCATGCCGATGCAGGCGCCGATGGGATCCGTGCGGTGGTCGTGGGCGAGCACGGCAATCTTGGCGCGATCACCTGGATCGCGGGCGCAGGCCTTGATCTCGACCAGGCCCTGGCCAACTTCCGGAACCTCGAGCTTGAACAGCTCGATCATGAACTCCGGCGCGGTGCGCGAGATGAACAGCTGCGGTCCGCGCGGTTCGGAGCGAACCTCGAACAGGTAGCCTCGCACGCGATCACCGGCGCGTACGTTCTCGCGCGGGATGGCCTTGTCGCGCGGGATGAATGCCTCGGCATTACCGCCCAGATCGATGTAGAGATTCCCGCGTTCGACGCGCTTGACGATACCGGTGATCAGTTCACCGACCCGATCAGCGTAGGCTTCGACAACCTGCGCGCGCTCGGCTTCGCGCACACGCTGGACGATGACCTGCTTGGCCGCCTGCGCCGCAATGCGACCGAACTCCGGATTTTCGATCTGTTCTTCCAGGAAGTCGCCTACCTGGCTGTCCGCCTTCATCTCGACGGCATCCATTTGACGGATCTGCCAGTCGGGCGACTCCATGACCACGTCGTCGGCCACCACTTCCCAACGGCGGAAGGTTTCGTATTCACCCGACTGCTTGTTGATCGAGACGCGCGCCAACACTTCCTCGTTTGGATAACGCTTTTTCGCGGCGGATGCGAGCGCGGCTTCCATCGCCTCGAAGATGACCTCCTTGGAGACACCCTTCTCGTTGGAAACCGCATCAACCACCAGCAACAATTCTTTGCTCATCTCATCAACTCCGGAGCGACTGCCTGGGCAGCCTCACTTGTGTTTCGGGGCGCGTTTGCGCGACCCGGATTCCTGCTTCTTGCGCGGTGCCGGCGCGATACCCAGCGCAACATAGTCCGGCACCAGCCTTGCCTTGACGACATTGGCGTGGTTTATCGCCACTTCCCGCCCATCCTGGATGAGCTGGACCCGGTCACCATCCACGCCGCGGATCTCACCCTGAAAACGCTGCCGACCATCGATGGGCAGGCTTGTGTTGAGCTTGACCTCGCAGCCGATGAAACGCCTGAAGTGCTCGATCGTGAACAACGGTCGATCAATTCCGGGCGACGACACCTCCAAGGTATAGCGCCCCTGGATCGGATCGTTGACATCCAGCAGCGCGGAAATCTCGCGGCTGACCCGCTCGCAATCATCGATCGTTACCGCCTGCCCGGGCGCATCAATGAAAACGCGCAAGCGGCTGCCACCATGACCGGGGCTGAACTCCAGGCCGACAAACTCCAGCCCCAGGTCCGAAACCAGGGGCAACAGAAGCTCGTTGAGTTTCTCGTTTGTCACGTCAGATCATCGACCCGTTACAAATTCCGCCAAAAAAAAATGGGCGCATGGCCCATTCCAGAATTCACCGTTGTCTTGCATCCCGGGCATCGGTGAGCGCGCATCCTGCGCTTTCCCGGCAGAAGGGCCACCGTAGTGGCCCTTCGCCGAAAACCTGGTAGCGGGGGCAGGATTTGAACCTGCGACCTTCGGGTTATGAGCCCGACGAGCTGCCAGACTGCTCCACCCCGCATCAGAGCCGCGCATTCTAGCGGCCTGCCGGAAATCCCGCAAGGCAACATTGGAGCAATGCGGCAGCATGCGCTTGCACACGATGGGGAAAAGCAAGCAGCAGCACCACTTTCGCTGCCAATTATCGGTTGCCGGCTGGCCCCAGGCGCATGTCCCATCCAGCCCAGGAGCCTGCGCGGCAGAATGAATTCGAAGCGAAACGGCGCTGGCGTGATTCAGCGGATCAATCGGAAGGTGCGCATGGCGGGCTCCATGAAAGCCTGACGATTGAGCCGATCAATCGATGGCAGCGTCGTTGCAGCCGGATGGCTTCTGCCGCGCAGGCTCCTAGCTCAGACTCCAAACGCGCGGTTGCACCAGTCAAACAGCGGGCCCCAAGCCAGACCCAGCACGATCAGGGCAAGTCCATTGATGGAAATCACCCAACGCAAGGCCACGTCGGATGGCAAGGGCAGCGCCGTCTCTTCGGCAGCGGCGTCGAAGTACATCACCTTGACCACGCGCAGGTAGTAGTAGATGCCGATGATGGCGAACACGATGGCGACGATGGCGAGCCAGAGGAACCCGGCGTCGATGGCGGCCTTGAGCACCAGCAGCTTGGCGAAGAAGCCGAACAGCGGCGGCACGCCGGCCAGGGAAAACATGGCAATGCCCATGATGGCCGCGTACCAGGGGCTGCGCTGGTTGAGTCCCTTGAAATCGTCGATTTCCTCGCATTCAAAACCCTTGCGCGCAAGCAAGGCGATCATGCCGAAGGCTACCGTTGCCGTCATGGTGTAGCTGATGATGTAGAACATCGCTGCCGAGTAGCCTGCGGGCGTGCCGCCGACGAATCCGAGCAGCATGAAGCCGACGTGCGAGATGGTCGAATAGGCGAGCATGCGCTTCAGGTTCGACTGCGCAATGGCCAGTACATTGCCGACCGCCAGCGAGGCCACGGCAAGAATGGCCAGCATCAGGGTCCACTGCCCGCTCAAGGGGCCAAGCCCACCCTCAAGCAGGCGATAGGCCAGGCCAAACGCGGCGATCTTGGGTGCCGATCCGATGAATACGGTCACCGCCGTCGGTGCACCGTGGTAGACATCCGGCAGCCACATGTGGAACGGCGCCGCACCCACCTTGAAGGCGATTCCGCAAACCAGGAACACCAGGCCGAATGCCAGCCAGCCCGGATGCTCGACCTGCCCGAACTTGCCGGTAATGGTGGCGAGGTCGAGGGAACCAGTGGCGCCGTAAATCATCGACATGCCGTACAGCAGCAGGCCCGACGCCAGCGCGCCGAGTACGAAGTACTTGATGGCCGCTTCCGCGGACGATGCCGAATCGCGGTTCATGGCCACCAGCGCATACGAGGACAGTGCCAACAATTCCAGGCCGAGATAGACCGTGATCAGGCTGCCTGCGGAAACCAGCAGCATCATGCCCAACGTGGCAAACAGCACCAGCAGGTACAGCTCACCGACGAGCAGACTGCGCTCGCGCATGTAGTTGCGCGCATAGAACAGGCTTAGGCCACTGGTCAGCAGAATGAACTGCTTGAGCACGACGCTGATGCCATCGTGCAGGAGCATGCCGTTGAATGCGGTGACGCCGGACGACAGTTCCGGAGCCCCACGCCAGACGAGATACGAAGTCAGCGCCAGCGTCGCAATCGACAGCCAGTGGGTGATGTCGCGCTGGCTCGGCTTGATGAACAGGTCGATCAACAGGATCGCGCAGGTTGCACCCAGCAGGACCAACTCGGGCTGGATGGCGATCAGATCGGCGGGATTGAAGGGAATCATCATGGAATTCTCAAGCCTTGCTCAACATCAGCGCATTGACGATCTGCAGCACCGAGCTGTCCATCAGGTCGGTCAGCGGCTTGGGGTAGATGCCCAGCGCCAGCACGGCGGCGGCAAAGGAACCGAGCACGATCCACTCGCGCGCGTTGAGGTCTTCGAACTTGGCCACCTTGGGATTGGTGACCTCGCCAAAGATGACGCGCTTGACCAGCCACAGCGTGTAGGCCGCACCGATGATCAGGGTGAACGCAGCCACCAGGGCAATCCATGGATTGCTCTGGAACGAGGCCAGGATGACCATGAACTCGCCGACGAAGCCGCTGGTGCCGGGCAGGCCGCAGTTGGCCATCGAGAAAAAGATGAACAACCCGCCGAACCAGGGCATCACGTTGAGCACGCCGCCGTAGTCCTTGATCATGCGCGAGTGCAGGCGGTCGTAAAGCACACCGATGCAGGAGAACATGGCGCCGGAAACGAAGCCGTGCGAAATCATCTGCACCATGGCGCCCTGGATGCCGAGGCGCGCGGCATCGGCATTGGCGTAATTGCGAACCAGCGCAAGGCTGATGAAGATGCCGAGGGTGACGAAGGCCATGTGCGCCACCGAGGAATAGGCAATCAGCTTCTTCATGTCGTCCTGCACCAGGGCGACATAGCCGATGTAGACCACCGCCACCAAGGACATGGCGATCACCACCCAGGCGTATTCCTGCGAGGCATCCGGCGTGATCGGCAGCGAGAAGCGGATGAAGCCGTAGCCGCCCACCTTGAGCATGATGGCGGCCAGGATCACCGAACCACCCGTCGGTGCCTCGACGTGCGCATCCGGCAACCATGTGTGCACCGGCCACATCGGCACCTTGATGGCAAAGCCGGCAAGGAAGGCGAAGAAGATCCAGGCCTGTTCGGTGGTGCCGAGCGGCGCGGTGGCAAACGCGGCCAGCGAGAATTCGCCGGTCTTCATGTGCAGGTAGATCAGCGCGATCAGCATGAAGATCGAGCCGAGGAAGGTGTAGATGAAGAACTTGAGGGTGGCGTACACGCGGCGCGGACCACCCCAGATGCCGATGATGATGAACATCGGAATCAGCATCGCCTCGAAGAACACGTAGAACAGCAGGGCATCGGTGGCGCAGAAGATGCCGATCAGCATGCCTTCCAGCACCAGCATCGCCGCCATGTACTGCGACACGCGCTTCTGGATCGGCCCCCACGAGCCAATGATCACCAGCACGCTCGTAAACGTTGTCAGCACGATCAGCGCCACCGCGATGCCATCCACGCCGAGCGCGTAATTGGCCTTGAGCGCATTGATCCAGGCATGCGATTCGATGAACTGCATGCCACCGGCGACGGCGTCGTAGTTCAGGTACAGCGGCAGGCTGGCGATGAGTGTCGCCAGGGTGGTGATCAGGCTGAGCCAGCGTGCGACGCGCGCGTCGCGACCGAAGGCAAGCACGAGGATGGCGCCGACGATGGGCAACCAGATCAGGATACTCAGCAGAGGCCATTGATCCATGGTGGTCGTCATTCCCCCGGGGGGGGGGGGGGGGGGGGGGGGGGGGGGGGGGGGGGGGGGGGGGGGGGGGGGGGGGGGGGGGGGGGGGGGGGGGGGGGGGGGGGGGGGGGGGGGGGGGGGGGGGGGGGGGGGGGGGGGGGGGGGGGGCCGGGGGGGGGGGGGGCGGGCTGTTGGATCAGGCAGCCATGCGCGCGAACAGCCACCACGATCCGCCGAGCAGCAGGATCAGGCCGAGGATCATCGCAAACGCGTAGTGGTAGAGGTAACCGGATTGGACCCGGCGCACGATGGCCGAAAACTGGTCGACGATGCTCGCCGATCCGTTGATGGCGCCATCGATCAGCGCGCCATCGCTGCCGCGCCACAGTCCGCGCCCGAAGGCGACACCGGCGCGCGCAAACAAGGCCTGGTACAGATCGTCGAACCAGTACTTGTTCGACAACATTTTGTGCACGGGCTTCAGGGCGCCTTCTGCCTTGTCGGCAATGGAAGGATTGAACAGCCAGATCCAGCTGGCGGTGACAAATCCGGCCAGCGCGATCCAGAACGGCCATTGCGTGAATCCGTGCAGGGTCATGGCCATGGCACCGTGGAAATGGTGGCCCAGTTCGCCGAGTACGTCATTGGCTTCCTTGACGAATATGGCGTCGCCGAAATAATCGCCAAACAGCATCGGGCCGATGGTCAGGAAACCGATCACCACCGAGGGAATCGCCAGCAACACCAGCGGCAGGGTCACGACCCAGGGCGATTCGTGCGGTGCGTGGGCCAGATGGCCGGGCTCATGATGGCCATGGTGATCGTCATGCGCGTCGTGCCCATGCCCGTGCTTGTGCTCATCGACCACATAGCGCGGCTTGCCGTGGAAGGTCATGTACAACAGGCGGAAGCTGTACAGCGCGGTGATGAACACGCCGGCCAGCACGCAGAAATACGCATAGTCTGCACCCACGCGATGCGATTCGCCGACTGCCTCGATGATGGCGTCCTTGGAGAAGAATCCGGCGAACCCGGGAGCACCGGCCAGGGCCAATGAACCGAGCCACATGGTGATCCAGGTGATCGGCATCTGCTTGCGCAACCCGCCCATGTGGCGCATGTCCTGCTCATGGTGCATGGCAATGATCACCGAACCGGCACCGAGGAACAGCAGCGCCTTGAAGAAGGCGTGCGTCATCAGGTGAAACACGCCAGCGGAATACGCCGAGACGCCCAGCGCCACAGTCATGTAACCCAGTTGCGAAAGTGTTGAATAGGCAACCACGCGCTTGATGTCGTTCTGCACGACACCGATCAAGCCGGTGAACAGGGCCGTGGTGGCACCAATCACCAGCACGAAGGTGAGCGCGGTTTCGCTCAGCTCGAACAACGGTGACATGCGCGCCACCATGAAGATGCCGGCAGTGACCATGGTCGCGGCATGGATCAGGGCCGAGATCGGGGTCGGGCCTTCCATCGAGTCCGGCAACCACACATGCAGGGGAACCTGCGCAGATTTGCCCATGGCGCCGATGAATAGGCAGATGCAGACGATGCTGGCGACATGCCAGGGATGTCCGGCAATCAGTTCGACGGTCTGCCCGGCCATGTCGAATGCCGGGTCCTGCGCATGGGCAAACACGGCGCTGTAGTCCAGCGAACCGCCGAACCACAGCAGCACGCCGGCGATGCCGAGCAGGAAACCGAAGTCGCCTACGCGGTTGACCAAAAACGCCTTCATGTTGGCGAAAATCGCGGTCGGCCGCTTGTACCAGAAACCGATCAGCAGATAGGACACCAGACCCACCGCTTCCCAGCCGAAGAACAGCTGCAGGAAGTTGTTGCTCATCACCAGCATCAGCATGGAGAAGGTGAACAGCGCGATATAGCTGAAGAAACGCTGGTAGCCATCGTCTTCCGCCATGTAGCCGATCGTGTAGACATGCACCATCAGCGAGACGAAGGTCACCACCACCATCATCATGGCGGTGAGGCGGTCGATCAGGAAGCCGACATGGGCGCTGGTTCCGCCCACTTCGAACCAGGTGTAGATGTTCTGGTTGAACGTTTCTGCCCCGCCCCATACCAGCTGGTAAAGCACTTGGCAGGACAGCACGCAGCTCAGGGCCACGCCGGCAATGGTCACGCTGTGCGATGCGACGCGACCGATGCGCTTGCCGAACAGGCCGGCCACCAACGCACCCAGCAACGGCGCAAGAACGATCGTCAGCAGGATGTTTTTATCAAGCATGATCGATCAACCCTTGAGCGTGTCGATCGACGTGACGTCGATCGTGCTGCGATTGCGGAACAACACGACGAGAATGGCCAGGCCAATGGCCGCCTCGGCTGCGGCCACGGTCAGGATGAAGAACACGAACACCTGCCCGGCCGGATCACCCAGATAGCGCGAGAAGGCGACGAAATTGGTGTTCACCGCAAGCAGGAGCAGCTCAAGGCACATGAGCAGCACGATCACGTTCTTGCGGTTGATGAAGATGCCGGCGACGGCGATGCAAAACAGCACCGCACCCAGGGTCAGGAAATGGGCTAGCGTGATCATGGTCCAACCTCCCCTTTGCCGACGGCATCCATCTTGATCACGCGCAGGCGATCCTCGCGCTTGACCATCACTTGCAGGCCCGGACGCTGCACCTTGGTGCCGGTGCGCTTGCGCAGGGTCAGGGTGACTGCCGCGATCAGACCCACGGTGAGGATCAACGCGGCAATCTCGAATGGCAGCAGGAAGTCGCGGAACAGGGTCTGGCCCAGCCATTCCATGTTCGACATTCCGGCGAGCACCGCAGGATCTTCGGTGACTGGCGTCTTGAGGCTGCGCACGCCGATCATCATCAGCATTTCCGTCAACATGACGGCGGCCACCAGCACGCCGACCGGCAGGAAGCGCACGAAGCCTTCGCGCACCACCGAGAAATCCACATCCAGCATCATCACCACGAACAGGAACAGCACCATCACCGCACCGACATAGACCAGCACCAGGGCCACGGCGAGGAACTCGGCCTGGGCGAGCAGCCAGACGCAGGCCATCGAGAAGAAGGTCAGCACCAGGCTCAATGCCGCGACGACCGGATTCTTCACGCTGATGACCGTCAGCGCGGCCAAGGCGGCCACGCTGGCGAAAACCCAAAAGCAGATCAGTTCAAAAGTCACCTGGATTCTCCTGGCCTGCTCATCGGAACGCCGCATCGCGCGCGCGCGCTGCGGCAATCTCGCTTTCGAAGCGATCACCGATGGCGAGCAACTGGATCTTGTTGACGACGTTCTCCCCGCGCTTTTCGAAGTGGTACTCGTGCAGATCCGTCTCAACGATGGAATCGACCGGACAGGATTCTTCGCAGAAACCGCAGAAGATGCACTTGAACAGGTCGATGTCGTAACGCGTGGTGCGTCGGGTGCCGTCTTCGCGCACGCTGGAATCGATGGTGATGGCAAGCGCCGGACACACCGCCTCGCACAGCTTGCAGGCGATGCAGCGTTCCTCGCCATTGGGGTAACGACGCAAGGCATGCAGGCCGCGGAAACGGTGCGACTTCGGAATGTGTTCCTCCGGGTAGCGCATCGTGTACTTCGGCTTGAACATGTAGCGCATGGTCAGCGCCATGCCGACGACGAGCTCGATCAGGAACAGGCTCTTGATGTAGTGGATGACTCGTTTCATGGCTGTCATTCAGTCCCGTTCAACATGTCTCTCGCGTCGCGAGATGCCGACCTGCCCTCGCCCGCAGAGCGGGAGAGGGGGAACCGTTCGCGAACGCGAACGGTGGATGAGGGAACGGCCATGACATGAGTTTCATCATCTGGTGGGTTCTTCATCATGGTCGTCCACTCAAGCGCCGATCGTGACCAGATTGAAATATTTCAGGCAGGCCGCCACCACGATCCACACCAGGCAGATCGGGATGAACACCTTCCAGCCCAGCCGCATGATCTGGTCGTAGCGGTAGCGCGGGAACGTGGCGCGGAACCACAGGTACAGGAAGCTGAAGCCGAAGGCCTTGATGAAGGTCCACTGCCAGCCGCCTTTCCAGATCCAGTCGAACCAGGGCACATCCGCCGTGATCCAGCCCTGCAGCGGGCTGAGCCAACCGCCCGCGAAAAGTACCGTGGCGACGAACGCGATCAGCAGCATGTTCGCGTATTCGGCCAGGAAGAACAGGGCAAAGGCAGAGCCCGAGTATTCGACATGGAAACCGGCCACGATTTCCGATTCGCCTTCGGCCATGTCGAAGGGCGCGCGATTGGTTTCCGCAACGCCCGATACGAAGTAGATCACCATCATGGGCAGCAAGGGGAAACCGAACCAGTCGAAGAAGCCCTTGTTGCCGGCCTGGGCCATGACGATTTCGGTGAGATTGAGGCTGCCGCTCAGGATCATCACGCAAACCAGGGTGAAGCCCATGGCAATCTCGTAGGAGACGGTCTGCGCGGCGGCGCGCATTGCACCGAGCATGGCGTAACGCGAGTTCGACGACCAACCGGCGAGGATGATTCCGTACACGCCAAGCGACGTCAGCGCCAGCAGGAGCAACAGGCCGACGTTGACGTTGGCCAGGGTCAGGCCCCAGTCGAAGGGCACCAGCGACCAGGCCGCAAACGAGGGCACCAGCGCGATCAAGGGCGCCAGGTAGAACAAGGTCTTGTTGGCCGCGCTGGGCCGCGTCACTTCCTTGAACAGCAGCTTGAACACGTCGGCAAAGGCTTGCAGCAAACCCCATGGGCCAATCTGGTTGGGTCCCATGCGCACATGCATCCAGCCGATGACCTTGCGTTCCCACCAGACGAACATGGCCACCGCAATGATCACCGGAACGGCAATGACGAGGATCTTCAGCACCGTCCAGCCGACCAGTCCGGTATCACCCCAGGCCAACATCGCATCGCGCATGGCGTCGATCATGCTCCGTCCCTCGCAATGCCCAGTGCCGCACCCATCGCGGGCAAGGCAGCGGTTTCGCTGTAACCCGATTCAACCAAAGCCGCGCCGGCAGCAACGGCCGGATCAATGCGGACGATCAGGTTGACCTGCTCCACGCGTGCACGTTCGCCGGCGGCGATGCCCAGGCGCTTTGCATCCTCCGGGTTGAGGATCACGCAGGGTCCCTGGTTGAGCGGATGCGCATTCAATGCCGGCGCACGACGCAGCACCGCATCACCGCGATAGATGCCCGTGCTTGCCACGCGTTGCAGGGTTCCTGCGCGGGACTCCGGGCGCCTGCGCACAAGCGGATGTGCGGCAGGTGCCGCGGCAGCAGGCGCGATCATCTGCGCGCGCAGCTCGGCGATTTCGTTGAATCCGAATCCTTCGAGGGCGAGCGCACTGCCCAGCGCGCGCAGCACCTTCCAGCCGGGACGTGCCTCGCCCGGCAGCTTGGCTCCGGCAGCGGTGGTTTGAACCGTGCCGTCCAGATTGGTCAGGCTGGCGTCGATCTCCGGTAGCAAGCCGATCGGCAGGACCGCATGCGCAGTGCCGCGCACATCCGCGCTGGCATAGGCACCGATGTGCAGATGGAACTGCGCGCTGGCGCAAGCATGCTGGAACGCGGACGGGCTGGCGAAGTCTTCGGCTTCGGCCTGGTAGCTGATCAGGTTGCGCGGCATGCGAGCGAGCATCGCCGCCGCATCCAGACCCTCGCCCTGCGGCAACACGCCAGCGGCAGAAAGGCCGATGGCATTGGCGCCCGCAGGAACCTCGTTGTAATCGGAATCGGTCGCACGCGCGATGTGGCGCGCTGCCGCCCTCAGCCAGGCTGCCTCGGCATGCTGCACGGCCGACTCACCGAGGATGACCACGGATTTGCCCGCGGCGGCCAGCTTGCTGATCCAGTCACGCAGGGTCGTATCGGCTTCGACCTTGCCAAGTTCACTCGAAAGATGCGCCGGCGCCGCGTTGCCGGCATCGGCGGCCAGCCGAGCCAGCCCCAGCACCGCATCGAGCATGGCCGATGGCGCGAGCACGCGCTGGCCAGCCAAAGCGTAGGTGGCATCGATATCGACCGGGTTGATCGAGAAGACCTGTGCCCCACCCTTCACTGCCTTGGCCAGTCGATGGTTGAGCAGCGGAATCTCATGGCGTGGATTGCAGCCGATGAGCAGGATTGCGCCGCTCTTTTCAATGTCCGCGAAACGGGTTTCAAAGGCTCCGGCGCGCGGGGCATCGGAGAAGTCCTGCACGCGAAGGCGATGATCGATGGAATCGCTGCCCAAGCCGCGCACCAGCCTGGCGAGCAGGAACCCTTCCTCGCTGGAGGTCATGGGCGCAACCAGGGTTGCCAGATCACCGGCCGCCTTGCGCAGGTTCTCGGCGACGAACGCCAGGGCTTCGGTCCAGCTGGTTTCCACCAGCTTGCCGTTCCTGCGCACCATCGGCAGCTTGGCCCGATCCTCCGCATACAGCCCTTCATGGCTGTAGCGGTCCCGGTCCGACAGCCAGCATTCGTTGACCGCTTCATTGTCGCGCGGAACCGTGCGCAACACCTCGCCCCGCCGCGTGTGCAGCCAGAGGTTGGAACCGAGCGCATCGTGGTAGGCGATTGACTCGCGTGCAATCAGTTCCCAGGCACGCGCCTTGAAGCGGAACGGCTTGTTGGTCAGAGCGCCCACCGGGCACACATCAATCACGTTGCCCGACAGCTCGCTCATCAAGGGCTTGCCGACGTAAGTGCCGATCTGCAGGCGCTCACCACGCTCCATGCCACCCAGCTCATAGGTTCCGGCAACTTCGGACATGACCCGGATACAGCGCGTGCACTGGATGCAGCGGGTCATCTCGGTGGCGACCAGCGGACCGAGATCCTCATCGGGAATCGTGCGCTTGCGTTCGACGAAGCGACTCACCGAGCGGCCGTAGCCCATCGACAGATCCTGCAATTCGCACTCACCGCCCTGGTCGCAGATCGGACAGTCCAGCGGATGGTTGATGAGCAGGAATTCCATCACGTTGCGCTGCGCGGACAGCGCGCGCTGCGACTGGGTGAACACCTTCATGCCGTCCGCCACCGGCGTCGCACAGGCCGGCTGCGGCTTGGGCATGGGCCGGCCGCCCATTTCCACCTCGACCATGCACATGCGGCAGTTGGCGGCAATCGGCAGCTTCTCGTGATAGCAGAAGCGCGGGATGGCCACGCCCATGCGATCAGCGGCCTGGATGATCATCGAGCCTTTCGGCACGAAGGTCTGCTGACCGTCGATCTCGATGCTGACATGATCGGGCGGGGCGCCGGTACTCACGGGTTGCGCGCTCATGGGTGGGCTCCTGTTGGAGCCGGGAATCGGGAATCGGGAATTGAGAATGGGTTTGAAGCCGAGAGTCGGGAATCGGGAGTCGGGAATCGTCGGCGCGGTTTCCCGCGCTTTTCCGATTCTCTATTCCCAATTCTCCATTCCCGGGACGAGAGCAGCGCGAACGTCATCATGCTGCCACCTCCACCGAAGCCTCGACCATCGAGCGACCATGAACAATGAAATACTCGAACTCGTTCCAGTAATGGCGCAGGAACCCCTGCACCGGCCAGGCAGCGGCTTCGCCGAATGCACAGATGGTGTGGCCCTCGATCTGGCCTGCGGCCGCCTTCAGCGTGTCGAGATCGCCCAGCTGTGCCTTGCCTTCGACGATGCGCGTGAGCATTCGGTACATCCAACCGGTGCCTTCGCGACAGGGCGTGCACTGGCCGCAGCTTTCCTTGAAATAAAAGCGTGCGATGCGCTGGCAGGCGCGCACCATGCAGGTGCTTTCGTCCATGACGATGACCGCACCCGAGCCGAGACCGGAGCCGGCCTTCTGGATGGCGTCGTAGTCCATGGTCAGGCCCATCATGGTTTCCCCGGGCAGCACCGGCATCGAGGAACCACCAGGAATCACCGCCTTGAGCTTCGCGCCATTGCGCATGCCGCCAGCCATATCCAGCAGCTCGGCAAACGGCGTTCCAAGCGGAATCTCGTAATTGCCAGGCTTGGCCACGTGGCCGGAAACGGAAAAGATCTTCGGCCCGCCGTTGTTGGGCTTGCCGATGTTGAGGAACCAGCTGGCACCTTTGCGCAGGATCGCCGGTACCGAGGCATAGGTTTCGGTGTTGTTGATCGTGGTCGGCTTGCCGTACAAGCCGAAGTTGGCCGGGAATGGCGGCTTGAACCGCGGCTGGCCCTTCTTGCCTTCCAGTGATTCCATCATCGCGGTTTCCTCACCGCAGATGTAGGCACCGGCACCGAGCGCGGCGTGGATATCGACATCGATTCCCGAACCGCCAATGTTCTTGCCCAGCAGCCCGGCTGCATAGGCTTCCTTCAGCGCGTGCTCGAAATGATCGAACGGTTCGTGATGGAACTCGCCACGCAGGTAGTTGTAGGCAACGCTCGATCCGGTGGCATAGCAGGCGATGGCAAGGCCCTCGACCACCGCATGCGGATTGAAGCGCAGGATGTCGCGGTCCTTGCAGGTGCCCGGCTCGGATTCGTCCGAGTTGCACAGGATGTACTTCTGCCCGGGCGCATTGCGCGGCATGAACGACCATTTCAGGCCGGTCGGGAATCCGGCACCACCACGCCCGCGCAGCGCGCTGTTCTTGAGCTCGTCGATGATCGTTGCCGGGTCGGGCTTTTCGGCGAGGATCTTCTTCCACGCCTGGTAGCCATCGACCTTGAGATAGTTGTCCATCAACCACGGCTGCTCGAAATGCAGCGTGGTGTAGACGACCTGATGTTCCTGGGGCACAGGCTTGTTCATTTATGCGATCTCCTGATCGCGAAAGTCAAACAGCGGCCATCCATGGCCGCACATTTCGATAAAAGCACTCATTTCAGCTCATCCAGAATGCGGTCGACCTTGGCGGTGTCGAGATTCTCGTGATAGTGACCGTTGACGACCATCATCGGTGCGCCGCAACAGGCGGCCAGGCACTCTTCCTCGCGCTTGAGGTAAATGCGTCCGTCTGCGCTGGTCTCGCCCAGCTTCACGCCCAGCTTCTTCTCGCAATGGCGCACGATGTCCTCGGCACCGTTGAGCCAGCAGGAAATGTTGGTGCAGATGGCCACGTTGTTGCGGCCAACCGGCGAGGTCTCGAACATCGAATAGAAACTGGCCACCTCGAACGCCCACACCTGCGGCAAGTCGAGATAGCGCGCCACGGCCACGATCAGCGCATCGGTGAGGAATCCACCGTTCTGCTCCTGGGTCGCAAACAATGCCTGGATCAGCGCCGAACGCTTGCGATCCGGCGGGAACTTGGCGACCCAATGATCAATGTGCTCGCGCGTATGCGGCGTCAGCAACGCCAGCGGATCGACGTCGATGACCTGTTCGTAGGTGCCGGTTGCTTTCATGGCTTGACCGCCGAGAATAGAGAATGGGGAATGGAGAATCGGAGAGCAAGAACCGCGGCCACGGAAAGGAATGAGGAATGCTGCGGTGAACCCGCATCAACCATTCCCGATTCCCGATTCCCGATTCCCGGCCCAATCACCTGTCTATCTCCCCCGAACACCACGTCATAGGTGCCGATCATGGCCACCACGTCGGCCAGCATGTGCCCACGCACGATCTCATCCATGCTGGAAAGATGGGCAAAGCCCGGCGCGCGCAGCTTGCAGCGGAACGGCTTGTTGGCCCCATCGGAAATCAGGTAGCAGCCGAATTCGCCCTTGGGCGCCTCGACCGCAGCGTAGGTCTCGCCGGCCGGCACGCAATAGCCTTCGCTGAACAGTTTGAAGTGATGGATCAGCGCTTCCATGTCGTCCTTCATCTCTTCACGACCTGGCGGCGCGACCTTGAAATTGCGCACGATCACCGGGCCTGGATTGGCGCGCAACCAGGCAATGCATTGCTGGATGATGCGATTGGACTGGCGCATTTCCTCGACGCGCACCAGATAGCGGTCGTAACAATCGCCATTGGTGCCCACGGGAATGTCGAAATCGACTTCGGCGTACTTTGCATAGGGCTGCTTCTTTCGCAAATCCCAGGCAATGCCCGAACCACGCAGCATCGGACCGCTCATGCCCCATGCCTTGGCCTGCTCGGGACTGACCACGCCGATATCGACGGTGCGCTGCTTCCAGATGCGGTTGCCGGTGAGCAGGTCTTCGTATTCATCGACCTTGGATGGGAAGTCGGCGCAGAACTGCTCGAGGAAATCGAGCATCGAACCTTCGCGCCACTGGTTCAGGCGCTTGAGGTCGTTGCCCTTGTGCCAGCGGGATTCCTTGTACTGCGGCATGCGGTCCGGAAGATCACGGTAAACCCCACCCGGGCGGTAGTAGGTGGCATGCATGCGCGCACCGGAAACCGCCTCGTAGCAATCCATCAACTCCTCGCGCTCGCGGAACGCGTAGAGGAAGATGGCCATGGCACCCAGGTCGAGACCGTTGGAACCAATCCACATCAGGTGATTGAGGATGCGCGTGATCTCGTCGAACATCGTGCGGATCCACTGCGCGCGTTCGGGAATTTCCAGCTGCATCAGGTTTTCGATGGCGCGCACATAGGCGTGCTCGTTGCACATCATCGACACGTAATCGAGCCGATCCATGTAGCCGATCGACTGGTTGAACGGTTTGGACTCGGCCAGCTTCTCGGTACCGCGATGCAGCAGGCCGATATGCGGGTCGGCCCGCACCACGGTTTCGCCGTCCATCTCCAGCACCAGGCGCAGAACGCCATGCGCAGCCGGATGCTGCGGGCCGAAGTTCATCGTGTAGTTGCGGATCTCTTCCATTATTTCGTCCCCGCCTCGCGCTCGGCCCTGGCCTGCTCGTAGCGCGAATCATCGCGGATCGTGCGCGGCACCAGCACGCGCGGTTCGATCGACACCGGCTCGTACACCACGCGCCGCTTCTCCGGGTCGTAGCGAACCTCGACATTGCCGATCAGGGGGAAATCCTTGCGGAAGGCGTGGCCGACAAACCCGTAGTCGGTGAGGATGCGGCGCAGGTCCGGATGCCCTTCGAAGAGGATGCCGTAGAGGTCGAAGGCTTCGCGTTCGAACCAGTTCACGCCGGTCCAGACATCAACCAGGCTCGGCATGCTGGGCAGATCGTCGTCGGCACAGAATGCACGCAGGCGCACGCGCTGGTTGTGCTCCAGCGACATCAGGTGGGCGACCACGGCAAAGCGCTTCGCTACATGGCCAGGATGCGGTCGTTCCGACCAATTGAAGCGCCCGGCGCCCTTGCCTTCCACGCCACGCGAGAAACCCTGCGAGCTGACGTCGGTGGTGTCCCACTCGACGCTGCCATAGCTCAGGTAATCGACGCCGCACACGTCCATGCATTGATCGAAGGCGAATTCCGCCTCGTCGCGCAGGAAACGCGCCACCGCCAGCCAATTTTCCGGCAACACCTCGATGGTGGTTTCGCCAAGCGCCTCGGTGCAATCGACCACCTTGGCACCCAGTCGGGCTTCGAGCTTGCGTGCAAGGACTGGGGAATCATTCATGGCCGGTCCTCAGCGCGCAATCGTGTTGGTGCGACGGATCTTCTTCTGCAATTGCAGAATGCCGTGGATCAGCGCCTCCGCCGTCGGTGGACAGCCCGGCACGTAGACATCCACCGGCACGATGCGGTCGCAGCCACGCACCACCGCATAGGAATAGTGGTAATAGCCGCCACCGTTCGCGCAGGAACCCATCGAGATGACCCACTTCGGCTCCGGCATCTGGTCATAGACCTTGCGCAGCGCCGGCGCCATCTTGTTGACCAGGGTACCGGCCACGATCATCACGTCGGACTGGCGCGGCGAAGGCCGGAAGATCACGCCATTGCGATCCAGATCCAGGCGCGCGGCGCCGGCATGCATCATCTCCACGGCGCAGCAGGCAAGTCCGAAGGTGACCGGCCACATGGAACCGGTGCGCGCCCAATTGACCAGTTCATCCATGCGCGCGGTGACAAAGCCACGTTCCAGCAACGGATTGTCGTCACCCGGGCGCAGGATGTCGTCAACCGGGCCACCCGGCGTCGGGTTGTGCATCATCCGCGCGATTGAATCGCTCATTCCCATTCGAGCGCTCCCTTCTTCCAGACGTAGATGAAACCGAGGACCAAGAGGCCAATGAAGATGCCCATTTCGATCAGGCCGAACACGCCGAGCGTGTCGAACACCACCGCCCACGGAATGACGAAGGCGATTTCGAGATCGAAAATGATGAACAGGATGGCGATCAGGTAGTAGCGCACGTCAAACTTCATGCGTGCGTCTTCGAACGCCTCGAACCCGCATTCGTACGGAGCCAGTTTCTCCGCAGCGGGTTTCTTCGGTCCGAACAGGTTGCCCAGCACCAACAGGGCAATACCGATGCCGGTGGCCACAGCCAGGAACAGCAGGACCGGGAAATACTCGACTAGCACATGCACCTCCGCGCCATCCGGCGCATCAGCGGTTGCCAAATTCATGGCAACGACGGTTGTTCAAGCTATTGGTGCCCAAGGGGGGACTCGAACCCCCACAGCTCTCGCCGCTACCACCTCAAGGTAGTGCGTCTACCAATTCCGCCACCTGGGCAACGCGATCAAACTCCGTCCTTTCCTGCCTTTTCCGGCTGCGTGGCTTCGGTCTTGGCCGGCTCTGCAGCCGGTTGCTCCGTCGTCGTTGCAGGTGCGGCGGTCGGCACGTCGGTCGCCGCCGGAGCTGTTGCCGGCGCAGCCGGCACATCATCCGTGGTCGCCTTGGGTGCAACGCCCGCCATCACGCCCAGATCATCCGAGGTGGCAACCACCATGGGACGACTGTGGAACATGCCCATGCCGAGGCTGAGCAGGAAGAACAATCCGGCAAGAACTGCGGTGCTGCGCGAAAGGAAGTTGGACGAACCGCGCGCGCCAAACACAGTTGCAGATGCGCCACCACCGAAACCGGAGCCGGCATCGGCCCCCGCACCGCGCTGCATGAGAATCAGCGCGATCATGGCTGCGGCGATCAACACATAAAAAACCTGGGCAATGATCGTGAACATGTAAACCTGTAACCCTAGTTCGCGGCTTCGGCAGCCGCGCAAATGGCAAGGAAATCGGCCGCCACCAGCGAAGCGCCGCCGATCAATCCGCCATCGATGTCGGATTCGGCAAACAGTTCGCCCGCGTTGGCGGCCTTCACGCTGCCTCCATACAGGAGCCGCAGCGAGCTGGCTATTCTAGCATCGTGCCTGCCGAGTTTGTCACGCAGGAAGGCATGTACGGCTTGTGCCTGCGCGGGAGAAGCGGTCTTTCCGGTACCAATGGCCCAGACCGGTTCATAGGCGATCACGGCATTGTCGAATGCCGCAATGCCAGCCAGGTCCAGCACCGGGTCGAGCTGGGCATGGATGATGGCTTCGGTCTGATTGGCTTCGCGGTGCTCCAGCAACTCGCCCACGCAGAGGATCGGAACCAGCTGGGCGGACTGTGCAGCCACGAACTTGCGGGCGACCTGCTCGCTCGTTTCGGCGTGGTACTGGCGACGCTCGGAATGCCCCACCAGCACATATCGGCAGCCGATGTCGCGCAGCATTTCGCCGGCCACTTCGCCGGTATAGGCGCCTTGTGCATGTTCGCTGAGATCCTGCGCACCAAACGCCAGCGCGGAACCCGCATGCCCGGCAGCCAGGCCGGCAATGAACGGATACGGCGGAATCACCGCCACATCCACCGACTTCGGCAACGCCTTGGCCAGGCTCGCCACCAGCTCAGCGGCGAACGCGCGCGTGCCGTGCATTTTCCAGTTCCCGGCAACCAGTTTGCGGCGCATGGACCTTACCGACAGTCGAAATGGGCGCGCAGGATAGCCGCGCGGACCGGCCACCGCAAACCGCTGCCCGACCCCACGACAACACGCGCGTTTTGCCGCTACCCTGCCGATCAGATCCGCTGCAGGAAGATCACATGAGTCCAGAATCCGGCTTTGCCTTGATTACGGGTGCTTCGGCAGGCATCGGCGCCGCCTTTGCACGCGAACTGGCGGCGCGCGGCCATCACCTGCTGCTGACCGCCCGACGCACCGAGCGCCTGCAAGCGCTGGCCGGGGAACTGGTTGGCACCTACGGAATCCGCGTGGAAATCATCAGCGCCGATCTCGCCGACCGCGAGGCGCCGCGAATGCTGGTCGAGGAAATCGAGCGACGCAGCCTGGCCATCGACATGCTGGTCAACAACGCCGGCTATGGTGTGACCGGCTATTTCCTGACCCAGCCGTGGACGGTGCAGGCCGATTTCATCCAGGTGCTGATGAGCGCACCGACCGAACTCTGTCACCGCCTGCTGCCGGCCATGCGCGAGCGCGGCCATGGCCGCATCATCAACGTGGCCTCGCTGGCCGGACACATTCCCGGCTCGGCCGGACAAACCCTGTATGCCGGCGCCAAGGCTTATCTGATCAAGCTGTCACAGGCCCTGCATCTGGAATACCGTGCCGACGGCATAAACACCTGCGCCCTGTGCCCGGGATTCACGTACTCCGAATTCCACGATGTCACCGGTTCCCGCGAGATGATGTCGAAGCTGCCGAAATGGCTCTGGATGGACGCGGAAACCGTGGTCCGCCAGGGACTCGATGCCGTGGAACGTGGCGATCCGGTCTACATCAACGGCCGCGTCAACCGCACCATCAAGACCCTGCTCAAGCTGATGCCGGATCGCCTCGCCTTCCATCTGATCGGTCGGCAGTCGCGAAGGATCCGCAAGCAGACCCCCGCCTGAGCGCAATGCCGGATGACCCGCGCTGCCTGATGTGAAATCGCCTCGCCGGTATCCCGGCGCATCATCCACCCGGGTCGAATCCGTTGCGGAAGATCACGTCGATTGGATAGGGGCTGCCCAGGTATTCCCAAATGTAGGAACTCAGTGTGATCGGCCCGCCGTAGAGGCCGTTGCCGGGCGCCGCGAATCCGCGCGCACCCGGTAGCCCGCCGCCGGAATAGGCGGCAAATTCCGCCTTGATGATGTTCTCGTTTGGCCACGGCCACAGGCTGTCTTCGGGCCGGCCGTAACCATTCTCGGGGCTACGCTCCACGTTCCAGCCAGGTTCGCCGTAGAGGGTGCCGTCCAGGCCGATTTTCCAGAGCACGCGCGCGCCTACCCGGCCACCGTTGTCTCCGGCTGAGGCCAGCAACGAGCCCGGCTCGGGTCCGCGCGGCAGATAGCGAAGGCTTCCGCCAGGATTGGCGATCGAGTAGAGAATGTTGTGGTTGGTGATGTCGCCCACGCCGGGATCCGATTGCGCGCCGCCATACGGGGCACCATTGCCGAAGAATGCGTTGTGATGGCCGTTGACGTACCCCGCCACCCCAAACGATTCGTTGGCGACGAAGATCGAGCTCTTCACCTCGTTCGGCCAGTCCTCGTTCAAGGCCAAACCGGTTCCCCACATGCCACCGGCGTTGGCAGGGTCGTAGACACCAGCGTTCTCGCCGGAGGTGATGTGGCTGACCTGCGGCCAGCTCGCCGGCAGGTTCTGGGACGGAAAGCCCTGGATCTCCGTTTCGCCCTGCGCTCCCCAATATGCGCCGTTGCCGTCCCACCAGATGTTGTTGCTCATCTTCCGCGTGCCGGTGACGAGCCAATCCAGATGGGTGCCGTAACCAGCCTTGAAGTTGAGGACGATGTTGCCGTGAAACTCCTGGCTGGTATCGGGTGCTCGATCCGACTTGTTCTCGTTGAAGAACGCGGCATACAGACCGGAATGCCCGGGACAGCAGCCGGTGTTCGAGTCGATGGCGATGTTGTTCTGCCACACCGTGTTGACCGAGTCGTAGTTCGTGAACGCTGCCGCCTGCAGGGTTCCGATCCAGTAATCGTTGCGTGCCACGTTGCGACGAAAGACGACGTGATCCGCCCAATAGTTCAGAAACATGTAGCGACTGCCGCCAAACGCGAAATTCTCCTCCACCAGCACGTAGTCGGAATCCACGCCAACCGCAACCGTGGATGAGTTGCCGGTCACCCCGGCATAGCCGAAGCCGTTGCGGATGATCTTGATGTGGTTGCTGTTTTCGATTGATACAGGCGCACCGTTTTCGTTGCCCTGGCTGAGATGCACGCGAAATCCGCGCACCTGGATGAACTGCTTTTCGCGCAGGCGGATGCCGAAGGCGTACCCCGTCCATGCCGAGCCATCAATCAGCACACCGAAATCGTTTGCCGCGCGCACCGTCGTATAGACATCGTCTGCCGTGCGCGGGATGCCATCCGGACCTGCATTGCCGGAGGGAACCGCATCGTAAATGGGATTGATCTCCGAATAGGTTCCGTCGGCCACGATCAGGGTATCGCCCGCGACCATTTGACTGGCGCCGTAGGGAATCGTCCGGCAGGGTGAGGCCTGGCTGGTGCAGGCACCGCTGTTGACACCGGTGGTGGCAACAAAACGAGTGGCGGCATGCGAGTACATCGGAAACAAGCCCAGCACCACTGCCATCACGGACTTCGCACTCATGACGCCTCCTGGATGTTCGAGTTCAGGGCAATTCACCTCAGTCCGTGCGCAGAAAGCAACGGGGTCTGTGCCACATGAGTATCAAACCCGGATAGAGGGCAAATCGAACAATGCGCAGGCACACAAACCGGAATCATGGTCCGCTCCCTGCCACTGGCCCGTCATCCGTCGGTCTTGCAAGACGCGTTCGGCGAGCTGGCAAATCGCGGGCGTGCCGGTTTCGGTCTTCCTAGATCCTGGGTGTCCTGGATCCTCCTACGTGTCCTGGATCCTCCTCTGAATTCTCCTGGATCCTCCACGGACGTGTGCGGTTAAAGCGCGCGCGACTAAAGCTTGTAAGTGACTATCTCGTCGGAACCAATGGAGATTTTGCCGACGGCCTGTAGTTGCTCAAGGACATACACAACCTGCGACGGCGTGAGCTTAAGGCTAGCGAGTGCCGCTAGCGTGGCTCTAAGTGACGAGAGGTGCTTGGGTCGGGCGTTACCACGAGACCTTAAGTTCTCGATGACCTTTATGATTATTTCCGGTGAGACTTCACTATGGCTCGCATGAACGGGCGCAGCTTTGGGTAGCTTGGCCTTTGGAGGATCCACAACCAACTTCACCTTGCCGGGTTGCTTCGCGGTTGGCTTTGACGGGTGATTGCTGGTTCCATTCGGGCATTTAAATTGACCTTTCTGGTTCAGCACTACCTTGATTTTTTCCTTAAGGGACATGCTGCCGAGCAGGGCATTCATGGCCTTGCAACAGGCAACGCAGTTGTCATCACTATTGCTCCCGGCACGCGAACTTGCCACCAGATGCTCAACGCTCGCTTCCGACTTTGGAAGCGCAGCAGAGCAGAAGAAGCACAGGCCGCCTTGGGCGAACATGAGTCGATCCAGCGGCTTTGTTGGCATGGCACCCTCTAGCGGTGAAATTCCGCGGAACATCGGGAGAATCTAGGCGGAGAATCTCGGGACATCCAAGATCTCTATCTCAGACCGGAACAGTTCGAACAGACCAACGCTGCTTAGCCAAGTGTCCGAAAGACGGAGGGCTAGATCAATGTTTGGTCGATGAGCCTGCGCGTTCGGCAAACCGGCAAGCGGCGGTTGCGAGGGTGGCGTCCCTTGCCGCTCAACGGATCAGTTCGTGCTCCAAAGTTGCGGCAGCGCAACTGGCGTTGATCTCGCTGTCCCAGTCTTCCATCAGCGCGATCAGCACCAGCTTCTCGAATTCGCGGGCGAAGCGGGTGGTCACGGCATCGGGGTCGCGCACGCGCTTGGCGTCGCCGATCAAACCGAAGTGCACGTTGCCGTTGTAACTGAGTATCGAAAGACCGACACCGATGGAGCCGGATTGCGGCACCCAGAACATCAATTCGCTGACTTCCACGCCGGTCAGATACAGCGGCTGTTGCGGACCCGGAACATTGGTCGCCACCGTGGTGGCCTTGCGGCTGAACAACTCCAGCGCCGGTGCCTGCAGGGCTTGCGGCCCCATGCCGAGCGCAGCGAGCAGGCCCAGGGTGACGATGGCCTGGCGTGAACGCTTCAGCTCGCGCATGCAGGCACCGACACGTTCCAGGCGGCGCAGCGGATTGGCCTCGCCCACCGGCAACTCCAGGAATACCAGGCCGAAATGGTTGCCGAGTTTCTTCGCGTGCTCCAGGGGTCGCAGGTTGACCGGCACGGTGGCGCGAATGGTCAGGCCATCGACTTCGTCACCCTGATCGAGCAGATAGCTACGCAGCGCACCGCTGGCACAGGCCAGCAACACGTCATTGACCGTGCAGCCGAGCGCGCGACCGAGGGTTTTCACTTCCTCAAGCGGCAGCGGATCAGCCCAGGCTACGCGCTTGATCACGCCCAGCGGACCCTTGAGCGCGGTGTGCGGATCGTCCGACAGCAGCAGGGCATTGGCCAACTCGCGCGTGATCTCGCCGCCTTCACGCGCGACGTTTGCCGCCACTTCGGGATCGGCAATCATCTGCGCAATCTTCTCGAACACCTTGTTGCCGATCTTGAGAGCCTTGCCCATGCCTGCCTGGGCCGGCTCCAACATGCGCTGCCAGAGATTGCCGCCGTCGCGCTTGAGCCAGGTCTTGGCCAGGTCCGCGTGTTGCTGCGGATCGGGCGCGGTATCGGTCAGCGAGAGCATCACCTGCACCAGGGCCAAGCCATCCGCGTAGCAATGATGGATGCGGGCGATGAGCACGCTGCCACCGCGGTAGTTCTCCACCACATGGAATTGCCACAAGGGCTTGGAATGATCCAGCGGCGACGATGCCAGTTCGCCGACAAAGGTTTCCAGTTCCAGCTTGTCACCGGCGCCCGGCAATGCGGCCAGGCGTACGTGCCAGTCCAGATCGAAGTCCGCGTCGGTTTCCCAGTACGCACCTGATGGCGTATTCACCGCCTTCTGACGGAAGCGCGGATAGGCAAGGAAGCGCTCGCCCAGCAATTGCTTGATCTTCGCGTGCTGCAACGGCGCGGCAAACATCAGCACGCCGGTGATCATCATCAGGTTGGTCGGTCGCTCCATGCGCAACCAGGCGGTATCCACCTTGGACATTGCCTCGCGCTTGGTGCTTGCTGACTTGGCCATGCTCATCCCCGTTGGATTCACGCCCTGCCCGCCCACACATGCCGGCCACGCGAGGGTCCCCGGCAAGCATCCCGTTCGCCGCCGCAAAACGCAACGCCCGGGTGCAGGCGCATCGGATCAGGCAAATGCCGTTTCCTGCCCGAACTGCGCCAGATGGCGCCGCTATACTGGCGCCGAATGCCACAAGGGAAACAGGCCATGACAACGTTGCAGAGGAACCGGGGATGGCGTGCTGCGGCTGGCGCCTTGATGGCAAGCTCGCTGGTGTTGCTGGGCGGCTGCGGCAAGCAAACCACTCCGGTGCCCGAAACCCAGGGCACGACACCGGTGGCGGCGGAGCCGGCCAAGCCGGATGCCGATGCGCGCTTCGAGATCATCTCGGCGCGCGCGGAGATGTCCGCAAGGGCAACTCGCGCTCACCCTGGAATTCCCCAGGGCGCTGGTCGGCACGCAATCCTTTGACGACCTCATCAGCGTAAAGGACAGTCAGGGAGCAAACGTCAGCGGAAGCTGGGCACTGGCCGAGGATGGCAAGACCCTGCGTTTTCCGTTCGTGCAGGCCAATGCCTCGTACAACGTGCAAGTGAAGGCCGAGCTTGCCGCCATCGACGGCGAAACCCTCGGCAGCGAAACGAGCAAGGACATCTTCACCGGTCCACTGGAGCCTGCGGTCGGTTTTGCCGCACAGGGCAGCGTGTTGCCTGCACGCGAAACGCGCGGGCTTCCCGTGGTTTCCGTCAATGTCAATGAAGTGGATGTCGAGTTCCTGCGCGTGCACGACAACGAACTGGCCAACTTCTTTGCTGCCTACCAGAAGAACGGCAAGCGCGGCTCCTGGGATCTCGACCCGGAATACGGCTGGTACAGCCGCGCCGGCAAGCCGGTGGCGGAAATCACCGAATCGGTGTACAGCAACCGCTTCGTGCTGAACGGCAAGGAAAACGAACGCTCGCTCAGCTACCTGCCGATCCAGAACATTCCCGAGTTGCAGAAACCCGGCCTGTACTTTGCCGCGCTCAAGCGCCCCGGCACCTTCCGCAGCGAGATTGAAACCAGTTTCTATTTTGTCAGCGACATCGGCGTACACAGCCGCATCTACAAGGACAAGATGTTCGTGCACACCGCCTCGCTCAAATCCGGCGAGCCGATTTCCGGCGTCGAACTCAGCGTGATCGACGCGACCGGCAAGCCGGTGGCCAACGCCCGCGCTGACGAAAACGGCAACGCCATGCTGGCCTACACGCTCGATGCCGCGCATGTGCTGGTCGCAAAATCGGGCCGCGATGTCTCCATGCTGCCGTTCAACCAGCCGGCCCTGGATCTTTCCGATTTCGCCGTGGCCGGGCGCAGCCAGGCCTGGTTCGACGTGTTCGCCTGGAGTGGCCGCGATCTGTATCGTCCCGGCGAAACGGTGCGACTGTCGGCGCTGCTGCGCGACCACGACGGCAAATCGATCAAGGCACAACCGCTGTTTGCCACGCTCAAGCAACCCGATGGCCGCCCCTATGCGGAAGCGCGTCTTGAACCGGGCGAACTCGGCTACTTCGAGTGGTCGCGCCTGATTCCCGAGGATGCACCCACCGGGCGCTGGAATGTCGAGTTCCGCCTCGACCCGGCCAGCAAGGAAGCCACCCAGAGCCTGGTCGTGCGCATCGAGGAATTCCTTCCGGAGCGCATGAAGCTGTCACTCGACAGCAAGCAGGCGCAGCTGGAGCCGGGCGTGCCGTTGTCCCTGCAGGTGCAAGGCGATTATCTGTACGGCGCACCGGCTGCGGAAAACCGCTTCACCGCACGCCTGACCCTGAGCGCGGATGTGCACCCGGTCGATTCGCGCAAGGACTACTTCTTTGGCGACCCGCTGATCAGCCTGCCCAAGGAAGCCAGCGATGTGCTGGATACCAAGCTCGATGCCAACGGTCATCTTGAAACCGACATCAGCGTGCTCGAGGAAACCAAGGCGGCGCCGGTTTCCGTGGTGTTGTCCGGAAGCCTGCACGAAACCGGCGGGCGCAGCGTCACCCGCGTCCTCAAGCGCACGGTCTGGCCAGCGCAAACCCTGGTCGGCATTCGTCCCCTGTTCGACGTTGAGGATGGCGCTTCGGCCAATGCCACGGCCAGTTTCGAATTGATCAACAGCAACGCCGGCGGCGACATGCTGGCCGCGCAGAACCTGAAACTCACCCTGGTGCGCGAGCGTCGCGACTATCACTGGATCTGGGATCGCGAGAGCGGCTGGCATTTCAACTATGTCGAGCGCTTCGAGAATGCGGAAACCCGCGACATCAATCTCGACGCCGGCAAGGCTGCGCGCATCGATCTGCCGGTCGAATGGGGTGGTTACCGCGTCGAGGTGCTGGATCCGGCCACCGGCTTGACCCTGCGCTTCCCGTTCACCGCAGGCTGGAGCTGGAACGACGACAACCGCGGCGGCGAGGCGCGACCGGACAAGGTCAAGCTGTCGCTGGACAAATCCAGTTACAAGGCCGGCGACACGCTCAAGGTGACCCTGACGCCGCCGCATTCCGGTTCCGGCGTGCTGATCGTCGAATCCGACAGCATGCTGTACACGCGCAATATCGAAGCCAAGGCCGGCAGCACCTTCGAGATTCCGGTCACCAAGGACTGGGAGCGCCATGACGTGTATCTGAGCGCACTCGTGTTCCGCGGCGGCTCCGCGGTCGAGCGCATCACGCCCGCACGCGCGGTCGGCGAAGCCTTCGTGCCGATGGATCGCAGCGCGCGCAAGGTCGAGGTGAAACTCGATGCAAGCAAGCTCATCAAGCCGGAAACCGAACTTGCGGTTTCGGTGGACGTGCCGGTACTGGCCGGCAAGCAGGCGCGGGTCACGATTTCCGCAGTGGATGTCGGCATCCTCAACATCACCCGCTTCGCGGTTCCGGATGCCAATGCCTGGTTCTTCGCACAGCGCCGCCTCGGCGTGGATGCGTACGACTTGTATGGGCGGGTGATCGAGAGTTTCAGCGGCAGCAATGCACGCCTGCGATTCGGTGGCGACATGGCGCTCGACGCGCTGCCGCAGGCGCGTCGCCCCACGGCCAAGGTGCAGACGGTCGACCTGTTCTCCGGCCCGGTTGTGCTGGATGCGCAAGGCAAGGCCACGGTTCCGCTCAAGGTGCCTGACTTCAACGGCACTTTGCGCCTCAGCGCGCTGGTCTACAGCGACGAGCAATATGGCAGCAGCGACATGGAAACCGTGGTGCGTGCGCCGCTGGTTGCGGAGATCAGCACGCCGCGCGTGATGGCGCCGGGAGACCAGGCCCTGCTGGCACTGGACCTGCAGAATTTCTCGGGCGCCAAGCGCGATTTCCGCGTCACGCTGAGCACCGATCATCCGCTGGCCATCCGCAAGGGCGAGCGCGCCTTGAGTCTGGAAGACAACGGCAAGAGCACGCTCACCTTCGAGCTGGATGCACTGCAGGGATTCGGTGTCGGCCACCTGCGCGTCACGGCGGAATCCAGCGACAAGGCCGGTGATCCCATCCGCATCGAACGCGCCTTTGAAATGGTCGTGCGTGCCGGCTGGCCCGGCGTCCTGCGTTCGACGCCGCAGTCCCTCGACTCGCTCGCGCCGATCAGCCTCGGTGCCGGCGCAATGGACGGGCTGATTCCGGATTCGGTGAACGCACGCCTGACCCTGAGCAGCTTGCCACCGCTGCCGTTCTCGGCGGCCCTGGCCGACCTGCTCAAGTATCCCTATGGCTGCGTCGAGCAAACCACCAGCAAGGGCTTCGCCGCCTTGCTGCTGGATGAGCAGACCGCCGCAAAACTGCACGTGCCGGGCCTGGATGCCGAACAACGCAAGGCGCGCATCGAAGGCGCCGTTGGCCGCGTGGCATCGATGCAGACGGGCACGGGTCATTTCTCCATGTGGGGCGGTGACTCCGAAGCCAATACCTTCATCACGCCGTATGTCACCGAATTCCTTCTGGATGCCCGTGACGAAGGATTCCTGGTGCCCGAATCCGTACTGCAAAAATCCTTGCAACGGCTCTCGGACGATCTGCTTTCCGGCGGTCATCCGTACTACAGCTATGAACAATCCGACCACATGCGCTTTGCCGACAAGGCATGGTCTGCATACGTCCTGGCGCGCGTCAAGCGTGCCCCGCTCGGCACCCTGCGAGCCCTGTTCGACGATGAGCGCGAAAAGTCCCTCACTGCATTGCCGCTGGTTCACCTCGGCATTGCGCTCAAGCTGATGGGCGATGAACCACGCGCCAGCAAGGCCATCGAGGAGGCCTTTGCCAAGGATGTGAAACGCCCACGCTGGTTGGGTGATTACGGCTCCGACCTGCGCGACACCGCATTGATGGTTTCACTGGTACAGCGTTTCGGCATGTCCAAGCCGGAATATGGCGCACGCGTGTTCCAGTTGGCTCGCGAGCTCAAGGTGGATCAGCGTGAAGCGGAGCAGCGCGCCGCGACCTGGGGTGGCAGCAAGCGCATTTACCTGAGCACCCAGGAACAGGTGGCCATCGGCCGTCTCGGCAAGAACCTGATCAATGACGGCGATGCCGTGGTATCCGGCACCCTTGCCATCGGCGGAACCTCAACACCGGTGACGCCGGATCGCATCTGGAGTCGCAACTTCGGTGCGCCCGAACTTCGCTCCGGCGTACGCATGACCCCGCAGGGCACGCCGCCGATGTACCTGTCGACCGACATCGCCGGCATCCCGACACAGGCGCCGGCCGCCGATGACAGCATGGTGTCGGTGCAGCGCAGCTACTACACCCTGGATGGCAAGCCCTGGGTTGTCGGGCCGCTGAAATCGGGCGATGCCTTGATCGTCGGCATCAAGCTGGAGGCACGCGAAAGCATGCCCGATGCCCTGCTGGTCGAACTGCTGCCGGGCGGCCTTGAAATAGAGAACTTCAACCTGACCGATGCTCGTCAATGGGCCGACGTTGTCGTCGATGGCATCACCCTGAATGATCGCAGCAGCGCAGCGCAGGTCGATCATGAGGAATTCCGCGATGATCGCTATGTCGCCGCGCTCAAGCTCGATCAAGGCCAGCAGGCGCATGTGTTCTACCTGGTGCGTGCAGTATCACCCGGTACATTCCGGGTGCCACCACCACAGGTCGAGGACATGTACCGGCCGGAGGTTCGCGGTGTTGGTGCCAATCCGGTCAAGACCATCCAGGTGGTGCAGCCGTGATCGTGGGAGCGGATTGATACGGCGGAATGGGTTCGCCCCTGAAGGGGCTCCCGCAGGCCAGCCGTTTCTAGGGAAGGTCTGAACAAGTATTGTCGCGAGCAAGCTCGCTCCCACCATTGCTTGATTCTGTGGGAGCGAGCTTGCTCGCGACGAATGAGTTCCGTCGGGTTTCGACCCGACGTTTTGCGCCCTGTGACACTGGTCATTGGCGAGCGGTGGGCATTGCAGGTTACCCTCGCGCGCCTATGAGCAAACCCCATCGCACCGATTTCACCTTCGAGCCCGACGACAGCGAGCGCTTGTCCAATCTGGTTGGCCCGCTGGACGAGCACTTGCGCCAGATCGAACTTCGCCTCGGCGTGGAGATCGCCAACCGTGGCAACGTGTTCCGCGTCAGCGGCGAGGAGCGCCCCGTGCAATTGGCCAGCCGCCTGTTGCATCGGCTCTACGCGCTCACCGAGGACAACACCTTGACCGCGGCGCAGATCAACCTGCACCTGCAGGAATCCGGCATCGAGGCCATCATCGACGAAGATGCGTCGTCGGCTCAGGAAGTCACGGTCAAGGTCAAGCGCGGCACCATTCGCGGGCGCGGACCCAACCAAGCGCGTTACCTGCACGCGATCGCCACCCACGACATCAATTTCGGCATAGGCCCTGCCGGCACGGGCAAGACCTACCTCGCCGTGGCCATGGCCGTGGATGCGCTCAATGGCAATCGTGCGCAGCGCCTGATCCTGGTCCGCCCCGCCGTGGAAGCCGGCGAAAAACTCGGCTTCCTGCCCGGCGATCTCACCCAGAAGGTCGATCCTTACCTGCGTCCGCTGTATGACGCGCTGTACGAAATGCTCGGCATCGAGCGGGTAACCAAACTGATCGAACGCAATGTGATCGAGATTGCCCCGCTGGCCTACATGCGCGGACGCACGCTGAACGATTCCTTCGTGATTCTCGACGAAGCGCAGAACACCACCATCGAGCAGATGAAAATGTTCCTCACCCGCATCGGCTTCGGCTCCATTGCGGTGGTGACCGGCGACGTGACCCAGACCGACTTGCCCAAGCACGTCAAATCCGGTCTGCGCGATGCCACCGAGGTGCTGCGCGATGTCGAGGGCATCAGCTTCACCTTCTTCAATTCACGCGACGTGGTTCGCCATCCACTCGTGCAACGCATCGTGCGTGCATACGAGGCGCGCGAAGATGCCCAGGAAAACAACAAGGGAAGCACGCCCTGATGACTCGCATTGCCCTGCTCTACTCGTTCCTGCTCGCTGCCTGGCCGCTTGCAGGCGCGGCGCAGACATTGAATGGCCCGGAAAGCATCGAGTACCACCCACGCCTTGATCGCACCCTGGTCAGCAACACCAATGGTGGCAACATCCTGGCTCGCGCCAGCGATGGAAGCCTGAGCGTGTTCACCTCCGCACCGGGAAACCCATACGGCATTGAGCTCTTGGCCGGCACGCTGTTCGTGCTCGACTCCGGATTCATCCGTGGCTACGACATCGATTCGGCCGTGCAGGTCATGAATCTGCAAATGCCAGGAGCCGGATTTCTCAATGGCATCACCTCCAACGGCATCGACACCCTGTACGTCACCGATTTCACCAACCAAACCATCACCGAGGTGGATGTCGGCGATCTCGAAAACCCGGCAATCGGCACTCCCGTTTCCACCAATTCATCAACTCCCAACGGCGTGGTGTTTGATCGCGCGCAGAATCGCCTGCTGATTGCCACCTGGGGCGGCAGCGCCAAAGTCCTTTCCCTGGATCCCGTCACCAGCACCACGCCGGCGATATTGATCCAGACCACGCTGAGCAACATCGACGGTATTGCCCTGGACTGCAACGGTGCCATCCATGTGGCGGCATGGAGCAGTTGTGGCGCCAGCGGCGGTTGCCTGCGTCGCTTCGATCCCCCATTTACCCTCAACTCTCCGGCTCAAGTCGTCGCCAATGGGCTGTCCAGTCCAGCCGACATCGATTACGGCCATAGCACCGGCAACATCGCGGTACCGCAATTTGGCAACAACACGGTCAGCTTCCATGCCACGGGCTGCGAAGCGGCGATTTTTGCCGGCGACTACGAGCGCTGATCCGGACATGACGGTGCAGTTGCATCTCTCGCGATCACCCGGGCTTGCCCGCTCGGGCATTCCGCTGCGTGCGAGCTTCCAGACTTGGGTGGAGAAGGCCTTGCATGCCGCAGGTCATCGCCGCGACGCAGAGTTGTCCATTCGCATTGTCGATGCCCGCGAAGGCCGCGCACTCAACCGCAACTACCGCCAGCGCGACTACGCCACCAACGTGCTTTCCTTCCCCGCCGAGCTGCCCAAGGGCGTCAAACTGCCCCTGCTCGGTGATCTGGTGATCTGCGCACCGGTGATTGCACGCGAAGCCCGTGAGCAGGGCAAGCTCCTGCGCAACCATTTTGCGCACATGACCATCCATGGCACCCTGCATCTGATCGGCTTCGATCATCTGAACGAACGCGACGCGAAGCAGATGGAAGCACTGGAAACGCGCGTGCTGGCCGGGTTCGGCATCGTCGATCCCTGGCAGACGCGATAGCCAAACCAGGGAGCGGAGCAAGCTCCGCTCTACAACAAACCGGGGATCTGCCCGGCACCTGCAGAGCCGAGCTTGCTCGGCTGCGCGTCTCCTGATTGAAGCGCTTTCGCCGCGGCTTTCACTTGTCGATTGGCACGTGATTCCGGTGCAACGAGTTGCTCGATCAGCCGGGATGCCTCAAGAACTTCACCGTTCATGTTGAACCACTCGGCCCGCGCGAGTTTCGTGTAGGCAGGCGATACCGCATCCGGATCGTCCTTGCTCATCCAGCCGTTCATGGCCTGGTCAAGCAGATCGCGCACTTCGAGGTTGGCGTTTCCATTGTCAAGCAAGGCTTGGGCGAGCTCGGTCTTCAGACTGAGCACGCGCGGATCCTCGGCTCCATAGTCTTGCTCGAACACCGGCAGCAGTTCACGCAGGCTGGCGATGGCCGGATCGGATTCGCCCACGTATCGCTGATGTCGCGCCAGCAGGAAACGTGCATTCAACGCCTCGCCGCTTTCCGCGCCGTGCAGTGCAACCGCATTGGCCAATGCACTGCGGAACGCAACACCGGCTTCATCATGGCGACCTGCGTCATCGAGAATGACCGCCTTGCGCGAGAGGAACACCACGCCGAATGGACTGGCGTCACCCTTCAATTCCCGAATCAGATCCAGGCCTTCATCGGCAACGGCGAGCGCCTGTACGAAATCGCCCTGCGCCGCTCGCAACTGGGCCACGCGACTGATGCCCATGCTCAGCGCCACATCGCGACCTTCCTCACGTTTGAGCTTGAGATTGAGCTCGCAGAATTTCGCGGCTTCAGCCAGCATGCCGCGATTGGCGTAGATGATGCACAGGTTGTTGTGCGCGGCGCTGTAGCGACTGCCCGGACTGGCTCGCAGCTTTTCGTTCATCGCAAGCGTGGTGAGCGCCGCCTGCTCTGCAGCGACCAGGTTTCCAGAACGGTTCAAGGCCAGCGAGAGCACCATCCAGGCATTGGCAACTTCCTGCGAGCCCGGGGCAGTCAACTTCATGGCCAATTCCAGCGATTCGCGCGCCGCCCTTTCGGCATCGCTGGCCGGGAACTGCCCATTCGCCATGGCATTGGCCATGGCCTCCAGGCAACGCGACGCATCCAGTGGTTGGCCAATGGCCGGATCGAGATTGATGTCGGCCGCCTTGCGCAGCATCGCCACGCCTTTTGCGTTCTCGTTCATGTGCCGATAGGCGTTGCCGATGGCCTCGTACAGGCGCGCGCGGATGCGTGGCTGGTCGCCGAGTTCGCCATCGATGCGCGCGGCACCCGCATCGAGCACACCGCGCGCGGTCAGGGCGTGGGTCAACGACGGATTGACGTTGGAATCCGACGCGGCAAATACGGAAACGAGGAATTCAGCCACGCGATCAGAAATCGCCGCCTGCGCACGCGCCTCGCGCTCGGCCAGAACCGTACGCCAGGTGAACGCGCTGGCCAGTGCCAGCACCAGAACCGTTACACCCAGTGCCCAGCGGTTGCGCCAGGCAAAGCGGCGCATTCGGTAACCGGTGCGACCGCGCATGGCCTGGACCGGGCGCGAAGCCAGGAATGCACGCAGGTCGTCTGCAAGTTCCGCGACCGACGCATAACGTTGGCTTGGCTCGCGCCGCAAGGCCTTCATGACGATGGCATCGAGATCGGCTGGAATGCGCGATGTCGATGCCGGTTGCCGCGCGTGCGTGATCAAGCGTCGCTGGATCGCGCTCGGTGGCGCGACATCTCCCGAAACGATGGCATTGGAGCGTGCGTGGTCTGTATCCAGGTGATCAAACGGACGCACTCCGGCCAACAGCTCGTACAGCACGATGCCAAGCGAGTAGATGTCGCTGGCCGTGCCCAGTCGCTTGCCCTCGATCTGCTCGGGACTGGCGTAGGCCAGGGTCATGGCCCGGGTGGCCGTCGCCGCGCGCGTCTTGCCGGCATCGGCATCGAGCAGCTTCGCAATACCGAAATCCAGCAGTTTCGGCTCGCCGCTGGCACCGATCAGGATATTGACCGGCTTCAGGTCGCGATGGATGACGAGATTGGAGTGCGCGTACTCGACGGCCGCACACACCTTGATGAACAAGGCGATGCGGTCACGCAGGACCAGTGAACGCGCCTGGCACCAGCGGTCGATCGTTTCGCCATCGACAAACTCCATGGCCAGATAAGGAACGCCATCCTGGCCCTGACCGGCCTCCAGCAGATGGGCAATGTTGGGATGGTTGAGCGCGCCGAGGATGCGCCCCTCGTCCAGAAACCGCGCGAGCGCCCCCGGTTCACCCACGCCGGTACCGCGCAGCATCTTGAGCGCGACACGCTGGCGCACTTCGCCCTGCTCGCGTTCGGCCAGCCAGACCTGGCCCATGCCGCCTTCGCCGATGCGTTCGATCAGGCGGTAACTGGCCGCCGTTTGCGCGTCCAGGCGAGCTTTCGAGAATACCGCGTTCCGCTCGGTCTCCACGCCAAGCTGCAATGCGCCCAGTTCATCGTCCGACGGGTTTTCGATGGACGCCAGCAGCCACTCCACTTCGCGGCGCAAGGCCGGGTCATCGGCACAGGCTTCATCCAGACGACGCACACGCTCCGTCTCGGCCAGCTCGTGAACTTCGTGCACCAGTGCTTGTGCACGACGATAGCGCTCGGCCGCCTCGTCAATCCCCGAGTTTTCCGACTCCCCGATCACGCCAGCTCGCGTTGCAACCAGGCACGCGCCATGCGCCAGTCACGAACGACGGTCGGGCGCGCCACATCGAGCAGGTCGGCAATCTGCTCCAGCTCCATGCCGGCAAAGAACTTCATGTCGACCACCTGGGCCTGTCGCGGACTGATTTGCGCAAGCCGTTCGAGTACCGAATCCAGGGCAAGCAGATCGACAAACTGCTCGCCGTCGGTGGGCAGGTCGATTTCCTCGATGCCGATGCGCTGCGCCGGATCCGGTCGCTTGGCCGCCTGGCGACGACGCGCATGATCGACCAGCACGCGGCGCATGGCTTGGGCAGCAAGGGCGGCAAACTGCGCGCGGTTGGCCGCCGCAGCCGCCTGGTCTCCCAGCAAACGCAGGCAAGCCTCGTTGACCAGGGCTGTGGTTTGCAAAGTGTGATTGTCACGTTCCTGGCGCATGGCGCGCGCAGCCAATTCCTTGAGCTCGGCATAAACCAGCGGCGTCAATTGCGCCAACGCCGCATCATCGCCCTGGCTGATTCGCCCCAGCAGGCTGGTGATCTGGTTCGGGTCAAGGGCTGCAGACATCCGTCCATCCGCTGCGACTACGCGCAACAGCATAGCGTCAAATCGATTCCGTGCTGAAGCAACGACTCGACTCCCGTGCAACGCAGAAGGCGGCGCGATGGATTTCGTCGCCACCCTCGCAACCTGCATGGCTCACACCTTCCGAGTTTTGCCCTTGCGCTCCACCTTCCAGCGTTCGTAGGCCGCCTTCATCGCCAGGAGGCGCGGCTCCTCGCGCAGGGAATCCAGCCCGGGCAAGATGGAAAGGCTTGCTTAGCCAAACGGTCCGATCATTTGCATCACGGCATCAAGGTGATGGAGGTCGCGTTCGGAATTACCGGCGCAGGGAAACCGTTCAACTGTGCCAGCGCAATCAAGAATTGGTTCGATTCGACGATGAAGGCAGGATTCGCCTGTGCGTGGATGATCCATGCCGTGCAGAAAGGCGGCGCGGGCCGCTGGCAGGCGCTCCGGCAATACGCGGCGACACTGCTCAATTCATGCAAGACGGGCCGTATGGGTCCAGCATTCTTTTCCGGGAATTTGGCCGGGTTTTCGCCCTTTTTGCGGTGTTCCGCGCTAAAGTCAGCGCGCCTGCCCAAGGCCGCCCGCGCGTTCCCAGCGCGGGCGAACCTATGCTTCGAGAATGAGAACCTATGGCAACCAAGAAAGTCGCAAAGAAACCTGCCGCGAAGAAGGCCACCAAGCCTGCCGCTTCCAAGTCCGTCAAGAGCATCCTGTCCAAGTCCGAACTGGCCAGTCACCTGGCTGACGCCTCCGGAGTCGATGGCAAGTCGGTCAAGGCCGTACTCGCAGCCCTGGAATCCACCGTTTTGAGCGCCATCAGCAAGAAGGGAGCACAGGCGTTCGTGTTGCCTGGCCTGCTCAAGCTGACCGCCGTTTCGGTGCCGGCCAAGCCCAAGCGCTTCGGCAAGGATCCCTTCACTGGCGCCGAACGCTGGTTCCCGGCCAAGCCGGCATCGACCAAGGTCAAGGTGCGTCCGTTGAAGAAAGTGAAAGACGCCGCTGCCTGAGCAAACACCGTGCAGCGTGGCCTCTCAGGGGCCACGCTGCTGCGGACGTTTGACTGTTTCTGCACCGGGGCACTGCAGGCGAACCACCCGCATCGCCGCCTGCGCTGGGATCAGCCGAGTCGTCAGCGCTTTGATGGTGGCCGCTGTGGCCGCTTTCCGATTGATTCGATGCATCGAATCAGCACCGTTTTTTCTTCGAATTCTGTTTCGCATGGCGAAACCCGCAAAGCCCGCCTGTCCCACCACCGCGGCGAATGAGCTCGCTGCGAAAACGGCTCACGTACCTTCTGCTGCCTGCTTGCGCTCCGCCTTCCAGCGTTCGTAGGCGGTTTTCATCGCCTTGAAGCGTGGTTCCTCGCGCAGCGAGTCAAACCCGGGCACCACGGAAAGGCTGGCGTAGGCGAACGGTCCGACCATTTGCACTACCACGTCGAGGTGGTGCAAGGCACGTTCTGCATCCCCGGCGCGCGCGAAGGCGACGGCCAGGGCGGCGCGGCGCGATGAATCCGCCCAGGCGTCCTTGGGCGCGTTCTCGAGGTAGTCGTTTTCGGCCGCGCGAACGCCAGCCAGATCAGCCATCAAACCGGGCAGCTGGCAGGGAAAATAGAAGTAGCCGCCACTGGACGACCAGCCGCCAGGATAGGGCTTGTCGAGCTTGTCCAGGCGCGCCTTGATCTCGGCCAGGCGCTGCTTGCCTTCTTTTGCACGACCCATCGCCAGCAAGCCTTCGGCCTCTGCCATCGCATAGGTTTCCGGATAGTCCGGAACCTGGCGCAGGGCTTGCGGCCAGAGTTCAAGCGAAAGGGCACGCTGGATGCGCTGCGGATCGCGGCTGGCGATGGCAATCTGGAACGGCAGCGAGGCAAAAAACTCGTTCGGCCCCTTCACTGCGGCCCAGGCCGCTTCCACGTTGCCGCGCATCAATTCGCTTTCCGCGCTGAACATGTTGACGTCCTGGCCCAGTTCCGCAAGGCGCTTGTAGATGGGCGCGGCTTCTTCATCACGGCCCAGACTGAGCAGGGTATTGGCCACTTCCAGCATGATGTCGGTGTTGAGCGGGTCCAGTTCCAGCGAGCGTCGCAGCGCCTTGACGCAATCATCGAAACGCCCATCCCGACGCGCAACCAGTCCACGCGCATACCAGGCCTCGGCCAGTTCGGGAGCCCGTTCGAGGACGCGCGCCAGAGTGGCCTCGGCGCTGTCGTAATCGCGACTGCCCCAGTAGTAGATGTAGGCCTGGGCCAGCCAGGTTTCCATGGCTTCCGGGGCCAGCCTGCGCGCCTGCTCCATCGATACGATGGCGGCATCCCGGGATGACACATCGCTGAAGCCGTACCAGTAACTGGTCAGCTGGGCGCGCACCTTGCGCGACCAGGCATCCGCAAACTGCGGATCCAGCGCAATTGCTCGGTCGAACTGCTGGATCGCCGACTGCATGCGCTCCGGTGTTGCCCGATCCAGCGCCGCCAGCAACTTGCCCTGCAGGAATGCTTCATAAGCCTGCAGGTTGTGGGTCGACCCGCTCGCCAGCGTGCTCGCCTCGGCCGAGCTCAGCACCAGCTTCATGGCATTGGCGATGGCCTTTGCGATGTCCGCCTGTATCTCGAACAGGGTTTCGGTATTGAGCGCGCGATCGTAGATTTCCGCCCACAGGTGCACATCGGTGTTGCCGTCGATCAACTGCACGTTTACGCGCACCTGGTCGCCGGAGCGTTGCACCGCACCTTCAAGCACCACGGCGGCGCCCAGCTCTTGCGCAATTTCAGGAATCGAGAGCTTGCTGTCGACGTAATGCATCATCGACGTGCGCGAGATCACCTTGAAGCCGGCGACCTTCGACAATTGGGTAAGCAGGTCGTCGTGGATGCCTTCGACAAAATACTCATCCCCGGTGGCTGCACTGCGATTGCGGAAGGGCAGGACGGCAATCAGGTCCCGGTTCGAAGACGACGCTTGCGTGACCTCCGCCTTCGTCGCTGCGCCAAATTGTGTCGCAAGAAAAAACTTGTCCACGGCGAAGTACACCAGCGCCACCAGCAGGACGACGATGATGGTGCGGTCCAGGCGTCGCGCCGTTTGTGCCGATGCGACTTTCTCGTCGGCCGAAGCATCGCTTCTGCGCGCACGTCGATCGACACCCGAGTACGTGGATCTGCGTTCGGACAGTTCATCCTCACGACGCAAGCCTTGCGGGGTCAATTCGAAGACCCAGGAAATGACCAGGGTGGGGATGAAGCCGATGGCCAGCAGGATCACCACGGCGCGCGCCATCCAATCCGGCGCGCCGAAGATCGGCAGCACGGTGCCGGCTACCTGGGTGGCCAGCCATGCACCCACCAGGTACAACCCGGCCATGCGGATCACGTTGCGGCGCTTGAGTTCTCCGAAGAAAGTCGTGCTCATGGCTGCTGATGTTCCCGGATGCCGACTCTTGAAGCAGGTGGTTGCGACTTGACCGTTCCGCATGATATGGCATAACATGCCATATGGCAAAGGCAATGCTGCTGTTTTCCGACCGGCAGGATTTCAGTGACGGCGGCATTGTCGAAATGAAGATCTGGAAATTGCCGGAGTCGGACGCCGAGCGGCCGCATGGGCTGAAGTATCGGCTGTTCTACGGTCATGGCGGAATTCGGATCGTCGGTTACGACAACGAACGCGGCAAGGGCGACCACCGCCACATCGGGCGGAGGGAGTCGGCGTACGAATTCGAGAGCGTGGAAAAGTTGATCGCGGATTTTCTCGCCGACGTTGCGCGATACCGAGGTGACGCATGAGCAGGAAGTCGAAATTGCTGGTGCATGTCGGTGGCTTGGCGCAGATGGGCCAGCGTTTCGTGGACGCTTGGCAACGCGCGGAAACCGGCTGCCTCAAGGCACCGGAGCGCCACCTCACCTTTGGCGACCTTCCGGCCTTGCTCGCCGTCCTCACGCCCAAGCGATGGGAGTTGCTTCGCGCCTTGCGCGCGCGCGGCGCCAGTAGCGTTCGCGCACTGGCACAGGCCCTGGGCCGCGACTACAAGCGCGTGCATTCCGATGTTGCCGCCCTCGAAGCTGCCGGCCTCATCGATCGAGACGAAGCAAACCTCATCTGCGTTGCCTGGGATGCCGTCGATGCATCGCTGGACCTGGCCGCGTGAAGTTGGCGGAGTTCGGTCAACAGGCTCATTTCGGGAATCCCATCCGCCGCTCCGGCCCATCCCGGTGCGGGGACACGAGGTCCGGCGCATCGGCTCATGGCGGCCTCGTCGCTGCTGGTTCCAGGCCACACCCGAAATCAGTCTCGCTCAGCGGCCGGCAGATGGCGGGCCAGCCTTTCTCTCGCCAATAGGCGACGAAGCCGTATTCGACGAGCTTTTCCTTGACGCGCGGATCGCGCAACATCGCGTGGCCGGCCGGCCTGCTGATCAATAGTCGCGAAAAGTAGTACTGCTTCGCCGCTACGCCCGTGGCTTCGACATAGGCGTCGTAACGAGGCACATCCCCGTGCAGGATTTGATAGTACCCGCCGAAAGACACACCAAGCAGCGCAGCGTCCACCTGGGTCGGGTCGACGCCCGGTTTGCGCAGTGCCCATGACAAGGCGATTTCGTGCTGCTTCACCCACTCGGGTCGTGCTGCTCGCAACTTCGCCAATGCGGTACGCGCCTCATCCGCGCGCCCCTGAGACAAAGCATAGATATAAGGCAGGGTCTTGCCGAATCCTGTGTCGGGAGACAGACTGCGCAGCTTCGAGGTGATCATCTCGATGTCGGCGCGGCGATCCCGTGCCATCGCCACCTCGCGCATGCGAACCCATCCGATGATGAAATAGGGGTCGAGCTTCACCAGTTTTTCGGATTCGTGCGCAGACTCTTCCACGCGACCGACCAGCGCCAACAATTCTGCATAGTCTTCGAGACCATCCGGGTAGCCAGGATCGAGCTGGATGGCGCGCAGGTAGTGTCGTTCCGCCTCCGCGAAGCGCAGGCGCGAGCGCGCCATATTGGCCAGGGCGTGTTCGCTGGCCGCGGAATCCGGATCGAGCTCGGCGGCGCGTTCGGCCCCTTCGGCTTCGCAAGCCAGACCCTGCTGCTGTTCCGCCGAAGTCAGCACACTGTTGGCAAACCAGGCCTCACAAGCCAGCGACAGCGACGACCAAGCCGCTGCCAGTGCCGGCGCTTTCTCCGTCGCCGCACGGAAATGCGTGATCGCCGTTGGCATGTCCTTGCGCGCACGCAGCAGGGCACGGCCTTTGAGGAATTCATCATAGGCGGTCGGATCGATCGCGCTACGCGCCGTTCCGGGCGGCGAAACCACCAGCGACGCCACCAGTTGCTCACCAATGCGAGTCGCGATCTCGTCCTGCAACGCAAACACGCTGTCGAGCCGGCGGTCGTAGGTTTCCGACCAGACGTGGAAGCCGTCGGATACCCGCACCAATTGCGCGGTGATGCGCACCTGCTCGCCCTCGCGGCGGATGCTGCCCTCGACGATGTGGCCGACGCCCAGCTTGCTGCCGATCTCGCGCACGTCGCCGCTCTTGCCCTTGAACTGGAACACCGAAGTGCGCGCCACCACCTGCAGCTTCGGCACTTTCGCCAGCACGTTCAGCAGTTCCTCGGTCATGCCGTCAGAGAAATAGTCCTCGTCGGGTTTCCCGCTCATGTTGGCAAACGGCAGCACGGCAATGGATTTTGCCTCCGTCGGCAACAGGGTGGCGTCGAGCGTCGGCGCTGTCGCCGCGAACGTCGTTTCGGGTTTCGGTGACAGCACGAACTTGTCCACCGCGAAGTAACTCAGCGCCAGCACCGCCAGCATCAGGAAAACCCGCTCCATCCGACGCGCCGTCTGCGGGGCGATGGATTGCTCCGTCGGCACCTCGGCATCGCGTTTGATGCCCTGCGGCGTCAGTTCGAACACCCAGGAAAACACCAGCGCCGGGATGAAGCCGATCGCCAACACCAGGATCACGCCTCGCAGGGCCCAGCCCGGCAACTCGAAAGCAGGGAAAATCGTGCTGGCCACCTGGACGATCAGCCATGCGCCCACCAGATACAACCCGGCCATGCGGATCACGTTGCGGCGGCGCAGTTCGGCGAGGAAGTTCACCGTGCCGCCTCCGGGGCACTGCGCGCCAGCATGTCCCGCAACATCGGCTTGTAGTTGCCGACGACGTTCAAAGCCACGCCCTGGTTGGCGACCCAGAAGCGCAGTTCGGGCAACAGCCGCGGATCGGCCAGATAGCCCGCGAGCACCACGTCTGCTTCGGCTTCGCTGATCGGGGCATCGCAATCCAGCAGCTGCTGTTCGACCGTACTCGGCTGCTTCCAGCACTTCGCCCAGATGTGGTCGGCGACCACCTGTGGCGTCAGCCCGCGCACAATCTCGCGGTATTCCGGTTGCATGGCGAACAGGTAGGCGGTACCCGAACCGTTCTCAAGGTAATAACTGGACATCGCATCGCGCAAGACCTGGTCGCGAACCAGACCCAATTCGCCACCGCTGCGCATTTCCTGGTAGGTGGAATCCGAACTGACCCATTGCCAGAGCTGGCTGGCCTGATAGAACGCGAGCACGGTCTTCCATGCGGAACCATCAACCCGTTCTCCGGATTCGGCAAAGCGGATCGCCTGTTTTCCATGTTCGATCACTTCACTCCAGAACACTTCGCGACGCCCGATCGAGCGCAGGTCCGATTCGAAGTTGCCACGGATGCGGACCAGGTACGCGTCGGCCTTGATGCCCTCCACGCGCTGCTCGTTCCAGTTGCTGACCTGGATACCGACAAAGACGCCAAGCACGACGATGACGAAGTCGATGAAGATCGCGGTCCATTCCTGTCGTCCGAAGTGCTGGATCACGCGGCGCAAGAGCATGTTCTTCCTCGCGGAGAGTTCGCTGGGGTGATGGAGGGCGTGATCGCAGACTCAGTCATCGAGTTGGGTATCGATGCGTTGCTTGAGTCCGACGCAGGAGGCACGGAGCTGGCGCAGGATGTCCACCATCTGGTGGGCAGAATCCATCCAGAAGTTGAGGTCGCGCACCAGGCTGGGATCTTCGGCGTAGCGACGCAGCACCTCGCCTGCAATGGCTTCGTCGACTGGCGATTCACAGGGCTTGTGCGTCACCTCGGTCATGTCGAAGCATTTCGTGCCGATATGGCGTCCGATGCGGTAGGGCGTGAGCCCGCGAACGTTGCTGCGGTAGGCCGGGTTGAGTTTCATGATGTAGTCGGCGCGGGCGAAAGTGCCACTGACGTAGTACTCGGTCAGCGCGGTGCGCAGGCCGGCATCGCGCACCAGTCCCAGTTCCCCGGCGGAACGCATTTCCTGATAGGTGCTGTCCACCGGCGAATACGGCAGGATGCGGCTGGCATGGACGAAGGCCAGAACCGTTTGCCAGGCCGAGCCGCCAGTCAAGGTGCCGTTCTCGACCCATTCCAGCGCCGCCTCGCCGTAGGCGATGGAGCGGCCGATGTAGGCGATGCGCTTGTCGATGAACGCCAGCTCCTGATCGAGATCGCCCGATAGCCGTTCGAGAAAGCCGTGCGCGCGCTGGTCTTCCAGCCGCATCTCGTTCCAGCTCGCCACCTGGATACCGACGAAGACGCCAAGCACGACGATGACGAAGTCGATGAAGATCGCGGTCCATTCCTGATTCCTGAAATGCGCGATGACGCGTCGGAGAATCATGTGCGGCACCTGGCAACGGGAAGGAAAGCGTGAAGCCCCGGTTTCAGCGGCAATCCATGGCCGCGAATGTACAGCAGGCACACGCCGCCCCGCCACGGCCTGGATCAACGTCGCGTCGGCTCCGGCCCTTGGCCTTGAGCCGAGCTGCGCTTGAAGATTTTGGCGCAGACTGAACTCATCTTCGCGGCAACCTCGACACCCGCTTGATGTAGAGCGGAGCATGCTCCGCTTCGCGGCAGTCTCGACACCCGCTTGTTGTAGAGCGGAGCTTGCTCCGCTTCGCGGCAGTTTCGAAATGCCAGCCGAGCAAGCTCGGCTCTACAACGGCAGGGGCATTCCACCGCGTATGCAAGGCCCAACATCATCTGGCTTGTTGTAGAGCGGAGCTTGCTCCGCTTCGCGGCAACCTCGACACCCGCTTGTTGTAGGGCAGAGCTTGTTCCGCTTCGTGGCGCGCCCGGCATTCAGAACATCCAGCCGAGCAAGCTCGGCTCTACAACGGCAGGGACATGTCACCGCGTATGCCGGGCCCAACACCTTCTGGCTTGTTGTAGAGCGGAGCTTGCTCCGCTTCGCGGCAGCCTCGACACCCGCTTGTTGTAGAGCGGAGCTTGCTCCGCTTCGCGGCGCGCCCGGCATTCAGAACATCCTGCCGAGCAAGCTCGGCTCTACAACGGCAGGGGCATGCCACCAGACAAGGTCGGCTCAACAGGAGCGCGCGCACGTAACCTGGGGGTGCTCGACACTACTCGAAGCCGTGGGCGAAGATCAGGTCATTGCTGGTGCAGGACTGGATGCGGAAATCATCGAGATAGAAGCCGTCCGGCACACGACCGGTAGAGGCATCGGTGGCGACCCTGAAGCGGAATTGCACGGTTTCGCCGGCATGTTCGGCGATGTCGATGATGGTGCGCGACCAGTCGCGCGGATCACCGCACCAGGCGAGCTTGCCGCCTGCCGGATTGTCGAACGAGGTGCTGATGAACCCGTCGTACGGGCCGATAAGGATCCGCGACGCAGGCACTTGCTCCCAACTCTTGCCCTGGTCAGTGGACATTTCCACAAACGCTCCGTCGTAACAGCCGCCCAGCCGGTTCTCGAGAAACTGATGGCTCCAGAATTCCATGCTCAGCGGTTGCTGATCAACGGGCAACTCGATGGGCGGGGACACGAGGAACTGGTTGGAGTCGTAGGCCAGGTCCTGGGCGCGATACGAGTGTCCGGCGCCGCGTGCGCGGTCCGTGGTCAGGCTCCAGCTGTCGTGGTCGCCGTAGTGGCTCCACGCGCCTGCTCCGCTTTCAAAATCCTCGGCGAACACGCTGCTGGCAAGCGTTCCGCCCGGGCATTCGCCCGGTGGTGGCACGGTGACAAAGGAAAACACCTGGGTGAGCGGGCTTTCCCCGCAGGCGTTGATTGCGCTTACTCGCCAGTAGTAGCGGGTGGCATGCGCCAGCGGCGTGGCCACTTCGTGTGAATCCGCGTTGGTGCTCGCGGAGTAGATGATGTTGGCAAAGCCCGCGTCCAGCGCGAGCTCAACGCGATACTGATCAACATTGGGCATGGCGGTCCAGTGCAGCAACGGCTGCAGGGCCTGGTTGAGCGACGCATCCGCGGGTTGCACGAGATTCGCGGCAGCCGGATTGTCCGTAGCCAGTTGCAGCTGCACATGTCGGGTGCGTGCAAGCGATCCGGATTCGGCACGGATCGCCAGCCGGTAGCGCCCTTCCGCTGCGCCGGTCAGATTGCCGATTTCAAGTGTGCCCGTGCCGGGCACGGCCATGGGGTTGGCGTTGAATGTCGTTGTGGTGCCCGCAGGGGCACCCGCCACCGACAGCGCAAGTGGCGCGGAGAATCCGAGAATCGATGCGCTGCGCAGCGCGTAGGTGGCCGATGCGGAATCCTGCGTGCACAGGTTGTGCAATGCGGGTGTGACATCGAGCGCAAAACCGGGTGCCTTTGCGCAGTTGACGCAAACCAGCGCGAAATCCTGGTCGGTGGCATCACCATTGCCGGGCAGTCCGTCGCCTGCGATGTTGAATCCGCGCACGCTGAGGGTGAAGCTGGACAAGGGTCCGGGCGGCAGGTAGATCGCTTCCACGGTGTTGACCGCATCCGGCGCGCCGCCAGGGACACTCCATGCACCGCTGAAGCGATTGCCGCGCCACAACGTGGATGCCGATTCCAGCTCAAGATCCAGGTTGTTCACCTGCGGGCTGGTGCCCACCGCACCCGGCGCGTCGGTCCAGGTCAACACGACACGCAGGGGCTTGGACGCATCGGCACGCTGGATCGGCGTGCTCCACAACTGGCCCGAGTCGCCCAGGATCTGCGACTGGTCAAGCAACCAGGTCGGCGTGGCATCGAACAGGCTTTGCATGTTCGGCATGCCGAAACCTTGCGCGTTGCTCGGCAGCGTGTCGTTGCCGTCCTTGCCGGTGAGATAGGTCGGGTGCGCGATCAACCAGGCCTTCATCAGGGCAGGCGACGGAACCGCTGGTGCACCCGATTCGAACTCCAGGCTGCCCTGCCCGGTCGCCAGCCACCACCACGACAGCGACGCGATCGCGGATACCGCAGGCGCGGCATGGCTGGTGCCTGAGGATGCCGCGTAGGTTTCATTGCCTTGCGGATGCGTGGCATCGCAGATGCCGAGCCCGCTGGCCGGGTGTGCCTGGGTTCCGATCACGTGCGTGCCGGGCGCAACCAGATCGGGCTTGACCCGACCACCCGGCGCCGGACCGCGCGAGGAAAAGAACACGATGTCCATGGCGTGGTCGGCCGAGTCAGGCGCCACCAGGCAACCGTCATTCCAGAGTCCGTTCTCGTCTTCGGGGCGCGCATTTTCCGAAGCACCCACGGTGATCATGTTCTTGCCATTGCCCGGCGTGCCGATGGTGCCCGCCCAGGAACCGTCATTGCCCGCAGAGAAAATCGTGATGAGCTGCTGGTTGCCAGCGGCCTTCGGATCCGCGTCGCGCACGCCGGCATCGTAGGCCTGCGAGGAAAGATCGTATTGGCCGGCACACGGTCCGCAACCCCAGGAGTTCGACGAGATGCGCGCACCTGCGGCATGACTCGCAGCAATGACGCCGGCATTGGTTCCGCCGCATGCGCTCAGATCGAACCCGGGCGCAAAGATGCGCGTACCGCCAAGGCGTCCGAATGGATTGATGCCCTGCGCCACCTGGAAATCAGCGGGAAAGCGCGCACCGGGTGTTTCCGAATTGCCACGCTGGTCGAAGCCCAGCGCGATGTTGGCGTTCAGATGGCCATGTCCGCCGACCACACCGGTTTTCATCGTGCAGTGCTGGTTGAACACCATGCGCGTGGGATTCTTCAGATCACCGAACTGATGCAGGGTGGGATCGCCGGTCTGCACGCTGCCCGTACCGACGCCGTCGTCGGTAATGTCGAGCACGGGATAGTCCAGCGGATCATCCGGAAAGCCCAAAGCCTGCAACCAGGGCAGGTAGCCTGGCCCGGCAGGTCCGGACTGATCGGCATTGAAATGCCCGCGCAGGATCTGCGCCTGCACTTCGTCATTCAGGCTGGGCTCGCGGTACTCCTCGACCCAGAGCACGTCCGACAACTCGATCAGTTCGCGAATCTGCGCAGGCGTGGCCTCGAAGCGCGCGACGTCGAATCCGGCCTGCGAAGAGAAATCGTCGACGGGCTTGAGTCCGAGTGCCATGAAACGTGCGCGACTGCGCGCAGGGTCATCATTGCGCACCCGCTGCACGATGATTGGAATGACCACCGCCTCTGTGCTGGCGTCCTGCACGCGCGCAAACAAGGTATTGCCCAACTTGATGAAACCCGGCAGGGGTTGGCTGAACTGCAGTTCGCCGCCCTGATGCATTTCCGCAAGCCGCGCGCGAGCGGCGGCGTCTGCCCACACCAGGTAGCCATTGCTCTCGATGTACTGCACCGGCACTGCGCCGGCCGCCCGCAGCTGGTCGAGCCAGGCCTGCCTGATCGGACCCGCAAACTGCACCACATGCAAGGCCGCGCCGCTCGGCGCACGCAGGGCAAAACCTTCCGGTGCCCGCCACTGCTGTGTCCGTGTGTCAATCCGCTGCCGATCAAAGTGCAACACGCTGGCGTCGGCCAGAGTCCAGGCGCGCTCCGGCATGGCCGCCGCATCGCCCTCGTACAGGCGATACGATCCGTAGTCCGCGATCAGGCGGAAATCCGCCGGCACGGCGATGCCCTGCGGCACCGCGATGTTGTCAGCCTGCGCAGCTCGGGCGAGGGCAACCAGGATGGCGGCGGCAAGGACGGCAGGCGTGCGCATGGTCGGGGTCAGGGCTCGTGCAAAGGTGCCGCGTGGCAGCATCCGGCGCTGTCGCGCCGCGGTCAAGCAAATTGACAGGGCAAGCTGCCCTCGAACAAGCGATTGCCTTCCGCGCCGGCCCGGACGACGGCTGCTCCATCCACGGCAGGTCCCGTCCTTATGCCTTTGCCGCGTATCGCCAACAGCGTCACGCAATCGGAATGCGAACACCATTGCGCGCGCCGCCCGCGCTTGCCAATCTAGCCGTTTGGACGTCCATACTTCCGTTGCGATGAGGAGCCCGAAGTGCACAACTCCCGGATCAACACGACAAGAACCGGTGCGCTGGCTGCACTCCCTGCCATCGCCCTGCTTGCCGTACTCGCCATTTCAGCCGCCCTGGCTGCACCGGACTCCAGCGGACGGCAGGTGTTGGGTGTGGGCAGTTGTGCTGCCGCGGCAGTTCAACAAGCCATCAACGATGCGCCCGATGGTGCCATCGTGGAGTTGCCCGCAGGCAATTGCGACTGGGGCTCGACCGCGGTCACCTACGCCAGGGACCGCAGCATCTGGCTGCGCGGTGCAGGCATCGGCAATACGGTGATCCGCCGAACCGGCGCTTCCGGCAATTCGTTTGCGCTGACATTTGATTGCAGCCAGGCTAACCGGGTGGAACTTTCGGACATCACGTTTATCGGCCGCCACACCAGCACACTTGATGGCGGCGTGCGGCTGACCAACAGCTGTCGGGACTTCAAACTGCACGACCTGCACCTGAGCGGCTTCACCGCGTCGGCGCTGGAAGTTCGCGACACATCGTTCGGCACTGCGCCCTATTCACGCGGCGTGGTCTACGACAGCCGCTTCGATTCCTGCTTCAACCCTGGCTCGCCCAGCAACGGCGAAGGCTACGGAATCGTCGTCTACGGCAGTCACAACGTGGTTCCGCTTGACTTGGGCAGCGCCGAAGCCGTGTTCATCGAGGACAACCATTTCGAGGAAAACCGCCATTCCATCGCATCCAACTACAGCTCGCGCTACGTTGCGCGCCACAACACCCTGATCACCACCAACACCACGCGCAACACCTCGATGATCGATGCGCACGGGCGGCAGAACGGGTCCGACCGCGGCTCACGCAGTTGGGAGGTCTACCAGAATCACCTGATCTACCGGGGCAACCAGTACTGGGCCGACGGTATCGCCATGCGCGGCGGGGATGGCGTGATCTGGGGCAATCTCATCGATTTCGATGGCGATACGGAAATCGGCATTGCCTACAGTGCGCAACTGGTCATCGAGGAGCCCCAATGTCCGGACTATCCCGGCGACGGCCAGCCGCCAGAACAGGTTCCCGGCTCGCCCTACCCGGTCCCCGACCAGACCACCCAGGCCTGGATCTGGGACAACGCCCATGTCTGGGCCGATGGCAATGCCAACGGCTATGACGAGCTTCGCGTCACCGACTACGGCGGCTGGGATTGCCGCTTCTACATCCAGGAAGATCGTGACTACCACCTGGGCCCGAAGCCTGGCTACCAACCCTATACCTACCCACATCCCCTGCGCGGCAGCACCGACACCATCTTTGCCGACGGATTCGACTGAACAGGCGCAGTGACAATCCGCAGGATCCGGCTTGCCGTCCCCGATGGCGGCAGCCGGCCAACCAGGGCGCAGGAGCCCGAGGCAACCGGCTATAGTGGGCAATCCACATTGCCTGCTTTCAAGCCCAGCCATCATTCATGGACACGATCCGCATCCGCGGCGCGCGCACGCACAATCTCAAGAACATCGACCTCGACCTGCCGCGCGACAGCCTGATCGTGATCACCGGCCTGTCCGGTTCCGGCAAGTCCTCGCTGGCCTTCGACACCATCTATGCGGAAGGCCAGCGCCGCTATGTCGAATCGCTGTCGGCCTATGCGCGCCAGTTCCTGTCGGTGATGGAGAAGCCCGATGTCGATCACATCGAGGGTCTGTCACCGGCCATTTCCATCGAGCAGAAGTCCACCTCGCACAATCCGCGTTCCACGGTCGGCACCATCACCGAGGTCTACGACTATCTGCGCCTGCTGTACGCACGCGCCGGTTCGCCGCGGTGCCCGGATCATGGCCAGGCGCTGGAAGCGCAGACCGTCAGCCAGATGGTGGATGCCGCGCTGGCGCTGGATCCGACCAAACGCTACATGCTGCTGGCGCCGGTGGTGCGCGAGCGCAAGGGCGAGCACGTGCAGGTGTTCGAGCAGTTGCGCGCGCAAGGCTTCGTGCGCGTGCGCGTGGATGGCGTGGCGCATGAACTCGACGCCGTGCCGCCACTGGCCCTGCGCCAGAAGCACACCATCGAGGCGGTGATCGACCGCTTCCGCGCCAAGGCCGACATCAAGCAACGCCTGGCCGAATCCTTTGAAACCGCATTGCGCCTGGGCGACGGCATCGCCCTGCTGGTGGACATGGACGATGCCAAGGCCGCGCCCGCCACGTTTTCCTCGCGCTTTTCCTGCCCCTTGTGTGACTACGCCTTGCCGGAACTGGAGCCGCGCCTGTTCTCGTTCAACTCGCCGGTGGGCGCGTGTCCGTCCTGCGATGGCCTGGGCATCACCCAGTTCTTCGATCCGGAGCGCGTGGTCACGCATCCCGAGTTGGCGCTTTCCGCTGGCGCGGTGCGCGGCTGGGATCGGCGCAACATGTATTACTTCCAGATGATCCTGTCGCTGGCCAAACACTATGGCTTTGATGTGGAAACCTCGTGGCTGAAGCTGCCGCAGAAGATCCGCGATCACGTGCTGTACGGTTCCGGCGAGGAACAGATCGCCTTCAGCTACACCATGGAGAAAGGCGGCAAGGTCACGCGCAAGCACAAGTTCGAAGGCATCATTCCCAACCTCGAACGCCGCTACAAGGAAACCGAATCACCGGCGGTGCGCGAGGAAATCGCCAGATTCATCAGCCCGCGCGCCTGCCCGGAGTGCAAGGGCCAGCGCCTCAACCGCGCCGCGCGCAACGTGTTCGTCGCCGACATCAACCTGGCCGACATCACCGCGCTGCCGATCGATCGCAGTCTTGCGCATTTTGACACCCTGCAGCTGGCCGGCTGGCGTGGCGAAGTGGCGGCAAAGATCGTCAAGGAAATCCGCGAACGCCTGAATTTCCTCGTCGATGTCGGACTCAACTACCTCACCCTTGATCGCCAGGCCGACTCATTGTCCGGCGGCGAGGCGCAACGCATCCGTCTGGCCAGCCAGATCGGTGCCGGCCTGGTCGGCGTAATGTATGTGCTCGATGAGCCGTCCATCGGCCTGCACCAACGCGACAACGAACGCCTGCTCGGCACCCTGGTGCGCCTGCGCGATCTCGGCAACAGCGTGATCGTGGTCGAGCACGACGAGGATGCGATTCGCAGTGCCGACCACATTGTCGACATCGGCCCGGGTGCCGGCGTACACGGCGGCACCATCGTGGCGCAAGGCAAGCTCAAGGACGTGCTCAAGGCACCCGATTCATTGACCGGGCAATACCTTTCCGGCAAGCGCCGCATAGCCGTGCCCGCGAAGCGGCGCAAGGCAGACCCTGCGCGGGTGCTGAAGATCATCGGCGCCAGCGGCAACAATCTGAAACAGATCGACGCGGAAATTCCGGCCGGGCTGATGACCTGCGTGACCGGCGTTTCCGGCTCGGGCAAGTCCACCCTGATCAACGACACCCTGTATCGGCAGACCGCTGTGGAACTCAACGGCGCTTCGGACAAGCCCGCGCCGTTCAAGCGCATCGAAGGTCTGGACCTGTTCGACAAGGTGGTCGATATCGACCAGACCCCGATCGGGCGCACGCCGCGCTCCAATCCGGCCACCTACACTGGCCTGTTCACGCCATTGCGCGATTTGTTTGCGCAGGTGCCGGAAGCACGTGCACGCGGCTACAGCCCGGGGCGTTTCAGTTTCAACGTCAAGGGCGGTCGCTGCGAAGCCTGCCAAGGCGATGGCCTGATCAAGGTCGAGATGCATTTCCTGCCGGATGTGTATGTGCCCTGCGATGTCTGCCACGGCAAGCGCTACAACCGCGAAACCCTGGAAATCGGCTACAAGGGCCACACCATTTCCGATGTGCTGGAAATGACCGTGGAAGATGCGTTGACCCTGTTCAAGCCGGTACCGATGCTGGCGCGCAAGCTGGAGACGCTGATGGACGTGGGCCTGGGCTACATCAAGCTCGGCCAGAGCGCGACCACCCTGTCCGGCGGCGAGGCGCAGCGCGTGAAACTCTCGCGCGAACTGAGCAAGCGCGATACCGGACGCACCCTGTACATTCTCGACGAACCCACCACCGGCCTGCACTTCCACGACATCGAGCAGTTGCTGAAGGTGCTGCACCGGCTCACCGATGACGGCAACACGGTGGTGGTGATCGAACACAATCTCGATGTGATCAAAACCGCCGACTGGGTCATCGACCTCGGTCCCGAAGGCGGCGGCGGTGGCGGCCAGATCATTGCCACCGGCACACCGGAGCAGATTGCCAAGGCAAAAAGTTCACACACCGGTCGCTTTCTTGCGCCGGTTCTGGCCAACCCTTCCAGGAAGGCAAGCCCATGAGCGAGATCACCCGGCGCCTGCTTTCCCGCTGCACCATCAGCGTGCGCTGGCGCGACCTCGACACGTACAACCACGTCAACAACTCGGTGTTCCTGAGCTATCTGGAGGAAGCCCGCCTGGTTTGGCTGCGTGGCCTGCAGGGCGAATGGAAAAGTGCGACGTCGGCCCCGGTGATCGCTTCGAGCCGGCTCGACTTCCGCAAACAGCTCGAATGGCCGGGCGAAGTGGCCGTGGAAACCTGGGCCGAGCGCGTCGGCAACAGTTCGCTGACCCTTGGCCACCGCATCCTGTCCGGCAATGGCGAGATCGTTTACTGCGATGCCACGGTGGTGCTGGTCTGGATCAACCCGGCCAACGCAACGTCCATCCCCCTGCCCGCCGTCATTCGCGAAGCCTGCACCTGATTCGATTGTCTGTGCAGCGCACGGGACCAATGCGACAATCCCTGATCGGCGCATGCGCGCCACGGGAACCGTGCCGGAGCACCCATGAAGAATGCCGAATCTCCCCTTGTCGCCGAAACCGGCAAGCGACCCGCCGGGGGTGAAGACCCGGCCTCGGCTTTCCAGGTCAACGGCGAGGCCTTTTTCCATGGCGGCGATCCGGCAATGCCCCTGCTCTGGTATCTGCGCGACGTGTTGCGCCTTACCGGAACCAAGTACGGATGTGACACGGGAAACTGCGGTGCATGCACGGTGCTCATCGATGGCAAGGCCCGGCGCGCCTGCCAGGTGCCGATGGCCGACGTGCGCGGCCATGCGATTACCACCATTGAAGGCCTGGAAAGCAACCGCCTGCATCCGGTCCAACAAGCCTGGATCGAGCAGGATGTCGCCCAGTGCGGCTACTGCCAGTCCGGGCAGATCATGACGGTGGTCGATTTGCTCGCCCGCAAGCGCAAGCCCGGCAAGGACGATATCGCCGCCATCGCAAACCTGTGCCGCTGCGGCACCTATCCACGAATCCGCAGCGCCATCGAACGCGCGCTCGTGCTGACCCGGGACAGCAACAAATGAGCACACGCGTTGTGTTGTCACGACGTCGCTTCCTGCAACTTGGCCTCACCGCGGGCGGTGCCTTGCTGGTGGGCTTTGGCAAACCCGCGTTTGCCAGAACCACGACCCAGATCGAACTCATTGGCGAGGATCTGGTGAAACTCACCGGCTACGTCATGATCGAGCGCGACAATGGCATCGTCATCGGCGCACCGGGTTGCGAAGTCGGCCAGGGCGTGTTCACCGCCCTGCCCATGCTCATTGCCGAAGAACTCGACGTCGACTGGTCCAGGGTGCGCGTGATCCAGCTGCCGTACGACGAAGCAACCGACATCAAGCCCGCCGACGACACCTCGCGCGGAAACTTCAACGGCATCAGTGAAGGTTGGAAACTCATGCGCGAGGCCGGCGCAACCGCGCGCTGGCTGTTGCTGCAGGCGGCAGCCAACGCGTGGGCGACACCGGTGACGAATCTGCACACCGAGGCCGGACACGTGGTGCATGCCGATGGGCGCAAGCTGAGTTATGGCGCACTGGCGCGCATGGCCGCTGCCATCAGCCTGCCGAGCGATCCGGTTGCATTGAAGGACCCCAAGGATTTCCAGCTGATCGGAAAACCGACCCGCACGGCCGATGCACGCGCCATTGCCACCGGCCAACTGCGCTATGGAATCGACGAGTACGTGAACGAAGTGCTGGTGGCGGTGATGCTGCGCTGCCCGCATCCGGGCGGCAGCCTCGACAGCCTCGACGACAAGGAAGCACGCGCCATCAAGGGCGTCGTCGATGTCATCCGCATCGAGGGCCCGCAGCCCGGAGAGGCCTCCGCAGGCATTCTTGCCGCCGGTGTCGTCGTTCTCGCCGAAAACACCTGGGCAGCAATCCAGGGGCGTCGTGCCCTCAAGGCAAGCTGGAAACCGGGGCCGTGGCAAGGGGAGTCATCCAGCAGCCTGTCCGCCAGCGCAAACGCGCTGCTGGATGCGGCAAAGGACGGCATTGTGCTGCGCAAGGATGGCGATTTCGCCGCCTCGCGCAAGCGCGCCCGCCTGACGCTGAATGCACGTTACGAACTGCCTTTCCTCGCCCACGCGACGATGGAACCTCCGAATGCGTTGATCGACCTGCGCAATGACGGCGCCTTGCTGGTGGCTTCGGTGCAGGATGCGCCAGCTGCCGCGCGCATGATCAATGCATTGAGCGGTCTTGCCCTGGAAACCATCGAGATCCGTCTGCCACGCGGCGGCGGAAGTTTCGGACGTCGCCTGCACAACGATTTCGTTGCCGAAGCCGTGCTTATTGCCAAGCTGGCCGGCAAGCCGGTCAAGCTCATGTGGCTGCGTGAGGACGACCTTGCCCACGATCTCTACCGCCCCTTCGGCATGCACGAGCTGAGCGCCACGCTGGACCGCAGGAATCGCGTGGCCGGCTGGTCACACCATTGCGCCGCCACGCCGCTGGCCTGGCGCGCACCGGTCAAGCAGGATGCCTCGGACGCCAGTGGTTGCGTCGATGCGGACTTATTTCCCGCTGGCCTCGTCGACAATCTCGACAGAACTTTTTATCCGCTTGAATCAGGCATGCCGCGTGGCGCATGGCGCGGCCAGCAGCACACGTTCAGCGCGTTCGCAGAGCAGTGCTTCATTGACGAGATTGCCGTGCAGACCCGCCGTGATGCGGTCGAACTGCGCCTGGAAATGCTGGGCACCGGCCGGGAGATCCCCTATCGCGGAGCGGGAGGACCGGTGTTCGATACCGGCCGCCTCGCCAATGTGCTCAAACAATGTGCGGAGCTGATCCGCTGGAAGGAAAAGCGCAGCAACGGCCACGGCATCGGCATTGCCTGCCATTTCAGTTTCGGCGCCCACGTTGCACATGCATTCGAGGTGTCCGTGGAAGACGAACGCCTGCTCATTCACCGTGCCGTCTGTGTTGCCGATGTTGGCCGCGCGGTCAATCCGCTGGGTGTCGAGGCGCAATTGATGGGCGGAACCATCGACGGCATCTCGACCGCATTGCGCTTGCAGGTCAGCGTGCGCGGAGGACAGGTTCAGCAGAAGGACTTCTCCGACTATCCGCTGCTGGCCATGGCCGATGCACCGGACAAGGTCGAAGTGCGCATCATCGAGTCGAGTCTCGATCCCGTCGACGCCTACGAAGTCGCCATTCCGAGCGTTGCCCCGGCCCTGGCCAATGCCATCCACGCCGCCACCACGGTGCGCATCCGCAAGCTGCCGCTGCTGCCGGAACTCATGCGCATGCTGTGATTCCGGCGCCGCGGTGCCTGACCCGCGCGTCGTGAGGCAACAAATTCTTGACTCCGGATTGTGTAGCTTGCGCACCGTCTGATCCGGAGAGGTGTTCATGATTCGATCCTTGATTGGCTTGGCTGCCTGCCTGCTGCTGTCGGGCGGTGCCTTTGCGCAGGAATCCCCGAGCCCGGATGCGCCCCCGGCAGAACTCGACACCATCGTGGTGACCGGCGAGCAGCCCGGCCCGGGTTTGTGGAAGGTGAGCAAGGGCGATCATGTGCTGTGGGTTCTGGGCGTGCTTGCTCCACTTCCGAAAAAGATGGAATGGCAATCACGCGAAGTCGAGCAGCGCATCTCGGAATCGCAGGCGCTGCTCTCGCGACCCTTCGTGAGCGTCAAGCTCAAGAGTGGGTTCTGGGCGTCGGTGGCCTTGCTGCCGTCGATGGTCGGCATTCGCGACAATCCCGATGACAAGACGCTTGCCGAGGTCGTGCCAACGGATATCTACGCGCAATGGCAAACCCTCAAGCAGCGCTACCTCGGGCGCAGTGACAAGGTCGAGACCTGGCGACCGTTGTTTGCCGCGACTGAACTCTACGAGTCGGCCATTCGCAAGAACGGCATGACCGTTGGCGCCGATTCAATCAACAAGGCGATTGCGAAACTGTCCAAACAAGCAGGAATCAAGCCGACCGAGGTTGGGGTGACGATTGAAATCGAGGCCTCGCGCAAGACGGCCAAGGAATTCAAGGCATCCAGGCTCGACGACCTCGAATGCTTCAGCAAGACTCTGGATCGCATCGAAACCGATCTGGACAACATGAAACTTCGCGCCAACGCGTGGGCGATGGGTGATCTGGAGTCGCTGCGTGCCCTGCCCTACGAAGACCAGTACACCGCCTGCACGCAGGCCATCCAGGGTGCCGCGGTATTTCGTGACGTCGGCGACCTCAAGGCGCGCGTGAAAGCCGCATGGCTGGAAGCCGCCGCGAAAACACTTGATGAATACCCCACGAGCTTTGCCGTCCTCGGGATGCGACAGGTTGTCGCCAGCGATGGCTATCTGGCAGCCCTGCGAGAACGGGGAATGCTGGTGCAGGCCCCGGATGAAGAGGACGATGCGCCCGCTACATCCGGCCTTTGACACCAGTTGTAGGAGGCCGTTCACGGCCGAGGGGTAATCTCTGATTGTCTCGCCCGGCCCGTTGAGCCGCGCAATGCAGTGTCAATAGATTATTCGTGCTCGCTGCCGTCACTACTCGCGTGATCGCAGGGCCGGGTCAATGTCCACGGTTGCAGAGCCGGTTCGCGACACCGATGCCTGGCCATACATCAGTTCCGCAATGGCAGGCAGCGACAGGAACTTTCCGGCAAACACCGCGCGCGCATAGTAGTAGACGTCGTGGGTTCCCGGCGGCAATTGTTCGGCGTAGAAGCGTGCATGGCGATCATCCACCTGGCGTACCGGAAACCATGGACTGCCCTGGCTGGCGATTCGCTCGAGATCCAGTTCCGTAACCCCGGCCAGTTCCAGATCCATCGGCCGCAATCCGCCGGGTACGCTGTCGCTGATGGCCACAAAATAACGCATGCGGCTGCTGTGAATGCGCAGCCGCACGCGCACCCAATCGCCCTCGCGCATCTGGCTCGTGTCTGCCGTTACCCATTGTTTGTCGCGGATAACGCTGTACTCGCGTTCAAGCGAGAATCCGACAGCAAGCGGCTGCGCCTTGCGCCCATCGATGTCGTACTCGACATTGGCCACAAAGGACACCAGCGCATCATCGGCTAGATCTGCACGCATCTCCAGCTTGTCCGGAAAGCTGGAAAACTCCCGACTCCATCGGGCCATATTCTGCCCATGACCCAACTCGAGCTTTGCCGCCGCATCACCGGCCCCTAGCGCAATGCCCAGCGGAGCTTGCAGGCCCGACGCCTCCGGCAAGCCGAGCACCGTCATCAGGCACTGGGCACTCGACTGGGTATCCAGGGCTTGTGTTCCGCCGGCATACAGATCGGCCAAACCGCGCATCAGCGCCAAGCGTCGATTGCCAGCATCGCTGGCGTGATCGAGCTCACCAAGTGCGCGCAATACTCCGCAATGGTCCAGCGCATTGGATTGGAAGGGCCAGAAATCACCGGGTCTGCCCTGAATTACGCGTGCCGCTCCGCGTGGCTCGCCTGCATTGCGCAGGGATTCGAGCAAGCTCTCCACGTTTGCTTCCCAGCCCTTGCGCTGGGCCAGCGCCAAGGCAAGGTTGGCCAGACCCTGCCAACTCAACTTGCCGCGCTCCTTCCAGAGAGCACCAAGCGCGCTTTCCGGGATGGCCGAATTGGCTCCGATCACCGTGGCCGCCGCCACCAATTCCTGGTTTCGATAGGGTGTATTTGCCGCTTCAAGCCATTCGAGTTCCCCGTTGAACTCCTTGAGCAATGCTTGCCTGGCACGATCAATCCTGCTTGCCTGCACCTGGTAGCCCAAGGATTTCAAGTACTCCAAACCTTGCACCGAGTAGGCCGTAAGCATCAGGCTGCGTGGAGAGACTTCCAATCCATCCACGTCAGCGAAGAAATGAAAAAAGCCTTCTCGGTCCTGAAATTGTCCGGCGGCGCGCAGGGCCTCATCAATAGCCTGCGGCACATCCGGCCAGTTGGCATCTGCCAAGCCCAGACGAACCGAAGCTGCGGCACCAATGGCACGACTGAGCGTCTGTTCCCAGCAACGGTGCGGGTATTCACGCAATCCATCAATCCATGGGGAGGCAATGGCGGTCAGCCCGCGACTTGCCTCGACACTCAGAGTGGGATGCACGGCACCTGAAGGAAGCTCCGGTATGCGCAAATCCACGCCGGCAGGCGTCAGCCATCCGGCAACCGGAATTCGCTGATGCATCAGGGTTGGAGCAATTTCGACACTTGCGGCCACGCCATCGGCGCCACGCTTGCTGTTGGCCCTGGTATTCACCACGATTTCACCGACCTGGGTGGGGCTTGCCAGCAGCGATACGGACTGTTGTGCGTTTTCAGCAATCGCCCCTTGCCAGCTTGTTGAGCGGGTCACCCCCGCACCTTCCGCCTGCAGACTGGCCTTGACCAGGGTACCTTCACCCTGTGCACGCACGCTGGCCGAAATGCGCGAGTGGTCGCCCGGAAACAGGCGTGTTGGCACCTCGGTCCGCACTTCCAGGGGCAGGGTCGCTTCCACGGTTGCTTCACTCAAGGTAAAGCCGTCATTGGCATCCGCCGCCCAAGCCAGCGCACGCCAGCGCGTGAGATTGTCCGGCAAGGTCAATTCAACGGTCCGTTTGGCTCCGGCGGCAAGCACCAAATCTGTCTTCCACAAGGCCGCATCGACAAAGCGATTGCGCAGCGCACCTTGGCTCATCTGGCCTCGTACCTTGTAGGCCAGCGAATGGTCCATGGCCTGGCCTGGCTGGAACAGATCGACCGCACGAATGTTCGAGCCGGTCACAACGATTGTATCGAGGCGCTCACTACCGGAGTCACCGCTGGACTCATTGGCGGTGGCGGAAGCGGAGGTGAATCCGAAAATGTAAGGAAGCTCCCCGGCGTGTTCTTCTGGTTGACGCGGCCAATTGCCCAGGGCAAACCAGTCCGGAACCGACCAGCTATTGAGCAAGCCCAGCCATCCTTCGCTGTTGGGACTTGCCGCCGCAGTGATCTCCGGCACCAGTGCACGGGCCGCGTCATCCACCACGGCCAGGGTGACCTGGACCTCGTTGGAACGCGGATTGCGCAGTGTGATCGCCAGCTTGCCACCCGGCTTGATTTGGCTCTTGTCCAAGGTGAGCTCAAGCGGCAGGGTGCCCGTCTCCCCTGTTACATGGAAATCCAGGCTCGCCGTCTGCGCCCGATTGCTTGTGCCTTGCCCCGCTGCAAATGGATCACTACTGGAATCCAGAACCACCGCATGCAGGGTGAATCCGGGCGTCCAGTCCCGCTCGACAGGCACTCGGATGTGTTCGGTCGGCGTCTTGATGCGCTCAATCCAGTGCTTGAGCACGCCTCCATGCTCGACACTGAACAACACCATCGCATCCTTGAAGGGCTGATGCAAAAGCACCTCGACCACGCTTCCCGCCGCCGGCTCCGTGTTTTCTGTGCTCAGGTTCGCTGCCGCATCCTTTTCCGCAAGCTGCCGGTCGCCTTCGAGCCATGCATAGCGCTCAAGCGATGCGGGAGCTGCATTTTCGGCCGTCGCCACGAAACGGTATCTCCCCGAATGTTGTGGTCGGAAACGGCAATGACCGGGAAGGCCGCTGCGCAATTGGCAGCTGGCTACTTCCTTGTCCTGCTCGCTTTCGTCAGCGGCAAGCTTCAGGATCCGGACCTCAATGGCAACGTCGTCGATTTGCTTGCCCTGGTCGGAAATCAGCACGGCTTGCGCTTCGGGATCGGCACTGCCATCTAGAAACCAGGGCGAGACCTTCAGGCCAACGAAGCGGGCATGGCGGCTGAACCGCAGCGAGGCAGGAGCGGTCACCCAATTGCTTGGCGAGGTCGAGACGGCAACCGAGAAATCCAGTTGACCAAAGGGAATCGGCTGCGGACCATCCGGCCGAGGCTCCGCATTTCCTGACTCGTCTTCCAGCGTGATGCGTCGCCGCGCCTGGCCTTGGGTATCGGTGAACACCGGCTTGCCTTGATCGAGCTCAAACATCTCCCCCCCGGAGCCTGCGGTCTGCTCATAGGGATCAATAAAGGTGAATTCACTGAACTCGGGGTACGCATCTTCGATCCGCAACGGCAGCAGCAGATTGTTGATTTGGGATTTTGCTCCCGCCGCAGCCCCACCCGAGAAATACCCGGCCCGGGTAACCAGCTCGATGGATTCACCTGCGCGTACCAGATCTCGGTCAACGTGCAGTTCTACCCACAGGTTGTTGACGTGATAGCCCGACACACGAAAGCAGGCACCTTGCACAAGATAGGAATCGACAGCATCCGCCGTGATGCAGTAGTTTTCATCGGGCATCCTCTTCGGCAAGCGGAATTCCCCGCTCATGCTGCCGAAGCGGTCAAGCTCTGCGTTCACCTCCAGCATCTGCTTTCGTGTCCACTGGGAAACCAGGCGAAGCTTCAGCTTGCCGGTATCGGCAATTGGACGAAGATGGTTCTGCTGGCGTTTGCGCAACCACAGGCGGTACTGCACGGTTTCGCCAGGATGATAGAGGCTGCGCTCGGTTACACCCCATGCCACCGCTTGCCCTTCCTCGGCCGCGACATCACGGTATTCATACCTGCCGCCATTTGCCAACTGCTGGACCAACGGCATGACGGTGAGTAGATCTTCGTGCTGCACCCGAATGATTGGGGTATTGCGCTCGAGTTCACCAGCGACCGCTGTGGTATCAATCAGAGCGACCCCGTCTTCACCTGTAATCGCGCTGGCCAGTACGGAAACGGTATCGGTAGCCGTTTGCGTCAGCAGCTCCACTGTCGCCCCACGAACCGGTTCTGCATTCTTCCAGTCGGTCGCCCAGACCAGGAAATGGTCGCCCGACCGGCTCACCGTGACATTGAACGCGGCGAAAGCGATCACATAAGAGCTCCATGCTTGATTCAAGGGCGTCACCGCGCCCTGGATCAAGCCTCCCCGCTTGCGCAGCTCTCGCCTCGGATCCGGTGGCGTGCGCCAGACCTGCGTGTTCTTGCGTCCGTTGCGCAAATGCGACTTCGTTCGCTTGAGATTGGCGTCGGCCAACTCTGCCTGTGAAACCGCAGGCCTCCTCTGGTTGACCATGGAGATGATTCTTGGGGTTTCCGAGTCGAGCGGCACAACCATGTACCCCGGCTCAATACTCAGATCGGGGAGAAAATCGGTAGTGGCAAACTCCACCAGAACATCACGCACGATGGGCTTGCCGGTATCCGACGTGAGGGAATCGGGCAGCTTCAGCTCCAGGAGTCGATTGGCCAAATCCGAGGTCAAGCGAATGAATGAGCCGGGTCGCCGGGAAACATCCCCATCTTCTGCTCGGAATCGAAAATAGCTGTGCGCATCCTCCCTTTCAAAACGCAGGCCAGGCGGTAAATGTTCACGCAGCCAAGTCAACGAACCCGCAGACAAATCCCGTGAGAATTCCAGGATCAACATCTGGCCTGCCGGGCAACTCAGTCTGACCGGTGTCGGCGCATCGGTAACCGGTGCTCCATAAGCCTCGTGGCCCACCGCACAGCCTGTCCGACGCAAGCGAAACGGTTCATTTACCCTGGCACGCAGCAGCACTTCGTCTTGGGTGCCAGTCAGCTCGCCCTGGGCAGCGCGCAAGCCCGGGCGAACACTCAGGGCCAGTTCGTGTGGCAACCCATCGGCAGGTGAAAACCGGATACGCCAATCCCTGTCTGTCCGGTCACCTTCTGTCGGCGTGGATTGCCCCGTTGCCTGCAAATCAAACCCGATGACCTGGTCATCCAGGGTCAGGTGCAAGGCTTCATGCAGCGTTGTCGCGTTGACCGGAAAGTTGGTATGCAGGTCGATCACGGGAACGCCATCATTCCATTCATCGACATATTCGTAGTCAATTTCGGGTCTGGGGGTCTCCACCCACAGCTCCTGCGCTTTCAGTTCAAACCCTTGCTGCGACCATAGTCCGCCCTGGATCGAGATGCGGTAACGGCTGGCCGGAGGCAATTTGTCGCCATCGACATTGCACCTCAATTCCGTGTCACTCGACCAGTACCAGCGACAGTGAAGCGAAGGATGGATCGTTGCAGCGGTGAAATGACCATCGCCATTCCATGCCAGCATGGATTCACTGAAGTAAAGGTCAATTCCCGACGAATCCACGCTGGCACGCGTGATAGTAGGAGCAGGCATGACTTCCTGCGCGAAACCCATGCGCAGCAACGCGATGCAAACGACGAACAAAGCAATCCATGGCAAGCGCATCATTTGCAATCCCCCGGATTAATCTCCAATGTGCATGGCATTCTGCAATCCGTTTGCCAATTGCGCCAGATCATTGCATGCGCGCGCTGGCTTCCACCGGGTAACTGTCTGCTGTTTGCGGTCCGCTACGGTCGTACCGGATCGCAGCCATCCGCCGCGCGTGCTTGCTTGGCCGCCGCCCGCTCGGCGATGCCGGCCGGGTCGGCCAGGCCAATCCACTTGAGGTATTTGCGCGAGACCTTGTCACCCAGGGATTCATCAGGGGCATAGGCCGCCGCGAATCGGCTGCGTTGGCAATCCAGCGGGTTTTCGCCACGCACCTGCATTTCCGCCCAGCGCGCCTTGCCCGCTTCGATTGGGTTGGCAGCCGTTTCAGTGCCGTTTGCGGAGCCTGCTTCCGGAAGTCGGATGGATCCATCCGCATTGAACAGCCTGAGGCCGCCGGCACCCGCGGCACCGATGCGGGCCTGGGTTGCGTTGCTGTCGGCAGAATTCAGCGGCGGCGGCGTCATCTTTGCCACCGGCGGCGCAATGACGATGGCCGATTGGCGTTGCTTGAATTCGCTTGGCGCAGGCACCGGTTCGGGAGGAATCTCGAACACCGGATCCGGCTCGATGATGCTGACCTGGATCGGCCCGCGGTCCGGATTCTCCTCGAACGAGCTCAACATGACCCGGTCCAGGCCGAAGATCCACATCAGGTTGAGAAGAACGGCAACCGCCGCCATGCCGATGAAGGTGCGACGCTCGAATGCCCGGGCCCGCCAGCGTCGATCGCGTGCCAGCGAGCGGCCCACGTACTGGTTGCGCAGGCGTGCCAGCTCATTCGCATCGGAAACGGGGGCCGTTGCTGGAGCGGCGGGAGGGCTGGGCATGCAGGGGGATTCAAATCGGAAAGGTTGCGCCCGCGCAGCATACGCAGGTCAGGCTAAACCCTCGTTAAGGCGCAGACGCTCAGTCCATGGAGCGCGGGAGTAGCGCGAGGCGTGCTTCGTCATTCCCCCTCTCCCCCGACCCCTCTCCTTCATGCCCCCTGGGTACGCAAGGGGCATGAAGGAGAGGGGTCGGGGGAGAGGGGCAAGAACAATCTCTGCGACCAGGACAAGACCGATACAGTCGGACAATGCCATATCAATAGGCTCGCAACTCCCGGCTCTGCGGCAGCGCCGCTTGACCAACCCGCCCGATCGCGCAAGGCTCTCAAGGGTGCAGCCGATACGGATCCGCACTGCCCGGTCGGCGGCCATGCCCAACCCTTCAACCGTGGGAGGAGATCATGTCGCACAGCACCGAGGCCGTTCGCAACATTGCACTGGCAGGCCATGCCGGCGCCGGCAAAACCACCTTGTTTGAAGCCCTGCTGCATGCCGGCGGCACCATCCAGACGGCGGGCACCATTGAACGCGGAAGCACGGTCTCCGATTTCGATCCGATGGAAAAAGAGCGCAAGCACTCGATCCAGGCCAGCATCGCCTCGATCACGCGCGGCGAATGTCATGTCAACCTGATCGATACTCCGGGCTACTCCGATTTCCGCGGCCCCACCCTGTCTGCATTGGCCGCAGTGGAAACCTGCGCCATCGTAGTCAACGCCACCAACGGCATTGAACATGCGACTCGACGCATGATGGACTATGCACGCGACCGCGGCCTCGCCCGCGTTCTGGTGATCAACCGGATCGATACCGAATGCAATCTGTCGGCGCTCGTCGAGGAACTGCGCGAGGAGTTCGGCACGGAATGTCTGCCGATCAACCTGCCATCCGGCAATGCCAGTGCGGTGGCCGATTGCTTCTTCAAGCCGGATGGCGATTCCGACTTTTCCAGCGTGGCCGAGGCGCACCAGCGCATCATCGACCAGGTCGTGGAGATCAATGAAACCGTGATGGACCACTATCTCGACCTGGGCGAAGGCGGGCTCAAGGGAAGCGAACTTCACGATGCCTTCGAACAATGCCTGCGCGAGGGTCATCTGGTTCCGATCTGTTTCGTCTCCGCGCGCACCGGTGCCGGCGTATCCGAGTTGCTGAACCTGATCGAGCGCCTGTTGCCCAACCCAAGGGAAGGCAATCCGCCCCCCTTCGTCAAGGGCAGCGGCAGCCAGGCCCAGCCGATCACCGCCGAGGCCGACCCCGGCAAGCATGTGATCGCGGATGTGTTCAAGATCGTCAACGATCCGTTCGTCGGCAAGCTCAGTATTTTCCGCATCTACCAGGGCACCATCCGTCGTGACACGCAGTTGTTCATCGACGATGGGCGCAAGCCGTTCAAGGTGGGGCACCTGTTCCGCATCCAGGGCAAGGATCATCTCGAAATCGATTCTGCGGTTGCCGGCGACATCGCGGCAGTGGCCAAGATCGATGAAATCCACTTCGACGCGGTGCTGCATGATTCCCACGACGAGGACCAGATCCACCTCAAGCCGCTGGATTATCCAAGCCCCATGTTCGGCCTGGCCATCGAGCCTGCACACAAGGGACAGGAACAGAAACTGGCCACTGCGCTCGCGCGCCTGAGTGAGGAAGATCCCTGCTTTCGCGTCGAGCACAACCTCGAACTCAACGAAACCGTGATTCGAGGCCTTTCCGACCTGCACCTGAAACTGATGCTGGAGCGCATGAAGGATCGTTACGCGGTGGAGGTCACCTCACGCCGGCCGAGCATTGCCTATCGCGAGACCATTGCGATCAAGGCCGAAGGCCACCATCGCCACAAGAAACAAACCGGTGGCGCCGGCCAGTTCGGCGAAGTGTTCCTGCGCGTCGAGCCCTTGCCACGCGGCAGCGGTTTCGAGTTCACCGAGGAGATCAAGGGTGGCGCGATCCCAAACCAATACATACCCGCCATTGAAAAAGGCGTGCGCCAGGTACTCGTTCACGGCGCGGTGGCCGGATTCCAGATGCAGGATGTGCGCGTGGTGGTGACCGACGGCAAGTTCCATACCGTGGATTCCAAGGAAGTCGCCTTCGTCGCCGCCGGCAAGAAGGCCTTCCTGGACGCGGTCGGCAAGGCCAAACCGCTGCTGCTGGAGCCCATCGTCAACATGGACGTGAACGTGCCCGAGGAACACATGGGTGACGTGACCGGAGGACTGGCCGGCAAGCGCGCGCGCATCAATGGCACCGATTCGGCACGCGGTGGCGAGCTGGTGATCAAGGCCCAGGTGCCCCTGGCCGAAGTCGCCGATTACCAGACCGAACTCAAGGCCATGACCGGCGGTCGCGGCCGCTACGCCATCGAGTTCAGCCACTACGAAGCCGTGCCTGCCAACGTGCAGAAGCAGTTGGTGGAGGCGTACAAGCCGCGGGTGGAGGAAGACTGACCGCTTTCAGACAACTGAAAAACCACCAGCGTTGCCATTGCTGCGTCTAAAGCAGGCTCAAAATGCTCATTTACAACTCGTAAACTGCATTTTTCGCCTGTTTCTGACTTGCTCTGGCTGCCTCGCCAACGTTTTTCAACGCCCTGTCGTAGCTTAGGGAAACTCTGAACAAGTACGGAACTCATTCGTCGCGAGCAAGCTCGCTCCCACAAAATCAAGCAATGGTGGGAGCGAGCTTGCTCGCGACAATACTTGATCAGACCTTCCTTAGGGCGACGATGATCAAGTCATGCTTGTCCAGTGCGCATCTAAAAGTGGGCGCATGGCGCCTTGATTCCGTTTGTCGTTCGACAGGTCTGTCCTGAGCACGACTGAAGGGCTCACCACGAACGGAAGCGGCTTGATCAGCGTTGCCTTGGCTGCCGGGAAACCACCCGACACGTGCATGACGGCGGAGCTTTCAGGACTTGCGGAACGGTTTGCGCAGCTTCTTCATCAGCGATGCCATCTTGCCATCGTCTTCCGGTTCGGCATGGCGCGGCGGGCGCGGTGACCACTTGAGACAGCCAATGGCGTCGTACGCGGTCACCAGGGCAAATACGTCGCCCATCTGGCTGCCGCTGGCTGCGGCAATTTCATGCAAACGGGCCGGCCTGCGCATGGCATCACCAATGCGCGCAAAACGCGGATGGTCACGCTCAAGTTCAAGCCAGCGGCTCAACTGGAAGCTGCCACCGGGATCGAGGTGGGACGCCAGTTTCTGCTGTGCGTTCACCAGCGTATCCAGCCACACCAGTCGTTCAAACGGCTGCGCTGGCTGGCTCTGGCGAATACCCGCGAGTTCCGCAGACGTCAGCCGACGCCAATCCGCGCGTTTCATCGGCTGGCGGCAGTAGCCCTCCAGTTTGGCCAGCGGATCCGGCGAATGGAAGCTGGCGTTCTTAGGGTCCAGGGTCAGCACACCGGATCCCGCCCAGGCAATCTGCACGGGACCGGCAATCAGATGACCCTTGAGGTAATCGCGAAGGCGATGCCCAGCCGCAAGGTCGGTGTCGATCTTTTCGGGCGGCAAAGCCGAGCGCGCTGCACCCTGCTGCGCAGGTGATACGCCCTGCAATTCGCGCTCGCGATCAGAACGCGCTTCGCTGCGGCGGGTGTGCTCGCCGGTTGGCTCCAGCCGCGTTGAATCATCCAGCATGGAAGGGTTGAGATTGGTGTACGGATCCGCCAGCGGATGGCCACGGATGAGGTCGTCAAGACCTGGCGCGACGTCCTCATCGACGAGTCGCTGGGCTCCGGTTTCGTCGAAGACAAGTCCATCTTCGTCGGCCAGCAATCCCGCACGCCTCAGGCTGGCTTCGAAATAGTCTTCGACAGGCGCCGGCTTGTGGGCTGAAACCTTGCCGGCATCCGATACCTGGTTCAGCACGTCGATGACATTTTCGAGCTTGAATGGCCGGTACATGGCTGGCTCGCCTTCCGTCCCGCCCCCCGGCTCGACCACCAGGGCAACGCGCAAGCCCGATACCTTGGCACGCGATCGCGCCATTTGTCCGGCGAACCCGTTGACATCGATCACCAGCAGATCCGCGTGGGTTTCCGATCCCCAGCGCCAGGACTGCATGAGTTGATCGGAAGCCTTGCGCATGAGCAGGCGCAGGCGCGCAATTTCCTCGTCGGAAATGCCAACTGCCGCTATGACCTTCTCTGCCATCTCCTGATCCGCCTCCCCGCGTTGGTTCCCAAGGCAGGCCCCTGAACGGTTCGCGATATTGGCGCCATCCCGTGGCTAGCCTGCAACTTTGCAGCGCGCAATGCAACGAATTGCCGTGGATTTCAGGCTTTTTCCGTTCTGCTGGCCGATGCCGGTCGGCGTTTGGGTTTCAACATCGTGCCGATGCAGCCCGGATGCCCGCAACGGCAGGCCCAAATCTGCTTGAGACGGGGCGTCAGGCGCTCTTCCAGGGAAATGCCGTAGTCGTAGGTCAACTCCTCGCCTTCGGCAATTTCGCGCAGGGTCTCGATCAGCACGCGATCCTGCTTGCGCTTGCCTTCCTGGTTCTCCTCGATGACCGCGCGGCAATTGGGAGAACAACTGTGGTTGATCCAGCGCGCCACGTTGCCTTCGACATTGGCATCGATCACGTAACGCTCGTTGAGCGTGAACAGGAAGGTATGCCCGTTTTCGGTGGTGCCGTCGTAAATTCGATTGGCCTGTGCATGAGTGAGCAGGCGACCGCGGTACTGGACGAGTTCGGTTTCCCCGGGGATCCTGGCCGTGGCAAAAACACCATTGCCGTGGATGGGAGAACGGCGACGCTTGAATGGCTTGGACATGGATGAGTGCAACAGGATTTTCGAACCGCCAATGATAGCGATACCGGATGGTTTCCTGATAGCGTCATGGGTCCTGCAAGGTTGAAGCGGATCGATTCATGCTCAAGGCGCGCCATGGGCGATTGCTGGTGACCATCCTGGCCCTGGCCTTGCTGGCCGCACTCGCGCGCTGGCTGGAAGACTCCCCACTCCGCACAACCCGAGTAGCGCGGACCGGCAATCCGAGACTTCCTCGTTCGACTACTACCTGATCGCCTTGTCCTGGTCGCCGACCTGGTGCGAGGACAATCCGCGAGATCAGGAGCAGTGCGGCAGCCGCGGCTTCGGCTTCATCCTGCATGGTCTATGGCCGCAACACGAGCGCGGTGGTGGACCGCAGCATTGCGCAGCCGGGAAGGGGCCCGACCACGTCACCCGCAATCGCGCACTGGCCTTCATGCCGAGCCGAAACCTGATCGAGCACGAATGGCGTGCCCACGGCAGTTGCTCGGGACTTGATGCGACCAGCTATTTCGAGTTGGCCGATCGTGCGTTTGCCAGCGTGCGCATCCCGCCGTTGCTGCAAGCCGGGGTGAAGCCGCCCGCCATGACCGCCAACGCGGTTCGCTCCGCATTCGTTGATGCAAACCCCGGCATGCAGGAAGACATGCTGGGTGTCAGTTGCGACGGTCGCGATTTGTCCGAGGTGCGCATCTGCGTGGACAAGGAACTGAATCCACGCAGTTGCGGGCGCGGCGTGCGCATGTCCTGCCCGCGCGAGCGATTGATCCGCATTCCCGCCAGTCGCTGATCGAGTGCCTTGATTGTGTTCATGGTTCGACTGACTCACCACGAACGTAATCAGTGGCGTGGCCCGGATGAAGCGCAGCGCACTGCGTAGGCAGGATGCCGTAGCGAACATGCGCAAAGCGCTGGCCCGAAGGGCAGGCCGGGGAACCGGCCTGTCATCCGGGATAGGTTTCGCTCTTGGCCGCTCGAAGAATGCGCGGAACTTGGCACGAGCCCGTTCATGGTTCCCTTCGACAAGCTCAGGACAGGCTCTGGCTCACCACGAACGGAAGGGTTGGGAGCCGTTCATGGTTCGACGGGCTCACCACGAACGGAATTTTCTTGCGCAGAGCTGGTTGACCGGCACCATGGAATCGCACCACGAACGGAAACTGCCTGCTCGACCTTGCCCTGACGCGACAATGGCAACGCAGGCAGGTTTTCACTGGCCTGCCAGGGAAACTCTGAACAAGCACGGAACTCATTCGTCGCGAGCAAGCTCGCTCCCACAAGATCAAGCAATGGTGGGAGCGAGCTTGTCCGCGACAATACTTGATCAGACCCTCCCTAGCAGCAGCCGTCTTCGCCCTTGTGCGTATGCGCGTCGGTAGCGGCCACACCACGGGTCAATCCAGCCAGACCGGCCTGGTAATGATCCGCAACCACCTTGGCAACGCAGGCACTGACCCGTTTGCCGGTCGGGATGTGCAGGAACTCGTTGGGTCCGTGCGCATTGGAATGCGGACCGAGTACGCCCGTGATCAGGAACTGCGCACCCGGGAACTTCTCACCGAGCATGCCCATGAACGGAATCGATCCGCCTTCACCCATGTATGCCGGCGGGGGACCGAAGAAGGTTCGCGATGCCTCGTCCACCGATTTTTCCAGCCACGGCGCCAGCGCAGGCGCATCCCAGCCGCTGCCGGCCTTTTCCAGGGCGAACTGCACCGACGCACCGTATGGCGGATCGGCCTCCAGCAGTTGTTTGAGGAACTCTCCGCACTTGGGCGCGTTGGCCGTGGGCGGCAGGCGCAGGCTCAGCTTGACAGCACTGAACGGCCGCAACACGTTGCCGGCGGAGTCCAGCGACGGCAAACCGCCGACACCGGTGATCGACAGCGCCGGGCGCCAGGTGCGGTTGAGCACGAGCTCGCTGAGGTCGGTGCTGACCGGCTGCATGCCCTGGTGCAAGGGAAACTTCGAGTAGATGGCGTCGCCAAGCACATCGGCGGAACGCTTGGCTTGTTCGCGTCGCTGCGGCGGAATTTCCATGTGCAGGGATTCGGGCTTGATGTGCCCGGTATTTTCATCCTCAAGCCGCGAAAGCACCTGGCGCAGGATGCGGAAACTTGACGCCACCACACCCGAGGCATCTCCGGAATGCACGCCCTCGTCCAGCACGGTGACGGTCAGGTTGCCGCCGGTCATGCCACGCAGGGAGGTGGTCAGCCACATCTGCTCATAATTGCCGCAACCGGAATCCAGGCAAACGATCAGGGACGGCTTGCCGATGCGACTGGCCAGGTGATCAACGTAGTAGGGAAGATCGTAGCTGCCGGACTCCTCGCAGGCTTCGATTATCACCACGCAACGCGCATGCGGAATCTTCTGCGCTTGCAAGGCCAGGATGGCCGCCAATGATCCGAAGATCGCATAGCCGTCATCGGCACCGCCGCGCCCGAACAACTTGTCGCCTTCGATGACCGGCTTCCACGGACCGAGGTGTTCAGCCCATCCCGTCATTTCCGGTTGCTTGTCGAGGTGACCGTACAGCAGCACGCAATCGTCACCCGTGCCCGGGATCTCGATGAAGATCAGTGGCGTGCGCCCTTCCAGCCGGACCACCTCCAGTTGCATGCCGGGAATCGGCTGCGCGCGCGCCCAGCGCTGCATCAGGTCGACGGCCTGGTCCATGTAACCGTGTTCGGCCCATTTCGCATCGAACATCGGTGACTTGTTCGGGATGCGGATGTATTCGACCAATTGCGGAACGATCTGGCTGTCCCAGAGATCACCGACGAACGAACTGATGGCACGTGGATCCATGTTGGCCTCGATGTGGCGCGTCGCATGAAAGCGGCAGTCCTGCAAGTCTAACCCGTACAGCGCGATCGCCTGTAGGAAAAAGCCGACATCTGCCGCCGCCGCGCACTTACATCGGGTCGCAATGGATTGCCATGTCGCGGCAGGCGGGCGCCGTCCAGACTTTGCACACCGGGGACAAAGGGACCCGGTCCCATCCATCACCAAGGAGTATCGCCATGAACATCCGCACCATTCTCAGCAGCCTGGTTCTTTCCCTCGCCCTGTTTGCGCCGGCCTTCGCCGCCAGCCCGGTCGACATCAACAGCGCCGACGCCCAGACCCTCGCCGACGGCCTCAATGGCATCGGCATGAGCAAGGCCCAGGCCATCGTTGCCTATCGCAATGAGCACGGACCGTTCAGCAGTGCCGACCAGTTGGCCGAAGTCAAAGGCATCGGCCAGGCCTTGGTGGAAAAGAACCGCGACAGCATCGTGGTCGGTGGCAAGGCCAAGGCAAAGGCAGCCCCGGCAGGTTGATCGATTCTTGTTGACCGGCGCAGGCATCCGCCTGCGCCGGATTGCCGCTGCTCAGCGATCGAGCGTACCCAGACTCGAATCGTGGATTCATCCCCGCCCGGATCGGGCACCCTGCCCCCGCGTGCTAGACTTCGCGCCCCTCGTTGGTGCGACCATGATCCTTCCTCGCTATCACATCGGCGCGTCTGCAATTCCAGGCGCAGGCAAAGGCGTGTTCATTGACGACCCGGTGCCCAGGGGCGGTGTGTTGATCGCCCCCGATGCGATTCCGCGCACCTGGAGTTTCGAGGAGATCAGCGCCCTGCCGAATGCAAGCGAACTGCTGCCGGCGACCGTGCGCTGGTTCGAGAATCGCTACACCATCAGCGATGACTGGCCGGACGAGTGCTTCGTCAATCACTCCTTTTCGCCGACCGGGCTGTGGCACCTTGGCTTCATCTTTGCATCGGCTTCCCTGCATGCCGGCACTGAAATCACCGTTGACTACCGCCACCTGCTCGCCCCTGGGCAGGAGGAAGACTTCCACGATGCGCAAAGCGGCAAGCGCATCGTCGGATACAACTGGAACGAGAGTCTCAGAATGTCCTCGCAGGCATTGCTGGAACTCCTGGCCTGAATCCCGCCATGCTTGACATTCCCGTGATCGAAACCGAACGACTGCGCCTCTCCGCGCTCTCGGAGCGTCATTTCGAGCAGTATTCGGCCATGCTTGCCGATCCCACCAGTACGCGCTTCGTCGGCGACGGCCAACCGTTGGACCGCATGAACGCATGGCGCTCGATGGCCATGTTGATCGGTCATTGGGCCTTGCGCGGTTACGGCATGTGGGCAGTGGAACTGAAGGACAGTGGCGAGTTCATCGGCCGCATCGGCCTGATGAATCCGGAAGGCTGGCCCGACCTCGAAGTTGGCTGGATGTTGCGTCCGGATTTCCGCCACAAGGGCTATGCAACGGAAGGCGCGCAGGCCAGCCTCGACTTCGCCTTCCAGCGACTGGGTGCGGAGCGCGCAATCAGTCTGATCCGTGCCGAAAATTCCGAATCCGAGCGTGTCGCGCGTCGCCTCGGCGGACGTCAGTCGACGACCATCGATTTTCTCGGCAGCGCAACCCTCGTCTACATCTACCACAATCCGGATCGCTCGAACTGACCCCCGATGGTCGCGATGCAACTCCTTCGACCGCACGACTACGCGCGCACGCGCTGGAAGAACGACGGTGGCTGGACCACCGAGATCGCCAGTGCAAAGGATCCGGATTCACCCTGCGGATTCCGCTGGCGCGTGAGCATCGCTGAAATCGAAAGCGATGGTCCCTTTTCCAGCTTCCCCGGCATCGAACGCGACCTGCTCCTGCTGTCCGGCTCGGGCATGGAGTTGGACATCAACGATGCCCCGGCCATCCGCATGGAGCGCAGGTTCCAGCACATCCACTTTGCCGGCGAGGATCGCGTCATGTGTCGCCTGCTGGCCGGACCGACCCGCGACTTCAATGTCATGTGCGATCGCAGTTCAACGCATGCAGAGGTGCCCGCCCGACCGCTGATTGGCACCATGCTGGTATTTGCCGAACCCGGGGCCTCATGGTTGGTCCACGTACTGGGAGGCAGTTGCGTTTTCCGTGGCAACGAGCAGTCAATCGCAGCGGAAAGCGGCGATACCACCCTGATTGAGTCCACAGCGCATCAGCGCATCGTCATCGAGGGCAGTGGTGAATTGATACTGGTGAAATTCACGCAGCTCGCCACCGTTTGAGGTGCGCGGCAGCACAATTCCTCAGCCGATCAGCGGTCGTCGCGTGAATATACCCAACCATCCTCGACCTTGACCGGAAATTTTGCGGTCGGCAGATAGGCGGGTGGGCACAGGGCCTCGCCGGTACGCACATCAAAGCGTGACCCGTGCCGAGGACATTCCACCTCGTAGCCGTGGATCGGTCCGCCGGTCAGCTCGGCACCATCGTGCGTGCAGATATCCTCCAGCGCGTACAACTCGCCATCGACATTGAACACCGCAATCGGCGTGTCGCCGTCGTAACCGGTCTGCACCTCGCCGGGCAGAAGTTCCGCCATGTGGCAGATGCGCACCCAATCGCTCATCGCGCGCTTCCAAGCAATGCATCACTGGCGATCAGCTGACAGATCTTCTGCACATCACCGTCCATGGCCCGATCACGACGCATGAAATCGATATGCTTGCGAATGCGTGCGTGGGCATTTTGCACGGCCGATCCAGCGTGGAATCCATCCGCCTTGCACAGCGCATCCATCAGGCTGCGTACGTCCTGTTCGAACACGGTCCATTCCGCCCGGTCTTCGCGCGGCGCGCAGCTGATCTTTGCCGCCACGGCCTTCCAGTCGCCCCGTTCGGCCAAGGCGCGTGCGGCATTCAACATGTCCTGGCGGTATTCCAGCGCCTGCGCCGCGGTGTACAGCTCAAGCGCCAGTACGTGGCCCAGATCCTCGGTCATGTCCAGCACATGGCGCGCTTCGTTGGTGCCCATCGAAACATGATCCTCGGCGTTCGCACTGGTCGGGATCGAATACACCGAGGCCGGATGCGCACGCGTAGCCAGGTCATTGACCAGCGCGGCGGCGGTGTACTGCACGATCATGAATCCGGAATCCGTTCCATCCTCGTTGCCAATCAGGAATGCCGGCAAGCCGTCGTTGTTGGCCGGGTCCACCAGCTTGTTCAGGCGCCGCTCGGAAATCGATGCGAGCACGGGAATGGCAGCCTTGAGGTAACTCATGGCCAGTGCCAAGGGCATGCCGTGGAAATGTCCGGCCGAGATCACCTGGTCTTCGATGTGGCTCGGATTTTCGGCATCCGGAAACACCAGCGGATTGTCGGTGACCGCATTCAACTCGACATCGATGACCCGACAGGCCTGCATCCATGCATCGCGAACGGCGCCGTGAACCTGCGGCATGCAACGCAGGCAGTAGGCATCCTGCGGCTGATGCTTCTTGCCGCCCTTGAATGGCAGGAAACGCTGGTAAAACGCCTCGCGGCCGTGGCGCTGTGCAAGCGGTACATAGTCCCAACCGATGTCGAAGCGGCGTTGCTGGTCGTGTGGATCGCTCCACGACGCGGCGTTCCAGGTGCGGAAGCGCGGAACCAGGTGATAGGGAATGTCGATAAGGTTTGAACCATCCAGCAATTGCCGGATGTTGCGGGCAGTTTCCACTTGTCCCGGATGCGGACGCAGCGCATGCACTTCCTCACGCAGCGCTCCGCTGCGACCGGCGAAGGCATCAAGACTCATGGCTGCGGCCAGGTCCGCGGTAGCCAGCAGCTTTTCCGTACGATCCAGGGCAAGCACTGCCGTGGCCAGCATCTGCGCCGTGCCGTTGTTCAGCGCCAGGCCTTCCTTCAGCGACAGGCGCATCGGCTCGATGCCGATCCGCCCGAGCGCTTCGCCACCACTGACGCGTTCACCCTTGTGGAATGCCTCACCCCGGCCAAGCAAGACGATGGCCAGATGCGACAGCGGCGCCAGGTCACCACTCGCGCCGACGGAGCCCTTGCCTGGAATCACCGGAATCACGTCCTTGTTGAGCAAGGCGGTCAGCGCTTCCAGCGTGCTGACGCGAATACCCGAATGCCCACGCAACAAGGTGTTGATGCGGATGGCGAGCATCGCCCGCACCACTTCGATGGACAGTGGCTCGCCCACGCACACGGCATGCGTGATCAACAGGTTGTTCTGCAACTCCTCCAGCAGGCTGCCCTGGTTGTGTTCAGGATTGCCGCCCGGCAATTCATCGCGCACGCGATGGGCACCGAGCAATTTGTCGGCATTGCTGCCAAAGCCGGTGGTGATGCCGTACACCGGTTCGCCGCCCGCGACTTTGCTGGCAAGAAAGTCCGCTGCACGCTTGACGCGCACCAGTGCTGCTGCCGACAGCGAAACATCCTCGCCTTCGCGCGCAATCGCACACACCTGCAGGCGGGTCAGCGAGGTTCCATCCAGCATGATGGTCATGGCCTTGCTCCCGAATTGCCGGTCTGCGACATCCTGGATTTGAGCGTCGCCAGCAGGTCTGTCCGCGCCACTTCAATCTGTTCTTCGGCACGCAAGTCCTTGAGCATGACCGTGGCCTTGGCCAGCTCATTCTCACCAAGCACCAGAACGAAACGGATGCCGGCGCGATCCGCGTACTTGAACTGCTTGCCGAGCTTGGATGCCTCCATCACCACCTCCGTGTTGATGCCGGCCGCGCGCAACTCGGCAGCCAGCGCGAGGTAGGCCGGAAACTGCTCGGCATCCATCTGCGTGACCAATACCTCAACTGAACTCACTGCCTTGCCAATCAAGCCGGCCTCACGCAATTGCCAGAAGAGGCGCGTCGCCCCGATGGAAATGCCGACGCCGGGCAGGCTCGACTTGGTGTAGTTGCCGGCCAGATTCTCGTAGCGGCCGCCGGAACAGATCGAACCGATCTGCGGATGCTCATCCAGCGTGGTTTCGTAGACGGTGCCGGTGTAGTAGTCCAGTCCGCGTGCAATGGAAAGATTGAGGGCGAAATCCGATTCCGGCACGCCCAGGGCCTTGATGGTCGTCAACACCTCGCGCAATTCCGAACGACCCTGCTCGAAGACTTCGCCACCGTTGCCGAGGGAGTCGAGCTTGGCCAGCGCATCGGCCAGCGATGTTGAACGCACCTGCACGAACTCGAGAATGCGATCAACCATCGCCGCATCCAGGGAAAACGGTTCCGCGCACAAGGTGGCGCGCACTGCATCCATGCCCCGCTTGTCGAGCTTGTCAACCTCGCGCAACACGGCCATCTGCATTTCGCCATCGGCAATGCCCAGCCCCTCGAACCAGCCACGCATGAGCCTGCGGTTGTTGAGCTGGATGGTGAACGGACCAATGGCCAGATCGCTGAACACGGCATGGATGATGGCCGGGATCTCGGCGTCAAACCGGATCGACAGGGAATCCTTGCCGATCACGTCGATGTCGCATTGGTAAAACTCGCGAAAGCGCCCGCGTTGCGCGCGCTCACCGCGATAGACGCGCTGGATCTGGTAGCGCCGGAACGGAAAATTGAGTTCATGCTCATGTTCCGCCACATAGCGGGCCAGCGGCACGGTGAGGTCGAAGCGCAGGGCCAGTTCGGGCTTGCCGCCCTGCTCCATGGAACCGGTGGACTGCACGAAGTACACCTGACGCTCGGTTTCACCGCCAGACTTGGTCAGCAGGACATCGGTGAATTCCATCACCGGGGTTTCGACAGGCAGGAAACCAAAGCGCTCGTAGTTGCGACGGATCGTATCGAGCATGCCCTGGAACGCGATCTGGTCCAGCGGCAACAGTTCCAGTACGCCAGGCATGGTGCGGGCGGGGGTCAGGGCCATGGAAGTCCTCGGGAAAACGGCGTCCGCAGCGCGATTGCGCGCCCCGGAGCGGGCCGCCTAGGTTATCAGAACACCCGGTTTGTCTCGATCAGGCGTTGCACCTCACCAGCGCCACGGCTATCATTCGCGGCCCGCTCGCAGCGGGCCGGTATCGGGGTGTAGCTCAGTCTGGTAGAGCGCTACGTTCGGGACGTAGAGGTCGTAGGTTCGAATCCTGTCTCCCCGACCAATTCTTCACGCCAAAAGGCCACCTGCGGGTGGCCTTTTTCGTTCTCCTTTTGCACAAGCCTTGCGGCGGAGTAGCTACCGCTTGGCAATGCCCATGTGGTTCATCAACGCCGCCAGTTGCGGCACCCTTTGCCTGGCTTCGTCCAATGCTTCTCGACTGAGTTGCCCATGCCAGCGGGGATCGTGCGCTTCACAACCCGTGCGCAGCTTGAATACGACCTTCATGTGCCGGGTGTCGCCTTCAGTTTCGACACCAAGGATCTTCAACAGCCACGCCTCGAGGCATGGCTCGGATTCGATGACATCCAACTTTCCGCGTTTGCCGATGCGGCTCTTGCGCGCCTTGGCGCGATCGTCATCGCTCCAATCCGTATCGGTATCCAGCAGCAAGACCACCTTGTCGTGATCACGGTTGTTCGCACGACGGCGAGCGGTTACCAGAACATGCCTGCCGCCCTTGCCGTGCGCATTGATCTCCTGAATGGAACGCCCCAGGGTGTCGCCATAGATTTGCTTTAGATGGCGCACGAATGCGACTTCAGCGTCACCCTCACCGACCACAAGCAGGGTCTCTTTGACAGTACGCTGCCTGGCGGTTGAACGCGGCGTCATAGTTGAGGGACTGCTCCATAGGCGCCACTCATGTATTTGGCATACAGATTGTCCTGAGTGCGCACACCGTCCATCGTGTCCAGTCGCCAGGCTTCACTCACGCAATCGTTCTTCTCCACCAGCATCACCTGCGACTTGCCAAGCAGGCTGATCACTTCGATGGAGTGGCTGGTGAAAATGATCTGTGCCTTGTGCGGATTGGTATTGGGGCTGGCAAACAAATCAAGCAAGGGCGCGATCATGTGTGGATGCATATCGCTTTCCAGTTCATCGATCACGGCAATGCCGCGCGTGGCCAAGGCGCCCAACAGGGACGCCAGTTGCGTGAATGCGGTGCGCGTACCGCTGGATTCCTCCAGCATATGCAGCTCGTGCCGTGAGCCATCGCCCAGGGTGTGAACACCCAGCACTTGGTATTGCGGAGCCAACGTCATGCCGTCCGGCAGATTCAACTCCGGCGGTGGAGTCCGATCCAGTTTTCGGATCTCCACGCCAGACAAACCGAAATCCAGATTGCGCAACAGCGTTTCCATCTGCTGCTTCAACGCGGCATTTTCGTGGAAGAAAACGGATGCGCTGTGAAGACCATGCCGAGGATCGACGCGCCCCACCTCCATGAGATTGCTGGTGACATGCGTACTCACCAGATGCTGCGCGACCTCCACGCCATACTGCGCCGCAGTGGAAATCAAGGAGGCGTTCGGACGTGTCTTTTTCGCTTCGGCCGGGCTGAGGTCAAAATCGGCATCCTGCTTGATGACATACTCCTTTGCAGCCTCGTCCCAATCGCGCTCGAACAAATAGGAAAACTTCGCACGCTTCCTGTTCGGGCGCCGGTAGACTGCCTCGTGCAGCACACGCTCCGGCGTGAGCCGCAACACGTAACGCCACAACGTGCCTTCCTCGTCGTCGGCTTCCAGTTCAAACTCGATCGGCGCGTCCGGCGCGGCAAAATGCGGTTTGACCGGGATGGGCGCGGTCGGCTGGCGGTGGAATGATTGGGCGGCGAACCAGTACAGGAACGCCAAGGGCTTGATCAGCGAAGTCTTGCCAGCGCCATTGGCACCAATCACGGCCAAGGCCGTGGCCAGGCGCTGGCCGGAGGGCGAGACCGCGTCCCAGCCATGGGCGCCGGCCTTTTGGGTCAAGGCGAACGAGACTTCGGTGCGTTCCTTGAAGGAATGGAAGTTCTTGAACGCGTAGGAATGCAGCATCGTGAGTGCGTCCGATACAGGCCACATATTGGCCATGAAACGCATTATTAGACAATATTTTGTCTGTTTTCAAGTTTCGGCCTGAGTTTGCGGTGTATTCTGGCCTGCTCTGGCATGGTTATTCAGGTGCCAGACGGAAGGATCAGCCGGGCGCGCCACCAGCGCCGGCCGCCACTTGACGAGCAGATTAATCAACTCAATCGAATGGCTGGTGACGAAGAATTGCGCATGGATCAGATTGGTGCGCGGCAGTCGGCGGGCGTCTCACTGGGGATCATGCAGTTTTTCGAAAGACTGCGAGCAACACCGCGACTTCCAGTCCACAAAACAGTCAATCGATACCCCGCAGTTTTCCCTGTCTGTATTCAGGCGGTAGCAGCCTGGTTTCGCTGGGAGCGCAAACGCGCAACCCCAATGTATCCAGCGTCCCTGCACTCTGTATCAACTTGCGATCGCGGCTCCAACATTCGGTGCACTGCAGATGCAGCGCGCTGGCGATGTGAACCGCATCTACGCCGCTCAGTGCAACACCATGGATCCAGCGCAGGTCGCGCGCCTTTTCCATGATGGTCAGTGTGGGTTGAATCAGGGTGAAGCCGCCACGCCCGGAGGCCAGCAGACCCATGAAGAACGGCTTCGCCTGTTCCAATTTGTCCTTGTCACGAACATGCGTGCACTCGGCAATGCTCAGAGACGAGGTCAACAATTGAACCTTGCCAGCTTTCGCCGCTTCGATCATTCCTTGGAGATGCCATGCGTCAGATTCACGTTCTTTGTCTATACCGGCACCGACCTTATGCTTCACCAAGTCGATGATGGCATTAGACTCCACGTATATCTTCGGCTTATCGTTCGCCACGCGCTTCCCTCACGCAATCTTCACTGCTCAACTGACCGGTGTAATCCGGGATAGCTCCGAGTAGCCCTTGATACAGCTCGGAATCGAACTCTGGTGCCGGGCGGAAATCTTCGGCGTTGACTTCGCGAGTCTGCCCGGTGGCAGCATCCTCTTTCAGCCAGCCTTCCACGAACACCACCGCATCCCGGTCCTCCAGCAGTTCGACTGCCGCTTGATACATGTCAGGACGGAAAAAGCACTTGACCAATTCGCCGGTGGACAGTTCGCGAATACTCAAATACGGCTTGGGCGGATCCTTGAAGAAGGCATGAATGACGCCTTGCACTTCGCCATAGGCATTGCGATCAAGCAAGCGCGTGGCAACGGCTTCCTGTTCGCTGGTGTGCATCAGATCGAACCATTGCCTTGGTCTGGCCTCGTTGCCTTCGTAAACGCCAAAATGCGCAACTTCGTCGGTGTCGAGCACAGTGCCAATACGCAAGAACTGCCTGCGGGTTTCCGACCGAATGCGCAGTGCCAGTTCGGCACGCTCGTAGGTGTTGCCGAAGACCATACGCAAGGCTTGTCTGCCAAACTCCACCAGCACTGCGTCAACGACTTCGGGATGACGCAGATCGAAATCGACCGAACCGTTTTCGAAATCCTCGGCCAACCAGCCAGCCTTGGGTTGCGGCAAATCAAGGTCTTCGCACAACAAGTTGAGGAATCGGGTGGTTTCCTGACAAACCTGCGCCAACTTGCTCAAGGGCATGCCGTGGCGTCCCTTGTTCAGTTCAATACGGAGGCGGAGGTTGCGGCTCATGGGCGATACAGTGGAATGGGACAGACGTCCGCGTCAAGCAGGGGAGAAAGAGCGGTGCAGCAAGGCGTCGAAAGTGGCCTGGGCGGTGGCCAACGCGGCGGTTTGCTGGGCGGCTATGCCGCGCACCGCATCGGCCTTCGCAGCAAATTGACGCTGCAATTCGATGGGCGGCACAGAACATGGCAGCCTTTTCAGTTCTTTTGTGTTGATATTCGATTGACCGATTGCGCCACGCGCGGTGGCAAATAGACGCTTCTTCATATCTTTCGAGTTCATCACCGCCCAGGCATAGATCGGCAGCACACGTGCTTGATCGACCCGCAGGCGAATGAAGTAAGACGCCGCGACGGCGGGCCAACGTCCGTCCCAGATGCCAGTCTTGCCGACCAGCTCCTTGCTGTTGGTCCGATTGAACAGCAGATCCCCTGATTCGAGAGCTTGCCTCTCAAACTTACTTTCATCGAGCATTACATGCTTCACGTTGTCGAGAAGCAGATCACCTTCGTACGACACATTCCCCATGCGAAGCACGGGCACGCCAGCGTCATCAGTCGACGCTTTCTTGCTCGTGCCGTAGTCGCATGCAGCCAGCAACTCACCCAATGCGACCACCGGCCACCCCTTCGGATTGCTGGCCGGGTCACCGAACATATCCAGGAACAGCGCGGGCACCAGTTCTGCGGCTTTGCGCTGGGCTTCGCGGCGCAGGCGGACAATGCCTTCGGCGCGGGAGAGCAGATCAATGATGCACTGTTGTTCTTCGAGTGGCGGAACCGGGATTTGTGCTGCTTTGATGAGCGACGTCGGTAGCGAGGGCAAGCTTGTCGTTTGTGCCTGACTTCGGGGATCGTATGTTAGCGACCAGAAATACAGATACTCAGGATCGACGCGAGACGTATCGGGGACAACAGTCGCAAGATGCGAAACGACGTAGGCATCGCGTGCGAGCAAGGCGCGATGATTCAGATTGATCGAGGCGCCGCTTTTCGGGATCAGCAGTGTGCCTGCGGAGAACAGGCGTAGCCGGTTGTTGCGAATAGCGTCAGCGCTCACTCTGTCCGCAGTTTCGACGAGCGCACGTGTGTGATGCCCTCGGCCAACGTCCTGCATTCGCACGAAAGGCTTGCCGCTGCTGGAAAAATCCGATGCTGCTTGCGGCGCTGGATTTCCCGCGCTGACTTCGGCCACATCCTTCAACTCAACCCACTTCATGCGTCCCCCGACCCCAACAACGGCAAATAATCGCGGGCGCCATGCAGCACATGCAGCACCACCACCTGGTCAGCTTCCACGCGATACAACAGCAGATAATTCCCGTGAACACGGCGACGTATGCCGTGTTGTTCGTAACGCGGGATCAACGGATACCCCAACGGCGCATCGCCCAGACTTGCGCAGCAAGCGAGCAACTCGCGCATGAAGCTGACGGCGCGGACGGGATTGTCCTTGGCGATATGGTCGCCGATGCTTCCGAGTTCGGTACGCGCTTGCTGCGTCAGCCGAACCTTCATGCGCGCTTGTTGACCTGGGCGGTATAGCGCGCATCCAGTTCGTTTAGCACGTCCTCAACCGGCACGGTGCGCCCGGCATCGGCATCGGCCAGCCCACGCGCAACGGCGGCATCCATCGCGGCCAGGCGTGCTTCGCGTTCCTGGATCAGGCGCACGCCTTCACGCAGCACCTCGCTCTTGGAGCCATAGCGGCCCGTCGCCACGAGTTCGACAACAAATTGTTCCAGCGGCTTGCCGAGTTCGGCACTGATCATGGCGGCGTTCTCCTGTGGACGCAGTCAGCCTAAGCGGCTTGATAACTATTATCAAGCCGCCAGGTTCACGCGGGACTGTCCTCGCTCAAGGCCGCACGCAAGGCCTCGACCTCGCTGGCAATCTCCGCTTCCAGCGCCGCCAATTCGTCCAGCAACTCGAGCGGGTCGCGGTGTTCGACCTGCGCAGCATTCAATGGCCGATAACGCGAAGCACTCAGGTTGTAATCGTTGCCACGCAGGGTATCTGCGGTGGCGAACCACCAGTTTTCTTCCCAAGGCACTGGATTCCCGCCTTCGCGGGAATGACGAGCAACCGCGTCCCACTCTGCCCAGCGGTCATCACGGCTGCGGAATACCTCAATCAAGCCCGGCAAGTCATCGGCCTCGATTGGCTGATCGTGGTTGGCATCCAGCTTGTAGCCGTCGTTGTCCGCGTGCAGGAACAACACCCGCTCCGTGCTGCCGCCCTTGCGGAAAAACAATGCCGAAGTCTTCACCCCCGAGTACGGTTGGAATACACCGCCCGGAAACGACAGCACCGCCTCCACGCTGTTGTTTTCCACCAGCAGGCGGCGGATTTCCTTGTGCGCGCCGGTGGAGCCGAACAGCACGCCTTCGGGCACGATCACGCCACAGCGGCCATCGGGCTTGAGCGAATCGAGCATGTAATTCAGGAACAGGATTTCGGTGGCGCCGGTGTTGCCGACTTTCACATCTTCCACAATCCGATCACGATCCACGCGGCCGGAGAACGGCGGGTTGGCCAGCACCACGTCGTACGCATCCGGCAGGCCCAGGTCGGCGCGTTGCTGCACATCGAGCGTGCTGGTCAGTGCATTGCGGCGCAGGATGCGCACGTTCGGCAGCCCGCGCAGGGTCAGGTTCATCGTCGCCAGGCGCACCATTTTCGGGTCGACGTCGTTGCCGTAGTAGGTGCGGTTCGCCAGTTGGCTTTGCTGCGCCTGATTGAGTGTGTCGCCCAGGCCGCGTCGCTGTGACTTGCCGTCGGACTCGACGGTTTCGATGGCCGCCTCCGACGAATTGGCCAGGCGGATATGGTTGTAGGCGGCGGCGAGGAAGCCCGCCGTGCCGGCCGCCGGGTCGTAGATGGTTTCGCCGATCTGCGGATTCACGATTTCCACGATGGCGCGGATGATGTGACGCGGCGTGCGGAACTGGCCGAGTTCACCGGCCTGCTTGATCTGGCGCAGCACGTGCTCGAACAGATCGCCCTTGGTGTCGGCATCGGCTTCGTCCAGACGCAGACCGTCCACATCCGTCACCAGCTTGGACAGCACTGCGGGGTCGTCGATGCCCAGACGGGCACCATCCATGAAGTTCACCGCACTGTCGGCAGCCACATCGGCGAAGAACGGGAACACCTCATCGCGAACGAAGCGCACCAGGTTTTCACCGGACAGGCCACGCGCCCACAGCGACCAGCGCAGGCGTTCAGCCGGGATGGCCGTTTCGCCCTTGTTCGGCGCGTTCAGCGGATTGCGCAGGGTCCATTCACCGGCGAACAGGCTGGTGTAGTCCTGCTTCAGCACCCGGGCGCGGGCCGCATTCTGCTTGTCGATGCCTTCAATCAGGTAGAAGAAGAACAAGAACGCCAGTTGCTCGGCATTGCTGACGGGATCGGGATAACCGCCACCAAACAGGTCGTCGCGAATGCGATCCACTTTCTGGCGGAGTTCGGGGGTCATTGGCATGGGTAAAACCTATTGAAGGGAAGCGGGGACGGCGTCGCCAGAATGGTCGGGACCCGTCGCATCCGGTGAGAACACGGCCAGACTCAGGCTGGACAACAGGGTTTCCAGTGCCCGCGCGCCGCCGAACAGGCGAACCGCCGCGGCTTGCCCGCCCAGCGCCGTGAAGGATTGAAAGAAATCCAGGTGATCGGCGGTGAATTCGCCCAGCGTGTCGGCATTGGCACGCAGGGTGTTGCCGATCAGGCGCAGCCAACGGAGTTGTTCCGGATTGAACTGCGCTTCGCGCGGCAGCAGCCAAGACTCGAAGCGCGCACCGATGGCCTGCGCCAGTGCCTCGGTCGCGTCCGGCTGCACCAGGTTGCCGTCGGCGTCCATGGTGACCCAGGCGCGGGTGTCGGGATTGATCTGATCGTCAATATCCAACGCCAGCAGACGCCGTGGATTTGTCCTGGGCTTGGGCTCGCTGGCTCGAACCAATCCGCCTTGCACCAAGTCGTCATTGTCTTCCAGCACGTCGCTTACACCGACAAAATCGAACATGGTGAACAGGGCTTTGCCGGGCGCCTTGCGCGCGCCGCGCCCGCGCATTTGCCGATAGAGGATGGCGGATTTGGTGTAGCGGGCGAACACCAGATTTTGCAGTTCCGGCAAATCGAAGCCGGTATCCAGCATGTTCACCGACACCAGGATCTGCGGGTATTTCTCTTTCTTGAAGGCGCGGATCTTGGTCATGCCATCGCGGGTGTCGTCGCTTCCGGTGTCGGAGACCACGTAGTCGGCGTAGCGCACGGCAGGGTGTGGCTTATCGTCGGCAAAGGCTTCGTCGAACAGGCGCGCCAGGGTTTCCGCGTGGCGCTTGGTCACGGCAAAGACAATGGTTTTCCCCGGTACCGGTTTGCGCTGAATGCCCTTGGCGTCCTGGTAGCCGTTGCGCATGACCTCGCGGAACTCCCGCACGATGGCGCGGTTGCGCTCGGGAATGGTGAAGCGGCGTTCCAGCGCATTGGGATCGACGAAAATGCTGCCCTGTTCGCCGAAAGCCTCGCGCAACTCGAAGGCTGTAGCCTCATCCATCGCCGACCAATCCAGCTCGTCCTTCTTGACCTCGAAGCCACCTTCGCTGGCGGTCTTTACCGTCTTGGCCTTGTAGATCTGATACGGCACGAGCACACCATCGCGAACGGCTTCGCGAATGCCGTAGGTGAATGTGGGTTTGTCCACGCCGAAGAATCGCAAGGTGTCGCGCACAAAAGCCTTGTCGTCGTCGGTCTGTACGACATCCGAGACGCAGGGTGTGGCAGTCAGCCCCAACTGGATGCCGTCGAAGTGCCGCAGCACGCCTGACCATTGCCCGTAAATGCTGCGGTGGCATTCATCGGTGATGACCAGGTCGAAGTATCCAGCCGAGTAATCACGGTAGATGTTCACCATGCTCTGCAAGGTGGCGATGGTGATCCGCTTGGCGTCATCGAAGCGCCGACCCGAGCGCAACACATAACAGGGCAATTCCGGCAAATACTCGTTGAAGTTTTCCTCGGTCTGCCCGGCGAGGGTGTTCCGGTCCACCAGAAACAACACGCGGGTGGCGGCATTGGCCTCGAACAGGCGCTTGATGAAGGCAGCGGCGGTGCGGGTCTTGCCGGTGCCCGTGGCCATTTCCACCAACAGGCTGCGTCGGCCCAGTTTGATTTCAGTGCACAGCACGTCGATGCAGGCTTTCTGGTAGTCGCGACCGGCAATGCGCTTGTCGATGGGCACCGTGAGCAGGTCCCTACGCTGGACCGCCGTGGCGACCCGGCGCTCAAGATCGGCCTGCGAATAGAAGGTGGACACCAGACGCGGATGGGCCTCGTTGCGCCAGTCCCAGAACCAGATTTCACGACCATTGGCGAGGAAGATGAACGGCACGTCCGCCAATTCAGCGTAGTGGCGGGCTTGGTCAGCCGCGGTCGGGGCATGAATGCTGCTGCGTTTGGCCTCCACCACCGCCAGACCACGCCCGTTCCGGTCACACAGCAGGTAGTCGGCCTTTGTCCCGTCGGACAGCGGGTATTCGAAGTGCGTGCTTATACCGTCACTGATCTTCCACCCGGCGTCGCCGAGTTGAGCATCTATCAATGTCCGCGAGAAAGCTTCGTTGCTTGCCATGGGTTCCCCTTGCCGAAACAAGGATAGTGGAAACACAACGCGCGCGAAGCAAGGTCAGCCTCTACGTTCCAGCCATCGAATGCTTGATCGGGCACATGGCACAGCAATCAGTTCCACCGATTCCTGCGATTTCGCAGGCTTGAATCCTGTCTCCCCGACCAATTCTCCATGCACAAAGGCCACCTGCGGGTGGCCTTTCTGTTTGTCCGGCCACGGTCAGTTTCGGCTGGCGTCCCTGAGAGCAATCACCGCATCTCGGCAACGCGAGGCCAGGGCCATGCGATCGCCTTGCTGCAATCCGCGGGTTTGAATCAACTCCCCGGCACGAATCCGGATGACGCCAGGACGCACCTTGAAGCCACGCACCGGCAACACTTCGCCGCTGCCTTCGATGGAGACCGGCAGGATGGGAATGCCGCAGTCGATGGCAAGCTTGAAGATGCCACCCCTGAATGGACCGATATGTCCCGGCTTGCCGCGCGTGCCTTCCGGGAACCCACACACGCTGAGGCCTTCCGCGAACAATTGCGCCGCGTTGCCCAGTTGCCGCGTAGCCGCTCGCGCCGCCTGGCGCTCGATGAATACCATGCCCATGGCCCGCGCATAGGTGCCGACCACCGGAACCCTGGCCAGTTCATCCTTCATCACGAAGCACAAGGGAACCGGCAACACACGGAACAACGCGCAAGTGTCGATCATCGACTGGTGATTGGCCACCACGATGCAGGGCTTGGAAAAATCGAGCGTATCGAAACCGTTGGCGACGATCCTTGCCCCGGCGCCGGCCAGCAAGCCCGGTGCCCAGATGCGCGAGGCCATGCGCAGCGACCAATGGCGCTTCCCACCGCACAACACCAGCACCAGCAACGCAAACGGCAGCAAAACCGTCGTCCACCCGATGGTGAACAGCAACTGCAGCGCATTCAGCACGCGCCAGCCGAAGCCGCTCAATGCGCCAAAACGCATGGATGTGGAGGTTGCAGACATGGAAGATCCCCAGGAACGGCGCAAATGATAATTCAGGGCCGACCAATGCCCAAGCCGGCCCAGGCCGGGGAATCCCTGATTCGGCTCGTCATTCCGGCGTGCTCAGGAGTCCAACCCGATCCACGCCATGCAGCCAAGGTCGCAATGGCCCCTGGCGTCCGCCGGGGCGACGATCACGCCCCTTGTTCGCACAAATGCTGGTACCGATATCAGCCCGCGGGTGCGTGTTCAGTTGCTGCCTCTGCAAGCACATCCATCCAGCCGCGCGCATCGTGAATGAAAAGCCGTTCACCTTGCCGGTGGATCTTGCAGAACACCTTGTGCAGCAGCGGCCCACCCTGCAGGGCAAGGTCTATGTGATCACCGTGTTGACGCACCACGAACCGCAGTGAAGCGTTGCCTTCAAGCGTGATGTCCCACGCTGTGCCTTGCACGGCATGGCGCAGTGGCAGTACCCACCGGGCTTCGCCTGCGCTCGTGGCCAGCACCAGGACCAGGGCATGCGCCTTGCCCCAGCCGCGCATTCCAGGCAACGGCATGCGCCAACGAGCACCCATGCAGGCCTTCAGCGGAACGCTGGCTGGTACCGGCAAGAAGCACTCCTCGCGCTGCGCATAGCGCAGCATGCGCGCCCGGCTCAGAACCAGCTGGCTGGTGTGCGCCAGGGTTGCATCTTGTTTGCGTTGCACCTGTTCTGCATTGAGTGTGAGCGCCCGATACGAAGTCTCTGCACCGATTCCGTGCACGCGGAAGCCCAGCCTTCGACAGGGCGCCACATCGGCCTGCGCCAGCGCCAGCTCCAGCATCACCCGCAGCGCGCTGTGATCGGGATGCGTGTCTCCCAACACCGGCGCAACCAGCACGCTGGGACGAAAGCGGGTGATCTCCTCGGCCAGACATGACTCGCCATCGGCGTCAGCAAGCAACCTGTCGGTCAATCCCGAGTCCGGCCAACCGAGGAAGCGCACATCGGTATCCGCCACGCCAAGACAAGAGAGGGCCGCCAAGCCTTCTGCACGTCGCCGTCGACCCCAGCGTTCGCGCGCCGTCGCATCAATCCGCCAGCGTTTCTCCACCCAACGCTGCGGCCAGGGATTGTTGTCGCCATCGGTCGCCACGATCACGCGCAAGGCCGCACCCGCGGCCAGCGCTTGCTGGATCAGACCACCCGTGGCCAATACCTCGTCATCCGGATGCGGCGCGAGCACCAGCACACGGTCGCATGGGTCAATTTCGATTTGCGGGTGAGGGGCGTCCATTCGAGGTGATTCCAGTCATGCATGGCACACCCATCAGTCTAACAAGCATCCCCCGCATACCGATCCGCTCGTGACTACTCGCAATCAATCAAACCCGTTGCGGAAAAGGCTTTGCGTTACGGACAACGTGATGGTGTTGTCGCTGGAATCCTGCTCCATCAGGGTGACGGGACCCTGCACGATCGCATTCAGTCTCTGCAACTCTGAATCGCTGTCCAGGGCCTTGACCTTGCCACTCACCACAATCTCACCGCCCGGCTGCATTGCAAATGTTCCACGCAAGTCGCCGTCGTTCTGCTCGATCGAACACAGATGGCCTGGCGTACCGGAGAAACAATCCAGATCGCTGGTGCCGCTGCTCCAGGGCAGCGCGATCCTCACCACCACGGAATCCAGCGCAGCTGTCCCGATGTAATTCACCTTGACTTGGAACGCCACCTCTTCGCCGGGCATCACCGGGCCGCGGTCCATGGTCGCGGTGATGGATATATTGCCCCTCGCGCTCACTTGCGTATCGAGCATGCCAATGGCGTAGTACCCAAGCTGTGGCGAAGCGCGCTCATAGACTTGAACCGGTAGCCTGCCATCCTGCGGCGGACCCAGCCATTGATTGATGCTTCGGTATGGACTGAGCCAGTTGTAGCTGAAGTTGCTGACGGCTTGGCGACCCATCCAGGTTCCCGTCTCGGGATCGAAGCGGGTGAGGTAGCGCAGTCGCAAGTTGCTTCCCCCCAGATCCTCCCGGATCTGCATCCAGATCCGGCTCTGCGAATCCACCGCGACGTACTGGACGCTGGAAATCAGGGGTGTCGAGGAAACTGGAAACCAGACCTCGAAGCTTCCACCGTTTTCCGGATGCAGCAGGGCAACCATGGGCTCGTTGTTGTAGTTTGCGGCCGCCCTGATTCCAACCTGCAACAGATCGCCGTTGGGCATCTCATGGGTTTGCACATACCGACAAGGATTGAACGGTGCACAAGCATATGCGGGTGCATTGCTGAACCAGATTGCGGTGCCATCAGCGGCGTCCAGTCTTCCCCAGCCCAGGAATCCTGTCAGCACGATGTCGCCATCGCTGGCGATATGCAGGCTGGAAATCCCGCTCGTTTCCGTAGTATCCGCTGCCCACTCAATGCTGCCATCCAGCCCATTCAGGCGAAGCAGACCAGGGAACTTCTCCAGCAAGACATCGTCTTCAACCAGCTTGAACAAGGGAATCGACAGATGTGGCGGTTCAAATTGGGTAACCAGCAGATCGCCGTTTTGCCAGAGAATCGAACCGTTCGTGCCGTCCAGCTTGTAGAGCATGTAGCGGGCGCATATGTCGGGCCATGTGCATTCGACGTAGGTGGCCAGCGAAACCCACACGTTGTTGTCGGCATCGATCACCGGGGCCGATGCTTGAGTCTGATCCCAATTCTCCAGTCCGTTGAGCTTTGTGCGCCAAAATGACGTGCCGTCTGCAATATTCCACGCACCGACCAGAAGGCTGTCTTCGACCTCCGACCCTTCGTGGATCACGGCAGCAATGCGTTCGCTGTTCGCACCAAGACTGAAGCTCGCACCAAACGAGCCACCGACCAAACCCGTCATGGTCGGCAATTCGGTGTGTGACCAAATCTGCGTCCCATCATCTGCATTTAGCTTGCTCAATCGATACCGCATGGCCAGGGATCCTGCTCCACAGTCATGGAAATCATCTCGTCACCGACGTGGATCGCGTCGCCGTAGTCGGCCTGACCAAGCACCGGCATGGCCGGCTGAGTGGTCAGCGCACCACTGGCAAAATCAATTCGTTGCAGGAGTGGCGCAGGTTGCGACACCGTACCCGCCACCCGGGCCAGCGCAGTGAACTGGCCGTCGTCGAGGCCGCCCAGCGCGAGCCATTCAAGCACTGGATGACCTTGAGCATCCGAGCTCGGTAAATTGGTCGTCCATTGCACGGCACCGGTCAGCGCATCCAGCTTGTGCAGGCCACTCGGGGAGTTGACCATCAGCGCGTTGCCGATGGCGGCAATCACATCAACGTTGCCCAGCGGCCGGCTCCACAGCAATTTGCCACTGCCCGCCTCCAGCGCGTGAACCATGTTGCCGTCGATGGCAACCGGGACAGCCGGATCCCCGGGCACCAACAACGCATCCTCGTGGGCAACGGCGCTCTGCCACACCTCCGCGCCGTTCGCGATGTCCAGCGCCAGAACGGTACTTTCACCGGCAAGATAGGCATGGACAGAGTCGAACCCGAGCAGGCGCGGGCGACCAGAACCCGGCTGGTATTCCCACAGCAGCCGACCTTGGTCATCCAACCTGTAAAGCCGAGATCCTGTGGTCGCGTAGATGCCTTCCGATTCCGTGGACAAGAGAATATTTCCAGCGGCGTCGCTCGCGCTTCCATTGACTCGGCAATAGCGCTCCCGTCCCGGCAGGCGAAGCTGCCATGCCACGTCACCGCTGCCGGCATCGAGCACCGACACCTGGTCGCAGGACAGCGCAGCCACCCGATTGCCGGGAAGATCGACGAACTGCTCGGCGGCAAAGCTTCGCGTCCATTCGATCAAACCGTCGGCATCAAGCTTGACTGTCCTGCTGCTGTCCCTGTGTGCAAAAAAAGCGCCACCATCTGCCGAAGGCCAGAGCGCTGGCGCGTATTCCGGTTCGTAAGCCGAAATTTTCGCCGTCCAGCGCACAGCGCCAACGGGTGATAAACGCAGCACGTCATGTTCCTCGCCGAGCAGAGTCAGACTGGCAAACAGGAGGTCTGCGTTTCCGGCAAAGCGGATCGAGGTTGGATAGGCGAGCTCGGGATAGGAGTATCCCGCGCCGATCATGGGCGGCGCTGGATGGATCCAGTCCTGCTGCCAGACCATGTCCACGGCGTGCACGGAGTTGCAAGCCAAGCCCAGCAGCAACCCAATGCATCCGATCCTGACCATTGCCGTCCCCATTTGTCACCAACCTATCGCGCAAATCCTCGCAACCCTCAGGCATAGGATAGCGCGCTCCAACGTTGCAGACGAATTCAGGTGAACGTTCGTCGCAGACCGGCATACTCAGGGGCTGAACACCCTTGAAATCAACCACGCTCTATCATTGTTGTGTCAGACGCTTGCGCAACTCCTGCAAGCCCAGGTCGCAGCCAGCGCCTGGGGATGTGCGTGCCGCCAGGCTGGACTCGGGCGTACGCCCGGCTCCTGCGGAACCGGTCGAATCGGCCGCGGCACGATAGGCCTCGCGGAACGGCATTCCGGCAATGGCCGCCTCGATGGCGACATCGGTGGCATGCATGGCCGGTTCGATGGCCTTGCGCATGGCATCCGCGTTCCATTCCATGCCTGCGAGCAAATCGGGCAATAGCTCCAACGCGGCAAGTCCGCGATGGAAGCCGTGCACGATGGCGCCCTTGCTGACCTGCAGATCCCGTTGGTAGCCGCTGGGCAGGGACAGCAGTTGTTCGATTTCCGTGCGCGCGGCGGCAACGCTGGCATAGCTGGCCCGCATCAGTTCGATCACATCGGGATTGCGCTTGTTGGGCATGATGGAACTGCCGGTGGTGAATACGCCGGGCAGATTCACGAAGCCGTACTCGCTGGTCGTGAACAAGGACAAGTCCCAGGCCAGACGGCGCAAGTCGAGAACGGCGGCGGCCAGCGCCTCCAAGGCTGCCATTTCAAACTTGCCGCGCGAAAGCTGGGCGTAGATTGGACTCACCTGCATGCGGGCAAAGCCGAGGCGCTGCGTGGTGAACTCGCGGTCCAGCGCAAGATTGACTCCGAATCCGGCTGCCGTTCCCAAGGGATTGGCATCGATCAGAGCCAGGGTCTGCTGCGCGCGCCAGGCATTGTCGACAAAGGACTCGGCGATACCCGCAAACCACATGGCGGTGGATGAAACCACTGCGCGTTGCAGATGCGTGTAGCCGGGCATCGGCCAGCATTCACGCTCGGCGCGTTCGATGCAGACGCGAGCCACGTTCCGGCAAATTTCGTGCAAGTCACGCAAGCGCTGCTTGAGCCACAGGCGAGTGGCCACCAGGATCTGGTCATTGCGGCTGCGTCCCGTGTGCACTTTTCCACCCAGCGCACCCAGCCGATCAATCAGGCGAGCCTCAATGGCCGAGTGGCCATCCTCGAAGCGCTCATCCAGCACGAAGGTGCCGGCGCCGAAGTCGGCGGCCAGCACATCCAGTTCACGCACAAGGGACTGACTTTCCTCGTCCGTCAGCAGGTTTATTCGCAGCAAGCCTTCGACATGGGCTTTGCTCGCCTCGATATCGTGCAGGAAGAATTCGCGATCCAGCAGCACGTCATCGCCGGCAAGAAACCGCATGACGCGCTGATCGCTCTGCACGCCGGCCTTTTGCCAAAGCAGGTCGCTCATGGCTGTTCCCTCGTGGGTATGCCGCTGGTTTCCCCGAAACCCAGCGCAAGATTGATGTTCTGCATGGCCTGGGTTGCCGCGCCCTTGAGCAGATTGTCCAGGCACGCCACCACGACCACGCGCCGACCGCCGGGAGCCAGTGCAAATCCGCCAATTTGGACTCCATGCGTTCCGGCCACCCGACTGACCCAGGGCGCGTCCTCGGTGATCTCGACCAGGGCTTCGTCGCCATATCTGCCGAGGTAGCGGTTGCGGATTTCTTCCACGCTCATGGATCGTTGCAACCACAGGTTCACGGTCATAGTGATGCCGCGAAAGTGCGAGGCCACATGCGGCATGAACTCCACCGGCACCCCCAATTGCCGCGACACCTCGCGCTCGTGCAGGTGATCGACCAGCGAGTACGGCATCAGGTTGTCGCGTAGTTTTTCCGGATCATTGCGCTCGGATGGCGCGGTGCCCGCCCCCGAGTACCCGGAAACACCGAAACACTGTGGCGGGCCGGCAAGTTCATCCAGCAGCGGAGCAATGGCCAATTGCATGGCGGTTGCATAGCAGCCTGGATTGCTGATCCTGCGTTCGCCCTTGTACCGCGCACGCGTCAACTCCGGCAGCCCGTAGTACCAGCCCTCGCTGAAACGATGATCCGCCGACAGGTCAACGATCAGGGCTTCCGGCCGCTGCGACTGGATTGCTTGCACATACTCGGCGGACTTTCCATTGGGCAGGGCCAGCACCACCACATCGGCGGCCTTTCGCGCCACCGCCTCGGCATCCGCGCAGACGTAGCGCAGGGATCCGGTGAATCCATCGACGTGATCCGATACCTGCTGCCCGTCGTGTTCGCGCGACGACACCAGGACCAGTTCGAGCGAGGAATGCGCATCGACCATGCGAATCAACTCGGCACCGGTATGCCCGCGTGCACCGATGATGGCAACGCTGTGCAGCGTCATGCCACCCGCTCCATCGCCGCGTTCAGGGTTGCGGGCTTGCTGGCACAGAACGCGACGCAACGTTCAATGTCGGCAAAGCCCTCGATGCCGTACCAGAACACGCGCCAGGGTTCGTGCTTGCAGCAGCCATCCGACTCGCCGTGATAAAAGGCGTTGACCGGATTGCCCAGGCGCGATCGCCAGTACAACTGCGGGGTCTCGGCGCGCATGACTTGCCAAACGGCACGGCCCAGGCCCTCACCCTGGGCATCCTCCAGCACGGCAAATTTGTCCAGATAAGGGAGGCCGTCACCGTCCACGAGGATCAGCGCCGCACGATAGTTTTCGCTCACGTAGGCTCGCCGCAGGCTGGTGCGTTCGAAGTAGTCCTGCGCCAACACGCGCGAGAAGCTCGACTCGATCAGGCTGCGCAGGCGCGCAAGATCCAACTGCTCCCATTGGCTTGCCTGCAGCACGCGCTCGCCTCGCCGGATCAGCGTGCCTGAACCCTTGTGGGTAAACAGCTCCTTGGCCAGTTCCGCAGGACGCGTGATCGATACCGACGAAGTCAAGGGCAGCTCATCGAGCAGGTCCTTGATCTGTTCGATCTTCAGGCGCATGCCGGAATGCAGCCACGGTTGTGCGATCAGCCGCTCGTATTCGCTGGACAAGCTGATCGAATCGATCACCCTGCCCTCGCCATCCAGCAGACCCCCGGTGCCGGTGAGGAAGATGATCTTGTAGGGTTGCAGCACCTTGACCAGTTCGTTGGCGGCAAAGTCCGCATTGATGTTGAGGATCTGGCCGTCCACGGTTTCGCCCATGCTCGCGATTACCGGAATCGATCCGGCCTGCAGGCTGGCTTCGATGGGTGCCAGGTTGACGCTGTTCACCTTGCCCACCAGACCCAGCGCAGCACGATCCACGTAGTCGGACTCGAAAACGCCAGCGGTGATGGAGGTTGCCCGTGTACCGCCTTCCTGCAGGGCCTCGACCAGCTTCAGGTTCTGCGTCTGCAACACGCGACGCACGATGCCGAGCGCCTGGGACGAAGTGACGCGCAAGCCGTCGATGGTCTGCTTCTCGATGCCCGCCGCTGCCAGCTCGTTGTCCAGTTGCGGCCCGGCGCCGTGAACGACGATCGGCGTGAGGCCCACGTCCTGCAGGAAGGCCAGCGAGGATGTCAGCGCCTCGAGGTCATCGCGCAGCACCGCGCCTCCCACCTTGACCACCGCGAACCGCTTGGCATCCAGTTGCGAGAAACGCTTGAGGTACTGGTTGATCTCCTTGGCGCTGGCCATGCTGGAGAGCAGCCGCACGATGGTTTGCCGGGTCTGCCGGATTGCACTATTCATGGATGATTCCCCGCACCGATTCCGCATAGGTTTGAAGCTGCTGCAAGCTCACCCATTCATCCGCTGCATGCGCCTGGCGGATGTCTCCCGGCCCGTAGACCATCGCGCAATAGCCCGCCTGCGAGAAAAGCGAGGCTTCAGTCCAGAAATCCACCGCATTGCCGATCGGCAGGTTCAGCGCGTCTGCCATGTCGCGCGCTGCCAGGCGACGCGATTCCGCTTGTGCGACGTCGCCCGCAGGCAGGCTGGGGCCGCGGAAAGTCTCCATGAACCCGGCTGCTGCGGGCTCGGCGAAGGAACGGAAGGTGTGCAGCAGTGCGTCCACATCGGTAGAGGGCAGCGGCCGAAACCCGAAGCGCAGCTCCGCGTCCGGAGCGATCACGTTGGCCTTGATGCCGCCTTCGATGCGACCGATGTTGAAGCGCAAGCCCGTCAAGCCGCCAAAGCGCTCATGCGCGCAGCGCTCGACGTGCGCCAGCGCCTTTTCGCCCCAGCGGATGACCTGGTGCAGCGCGCTGTCGGCTGGCGTCTGCTCAGCCGAAGCGTGTCCGGCCTGTCCGGAAAATTGCATCTGCACCGAGCAGATGCCGCGATGGGCAAGCACCGCCTCGCAGCGCGTGGGTTCCGCGACCATCACAGCCTCGAACGGCAGCTCGCGCGCAAGAAACGCGGAGATGCAGCGTGCGTCGTTGGCTTCCTCGTCGGAGCTGAACAGGAATGCCGCATCGCCATTGCCGGCATTGGCCACGGCCAGCAAGGCCGCGGCTGCGCCCTTGATATCGCAGGCCCCCAATCCGATGGCGCGATCCCCGGTCACCCGCAACTCGAATGGACTGGCACTCCAGTGCGGCGAGTCCGGCACCGTGTCCACATGCACATTGAACAAGGTTTTCGGATTGCCACGTCGGGCATACAGGCTGACCGCCCCGGCACCATGATCGACCAGATCCAGCTCGAAACCGGGCAGATGGCCACACAGATAAGCAAAGATGCCATCGGCGCCGATGTGGCGCGGTGGATTGCGCGTATCGAACGCGACCAGCGCGCGCAGATGTTCAAGGGTTGCCCGCAACAGTTCGCTCACTGCGCCTGCTCCCGATTGACCTGCGCCCACAGCGTGGAGCTCATGCCGTACAGGCGGATGAATCCTTCCGCTTCCTGCACTCCCCAGTCGGCAGACTGTGCATAGGTCGCACCTTTCGCATTGAGGATGTGTGCCGATTGCACGGCCGTTGCGTGCACGCTTCCTCCCTGCGTTTCCAGGGTGACCTCGCCATTGACCTGGCTCTGGCTGGCAGCGAGGAAGGCTTCCAGATCCCGCTTCAGCGGGTCATGGAAGAAGCCTTCATAAACCAGCTCAACCCATTGCCTGGCGACCAGCGGTTTGAAGCGGTTCTGCGCCTTGGACAGCACGGCTTCCTCCAGCGCGCGGTGCGCAACCAGCAGCGCAGTTAGACCCGGCGCCTCGAATACGATGCGCCCCTTGAGCCCTATTGTTGTGTCCCCGGTGTAGATGCCGCGGCCCACACCGTAGGCGGCAAACAGGGTGTTCAAGCGCGCCAGCAGGACATGCCCAGGCAAGGCTTCACCGTTGAGTGTCCTGGCTTCACCTTGCTCGAATCCGATGGTCACCACCATTTTCGAGTTCGGCCACTCGGCGCGCGGAGCGCACCAGCCGCGCGCACCCTCGCCCGGTTCCTGCCAACGGTCGATCTCGCCTCCGGACATGGTGAGACCGAGCAGGTTTTCGTTGATGGTGTAGGCCTTCTGCTTGCTCCTCACGCTGAAACCTCGGGCTTCCAGCCAGGCTTGCTCATAGGCGCGCACTTGCGCATGTTCTTTCTGGATCTCGCGGATCGGCGCGATGATTTCGTAGTCGCCGAGCGCCTTGACGGTCAGGTCGAAACGCACCTGGTCGTTGCCCATGCCGGTACAGCCGTGCGCAATGGTGCGGGTTCCGATTTCGGCAGCGCGCTTCAAGGCCGCTTCCACGATCAGATAGCGATCAGACACCAGCAGCGGATATTGGCCCTGGTAACCTTCACCCGCCCACACGAAGGGCTTGACGAAATTGCTCCAGATGGCTGGGCCACCATCGACCGTGACATGGCTGGAAGCACCCAGTTCCGCCGCGCGCTGCTCGATGTACTGGCGCTCCGCATCGTCCACGCCGCCGGTATCGGCAAAAACCGTGTGCACGTCATATCCGCGCTCCTTGAGCCAGGGAATGCAAAAACTCGTGTCGAGCCCGCCCGAGAACGCAAGCACGATGTCTTTGGAGTCGGGAATGGGGAATGGGGAATCGGGAATCGAAGGAGCGCTGGCCATGTGGTGTTCCTGCTCGTTGCAACAAGGTTGGCAATAGGTTGGTTGATATGGGGCACCGATGAATTAGTCGACGAGTAGCTTTTGCTTTTAAACCATTCTCGATTCCCCATTCCCGATTCCCGAACCAACCAGCGAAACCATCACGGCTTTCTGCACATGCAATCGATTTTCAGCTTCGTCGATGGCGATGCAGGCTTTGGAGTCCATCACGCCATCGGTCGCCTTGACGTTGCGTCGCAGCGGCAGGCAATGGCTGAACATGCCGTTGTTGGTCAGAGCCATCTTTGCTTCATCCACGATGAAGTGCTTGTGTGCATCACGAATGGGCTTTTCCTGATCCCAGCGCCCGAAGTAGGGAATCGCTCCCCAGCTTTTGGCATAGATGACATCGGCACCACGGTAGGCCGCTTGCGGGTCGTGGCTGATGCTCAGGCTGCCGCCGTTGGCAGCGACGTTCTGGCGGGCGAAATCCATGTAGCGCGGATCAAGCAAATATTCGTCGGTGGGACACAGCAGGGTCACGTCCATGCCATAGCGGGTCGCAATCTGCAGCGCGGAATTGGCCACCGCGGTATTGAGCGGTTTCGGGTGATACGTCCAGGTCAACACGTACTTGCGACCCTTTAGATCGCCACCGAGATGCTGCTGCAGCGCCATGATGTGGGCGAGCTCCTGGCACGGATGGGTAATCGTCTCCATGTTGATCACTGGCACCGTGGCAAATCGCGCGAACGCATTGATGACGCGGTCTTCGCGATCCACCGACCAGTCCTGGAATTTCGGAAACGCGCGTACGCCGATCAGGTCGACATAGCGGCTGAGCACGCGTGCCACCTCGGCGATGTGTTCCTCGGCCTCGCCATCCATCACGCTGCCCACGTCGAATTCGATAGGCCAGGCATCCTTGCCCGGAGCAAGCACGATGGCCTTGCCGCCAAGCTGATGGGCACCCAACTCGAAACTGGTGCGCGTGCGCATGGAGGGATTGAAGAACAGCAGGGCAATCGACCTGCCTTGCAGCTCATTGCCAAGCCGGTTGGCACGAAACCGGCGCGCTTGCTCAAGCAGGCTATCCAGCTCCGGGCGGCTCCAGTCCTGTGTACCCAAGAAGTTTTTGTTGTTCACGTGGTCTCCTGAAAAAAGCGCCTGCGCTGCTCCGGCTTCATCCCCCTCTCCCGGGTGAGGGTTGGGGTGAGGGTGGTGCATTCCTTCCATGGCGATCGCCTGCAATTGCTCCTGCCTCGTCCCCCTCTCCCGCTGGCGGAAAGGGTTGGGGTGAGGGTGGTGCATTCCTTCCATGGCGATCGCCTGCAATTGCTCCTGCCCATTCCCCCTCTCCCGCCAGCGTACCCAGAGGGCATAAAGGAGAGGGTTGGGGTGAGGGTGGTGCATTCCTTCCATGGCGATCGCCTGCAATTGCTCCTGCATTGCAGGCATACACGCCGTCCATGGCGATAAAAAAACCCGGCGCGATGGCCGGGTTTTGTCGGTAAAAAAAATGATGCGCGACAGCTACCCGGCCCGGATTGGCTCCATCGGTCGGCGCGCACGCGACGTCATGCCGGCGGCAAGGCGGGCACTGCTCAAGACAATCACGGTGGCATGGATCGCGTTCATTGAGGCGTGGACGTTACCGGCATTCGGGATTCAACGCAACCGCTTGCGTCGGGCTATTCGGCGGGGGAAACGCTGACACGCACGCGCATGCGTTCGCCCGGGTCGTAGTCCAGATGCGACATGAACACATCGCCCCGATACCGGTACTGCACGTCATAGCCGGCAATCCGTCGCTCATTGTAAGGCTCGTAGACAGTGCGGCATCGCGTCTGCGGCTCGGAGTAGTAGTAATCATCGCGCCGCGCGGAATCGTTGCCGATTGCGCCGCCGATCACGGCTCCGGCAATCGTGGCCGCCTTGCGGCCATCGCCCTTGCCAACCTGGTTGCCCAATGCGCCACCAATGATCGCGCCAATCACGGTACCGGCACCATTGTTGCCACGACTGTCGCGACGCTCGACTTCGGTGTCGTAGCACTCCTCGCGCGACCGGCTTGATTGCACTTCCTCGTAGACCGGATCGACACTCAGCACATCGGCCCAATCCATGCGCACGTTGTCGGAATCGCGTTGGTCCCAGCCACGATCCTGGGCGGTTGCACCGGCTGTCGCAAAACCCGATGCGACGAGTACGGCGAGCATGCAAGTCTTGAACATCCACAGTCTCCAATCGGGTTGACGGGTCTTCCCGGCGGCTTTCCGCCGGGGCCCGACTTCGTGGGAAAATTACAACACAGCGATACTGAATGCCGACCCAAGCAAACCGGCGCAAAGGCGGCTACCAGCCACGCACTGCTATCATCGTCGGCCCGAGCTTTTCCCTGCCCGTGCGACCCATGAACCTTCGACTGCACAACTCGCTGACTCGCCGCCTCGAGGACTTCGTTCCGCAGAACCCGCAGCGGGTGACGATGTACGTGTGTGGACCGACGGTCTACAACTACATCCATGTCGGCAACGCCAGGCCAGCGGTGGTTTTCGGCCTGCTCGCCCGACTGTTGCGCAGACGCTACAGCGGAGTGGTTTACGCGCGGAACATCACCGATGTCGATGACAAGATCAACGCCGCCGCGAAGGAAGCCGGCACCGGCATCGAGGCCATCACGTCACGGTTTGCCCGGGCCTATCACGAGGACATGGCCCGCCTCGGCGTGGATGTTCCGGACATTGTTCCGCACGCGACCGAGCACATCGCCGAGATCATCGGCATGTGCGAATCCCTGATTGCCAGCGGCCACGCCTACGCCGCCGAGGGTCATGTGCTGTTCGAGATTGCCACCTTCCCGGAGTACGGGCAGCTTTCGGGTCGCTCGGCCGAAGACATGCTGGCCGGAGCGAGGGTGGAAGTCGCGCCATACAAACGCAGCCCAGGGGATTTCGTGCTGTGGAAGCCCTCCTCCGACGACCTTCCCGGCTGGGACAGTCCCTGGGGCCGCGGTCGCCCAGGCTGGCACATCGAATGCTCGGCGATGGCAGCGACGCATCTTGGCGAAACCATCGACATCCATGCCGGCGGCAACGACCTGATGTTCCCGCATCACGAGAACGAGGTTGCGCAGAGCACCTGCGCCCATGGCGGCAAGATGTTTGCCCGCTATTGGTTGCACAACGGCATGTTGACCTTTGCCGGACGCAAGATGTCCAAGTCGCTCGGCAACGTGATGATCCTGCACGAGTTGCTTGAGCGTTATCCGGCCGAGGTCTTGCGATTCCTGTTGCTGCGCGCGCATTACCGGCAACCGCTGGAATGGTCGGAAGACACCCTCGCCCAGGCGCGCGCAACGCTTGATGGCTGGTATCGCGTCCTGCTTGATCATGCGGATGTCCCGGTCGAGGGCGACGAACTGCAGGTGCCGGAGGAAATCGAGCAGGCCCTGTGCGATGACCTCAACACGCCGGCCGCATTCGCCGTTCTCGCCGGATTGGCCGACCAGTTGCGTCAGGCGGATGATTCGCAGGCACGTCGTCAGCGCAAGGCCGCCTTGCTTGGCGCCGGGCTACTGCTGGGCCTGCTGCAGGACAATCCCGAACAATGGTTCCAGCAGACGTCCGCCGGTTCGGAGATCGATCCGGCCTGGGTTGACGAACTGCTGGCCCAGCGCGTTGCCGCACGCGCCGCGCGCGACTTTGCACGTGCGGACGAGATCCGCAAGACGCTTTCCGAGCGCGGCATCGTCATCGAGGACGGAGCCACCGGAACGCGATGGAGAGTTGAAGCCGCAAGCGCCGTGGTTCCCTGAGCCTGCAAGCGCGACAGCATCGCCCGGGCAACGCGCGTCGGGTCGATCAGGCACGCCATCCATCCTTCAAACGCGATCCGAATTGCATGAACCCAACGTCAAATCCAACCGAGGTCGACCCGCAGGAAGCCAGTGCAGCGCTGGCACAGACCGCCATTGCCGACGAGTTCGGTTGCTTCAGCGACTGGACCGAACGCTACCAGTACCTGATCGACCTCGGCCGCAAGCTGCCCGAATTCCCCGAAGCGTTGCGCAGTGAGGAAACCAAGGTCCATGGCTGTCAATCGCAGGTTTGGCTGGCGGCATCCGGAGACGCCGCACGCGTCGAATTTCGCGCCATCAGCGATTCCTCGATCGTTTCCGGGCTCATTGCCCTGCTGCTGCGCGTCTATTCCGGGCGATCGGCTGCGGAAATCCTCGAAACGCAACCAACTTTCATCGAGGCCATCGGCTTGTCCAAACACTTGTCACCCACGCGCTCCAATGGGCTCGCGGCCATGCTGGCCACCATCCAGCGGCATGCTGCCGGGCTTGCCGGCTGATTCGAGGCGGCACTCTCCCCCGATTCAGGCGCTGGCGCGAAGATCCCCCCGCTTGCGCACGATCAGCATGGCCAGCTCCAGCGACTGCTCGTAGTTGAGGCGCGGATCCACGGAACTGCGGTAGGCGCGGCTGAGGTCTTCTTCCGTCAGGTCGCGCGCACCACCCATGCACTCGGTGACATTTTCACCGGTCAACTCCAGATGCACTCCACCAAGGCGGGTTCCTTCCGCTGCATGGATATCGAAAGCCTGGTCCAGCTCATCCCGGATGTTCTCGAAACGGCGGGTCTTGACTCCACTGTCCAGGGCTTCCGTGTTGCCATGCATTGGATCGCAGCACCAGAGCACCTTGCGGCCCGCATTCCTGACCGCCGCCAGCAACGGCGGCAGTGCCTTGCCAACCTGCTTCGCACCCATGCGATGGATCAAGGTCAGCCTGCCCGCTTCGTTGTCCGGATCAAGTACGTCGATCAGTTGCAGCAATTGGTCAGGCTTGGTCGAGGTTCCGACCTTGACGCCAATGGGATTGCGAATGCCCCGGCAATATTCCACGTGGGCCCCGTCGATGGCCGCAGTGCGCATGCCGATCCACGGGAAGTGCGTGGACAAATTGAACCACCCCCAGTGGCGTGGAACCTGGCGGGTCTGCGCCTCCTCGTAGTGCAGCAGCAAGGCTTCATGCGAGGTATGAAAATCCACGCGCTGGAAATCGGCCACCGACCTTCCGACCAGGGTTTCCATGAATCGAAGCGAATTTCCGATTGATTCGACCATCTGCCGGTATTCGTTCTGCAGCGGCGAATGCTCGACCCAGGCCAAGTCCCAGTATTCGGGGTGATGCAGGTCCGCGAATCCACCATCGATCAACGAGCGGACAAAATTCATGGTCATCGCGGAGCTGGCATGCGCGAGCAGCAGACGCTGCGGATCCGCCCGCCGTGAAACCATGTCGAAAGCCGGTGCGTTGACGATGTCGCCGCGATAGCACGGCAGAGTCACGCCGTTGCGGGTTTCCGTATCCGCCGACCGCGGCTTTGCGTATTGGCCGGCAAAACGACCCACACGCACGATGGGCAGCTTGAGGCCATGGGTCAGCACCAGGCTCATCTGCAGAATCACCTTCAAGCGATTCGAGATCAGCGGAGAGGTGCAATCGTCAAAACTCTCCGCGCAGTCGCCGCCTTGCAACAGGAATCGGCGTCCTTCGGCGGCATCGGCGAGCAAGCCACGCAGAGCGAGGATTTCCCAGGACGTGACCAGGGGCGGAAGCTCGCGCAGCTTGTGCAGCGCGGACTCCAGCTCGAGCGGATCGGCATAGGATGGTTGCTGCACGGCGGTGCGTGTTCGCCATGAAATTGGCGACCAGTTTTCCGGACTCCGAACCGGAGCAACCCTCGATTCCCGCTTCATCGGACCATGCCCATGCTGCACTGCGGCATTCATCATGCCACAGCTGGACCGCGGTTTTCATGCCCAGCCGCAGAATCAGCTGCGGCGGAAGCCTGTCCAGAGCGAGGCGGCGAAAAGGGCCACGAATCCAGCCAAAACCCAGGCCGGCATGGAGAAGCCGAGGAACGTCCAGTCGATGACCCCGCAATCCTGGTCGCGGATGAATATGGTTTTCAGGAACTTGAGGGCGTCGTAGTTCTCGAGCGCATACTCAAAAGACGGAGCGCATCCGTCCAGTTCCTCGGGAGACAGCGACTGCAGGTACACATGGCGCGCGGCGATATAACCACCACCTGCACATGCCAACGCGCAGAGCGCACCGTAAATCCGCCTGCCGACCACTCCTGGTCCATGCAGGAATGCAAGCAGTGCAACACCCCCCACCAGGCACACGAACACCCGCTGCACCATACACAGCATGCATGGCTGATAGCCCTGGACATGCTCGGCAAAAAGCGCGTAGCCCATCATCAAGGCTGCGATGACGAAGATTCCAAGGAACGCCTTTCGCGGCGTGACCGCAACCATGTTCATGAACCCACTCCAGTCAGATGCTTCAGGTTAGAGAAGGACCGCATGCCGACGGCAACGGTTCCCGGCTCCGTGAATGCACACCGGGAACTGCAAGGACCCTCTGCTTCAGGCAACAAAAAGCCCCGACTGGCGGGGCTTTTTGGAGCAATGCGCGCTGCATGTCACTCGGCAGCGGCTTCGCCTGTCGTCTGCGGGCGATCCAGCAGCTCGACGTAGGCCATTGGCGCGTTGTCGCCAACCCGGAAGCCGCACTTGAGGATACGCAGGTACCCGCCCTTGCGCTCACGGAAGCGTGGACCAAGCTCGACGAAAAGCTTGCCGACTGCCTGCTTGTCGCGAAGACGCGCAAATGCAAGGCGGCGGTTCGCAACGCCGTCGGTCTTGGCCAAGGTGATCAGCGGCTCGGCAATGCGACGCAGCTCCTTCGCCTTCGGCAAGGTGGTGCGGATCAGCTCGTGCTTGAAGAGCGAAGCGGCCATGTTCTTGAACATCGCTTCACGATGACTGCTGGTGCGATTCAGTTTGCGACCGGATTTCTGGTGACGCATGGTGAATACCTCAATTGTCTGTTGTTATGAGAAGCCGGCTCTCAAGTCCGGCAACCCGCGGTTACCCGCTTTTTTTGCCCCTGTTACGAGGCTTCTTTTCAAACGCCCCACCGAAGCGATAGCTCTTGTGGAGAGTGCGGCCAGGGATGGCCGCTTTTGATGTTCGACCAGAGCGTATGGCGGGCGCTGGTCGGCATCTGAATCAGACAGCGATCATGGATGATCGCACTAGCCAAGTTGCATGCCGTGTGCAATGCCCGGAGGCGGCCACGACTCGAGCTTCATGCCCAAGGAAAGACCGCGCTGGGCGAGCACATCCTTGATTTCGGTCAGCGACTTCTTGCCCAGATTTGGCGTCTTCAACAGCTCGACTTCGGTCTTCTGCACCAAGTCGCCGATGTAGTAGATGCTTTCGGCCTTGAGGCAGTTGGCGGAACGGACCGTGAGCTCCAGATCGTCGATGGGTCGCAGCAGGACCGGATCCACCCCACTCTTGTCGGACTTGGCATCGCTGCTCTCGCGGCGGGTGAAATCGCCAAAGATCGAGATCTGGTCCTGCAGGATCTCTGCCGCCTTGCGCACGGCTTCCTCTGCATCGATCGCACCATTGGTGTCGATTTCCAGGACCAGCTTGTCGAGGTCGGTGCGCTGCTCGAGGCGCGCGCTGTCGACCTGGTAGGCCACGCGCCGCACCGGGCAGAACGAGGCATCGAGCTGGAGGCGACCGATCGGACGAGCTTCTTCGTCCGGCAGCTGGCGCGAAACCGCCGGCTGGTAGCCAACGCCGCGCACAACCTTGAGGCGCATGTTCAGCGACACGTCCTTGGTCAGGTTGCAGATCACATGTTCGGGATTGATGATCTCGACCGAATGATCAACCTTGATATCACCGGCCGTGACAACACCCTTGCCCTTCTTGCTGAGGGTCAATGTCGTCTCGTCGTGGCCATGCATGCGAATGGCAACGTCCTTGATGTTGAGCAGGACTTCGATGACGTCCTCCTGCAAGCCTTCAAGGGTGGTGTACTCGTGCAGCACGTTGTCGATCTCGACCTCGACCACGGCGCAGCCGGGGATCGAAGACAGCAGAACACGACGCAGCGCGTTGCCGAGGGTGTGGCCAAAACCACGCTCCAATGGCTCAACTACGACCTTCGCGTGGTTGAAACCGATACGCTCGACTTGAATGCCGCGCGGACGCAGCACATTGGTGGATCCTGCCATGAACAGGGACTCCGAAAGTTGCGGTGAATTATTTCGAGTAGAGCTCGATGATCAAGCTCTCGTTGATGTCCGACGGCAGGTCGGAGCGCTCAGGCAACGACTTGAATACGCCGCTGAACTTCTTGGCGTCCACCTCGAGCCATGCCGGAACCAAGTCCATCTCCTGCGAAACGGTGACTGATTCCTGCACGCGCAGCTGACTGCGGGCACCTTCGGTAAGCGAGATCTCGTCGCCAGGACGAACCTGGTAAGACGGCAAATTGACGCGCTTGCCGTTGACCGAAATTGCACGATGCGCGACGAGCTGCCGAGCCTGGGCCCGCGTCACCGCGAAACCCATGCGAAACACCACGTTGTCGAGGCGGGACTCGAGCTGGCGCAGCAGGTTTTCACCCGTGTTGCCCTTCAGCGTCGAAGCCTTGACGTAATACTTGTGGAACTGGCGCTCAAGCAAACCGTAAATGCGCTTGACCTTCTGCTTCTCGCGCAGCTGCACGCCGTAATCGGACAGGCGTCCCTTGCGGGCCGCGCCGTGCTGACCGGGCTTTTGCTCCAGCTTGCACTTGGAATCGATTGCGCGCGCGGGGCTCTTCAGGCTCAAGTCGGCGCCTTCACGACGCGCCAGCTTGCAGGTGGGACCGATATATCTCGCCATGATTAGACCCTGCGCTTCTTCGGGGGACGGCACCCGTTGTGCGGGATGGGCGTCACATCAATGATGTTGGTGACCTTGAAACCCACGTTGTTCAAGGAGCGCACCGCCGATTCGCGACCGGGGCCCGGGCCCTTGATGCGGACTTCGATGGTCTTGACTCCGTACTCCGCTGCAGCTCGCGCAGCCTTTTCGGATGCGACCTGTGCGGCAAACGGCGTGGATTTGCGCGAACCACGGAAACCGGCTCCGCCCGCGGTTGCCCACGAAAGAGCATTTCCCTGGCGATCGGTGATGGTTACCACCGTATTGTTGAAGGACGCCTGCACATGGCAGATGGCGTCCGTCACAACACGCTTGACTTTCTTTTTCGGCTTGGCGACCGGTTTGTTCATGATTCAGTTCCGGGCAGATTATTTCTTGATCGCGCGACGCGGGCCCTTGCGGGTGCGTGCGTTTGTGCGGGTGCGCTGGCCGCGCATCGGCAGGCCGCGCCTGTGGCGCAGACCGCGATAGCAGCCGAGGTCGATCAGGCGCTTGATGGCAATGCCGACCTCACGACGAAGATCACCCTCGACCGTGTATTTCGCGACCTCATGGCGAATCTTTTCCACTTCCGCCTCGGTCAGGTCCTTGATCCGGGTTGACGGAACAACGCCTGCATCCAGACAGACCTTCCTCGACCTCGAGCGGCCGATTCCATAAATGCTTTGCAGAGCGATGGAAGCGTGCTTCTGAACCGGCAGATTGACACCCGCGATGCGCGCCATGTTTGACAGTCTCCAAAATAACTAAATGCGCAGTGAACTTCGTATTGTATCCGCAGGCGAGGCAAACTGGAACCCCTCACCTACGGGTCGGCAGGCCTGTCGATGGCTGCCGGCTTGATTGTTTCGCCTGCCTCAGCGACCCCTGAGGTTGGCCTTTTTCAGCAGGCTCTCGTACTGGTGGGATACCAGGTGCGCCTGGATCTGGGCCGTGAAGTCCATGACCACCACAACCACGATCAGGAGCGAGGTTCCGCCGAAGTAGAACGGCACATGCCATGCGTTTCGCAGCAGGTCCGGAACCAGGCAGACGGCGACCAGATAAAGGGCACCGATTCCCGTCAAGCGGGTCATGACACCATCGATATACTCGGCCGTGGCCTTGCCGGGTCGGATGCCCGGAATCAGTGCCCCGGAACGCTTCAGATTGTCAGCGGTTTCCTGGGAGTTGAATACGAGCGCCGTGTAGAAGAACGCAAAAATGACGATCATTGCTGCATAAATGACCATATGCAGCGGCTCCCCCGGTCCCAAGGCGGCAGTCAGGGTCTGCAACCAGCGGATCTCGCTGGAATTGTTGAACCAGGCAGCCGCCGTAGCCGGGAACATGATCAGGCTCGATGCGAAAATCGGCGGGATCACGCCCGACATGTTGATCTTGAGCGGCAAATGCGAGCTCTGGTTCATGTAGGCGCGACCGGCACCGCCCTGCTTGCGAGCGTAGTTGACGGTAATCCGGCGCTGACCGCGCTCCATGAACACGACAAATGCGGTGACCACCAGCACCGTCGCCAGCACCATGATCAACTTGAGCCAAGTCAACTCACCGCTGTTTGCCATGCCCAGCGTATGCACGATGGCTGTCGGCAACCCGGCAACGATTCCGGCGAAGATGATCAGGGAAATGCCATTGCCAATGCCGCGCTCGGTGATCTGCTCACCCAGCCACATGAGGAAAAGCGTTCCCGCGGTCAGGCCCACCACCGTACCGAACACGAAACTTGCGCCGGGTGCATAGACGACGCCCGGCTGGGTCTGCAACATCGAGGCCACGCCGAACGACTGGAAAGCCGCCAGTCCCACGGTACCCCAACGCGTGTAGTTGGTCAGGGTGCGACGGCCGGACTCGCCTTCCTTCTTCAGTGCCTGCCAGGCCGGGACGACCGAGCTGAACATCTGCACGACAATGGATGCCGAGATGTACGGGATGACGCCAAGCGCAAACAACGAGAAGCGGCTCAGCGCACCGCCCGAGAACATGTTGAACATGTCGATCAGGCCACCGCTGTTCGATATCAGTCTCGCCATGGCTTCCGGGTTGACCCCGGGAACCGGTATGAAACTGCCGAGCCGGAACACGATCAATGCTCCGATCACGAACAACAGGCGCTGCTTCAACTCGGTCAGTTTGCCGAGCGATGCCAATCCGCTGGATTTCGATGCTGCCACCGATTACTCCACGCTGCCGCCGGCAGCCTCGATTGCAGCGCGTGCGCCGGCTGTGACCGCCACGCCACGCAGCTTCACCGCACGGGTCAGCTCGCCCTTCTTGACGACTTTTGCACGACCGGCACCGGTAGTGATGAGTCCCGCCGCCTTGAGTGCCTCGAAGTCAACGACGTCCGCCTTCAGCTGTTCCAGCTGATAAAGCAGGACTTCGCAGATATCCCGGGCCATCTTCGAGCGGAAGCCAACCTTGGGCAAACGACGCTGCAGCGGCATCTGGCCGCCTTCGAATCCGGCCTTGACCTTGCCCTTGCCCGAGCGGGCAAACTGGCCCTTGTGGCCACGGCCACAGGTCTTGCCCAGTCCGGATCCGATTCCGCGACCTACGCGAACGCCTTCCTTGCGGGCGCCGTCGGCGGGTTTGAGTGTATTGAGACGCATGAATTCGACTCCTGGTTCCGGGACGCTTAAGCGTCGCTCTCGACGCTGACGAGGTAACTGACCTTGTTGATCAGGCCGCGTACTGACGGCGAGTCTTTCAGTTCGCGCACATCGTTGAGCTTGCGCAGGCCGAGCGCCTTGACGCTGAGACGGTGACGTCCCTGGCAGCTGTTCGGACTCTTGACCAGGCGCACGCGCACAGTCTGATTCTTTTCCTTAGCCATTGCCCAGCACCTCCTCAATCGACTTGCCACGCTTGGACGCAATGCGCTGCGGGGTTGCCATGGCCTGCAGGCCGAGAATCGTTGCGCGCACCAGATTGATCGGGTTGCGCGAACCGACTGCCTTGGCCAGCACGTTCTTCACACCCACGACTTCGAGCACGGCGCGCATTGCGCCACCGGCAATGACGCCGGTACCTTCGGAAGCCGGCTGCATGTACACGCGCGCCGCACCGTGGTTGGCCTTCACCGCGTGCCACAGCGAACCTTCCTTGAGTTCGACTCGCACCATGTTCTTGCGCGCACGTTCCATGGCTTTCTGGATGGCAATTGGCACTTCGCGTGCCTTGCCATAGCCAAATCCGACGCGTCCTTCGCCGTCGCCAACGACGGTCAGGGCGGTGAAACTCATCTGCCGGCCACCCTTCACGGTCTTGGCTACCCGGTTTACGGCGATCAGCTTCTCAAGGAGGCCATCGCTCGGCTCACGATCATTGCTGTTCATTCTTCACCTTCATGCCGGTCGTGAATCGATCCGGACTTTTGCTTGCGGTTGATACCGCTTGGAGTTGTGGTCTTTCTTTTTCGGGAATAGAGAATGGAGAATTGGGAATGGTCCAAAGCCGCTGAGCGAATCCTCGTGGCTTTTTCGATTCCCTATTCCCTATTCCCGTTTCCCGTCTATCAAAACTTCAAACCCGCTTCGCGCGCCGCATCGGCCAACGCCTGGATGCGACCGTGGTAGCGGAAACCGGAACGATCGAAGGCAACGCTATCGACTCCCGCCTTCAGGCTGAGTTCGGCAATCACCTTGCCAACGGCTGCTGCAGCTTCCTTGTTCTTGGTTCCCTTCAGGCTCTCCGCGATCGCCTTCTGCACGGTCGATGCAGCAGCAATCACCTTGTCACCCGATGCTGTCAGCACCTGGGCGTAGATGTGCTGGCCGGTGCGATGCACGCTAAGGCGTGGCACGCCCAGCTTGCGGATGTGCATGCGGGTAGATTTTGCGCGGCGCAGTCTTGCTGTGTTCTTTTTCACTGGTCTTCTCCGAAGAAGCGGATCGGCGGATGGATCCTCGCTGGAAGTCGCAATCAGATTTCTGCAACTTCCCGCGGGTCAGGCATCCTTAGGCCTTCTTGGCTTCCTTCATGGTGATCTTCTCGCCCGAATAACGGACACCTTTACCCTTGTACGGCTCTGGCGGCCTGAAGGAACGGATCTTTGCCGCTGCTTCGCCAACCACCTGCTTGTCCGCACCCTTGATCAGGATCTCCGTCTGGGTAGGAACCTCCAGCGTCACTCCTTCGGGCGCCTTGAACAGCACCGGATGCGAGAAACCCAAGGTCAGGTTCAAATCCCTTCCGGCCAGCGCGGCACGGTAGCCGACGCCCACCAGTTCCAGCTTGCGCTGATAACCTTCAGTGACGCCGGTGACCATGTTGCTCACCAGCGCCCTGGCGGTACCGGCCATCTTGATGTCGTTGTCGGTCTGTCCCTTCAGCAAAACCCGACCATCTTCGACGCTGGCAACAACACCCGGCGGGGTTGCCATCTTGAGGGTGCCTTTGGGACCCTTGACGGTGATGGTCTCGGAAGCCAACTGGACTTCCACGCCCTTTGGCAACACGACTGGCTTCTTGGCAACTCGTGACATGTTCTTTCTCCTTAGGCCACGATGCCGATGACTTCACCACCCAAACCCTTGGTGCGGGCCTGGGCGTCGGTCATGATTCCGGACGAAGTGGAGACAATTGAAATGCCAAGCCCGTTGAGGACCTTTGGCAATTCATCCTTGCCGCGATAGACCCGAAGTCCCGAGCGGCTGACCCGCTCGATGCGGTCGATGACCGGCTTTCCTTCGTAGTACTTGAGCGCAATCTCGAGTACCGGCTTGCCTTCATTTGCCTGCACCTGGAACTCGGCAACGTAGCCCTCGTTCTTGAGCAGTTCGGCAATTGCCTTCTTCACTCGTGACGACGGCATGCGCACTGCGCGCTTGCCGGTCAGCTGAGCGTTGCGGATACGGGTAAACATGTCCGCGATGGGATCAGTCATGCTCATGTTTCAATCTTCCTTCAAGCATCGATATCCGAATCGTAAGATCCGAAATGTGGGATTCGGGATTCGGGATTCGGAACAGCGGATTTGCGAGGCACTTGCCTTCAACGAATCCCCGCTTTCAACAGCCGAACGGCTGGTCATCCCGAATTTCCAATCCCTGCGTTTTACCAACTGGCCTTGCGCAAGCCCGGCACGTCTCCGCGCATGGTGGCCTCGCGCAACTTCATGCGACCCAAGCCGAAACGCTCATAGACGCTGCGCGAACGCCCGGTCAACGCACAGCGACTGCGCTGGCGTGCGGGGCTCGAATCGCGCGGCAGCTTCTGCAGCTTGGTGGCTGCTTCGAGCTTTTCCTCATAGGAAGCCTTCGGGCTGCTGACGGTGCGCTTCAACTGCTCACGCTTGGCAGCATGCTTCTTGACGAGCTTCGTGCGCTTTGCTTCGCGCATGATCATTGATGTCTTGGCCATTGCCGGTTTACCTGATTCGCTGAATTAATTGCGGAACGGGAAACCAAAGGCTTCAAGCAATGCCTTGGCTTCTTCGTCGGTCCGAGCGGTCGTGGTAACCGCGATGTCCATGCCACGCAGGGCGTCGATCTGGTCGAAATCGATTTCCGGGAAAATGATCTGTTCCTTGACGCCCATGTTGTAGTTTCCACGACCGTCGAAGGAGCGCCCCGAGATACCCCGGAAGTCGCGCACGCGCGGCAGGGAAACGTTCACCAGGCGATCGACAAACTCGAACATGCGATCGCGACGCAAGGTAACCTTGCAGCCAATCGGCCAGTTGTCACGGATCTTGAACGTGGCAATCGACTTCTTGGAAAGGGTGACCACCGGCTTCTGGCCGCCGATCTTGGCCATGTCGGCCACGGCGTTCTCGAGAATCTTCTTGTTGCCCACAGCCTCGCCAACGCCCATGTTGAGCGTCACCTTGGACAGGCGCGGCACCTGCATCGGATTCTTGTAGCCGAAACGCTCCGTCAACTTGGGAACGATCGATTCTTTGTAAAAGGTTTCAAGACGGGTTGTCATTGCGGCGACCTCAAACGTCGACAACTTCGCCGGACGGGCGATAAACACGAACCTTGCGGCCGTCTTCAAGCGTCTTGAAGCCGATGCGTGCGCCCTTGCCCGTGGCAGAGTTGAACAACTGAACGTTGGAAATATTGATCGAAGCCTCGCGCTCGATGATTCCGCCCGGCTTGTTGGCCTGCGGATTCGGCTTCGTGTGGCGCTTGACCAGATTGACGTTCTGCACGAAAACGTGGTCACCGACCACTCGCGAGACTTCGCCCTTCTGACCCTTGTTCTTGCCGGCGATCACGATGACCTGGTCGCCCTTGCGGATGCGGTTCATGTCGGCTTTCCCGTTTACAGCACTTCTGGAGCGAGCGAGACGATCTTCATGAACTTCTCGCTGCGGAGCTCGCGCGTCACCGGCCCGAAGATGCGGGTCCCGATCGGCTCAAGCTTGTTGTTGAGGAGAACGGCGGCATTGCCGTCGAATCGGATAAGCGAACCGTCGGCACGACGCACGCCCTTGCGCGTACGCACGACAACCGCGTCGTAGACCTCACCCTTCTTCACCTTGCCGCGCGGAATGGCTTCGCGAACCGAAACCTTGATTACGTCACCGATTTGCGCATAGCGGCGCTTCGAACCACCGAGCACCTTGATGCACATCAGTTCGCGGGCGCCGCTGTTGTCCGCTGCGGCAAGCGTGGTCTGCATCTGGATCATGTTTCTTGCTCCTTACGTCCCGGTCCGCTTACTGCGCGGCCCGCGTGACGATTTCGACCACGCGCCAGTTCTTGGTCCGCGACATCGGCCGCGTTTCGGAAATGCGCACCACATCGCCTTCCTGGCAGACACCTTCGGCGTCATGCGCATGCACCTTGGTCGAACGGCGGACAATCTTGCCGTACAACGGGTGCTGGACCTGACGCTCCAACAGGACAGTCACGGTTTTCTGCATCTTGTTGCTGACAACACGCCCTTCAAGCGTGCGCGCACCTTTTTCAGTCTCGCTCATGGCCGTCCTTACTTCTTGCTGCCGAGTACGGTCTTGATCTGCGCGATTTCGCGACGGACCCGTCCGAACTGGTGGGTTTTGGTGAGCTGACCGGAACCTTTCTGCATGCGAAGGTTGAACTGCTCGCGGCGAAGTTCGCCGAGCTGATCGTTCAGTTCCTTCTCCGACTTGCCACGCATCTCTTTGATATCCATCACAGCACCGTTCTTGCTACAAACTGGGTTTGAACAGAGAGCTTTGCAGCCGCCAGGCGGAAAGCCTCGCGGGCGGTCGTCTCGTCAACTCCCTCGATTTCATAGAGCATGCGGCCCGGCTGCACCGGAGCCACCCAGAATTCCACGCTGCCCTTGCCGTTGCCCATACGCACTTCGATGGGCTTCTTGCTGATGGGCTTGTCCGGAAACACTCGAATCCACAGCTTGCCGCCGCGCTTCACGAAACGCGTGATGCAGCGACGCGCGGCTTCGATCTGACGTGCGGTGAGGTGGCCGTGAGTCGTCGCCTTCAGTCCGTAGGAGCCGAAGCTCACCTTGGTGGCGACATACGACAGGCCCGGATTCCGGCCCTTTTGCACCTTGCGGTACTTGGTTCGCTTCGGTTGCAACATGATTCAGTTCCTTACTTCGCCGCCGACCGACGAGGTGCACGTTCTTCGCTTGCTTCAGCCTTTGCTTCCTGGGTGGCTGCGTGCAGATCGAAAATTTCGCCCTTGTAGATCCAGACCTTGACGCCAATGATTCCGTAGGTGGTCTTGGCCTCGGCCAAGCCGTAGTCGATGTCGGCACGCAACGTGTGCAGCGGCACCCGACCTTCACGCGCCCACTCGGAACGCGCGATTTCCGCACCATTCAAACGACCGCCGACATTGACCTTGATGCCGAGAGCACCCAGGCGCATCGCATTCTGTACCGAGCGCTTCATGGCGCGGCGGAACATGATGCGGCGCTCCAGCTGCTGGGCAATCGATTCGGCAACCAGTTGCGCGTCCAGTTCCGGCTTGCGGACCTCCGACACGTTGATATGCGCCGGCACGCCCATGACGGTCGAAACTTCCTTGCGCAGCTTCTCGATATCCTCGCCCTTCTTGCCGATCACGACTCCCGGCCTGGCCGTATGGATCGTGACCCTGGCCGTCTTCGCCGGACGCTCGATCTGGATCTTCGAGATGCCTGCCTGGGCAAGCTTTTCCTTGAGCAGCTCGCGCACCTTGAGGTCAGCAGCAAGATAGCCGGCGAACTCGCGCTTGTTGGCGAACCACTTGGAATTCCAGTCCTTGGACACGCCAAGGCGAATTCCCACTGGATTGACTTTATGACCCATCGTTAATGTCCTTTACTCGCCCACGACCACAGTGATGTGGCTGGTGCGCTTGGTGATCCGGTTTCCACGCCCTTTCGCGCGCGCATGCATGCGCTTGAGCGAGGGACCCTCGTCAACAAAGATCTTCGAAACCGTCAGTTCATCGACATCGGCTCCGAGATTGTTCTCGGCATTTGCAATCGCCGAGAGCAGGAGTTTCTTGACCAGGTGCGCCGCCTTCTTCGGGCTGTAGGCAAGCAGGTTGGTGGCATTGCCGACCGGCATCCCACGAACCTGATCAGCAACCAGGCGAACTTTCTGGGCGGAGATGCGCGCGCCGCGCAGTACAGCTTTGGCTTCCACGATGCGATCTCCTTACTTCTTCTTTTCGGCGGCTTTCTTGTCGCCGGAGTGACCCTTGAACGTGCGGGTCACGGCGAACTCGCCGAGTTTGTGGCCGACCATGTTCTCGTTGACGAGAACCGGAACATGTTGCCGACCGTTGTGAATGGCGAGGGTCAAACCGACCATCTCCGGAGAGATCATCGAGCGACGCGACCAGGTCTTGATTGGACGCTTGTTGCCCGACGATGCCGCCTCCACCTTCTTCAAAAGGTGGTGGTCGATGAACGGGCCTTTCTTCAATGAACGAGCCATGATCTATCTCAACCCCTGCGATCGCGCACGATGAACTTGTTGGTGCGCTTGTTCTTGCGCGTCTTGTAACCCTTGGCCGGCATGCCCCACGGGGAAACCGGATGTGGATTGCCCTGGCCGGCCTTCGCTTCACCGCCGCCGTGTGGGTGATCAACCGGATTCATGGCCGCGCCACGAACGGTCGGTCGCACACCGCGCCAGCGGCTTGCGCCCGCTTTGCCCAGCTTCTCGAGGCTGTGCTCGGAATTGCCGACTTCGCCAATGGTCGCGCGGCACTCGGCAGGAACCTTGCGCATTTCGCCGGAGCGCAGTCGCAACGTCGCATGACCCTGTTCGCGCGCAACCAACTGCGCGGAAGCACCCGCTGCACGCGCGAGCTGCGCACCCTTGCCGGGCTTCATCTCGATGCAGTGCACGGTCGAGCCGATCGGGATGTTGCGCAGCGGCAGCGAATTGCCGATCTTGATCGGAGCTTCGCGACCCGCCATCAGCTGGTCGTCCACCTTCGAGCCCTTGGGCGCGATGATGTAACGACGCTCGCCATCGGCGTACAGCAGAAGAGCGATATGCGCAGTCCGGTTCGGATCGTATTCAAGGCGCTCGATCCGGCAAGCGATGCCTTCCTTGTCGCGCTTGAAGTCGATGATGCGATAGTGCTGCTTGGAGCCGCCACCCTTGTGACGGGTCGTGATCCGTCCGTAGTGGTTGCGTCCGCCGGTCTTGTTCTGCGACTCCGTCAGGGCCGCATGCGGCGCGCCCTTGTGCAGCCCGGGCGTGGAGACGCGGACTGCCGAACGGCGACCTGCAGAAGTTGGTTTGAGAGTGATCAGTGCCATGGATAATTCACCTTAGGCCTTGGCCATCACGTCGATGGATTGACCTTCGCCAAGACGTACATATGCCTTGCGCTTGTTGCCGCGCGAACCGCTGCGCTGACGGAAAGCCTTGGTCTTGCCCTTGAGGTTGACCACGTTCACCGCCTGCACCTGCACGTTGAACAACTGCTCAACGGCGGCCTTCACATCGGCCTTGGTCGCGCCCTGCGCAACCTCGAAGACATACTGATTGGTTTCCTGCATGCGCGCCGTCTTTTCGGAGATCAGCGGAGCGCGCAAGACGCTGTAGAGGTTCTCTTTCACGCCAACCACTCCTCGATCTTCTTGATCGAATCAACGGTCATCAACACATGGTCGGCACCAACCAGACTGACTGGATCGATGGCCGAAGCTTCCACCACGTGCACATAGGGGATGTTGCCTGCTGCCTGATACAGAGCAGCTGGCGCACCTTCGGCAACCAGAACGCAGCGACCACTTGCCTCAAGCTCAGCGAGCTTGGCGACCAGCGTCTTGGTCTTTGGCTGGTCGATGCCGAAGTTCTCGACCACGCGCAGACGACCGGTACGGTTGAGCTCGGACAGGATCGAAGCCATCGCGCCGCGGAACATCTTGCGGTTGACCTTCTGCGCGAAGCTGCGTGGCTTCGCCGCGAAGGTGACACCACCACCAACAAAGATCGGAGCCTTCAGCGCGCCGTGACGTGCGCCGCCGCCCTTCTGGTTCTTCGACTTCTTGGTCGTGCCGTTCACTTCGGAGCGGGTCAGCTGGGCCTTGGTACCGGAGCGACCTGCGTTGCGGTAGGCAACCACCACCTGATGGACCAGGTCCTGGCGGAAGTCCTTGCCGAAAACCGCTTCGGAGACCTGCACCGGCTTGGAGCCTATGACATTGAGTTCCATGTTCGTGCTCCTCAAGCCTTGACCGCAGGACGGATGATGACGTTGCCACCCTGCGCGCCAGGCACGGAACCCTTGATCGCGATCAAATGCCGTTCGGCATCAATCTTCACGACTTCAAGGTTCATGGCCGAACGGCGCACGGCACCCATGTGTCCGGACATCTTCTTGCCGGGAAACACGCGACCCGGGGTCTGGCGCTGGCCGATGGAGCCCGGCGCACGATGCGACAACGAGTTGCCGTGCGTGGCGTCACCCATCTTGAAGTTGTGGCGCTTGATGGTGCCCTGGAAGCCCTTGCCCTTGGTGATGCCGGCGACATCGACAATCTGGCCGACGCTGAAAATTTCGTCTGCCTTCAACTCGCCGCCAACACTGAACTTCGCCAGTTCGTCGGCTTCGAGGCGGAATTCCCAGAGACCGCGACCTGCCTCGACCTGGGCCTTGGCGAAATGACCGGCCATCGGCTTGTTCACGAGCGCCGCGCGCTTGCTGCCAGCCGTGACCTGAATCGCGTTGTATCCATCCACTTCCGTGGTCTTCAACTGGGTCACGCGATTCGGCGTCGCTTCAATCAGCGTCACCGGAATCGAGCGTCCGTCTTCAGTGAAGATTCTGCTCATACCGCATTTGCGGCCAACCAATCCGATACTCATCATCGTGTCCTAATTGCCGCTATCAGTAGAGCTTGATCTGGACGTCCACACCGGCCGCCAGATCCAGCTTCATCAGGGCATCCACGGTCTTGTCGTTGGGATCAACGATATCCAGGACCCGCTTGTGAATGCGCGTTTCGTACTGGTCACGCGCATCCTTGTCTGCATGAGGCGACACCAGGATGGTGTAGCGCTCAATCTTGGTCGGAAGTGGAATCGGACCCCGCACCTGCGCACCCGTGCGCTTGGCGGTTTCAACGATCTCGCTTGCCGAACGATCGATCAGGCGATGATCGAAGGCCTTGAGCCTGATGCGAATCTTCTGGTCTGCCATTGCCGTCTGTTTCCTGTTTGGGACAAGGGGCGCGCACACCCCAGGTCGCTCTTTGTTTGTTCGGGAATCGGGAATCGAGAATCGGGAGTAGTCAAGAGCTGAGCGGATTTCGCTTCGCTTGGCTTTGCCGATTCCCCACTCTCAATTCTCTATTCCCGGTACTTATTGAATGATCTTCGCCACCACGCCCGCGCCGACCGTGCGTCCACCTTCGCGAATCGCAAAGCGCAGACCCTCGTCCATCGCGATCGGGGCAATCAAGCTCACCACCATCTTCACGTTGTCACCCGGCATCACCATCTCGACGCCTTCCGGCAGCTCGCACGCACCCGTCACGTCCGTCGTGCGGAAGTAGAACTGCGGACGATAACCCTTGAAGAACGGCGTATGACGACCGCCTTCGTCCTTCGACAGCACGTACACTTCCGCCTCGAACTTCGTGTGCGGCGTGATGCTGCCCGGCTTGCACAGCACCTGGCCGCGCTCCACGTCGTCACGCTTCGTGCCGCGCAGCAACAGGCCCGCGTTGTCGCCCGCCTGGCCCTGGTCCAGCAGCTTGCGGAACATCTCAACGCCCGTCACCGTCGTCTTCTGCGTCGGACGAATGCCGACAATTTCAATTTCGTCGCCCACCTTGATGATTCCGCGCTCAATGCGGCCCGTCACCACCGTGCCGCGACCGGAGATCGAGAACACGTCTTCAACCGGCATCAGGAACGGCTTGTCGATGTCGCGCTGCGGCTCCGGAATCCATGCGTCCAGCGCGTCCACCAGCTTGATGATCGCCGGCACGCCAATCTCCGACTGGTCGCCTTCCAGCGCCTTCAGCGCCGAGCCCTTGATGATCGGCGTGTCGTCGCCCGGGAACTCGTACTTCGACAGAAGCTCGCGCACTTCCATCTCGACCAGCTCCAGCAACTCGGCGTCATCCACCATGTCCGCCTTGTTCAGGAACACCAGCACGTACGGCACGCCCACCTGGCGCGCCAGCAGGATGTGTTCGCGCGTCTGCGGCATCGGGCCGTCCGCGGCCGAGCACACCAGAATCGCACCGTCCATCTGCGCCGCACCCGTGATCATGTTCTTCACGTAGTCGGCGTGGCCCGGGCAGTCCACGTGCGCGTAGTGGCGATTCGGGGACTCGTACTCCACGTGCGCCGTCGAAATCGTGATGCCGCGCGCCTTCTCTTCCGGCGCCGCGTCAATCGCGTCATACGCCTTGAACTCGCCGCCAAAACGATCCGCGCCCACCTTCGTCAACGCCGCCGTCAGCGTCGTCTTGCCATGGTCAACGTGACCAATCGTGCCTACGTTTACGTGCGGCTTCTTGCGCTCGAACTTCTCTTTGGACATGGCTGTGTATCTCGCTGACGTTGTTTGTTGAAGCTTCTACTGAAACGAACGACCAATGCGGTCGCTTCCTGATTCCCGCGATCTGGATGATCGCGCGGGTCAACTCTTCTTGATGACCGCCTCGGCAATGCTTGTTGGCGCTTCGGCGTAGTGGTCGAATTCCATGGTGAAGGTTGCACGGCCCTGCGACATCGAGCGCAAGCTGGTCGCGTAACCGAACATTTCGCCCAACGGTACCTGCGCTGCAATGACCTTGCCGGAAGGCGTGTCATCGGTGCCCTGCAGCAAACCGCGACGCCTGCTCAGGTCACCCATCACATCGCCGAGGTAATCCTCCGGCGTCACCACCTCGACCTTCATCACCGGCTCGAGCAGGACCGGATTGGCCTTGTTGAAACCTTCCTTGAAGCCCATCGAGCCGGCCACCTTGAAGGCCATTTCGTTGGAGTCGACTTCGTGATACGAACCGTCGACGAGCTTGATCTTGATGTCGACTACCGGATATCCAGCCATCGGACCGCTGGTCATCGCTTCACGGATACCCTTGTCAACGGCCGGCACGTACTCCTTGGGCACCGACCCACCAACAGTCTCGTTGATGAATTCATAGCCCGCGCCGCGCTCCTGAGGCTCGATCTCCAGGACGACATGACCGTACTGGCCCTTGCCACCCGACTGCCTAACGAACTTGCCTTCCTGACGAACCGCCTTGCGGATCGTTTCGCGGTAGGCAACCTGCGGCTTGCCGACATTGGCCTCGACATTGAACTCGCGACGCATGCGGTCGACCAGAATGTCCAGATGCAACTCGCCCATGCCGGCAATGATGGTCTGGCCGGATTCCTCATCCGTGCGCACGCGGAAGGACGGATCCTCCTGCGCCAGGCGTGACAGGGCGATACCCATCTTTTCCTGGTCCGACTTGGTTTTCGGCTCCACTGCCATGGCGATCACCGGCTCCGGGAACGTCATCCGCTCGAGCGTGATCACCTTGTCTTGCGCGCACAGGGTGTCACCCGTGGTGACATCCTTGAGACCCACTGCGGCGGCGATATCGCCAGCTCGCACTTCCTTGATCTCATCGCGCTGATTTGCATGCATCTGCAGCAGGCGACCAACGCGTTCCTTCTTGCTCTTTACCGGATTGTAGACGGTGTCGCCTGAACTCAGGACACCCGAGTACACGCGGAAGAACGTCAGCGACCCGACAAACGGGTCGGTCATGATCTTGAATGCGAGCGCAGCGAACGGCGCATCATCGCCTGCGGCGCGCGAGTCTTCCTTTTCGGAATCGTCCACGCCCTTTACAGGGGGACGATCACCTGGCGACGGCAGCAACTGGATGACGGCATCCAGCATGGCCTGAACGCCCTTGTTCTTGAAGGCCGTGCCGCAATAGACGGGAATGATCGAACCGCCAACGGTGCCGGCGCGAATGCCGCCGAGGACCTCGGATTCGGAGATTTCGCCGTCTTCGAGATACTTGTTCATCAGTTCCTCGGAAGTTTCGGCCGCAGCCTCCACCAGGAACGAACGCGCCTTCTCGCTGGCGTCCTTGAGCGAAGCCGGGATGTCGCGGTACTCGAACTTGAGCCCCTGCGATTCGACGTCCCAGTAGATGGCCTTCATCTTGACCAGATCGATGACGCCCTCAAAATTCTCTTCGGCGCCAATCGGCAGCTGCATCGGAACCGGACTCGCACCTAGGCGCGACTTCAGCTGAGCAACCACTTTCTCGAAATCTGCTCCGGTGCGATCCATCTTGTTGATGAATGCGAGCCTGGGAACGCTGTATTTGTTGGCCTGGCGCCACACCGTTTCCGACTGCGGCTGAACTCCACCTACGGCACAAAGAACGAATACCGCGCCATCGAGCACGCGCAACGAACGCTCGACTTCAATGGTGAAGTCCACGTGCCCCGGTGTGTCGATGATATTGAAACGATGCTGCTCGAGCTTGCCGTCCATGCCGGACCAGAAACAGGTCGTAGCGGCAGACGTGATCGTGATGCCACGCTCCTGCTCCTGCTCCATCCAGTCCATCGTTGCCGCACCCTCATGCACCTCGCCAATCTTGTGATTGACGCCGGTATAGAAAAGGATGCGCTCGGTAGTCGTCGTCTTGCCGGCATCAATATGGGCCATGATGCCGAAGTTGCGGTACCGTTCGATGGGCGTGCTGCGTGCCACGTCAAGATCCTCGACCAGTTACCAGCGGTAGTGCGAGAAGGCCTTGTTGGCCTCCGCCATGCGATGCGTTTCTTCGCGCTTCTTCACGGCACCACCGCGGCTCTCGGCGGCATCCAGCAACTCAGCGGCCAGCTTCCGCGGCATGGTGTTCTCACCACGCTTGCGCGCAGCTTCGATCAACCAGCGCATTGCCAGGGCGATACGGCGTGACGAACGGACTTCAACCGGCACCTGGTAGGTCGCACCGCCGACGCGGCGCGACTTCACTTCGACGGCAGGCGCAACATTGCCCAGCGCCTTTTCGACGACGCCAACCGGTTCGGCGTGCTTCTCGCCGATCTGGTCGAGTGCGCCGTATACGATTCGCTCGGCGACGGACTTCTTGCCGCTCTGCATCACCATGTTGATGAAGCGCGCAATGACGTCACTGCCATGCTTCGGGTCCGGCAATGTGGTGCGGGTTGGATTGGAACCTTTACGCGACATGGATCAAACCTTGCTTGATTGACTGGCTCAGGACTTCGGGCGCTTCGCGCCGTACTTCGAACGACTCTGGCGGCGCTTGGCGACACCAGCTGCATCTAGACTGCCGCGCACCGTGTGGTAGCGCACACCCGGCAAATCCTTCACGCGACCGCCGCGAATCAGCACGACCGAGTGCTCCTGCAGGTTGTGGCCTTCGCCACCGATGTAGCTGATCACCTCGAAGCCATTGGTAAGACGCACCTTGGCAACCTTGCGCAGAGCAGAGTTCGGCTTCTTCGGTGTGGTCGTGTAGACGCGCGTGCACACGCCTCGACGCTGAGGGCAGTTCTGCAAGGCAGGCGATGCACTCTTGTACGTCTTGGGACTGCGAGGCTTGCGCACCAATTGATTGACTGTTGACATGCTTTTTGAGCCCTAAGAAACAAAAGACAGGCCGAGTGAACTCGACCTGCCCAGAAGCGGGAGTTTAACGTTCAGGTCGCAAGACTGTCAACGTCCGGCGACCTTACGTTCGCATCCATTCGCTCGAACACGAGTCGCATCCTGCGACTCATTTCGATGTAAGGTAGATCTTGCTTGTCAGCGCGTGTCGCCGTCGTCGGCGACCGATTCGGCAACTGAAGTCACGGAACCCAGCGCAGCCCTTTCGATATCGGTCAGCCCGCCTTGCGAACTCCGCCTTGCAGAGTGGTAGGCCAACCCCGTACCGGCGGGAATCAAGCGCCCAACTATAACGTTTTCTTTCAGGCCTCGCAAGGTATCCCGGGTGCCGCGCACGGCCGCCTCGGTCAACACGCGGGTCGTTTCCTGGAAGGACGCCGCGGAAATGAACGATTCGGTGGCCAGCGAGGCCTTGGTGATTCCCAGAAGCACTGGCAGGAACTCGGCCGGCTGTTCGCTGCGGGCGATAGCCCGGTCGTTCTCATCCTGGACTCGCAGGCGCTCGGCCTGCTCACCGCGCAGGAAGCGCGTATCGCCAGCCACCGAGATCTCAACTTTTCGCAACATCTGGCGAATTATTGCTTCGATGTGCTTGTCGTTGATCCGCACGCCCTGCAAGCGGTAGACGTCCTGGATTTCCTTGGTCAGATAAATCGCCAACGGTTCCACGCCGAGCAGACGCAAGATGTCATGCGGATTCGGCTCGCCGTCAACCACCGTCTCACCCTTCTCCACGTGCTCGCCTTCGAACACGATCACCTGGCGCCACTTCGGGATCAACTCCTCGTGCTCGCTGCCATCCTGATCGCGAATGATCAGGCGCTGCTTGCCTTTGGTGTCCTTGCCGAATGAAACCACGCCAGATCGCTCGGCCAGAATGGCAGGTTCCTTCGGCTTGCGCGCCTCGAACAAGTCGGCAACGCGCGGCAGACCGCCGGTGATATCACGGGTTTTCGAAGTTTCCTGCGGGATACGTGCAACGACGTCACCCACTCCGACCTCGGCACCATTCTGCAACGAAACAATGGCGCCCGCGGGCAGGAAGTACTGAGCGGAAATGTCCGTACCCGGAAGGCGCAGCTCGCCACCCTTCTTGTCGACCAGGCGGACCATGGGTCGCAGGTCTTTTGCGGCACTGCCACGACGCTTTGGATCCGTGACTTCGACGCTGGCCAGGCCCGTCAGGTCATCGGTCTTCTCATTGACCGTGATTCCCTCGACGAAGTCGATGTAGCGGATAACGCCGGCAACTTCCGACACGATCGGATGCGTGTGCGGATCCCACTTGGCGATGGTCTGACCGGCCTTGATGTCAGCACCGTCCTTGACCGAGATGACCGCACCATAAGGAACCTTGTAGCGCTCACGCTCGCGTCCGTGCGCATCCATGATCGACAACTCGCCCGAGCGCGAAACTGCGACCAGGTTGCCGTTGTTGTGCTGCACGGTCTTGACGTTGTTGAACTTGACAGCACCGGTCGTCTTGACCTGCACGTTGTCGATTGCGGCAGCTCGCGATGCCGCGCCACCGATGTGGAAGGTACGCATGGTCAGCTGGGTGCCCGGCTCACCAATCGACTGCGCTGCAATCACGCCGACTGCCTCGCCGATATTGACGATATGTCCACGTGCCAAATCGCGTCCGTAGCAGAGGCCGCAAACGCCGAAGGAGGCTTCGCACGTGATCGGCGAACGGACCAGCACGGCTTGTACGCCATCGGCCTCGAGCTGCTCCACGATCTTCTCGTCAAGCAGCGTTCCGCGCGTCACGATCGGATCTTCATCGTTGCCCGGGGCGAAAACATCCTCAGCGACGACTCGACCCAGCACGCGATCACGCAACGGCTCAACCACGTCACCACCTTCAACGATGGCCGTCATGGTCAAACCATTGCGTGTTCCGCAATCCTGGGAAGTGACGACAACGTCCTGGGCAACATCGACCAGACGACGCGTCAGGTAACCCGAGTTCGCCGTCTTCAACGCGGTATCCGCCAAGCCCTTGCGCGCACCATGGGTCGAGTTGAAGTACTGCAGGACATCGAGGCCTTCGCGGAAGTTGGCCTTGATGGGCGTCTCGATGATCGAGCCGTCGGGCCGCGCCATCAAGCCACGCATGCCCGCCAACTGGCGAATCTGGGCAGCCGAACCTCGCGCACCGGAATCCGCCATGATGTAGAGCGAGTTCATCGACTTCTGGTTGACCGTTTCACCCTTGGCGGTGCTCACCTTGTCGATGCCGATGACATCCATCATCGCCTTGGCCACCTGCTCGTTGGTGCGTGACCAGATGTCGACAACCTTGTTGTAGCGTTCGCCGGCGGTGACCAGGCCCGACTGGAACTGGTTCTGGATCTCCACCACTTCCTTTTCCGCGCCTTCGAGGATTCCCTTCTTGGCATCCGGGATCTTCATGTCGTCGATACCGATCGAAATGCCGGCACGCGTTGCGTAGTGGAAGCCCATGTACATGAGCTTGTCCGCGAACACGACCGTCTCCTTGAGTCCAAGCAAGCGATAACAGGCATTGATCAGTCGCGAGATGCTCTTCTTGGTCAGCTCGGTATTCACCAATTCGAACGGAAGGCCCAGCGGAAGGATCTCGCACAGCAATGCGCGACCAACCGTGGTCTCCACGATCGCACGACGCGCAGCGCGCGCGCCGTCGGCGTCTGCCGACTGCGCAACGTCAAGGCGCACGCGAACCTTGGCATGCAGTTCGACCGCGCGGTTCTCGTATGCGCGATTCACTTCGTCGATGTTGGCGAACACCATGCCTTCACCGCGCACGTTCTCCAGCGCACGGGTCATGTAGTAGAGACCCAGCACCACGTCCTGCGTCGGCACGATGATCGGATCGCCGTTGGCCGGCGACAGGATGTTGTTCGACGACATCATCAGAGCGCGCGCTTCCAGCTGCGCTTCCAGCGACAGCGGCACGTGCACGGCCATCTGGTCGCCGTCGAAGTCCGCATTGAAGGATGTACACACCAACGGATGCAGCTGGATCGCCTTGCCTTCGATCAGCACGGGCTCGAATGCCTGGATACCCAATCGATGCAGGGTCGGAGCGCGGTTCAACAGAACTGGATGCTCGCGGATCACCTCCTCGAGGATGTCCCAGACGTCTCCTTTCTCCTGCTCGACCAGCTTCTTGGCTGCCTTGATCGTGGCGGCCAGGCCGCGGCGCTGCAACTTGGAGAAAATGAACGGCTTGAACAGCTCCAGGGCCATCTTTTTCGGCAGACCGCACTGGTGCAGCTTGAGCGTGGGACCAACCACGATGACCGAGCGACCGGAGTAGTCGACGCGCTTGCCAAGCAGGTTCTGGCGGAAGCGACCCTGCTTGCCCTTGATCATGTCGGCAAGGGACTTGAGCGGACGCTTGTTGGTGCCGGTGATGGCGCGACCACGGCGACCGTTGTCCATCAACGCGTCCACCGCTTCCTGCAGCATGCGCTTTTCGTTGCGCACGATGATGTCCGGCGCGTTGAGCTCAAGCAGGCGCTTGAGGCGATTGTTGCGGTTGATGACGCGGCGGTACAGGTCGTTGAGGTCGGAGGTTGCAAAGCGACCACCATCCAACGGAACCAGCGGGCGCAGGTCCGGCGGCAGCACCGGCAACACGGTCATCACCATGTACTCGGGGCGGTTGCCGGATTCCAGGAAGGCTTCCACCAGCTTGATGCGCTTGGTCAGGCGCTTGAGCTTGGTTTCCGATCCGGTGGAGGCAATTTCCTCGCGCAGGCGGATCAGCTCGGCATTCAGATCGATCGTCTTGAGCAGCTCGTAGACCGCTTCTGCACCCATGCGTGCATCGAACTCGTCACCATGCTCTTCCACGGCCTGCAGGTACTGCTCTTCATTGAGCAGCTGGGCACGTTCCAGTGCCGTCAGGCCCGGATCGATGACGACGTAGGCTTCAAAGTAGAGGATGCGCTCGATATCGCGCAGGGTCATGTCGAGCATCAACCCGATGCGCGAAGGCAGCGATTTCAGGAACCAGATGTGGGCAGTGGGGCTGGCCAGTTCAATGTGGCCCATGCGCTCACGGCGCACCTTGGCCAGAGTGACCTCGGTGCCGCATTTCTCGCAAACCACGCCACGGTGCTTCATGCGCTTGTACTTGCCGCACAGGCACTCGTAGTCCTTGGTCGGGCCAAAGATGGCGGCACAGAACAGGCCGTCACGTTCCGGTTTGAACGTACGGTAGTTGATGGTCTCCGGCTTCTTGACTTCGCCAAATGACCAGGAACGGATCAGGTCCGGCGAGGCAAGTGCAATCTTGATCGCATCGAAATCCAGCGTCTGGCGCTGCTGGTTGAACAGGTTAAGCAGGTCTTTCATGGAATTCTCCTCAAGCTCGGCAGCCGATCACTTGGACTTGGTTTCATCAAGCTCGATGTTGATTGCAAGCGAGCGGATTTCCTTGACCAACACGTTGAACGACTCGGGCATTCCGGCGACCATCTCGTGGTCTCCATCGACGATGTTCTTGTACATCTGGTTGCGGCCGGACACGTCATCGGACTTGACCGTGAGCATTTCCTGCAAGGTGTATGCAGCTCCGTAGGCTTCCAGTGCCCAGACTTCCATCTCGCCAAAACGCTGGCCACCGAACTGTGCCTTGCCTCCGAGCGGTTGCTGGGTAACCAGCGAGTACGGACCCGTCGAACGCGCATGCATCTTGTCGTCAACCAGGTGGTTGAGCTTGAGCATGTGCATGTAGCCAACCGTGACCGGTCGATCGAACTTCTCTCCGGTGCGACCGTCGATCAGCGTGGTCTGTCCGGATTCCGGCAAGCCAGCCAGCTTGAGCATGGCCTTGATCTCGGACTCGAATGCGCCATCGAACACGGGCGTTGCCATCGGCACGCCCTTGCGCAGATTGCGGGCCAGGCCAAGCAGTTCGTCGTCGTTGAACGATTTCAGGTCCACGCGCGCCTTGAAGGAATCCTTGTCGTGGTTGTAGATGGCATCGAGCAGCTTGCGCAGCTCGCTGACCTTCTCGTTGGCGTCCAGCATCTTGCCGATCTTTTCGCCAAGACCCATCGCGGCCCAGCCCAGATGCGTTTCGAGAATCTGGCCGATGTTCATTCGCGAAGGCACGCCGAGCGGATTGAGCACGATATCCACCGGGCGGCCATCAGCCGCGTACGGCATGTCCTCGACCGGCACGATCATCGACACCACGCCCTTGTTGCCGTGGCGTCCGGCCATCTTGTCGCCTGGCTGGATGCGGCGCTTGACGGCCAGATAAACCTTGACCATCTTCAGCACGCCCGGGGCAAGATCATCACCGGCGGTGATCTTGGCCTGCTTCTCCTTGAAGCGGCGGTCGAACTCCTCGCGATGGCCCTTGATCTGTTCCTGGGCGCGCTCGAGCATCTCCGCGCCTTCCTCGTCCTTGATGCGGATGGCAAACCACTCGTCACGCTTGAGGCTGTCCAGGTATTCGTCGGTCAGGGATGCACCCTTCTTGATCGCGCCCGGCCCGCCATTGACGGTCTTGCCGAGAATCGTGCTGCGCAGGCGATTGAAGATCGCCCCTTCCAGGATGCGGAACTGGTCATCAAAGTCCTTCTTGATGCGCTTGATTTCCATTTCCTCGATCTGGCGCGCACGCTTGTCCTTCTCGATGCCATCACGGGTGAACACGGTCACGTCGATGACGGTACCGTCCATGCCCGGTGGCACGCGCAAGGAGCTGTCCTTCACGTCCGACGCTTTCTCGCCGAAGATCGCACGCAGCAGTTTTTCTTCCGGCGTCAGCTGGCTCTCGCCCTTGGGCGTCACCTTGCCAACCAGAATATCGCCAGCCTTCACCTCCGCGCCGATGTAGACCACGCCGGATTCGTCCAGCCGCGCCAGCGCCTGCTCACCCACGTTCGGGATGTCGGCGGTGATTTCCTCGGGACCGAGCTTGGTATCGCGGGCAACGCAGGTGAGTTCCTCGATATGGATCGTGGTGTAACGATCTTCCTTCACCACGCGCTCGGAGATAAGGATCGAGTCTTCGAAGTTGTATCCGTTCCATGGCATGAAGGCGACCAGCATGTTCTGGCCAAGCGCAAGTTCGCCCAGATCCGTTGAAGGACCATCGGCCAGCACATCGCCCTTTTCCACCTTGTCGCCAACGCGAACCAGCGGGCGCTGGTTGAGGTTGGTGTTCTGGTTGGAGCGCGTGTACTTGGTCAGCGGGTAGATGTCGACGCCGGCATCGTTGTCGCCGATTTCTGCCTCCTTCACCCGCACCACGATTCGGCCCGCATCGACCTGGTCAATCTCGCCACCACGCAAGGCGGCCACGATGACGCCGGAATCGCGCGCAACGGCACGTTCGATGCCGGTACCCACCACCGGCGTCTGCGCACGCAGGGTCGGAACGGCCTGGCGTTGCATGTTCGCACCCATCAAGGCGCGGTTGGCGTCGTCGTGTTCGAGGAACGGCACCAGCGCCGCCGCCACCGACACGGTCTGCATCGGCGAAACGTCCATGTATTCAATGTCGCTGGACGGACGCAACTCGGATTCGCCGTGGGAACGGCAGGAAACAAATTCTTCGAAGAAACTGCCGTCCTTGTTCAACGGCGAGTTTGCCTGGGCAATGACATGATCACCTTCGTCAATCGCCGAGAGGAACTCCACGTCGTTGGTGATCTTGCCCTTGACCACCTTGCGGTACGGGGTCTCGAGGAATCCGTAGCCGTTGGTGCGTGCATAGACAGCCAGCGAGTTGATGAGACCGATGTTCGGGCCTTCCGGCGTTTCAATGGTGCACACGCGACCGTAGTGCGTCGGATGCACGTCGCGCACTTCGAAACCGGCACGCTCACGCGTCAGGCCGCCCGGACCCAGCGCGGAAACGCGACGCTTGTGGGTCACTTCGCTCAGTGGGTTGTTCTGGTCCATGAACTGCGAAAGCTGCGAGGAGCCGAAGAATTCCTTGATGGCTGCGGCAACCGGCTTGGCATTGATCAGTTCCTGCGGAGTCAAGCCTTCCGATTCCGCCAGCGACAGGCGCTCCTTGACTGCGCGCTCGACGCGCACCAGGCCGATGCGGAACACGTTCTCGGCCATCTCGCCAACCGAACGCACGCGACGATTGCCCAGATGATCGATGTCATCGACCGTGCCACGCCCATTGCGGATCTCGATCAGCACCTTGAGTACATCGAGGATGTCGGAGCCGACACCCATGCCCTTGAACAAGGACTTCGAGTTCTCGTCGTTGCGATCGCCGAAGTAGCGGCTGTCGTAGAGCACGCCGGGACCCTTGTCGTCCTTGCGTCCGACGCGACGATTGAACTTCATGCGGCCGACCCGATCCAGGTCATAACGCTCCGCCGAGAAGAACAGGTTCTGGAACAGGTTCTGTGCGGCGTCCTTGGTTGGCGGCTCGCCCGGACGCATCATGCGGTAGATCTCGACCAGCGCCTCCAGAGGCGTCTTCGACGGATCGATGCGCAAGGTCTGCGAAATGTACGGGCCGCGGTCCAGATCGTTGACCCACAATGTGGCAACGCGATCGATGCCCGCCTTGCGGAATGCCTCGACATGCGACTCGTCAAGTTCAGCGTTGGCCGACGCCAGCAGTTCGCCAGTCTTTGTATCCACGATGTCGGTTGCAAGAATGCGGCCGAACAGGTATTCGTCCGGCACTTCAAGCGACTTGATCTTGGCGCTTTCCAACTGGCGCACATGACGGGCGGTGATGCGCTTGCCGGCTTCGACGATGACGTCCTTGCCCACGCGCAGGTCGAAGTTCAGGGTTTCGCCACGCAGGCGCTCGGCCACCAGTTCGAGTTCTGCGCCATCCTTCTTGCCGAGATGGAAAACATTGTGCTCGAAGAAGATCTCGAGCATCTGCTCGTTGGTGTAGCCCAGCGCGCGCAGGAGGATTGTCACCGGCAGCTTGCGGCGGCGGTCGATACGCGTGAACAGGGCGTCCTTTGGATCGAACTCGAAGTCGAGCCACGAGCCGCGATAAGGAATCACGCGGGCGCTGTACAGCAACTTGCCCGAGCTGTGCGTCTTGCCGCGGTCATGATCAAAGAACACGCCCGGCGAACGGTGCAACTGCGAGACGATGACGCGCTCGGTGCCATTGACGATGAAGGTGCCGGTGTCGGTCATGAGCGGCAGTTCGCCCATGTAGACTTCCTGCTCCTTGACGTACTTGATGGCCTTGTTCGACGACTCGCGGTCGTAGATCACCAGGCGCACGGTCACGCGCAATGGCGCACCGAACGACATGCCGCGCGAACGGCACTCGCGCTCGTCGAACGCGGGCTCGCCAAGACGATAGCTGACGTACTCGAGGGCGGCATTGCCTGAGTAACTGGAAATCGGGAACACCGATTGCAGTGCGGCATGCAGACCCTTGTCTTCACGCTTGTTTGGATCGGCATCCAGCTGCAGGAACTCGCGATACGAGTCGACCTGTATGGCCAGCAGGAACGGCACGTCCAACACGGGTGGACGCTTGCCGAAATCCTTGCGGATGCGCTTCTTTTCAGTGAACGAGTAGGTCATGGTGTGGGTACCGCCTCGGAGCTTTGGTCGGCGCGGGGACGCTGACGGGGGTGAAGAAAACGGGATTCGGGATTTGGGATTCGGGATTCGCAAACGCGCGCTGCTGTTCTACGAATCCCCAATCCCCAATCCCCAATCTCGCAAGAAAAACGGACAAAGCCCGGGGGTTTTCACCCCCAGGCTGAATACAACTACCAGCGACTCGCGCTGGATCCCGGATCAACGTACTTGTTTGTACTTTCCGGAATGAGGACTCCTGTCCTCACTTGATCTCGACGGTGGCGCCAGCGGCTTCCAGATCCTTCTTGATCTTGGCCGCATCATCCTTGCTGACCGCTTCCTTGACGACGGCCGGTGCAGACTCCACCAGGTCCTTGGCTTCCTTGAGGCCAAGACCGGTGACGGCGCGCACAACCTTGATGACTTCAACCTTCTTGTCGCCGGCAGCCTTCAGGCCGACCGTGAACTCGGTCTGCTCTTCAGCGGCAGCGGCCGGGCCGGCAGCGGCCGGACCAGCAGCGACGGCCACCGGGGCAGCGGCGGAAACACCAAACTTCTCTTCCAGCGCCTTGACCAGTTCCATCACCTCAACGAGGGACTTGCTGGCGATCGCGTCGATGATCTGTTCATTGCTAAGGGACATGATTGACTCCTGAAAAACGGCTATTGATTGGATACCGAAAGATCGAACGATCAGGCTGCCTTGGTTTGGCCGACCTGGTTGATGACCCGCGCCACTTGCGAGGCGGGTTCAGCCAGGACACGGACCAGCATGGTGGCAGGCTGTGCGAGCAAGCTGACCAGCATGGTGAGTGCCTGTTCGCGGGTCGGCAGCGAGGCCAGCACTTCAACGTGCGTCCCCGGATATGCCTTTCCGCCAACTGCCACCAACTGGGGTTTCAGCTTCTCGTTTGCCTTGGCAAATTCCTTGATCAGGCGACCGGCAGCGCCGGGATCTTCCGTCGAAAAGGCGTACAGCAGCGGACCAGTGAGTGTGTCCTTGACACACGCATAGTCGGTGCCGTCGACAGCGCGGGAAACCAGGGTGTTTTTTGCCACCTTGATGTAAACCCCGCCCTGTCGTGCCTTCTTGCGCAGCTCGGTGAGCTGGCTGACGGTGAGACCGGCGTACTCGGACGCGACCAGTGAATGTGCCTTGGCAGCCACGTTCGCCAGTTCGGCAACGACCTCTTTCTTTTGTGCAAGATTGAGTGGCATTGCTTTCTCCGATTGGGACCGCAGCGCTCCTGCGCTTCGCGATTCCCGAAAACGACACGGATTTGCGATCCATCGCGCATCCGTTGGCACCTTGCGATGCCCTGTCTGGTGGCCGTTTCAGATGACTCTGTCAGGCGACACCATCTACGCAGGCTGGGGGATTGAGACCAGTCGGACCAGTTCGGGTTGCTCCATTGCCTTGCATGCTTCCATGCATCCCGTTCTTGTCTTTCCGGTCGCCTGCGGTCTTTGACGGCTGGCTTCAACCCGTTTCCGGGTATCCACACGCCCTCAAAACCCTGGTGATCGCCTGTGCGATCACCATGAATGTGTTTACTTGAGCGGCAGGCTCGATGGATCAACAATCACGCCGACGCCCATCGTGCTCGACAGCGATACCTTCTGCACGAAGATGCCCTTGGCCGACGCAGGCTTGGCCCTGATCAGGTCGGCGAGCAGGTGTCCGAGGTTCTCGCTCAACGCATTGGCGTCGAAATTGACCTTGCCGATCGTGCAATGAATGATGCCTGCCTTGTCGTTGCGGAAGCGGACCTGGCCTGCTTTTGCGTTCTTCACCGCAGTGACGACATCCGCTGCCACCGAGCCGTCCTTCGGGTTCGGCATCAAACCACGCGGGCCAAGCACCTGGCCCAGCTTGCCGACCACGCGCATGGCGTCGGGCGTCGCAATGACGCGGTCGTAGTTGAGGTCGCCGCCCTGCATCTTCTCGGCGAGATCATCCATGCCAACCACATCGGCGCCGGCGGCGCGTGCTGCTTCCGCCTTCTCACCGGCCGGGCAGAACACCGCCACGCGCACGCTCTTGCCGGTTCCATGCGGCAGCACGGAGGAGCCGCGCACGCCCTGGTCGGACTTCTTGGCATCGATGCCCAGACGGATGGCTACATCCACCGACTCGACAAACTTGGTCTTGGCGCCTTCCTGCACGAGCTTGATCGCATCGGCCAGTCCGTAAGCCTTGCCCTGCGTGACTTTTGCGCGGATTGCCTTGTAACGCTTGCTGATATTCGACATGTCTTAACCCTCCACCACCAGGCCCATGCTGCGCGCGCTGCCGGCGATGGTTCGCACGGCGGCGTCCAGGTCTGCCGCAGTCAGATCCGGCTCTTTCGCCTTGGCGATGTCCTCGAGCTGCTTGCGTGTGACCTTGCCAACCTTCTCGGTGTTGGGGCGCTTGGATCCCGACTGGATGCCAACTGCCTTCTTCAGCAGGATGGTTGCCGGCGGGGTTTTGGTGATGAACGTGAATGTGCGATCCGAATACGCGGTGATCACGCACGGAATCGGCAGGCCGGGTTCGAGCTTCTGCGTCGCGGCATTGAATGCCTTGCAGAATTCCATGATGTTCAATCCACGCTGACCCAAGGCCGGACCGACCGGCGGCGACGGATTGGCCTGACCGGCCTTGACCTGCAGCTTGATGTAACCGACTACTTTCTTTGCCATTATGTTTTACTCCTGCGAGTGCAAACGCCTGTTGTCAGGCTCCTCGCTGTTTGGATTTCCGGGAATCGGGAATGGAGAATGGGGAATCGTCAAAGCAAAGCGAGAAGCCGCTCTACCATTCCCGATTCTCTATTCCCGAATCCCAGCTTCAACAACTCCCGGCCCTTCAGGCCTTCTCCACCTGGCCAAACTCGAGTTCGACCGGAGTGGAGCGACCAAAAATCAATACCGCAACACGCAGACGGCTCTTTTCATAGTTGACTTCCTCGACCACGCCGTTGAAGTCGTTGAACGGCCCTTCCGTGACACGAACCATTTCGCCAGGCTCGAAGAGCACCTTCGGCTTGGGCTTGTCCACGCCATCCTGCACGCGACGCAGGATTGAATCCGCTTCCGAATCCTTGATCGGCATCGGACGATCAGCGGTTCCGCCGATGAAACCCATGACCTTGGGCGTTTCCTTCACCAGATGCCAGGACTCGTCGTCGATGCGCAGGGTGCGGTTTTCTTCGTGGGTCTCGATCTGCACCAGCACGTAACCCGGGAAGAACTTCCGCTCGCTGCGCCGCTTCTGTCCACCACGCATTTCGATGACTTCTTCCGTGGGCACCAGGATCTCGCCGAAGCGCTCTTCCATCGACGCCCGCGCCACGCGTTCACGGAGCGCGCGCGCAACCTGGTTTTCAAAACCGGAGTAAGCGTGTACGACGTACCAACGTTTTGCCATGTCCGCCTCAGTGCCCGAGCGTCAGCAACCAGTCCATCACGACCCATTTCAAGATCAGGTCGATCAGGCCCAGGATGAGGCTGATGATGATAACTACCACGCCGATGACGGCCGTGGTCCGCAGCGTCTCTTCGCGCGTTGGCCAAACCACCTTGCGCAACTCAAACTGCGATTCGGAGATGAACACGCGCAGGCTGCGCCCGGTGTGCGTGGCCGCACCGACAACCCCGGCAAGCACGAACGCGCCAATCAAGGCGACGATGCGCAGCGCGGTCGTCCAGGCGCCTGCAAAGTAATAGAAGCCCACCAGTCCGGCGACGATCAACAGTCCAGCCAAGCTCAACTTGACCAGATCGATTGCGCTGTTACCCGTGGATTGTTCGACTTTTGCGTTCATTCAATCTGCCGTCAATGCGGAAAATCGCCATCCATTCTCATTCTGACCAGCTATGGCGAGCTGGCACGCCAGGAGGGACTCGAACCCCCAACCTGCGGTTTTGGAGACCGCTGCTCTGCCAATTGAGCTACTGGCGTAGGTGGTGCAGGGAATCGAGAATCGGGAATTGAGAATGGTTGGAGCAGAGCGGTCAATCGCTTTGCTTGGCTTTACCTATTCCCCACTCTCAATTCTCTATTCCCGTCCGTTACTCAAAAATCTTCGCCACCACGCCCGCGCCGACCGTGCGTCCACCTTCGCGAATCGCAAAGCGCAGACCCTCGTCCATCGCGATCGGGGCAATCAAGCTCACCACCATCTTCACGTTGTCACCCGGCATCACCATCTCGACGCCTTCCGGCAGCTCGCACGCACCCGTCACGTCCGTCGTGCGGAAATAGAACTGCGGACGGTAGCCCTTGAAGAACGGCGTATGACGACCGCCTTCGTCCTTCGACAGCACGTACACTTCCGCCTCGAACTTCGTGTGCGGCGTGATGCTGCCCGGCTTGCACAGCACCTGGCCGCGCTCCACGTCGTCACGCTTCGTGCCGCGCAGCAACAGGCCCGCGTTGTCGCCCGCCTGGCCCTGGTCCAGCAGCTTGCGGAACATCTCAACGCCCGTCACCGTCGTCTTCTGCGTCGGACGAATGCCGACAATTTCGATTTCGTCGCCCACCTTGATGATTCCGCGCTCAATGCGGCCAGTCACCACCGTGCCGCGGCCCGAGATCGAGAACACGTCTTCAACCGGCATCAGGAATGGCTTGTCGATGTCGCGCTGCGGCTCCGGAATCCATGCGTCCAGCGCGTCCACCAGCTTGATGATCGCCGGCACGCCAATCTCCGACTGGTCGCCTTCCAGCGCCTTCAGCGCCGAGCCCTTGATGATCGGCGTGTCGTCGCCCGGGAACTCGTACTTCGACAGAAGCTCGCGCACTTCCATCTCCACCAGCTCCAGCAACTCGGCGTCATCCACCATGTCCGCCTTGTTCAGGAACACCAGCACGTACGGCACGCCCACCTGGCGCGCCAGCAGGATGTGTTCGCGCGTCTGCGGCATCGGGCCGTCCGCGGCCGAGCACACCAGAATCGCACCGTCCATCTGCGCCGCACCCGTGATCATGTTCTTCACGTAGTCGGCGTGGCCCGGGCAGTCCACGTGCGCGTAGTGGCGATTCGGGGACTCGTACTCCACGTGCGCCGTCGAAATCGTGATCCCGCGCGCCTTCTCTTCCGGCGCCGCGTCAATCGCGTCATACGCCTTGAACTCGCCGCCAAAACGATCCGCGCCCACCTTCGTCAACGCCGCCGTCAGCGTCGTCTTGCCATGGTCAACGTGACCAATCGTGCCTACGTTTACGTGCGGCTTCTTGCGCTCGAATTTCTCTTTGGACATGGCTGCCTATCTCGCTTGCGTTGTTGGCTGCTGCTCTTGTTGGAAATTGCGGCCAAGGATGGCCGCTTCTTGATCTGCTCTTGCGTTCACGGATGAACGCACTGGTAAATGGTGCTCACGAATGGAATCGAACCATCGACCTCTTCCTTACCAAGGAAGTGCTCTACCGACTGAGCTACGTGAGCCAGTGTTACTGCCGTCCTCCATGACGGAAAAAATCAAGACCGACATCCTGTCGGACTCTTCATAAAATCGTTTCCCTTCCCTGATGGCAAACCTGAGACCGGCATCCTGTCGGACTCTTCACAAAAACATGTACCAACATCTATTTCATTGGAGCGGGAGAAGGGAATCGAACCCTCGTAATCAGTTTGGAAAACTGATGTTCTACCATTGAACTACTCCCGCTTTTTTACGGGAATCGGGAATTGGGAATGGGGAATTGCGAAAGCACTGCTTCTGACAATTCCCTACTCTCGACTCTCGACTCTCGGCATTTCATGGTGGAGGGAGGTGGATGACTCCGGGCATCCTGCCCTCCGCCCCTCCGGGGCCGCGCCGCTTTTGCGTCGCGTTAAAATTCGCTCCCGGCGAATTTTTCGAACCTTCATTTCATTTTCGGTGGCTCTGAACCACCTCCCATGAAATTTTCCGCGCTTTCAAATCTGGTGGAGGGAGGTGGATTCGAACCACCGAAGGCGTGAGCCAGCAGATTTACAGTCTGCCCCCGTTGGCCGCTTGGGTATCCCTCCAGAATCTCTTTCTCGCTCCTTCTTGTTTTCCACCAACAGCGCCGCTTCGCGTCGCCGGGGAGGTGGATGACTCCGGGCTTCCTGCCCTTCGCCCCTGCGGGGCCAGCCTGTCGGCTGTTCAAATTCGCTCCCGGCGAATTTGTCGAACCACCGAAGGCGTGAGCCAGCAGATTTTCAGTCTGCCCCCGTTGGCCGCTTGGGTATCCCTCCAGAATCTCTTTGCGTTCTTCCTGCCTGTTGCGTCGCTTCTGTTTCACCAACCAGCGCCGCTTCGCGTCGCCACCGGTGGCAAGCAGTCGCCAGCGGGCAAACAGGTCGCGCGCCAGAGCACTACCACATCCAGAAACGGAGCCGCGCATTTTCACGGATGCGGGCGAGGGGTGTCAACAGCAATCCTTGTGCCAAACCACCCGATGCAGCGAATTCAGGCCGGTTGTGGCCGTGCCCAAGCCCCGCGAGCTCAGCTTCCGCGGACAGGAAACAACCATGCCGGGCGCAACGCAGCGGCCTCCTGGTCGATCCGCTTGCCGACTTCCATGACCTTGAGGGCATATCGGGCCAGCGACTGGTCTTCTTCGCTGACCGGCACCCATTTGGGCACGGGCGTGGGCTTGCCATCCGGGGCATCCAGGGCCACAAACGTCATGACGCAGTGCGTGGCCAGGCGCTCCTCGGTGGAACGCAGGTCCCGGGCGATCACTTCGACCATGAAGTGCATGCTGGATGTTCCGGTGTGGACGAGCTTGCAGTTCACCCTGACCAGGTCCCCAATCAGGATCGGCGCCACGAATTCGATTCCGCCAATCGCAACCGTTACGCAGTACTTGCAACTCCAGGCAACCGCGCTGGCATAGCCGGTCTGGTCAATCCAGCGAAGGACGGCTCCACCATGCATTTTGCCCCCGAAATTGACGTCCGTCGGCTGGGCCAGGAACTGGAACTGGAGCTCACGTTGCTGACCGGGCATGGCTTTTTCCTCGGGTTGGTCTTGCTGTGCAAGAAATGCCCACGCCACCTAAAGCCTTTCACCCCTCCCACCGGGAGAGGTCGCCGCGCATGGCGCGTCGGGTGAGGGCTCGGTCGTGCTGTGAGCTTGCACGTAGAACTCCTTCTTCAACTTGCCATTCACGCTGGATTGGCACGAGGCATGAATTGGAGAAACGCATCGCCCCTGAGGGGGCTCCTACACGTTGAATCGGAAGTGCAGTACGTCGCCCTCCTTGACCACGTATTCCTTGCCTTCCAGACGCAGGCGGCCAGCTTCCTTGGCCCCCGTCTCACCACCATACTTGATGAAGTCCGCATAGGCGATGGTTTCCGCGCGGATAAAGCCACGCTCGAAATCCGTATGGATGACGCCAGCCGCTTGCGGCGCAGTGGCACCGACTTTTACCTGCCAGGCGCGAACCTCCTTGACCCCAGCGGTGAAGTAGGTTTGCAAACCGAGCAAGCGGTAACCCGCCCGGATGACTCGATTCAGGCCCGGCTCCTCGAAACCCATGTCGGCCAGGAACGCATCCCGGTCGGCGTCATCCAGCTGTGAAAGTTCTTCTTCTATGGCCGCGCAAACCGGCACCAGTTCCGCGCCTTCGGCCTCGGCCCGTACGCGGACGGCATCCAGCAGGGGATTGCCCTGGAATCCATTTTCCAGAACATTGGCTATATACATCAATGGCTTGAGCGTGAGCAGGAAGAGATCGCGCACCAGCTCAAGTTCATCCTTGTCGAGCCCCAGGGCACGCGCGGGCTTGCCTTCGTTAAGCCCAGAAGCGAGTTTCTGCAACACGGGACGCTTCGCCAACGCCTCCTTGTCATTGGCTTTGGCGGCGCGCTCGACCCGGTTCAGGGCCTTTTCGACGGACTCCAAGTCCGCCAGGGCAAGTTCGGTGTCGATGGTCTCGATATCGGAGATCGGATCCACCCGGTTGGCCACATGCACGATGTCCGCGTGCTCGAAACAGCGCACCACATGGGCAATCGCATCCACCTCGCGGATATGCGCAAGAAACTTGTTGCCCAATCCTTCGCCTTTTGATGCCCCCGCCACCAGTCCTGCGATGTCGACGAACTCCATCGAGGTGGGGATCACCTTTTGCGGCTTGACGATGGCAGCAAGCTCGGCAAGGCGCGGGTCGGGCACCGGCACGACGCCGACATTGGGGTCGATCGTGCAGAACGGAAAATTGGCGGCAGCGATCCCCGCCTTGGTCAACGCGTTGAAAAGCGTCGACTTGCCGACATTGGGCAAACCGACGATGCCACATTTGATGCCCATGGATTGAATCCGGGAATGGAGAATCGGGAATGGAGAATCGGCAACGGCAGCCGGCGGAGCCCTGCCATTACGACTCTCAATTCCCCATTCCCTACTCCCTGCCCGTATGCAACTGCTTCATGGCTTCGCTGAAGTCACCGGCAATCGCCAGCGGCAACACATCCAGGGCGACGTTGATGCTGTCCAGCATGGCCTGTTCATCGACATGGCCGGGCTTGCCAAGCACCCATGAAGTCACCCGATCCTTGTGCCCGGGATGGCCAATGCCGATGCGCAAGCGATGGAATTTGCCATGCCCGAGGTGCGCGAAGATGTCGCGCAGGCCATTCTGCCCACCATGTCCACCGTCAAACTTGAGCCGCGCCACGCCCGGCGGCAAGTCGAGGTCATCATGCACAACCAGCAGCTCGTCGGGCTCGATCTTGTAGTAGCGCAACGCGGAAGTGACTGCCAAACCGCTCTTGTTCATGAACGTGGTTGGTTTGAGCAATTGGAGCGCATCCCCACCGATCACGACCTTGGCCGATTCCGAATGCAGCCGGGAATCGATGCCAAAGCGTGCCTGTTCTCGCAACGCCAGCGCGTCGACAAACCAGAAACCGGCGTTGTGCCGGTTCCTGAGATGCTCGGCCCCGGGGTTGCCGAGGCCGACGATCATGCGCAAGCGGCTCATTGAAGGAGCACCTGCCGCGCGCTTGCGGAGATCAGGACAGACGACAAATTACTTGTCGCCCTCACCTTCCTTCTTCTCGGCGCTTTCCGCACCTTCAACCGGCGCCGCATCGACTTCCTCGCGACCCAGCTTGGCGATGACCACGGCGATATCGTGTTCCTTGCCCAGCTTGAGCTCGGGAATGGCCGTCCCTGCCGGCAGCTTGAGTGCGGAAAGATGAATGATGTCGTCGACCTTCAGGTCGCCAACGTCGACTTCGATGAACTCGGGCAGGTCCTTCGGCAAGCAGGAGATTTCGACTTCGGTGATCTCGTGCATGATGATGCAACCGGCCGTCTTGTTCGCTGGCGAGGTTTCCTGATTGATGAAATGCAGCGGCACGCGAATACGGATTTCCTCGTTCTCGTTGATGCGCAGGAAATCCAGGTGCAGGATCTGCTGCTTGAACGGATGGCGCTGCATGTCCCTGAGCAGCACCTTCTGCACGTCGCCGTTCAGGTTCAGGTCGAGAATCGACGAATAGAACCACTCGGTCTGCGATGCCAGCAGGACATCCTTGTGCGAAATCTGGATGCTCACCGGGGCGAGCTTGCCGCCGCCATAAACAATTGCCGGCACGTTGCCCGCACGACGCAGGCGGCGGCTCGCACCCTTCCCCTCGTCCTTGCGCAGCGCGACCGAAATTTCATGTGTCTTTGCCATTTCTATTTGCCTTCACTTTGATGATCCGCCTCGCGGCGGTCTGAAAACTCCCCCGCGACCAGGGGAGTGGTTGTTGAAACGGGAGTCGGGAATAGGGAATGGGGAATGGGGAATAGTCAAAGCCAAGCGAAAAGCTGATTTGCAATTCCCCATTCCAAATTCTCTATTCCCGGCTCTCAATCCACATACAACGAACTGACCGATTCACCAAAGGCAATCCGGCGAATGGTTTCCGCCAGCAGTTCGGCAACCGAAAGCTGGCGAATGCGCTTGCAAGCCTGCGCGGTGGCCGACAGCGGAATCGAATCAGTCACCACCAGCTCATCCAGCTGGGAGCCTTCCAGATTCGAAATCGCCGGACCCGACAACACGGCATGCGTACAGTAGGCCACCACCTTGCGCGCTCCATTGCGCTTCAAGGCCGCGGCCGCCGCACACAAGGTACCCGCGGTATCGACGATGTCATCGACCAGCACGCAAACCTTGTCCTTTACCTCACCGATGATGTTCATCACCGTGGCTTCGTTGGGCCTGGGCCGGCGCTTGTCGATGATGGCCAGGTCGGCATCATCAAGGCGCTTGGCAATTGCCCTCGCACGCACCACGCCACCAACGTCCGGACTGACCACGATCAGGTCCTCGCGCGCGTAGTAGCGCCAGATGTCCGCGAGCAGCACCGGCGATGCGTACACGTTGTCCAGCGGGATATCGAAGAACCCCTGGATCTGATCGGCGTGCAGGTCAACCGTCAGTACCCGGTCGGTGCCCACTGCGCTGATCATCTTCGCCGCAACCTTGGCGGTAATCGCCACTCGCGCCGAACGCGGGCGGCGATCCTGCCGGGCATAGCCGAAGTACGGCAACACCGCGGTGACACTTGCTGCCGAGGCGCGCTTGAGCGCATCCACCAGCACCAGCAGTTCCATGAAATTGTCCGCGGTCGGCGCCGAAGTCGGCTGCACGACGAACACTTCCTGGCGCCTCACGTTTTCCTCGATCTCGATCTGCACCTCGCCATCGCTGAAGCGTCCGACCTGGGCCTTGCCCATGGGCACTCCAAGCTCGCCGCAAATCGCCTGCGCCAGCGGGCGATTTGCATTGCCGCTGAACACCAGGATGCCTGTCGAATTCGCCGGGGTATTCACCGCAGTGCTCCGTAATGCCGATCATGGCTGCCGATCAAGCGCCACTCTCTGTAACCGGGTTGTTCACAACATGGCTGGGGCGGCAGGATTCGAACCTGCGTATGCCAGGATCAAAACCTGGTGCCTTACCGCTTGGCGAGCAACAAAACCTCTTCATTTTAACCAATGCCGCAAACGACCTGATTTCTGGGGCGGCAGGATGACTCCGGGCCTCCTGCCCTTCGCCCTTCGGGCCAGCGGCTGCGCCGCTGTTCCGATCCGCTCCCGGCGGATCTGGTCGAACCTGCGTATGCCAGGATCAAAACCTGGTGCCTTACCGCTTGGCGACGCCCCAACAAAACCTCTTCATTTTAACCAATGCCGCAAACGACCTGATTTCTGGGGCGGCAGGATGACTCCGGGCCTCCTGCCCTTCGCCCTTCGGGCCAGCGGCTGCGCCGCTGTTCCGATCCGCTCCCGGCGGATCTGGTCGAACCTGCGTATGCCAGGATCCCGGGCCTCCTGCCCTTCGCCCTTCGGGCCAGCGGCTGCGCCGCTGTTCCGATCCGCTCCCGGCGGATCTGGTCGAACCTGCGTATGCCAGGATCAAAACCTGGTGCCTTACCGCTTGGCGACGCCCCAACAGCGCACAGAAATTTCCGTCCGGATCCGCTACTGAACGGCCCACCCGTTCAGGATTCTTGCCGAGCGTGATCCTTCAGCGTGTTCAGCAAGGGTGAAACATTGACTCCGCGGACGCACCAAGCCCGCATTCCTTCCGGACAGGCGGCCAACCGCGATGCTGACGGGGGCGCCTGGACAACTGCAAAAACCACGCTTCCGGTACCCGTCAAGCGCGGATTTCCAAACGGTGCGAGCCAGTCCATTGCCCGCGCCACAGCCGGGTATCGCGCTCGCACGATGGGTTCGAACGCATTCCCTGTCGCAGCCCCGGAAAGCAAGCCCGCAATTGTCAATGGTGGGCTATCCCGTGTCAATTCTGGAGCCTGGAACAACGCGCCCGTGGATATGCTGGTCGCGGGGTCCAGCAACAGGAAATCGCGCTCCGGCAAATCCAGCGGCGTGAGCCTTTCCCCCACTCCTTCGGCAAAGGCGGATCGTCCCTGCACGAACACCGGCACATCCGCGCCCAGCTCCAGCCCCAGCCCTGCCAGTTGTGGCGTCGAAAAGCCGCAACCCCAAAGCTGGTTGAGAGCAACCAGAACGCTGGCTGCATTGGAGCTTCCTCCGCCCAAGCCACCGCCCAGGGGAATGCGTTTTTCGACGCGGATTTCGGCTCCCAGCCTGGCATCTGCGCGGACCTGCAACAGGCGTGCGGCGCGAATCGCCAGGTCATCGGCCGGCTCGATGCCTGAATTCTCGCCAAGACGGCGGATTTCGCCGTTCTCGCGAACCCGGATGTGGATAGTGTCTCCCCAATCGAGCAGTTGGAAGGCTGTCTGCAATTCGTGGTAGCCATCGTCGCGTCGACCGACGATATGCAGGAACAGGTTCAATTTGGCGGGCGCGGGCCAAAGACTCCAGCCATCCGCAGGATGGCCAAGGCTCAAGGAAGCCGCCATTGCTGAACGATCAGGCGCACCGTGTAACGGCCATTGCTGGCGAAAATCCGCCGCGGCATGAGCGGATCATGGTCGGACAGGTAATCGCGAAACTCGACAACCCAGCCATGCTGGCGGATTTCCGCCGGCAGGCCATCCTCGCGGAAACTCATTTCTGACTTGCCCGGAGCGCGCAGGCCACGCACCCACCAAGCCAGGTCGGCCACCGGCACCTTCCAGCCGAGTTCGCGTTGAAGCAGGGTGGCGGCATCGCTCGCATGGCGTGGCTGCCCGTGCAGCCCGCTCAAGCTCGCTCCCGCTTGGTCCCCAGCCAGGGTCCAGGTCTTGCCGCTGACCGGGGCATTGACCGAAATGCGGTAGTGATCGCCTTGCTGCTGCCAATGCAATGAACCACTGCCGGAATCGCCCGGCGCCGATACGGCGATACGACCCTGCAAGGACCATTCGGGCTGCGCAGCCAGTTGCTGCTCGCGCCGCTCTTGATCGCCGGATCCTTGTGCGTCGGGCCGGGTTCGCGGTGCCGAACAGGCCGCAAGCAGCACGGCCAAGGCAAACACGAGCAGATTTTTCATGAGGTCAGGCGCTTGATGGTTTCGGCCAGGACCTTGTCATCGGCATCCTTTTCCTTGCCTTGCTCCCAGATCCGACGCGCTTCCGCCTTGTCACCGCGTGTCCACAGCGCCTCGCCCAGATGCGCGGCCACTTCACCGTCCGGCTGCTTGGCGAAAGCCTGCCGGAGCAGCTTGATGGCCTCATCCAGATTGCCGAGCCGGAACTGCACCCAGCCGTGACTGTCGAGAATGGCCGGCTCGTCCGGCTTGATCTTCAGGGCCCGCTCGATCAGCTCGTTGGCCTCACTCAAGCGGTCGGTGCGATCAGCCAAGGTATAGCCCAATGCATTGAGCGCATCGGCGCTGTCCGGATCGGCGGCGATGATGGTGCGCAAGTCGCGCTCGCCGGCGGCCAGGTCCTCGTGCTCGATGGCCAGCATGGCGCGCGCGTACAACAGCTGGGTTTCGCTGGGGAACTGGTCGATTCCGCGCGAATACACCGCCATGGCCTGCTCCGACTTGCCCTTGCGTTCCAGCATTTCGGCTTCCAGCAGGATCAGTTGCACGGCACTTGCCGAATCCACGCCCACGCCCAGGCGCAATTCGCTGAGACGCGCCGTGGCCGCGGCAGCATCCCCTTGCTTGTCCAGCAGAACCACCCGGCGGATTCCCGCTTCCAGCCAGTTGTCATCGTCATCCGGCACCTGCGCATACCACTCCATGGCTTGCGCGTCCTTGTCGATCAGCTCCGCCACCTGGCCCAGCAGGTAATATCGCTTGCCGCTGCGCAGGCTGGTATCGGCCTGGATGTCGCGATACAGGTCGGATTGCAATTTGCGGTTCGCCGCTCTCGCCGAGTAGGCCGCCCGTGCGCCATAGATCACGTCGTTCTGCGGTCCCTTGGCCAGAACCCGCGCCGCACCCGCAAAATCCCGTTCGGCGGCCAGCATGGCCGCATATCCCGAGCGCAATTGCAGGCTTTCCGGATCGCGCTTCAAGGCATCGGCATATTGACGGCGGGCGGTGTCCTTGTCGCCTTGATCCAGGGCCAGCTTGGCACTCCAGGCCAGCGCATCGGCGGACTTGAAGCGGGCAACGGCATCACTGGCCAAACGGCTGGCCAAGGCCTTGTCGCCCAGCTTGAAGGCGAGCTGACTCATGGCCACCCATTCCTGATCGCCCGCACCAAGCTTCTCGGGAATCGCCAGTCGACGCAGCAGGATCAGGGCCTTTTGCGAATCTTCCGCACCCACCAGGACCTGCCCCACCGGGCGCCATGGATTCTCGATCTTGCGCTGGAACAATTGATCAAGGGCGACGAAGGCCTGCTCGATCTGCCCCTCGGCCAGGGCAATGGCGGCATTGGCCTGGGCGACGCCGATGGCATCGGGTGCAAGCGCTTGCCAGCGCGCGAGCGACTGCCGCGCCAGGCTCCATTGCTTGATGGCGATGGACAAACGCGTGGCTTGCTCGGCCACTTCGGGGTCGCTGGAACTCTCGGCGGCATCCGCATAGCCGCGCGCTGCCGCCTGCATGTCGTTCCGCTGCAGGGCCATTTCCGCGGCAATCAGCTTCAGCAGCTGATCGTCATCGCGGGAAACCGGATGCACGCTCTGCACCACGACCAGCGCCACTTTTCGCGGTGGCGTGCTGGTTGCACACGCGCCGAGCAAACCGACCAGCAGAAACATCAGGCAAAGACGCATGCACACGCAGTTGCGTCGGGCGTGGCGAAGGGGTGACTTGATCTGCACGCAAATCCTCGATTGGCTCTGGCTTGCTTGAACTTGCGGGTATCGACCCGCACAATCCGCTGCGCCTGAAGAACGCTGACAATCCGGGAATTGCCGGGTCAGCAGCGCGGGTTTCCTTGGACTACCCAGGATACGGTTTTGTTCAAGGGCAAGCTTAGCCGATTGTCGCACCCATGGCCCTGATCGCACTCGGACTCAATCATCTTTGCGCCCCTGTCGCCCTGCGCGAACGGGCGGCATTCAGCACGGACGACACGGTCGGCGCCCTGGGTGATCTGGTGGCCCAGCCGGGCGTGCGCGAGGCGGTGATCCTCTCCACCTGCAATCGTACCGAGCTTTACTGCAACGTCGATTCCGGCGCGGAGTCCTCGCCGTTCGAGTGGCTGCACCGCCACCAGCAATTGCACGGCGCCAATATCGATGAGTTCCTCTATCGCCACACCGAGGCCGATGCGGTGCGCCACCTGTTCCGCGTCGCCACCGGCCTTGAGTCGATGGTGCTCGGCGAACCGCAGATCCTGGGCCAGGTCAAGGGTGCGTACAACATGGCCCGCGACGCACGCACCCTCGATGCGCCGCTGGAGCGCCTGTTCCAGAACACCTTCTCGGTGGCCAAGCGGGTTCGCTCCGATACCAGCATCGGCACCAATCCGGTCTCGGTCGCATTCACCGCCGTGCGCCTGGCCGAGCGGGTTTTCACCGACCTCGCCAATGCCTGCGTGTTGCTGGTCGGCGCAGGTGAAACCATCGAACTGGCCGCACGTCACCTGACCGCGGCCAATGTGCAGCGCCTGATTGTCGCCAACCGCACCCTCGACAACGCGCAGGCGCTGGCTGGCCGGTTTGGCGGTTATGCCATTGCCTTGTCCGACCTGGAGCGGCATTTGGCCGAAGCGGATATCGTCATTTCCTCCACCGCCGCGCGCGAACCGGTGATCGGTCGTGAGATGGTGGCGCGAGCCATTGCCGCACGTCGTTCGCGTCCCATGTTCCTGGTCGACCTGGCCGTGCCGCGCGACATTGAAACCGAGGTGGCCAAGCTGCCCAACGTGTTCCTCTACAGCATTGATGACCTGCGCGAAGTGATTGATGAAAACCTGCGCTCGCGCCAACAGGCGGCTGTCGAAGCGGAGGCGATGATCGAGCTTTCGGTCGAGCACTTCATGACCTGGTGGCGGGCGCTTGAACTCAACAATCCCATCGCCAGCATTCGCCGCAATGCCGAGGCAAGCCGCGACGAAGCCCTGGCCAAGGCACGCAACCTGCTGGCCCGCGGCAAGAGTGCGGACCAGGCCCTGGAATTCCTTGCCCACACCCTCACCAACAAACTGGTGCACGCACCCAGCGCCAACCTGCGCGCCGCCGCACTGCGCGGCGACAGCGATCTGCTGCAGGCAGCGGAAAGACTGTTCGACGCGCCAGCGCGGGAAACCGAAAGCCGGTAGCCAAACGCGGCATTTCCCTGATGCAGCCGGAACGGCTGCGCTCCAATCAGCTGCGCTCCAGAAAGCCGCTTCACGTATGATGCGCGCCGCTGTTCGGCACCCGGCAGCGCCGGAATCCCAATGACCCCATCCATCCGCCGCAAACTCGAACAACTGGCCGAACGCCACCAGGAACTGGAGCGGCACCTGGCCAGCGCCGAACTGGCGGCCGACGCCAAGCGTTTGCGCGAAGTCTCCCGCGAACACGCCCAGCTCGGCCCCTTGGTGGAAACCCTCAAGGCCTTCGACAGCAACACCCGGGAACTCGCCGCCGCGCGCGATGCTGGCCGATCCGGAGATGGCGGAACTGGCCCGCGAGGAAATCGCCGGACTGGAAGCACTCGCCACGGAACTCGAAGGCAAGCTCAATCTGTTGCTGCTGCCCAACGACCCGCGCGACGAAGCCAACCTGTTCCTGGAAATCCGCGCCGGTGCCGGCGGTGATGAAGCCGCCATCTTTGCCGGCGACTTGCTGCGCATGTACCTGCGCTATGCCGATCAGCGCCGCTGGCAGGTGGAAATCCTCAATGAAAGCCCCGGCGAACACGGTGGCTTCAAGGAAGTGATTGTCCGCGTCGAAGGCAAGGGTGCGTATTCACGCCTCAAGTTCGAATCCGGCACCCACCGCGTGCAGCGTGTCCCGGAAACCGAATCCCAGGGGCGAATCCACACGTCGGCAGCGACCGTGGCCATCCTTCCCGAACTGGAAGAAATCGACGCAATCGAGATCAACCCGGCCGACCTCAAGATCGACACCTTTCGCGCATCAGGCGCCGGTGGCCAGCACGTCAACAAGACCGATTCGGCCATCCGGGTAACCCATTTGCCGAGCGGCATCATCGTCGAATGCCAGGACCAGCGTTCCCAGCACAAGAACCGGGCCCAGGCACTGGCCCTGCTGCAAGCCAGGTTGCTCGATGCACAGCGCAGCCAGCAGACAGAACAGCAAGCCGAGTCACGCCGTTTGCAGGTGGGTTCCGGCGACCGCAGCCAGCGCATCCGCACCTACAACTTTCCGCAAGGCCGCATCACCGACCATCGCGTCAACCCTGTACCGACTCCCCGAGATCATGCAGGGCGACCTCGACGAACTGATCGACACCCTGACCCGCGAAGACCAGACCGACCAGCTGGCCGGCCTGTCGGAAACACACTGATACCTTATGCCCGACTGCCCCTGTGGGAGCGAGCTTGCTCGCGACGCGATGCCCGACAGCACCTGTGGGAGCAAGCTTGCTCGCGACTTGGAGCCCGAAGCTGTCGCGTGCGAGCACGCTCCCACAAAAATCGAAACCGCTCGGCACCTGTGGGAGCGAGCTTGCTCGCGACGCGATGCCCGACAGCACCTGTGGGAGCGAGCTTGCTCGCGACTTTGTGCATGAAGCTGTCGCGTGCGAGCACGCTCCCACAACAGCCAAAACCACTCGGTACCTGTGGGAGCGAGCTTGCTCGCGACTTTGTGCATGAAGCTGTCGCGTGCGAGCACGTTCCCACAACAGCCGAAACCACTCGGTACCTGTAGGAGCGAGCTTGCTCGCGACGCGATGCCCGACAGCACCTGTAGGAGCGAGCTTGCTCGCGACTTGAGGCCCGAAGCTGTCGCGTGCGAGCACGCTCAGGATCAAAGCATGCGGCCGATCACGTCGGTTTTCAGGGTTACCGCTGAATCCAGCGCGAGACTCTGACCTTCGCCAATGCTCACCTTGTGGATCGGCGAGAACCACCCGCAAAGGGTGTTGCGCTTGTTCACTTCTGCAACGCTATTACCGATGAAATAACAAAGCGGCGATACCAGCTTGCCCGGCACGCCTACGCCCGCGACTTGCTCGGGCTTGATCGTCCAACTCTTCGCAGCTGTGATTGAGGCATTGATCAGGCTCTCGTCCTGGCTGGAAACCTCCGGTACCACGCTGACCGACATGGGCTTGCCGGTTCCGTCGTAACTCACCTCAACCAGCACGCGCTGGACAGGGGCAAGGCGCCCACTCATCATCTTGCGCATGGCTTCCTTCGGGAATCGGGCGTGTCGACCGATTGCGGCAACCTGTCCACCGGTTCGCACATCCTGCACCTTGATGGCAAGTTGCTCGCTGCCTTCGATGGGCACCAATTCAATCTGCACGTTCAGCCGGGTTTCGGTTGCCACAGGCTCGCTGTTGATGCGGCCGGGATCGAACTGCCAGTTGCGGATCACCGGCTCCAATTTGGCCTGCAAAGCTTCGTCATCCTTCCCCTGGGCCGCCAACGTGACAATTTTTCCGCTCGCATCCAGGCTCATGTCCCATGCCAAGGTGCGGGTCATTGGTGGCGCGCTGCTGTCGCCGGCAAATACCGGCGTGGCAGCAAGCAAAAGCAAGGGCAATACCAACTTGGAGAACATGCAAAACTCCTTGGGCCGGGGTTCGCGAACGCGACCGCCGCAACCTGCCAGTCCGGACAAGGCAACAGCCGCCATCCGCTACACCTTGCCACAATGTCGCAAACTTGTCGACCATCGCCTCAACCTCACCCTGTACCGAATGCCCAAGATCATGCAGGGCGACCTGGGCGAACTGATCGACACCCTGACCCGCGAAGACCAGACCGACCAGCTGGCCGGCCTGGCGGAAACACACTGAGACGCGAAGCTCCGGCATTCGGTCACCCCGATGATTACCGTTTCACCCGTGGGAGCGAGCTTGCTCGCGACGCGATGCCCGACAGCTCCTGTAGGAGCGAGCTTGCTCGCGACTTTATGCATGAAGCTGTCGCATGCGAGCACGCTCCCACAACAATCGAAACCGCGCGGCACCTGTGGGAGCGAGCTTGCCCGCGACGCGATGCCCGACAGCTCCTGTAGGAGCGAGCTTGCTCGCGACTTTGTGCATGAAGCTGTCGCGTGCGAGCACGCTCCCACAACAGCCAAAACCGCGCGGCACCTGTAGGAGCGAGCTTGCTCGCGACTTGAAGCCCGAAGCTGTCGCGTGCGAGCACGCTCCCACAAAAGCCAAAACCGCTCGGTACCTGTGGGAGCGAGCTTGCTCGCGACTTGAAGCCCGAAGCTGTCGCGTGCGAGCACGCTCCCACAAAAGCCGAAGCCGATCTGTACCTGTGGGAGCGAGCTTGCTCGCGACGCAATGCCCGAAGCTGTCGCGTGCGAGCACGCTCCCACAACAGCCAAAACCACTCGGTACCTGTAGGAGCGAGCTTGCTCGCGACTTTGTGCATGAAGCTGTCGCGTGCGAGCACGCTCCCACAAAAGCCAAAACCACTCGGCACCTGTAGGAGTGAGCTTGCTCGCGACGCGATGCCCGACAGCACCTGTAGGAGCGAGCTTGCTCGCGACTTGAGGCCCGAAGCTGTCGCGTGCGAGCACGCTCCCACAAAAGCCGAAACCGCGCGGCACCTGTAGGAGCGAGCTTGCTCGCGACGCGATGCCCGACAGCTCCTGTAGGAGCGAGCTTGCTCGCGACTTTATGCATGAAGCTGTCGCGTGCGAGCACGCTCCCACAAAAGCCGAAACCGCGCGGTACCTGTGGGAGCGAGCTTGCTCGCGACGCAATGCCCGGCCGGTTGCCTTCGCTGGAACAAAAACGAACAATCCGCTGCGCCGAGATGACTTGTTCGATCACCTTGGGTACCGTTCGCAATCCGCCTTCAATCGTGCATTTTCGGTGAACGACTCCCTCGAACACATTGCCGCATTGATCAGCCAGGGCCGGCCAGATCTGGCCTGTCCGCTTGCGGAAAAGGCTCGCGCGCGGTTTCCGGATTCGCTGGACGCGGCACGACTTCACGGTGTCGCCCTGTTGAGCACGGGCCAGGTAACTGCGGCCATCACGGCACTGAAACAGGCACTGGCCATTGATGACCAATCCGGTGAAACCCCTGTGCAACCTGGGCTCCGCCTTGCTTGCCGCCGACGATTCTGCGGGTGCACTGCAGGTACTCGAAGCTGCAACGAAGCTCGCGCCCAATCATGCTGCTGCGCGCAACGGACTGGGTAATGCACGTCGCGCCGCTGGTGAAATTGCGGGTGCACGCGAAGCCTATTTCGCGGCGACACGCGCTGATCCCACCCATCTCGGCGCCTGGCTGAATCTCGCCGCAGCAGAGTTGGCTACTGACGATGCGCTCGCCTGTGAGCGTATTGCCCGCATGATCCTCAAACAAGTGCCGCACCCACGTGCGAGCCTGTTGCTGAGTCAATCCTTGCTCGCACAAAACCGCGCAGCCGAGGCATTGGCGGCATGCGAACACGGCTTGGCCAATGCGCCGCAGGATACCGACCTGCTGATGCAACTTGGTCATGTTGCCGATGAAAACAAGCAACTTGAACTTGCCGCATCGGCGTATCGACGCGCGCTCGATGTGAACGCAGACAACGCGGGCGCGCTGTCGCAACTTGTTTTCATCCAACGCCAGCTGTGCGACTGGAACAATCTCGACGCACTCTCGCGACGCCTTCACGAGGCCGTGGCGCAAGACCTGCACAACATCGCCCCTTTCGGATTCCTTGCCGAACCGGCACGCGCCGACCAGCAGCTTCGTTGCGCGCAAAATTTCGCGAAGCGACTCCTGGGAAGGATTGATCCGATGGAGCGAGACTCGCCATTCCCGCGAAGGCCGATGTCCACCGGGCCCTTGCGCATCGGATTTGCCTCCAACGGCTTCGGCAATCATCCCACTGGGCTGCTGACTGTCGCGTTTTTCGAAGCCCTGACGACGCTCGATTGCGAAATCCATTTGTTTGCGACGACAGCCGGGGACGGCTCGCCGATCCAGGAACGACTGCACGCGGCGGCGACGCGCTGGCATGAACTTCATGGCCTCTCACCACGCGGCATGGCCCATGCCATCGCTCGGGCAAGTGGACGTGCTGGTCGATCTGCGCGTGTGGGGTGGCGGCAACATCAGCGAGGCGCTTGCCTTGCGACCCGCGCCAATGCAGTTCAATTGGCTGGCCTATCCAGGCACCTCCGGCGCAGCCTGGATCGACCACGTGATTGCCGACGAGATCGTGCTGCCTGATTCCATGCGCGCGCATTTTTCCGAGCGGGTGATCTGGCTGCCGCACTGCTTCCAGCCATCCGACCCCACGCGTGTTGTGGCGGATCCGCCGCCTCGCAGCGATTGCGGATTGCCCGAAACCGGCGCCATCTACACCTGCTTCAACAACAGCTACAAACTTGATCCGCGCAGCATGGCGCGCATCTTCGAGATCCTGCGTCGGGTTCCGCATTCCGTGCTGTGGTTGCTGCGCGGCCCCACCAGCAGCGATGAGAATCTACGCGGCATTGCGTCATCCGCCGGAATCGATCCGCAGCGCCTTGTTTTCATGGACAAGCTGCCGCATGCGGATTATCTCGCCCGCTATCGACACGCCGACCTGTTCCTGGACACCGCCATCTACAACGCGCACACCACGGCATCGGATGCGATCTGGGCCGGCTGCCCGGTGCTGACCACGCCCGGCGAAACCTTTGCCTCGCGCGTCGCCGCCAGCCTCAACCACCACCTCGGCATGCCGGATTTGAACGTCGCCGACGATGCCGCGTTCGTTGAATTTGCGGTGAAGGTCGGCCTCGAACGCGATCACCGCAACAACTTGCACCAACGCCTCGCAGAACGCCGCGCACAGTCAGGCCTGTTCGACATGCAAGCATTCGCCAGCGACTTCCTCACCACGCTGCGCAACATGGCCAATCACCACCCGTAGGTCGGCTCAAGGCCAAAGGCCGGAGCCGACAATTCCGACAGGCCTCCCCTCTCGCCTCTCGCCAACGTCGGTTCCGCGGCTGTGCCGCCTGAACCGACCTACGAAGCTTGAACCTGCCTGCGAAGCGGCTCCTACAATTTGCCGCGCCAATCGCCCAGAATGGCTCCCACAAAACGGTGCGATGCTCGGCTGCGATTGCTGGGAGGCGTTTACGGGCGAGGGCTTTTCCATCGCTGCCGCAATCGCCCATGAATGGGCTCCTACAAAACCACGCTGCGATGCTCGACGTCTCGGCATTCTCCGCGCTAGGCTGGCCCCCATGAAACCCGCCACCGAATTTGTCCCGCTCTCGCTTTGCGTGCTTACCGTTTCGGATACGCGTGATGCATCCAACGACACGTCCGGCGACTACCTGATCGAAGCCTTGCTTGCGGCAGGCCATCAACTGCACGAACGCGCATTGGTCAACGACGATCGCTACCGCATGCGTGCCATCGTCTCGCAATGGATTGCCGACGAAGCCGTGGACGGCGTGCTGATCACCGGCGGCACCGGTTTCACGGGTCGCGATTCCACGCCGGAAGCCATCGAGCCCCTGCTGGACAAGGTCATGCCCGGCTTCGGCGAGATGTTCCGCGCCATCAGCATCGAGGAGATCGGCACCTCCAGCCTGCAATCGCGCGCTTTTGCCGGGCTGGCCAACCGCACATTCATCTTCTGTCTGCCCGGATCCACCTCGGCCTGCCGCACCGCATGGGAAAACATCATCCGCGCCCAACTGGATGCCCGCACCCGCCCCTGCAACCTGGCCAACCTGCGTCCGCGGCTTGGAGCGCGCGATTGGTTTTCGCTCCCCTCGCAGCGGGAGCTGCCCGCAGGCCTGAGGGGCGCTTCGATCTACTGCAATCCAGCCCGGCTCCCCTCCATCCTGCGTTTTGAACCATCGCTGCAAAGGCACCCGGTCCGTGCGCAAGGAAGCAGGAACCGATTTCGCGCGAAGCTCCGCAGCAACATGACCGATGCCGAGCATCGACTCTGGTTTCATCTGCGCAAACACCAACTCGCCGACTTGCGCTTTCGCCGCCAGCACCCGATTGCCGGATACATCGCCACCCTGCCGGAAGCGCGACTGGTAATCGAACTCGACGGCAGCCAGCACCTCGATTCATCCAGTGACGAGTACGTGAAGCGGCGATTCGCCAAGCGGGTTTCCAGATCCTTCGCTTTTGGAATGATGACGTGTTGCTTCGCACAGCGGGTGCTGAGGCCATTCTGAAAACCGCTCGAAGGCGGGCGATAAACCCAGTTTTCGCTCCCCCTGCGCAGCGGGGAGCTGCCCGCAGGGTTGAGGGGCGCTCTTCGCGTAACCCTCACGCTCAAAATCAAAAGCGCCCCCATCCGGTTTCACCACCCCCGCCACGCAGGGGAAGGAACAGCTTGCCACCCGGCTCGCCACCTTCCCCCGCCACGCGGGCGGAAGGAACAGCTTTGACCACCCGGCTTCGCCCCCTGCTTTCGCCCCCTGCAAAGCAGGGGAGCTGCCCGCAGGGCTGAGGGGCGCTCTTGGCGTGAAGCCCGCAAGCTCAAAGTCAGGAGCGCCAGCGTCCTGTCCGCTGATGTTTTCTACCCAGCAGGGACCGTTGGCTCCAGCGCGCATCTCGCTTTGATACCGAAAATCCACCCTGCGCTAGCATGCGGCCCGTTGCAAAACGGAGTAGAAAGAATGTCACGCTGGAAAGCCGCCTCCATCCACCTTTCCATCAGCATCTTCGTTGGTTTGCTCACGCTGGCGCTGCTGTTCCTGGTCTGGTTCCCGCAACCCTATTTCGAGGCGGCGGGCGGACAGCACCTGATCATCGTCCTGCTGGGTGTCGATCTGGTGCTTGGCCCCCTGCTCACCCTGATCCTGTTCAGATCCGGCAAGCGCGGCATGGTGTTCGACCTGTGGATGATCGGCATCGTGCAAAGCACCGCGCTGGTCTATGGCCTGTACGTGATCGCCGAAGCCAGGCCCGTATTCATCGTCGGCGTGGTCGACCGCTTCAACCTCATTGCAGCAGCCGACCTGGCACCCGAAGACCTTGCCCAAGGCGACAAGCCCGAATTCCGCACGCTCTCCTGGACCGGCCCGCGCCTGATCGCCGCGCGCGTGCCACCGCCCGGCAAGGAGCGCACCAAGCTCATGTTCCAGGGTCCGATGGGCAAGGATGTACAGGACTACCCGAAGTACTACGTCGACTACGCCGAGGAACAGGCCACCTTGCTCGCCCACGCCAAACTGCTGGCGAAACTACGCAAGACCCAGCCCGCATCGGCACCCGTGCTCGACGCCTGGCTGGCCAAGCATGGACGCACGGACGAAACGACGGTGTGGGTTCCTGTCATGGCGCGCAAATCCAGCGTCACCATGCTGCTGGATGCCAAATCCGGGGGAGGTGCTGGAGGCCTTGCCGATCTATCCCTGGTAGTCCGCCAATCCCATGGATTGCCACTCATCGGATCAATGCCCCCACTCCGATTTCGCGAAAATCCTCTTGCTCCCGAGAGCATCTTGTCTCCTTCAGGGCCCCTGCTAAGGAAACTCTGAACAAATACGGAACTCATTCGTCGCGAGCAAGCTCGCTCCCACAAAATCAGCAATGGTGGGAGCGAGCTTGCTCGCGACAATGCTTTTTCAGCCCTTCCTTAACAGCGCAGGCCCGGATGTGCAAGCTCCTGAAAATGCTCACCCCTGCCACAGCAACTGACGGCCGGCGTCACAATTTGACGTTTCCCGCGCACCCACTTTCGTGCTGTTTCGATGCGGCCAAAAACGGGTCCGCCAAAACGGTCTCTGGCAAGCGTGACCGGCTGCTCAAATCGGGCCGAGGAGTTTTCAATCGACGTTCAGGAACGTGACCGTGGTCAACGAAAGCAGGCCGCGAGCCCAACCAAACCCTGCCTTGGCACGGTTGCTGCTTGATAAGACCCACCCTTCCGGTATTTGTTGAAGCGGGCGGGCAGGAAAGCAACCCTGCATCGACCGAGACCGGAACCCAGGGGAATCCGGATTTACCATTCAATGAGGACGTCACCATGAAGAAGACCCAAGGCTTTACCCTTATCGAGTTGATGATCGTTGTCGCCATCATCGCCATCCTGGCTGCCATTGCGCTGCCGGCTTACCAGAACTACATCAAGCGTTCCAAGGTTACGGAAGGCGTAGTTGCCGCTGACGCGTGCAAGGCTTCGCTGGTCGAGTACGTGGCCAGCATGAACGCCATGCCGCCCGATGCGGATGCCGCTGGCTGTGGCAACTTCGTCGCCACCCAGTACGTGACTGCATTGGCTTACAACCCGGCAAACGGATCCATCCAGACTACGTTTGCCAATGTCGGCACTGGCGTTGATACGTTCGTTTACGATCTGCGCCCGAACTCCATCGCTGCAGCAGCATCCGGTCAGTTGACCGGCTGGACCTGCGTCAACAGCTCGGTTCGTTCGGAGCTGCTGCCGGCTTCCTGCCGCTAATCGCACGAGCTTCAAGCTTCAAGAAAAACCCCCGCTTGCGGGGGTTTTTTTTGTTTCAGGAACAGTCTGACGCTTGAACATATTGCAACTGCGCTTCATGCTGCGGCTGTCATTTTCCTTGTGCCCGCGAAAGGAGTTCTCGTTGAAGCGCTTTGCATCCAAGGCACTCATGGCACTGACAGCGCTGTTGCTTTTCACCGTTGTGGCGTACCTGCCAGGTCTAAATGGGGGATTTGTCTACGACGACTGGAGTTCAATCACCGGCAACCCCAATGTCCAGGTTGTCGAATCAAGCGGTGCTGCTTGGTGGCGTGCCGCGCTGTCGTTTCCTTCCGGCACGCCGCCGTTCCGCTCACTGACCATGCTCAGCTTCGCGGTGAACCACTTTTTTTTTGGGCTTGATCCGCTTGCTTTCAAACTGATCAACTTGGCCATTCATCTGCTCAACGGGGTGCTGCTGTTCCTGGTCCTGCGCGCCCTGTTCAATCTGGTGGATGCCTATCGCGCTCCCGTGCCACACCGCTTTGATGGGGGGATGGCGGCCGCTGCATTGGCGGGCTTGTGGCTGCTGCTGCCGATCAACCTGACCGGTGTGCTGTATGTGGTGCAGCGCCTGGAGTCGTTTGCCACCACCTTAATCTTCCTGGGCCTATGGTGGTACCTGCGTGCACGCCTGCGCTCCGCAAATTGCAGGGGTGGCACCCTGCAGATGTGGCTGGCCATCATGCTGTGCACGGGAGTGGGCATCACTGCAAAGGAGCCGGCCGTGATGCTGCCGCTGTACGCGGCCCTCGCGGATTTTTGCGTCACCGGTTGGCGCAATCGCGACGGTCGCGCGAACAAGGGCGTGCTTGGCCTCTACACAACCACCCTTCTGCTGCCGCTGGTCGTGGGAATCGTCTGGATGTGGGGGCGCTACCTGAGCCTGGACCGGCTCGTTCAGCCAGACAGCGCCCTTGTGCAGCGCCTGTTGACTGAATCACGCGTGATGTTCGACTACATGGCGTGGACGTTGCTACCCAACCTGGATTCCCTCACCCTCTATCACGATGACATCCCGATTTCTCGCGGGTTGCTGGATCCGCCCACCACGCTGGCCTCCATGCTGGGCATCATGGGATTGCTCGGGGCGGCAGTCTGGCAACGCCACCGCCGGCCTTTGTTTGCCATCGGCATACTTTGGTTTTTCGCCGGGCACCTGCTGACCGGTACCATCATTCCCCTGATCCTTGCGTTTGAGCACCGCAACTATTTCCCGTCGGCCGGTTTGCTGCTGGCCGCCGCGAGCCTTGTTTCACTGGAAGGCGGTCTGGTTCGAACGCAGGCACGCGCAGTATTGGTGTCGGTTGCCTGCCTGTTCTGGGGCGGAACCACCTGGATGCGCGCTCAGGAATGGTCAGACCCGCTCCGGCTGGCGCAAAGCGATGCCATCAAGCGCCCACAGTCTTCGGCGGCGCAGTACGACTTCGCGCAAGCATTGTTGCTGAAATCGATCGAAACGCAAAAATCCGAACCCGCCAACGCGGCGCTCAGAGTGCTGGATCAAGCCCGCAGGCTGCCAGGTGCTGGCATCCACTTCGAACAGAGCATGATTACCCTGTTGGCAGAATCCGGATATCGCGCCCCTGGCGAAGTGTGGGAATCGCTGATTTCCAAGCTAAAGGCGCGGGGTCCGGATACCAACGAGGTTCACGCGCTTGTCCGCCTCAATCATTGTTTCAGCAACAAGGAGTGCAAGCCAGAAGACCTCCCGATGTTGGCCAAAGGGTATGAAGTCGCGCTGTCGCATCCGAATACACCCTCCTCGTTGTTGGCAGTCCACGGCGAGTACGCATGGCATGTAATCAACGATCGGAAGCTGGCCGAACGCGACTACCGGGAAGTACTGCGTCGCTCCCCAAAAGAGATTGAGGCGGCATCGAACCTGATCGTGGTGCTGATACACCAAGGAAAATTCGAGGAAGCAGAGGCACTGATCATGGATCTGGAAAGCCGCAATCACCTGAGTGCGCTGGATGGCTTCTTGAAGCCCTTGCACAGCACCCTGGAATCCGTGAGGAAGCGCCAAGAAACCCATGATGACTGAGCTTTTGGAATCCCCATGAGTTCGCCAGGCGAATCAGAGAGCGCGGGATTCCCAGCTGACTGGTAAAGCAGTATTCAGAATCGCAAGCCACCTTCATTCGCTTTCTGGAGATCAAGATTCCAATGAACAACGAACCCTACCTGGTCTTTGGGGCACCAAAAATCGAGCAGCCCGAAATCGATGAGGTGGTTGCTTGCATGGAATCCGGCTGGCTGGGTACCGGGCCGCGTGTAGCCCGCTTCGAGGAGGACTTTGCCAGCTATCAGCAAACCAGCCCAGCGCAGGTTGCCGCGGTGAACTCCTGCACTGCCGCACTGCACGTCAGCATGGTCGCTGCCGATTTGGAACCGGGTTCCGAGGTCATCACCACGCCATTGACTTTCTGTGCAACGGTCAACGCCATCATCCATGCCGGATTGACGCCGGTTCTCGCCGATGTGGACCCGGCGACCCAGTGCATTGATCCTGGTGCCATCGAAGCTGCGATCACCTCGCGCACGCGCGCAATCATTCCTGTCCACTTTGCTGGCAGACCGTGTGAAATGGACCGAATCATGGCCATCGCACGCAAGCACGACCTTGTTGTCATCGAAGACTGCGCTCACGCCATCGAAACCGAATTCCACGGAAAGAAAGCCGGCACCTTTGGTGATTTTGGTTGTTACAGTTTCTATGCGACCAAGAATGTCGTGACTGGAGAGGGCGGCATGATTCTGGGGCGGGATGAAGCGCGGATCGCCCGCGCCAGGGTGCTGGCCCTGCATGGCATGAGCAAGGATGCCTGGCATCGATTCGGCGACAAGGGCTACAAGCACTATCAGGTTGTCGAAGCCGGCTTCAAGTACAACATGATGGACCTGCAAGCGGCCATCGGCATCCACCAACTCGCCCGCGTCGAGGCAAACTGGCTGCGACGCAGGGAGATATGGAATCACTACCAGCAAGCTTTTGCGGACTTACCCATAGGTTTGCCAACGGAACCCGCAACCAATACCAGACATGCCCATCATCTCTACACAGTGATGGTTGCCCCTGCCCGCTGCGGGATAACCCGAGACCAATTTCTGGAGCGAACAGACAAAATGCGTATCGGAACCGGAGTGCACTACGTATCGATTCCTGAACACCGCTACTATCAGGAGCGTTTCGGCTGGAAACCAGAGCAATGGCCAAACTCCCTGAAAACAGGGCGAGAGACCGCCAGCCTGCCAATCTCCCCACGAATTGACAACAGCTCACTTAGCCGAGTTATCACTGCTGTAACGAACAGCGTCAGGAAATAGATCTCTTGCGGAATAGAAATGTCGCGTCAGCGTAATCGTACCGCGGCAATCCAAGCCGATCCCACAAAAATGACTCGAGTTTCGCAATCAACCTATATACCTTCTTTGGTATCAATCCGTACCGAATCGCATAGATCAGTGGAAATCGACCTCGCCGAATCTGCCGCCAGCCTTCGCAAATAAATCCGGCCGCCTCAAACAATTCCACAATTTCTTTGGCACTTCGTTGCAATTTGAGATTTTCTCGATCTTCCAGCGCCACGGCCCGCACTTGTTCAACTGCAACAACTATTCCGCCGGGGCTCAAGACTCGATAGAACTCGTCGCAAATATCACGGAATTCGTGATCCTCCCGAAAATACAAGAGCACACCACCGGTTGTGATGGCGTTCAGACATTCATCAGCCATTGGCAGCCTTTGTCCGTCGTACTGAAACAACCGACCGAGAAGTTCGGGACTTCTCTGAATTGCATTTCGAAGCATTACTGGCGAAATGTCCGCGCCGATTGCAAAAATCTGTGGCCGCTCGAGCCCAAACCTCGAAAGGAAGGTCCCAGTACCGCACCCAAAATCTAGTAGAACTCCATCATTGGGCACTCCCGTCAGCCCTGAATGAGTAGCGAGATCACGTACCAAAGCAATGTAGGCGTTTTTTCTCCCAGCCTTGTCGCTCGGATCAATTGCAGCGGCATCACCTGCGACTTTCCCGAGCTTATCCCAAAATTCCTTGCTAGCTGATCTGGATCGAGTGACCCGAGCAGTACATGTCCCCGGTGTACGACGGTGCGTGCTCAAACTTCGCTCCCAAATAGTTTTTTGCGGTAAGCGACAATGACAATTCCGGCGGTAACTAGTTCACTCACTGTGAAAGCCAAGCGAGCGACTACCGCGAAAGTTCCGCCTATTTCACCCGGGATCCCAAAACTCTCACATAAAACGACGAACCCACCTTCGCGAACCACCAGTCCGCCAGGAGTGATACTAACAAGACTCCCAACTAGCCACGCGACGGCGTAGAGCGCCAACATGAGGAAACTATACTCGCCGCCAGAAGAGAACGACTTGCAAACAAGCCATGCAACAAGGGCAAACGCCACCCACTCAAGCGCCAACAGGACCAGAACGCAGGCCGTTTGGCCAACCGACATCCATTCTGGACCAGCAATCCCCAAATATCTCGCAATCCCGCCTCGCCACAACCAAGCACCCACAACAAAAAAAGAGATGGGTAAAAGAATCGCCTTCCCACCCAACGAGATTCCAAGAACTAGCAAGCTTCCAAACGTACCTAAGCAGAGCTGTGACAACGAGGCTGCGATCGCCATTCGATTGCCTACTCGTTTTCCTATGTTCATTATTTGATATGCGAAAGACCATACTCTCCCAGGGAGATACTTCAATGGCTGGGAAAGCAAGTAAATCCCGGCAGTTCGCAACACTGGCTCGGGGCTTGTGACACCCGGATGAGCCAGTAGTCCGAGCTCGAGCGATGCGAAAACCAGCATTACTGATCCGGCGACAGCCGCACCTACCAAGGCCATCAAATCCAAGTTTCCAACCAATAGGACAATCTCTCGCCACTGCCGCCCCACTCCCCAAAGAAGTGCGGAAGCTGCCGCAATGAATACGGTGACACTTACGATTCTACGAGCATAAGGCGAGACTGCGTCAAATCTCATTAGATGTCCCGTTGCAGACGTCGAAGCGTAGTCATAACTGCCACGATCGAGCGACCAACTAACGAAAGCGGCGCAACAAAATATCTACGCTTCCTGCTCGCTGCCCCAAAACTTTCTTTGTACTCCACCAGCGACGACTGATTGCGAGGACTCGTGAGCATATTGAACTGAGAACAACCAAACTCGCGACTGCGTTCGATAGCCCAAACCATGCCAATGTATCCAGGCCTCAAATGGGAAAACTCCTCCAGAAATCCTCCATGCAGGTAGTAGCTGCGATCGGCGGAATGACAAGCAACTATGAATCCACATGTCGTTTGCTCAGCATCACAAACCACGCCAATAGACACGCTTTTGTTGACAGCCGCCATCCCGCATAGTGCTTGAAAATACCCAAGCGTATATCGATGCCGTCCGTTCCGTCGCTTGATCACCTCCGAATACATTCGATGCAGCAACGATCCTTCATCTGGTCGCGCCGTTCTGATTGTAACGCCGAGCTTTCTTGCTTTCCTGACCTTCGAGGCCACACTTCTCGCCAACTGACTCTCCTGCCAAACCTTCAAGTCTTCGATACAGGTCTCGACAAGATCAACCTCGTGAACAAGCCCGGGCGAGCCAGCCACCACAGATGCAATTGTGCTTAGCCTGGCAATGTGCACACCTGAGGCACGAAGAACGCGAAAAGTCGACTCAATCGAACGAATTTCAGACGCCGCGTCATCCTCCAGGCCCACGGGAAAATTAACGTATGCGACCTTCACTCCATACTTGCTGAAGACCGTCCAAACCAACAAGTTGCCGGAGTCCCCAACGGTCTCGATTCTTTCAGCTCCAAAACCCTTGCGAAGAACTTCGCTCCATTCATGGCTGTTAAGCAGGGAACAGTGCTTGAGCATGTCAGACCTTTTTGCTCAACACGTAAACAAATGCTGGTGAGATCGGAACCAGCAGCTGGTGGACACACCTCGGAAGCTTACCGATGATCCTTGCCAGCACATCCATTGCTCCTTCGCCCTCGGACACAAGCATGCGATCAGGAATTGCATTGCGGGGCTTGAGCCCGGCTTGTTCGAACCACGCATTCAATCTCCAACTGCTTACAGAATACGCATCCAAGTCAAGGCATCTCCTGGATCCCAATACTTTCATCAAGCGTAGCGCTTGCGCTCTCGGCATCCAATGAACGAACGGCCAAAACACGTGGGGCTCTATCGGCCAAAGGAGGTTGGGTCCAGCGAAGTAGCAAACACCTGTGGGCTTCAGAACACGATGAATATTCCGCAGCAGCGCCAAGGGGTTGCCAACATGCTCGTACACCTGATTGCAGACAACGACATCGAAGGATGCGTCGGGCACAGGCGGTAATTCACAATCAAACACACCCACGTAGAGCGAAAGATTGGCATGCCTGGACATGGCATCTTGCCAAGAAGGCCATGCCTCGGGGTCGATACCATGAATCTGGCGCACTGATCCTGCGAGTGCGGCGGCAATGCCTCCACTTCCACATCCCACATCGAGCCACCTTCCATCGGCAACCTCCGGCCCACAACAGTGTTCCAGGGTTCGCCAAATGGCAAGTGCTTTTCGATCGCGTGCCTCATTGCCCCATCGCGGCGTGCGTTGAGCTGTATCAACCATTAAGAAAAGCTCGCACGGGTGCCATGAGCTTCTCGATGGATCGCGCAAGCTCAAACTCTGAAGCTCGCATTTTCGTCCCCTCAGAAAACGTCATTGGCGACGATTGCAGCGCACGCGACAGTGCGTCGGCGAACGCAGATGGCTCAATCGAGGCAGCCGATAAACCGCATTGTGGCGCAGTCTTGATCAGGTGCTGCAGATCGCCGACTGGCATTGCCACAACCGGCGCACCCAACTTCATCGCATCGGAGAAGATTACCGGAATGCTTTCGATGCGGGAGGGAATCAAGACGTAGTCGGCGCGAAGCAACGCAGCCACGGCCTGCACCTTATCGAGATAGCCTCGCAATTCGACGGGCCGACCCGCCGCCCGAAGCTCACCCACTCCATGGCGTACGATCTCCTCCAGCGGGCCGCCGCCGCAAATCTCCACGGTTGAAATCCGACTCCAATCTTCCTCGCGCAGTAATTTGAGCGCGTCGAGCAACAGATCCAGCCCTTTGTTCAGGTGCCAGCGCCCAAGAAACAACAAACGATAGGGAGGATTGACGCGAAGCGGCTCGGTACGAACTGCGTCGATGCGCCGGGTGCTGGGCAGGAACTCAATTTTTCGGCCGCCAATTTGCCGCGCATCCTCAGCCAGTTGAATTCCATCTGCATAGGCGCACTTGGCCCACTGGATTACCCTGGCGAGATACGAGCGAACGAGCGGAATACGACCGAGACCCCACACATCACTGCCCAGCAGCCACACCGAGTAATCGATTTTGGATTCGCGCGCCACGCGACGTGCCCATTCGCCGCATGGCAATCCCCATAGAGCGAGAATGTGCGATGTTTCCCCGCAGTTGACCGCCGCTCTGGTCGATTCGAGCCCTCCGCGCAAGACTTTCCGGATCCAGCGAAGATCGCCAAGCCGCCAGGGCTTCAAAGTCGAAAGCGGTTTGCTGGGTGCGGCAAACCGGAACACCTCGATATTGTTTCCCCAAGTCTCTCGCCCGGCTTACACGCCTGGGGCTACAACGCGCACCGGAGTTTTCACAGCCACTTCTTCCACCAAGTCGCTCACGAACGATCCGGCAGCTTCGCTCCCATCGCCCGCAATTGGAAACGATGTCGTCACCAGCACCAGCGCGCGTGACTTGGTCATGGCCGCAATGCACCGATTCGATAGCCCGCTCCCAGCGCCGACCACGAAGGCATCAAGAGCCCTCCCAGCCGGGCAAGCAAATTGATCAGCGGGATTGCAATCAGAATCAACGGGATGAAAACCACTGAAAAATGTCGGCGCTGAAGAGATTCGACCGCCATACCCCCTAGTGCCAAACAGGCAATCAGTCCGGCGGTTTCCGAACTACCAAGAGAAGGTTCCAGCTTGCTCAGCTTGAGGCCAGATAGCTCGATCTCACGCTGCAAACCATGTGCGGTGTATCGCTGATAGTCGTGGGGCGCGTCGTGGATTGGATACAGGAACGGCATGGAAAGCAGCACCTGTCCCTTGGGTCGCACGACACGGGCAATTTCACTCAACGCTTGGTGCGGCTCACGAAGATGCTCCAGCACCTCCAGCATTATGACCGTATCGAAACATGCATCGGGGAATGGCAGTCTCGCTGCATCACCAAACACGTCAGGACATGCACCATACAGGCCCCCTCCGGTAGTGGGATAGTCCAGGCCAACATACTGGCAGTCAGGCAGAAGCGCGCCCCGAATCCAGCGATCGGCACAGCCGATATCCAGCACTCGCCCCCTGGCCGACTCTCGCACCCATCGCCTGGTTTCCACATTGCTCCCCAGCAGCCATTGTGGATGCAATGGTGTGCGACGCAGCCCGCGCGCGGCACTTGCAATGCTGCTTCGCATGTTGCGTTTCAACGTTGGTCCAAACTGATCGGGGCGCGGATCGAGTTTCCGAGCATGCTTGCATGAACGAATTGTAATTGAGCGTTTAATTCCATATGCGGAGTTGAATTATCCCGACGAACGCTCCCAGAAAGCTCGCTGCTTCCGCCATTCCTATCGGGCTTTCGCCTCCAACTCAGCGCCCTCGATCGAAGTAGATCGAAGTTCATGATTCCCGCCTGTAAGTCAAGGCGGTGATCTGCTCGGAGATCAGACCAATCAGGAAGATAATGACCGATGCGCTGATCAGCAACGCGCTCATGTTGGTAAAGCGATGCTGCGTGACAAAAGTCCACGCATAGTACCCAAGACCCAACAGGAAAAATGTCGCGCTGGCCGGCACGAACAACTTGAGTGGCGAGTACAGGGTTGCGATCTTGAAGATGATCAGCAGGAAGCGCAGCCCATCACGCAGTGGTTTGATGTGGCTCTTGCCGATGCGTTTGGCGACCGGAATCGGCTCGTAGGCCACCGCGTAGGCGCTGCGGAAAAAGGCCATGGTGCAGGTGGTGGGATAGGAAAATCCGTTGGGCAAAAGATGCAGGAACTCGCGGAACTTGTCGGCACGCACGGCGCGGAAGCCCGAGGTGAGGTCCTTGACATGGAAGCCCGTGATTCTGCTGGCCAGCCAATTGTAAAGGGCATTGGCCAAGCCTCGGCCTACCCCGGCCTGACCTGACCAGTCGCGAGCACCGACCACCATGTCAAAACCCTCGTCAAGGCGCTGGAGCAGACGATCAACCAGGTCCGGGGAGTGCTGACCGTCAGCATCCATGAATACGATGATTTCGCCCTTCGCCGCTCGCGCGCCGCGCTTGATGGCGGCACCATTGCCCATTGAGTAGGGCTGTCGCAAGCATTTGATTTCGTTCCGAATGCAGATTTCGAGGGTGGCGTCATTCGACCCGTCATCCACGACTAGAATTTCGGCGGCCGGAAAGCCGGATTTCAGCCTGGGCAGCAATTCGGTGAGTGCCGCAGCCTCATTCTTGGCAGGCAGGACAATACTGAGCATGACACCCCCATGGCCGGGACACGAAAGCGAATCGGCGCAAATTTTTGTGTGGATTGCGCCACTATACTGCCGGGCAGGTGTTCTTTCGGCAATCCATTTGCGGTAGATTCGACAATGGTTTCGGGGACTTGCGCGACATTCTTATGGCAACACAGTTGAATTCGGGCACATTGACGGGCCTTTCCGGCATCAGTCGGCGTTTGGTTGCCGAGGGACTCCTCGGTGAAAACGACGCGCGCAAGGCCCTGGAAGACGCCAGCAAGCAGAAAATCCCCATCGGTGCCTGGCTGGTAGAGAACGGCTTGGTGGCCAGCGACCAGATCGCCCTGGCTTCTGCATTCGAGTTCGGCGTGCCGCTGTTTGACGTCACTGCGCTGGATCTGGCGCAAATCCCGCTCAAGCTGGTCAAGGAAGAGCTGATCAACAAGCACAAGGCGTTGCCCCTGTTCAAGCGTGGCAACCGCCTGTTCGTTGGCGTTTCCGATCCCACCAACCTGCGTGCGCTGGATGAGATCAAGTTCCAGTCGAACCACATCATCGAACCCATCCTGGTCGATGAGCAGCAGTTGGTGCGCGCCATCGAGAACGCACACAACGCCACCGCCACTACCATTGCCGACATGGATGACACGGAAGGTCTGGAAGACCTCGACGTGGGCGATGCGGGTGACGACGAAGGCGGAACCGGGGTCGACGCAAACACTGCCGATGATGCTCCGGTGGTCAAGTTCGTCAACAAGGTGTTGGTGGATGCCATCAAGCGCGGCGCATCGGATATCCACTTCGAGCCTTATGAGTCCAATTACCGGGTGCGTTTGCGCATGGACGGCATGCTCAAGCATGTCGCCTCACCGCCAATCAAGCTGACCCCGCGCATTTCTTCACGCATCAAGGTGATGGCTGGCCTGGACATTGCCGAGCGCCGCGTACCGCAGGATGGCCGCATCAAGCTCAACCTGTCGAAATCAAAGTCTGTCGATTTCCGCGTCAGCACCTGCCCGACGTTGTTCGGCGAGAAGATCGTGTTGCGTATTCTCGATGGCTCGGCTGCCAAGCTCGGAATCGACAAGCTGGGCTACGAAGACGACCAGCGCGATCTGTTTCTCAGCGCCATCGAGAAACCGTACGGCATGGTGCTGGTGACCGGCCCCACCGGTTCGGGCAAAACCGTATCGCTCTATACCGCGCTCAACATCCTCAATACCGAAGGGCGCAACATCTCCACGGTTGAAGATCCCGTCGAAATCCGCGTGCCGGGCATCAATCAGGTGCAGCAGAACCAGAAGCGTGGCATGACCTTTGCCGCCGCGCTGCGCTCATTCCTGCGCCAGGACCCGGATGTGGTGATGGTGGGTGAGATTCGTGATCTGGAAACTGCGGAAATCGCCATCAAGGCCGCGCAGACCGGCCACATGGTGCTGTCCACGCTGCATACCAACGATGCGCCGCAGACGGTCGCGCGCCTGATGAACATGGGTATCGCGCCGTACAACATCACCTCATCGGTCACCCTGATCATCGCCCAACGGCTGGCTCGTCGCCTGCACACCTGTCACCGCCCGCTGCAGCTACCCGAAGCCGCGTTGTTGGCGGAAGGCTTCAGCGCTGCCGACATTGCCGCGGGAATGAACCTTCAGGAAGCCGTGGGCTGTTCAGCCTGCAACGAGGGCTACAAGGGTCGAACCGGCGTGTACCAGGTGATGCCGCTGACCGAATCGATTGCCAAGATCATTCTGTCGGGCGGCTCTGCCATCCAGATTGCTGACCAGGCCCGCGAGGACGGAATCCGTGACCTGCGTGCTTCCGCTCTGCTCAAGGCACGCAACGGCATTACCAGCCTTGCCGAAATCAACCGAGTGACCAAGGACTAAGCCATGGCAACCACGACTGCTACCGCGCGTGCCGGCGTCAAGACCACTGCGGGGAAATCCCGAGCTTCTGTCAGCCAGATGGAAACTTTCGTCTGGACCGGACTCGACAAGCGCGGACAGCGCATGAAGGGCGAGTTCACGACCAAGAACGCAAGTCTGGTCAAGGCAGAGCTCCGCCGCCAGGGCATCAATCCGCAATCCGTCAAGGCCAAAGCCAAACCGCTGTTTGGCAAGGCGGGCAAATCCATCAAGCCGCGCGACATTTCCATTTTCAGTCGCCAGCTTGCCACGATGATGGCTGCGGGCGTACCCATGGTACAGGGTTTCGAGATTGTCGCAGGTGGCCAGAGCAATCCACGCGTCAAGGACATGCTGGTCGATATCAAGACGGATATCGAGGGTGGCTCCGCGCTCAATGAAGCGCTCGGCAAGTACCCGATCCAGTTTGATGAGTTATATCGCAACCTGGTTCGTGCCGGCGAATCCGCCGGTGTGCTTGATACCGTGCTGGATACGATTGCCACCTACAAGGAAAACATCGAGGCCATCAAGGGCAAGATCAAGAAGGCCATGTTCTACCCGGCCATGGTGCTGGGTGTTGCGGTTTTGGTGTCTGCCATCCTGCTGATTTTCGTGATTCCCCAGTTCGAAACGGTGTTCAAGAATTTCGGCGCGGACTTGCCGGCATTCACGCAGATGCTCATCAATCTTTCTCGGTTCATGGTTGATTGGTGGTGGCTGATGCTGCTGATCGTGGTTGGCAGCATTGTCGGCATGATCATGCTGTACAAACGATCCGAAAAGTTCGCCCATCTGGTTGGCAGAGGCTTACTCAAACTCCCGGTGGTCGGAGAGATCCTGCGCCAGTCCGCCATGGCGCGCTTTGCACGTACGTTGGGCGTCACCTTCCGCGCAGGTGTCCCGTTGGTCGAAGCGCTCGACTCTGTGGCTGGCGCAACGGGCAGCGTGGTCTACAACGAGGCCGTGAAGCGTATTCGCGAAGATGTCGCTGTAGGTCATCAGCTGCAGTTGGCAATCCGACAGACGGGCCTGTTCCCCAACATGGTGGTGCAGATGGTTTCCATCGGCGAGGAATCCGGCGCATTGGACGCAATGCTGTTCAAGATTGCTGAGTTCTACGAGCAGGAAGTCAACAACGCGGTGGATGCCCTCTCCAGCTTGCTTGAACCGTTCATCATGATGATCATCGGCGTCATCGTGGGCAGCATGGTGATCGGCATGTACCTGCCAATCTTCAAGCTTGGATCTGTGGTTGGATAGGAACGCGAAGACTCCCTCTCCCCTTGCGGGAGAGGGCCGGGGAGAGGGGAAGTGTTCGTCGAAACGAACAGAAATGCTGTACGGGGAAGTCGGGGGGTTCGCCCCTGAAGGGGCTCCAGCAAGGCGGCGCTGGGAAGCCAGTGAGTTCGCTCTTGAAGGGTCTTCTACAAGATGGCGCTCGGAAAACTTGCTGAAATCGCCCCTGAAGGGGCTCCTACAAGGCGGTGCTGGGGAAGTCGGTGGGTTCGCCCCTGAAGGGGCTCCTACAGGGCGGTGTTGGGAAATCTGATGAATTCGCCCTTGAATGGGCTCCTGCAAGGCGGTGCTGTCACAGCCACAACGAGATGACCGATGGATTTAGTGTGGCTTGAAGATCCTGCGTTCCTGATTCCACTCACCGGCGTACTCGGCCTGTTGGTCGGCAGTTTCCTGAATGTGGTCATCCTGCGCCTGCCGCATCGCCTGGAACATGACTGGGCAAGTCAGGCACGCGAGTTTCTCGGGCATGCGCCACCCGAAACATCGGATGAGGCGCCACCCGACCTGGTGTTCAAAGCTTCGCATTGCCCGCACTGCAAGCATCCACTGTCACCTCTGGACAACATCCCCCTGCTGAGCTTTGTCTTTCTCGGCGGACGCTGCCGCTATTGCCGCGCCCGGATATCCTGGCAGTACCCACTGATCGAGGTCATCAGCGCATTGGCTTGCATGGCCGTGGCGTGGAAGTTCGGCTTTGGCTGGCCACTTCTGGCCGGCCTGGTTTTCAGCTGGATATTGATTGCCGCATCCGGAATCGATGCGCGAACGCAGTTGCTGCCGGATCAACTCACCCTGCCCTTGCTCTGGTTGGGCCTACTGCTGTCACTGCTGCCGCTGTTCGTGAACGAATCCGATGCGATCCTGGGCGCCGCAATCGGATGGGCCAGCCTATGGTCCGTGTTCTGGATGTTCAAATGGACGACCGGCAAGGGAGGGCATGGGCTACGGCGACTTCAAGCTGCTTGGCGCCCTCGGCGCCTGGATGGGCCCGATGGCCTTGCTGCCGATCATCCTCATGTCTTCGCTGATCGGCGCCATCATCGGTGGCATCGCCCTTTTGGCTAGCGGAAAGGACCGCAGTACGCCGATCCCGTTCGGGCCCTTCATTGCCGCCGCAAGCTGGGTATGGTTCGTGTTCGGCAATGGATTGGCCGAATTCTATTCACGCTGGTAGGTGCATTTGCCAAGCAATTGCACAGGGTGAACCTGGCTGCCCCGAAAAAGCCGGTAAATGATTGTTTTATATGGTGGGCGGTGCAGGGATCGAACCTGCGACCCTTGCCGTGTGAAGGCAATGCTCTACCGCTGAGCTAACCGCCCAATGTTGCGAAAGATGGTGCCGGAAATAGGAATCGAACCTACGACCTCATCATTACGAATGACGCGCTCTACCAACTGAGCTATTCCGGCGCAGAAGGGCTGCGGATTATAGACGGCGATCCCGGAGGCGACAAGATCGAACGCATTGTCGGTCTTGCATGCCCCTAAGGTTTCGGCCTTGCAAATTGCCCGAATGGTTGATCGGAGCTTGCCGCGCTTCCGTATTTCTACAGCCGAGCAAGCTCGGCTCTACAAAAGCATCACGATTCACGTGGAGCGGAACTTCGCTCCGCTCAGACACGGGAGCCGAGCAAGCTCGACCCTACTAGCGGAGCGAGCTCCGCCTTACCGCGGCCAGCGTGTACCCGAGGCATCGCCAATCAAATAGTCATGCCGCAGAAGTCGGACTGGCGGCAAGAACGAAATAGTCAGCCTTGCCGAGAGTCGATTGCCTGGGTTTGCCGGGGAAATATTCACTTCACCGGCTCGGCGTTTGGCAAAGAAACCCAGGCTAACGGCAATCCTGAATTACCAACAGCCAGCGACGCCCAAAGTCCCGTCTGCCGTCTTTGTACCCAACTGATTCAGGCTGAGGGTTCCGCATTTGGTGTCCTGGGTTTGCGATGCCGTAGGTGTCGCTGTGATAGTGAACGTTGTTGCATCCTGCGGGTCGATTTCGATGGTGTAGTAGGCGGTACCTGAGCGCGGGGACGTGGTGAAGGTAGACCCGTCAAACCCCGCATACGAGCGACTGAGCGTGAATTCGCGCTCCAGCATCTGCGAGATTTCAAGCAAATCCGCCTTGGCTTGGGTACGGCGTGTTTTCCGCACATGCTCCTGATAGCTCGGCAAGGCAATCGCGGCAAGGACTGCAACAATCACGATCACGATCAAGAGTTCAATCAGAGTGAATCCCTTTGTCTTGTTCACGGGGTTTTCCTCTCGGCCATTCCAATCCAGGCCATTTCAGTTGAGCGTCAATTCCATTTGAAATCAACCTTTCAATGAAACCGGGCCCAACCCTGGGCCCGGTCGTCTGGCAACCTCAATCTATCAGCGCAGTTGCTTCCACGAAATGCGTCCACACGGGATAGCCTTTCCAGGTGGGCGCCCGGCGGAGTTGGGTGACCGCCATGAACAGGTGGTAACTGGCGGTTCGCAAGTTGGGTCGACCAACGGATCACACGCGGGCGGCGGTGGATTGCAACCGGGTGTTCCGATCGTGCAGGGGTTACCGTCAGCGTCAACTCCCGATATTGAAAGACCCGGTGGATGAATGATGACGATTGGCGGCTCGCCTGGTGGCGGGCCTCTAACCGTGTCTGTACCCACGAGCGCGCCGTCCGGCGGTTCCTGCCCAGCCGGCCATCCGCCACTCGGCGGAATCGGAATGAAGTCCGCGGCGCCGGTCAGCGCATCGAGAACCATGGTTGCGTTGAGGCTACCCGGATTGCAGGTATCACCCTCGGGGCGGAACGTATTGAAGATCACATCGCTGAGGATGCCCTGCGGAGTTGCGGTAACGCGCTCTCCATCCATCAAGGTGGTATCCGTGCAACCCGTGCACTTCAGTTCAAGATACCAGCCCAGTTTGCCTGTCCCAGTTGCGGTCTCTCGATAGTCCACCGGATTGCGCGTGGCTTCTCGATAACCGTCCGCTCCGGAACTCGACACGGGGATGTAGTCGGTGATCTGCTGTACTCCCAGATCTGCGTAGCTACCATCGCTGGCCCGACCTGCTATCGGGAAAAATGCGGTCCAGGTTCCATCGGCCGGATTGTAGATGCGGCTATCCCAGATGCCGTAAATGGTATCGGTATCAGCACGGGTTCCAACACCAATTTGGGTTTCGTCGGCATCGTTCGGATTCAGGTATCGGCCGGTACCGAAAATGACCATGGTGCCCCCAGGGGATTGGCTACGGTGTAGGCGCCGCTGGTGATTGATTGCGGCGTGCCGTCAGCGTCGGTTGCCTTGAAGATCGGATTACCTGAATTTCCAATCGACCAGGTTCCACTGTTCAACTCGAAGCGCCACATGTTGCCAAGATAATCGCCGGCATAGATGGTATCGGCAGCACCGTTGCCACTGTTGTCGACGAGCACCGCCGTTGCCAAACCATTGGGGCCTTCTACGCAACTGTTGTCGAGCGACGAGCAGCCCACGCCGGTATCCAACTTGGCGATTTCTGCGCCGGTGGAAAGGTCGCGAACATAAAGAATGGCGCGCTGGTTAGCACTGTTGAGGCCATTGCCAAACGCCGCCACCCAGGTACCACCTTCGGTGATGCCGATGTAGGGACGACCAACAAACTGGCCCATGTCCGTATCGAGGCTGCTGTTGAATTCCCACATCACGTCGTTTTCATCGAAGTTGCGTGGATCGGAAATATCCAGTGCATACACGCCACGTCCGCCGGCACCTACGGACGCTGCCAGCACGGTCTTCCATGAACCCAAGTAGGCATCCGTGATGGTCGGCGTGCCGTCGACGTAATAGCGATGCATATAGCCGGGTTCTGCCAGTTCGTGCAGGTTGTCGAACACGGCATTGGGAATAAAGGCAAACTCCTCCACACCACCTGCGGTGCCGTCCCGGCCATCGATTGCATGCAGCATGCCGTCGTTGGCGCCAAAATAAAGAATCGGCGTCTCGGACTTGGCACCATAGATCAGCTTCTTGCCCTGCACATAAGCGGGGTAATCGGCTGCCGCACCGGGCGCGACCGTTTCCAGGATGCTGCCGTAACCGAAGCTGGTCACGCCCGCAACAGCCGGAGTCGAGTTGAGAATGTCGCCAATCCGCGAACCGCGCTGCCGGTAGGGACAATCAGCGGCACTCAGGCATCCGGTTGCACCGGCCTCGTTGCTGGCATCGCCCTTCAGAAACGCTATCAGCTCATCAATGGTGTACAGCGCTGGATCCAGCGTGCCCAACAAGCGCGTTTCCATCGCCGTATCCAAACCCGCCGAGGTAAACGGAACACCATCAAACCCGCCAGTAATGGGGGTTGCGGTGTACACATTGCGTGCACCAGCAGCGGGCATTTTGGCGCTGGCACTCCATGTAACAGGACCTGCGTTGTTGTAAGTGCCGTCGGACTTCAGTCGAAATGCCTTTACATCACCTGACCAGTCGGTGGATGTGTACGAAGCCTCATAGGCCAGGGTTGCGCCGGGAATGTATCGTGGCGTACTGGTGGCCACACTGGCTGTCGGGAATGAATTGTCCAGGATGTTGGTGAAGGCCTCGTTCAACTGGGCGCGCAACATCGCCGGATTGGTGACCAGGAAGTAGTTGTCCGGCACACCGTCGTTGTTCTCGTCATTTGTTGCCGAATCCGGTGCGCCGTACTTGGCGGCATACCAAAGCGGGTCATTGAGGTAACTCGCGCTGTTGGTTCCTGCTGCCGCCGGCGTGAAGGTGCGCGTGGAGTTGAATGGCAACATGACGGTACAAGCGGCTGGAGGCGTCGCATTTGCGCACGCTCCAGGAAGTTCCGGGTTAGGTGTGCTCAATCCGTACAGAGGTACCGGATTCAATGTTGAATCGGTATCCCGCACGTCGAGGTAGACACCATCCTGGGTAGACCCGGACATCACGAAGCCCATGATCTGGTTGGCACTGCCTGCCGCGTACTCGGAGTTCAAAGTAACGGTGGCAGTTCCGTCAGCATTGGCCACCACGTAGTAGCGCACAATGGCATCCATGTCGTGGTCATTGCCTTGCTCCACGTCCTCGTAGTTGATGCGGAACACGGCGTAGGGCAATCCCCCATTTACGCTCGCGTCAAATGCTTGGCCAGGCAGGTTGACGATCTCCTCGACATAGAAATCGACGATGGTATTGGTTGGCCTGCGCGGTCCAGGTCCAGTGCCGAATGTACCGCTTGATGTCTTGGCAAACGGCAGCAAGGAAATGAATCCATCACCCACCGGGAAGCGGATACGCGGCAAAGGCGAAGCCAACGCAATGGCGTAGGTGCTGAGCGACTGATCGCCAGTAACCGCATTGAGGTCAGTGTTGCGGGCAAAGCGCGAAACGCTGGCCGTGTAGTAAGTGCCGCCCTTGGAAGGTTCTTCTGGCGACAGACCTCGAATATTTCCGAAGCTTGAAGCGGTTTTCGCCGTCGGCGCTGCATCGGTGGTGTTGGCGACATCGCCAATGAAAACCTCGCGGCTGCCCGCACCAAACTCATCGTTCCATATCGTTTGGCCTTCCGTGGCAGCATTGAAGCTGCTGATCGAAGTCGGATTGCCATTTGTGGATGTGATCGCACCGGTAAACGGACTGCCAGGCAAGTCGCCGTCATAGCTGGGGTTGATGTCGCTGATCAGTGTCTGGAACGGTCGCGAGCAGGCAAGGAATCCACCACCCCCATCATCGGCTGAGGCATAAGGATCCTTCCAGGTTTCCTGCTCCAGCTCCATCGTGGTTTCTTCACCCACGCCCTGAGTGCCACCTCCGGAACTGAACCGGGTGGTTGGCGTTGCCGCACCGGCAAAATAGCGCATGCTTTCGTAGACCATCTCGGCCAGGGGATTGCCCCACATGCGACACTCGCCATTGTTGAGTGCACGATAGCCTTGTGACACACAATTGCCGGTTCCGTTGGCCCAGTTCCAATTGCTGTTGCTGTTCAAGTTGTCGACCGTGCCACCCGCATAACCGCCGCCGATCATGCGCAAACGATTGATGGTGTTGACGATGCCCAACACGTCCGGATCGAAGATACCGGTATTGGAATCGATCTCGCTGGAGAAATTCGCCATGTTCCGACGCAGCACACCGCCTTCCAGATTGTTGAACTGGCTGCCGGTGATCAGGCCAAAGTACATGCGTTCGGTTTCACCGAAGTCGTGCAGGATGCCGGTAGGCTTGTATTGACCGTTCGGATAGCCTTTGCACGTGGTCTCGCGATAGGCGGCATTGCTGTCCGGGCAGGACAGCACGCGCACCAGATAGTCGTTTCGTGTAACCACCGCAGTGGGTGTGAATACGAACAGGCCCCAGTTGTCACCGCCGCCACCTTCCTGATGTCGGAAGGTCACGGTATGCGCACCTGCAGCGAGAGTGATGGTGTTGGAGTGCGAGAGCAGCCCCGCATCACTGCGATCATTGCCATGGCCGCCATACCATCCGGCCACTGCCGTCGAATCTATGGTCAAGTCCACCGCATCATCGCCATCAACGGCAAAACGATAAGTGCCATCGGCCGGGATATTGATGGTGCCGGTGAGCACGGTCAGGTAATTGTCGTGCGTGCAACCATTGGTTCCAGCAAACGGATTGTTGTTGCTTCCCGTGACGTCGATTTGGCCAATCGGTCCGCTACCACACAGGTTGGAAGCGTTCGCATTGTTGGTGAACAGCGTATTCATGGCGCCGGCATTGGCCGGACTGCCTGAACCTGAGGTGCGTTTCCAGGTGGTAATGGAAAGTCCCGAGTACCAGGCCGAAGGCACCGCACCCCAGGTGCCACCAGTCTGCGATGCCGGCACGCAGTCGACGGTCACACCTCCTGGGGTCAAGCATCGATTGCCTGCCACCGGACCTTCCTTGGATACCCAGTTCCAAATGCGGAAGTCGGTATTTTGCAAGACGCGCAGCAACGGCGCCTGGTAACCGGTGGTGTAGGAATTGTTGTTGCCGGTGGTAGTGGTGACGGCAAACAGGACGTAGCGCCCGGCATCCGGTGCGGAAACCGGCGCGTATCGGGTAATGTCGTATCCATCACGGGCAACGCTCTGGTATTCCTTGCCCCAGCTGTGGCCTTCCTGCGGGAAGAAGGCGCCTTGCAGCACGGTTTCGGTTGCCGAATCAACTTGGCGCCAGCCGCCGTAGAGCACCCGGCGCAGGGCGTCCATGCGCGAGGTGGCCAAGTAATTGAGGAAGTCACCGCTCCATGCTCCCGAACACTGCTTGTTGGTGGCGGTAGCGCTCGGCTCGAAGCGGCTTCCGGAATAGGTATAGCAAAGGTCGGAGTTGAAATAACCGAAATAGTCGATGGCGTCGGGCTTGTAGCCGATGTCCAAGGAGCCGTCGCCATCGAGGTCGGAAGCGTCATTGTAGGCTTCGTAGTAGATCTTGTGGTCCTTGCCCATCACCAGCATGTTCAGCGGCGGCTGCCCGCTCTGCGTGAACAGCGGCTGCTGGGAAACATCAATGCCTCCGCTTGATGCCTGAGCCAACGCATTCGATGGATGGGCAATTCCAGCGGCGGCACTCAGCGCAGCAAGCGCGAGGGACAGCGGAATGTTCAACGACTTCATGGGATTCTCCCGCTCTAGCAACGGTTCAAAATACGTAGACGGTTTGCACGGTGGCCCAGGCGGCGGTATCCACGGTGCTGCCTGGATCCTTTTCCTGACCGCTGATGATGTAGAAGCGCGGCTTCTTGTTGGGATCGTCCGCAACAATACTGCCGCGCTGTTCGGGGCAAGCGCCGCCGCAAGTGCGCGTGGCTACCTGGTATTCCTCAGCCGGTGGGAAGGTTGTCAGCCACGGCGTCCAGGGCAGGTCATTGGACGTAGATAGCCCGATGGGTATTCCGGAAACCTGGTCGTATGCCAGCAACAGGTCACTGGCCAGATCTCGACCTTCCGCCATGCGGCCTTCGGCCCTTTCAAAGGCGACTTGCTGGGCACGGAAGTTGCCGGACATGCGCTCCTGCAACATCGTCACCTGCATCGCCGTGACACCAAGCAACGTCAGCAGCAGCAACATGATCAAGGCTACGAAAAGGACGGCGCCTCGATTGCGCTGAAACCCTGGTTGAAGTTTTCTGCTCATGGTCATTCTCAGGAATTGAACTGGCGGTTGCGCAAGGCAACCGTGGTTTCATAGGTTTCACGGATGGCACCATCAGTGGTTGCGGGCAAGGTGACGCCCATCAACTCATAGGTGCGCGAACCGGTAACCCCTGCCCGCTCCGGACTGCGAATCAGCATGCCGATGTGCACGCTGAGCACGCGCCGCCAGTTGGCATCCAAGATCAGGTCATCGGTTGCGCCGGCGACAACGCCTTCGGCCGTGCGGTACTCGTCAACAGCACCATCGCCGGACGGATCCGCGGAGGTATCAACGCCAAAGCGTAGTTGCATGTTTTCCACGCCCTGCACAAGTTCTTCGGGCGCGGCCATGAGGTCCGTGGTGCCTCGCTCGAATCGCAGCATCCACAGCGAAGGAAAGCCATCCGCATTGGTGCGGACAAAAAATGCGTAGTACTCTGCCCGGTGGATTTCCGCGTTCAACACCTCGTCGCCAACAATCGGCGTTGAGTTCAGGAATGCATTGGAGATGCGAAAATCCCAGGGGCACGGAGCCGAGCCGCAACTGGTCACCGATGGATCAGCATAGACATTGGGGGCGGTCAGGCCACCAACCACCACCTGTGTGCCATTGAATTCGCCGGCAAACACATCTGCGGAGCGGCAATTTTGCATGGCGAAAAGTACCGTGCTTCCGCTGGCCGGCAGGAAAGATGCACTCGTATTGCCCAAAGCCACGGTAAGTGTATTGGTGGCCTTTGAAATGTTCAGTACTGGAGTGCTTTCCTCGTCGAAAACACGCAGGATCAACACATCACTGCCATCGACGATATTGGTTATCGACGTCAACTCCGTCGGTACCGTCATGGCCCCGGCAGTAAATGCCTCGATCGGACGCTGGAAGCGGTAGGCATTGCCATCGGGAACGACGTTGCCGGGGAAGGTGGCCAGGTGGTTGACAAAACTTTCCTGGATGGATCGACCGGCATCGGAACCGCACCCCATGTAACCAACCATGCGCAATTCACGCTGCATGAATTGACTGGCAAATCGACCGCTTTCCTGAACCCGGGAAAGGCCTTCGGTCATTCTGGATGTGGTGCTGGATGCGCCAAAAATCTGAATGAGGCCAAGGGTGATCAAGCTGGAAATGACGAGTGCGATCATCAACTCGATAAGGGACACGCCTGCCTGGCGGCCCCTGACAAAACTGCCTGCTTCTGCAAATTGCTCATGGGCGCCCCTACATGCGGCTGGAAACGATGAAAACACTGGTCTGGCCATCCATGCCGGCGCCAGGGCCATCGTCGGCGAGGGATGCGCCAAAGGTGGCTGCATCTTCCGTGCACTTGCCGGTCGAGTCGCCACTTGCAGTCTCCCAGCGCTCGTCACTCCAACGGATGCAGACAGCCACTTCGTTGACGCTGATCGGCGCCACGGCAGCTCGCCCCTGCGGCAACTGGCAATTGACCTGAATACGCCATTCGCTCAAGTCGCGAGCAGCGACGGAACCGGTATCCGGGGTGGCACTGCACAGGAACTCGTCGTAGTCGTCGGCGTAGTAGGAGGCGATGTTGGCGCGATTCGAACGAATGTTGTCCATCATCATGTTGGCCAGCACACTCGCCTGGCTGCGCAGGTTTGCGCTTTGGTTGGCCTTGACCGAGTAGGCTTGCAGCGCGGCCAGGCCAAGCAAGCCGAAGCTCAGCACCAGCAAGGCGATCAACACTTCAAGCAGGGTGAAGCCTGCGCTTTGGCGATTGCGACTCATTTGAAGGTTCCAATGGTTCACGAGCATGCCCCCTTGGACGAACTTGAGCGGCCAAGCGAGGTGATGACTATGGTGCGCTGCTGATCGTTTGAGCAGTTGCTGGCCGGTTTCAAGGTGAAGGTCAGGTCGCTGGTCAGGTTCGACAGTCCACGCGGGTTGAAGCGGACAAAGAATTTTGCGCTGTCCGGCACCAACGAATTGTTCTCGTTGGCTGTCCAGGTGCGGATGACGGAACCGAGGGCGATTGCCGTCGGCGGAGAGGCCGTTGGCGACACGGTGTCATCCACGAAAACCATCCAGCCCTTGCCCCAGTCGGTGGAGGCACCACAGGCTGTCGGAATTGCACCGTTGCGGGTGTCGGCCGCGCATATGCTGACCCCGCGGGAGCGCGAGATGGATTCGTTGCGGGCCAGGTTGAATGCGCTGAGAAAATCATTGGTCTGCGTGCTGACCCTGTTACCGCGGATCATCACGGCAAAACTCGGCAAAGCGATCGAGGCCAAAATGGCAACGATGGCAATGGTGATCATCAGCTCGACCAAGCCAAAACCCAAGGTTCGTCGGCCGCTGGCACCGGAAAGGCAAATCTGGACAGGCATATTCCCCTCGCCACGTACGGACTTATGACCGCGCACCGTACGGGGCCAAAGGCCGTGAAACAAGGGCGCCGAAGCGCGAGGTAGCAATTGGCGGATAAGCGGCGGCAGCGGCCGGCTGGGCCAAGACCCGCGCAATCGGTCAGTCGACGACGCGGATCCGCAGTTCCTTCGGCAGGGCAAAGGTCACGTTTTCCGGCTGGCCGGCAAGCTCGCTGACCGTGTTCGCCCCCCAGTCGGCGAGACGCTCGATCACCTGCTGGACCAGACTCTCAGGGGCGGATGCCCCTGCGGTCACGCCGACCCTGGCACCGTCGCGGATCCAGGAACGCTGGATGTCATCGGCACCGTCGATCAGGTAGGCAGGGACGCCCTGCTTTTCGGCCAGTTCGCGCAGGCGGTTGGAATTGGAACTGTTGGGCGAGCCCACCACCAGCACAACATCGCACTGTTGTCCAAGCGCGCGCACTGCATCCTGGCGGTTCTGGGTGGCATAGCAGATGTCGTCATGGCGCGGGCCGACGATGGCCGGAAACCGCTCACGCAGGGTATCGATCACGGCACGGGTATCGTCAACGGACAGGGTTGTCTGGCTGACATAGGCGAGTTTTTCCGGATCCTGCGGATTCAGCGCGGCAACGCATTCCGGCGTCTCGACCAAATGGATGCGGCCTGTGTTGTCCGCGCTCCACTGGCCCATGGTGCCTTCCACTTCAGGGTGCCCGGCATGGCCGATCAGAACCACGTCGCGCCCGGCTTTGCCGTGGCGAGCCACCTCGATGTGCACCTTGGTCACCAGTGGACAGGTGGCATCGAACACGGCCAGTCCGCGTCGCGCGGCTTCGTCGCGTACTTCACGCGACACACCGTGCGCGCTGAAGATCACGGTTGCGCCATCGGGCACCTCATCGAGTTCATCGACGAAAACCGCGCCGCGCGCGCGCAGCGAATCCACCACGAAGCGGTTGTGCACGACCTCGTGGCGCACATAGATCGGCGCGCCAAAGGTTTCCAGCGCTCGCTCGACAATCTCGATGGCGCGATCGACACCGGCGCAGAAACCACGCGGATTGGCGAGCAGGACCTGCATGGCCGTCATTATGGACGAGTCCCGGCCCGGGCACCGAAAAAGCTGAAGGCAATCAACAGCACCGCACCCACGCTTACCCCGGAATCCGCCACATTGAAAGCCGGAAACGACCAGCTTCCGTAGTGCACGTCTATGAAATCCACCACATGGCCAAAGCGCATGCGATCGATCAGGTTGCCGACTGCGCCACCGAGGATCAACGCAAGCGGCAAGGCCGTTCGCCAGTCATTGCGTGGTGTGCGCGCCAGCCAGACCACCAGCAACACGCTCACCACGGATGCAATGATGGTGAAGAACCAGCGTTGCCAGCCGCCGGCATCGCTGAGGAAACTGAACGCGGCACCCTCGTTGTAGACAAGGGTCAGATTGAGCAGTCCGTCGATTACCGCGTACGTGTCGTGCAGCTGAAATCTCTCGAGAATCGCAAGCTTGGAGGTCTGGTCGGCAATGATGATGAAGGCCGACAGCAGCAGCCACACCAGCGCGTTGGGAGATTTCGACATGGGCAATGACACGCAGATTCGTGGGCGCGCATGGTACACGTTGGGCGAGCCCGAACATATTTCACCGCCCCCTTCCCTTCAGCAATCCCGTCAGGGTCGACCCGAATGTTTGGGGCCTCGCGGTCGCCCCGAAAAGGGGGCAAGCCCCGAAAAGGGGGCAAGCCCCAAAAAGGGGGCAAGCCCCCAAAAGGGGATAAACGCATGAATGCGCTCCTACATGCAAAACCTGCGCAACCGCTCCTGTAGGAGACCCTTCAGGGGCGACCGCGATGGCCGAGCCGCCCGTCGAGCCTCAGAACCACTGGCGTTGTTCGCCTTTACCGGTGACGTTGGTCACGCAGCGGCCACACAGCTCCGGGTCATCAGCGAAGCTGCCGACATCAGCGCGGTAGTGCCAGCAGCGCACGCATTTTTGCGAGGTACTCGGTTTGGCGCTGATCCAGGCATTCATGCCATCCACCTGCACCGCATCGACCGGTTTCGTTGCCACATCGGCAAGGTTCACCTCGGAACAGATGAAGAAGAAGCGCAGCTCACCGGCACCTTGCGCGTGCCGTTGAAGCAAGGCCTGGTCGGCGTGGATGACCAACTCGGCCTGCAAGGACGCGCCAATCTCTCCTGCCGCGCGCATGCCTTCCAGTACGCGCGAAGCGGTGCTGCGCATGGCAAACAGTTCATTCCACTTGCTGCGCTGATCAGGCGAACCCTGCATCGCGGCCAAACCTTCGTACCAGGTCTCGAAGAGCACCGATTCGTCCCGCTTGCCCGGCAACAGCGGCCAGATTTCCTCGGCGGTGAAGCTGGTGATCGGCGCCAGCCAGCGCACCAGTGCTTCGAGGATGTGGAACATCGCGCTCTGTGCACTGCGTCGACCGCGACTGTCGGTTTGCATCGTGTACAGGCGATCCTTGGTGATGTCGAGATAGATCGAGCCCATCTCGTTGGTGCAGAAGTTCTGGATGCGCTGCACGATCTCGGGGAAGTCGTACCCCTCGTACGCAGCAATCACTGCGGTCTGCACATCATGTGCCTGCTGCACGGCCCATTGGTCGAGCAAGAGCATTTCCCCCGCCGGAACCAGGTGTCGCTCGGGGTCGAACCCGTCCAGATTGCCGAGCAGGAAGCGCGCCGTGTTGCGGATGCGCCGATAGGCATCGGACACGCGTTTGAGGATTTCGTCGGAGACGCTCATCTCGTTGCGGTAATCGGTCGAAGCGACCCACAGGCGCAACACGTCCGCACCGAGTGAATCGACCACCTTTTGCGGCGCGACCACATTGCCGAGCGACTTGGACATCTTGCGCCCGTTCTGGTCCACCGCAAATCCGTGCGTGAGCACTTCATCGTACGGCGCATGTCCGTGCATGGCTGCCGATGTCAGCAAGGAGGAATGGAACCAGCCACGGTGCTGGTCGGATCCTTCCAGATACATCACGCGGTCACCCGGCTTGCGAGCCAATTCCGCACGTTGGTCGATCACGGCAAAATGGGTTACGCCGGAATCAAACCAGACATCCAGCACGTCGCTGACTTTCTCGTAGCGATCCGCCTCGTCACCCAGCAGCTCGCGCGCATCGATGCTCGACCAGGCATCGATGCCATCCTTTTCCACGCGCTGCGCAATCTGCTCGAACAACTCCACGCTGCGCGGATGCGGCAATTGGGTCTGGCGATCGACGAACAAGGCGATGGGCACGCCCCATGTGCGCTGCCGCGAGATGCACCAGTCAGGGCGGCCTGCGATCATGCCGGTGATGCGTTCTTCGCCCCAACCGGGAATCCAGCGCACGTCGCGGATGGCCTTGAGCGCGCAGTCGCGCAAGCCTTCCTTTTCCATGCTCATGAACCACTGCGGGGTGGCACGGAAAGCCACCGGGGTCTTGTGACGCCAGCAGTGCGGATAGCTGTGTTCGAACCTGGAGAACGCGAGCAGATGTCCGTTTTCGCGCAACAGTTCGGTGATGCTGTCGTTGGCCTTCCAGATGAACTGTCCTTCGACCACGGGAGTGCCGGCAAGATAAACACCATTGCCACCCACCGGATTGAGTTCGGCGGCCGGATGCGTGTCGATCAAACCGTAGGCCTGGCTGACCACGAAGTCCTCCACGCCATGCCCGGGCGCGGTGTGCACGACGCCGGTACCGTCTTCGGCGGTGACGTGTTCGCCCAGCAGCAACGGGATCTCGCGCTGGTAGAACGGATGGCGCAAGAGGATGCCTGAACCGCCCTGCCCCTGGGCGCCGCGCGTCTCCAGAGCCGAGCCCCTGGCGCGGCCGAGCACCTTCATTTCCGTCACGCCATAGCGCAGCAGGCACTTCTCGGCCAGGGCTTCCGCGAGCACCAGCAGGACCCGCTGGCCATTGCGCGAGGGACCTTCCACCAGAACATATTCAAGCTCCGGCCCCAGCGAGACTGCGAGGCTGGCCGGCAAGGTCCATGGCGTGGTGGTCCAGATCGGCACCGCCACGAGGGTGGCATCGTCGATGTCCACGGCGAAAAGCCCGGCCATGGCCTTGGCGTTGATGGCGTCGTAGGCAACATCCACGGCCGGTGAAACCTTGTCGGCATACTCGATTTCGGCTTCAGCCAATGCCGAGCCGCAGTCGAAACACCAGTGCACCGGCTTGAATCCGCGCGTGATGTGTCCGTTGGCGTAAATGCGTGCGAGCGCACGCAGCATGTCGGCCTCGAACTTCGCATCCATGGTGCGGTACGGGGCATCCCAGTCGCCAAGCACGCCCAGGCGCTTGAAATCGGCGCGCTGCAGGTCGATCTGCTTCGCCGCGTACTCGCGGCACTTCTGCCGGAACGCGGCGGCATCGAGCTTTTGCCCGACCTTGCCGAATTCCTTTTCCACCGCGATTTCGATGGGCAGGCCGTGGCAATCCCAACCGGGAACGTAAGGCGCACGGAAACCGGCCATCAGTTTCGACTTGACCACGATGTCCTTGAGCACCTTGTTGACCGCATGGCCGATGTGGATCACGCCGTTTGCATACGGTGGCCCATCGTGCAGGATGAACGCCTTGCCGCGCGTGGCCGTGTGCTTCTGGATCTCCTGGTAACGCTGCCGCGCGTACCAGTCTTCGAGGATTGCCGGCTCGCGCACGGCCAGGTTCGCCTTCATCGCGAATGCCGTGTTCGGCAGGTTGATGGTGTGTTTGTAATCCTTGCTCACGCAGACGCTCCGCTGGAACGAACCCTGCCACGGTCATCGGCAAAGTCGGGTTGGAATACCGGGTTGGATGGAGCAAGCAGCGCTCGCGCCTGCTCCGCATCACGTCCGATTTGCTCGACCATCGATTCGAGCGAGTCGAATTTTTCCTCGTCACGCAACTTGGCGACGAACTCCACATCGATCCGGCGCCCGTACAGGTCGCCATCGAAATCAAACAAATGGGCTTCCAGCAGCGGCTCGACGCCCGCCACCGTGGGACGCACGCCGAGGCTGGCCACCGCGGCCATGGAATGCTCGGCCACGCCGTGCACGCGCACCGCGAAGATGCCGTTGACTGGCGAGGTGCGCCGACCGAGGCGGATGTTGGCCGTCGGATAGCCGAGCTTGCGTCCAAGCTGGCGGCCGCGAACCACGTGTCCGCCGATCTTGAAAGGTCGACCGAGCAGATGACGCGCGCCCATGAAATCCCCGCGTGCCAGCATCTCGCGGATGACGCTGCTGCGAACCGCCTGCCCACCGAGGGTGAACTCCGGAAACACCTCGGTCGCAAACCCATGGCGACCACCCATCTCACGCAAGAACGCCACATCACCCTGGCGGTTGTGCCCGAAGCGGAAATCGGCACCCACCCAGACTTCACGTGCAGCCAATCGCTGCACCAGCACCTGCTCCACGAACTCGCCGGCCTGCATGGAGGCCATGCCTGCGTTGAAGCGCAGCAACATCAGCATGTCGAGACCAAGGCCGGCAATCTGGCGAATTTTCCCGCGCACGTCGTCCAGCCGGGAAACCGGACTCGAGCGCGCAAAATATTCGCGCGGAATCGGCTCAAAGCTCACCGCCACCGCAGCGGCGCCAAGCCTTGCTGCCCGCTCGCGCACGCGGTTGAGCAGCGCGCGATGGCCGCAATGAACGCCATCAAAGGCACCGATGCAAACAACACTGCCTTGCGGCGCCAGAGCGGCACCTTGGCGATCTCGAACAAGCCGGAACATCCAGCAAGTATAGCGGCTGCCCGCGCTGGCCAGCACAGGCCCAGGAGCCTGCGCTCAGTCTCCGCGCAGATCGCGCAGGCGAAGGCCCATCGCGTACATCACCAGCGAGAATGTGGCTGTTCCAGCGAGAACCAGTGCAGCCAACCGATACAGCCGCGTGGCAACGCCGGTATTGGCCCAGTCCGGCCACAGCGACAACAACAGGGCAAGCACCAACGCCATGGCGCCGCAGGCCAGCAACAGGCGCAGCCAGTGTTTCCACCAGCCCGCATGCGCCACGTAGACATTGCTCTTGCGCAATGCCCGCCAAAGCAGGGCCAGATTTAGATAGCTCGCGCAGGCGCTGGCCAGGCCAAGCCCCGCGTGCAGACCGGGCGTCGTGGAAAGCCTGGCCCACCAACCGTTTACGTCGTCCCCGGGCGAGGCCCAAAGCACGAGCAGGCCTCCGACAAAGACGATGTTGAGCAGCATGCTCACGATCATCGCAATGATGCCGGCCCGCACGGGCGTCTTCGTATCCTGTCGCGCATAAAACGCCGGCGCCACCACCTTGACCAGGGCAAATGCCGGCAAACCCAGGGCCAACGCGGACAGGGACATGGAGGCCATGTTCACGTCATGGGCGGTGAATGCGCCGTACTGGAGCAAGGTGAACAGCAGCGGCTTGGCCAGCATGACCAGGCCAACCATGGCCGGCAGCGCAACCAGCAGGGTCGAACGCAGGCCCCAGTCCAGTGCACGCGAGAAGCCTTCCCGATCCGTCGCCACATGGTGACGGGACAAGGTTGGCAGGATCACCGTCCCCAAGGCGATACCGAAAATTCCCAGCGGAAACTCGAGCAGGCGGTCACTCTGCGCCAGCCAGGTCTGCGAACCGGTGATGAGGAATGAGGCAATCAGCGTATCCAGCAGAAGATTGATCTGGGCGACCGACGAGCCGAACAGGGTCGGCACCATGAGGCGCAGGATCTTCTGCACCCCGGAATGACGCCAGCCCCAGCGTGGCCGCGGCAACAGGTCCAGGCGACGCAAGGCCGGAAACTGCACCACCAGTTGCAGTATTCCGGCTGCGAGAATCGCCCAGCCCAGGGCCATGATCGGCACTTCCAGATGCGGGGATAGCCAGAGCGCACCTGCAATCAGGCAGAGGTTGAGGATGACCGGGGTCAGGGCCGGCAAGGCAAAACGGTGGAAACTGTTGAGAATGCCGCCGGAAAGGGCGGTCAAGGCGACGAACAGCAGGTAGGGAAAGGTGAGGCGCAGCAGGTCCGTGGTCAATTCAAACTTGGCGGGATCATCGATGGATCCGGGTGCGAACCCCCGTGTGAGCCAGGCAGCGCCAAGCACGCCCAGGGCGGTGATCAACAGCAGGATGATGCCGAGCGTGCCTGCGGTGCGCGCAACCAGCTCCTTCAGCTCCTCGTGGGAGCGCGTCTCCTTGACCTCGGTAAGTACCGGCACGAATGCCACCGAAAACGAACCTTCGGCAAACAGGCGACGCATGAAGTTCGGGATGCGGAAGGCGACCCAGAATGCGTCGGTTGCGGCATTGGCGCCGAAGGTCCAGGCGATGGCCATCTCGCGGATGAGGCCAAGCACGCGCGAAACGAGGGTTCCGCCACTGACGCTGAGCAGGGAACGCATCATTCCAGGCCTGCTCATGCCAGCCCCCAATTGACGCGCCAGCCCGGCATCGGCATAATTCCGCCCCTTTTTCCGCCCCCCGCTTTTGGAGTTTTACCTTGGCTAACATCAAGTCCGCGAAGAAGCGCGCGCGCCAGTCCGAAAAGGCTCGCCAGCGCAACGTCAGCGCCCGTTCCATGGTCCGCACCGCGATCAAGAAGGTGATCAAGGCTATCGACGCCAAGGACAAGGCTGGCGCCGAAGCTGCTCTGAAGAGCGCAACACCGATCGTCGACCGCTACGCTGCACGCGGCCTGATCCACAAGAACAAGGCTGCCCGCCACAAGAGCCGCCTCAACGCGAGCATCCGCGCCCTGGCTTGAGCCCTGCGTGTGAAGCTGCGACATGAAGCCGGCGCAAGCCGGCTTTTTTGTTGCCAACTCAGCGGCAAGGCTGGCGTGGGACCCACGGCCTTTACCCGCGCCCAGTTGCGCGCAAAGCGTCCCCACTACTCAGTCTCGGCCTGCAAGCGCCGCCTCGGCGCGATCGCGGCGCTGCTCATCGAAGAAGCGCTGGATGTCGAGGCAGATCGGCCAGGTGTTCTCGCGCGCGATGGCGGACACCAGATACCAGGGCTGCTTCCACTTCAGCTTGCGCACGATGGCTTTGGCGGCCTTTTCGCGCTCCTCGATGGGAAGCAGGTCGAGCTTGTTGAACACCAGCCAGCGCTCGCGCTTGAGCAGCTGCGGATCAAACCCTTTGAGCTCGGCTTCGATGATGCGGATCTGCTCGATCGGATCGGTTTCGCCATCCAGCGGGGCAATATCGACCATGTGCAGCAACAAGCGAGTACGCGCCAGGTGCTTGAGGAACTGCACGCCCAGTCCCGCACCATCGGCGGCACCTTCGATCAGGCCTGGAATGTCCGCAATGACAAAGCTCTTGTCGGTCTCGATGCGAACGACGCCCAAGTGCGGTTGCAGGGTGGTGAAGGGATAATCGGCAACCTTGGGGGTTGCCGCGGATACCGCGCGGATGAAGGTGGACTTGCCGGCATTGGGGAAACCCAGCATGCCGACATCCGCCAGCACCTTGAGCTCCAGTCGCAGTTCGCGATCCTCTCCCGGTGTTCCGGAAGTTGCCTTGCGCGGCGCGCGGTTGGTTGAGCTTTTGAAGTGGATATTGCCTTGACCACCGCGCCCACCCTGGGCAACCAGCAGGCGCTGGCCGTGCTCGGTGAGATCACCAATCTGCTCGTCGGTTTCCACGTTCATGACAACGGTGCCGACCGGCACGCGAATGGTGGTATCGCTGCCTGCCTTGCCGGCCATTTGCCGGCTCATGCCGTTCTCGCCGCGCTCGGCGCGAAACTGGCGCTGGTGGCGAAAATCGACCAGGGTGTTCAAGCCTTCGTCGGCGACCAGCCAGACGCTGCCGCCGGCCGCGCCATCACCCCCATCCGGACCGCCAAATGGAATGAATTTCTCGCGGCGAAAGCTGACGCAGCCATTGCCGCCATTGCCGGCCTGGACGCGAATACTGGCTTCATCGACGAATTGCATGATCGGGAATCGGGAATCGGGAATCGGGAATCGGGAATCGGGAATCGGGAATCGGGAATCGGGAATCGGAATCGGGAATCGGGAATCGGGAAAAGCGTACAAGAATCGAGGCAAACCTGTAGGAGCCCCTTCAGGGGCGATGATCTGCCTCGACGGGTGCGAAACCATCGCCCCTGAAGGGGCTCCTACAGAGCGACGAGGCAAGCGCCAAGCATCGCCCCCTGAAGGGGTTCCTACCGCGGCAAGGCAAGAGCCAAGCATCGCTGCCGATGGGGATTGTCGCCACCCGGGAATGAAAAGCCCCGCACAGGGCGGGGCTCTGTCATGCCGGTGGCAATTTTCGGTCAATTGCCGGCGGCGGGAACCACGTTGACCGTCTTGCGCTTGTCGGCGCCCTTGGTCTTGAACTCGACCACGCCATCGACCAGCGCGAACAGCGTGTGGTCGCGGCCCAGGCCGACGCCGCTGCCGGCCACAAAACGCGTGCCGCGCTGACGGATGATGATGTTGCCGGCATTGCATGCCTGGCCACCGTAGAGCTTCACGCCGAGGTATTTCGGATTGGAGTCGCGACCGTTGCGGGTTGAGCCGCCTGCCTTTTTATGTGCCATGACTTACTCCTTGGTCGCCTTGGATGCACCGCTGATGCCGGTGATCTCGATTTCGGTGTAGTGCTGCCGATGCCCCTGCTGCTTCATGTGGTGCTTGCGGCGGCGGAACTTGATGATGCGGACCTTGTCGGCACGGCCGTGCGACTTGATCTTGGCGCCAACCTGAGCGCCGGCGACCAGAGGCGCACCGATGCTGACGCCTTCGCCGGAGCCGACCATCAGCACCTGGTCGAAATTGACCGTGCTGTCGACGTCACCGACCAGTTTTTCGACGCGCAGGGTTTCGCCCTGGGTCACCCGGTATTGCTTACCGGAAATGAGCACAACTGCGTACATGATTGATACCTATGTAGTTATTCTGGAAACAGCCACTCTTTCCGGACCCTTGCGCAGAGCGGGATCTGGAAAAAGGGCGCGCGATGATAGCGGCTTGCCACGCCCGGGTCAAACCCTGCGGGATGTGCCAAGTTACGGAAAACACGACAAATCTGGTCCCGTCCGGCGCTTTTGCTAAACTCCGCCGTTCCGCCCCCAATGGGCATGAATCTGCGGACAATGAGCGAGGACCCTCCCAGTAGTCCCCCCCAGCGTTCCTGGTTTGAACGCCTTACCCATGCGCTTTCCGGCGAAGTCAGCAGCCGCGAGGAATTGATCGAGGAACTGCGCCTGGCCCAGTCCAACGGCCTGCTCTCGCATGACACCCTGTCGATGATCGAAGGAGCGATCAAGGTCACTGAGTTGACCGCCGGCAGCATCATGGTTCCGCGCTCGGAAATGGTCTCGATTGCTGCGGATTCCTCCCTGGAAACCGTGCTTGGCATCGTCATCGAATCCGGCCATTCCCGATTTCCCGTGCATGGCGCGGACCGGGACGAGATTGTCGGCATCCTGCTGGCCAAGGATCTCCTGCGCCGCTTTGCCGAGGGCGGAAGCGGCGATGTGCGCAGCCTGGTTCGCCCGGTCGCCCTGATCCCCGAAGCCAAGCGCCTGAACATCCTGCTCAAGGAATTGCGCCTCTCCCACCTGCACATGGCGATCGTGGTCAACGAGTACGGCGGTGTCGTTGGCCTGGTCACCATCGAAGACGTGCTGGAGCAGATCGTTGGCGACATCGACGACGAGCACGACGAGGAAGAAACGCCCAACCTGATCCAGCCGCAGACGGATGGCCGCTTCCTGGTCAATGCGATGACGCCGGTCGAGAGTTTCAACAATCGCTTCGAATCGCAGTTTCCGGTCGATGCCTACGACACCATCGGGGCCATGGTCACTGCCGAGTTCGGGCATGTCCCCCAGCCCGGCGAGGAGATCCGCCTGGCCGGTTTCCTGTTCCGGGTCAACAAGGGAGACAGCCGCAAGGTCGGCCAGTTTGCCGTGCGAATCCAGGAAGCATGATCGCCAGCCGACGGGTCCTGGCTGGCTTGCTGGCGGTTCTTGGCCTTGCGGCAAACCAGCCCGCGTCTGCGCAGGCGCCTGTTCCGAGCGTGAGCCTGGTCACCTATGGGCCGGGGCAAGTCTACTGGGAGCGCTTCGGCCACAACGCCCTGGTGTTCCGAGATCCGCTCAGCGGCCGCGGCACCAGCTACAACTACGGCATGTTCGACTTCGAAGAAGCGGACTTCATGCTCAATTTCGCGCTTGGCCGCATGCAATACCAGATCGCGGCGGAAGACGCAGACGAGGAAATCGCCTGGTACCGCTCCGAGGGACGTTCCATCCTGGAACAGGAGCTCAACCTCGACGCTTCCCAGGTACTCGCCCTCAAGGCCTACCTGGAAACCAACCTGCTGCCGGAAAACCGTCGCTACCCCTACGACTATTTCACATCCAATTGTTCGACCCGCATCCGCGACGCGTTGGACAAGGTGCTCGGCGGGGCGCTGCGCAAGCAACTGACTTCGCCTTCTCGGGGACTCACCTATCGCCTGCTGGCCGACGCCCTCATGTCGCCGGATGCCGCGCTCATGCTCGGCATCGACCTGGGCCTGGGTCCCTACTCCGACCAGCGGCTCTCGTTCTGGCAGGACAGCTTTGTGCCGATGCAGTTGATGCAGCATCTGCGTGACGTGCGGATCGATGACCCGAGCGGAGCGTCCGTTGCACTGGTCCGCGACGAACGGGTGCTGGCGCAATCGCGCTGGCCGGATCCACCATTCCTACCGCCGGACCTGCGCTGGCCGTTTTTCGCCATCGGTATTGTCTTTGGCGGCCTGGCACTCTTTCTCCGCCAGCGATCAGCCCGCGCGTGGGCGAGGCGTAGCCTTGCCACATTGGGCGCAGGCTTCAGCCTGTTCACGGGGCTTGCTGGCCTCGTCATGCTGGGGCTTTGGTTGTTCACCGCGCATCAGTCGGCCTGGGCCAACGAAAACCTGCTGATCATGAATCCGCTTGCACTGCTGCTGGTGCCTGCCTGGTGCGGCTCGGCGCGGTCCAACTGGTCAGCCGGGCGCTTCACCCGTGGCCTGCTCGTGGCCATTGCCCTGCTGGCGGGGTTTGCCCTGTTCAGCAAGATCCTGACCAGCTTCGAGCAGGCCAACCTGGCCTGGATCCTGCTGACCTTGCCGATTCACCTGGCGCTGGCGCACTGCGCAAGCAGCCGCCAGGCCCGATGAATCAAATGCGACCCCGTCAGTTTTTCTTTTCTGCGGCTGGTGCGGGCGCTGATGCCGCTGCCGGCTGGGTTGCCGGGAGTCGTTGCGCGGGCTGACTGGTACCAGCGATGCCGCCTTCGTTCCACGCATAGCGCGCATTGCTGCGGAACACCTGCACCGCCTTCAACTGGTCCGGATGCTTGAGGTCGCCATACTGGCCGTACAGGCCGCGCTGGCTGTCCGCAATGAAGTACAGCTCATCGCCAACCAAGGTGCCGGAGGTGGGGAAGGTAAACGCCGGATTGGCGATGTCGATCGGCATCATCTTTTCGATGCTCCTGCCGTCCTTTGACAGCGCCAAGCGAACCACGCGCTTGGGCGACATGCCGTTTTCGATCGCGATCAGGTTGCCCTGGTAGTAGAACAAGCCTTCGATTCCGCCAAGCACCAGGCGAGCCGGATCGTGGTTGACCGCGAAACCGGTCGCCGACTTGAGATCGGCGCCGAACAAACCCAGCGCATAGTCGGCAAAGTACAGGGTGTCGCCGTCATCACTCAGGGCGAGGCCGCGCACGCTGGTCAACTTGGGGTTGGCAATCACCAGCTTGGGCAGACTGCCCTCGATGGTGTAGATCTCGTTGTGCAGGGCATCGGCAAAGTACACCTTGCCCTGCTTGCTGACCGTGATGCTGGCCAATGAGCGGCCACCTTGGGCGGTCGGCATCAGGATCTTGTCGATCAACTTTCCGGTCGACAGCTTGAACTTGAACACGCCACTCTTGTTGTAATCCTGTTCGCGGAAGCCCTTGAAGTAGAGCGAGGACGAGGAGGTGACGTAAAGCAGGTCACGCGGCGCATCCACCGCCATTGCATAGACGCTCCACAGCCCGCTGCCGTCTGCTGGCGAGATGAACTCCTTGAGCTTGCCCTGTTTGTCGGACAGGTAGATTTTGCCCTCGCGCACGCTGCCGACCAGGAATTGCTGCCGCTTGGCATCCCAGGCGATGGATTCGAACAGGGTGTCGCCCTTTGGCAACTCGAACGCCACCTTGCCTTCGCCGAACGGCTTCAGGTTCATGTTCAGGCTTTCGACGATGTATCCCCATGCCTCGGTTCCGGTCACCTTTTCGAATCGGGCATCGTCGCTGAGGTCGATGCCGTAGCCTTGCTCCTTCATCTTGAGCAGCAGGTCGTAGGTTTCGGATTTCTTGCCCATGCGCGCGTACGTCAATGCCAGGGCAAGGCGCATGTCGCCCGAATTGGGATTGAGTTCGCTGGCCCGCTTGAGGGTCCAGGCCAGTCGCTGGTCATCCTTGAGCTTTTCGTAACCTGCGACCATGCGCTGAAGAACGGCCATGGACGTGATTTCATTGATCTGCGATTCGCTGAAGGTGGTGGCGTCGCGCTTGGCCGGCGCTGTGGCAGCGGGCGAGTCCGCCAACGCAAGCGCGGAGGGTGCCAGCAGTGCCAGACAAAGGAGGATTCGCTTGATAATCATCGGTACAACCCTGGATGCGTGCAGAATGGAAGGCGGAAAAGACCACGCCCTGATCACGAAAGTTTCGCGGAGCCGATAAAGATGACGGAAACAGTGACACTTTGCAATGGAACCTGGCTGCGCCTGAAGCGGCGTGGACGCTGGGAATATGCAGAACGCACCAACCCCGGAGGAGGCGTGATGATCATTGCCGTCACCGATGCGGATTGCGTGCTGTTTGTCGAGCAATACCGGCCCGCCCTGGAATGCATGACCATCGAAATGCCGGCGGGTCTGGTCGGCGACAGCCTCGACCACTCGGCCGAGAGTGCCACCGACGCCGCTGGCCGGGAGCTGGTGGAGGAAACCGGTTATGCGGCAGCAACCATCGATTTCATCATGGAAGGACCCACCTCGGCCGGCATGAGCAACGAGATCCTTGCATTCGTGCGCGCACGCAAGCTGACCCGGGTGGAATCGGGCGGCGGCGATGAAACCGAAGACATCACGGTGCACGAAGTACCGCGCAAGGACGCCGCGCGCTGGCTGGTGCGCAAGATGACCGACGGCTATTCCGTTGACCCCAAGATGTTTGCCGGCCTGTTTTTCCTGGAGCACGAAGACCTGATGCGCCAGGCCTGAGGTCAAGGCAACGCTGACCTATTGTTCCGCCCCACAAGTACGCAAATTTTTTAAATTCGCAGAACGAAGCTTACGGCTTATGCAGGAGCGGAGCAAGCTCCGCCTCGGGGGCGCGCTTTGGCGGGCGGGGCGGGCAGCGGAGCAGCCGGGGAGCGACGGCTTTGTAGAGCCGAGCGCTGTGGGGGCGTGCGAACAGCGGCAAGCGGAGCAAGCTCCGCTCTACGAGGGAGCGACGCTTTTGTAGAGCCGAGCTTGCTCGGCTGCCGGCGCGCGAACAGCGGCAAGCGGAGCAAGCTCCGCTCTACGAGTCCGACCGTTTGCAGGCCAGATCGTTAGAGTTGCTTCCAGATCAGCAGCACAGCCATGCCAACGACTGCAAGCAAAGTCAGGACCATGCCCAGCATGCGTTCCGGCGTGGCACCTGATGATCGCGACATGCCAATGGCATGCAGAAGTCTTCCGCCCAGCAGGGTGGCTCCGCACGCATGAACGTACACGGGCGCAAACTGGTTCCATTCCAGCAAACCGAGCAGGATAAGGCCAAGCGGCAGGTATTCCACGGCATTGGCATGCACGCGAATGCGCCTGAGCAACTCGCTGTCGCCCGCGTCACCGATGCCAATGCGCCCGGAGTGCCTGCGCAGCATGACCCGGCTGGCCAGGGCAATGACCAGCAAGGCTCCGAGTGCCGCGTAAAGCGAAGTGATCTGCATGCGGTAAATCTCCGTCATCCACGTCGAAAGTCAGGAGCCTGCAGGCGCACCGACTGGCGAGCGCCGGCAGACCGTCATTGTGCTGCGGGAATGAGCACCGACAAGGCGTCGATCTTCAACTCTTCCGCCTGCACATTGTTTGCGCCTTCGGCCTTGAGATGGTCGACTTCGCCGGCACTCTTCACGGACTTGCCAAACGTGCCGTAGACCACCGCCGGACCGCTGGAATCCTTGGGTACGCCGAAGGCGTGGTCGTGCATGGTCACCCGCGCCAACTGCCCGTTGCTGCCGGTCAGAACAACCCAGCATCCGGAGTTCTGGCAAACCTCGGTGATGCGCCCGCTGAAGGCACCGAGCTTGTCCATGTGGGCCGCTGCGTTGTCCGCAGCTTCACCGATCTCGATTGCATTGGGCATGTCCTTCGGCAACTTTGCTCCGTACACCTTGCCTGCTTCGGTTTGTTCGATGGGCTCGGCATTCGGGGCCTTCTTTTCGTGCTCGTGCTTCGACTCGTGGGCAAAAGCAAGGCCACTGGCACCCAGGCAAAAGATGGCAACAACAAGCAGATTACGCATGGTCGGCTCCGATTGGATTCAATTCATTGACTCACGCCGCAAGCGGCCAGGCAATCAATTCGCCCAGTTCATTCGCGGTTGAAAAGCGCCCCTTGTCGTCACGCTCCACCGAAGCCAGGGCGCAGGCGGAGTCGTGGGTGAAAAACAGGCGCACATTGCGTTGCAGCTTGTCTTCCAGAAAAGCCTTCTTCTCGTCGATCAGCATTTCCGGATAGCGGTCATAGCCCATGGTGATGGGCAAATGCACCCAAGGCCGACCCGGAATGAGATCGGCGCAGAACACCACCCCGCCCTTGCTGGCACGGATTTCGGCCAGCATCAGCCCCGGCGTGTGTCCGCTGGAGTAGGAAAAGTGCACGGCATCGCCCAGGGTGTCCGAGCGCGGACCGTTGACGATTTCCAGGCGGCCGCTGGCTTCAAGCAAACCCGGCAACTCGGGAATGAATGAAGCCCGGTCCCGCGAATGCGGCTTCACTGCGCGTTGCCAATGTTCGGCGCCCACGAGGAACCTGGCGTTGGGAAACAAGAGTGAAGGGGCCGTGCCATCCTGCCATGCGGCAAGCAATCCGCCGGCATGATCGAAGTGGAGATGCGAAAGCACCACGGCGTCGATATCGGCATGGTCGAAACCGGCCTGCGCCAATGATTTCAGCAACACATGTTCGACTTCCGCCACACCGTATCGCACGCGCAGCTTCGGCTCGAAGAACGCGCCGATGCCGGTTTCAAACAGCACGGTCTTGCCGTCCAGGTCCTGCACCAGCAGGCAACGACAGGCCAGCGGAATGGCGTTGTTGGCATCCGGCTCGATCCATCCCTGCCACACCGCCTTGGGCGCGTTGCCGAACATGGCACCGCCATCCAGACGCTGCGAATTGCCGAGCAATGACCAGAGTTTCACGGCTGCACCTTGGCGCTGCTCATTTCCTCGCGCGGATCGGACCCGGCATGCAGGGTGTTCGTCTTGCGATCCCAGCTGACCATGTTCATCAGGCCCCAGGTGCGCTCGGATTCGTTGACGATGTGGCCCATGGCCTGCAGCGCGCGGATGGTTTCCCGCGAAAACATCTTTGGTTCGGCCGAGACCACATCCGGCAGGTATTGGTGGTGAAAGCGCGGATTGGCAACCACTTTTTCCGGCAGGTCACCGTCGATGAAGGCAAGGATCCCTTCCAGAACCATGGTGATGATGCGGCTGCCACCGGGCGTACCGATCACGCCGACCCGATCCTCTCCAATCACCATGCTGGGGGTCATCGAGGACAGTGGCCTGCGTCCGGCCTTGGGCGCATTGGCTTCACCACCGACAAGACCAAAGGCATTGGCCTGGCCTGGCAGCAGGGCAAAGTCGTCCATTTCGTCATTGAGCACGAAACCGGTGCCTTCCACCACGAAGCCGGAGCCCAGGGTGAGGTTCACCGTCTTGGTGACCGAAGCCATGTTGCCATCGGCATCGATGATCGAATAATGCGTGGTGTGCTCCGGCTCGCCCGGGGGCATGTAGCCGGGCAACAGGTCGCTCGGCGTCGCCTTTTCGGGATGGATGGATGCGCGCAAGCCGGCTGCGTACAACGGACTGAGCAACTCGTTGATCGGCATCTCGACGTAATCCGGATCGCCGAGATACTCGGCGCGATCACGGTAGGCGCGGCGCATGGCCTCGACACTCAGGTGCACGCGATGGACCTGATCGAGCTTGGCCAGATCGTAGCCGGCAAGCATGTTGAGCATTTCGCCGAGCACGATGCCGCCGGAAGAAGGCGGCGGTGCGGTCAGGATCTTCCATCCACGATAGTTGAGCGTTATCGGCGCGCGCTCCTTGACCACATAGGAATCAAGATCCTCCAGCGTCCAGATTCCGCCTGAGGCGCGCACGGAATCCACCAGCTTCGAGGCAAATTCACCACGATAGAAGCCGTCGTTGCCGTGCCTGGCAATTCGCTCCAGGGTGTTGGCGATGTCCGGGTTCCGCCATGTCGAGCCGGCCTCGGGCGCCTTGCCATCAACCAGATACAACTGCGCCGATGCCGGCCAGCGCGACAGCACCGCCGAGCGACGATCAATCGACCTGTGCAGGCGCGAATACACGGAGAAGCCTTCGCGCGCGATGCGGATGGCGGGCGCCAGCGATGCCTTGAGCGGCAACTTGCCGTAATGCTCGGCCAGCCATACGTATGCTGCAGGTTCTCCCGGAATTCCGGCCGAAAGTGGGCCATTGGTGGCCTTGTCGCTGTCCAGCTTGCCATCGGCATCGGCCCACAATTCGCTCCTGCTTGCAGCCGGCGCGGCTTCGCGTGCGTCAATGAAAATGTCCTTGCCGTCCTTCACCCGGTGCAGCAGGAAAAACCCGCCGCCGCCAAGCCCCGAGCTTTCCGGCTCGACCACCGCCAAAGCTGCGCCGACCGCAATGGCCGCATCGAAGGCATTGCCACCCTTGGCGAGGATCTCGAGTCCGGCGTCGGTGGCGAGCTGGTGCGAACTTGCAATCGCCGCCTTGCCCGGCTTGCTCGCTGCCGCAGGCTTTTGTGCCGCCTGCACATTCATTCCGGCAAACAACCCGGCTCCGACCAGGCTTGCGAAGACCAACTTTGCAATGCAGTTCATTTCTTCTCCTTGCCGACCAGGGTTTCGTACTTGGCCAGCAATTGTTCTCGCGATTCCGGCACCAGGGGATCGAGGATGATGCATTCGACGGGACACACTTCGACGCATTGCGGCAGCTCGAAATGCCCCACGCACTCCGTGCACCTGGACGAAGCGATTTCGTAGATTTCCTTGCCCTGGGTTATCGCCGTGTTCGGGCAGACCGGTTCACATACATCGCAATTGATGCATTGGTCGGTGATCTTGAGCGTCATTGAATATCAGGCCTGCGCGCGGCTCCAGGGAAACTCTGATTGACCTTGGTTTTCGTCGATCCCGCGAAGGCAGGCAGGAGAACGCTCCTGCGTTTCCCGCATGCTGGCCATCCATGGCCTTTGTACCCAGTGACTTTTTTTGCAACCTGTTGAGAGACAACGACACTGGGTCCCGGATATCGCTTCGCGATTCCGGGATGACGAGCAAAATCAGAATTTCCCTGGGGCCGCGCGCACGTCGGCCAGTCCTACTTCATCTCGGCGAAACGGAAGGTGGCGCCGGAAGTGGTCAAAGCCTGCTCCACCCGATCACGGTCCACCGCCGCACCAACGAAGAGCACGGTGACGTCCTTGAATGTTCCTGCACCGGCTTCGGCAAACGAATCAACCACCATGTTGGCGGTGAGCGAGGAATCCGGGCCACCAAAGGCCAGCATGTTGCCGGGCAGCACGCCGCGGGCAACCGTGGTCTTCACGTTCTCAAGCTGGTTGCTGCGGTCGATTTCCGCGCCGGCTCCTTCCGGCACGAAGTACATGTAGGGTCGATTGGTCTTCACGCCCTGCATGTTCTGCATGACGACTGCGGCGAGGTACTTCTGCCATGCCTTGGCGTCGGAGCCCGGCGCCGGCAACGTGACGACTTCGGGAGCCTGCTCTGCAGGAGCGACGGCAGCTTCTTCCTTCTTGTCGCATGCGGACAGGACCAGGGCAAAAGCAAGGGCGGCAATTGGAAACAGAACGAATTTCTTGAACATGGGAACCACTCCTATCAGGAACCGGATCGATTGGACCAGCGCAGCACCAGTGCCTGCTGGACAAGCGGGTGAACAAAACCGGAAACATCACCGCCAAGTCGCGCGATCTCGCGCACCAGCGATGAGGAAATGAAGCTGTATTGCTCGGCAGGCGTGAGGAACATGGTTTCCGCCAGGGGAATCAGGTGACGGTTCATGCTGGCGAGCTGGAATTCGTACTCGAAGTCCGATACGGCGCGCAATCCACGCAGGATCACCCCGGCCTCGATCTCGTTGATGAAATTCGCCAGCAGGGTTGAAAAGCCGCGTACCTCCACCTTGGGAATGCCGGCCAGGGCGCGGCTGGCAAGATCGAGGCGTTCATCCAGCGAGAAACACGGCCCCTTGCTCTGGCTGTCGGCAATGGCCACCACCAGGCGATCGAACAGAGGCGCCGCCCGCATCACCAGATCGATGTGGCCATTGGTCAGCGGATCGAAGGTGCCGGGATAGACCGCAACACGGCTGCGCGACAAGGGAACAGACATGCCAACCTTGCTAGCTGGGAATCCCGTCTAGCTTAGCCGAATCGGCGCAGCCCGACGAGAGTGAACGGGCTCTGGCGCCGTGACGTGCAGCGAAGTTGCGGCTGACTCACGGCGCGGTAGTTTTGCTGCCTGAGTTTGCCCGATACAGCGCAAAGCAGACGGCACCTGCGCGACCTTCGCGGTGCAATTGCCAGACCGATGGCAACCTGGGCTCTGTGCCAACGGGGGTCTCCACATGGATCCATGCGCCCTGCGCAAGGCAGTTCCCGCTTTGCAAAGCCTCGGCTGCAACCGTCCACAAGCCGGCGTCGAATGGCGGATCGACAAACACCAGATCAAATGGCTCAGCGTTGCGCGACAGCCAATCCAGGGCATCGGCCTGCACCACCTGTGCAGCGTCCAGCTTGAGCCGCACAAGCGTGGCCTTGATCTGCGCAGCGAGCGCGCGATCGCGTTCGACGAACACGCAGGAACCAGCGCCGCGTGACAGCGCTTCGATGCCCAGCGCACCGCTACCGGCGAACAGGTCAAGGCAACGCGCGCCTTCAATCATCGGCGAGAGCCAGTTGAACAGGGTTTCACGGATGCGGTCGCTGGTCGGACGCATGCCCGGGGAATCGATCACATCGATCCGGCTGCCACGCAGCGAACCGGCGACAATGCGCAGTTTGCCGGGGCCGTGCGGTGAAGATCGCATGTACTGGAATCCGGGAGCCGGGGAGTGGAGTGATAGCATGCCGCCCCTGATTCCGCCTATCCACAGCCGCAATGCTCAAGTTCTGGAAGAAAAAGCCCAGCAGCCCGGGTCCGGTCGACGGCTTGCCCTTGCCGGCCACCTCGGCGACGGACGTCGACATCACCGAAGAAGTCGCCTTCGAAGCCGCTGCCGACGCAGATGCGGAGGAGGATCCGGAAATCACCCTCGAGCATGCGCATCCAGCGGACACGGCCAGATCCAGCCAGACAAGCAGCGAACCCGCTGCCCGCCCGCGCAGTTGGCGCGAGCGTCTGGCCGGCAGCGCCTTTGCACGCAACCTGGGCGGCCTGTTTGCCCGCAATCCGAAACTTGATGATGATCTCCTCGACGAGCTGGAAACCTGCCTGATCACCGCGGATGTCGGCATCGCGGCAGCCACTGAAATCGTCGAGCAACTACGCAAGCGTGTGGCGAAGCGGGAATTTGCCGATGCCGACGCGCTGCTCGGGGCGTTGCGTACGCAATTGGTGACCTTGTTGCAGGCTGTCGAGAAACCGCTGGATGTCAGCACCCATTCGCCCTTCGTGGTGCTGATGGTGGGTGTGAACGGCGTTGGCAAGACCACCACCATCGGCAAGCTTGCGCACCGCTTCCTCAAACAAAAGCACAGCTTGATGCTGGCTGCCGGCGACACATTTCGCGCTGCCGCCGTCGAGCAGCTGCAAACCTGGGGCCAGCGCAACAACGTTCCTGTCATTGCTCAGGCTTCGGGCGCGGATTCGGCCAGCGTGATTTTCGACGCATTGCAGGCTGCGCACTCGCGTCGCATCCAGGTGCTGATTGCCGACACCGCCGGACGCCTGCATACGCAAACCGGCTTGATGGACGAGTTGTCCAAGATCCGTCGCGTGCTGGCGAAACTTGATGCTTCGGCACCACACGAGGTGCTGATGGTGATCGATGGCACCACCGGCCAGAACGCCATCGCCCAGCTCAAACATTTCCGCGAGGCCATCGGCGTTACCGGCCTGGTCGTGACCAAGCTGGATGGCACCGCCAAGGGCGGCGTGGTGTTTGCGCTGGCCCGTGAATTCGGCTTGCCGATCCGCTTCGTCGGTCTCGGCGAGGGCATCGAGGATTTGCGCGAATTCAATGCACAGGCCTTTGTCGACGGACTGCTGCCCTCAACGCTTTCCGCGCGCGGCGCTGCCGGCTGACAACAGGCTTGCGGGCAATGGACCCATTTGCAACAAACCTGCTGACCTGGTTCGACAGCCACGGGCGCAAGGACTTGCCCTGGCAGCATCCGCGCACGCCCTACCGGGTCTGGCTCAGCGAAATCATGCTGCAGCAGACCCAGGTACGCACCGTCATCCCCTACTTCCAGCGCTTTGTCGAAGCACTGCCCACGCTGGAATCATTGGCCGAGGCTTCCCAGGATCAGGTACTCGCACTGTGGTCCGGGCTTGGTTACTACAGCCGCGCGCGCAACCTGCATGCCTGCGCGAAGATGTGTGTCGAGCGACATGCAGCTGACCTGCCCTCCTCGCTTGACGACCTCGCCGCCCTGCCCGGCATCGGCCGCTCGACGGCGGCGGCGATACTCGCCCAGGCGCACGGGCAAGCCCACGCGATTCTCGATGGCAATGTGCGCCGCGTGTTGGCGCGTCATCACGGCGTGCATGGCTGGCCCGGACAAGCCCGCGTGCAAACCGAACTCTGGCGCCTTTCCGAGGCCCACTTGCCGCAATCCCGCCTGGCCGACTACACGCAGGCAATCATGGATTTGGGCGCCACTCTCTGCACGCGCAGCAAACCGCGCTGTGCGGATTGCCCGCTGCAATCGCAATGCATCGCACACAGGGACGGGCTGATCCTGGCACTTCCAACGGCAAAGCCTGGTGCCTCGCGCCCCACGCGCAGTACCACCATGATGATTGCGCGCAGTGATGAAGGTCGCATCCTGCTTGAGCGCCGCGGCCCTACCGGGGTTTGGGCGCGCCTGTGGAGCCTGCCGGAATGCACCGATGCAACCGCGGCTGGAAAATTCCAGACGGCCGGCATGCAAGGCGAGTTTGCAACACGCAGGACGCTGCCCGCGTTCACCCATGCCTTCAGTCATTTTCAGTTGCACATCACGCCGGTCCTGTTGCAGGTTCGCGGTGCTGCCACGCAAATCTGCGACGATCCGGACCGTGCATGGTTTGCCGAGCATGAGCTCGACAGCATCGGACTGCCTGCACCGGTCAGGAAACTCTTGAACGAAGTCTTCAGGGAATCATCATGCGAACCGTCAACTGCGTGAAACTCGGCATCGAGGCCGAAGGCCTGGCATTTGCGCCCTGGCCTGGGGAGCTTGGCAAACGCATCTACCAGAATGTCAGCAAGCAAGCCTGGGCAGACTGGATGGCGCACCAGACCATGCTCATCAACGAAAACCGGCTGAATCCGCTGGATGCATCCACGCGCACCTTTCTCGCCGGCGAGATGGAAAAGTACTTTTTCGGCAGCGGTTCCGCACCGCCTCCGGGCTACGTCGTTCCGGAAAGCTGATTGCGTCCGCAACCGCCGGTCAGGGTTTGCCCGTGGCTGCGTTCATCGCCTTGAGGTCAAGCGGACGGATCTCGTTGATGCGGCATTTGTCATCACCCACGATGACCGAATCAAACCGCCTGCTGACAACGTTTGCGCTTGAGGTCAGTCCAATCTGGTGCGCCCATTCCAGATCCTGGCACGGTGGATCCACGCGCAGCAGGAAGGCCTGGTTGAGCCGCGGCCAGACCACGATGCGATATTCGTCGAGCAAAACCCATTTCTGAAGTTGGGTGAACTGGAAGCGATCAACCGGCTCTCCGGCGTAAGGCAGGTACTTGTCCAGTGCGGCATGCGCGTCCTTGGCCAATGCCCTGTCCGGATTTGCCAACAGCACTGCGAACACCAACGCGAAAAGAATCTTCATCCAATTGCCTCCGCTCACACCGCATCCACACCCTCGACCCACAGGACGCGCGCACGAACCTGATCGTCGCAAGCGTGAATGATGCCGTGCGTTGCACCTTCTGCGCTTGCAGGGCCCGCACTGCTGGCCGGCTGGCGCAATCGATTCGCCCGAACATGGGCGGATATCCTGGCTGGAACTTGACGAAATCGACCCCAATCGATCTAATACGCGACCCTTCGCCGCCGCCATCAGTGCGCCGGCACGCAAACCCAGTGGCCGGGTAGCTCAGTTGGTAGAGCAGGGGATTGAAAATCCCCGTGTCGGCGGTTCGATTCCGTCCCCGGCCACCATTCCAGCTTCGCGCTCCGACTTTCCGACTTTGGTCGGATGTCCGCTCGTGTCCGGGAATCGAACCGCAGACGGTTCGATGACTCGTGCCGTCCGTCCAATCGCCATGGATGGTGTGAAGGCAGGAAATGCAGGAGCAATTTCCTGTCCGGCCACCATTCTCTTTTCGGTTTCCACATGGCGTCCGGTGGGATGCGATCTCCCGCACACTCGGGAATCAAACCGCGACAACGCGCGGTTCGATGACTCGCGCCGTCCATGACGCCCGCCTTTCGGGCCAGCGATCGATCTGAATGGGGAAACCGCGGGAAATGCCGAAACGGATTCCGCCCTGCGCCCCTCGCACAGGAGGAAACAGCCCAAGCCAGGTCCAGGACAGGATCGAACGTCTCAGTCCACGAGACATGTCGCGGCGAGCATCACGCGCATGCAAAAGTCGAATCGGGAAGGAAAGGTCATCCAGGGCCCGTGGTCTGAAAACCTGCTCGAACGGGCGCTGCAACCCGACCAACGCGCGGGTCGTTTGCTTCCCGCAGACCACCGATGCCGATTGCTGTCCACCCGCTACCACGATGATTGGGAGGATTGGCCGCGCAGGCGTCGAACCCTGTCAGAGCCGCAGCCGGTCCTTCAATACAATCTGCCGTTCCCGGACATGCCCAGTCTCGGACAGATTGCGCGCAACCGAAGCCTGCGACCTGCGGAACCCGCGCTTGATCCGGATCCGGCATTTCCGCAAGCCATCCGGCGCTGCATGACCGGATTCGTCTCCTCACACTTCGCCCGGATCGACTCCTCGCAGCTGATGCAGGATCCGGATTGGTACGAGAATTTCGAGATCCACGACAACCAGGAGAGCGCATGACCATACTCACCAAACGCTTCACCGACGCCTTCGACTACGCGCGGGTTGCGCATGCGGCGCAGGTCCGCAAGGGATCCAGCATTCCCTATCTCTATCACCTTCTGGGTGTCGCCAGCCTGGTCATCGAGTTTGGCGGTGACGAAGACCAGGCCATTGCCGGCCTGCTGCACGACGTGATCGAAGATTGTGGCGAGCCACATCGTGCGCTGGTGCGCGCACAGTTCGGCGATGCCGTGGCGGACATCGTCGAGGACTGCACCGATGGCAGCGCGGAAAGCAAGGCTTCACACACCGACATTGAAGCGAAGCGACGCGACTGGATGCGCCGAAAGCTCGATTATCTTGCGCATCTTGCCAAAGCTCCGGACGCCACCCTGCTCGTTTCCGGCTGCGACAAGCTGCACAACGCGCGCGCCATTCTCAATGACCTGGAGAATCCCGAGGTCGGCACGCGGGTGTTTGAACGCTTCACTGGTGGCCGCGAAGGAACCCTGGGCTACTACCAGTCACTGAGCGAGGTCTTCTCGAAGCGGGGAGCGCGCATGGTTGTGCAACTCGAAGCCACCGTCGCACGCATGCATGCACTGGCGGGTGCGACCTCGCGCATCAGCTTGACTGAATGATTGGATCGCGCCTTGAACGTCATGATCGCCGGATCATCGACGCCATCGGGTCTGAGCAGATGTTCAACCGGTGAGAGGAATCCACTCAACCACGGGTTTCGCCATGCCTGCGCAGGCGGACTGCACAGGCAGAATGCCGCTACGCGAATTTCGGATGACGAGCGAAGTCGGGGCTTGCCGATCCGTCGTAGTCAAGCCGACGGACGCTCCGGTAGATTGCCGGTTGCCGCTATCTCGAATTGCATTTGCAAGGTGGTAGACGTGCCTTGCCCGTGGCCGGACTCGATGCGCAGCGACCAGTTGAGATGCTCGCACACGCGCGCAATCAGATCGAGACCGATGCCACTTCCGCCCCGCTCGCCACCACCTCGCGCAAGACGCGCATAGACCTCGCTTATTTCTTCCGGGCTCATACCGTGGCCGGAATCCTGGATGACTACGCTGGCCGGGCCATCAAGGCGCACGATAATCTCTCCACGATCACTGTGCTCGATGGCATTGCGCAACAGATTGCCGATGGCAACGCGCACGACCTGCAACGGCGCGATGACGTCTGCGGACTCATCCGCGTCAATGCGGATTGCAAGATCCTTGGCCTCGGCAAGATGGCGGTGGTCATCGACGATTCTTCGAATCAGCGTGCCCAGCGCAAAACGTTCTCCCGCCTGCCGCAGGCGCGCTGGATCCTTGGCCAGCACCAGCAACATGGAAATCAGTTCCTGCATGTCACGCACCGCACTGCGGATGCGGTCGAGCAGGACTCGAACTGCGGGCGAATTGCCGCCGGTCTTGAGCGCAAGCTCGGCAGCCCCGGAGATCACCGCAACCGGGGTGCGCAATTCATGACTGGCCATGTCGATGAACAGACGTTCGCGCTCGACGAATCGATCATTGCGCAAGAGGTATTCGTTGAGCGCATCGCCGATCACTTCGATTTCAGCAGTCGCGCCCTTGGGCAGCTCGAGTCTCTGACCCTGCCTATCGGAACGGAGCCGACCGATCTGGTTCGCCATCTGCGTCAGCGGGCCCACAAGACGGCTCGCGCCCCACGCGATGAGCACACCCAGAATAAGCAGCAGACTCAAGGCCGAGCCAACCACGGTCAAGGTCATGTCCTGCTCACGCGCTTCCAGTTCGGAAATTTCCAGTGACAGGATGAGCTTGTGGTCACCTTCACGTCGAACGAGGACAACCCGCTCCTGGCCATCGACAAGAACATCGTCGTGTACGCCGGGCTCCAGTGCTGCCAGGGCCACCGGAATCCGTTTCGGATTCCGGCTGTCGTAGAGCGACATTTTGCGCGTATCTGCCCATCGGTAGCCAGGGTCATTCGACGTGCGTTCTTGCAGGTGATCGAGCTCGGTGTTCAGCAAGGTCTGCCATACCAGCTGCTCCGCACCTTCATTGACCACCAGTCCATGGATCGCAATTGCAATCGAGAGCAGCACAACGTATCCGAGCAAGCCGAGCAGCAGTCGCCTGCGCAAGCTCGGTCGCCGAACCATCGCGTGGTCAATCGGCATGGGCATCCTTTCCTGCGATTCGATAGCCCGTTCGAGACACAGTGTGGATCAATTTCAGCTGGAAAGGCCCATCAACGCTGCGCCTGAGCTCGTAGATATGCGAGCGCAGCAAGTTGCCATCCGGTGGATCGTCACCCCAAAGAACCTCCTCGAGACGCTCTCGGCGCACGACTGCGGGGCTGGCCAGCATGAGCGTTTCAAGAATCGTCCGCCCTGCTGGAAACAGGTGCAATGCCTTGCCCGCACGCGTGGCTTCCAGCGTCTTCAGGTTGAACACCAGATCCTCGACCTGCAGCACCTTTCGCCGCCCGCGACCGGTTGATCTGGAAACCAGTGCCTGCAAACGCAGGGAAAGCTCTTCCAGGTCAAACGGCTTGGTCAGGTAGTCGTCGGCACCGGCACGCAGGCCGGCGATCCTGTCGGGCAGCTCTTCGCGGGCGGTGAGCATCAACACGGGCACGTCATGGCCTTGCTCACGCAACGACTGCAGCACCGCGTGGCCATCCATGCGCGGCAACCCCCAGTCCAGAACCACCACGTCGTAGTCCTGCGAGCGGGCGAGGTGCAGACCCGTCGGACCGTCCGGTGCCGCATCCATGAGATGTCCAGCACGCTCGAAATACTCGAACAGGTTTGCGACCAGGTTCCGATTGTCTTCGACGACCAGTACACGCATGACAACTTCCGCGGCGGCTCCGGCCACATAGCCTATCGTTTTATGCGCTCCGCCTGCTGCGCTTCCCGTGCGACCTTGCCTTGACAGCCTGTCGGACTGGTGAAGAACCGGCTGCAAAACCTCCGGAGCAACCCATGTTTCCGCCGCTTCTTGACCGAGGGGGCCTTCGTCGGGCGGCGAACCATTCCAGATATGTCCTCGCCCAGTCGAATTCTCGCTGTCGCTTCCACAAATCCGTCCGCTTGCCAAGGCAACGCTTATCAAGTCCTGGTTGTCCGGAGCGCATCCAGCAATGAGCGCACGACCCCTTGATTCCGTTCATGGTTCGACAAGCCTGTCCTGAGCACGGTCGAAGGGCTCACCACGAACGGACGCCATTTGATCAGCGTTGCCTTAACCCATTTCTAAGAAGGTTCCGACCGCCTTCCGACAGCTCGCTGCGGAAGATCGCGTCTTCTTGCCATGGGCGACGCTCTTGACTCAGGAACTGATGCGAAATGCGAACACGCCCTGTGCAGGCGTGACAACACCCGATTGGAAAAATCCCCGGTTCGTGCTGCGGCATCTGTGGTTGCCCCTGCTGTGCGTGTTGTGGGTCCTGCTGCTCATCGCCGCCGGCGGCGTCGACATCGCCCTGGCTGACCGCATCTACGCGTGGGAAGGCCAGCACTGGGCGCTCAGGCAGGCCTTCAGCACGGAGATCCTTGTGCATAAGGCGGGCCGCAATTTGAGCCTGCTGGCCTGGTTCACCGTTCTTGCCCTTTGCTTGTATTCGCTGTCCAGGGATGCCTGGCGCGATCGACGCAGGCCACTTGCCTATCTCCTCGTCTCGACCGTCGTCGCCACCGCACTGGTGGCGTGGATAAAGCACTGGTCGAACATGGACTGTCCCTGGGATCTGGTTCGCTACGGCGGTGATCGTCCGTTCATTGGGCTTTTCGGACTTCGTCCGGTCGGCTTGCAGCGCGGCGCGTGCTTCCCTGCCGGACATGCCAGCGGCGGCTACGCCTGGGTTGCCTTGTACTACTTCTTCCTCGCAATCCGGCCAGGATGGCGATGGTTGGGATTGGTCACCGGACTGTCTGCGGGCCTGCTCTTTGGTATCTCGCAACAACTGCGCGGCGCGCATTTCGTCTCGCATGACATCTGGACACTTGGCATCTGCTGGGCGACTGCATCGCTCGTGTCCATGGCGTTTTGGCATGCACAGGCCGTCGAGCCGGAGCTTGCCAATGAAGCGCGGGCGACGCGGGCATGAACGCAACGCCACATATCCCCGCTGACGGAACATTTCCTGATTTCGAGCGCACGCGGATCAGCAGGATTTCCAGGCAATGGGAAATGAGCCAGGAAACGCTCGCCGTGCTGGTCGCACTGTTCTTCACCATCTGCTCGAACACGGCCTTTTTCCGCGTGGTCCATGAAACCGGGGCGCTCGACGGCGGCCGAGGTGCACTCCTGGGCCTTGCCCTGTTCGCGGCGATCAGTGCGCTCAACACTTTGCTGTTGCTCGTACTGATGACCCGGCACAGCACCAAACCCATCTTGACCGTGCTGCTTGTCGTGACTTCGCTGGCCGCGCATTTCACCAGCAACTACACGGTTTACCTGGATCCGGACATGGTCCGCAGCATCCTGCATACCGATCAAAAGGAGGCGAGCGAACTGGTTTCCTGGTCGCTACTGCCACCACTGCTCATGTTCGGAATCCTGCCATCCGTCCTCGTGTGGCGGGTGCGCCTCCGCAACCATTCCCGTGGCCGGGCATTGTCGATTCGCGTCGCATGCCTCATCGCTTCGGCGCTGATTGCTGCCATCGCGATCCTGGGGTCGTTTCAGAGTCTGGCGCCGCTGATGCGCAATCATCACGAGCTGCGCTACTTGATCACTCCCGGGAATTTTCTGGTGTCGTTGGGCAGCGTGCTTGCGGACCGGGGCAAGACCGCCCAGCTTCCGCGCACACCCATCGGACTACAGGCGACAGTCGAGGGCAGGCCCGCTGGCGCAAGACCGCGCCTGCTCGTGATCGTGGTCGGCGAGACCGTGCGAGCACAGAACTGGGGGCTCAACGGCTATGCGCGGCAGACCACGCCGCAACTGGCTCGCACTGGCGGTGTCATCAATTTTCCGGATATGGCAGCCTGCGGCTCGTCGACGGAAGTCTCGCTGCCCTGCATGTTCTCGCCGTACGGGCGTCGAAACTACGATGCCCGGCGCATCAAGCGCAGCGAATCCTTGCTTCACCTGCTCGCGCACGCAGGGATCCACACGATCTGGCGAGACAACCAGACTGGCTGCAAGAGTGTGTGCACAGGACTGGAATTCGAGTCTTTCGAGCACGCCACATTCCCAGAGGTCTGCGATGCCGACGGCTGCCTGGACGAAGTGATGCTGCGCGGCTTGGAGGACCTGGTTGCGCGCAATCCGGGTGACATGGTCCTGGTGTTGCACCAGCTGGGTAATCACGGCCCTGCCTATTCCCGACGCTATCCGCAGCGTTTTGCAAAGTTCCTGCCCGAGTGTGCATCAGCCGAATTGCGCGACTGCGACACCGGCGCCATCGTCAATGCCTATGACAATGCGATTCTCTACACCGATGCTTTCCTGGCCCAGACAATCCACTCGCTGGTCGCGATTGAGTCGCGCGATACCGCCTTGATCTACCTTTCCGACCACGGCGAATCTCTTGGAGAAAACGGACTGTTCCTGCACGGCGTGCCTTATTCGATTGCCCCGCAAACCCAGCTTCGCGTGCCCATGGTGATGTGGCTGTCGCCGGGCATGGCGACCTCGCGAGGCATTGATCCTGAATGCCTGCAGCGCGAGGCAGGCGCGCCTGCAAGCCACGACAACCTGTTCCATTCGGTGCTTGGATTGCTGCAGGTTCGCGCTCCGGAGTACGTGCCTGAGCTGGATTTGTTCCGCAACTGCACGCGTGCGCAGGCATCGACCTGAAAATATGTCCGCGAATGGTTGGGCAACCAGGTTGCGGGCGGTTACGTCGATTTCGATGCCGCCGACGGCAACTATTCCCTGAATCACGAACAACGCTTGTGCTTGGCAGATCCAGCCGGTCCGGTTGACCTGTCGGGCGCCTATTTCATTGTCGAGGATACCTTCCATTCCCCGGACTGCACCACTGAAACGCCCTTCAATATCGTGCTGCAAGCGCGACCGTGAGCCTATGGTTCCTGTGCCGCTGATTGATGCAGCCGGCAACCGCCGATCGTCGGGGATGCGCGTATAGTCTTCGGGCTGTTTGCGCAATCCCGTTCATCAACCGGAGGATGCAGGTATGGCTCGTTGTTTTCCGATTCCATTCATCAGCCTCGTGGCCTCACTGGCCCTGATCTCTCCATCACCAGCCCAAGCCACCGGCGAGCACAAGATGACGCCCGAGCAACAGGCTGCGATGGAGGCGTACACAAAAGCGGCAACTCCAGGACCTCAGCACGCTGCACTCGCAAAGCAGGTCGGCAACTACAGCCTGCTCATCAAAAGTTGGGAAGCTCCGGGAACCGAACCCATGGTCGAGAACGGCACCGCTACCCGCAGCATGATTCTCGGCGGACGGGTGATGATGGAAAGCATGAACTCGAAGATGATGGGCCAGCCGTTCACCGGCCACGGCATGCGCGGCTTCGACAACGTCACCGGCAAGCATTGGTCTACCTGGAACGACAGCATCTCGACAGGACTCATGACCACCACCGGCAGCTGTGATGAAAAGGACGCCTGCACGTTCAGTGGAAGTTGGGTGGATCCGGTCAGCAAAAAGACCATCACCTCGCGCATGGTTTCGCACTGGAGCGGTGCGGATGCCGAAACCTTCGAGATGTTCGGCCCTGGCCCGGATGGCAAGGAATTCAAGATGATGGAAATCACCTACACCCGGCAGAAATAGCGCATGCGGATTCCCGCTCGACCCCGACAAGGGCGAGCGGGAATCCAGCAACCCCTTGCCGAGGAAGGATTGGATGGAAGCAGATTTCTGGTTGCAACGCTGGCAGGAAGGCCGCATTGGTTTTCATCGTGGCGAGGTCATGCCCTTGCTGCAGAAGCATTGGTCATCACTGGCCATCCCGGCTGGCAGCCGGGTGTTGGTGCCGCTGGCCGGAAAAACCCTCGACATGCTCTGGCTGGCAGCACAAGGTTATCGAGTGCTGGGCGTGGAGCTTTCACCTCTCGCAGTCGAGAGTTTTTTTGCAGAACACCAACTGCAAGCGGAGGTGCATGCCTCGCCGCTCGGTCGGCATCACGTGGCCGGCAATCTCGAATTGATCTGCGGCGATGTGTTCGCCCTCGACAAGAAGGCACTCGCCGACTGCGATGCCGTTTATGACCGAGCGGCGCTGATTGCCCTGCCTGCCGAAATGCGACGCCGCTATGTGGACGAGGTTTACGCCCACCTGCCAGCGGGATGCCAGGGACTGCTGATCACCCTTGAATACCCGCCCCACGAGAAGCAGGGGCCGCCCTTCACGGTGGATGCCACGGAAGTTTCCCACCTTTACTCGCCAAACTGGCAAACCAAATTGCTCGAACGGCGCGACATTCTTGCCGACGAGCCTGGCTTCCAGGCCGAAGGAGTCACCGCACTTTCCACAGCCGTCTGGAAACTTCAGCGCGGCAGTTAGGGAAGGTCTGAACACGTATTGTCGCGAGCAAGCTCGCTCCCACCATTGCTTGATTTTGTGGGAGCGAGCTTGCTCGCGACGAATGAGTTCCGTACTTGTTCAGAGTTTCCTTTGAAGCGCGGTCCGTCAGGAATACTGTTTCACCGTTTCCTGAATGCTGGAAATTGTGTGCGTGCGATTCATGTGCGATACCCACACCCTGCGCTCGCTGGCGATCATTTGCGAGAGGCGAAGTCGTCAGCAATTGATGGCGGGGTGCTGCCCTGCGCATCGATTCGATGTGCCAACTCAGAGAGGTGGCAGGTTGGCACTGCGGGGAATGCGTGGTGCTCGGCATGATGGAACATGCCGGCGCTCAGCCATGTGACCAGGCGCGATCGGGTACTGCGGGCGATGTCGGAGTCCCTGTGCCGGCAACCGCGATGCACCAGCCAGATGCCAGGCATCGCTGCAAGCGCGTTGGCCGCGTACAGGGTCAGGGCAATACCCTTGAGTGTGCCGATGCCGGATTTCCAGATCAGCCCCTGCACCATCACCGCCACGATCAGCTCGGTGGCGATCCAGTGCCGCTGGCCTTGCGTGCCATGTCGCCAGGCTTGGAGATGGATTGCCAGCGGATAGCGCGGGCTCTCCAAGAGAGCACGCCAGAAGCCATGCGAGGCAATGTGGCCTTCAACATCATCATCCGCCAGGCAATCGCGATGATGGCGATGGTGAGTGACTTCAATCGCATGCATCGATCCGCCAAGCAATGCGCTCAACACGAACATTACTGCGTCATTCCCACCTTTGCGCAAGCCCAGGGAACGATGAAATGCACCGTGACTCACGCGCAAGCCGAACATGAACATCATCGCGCTGGCAAGAACCAGCAAAGGCCAGCAACGCACGGCTCCCGCAATCAAGGCGGCCGCAAGCGCCAGCAATGGCATCAACAGCTCGACCAGGATTTCCCGGTGCGAAAGGGCCAGCAGATCCCGCCATTCGACTTGCGAGTTGCGTGCATCAGACACGGGCGACCCTGCCGCGGCGTTGGCGCAAGCCGGGCCTGCGTGCGGTGAACCAGAAGTACAGGCGTTCGAACATGCGCCGAACTGGCGCATTGCCGCGCAGGAACCCCGAAAGCCAGCGCAACACAGGCAGGCGATCCCACATGACAAGATGCGCGGGCAGACCCACGTGAAGCGCGCCGGTTTCATCGCGCACATGCAACAAGGTAAGCGCCGCATCCAGCCCGAATGTCTCGCCCTCGAGCGATTGCGGGCCTGCGGAAAGATCGCACCAATCGATGCTGCCGCTAGCCACCAGACAGCGATAAACCGCCACTTCCCGCCCGCAGATCGGGCACTGACCGTCAAAGTAGACCTTGATTGCCGCCATCGCCGCCTCCGCTTCCGATGAGGGGCGCGATCATTTCAGCCTCGAGGCGAATTCGGCTTCCTGATTGATCGAAAAGGAATAACCCGAGGACTTGCCTTCGACAGATCAAGGACTTGCGGATTTCCGGAATGATCCAAAAGGAACGCTCCAGCATTGCCCCTGGAGCCCGCGCAGCAAAATGGACTCGCAGCGAAACGGCGCTGAGGCGGGAAACTCAGGGCTCGGCCGCAGCCTCGGCTTCCTCAAGCAGGCCGTTCAGCTCATCGACGATCTCCGGAAGCATCTCCTTGTCGTAGCCGACGTGGCGATAGGCCAACTTGCCCTCAGGGTCGATCATGACCAGATGCGGTATGCCGCCCACACCGTAGGCCTTTCGCGCCTTCTTGTCCTTGTCTGTGGTCATCAGCAATTGAAAGTCCTTCAACCGCGCGCGCATTTGGCGACGCTTGGCGTTGTCGTCGTCGATGTTCACGGCGATGACACGAATTCGGCCATCCCCGGCCTGGCGCTGCACATTCTCCAATACGGGGATTTCCTTGAGACAGTAACCGCACCAACTCGCCCAGAAGGTGACCACCACCACCTTGCCCTTGAAACCGAACAGGTCCACCGCGTTGCCTTCCGCGTCGACGCCGACATAAGTCGGCGGCACTTCACCGACCTTGGGTGCCGCCTGGGCAGCACCGGTCAGCAAAACGGCCAGCCAGAACACGCCCTGCCCGACCAGCTGCCGAACCACGGCGCAGCACAAGCCAGGCACGACGGCCTTTGCATTCCTGTCCATTGAGGAATTCTCCCGGTTTGAATCGCATCGGCGCAGCGTACATTTTTCTCCACGAGGCTGACAGTGGAGGCTGACCCTGGCCAGATCCGGCTTGGCACCGCCATTCCTCGAAACCGCGTGTCAACCAACCGATTGCGGCTGCGTTAACCTTGGCATGGACCAAATCCTCGCCTACCCCATGCGCGAATCAGCAGTCGTAACGCAGGCCCTGCCGCTCGAACTGAGGCTCGACGTGTTTCTCGGCTCCATCGAGCGGCGTGCCCTGCGCATCGCCGAGATGGCCACGCGCGACCGTGACGAGGCACTGGACCTGGTGCAGGAAGCCATGCTGCGTTTCGTGCGCAAATACCGGGATCGACCGGAAGGCGAATGGGCGCCTTTGTTCCATCGCGTGCTCGACAACGGCATCCGCGACTGGTTTCGTCGCCAGCGCGTGCGCGGCAACTGGCTGGTGCGCTTGTTCTCGCATTCCACTGAAGATGATGAAGGCGACGTGCTGGAGCGCGTGGTCGATACACGTCAGCCGGAGCCGGCCCGCGCCTATGCAGATTCAGGCTCCATGGCTGCCATCGAAACCGCCCTGCGCGGCCTTGCCCACCGCCAGCGCCAGGTTTTCGTGCTGCGCATCTGGGAAGGCCTCGATACGCGCGCAACCGCAGATGCGCTGGGAATCACCGAGGGCAGCGTGAAGACGCATCTATCGCGCGCGTTGGAATCGCTGCGCTCGCAATTGGGAGACTTCCATGAAAACCGGGAATGATGGGTTCGCGCGCAAGATCGCCGAGCAGCTTGAGAAATCCGCCAACGACCTCGACTCGCACACCCGCATGCGCCTGCGCGGCATGCGCCGGCGCGCCATTGAACAGGCATCACGCAAGACGCCGTTCTGGTTTCGTGGCACGCCAATGCTCGCATTTGCTTCGGTGGCGGCGATCGCGCTGACCGTTGCACTCTGGCCTCGTCCGCCAGGCCCTGTGACTGAAGTCGCTGCGACCCACACCGTCGAGCAAGCCGCGCCGGTCGATGCACAAACCCTGGATGCCATCGATGACCAGGGCACGGATGAATACCCAATTGCCTTTGAAGAAGACCTGGAGTTCTACCAATGGTTGGATCAACAGCTGGGGGACAGCTGATCGCGGCCTGGCTGTGGCTGGCCACGCCGGAGGCACCGCCAGCGCCAGCACCCGACCAGCAGTTGCTCCTGTATCTCGCGGAGTTTGGCGACGATGAGGAATCAGCGCCGGATCCCGTCGAGTTCGAAGTCGAATCCGTCGAAGCCACGCCCGCCAGCGAACCCGGGAAGAAAGATGAACACGTCCAACAAAAAGAACAGTGAACCGACGCGTGATGCTTGCGTTGCGCACCTGCGCAGAACTGGCGTGCTGATCGGCGCGGTGCTCGGGTTGTGCCTCGCCTGCTCAATGGCATTTGCCACCGAGCCTGCCACGGCCGCGCCGGAATGGTCGATGCTCACAAGCCAGCAACAGGAGGTTCTGGTCGAGTTCCGGCAAACCTGGAATACACTTTCGCCGGAAATGCGCGAGCGCCTGCGTCTCGGTGCTGATCGCTGGAACAACCTCGACCCCGATCAACGTGCACGCGCCAAGGAACGCATGTTGCGCTGGCAGGCCCTTCCACTGGCCGAACGTGAACGTCGTACGCAGCGCTGGAACAAGTTCCGCGCACTGCCACCGGCGGAGCGCATGCGCGTCAAGCGCGCAATGCGCGCCTACATGCGCATGCCCCCTGCCCAGCGCCAGCAATTGCGTGAACAGTTCGAGTCAATCCCCGAAGCAGAACGTGCTGGTGTCAAATCCATGCTGCGCAGCTTCACGCCTGCCGAACGACGTCGCTTCCAGCACATGCTGCGCGCCGCGCCGGAAGCGCAACGGTCCGCGCTGATGCGCGAGCTGGCTCGGCTGGACTACGCCTCGCGCAACCGGCGCTTGTCCGAGCTGGAAACGCAGTTCAAGGTTCCACCGCCCGCCCAGTAGCGCCGCCCTTCGCGGCGGTCATTCGATTCAGACCCGGAAACCTGTGTGTCCGCCCCCGAGGCCGGACCAAGGCAGCGCCTTGCCTGCGACATGGGTTTCCAGCCAAGGCCAGCAGCGCATTGCGGCCCTGTGAAAACGCTTGCGATGCATTTGGAGGATTCCAGCCATGCAACTCACAATCCGCCTGCTTGCGTTCTTGTTGTTGCCACTGGCTGCGAACGCGCATGCACAACGCAATCCGGATCGCGGCATCCATCGGGATACCGCGCCGTACTTCGGCGAGTCGATTGCGCTTGAAGATGCAGCGCGCTTTCTTTCCCAAGCCACGTTTGGGCCAAGTTTCGCCGAGATAACCGCGTTGCCGCAGGAAGGCTTCGAGGGCTGGCTCAACCGGCAGATGGATTCGACCATCACGCCTGTCTCCCTTGAAGTTCCCTATCTTGAGGCTGTGCAGGCGATCGTCGATCACGATGGCAACGACAGTGACGGCGAGAACGGGGATGTGGATGACCTGCGCCAGCGCAGCCGCATGGAAGCCTGGTGGCGCATGGCCATCGGCGGCGCCGATCCGCTCACCCTGCCACCGGCGAGCAATGTGCATATCGACCAGTTGCGTCAACGCGTTGCGTTTGCCCTGTCGGAGATCTTCGTGGTGTCCGATGCCAACGGCGGGCTCAGCAACCAGCCGTACGCACTGGCCTCGTACAACGACATGCTGGCGCGCAATGCATTCGGCAATTATCGCCAGCTGCTCGAAGAGGTGACCCTGCATCCGGCCATGGGCGTGTATCTGTCCATGCTGCGCAACCGCAAGCCGGATGCGGCCGAGAACATCAGCCCGGATGAGAACTATGCACGCGAAGCCATGCAGTTGTTCTCGATCGGCCTCGACATGCTCAACATCGATGGCAGCCTGCAGCGCGACGGCCTAGGCCAGCCGGTTCCCACCTACTCCCAGGACACCATCCAGGGCTTTGCCCATGTCTACACCGGCTGGAGTTTTGCCGGCTGCGAGTTCTCGGCCAACGTCAACCAATGGATGCGATGTGCACCGCGCGACCGCCGCGAGTCCGGCTGGCAACAGCCGATGCGCCCATACCTGCCGCAGTACGCGAGCGAGGAAGACAAGCAGCTTCTGGTCTATCCAGGCGTGAGTCTTGCCGGTGGCGTGCTGCCCGCGGGTGGAGACGCGCAAACCGACCTCGATCTTGCCCTCGACAACATCTTCAATCATCCCAACGTGGGGCCGTTCATTGCACGCCGCCTGATCCAGCGTCTGATCACCAGCAACCCGAGCCCTGCCTACATCGCGCGGGTTGCCAGTGTGTTCAACGATGATGACGCCGGACCCGCGCAAGGCACGCGGGGCAATCTGGGAGCCGTGGTCCGCGCCATCCTGCTCGACCCGGAAGCACGCAGCGGACACATCCAGGCCCCCACCACCTTCGGCAAATTGCGTGAGCCGCTGTTGCGCCTGAGTCACCTGTGGCGCGCCATGGATGCCGCCAGCGTGAGTGGCCGCATCCAGTTTGCCGCCCCGGAGCAGGAGCTAAACCAGGCTCCCCTGCGCGCGCATTCGGTGTTCAATTTCTTCATGCCCGACTACGCGCAACCCGGCGAGGTGGATTCGCTGGGCCTGGTATCGCCCGAATTCCAGATCCTGAGCGAAACCTCGGCAACGGACATCACCAATGCGCTGGATGCGCGCATCTACCTGCTCTGGCAAGGCGGCCCGGATGCCAGTCCCGACCAGTTGCGCATCGATGTCATGCGTGATGCCGACCTGGCAGCCGATGTGGATGCGCTGATCGATCGCTACGACCTGACCTTCCTGTCCGGGCAGATGTCGCCATCTTTGCGCCAGAGACTGCACGATTATCTGGTGTCCCTGCCGGGGACGAGCAGTGACGAGCGTCGATTGCGCGTGCAGGAAGCCTTGTTCCTGATCAGTACCAGTGCCGAATACGCAGTGCAGAAATAACCGGAGGCCCGCCATGAATCGTCGAAATTTCCTGCATTCCTGCCTGCAAGCCGGCCTCGGCGCAGGCGCGCCGCCGCATTGGGCCGCCTCAATCTCATGCAAGCGGCCATGGCTGCCAGCAGCGGCATCGGTGACTACAAGGCCCTGGTCTGCGTGTTTCTTGCCGGCGGCAACGATGGGTTCAACATGGTGGTTCCCACCGACAGCTATTTCTCCACCTATGCAGCCACGCGCGCGAGCCTTGCCAACGAGCAGGCATCGCTGCTGGCGCTTTCAGCCGCCGCACCACCGGCCGGCGAAGGCGAGGCGTATGGCTTGCATGCCGGCATGGAGGGTCTGCAAAGCCTCTTCAACAGCGGCAACGCCGCGGTGCTCGCCAATGTCGGCACCCTGGTCGTACCCACCTCGCAGGTTGCGTACCGGAACGGCAGCGTGCCCTTGCCGCCACACCTGTTCTCACACAACGACCAGCAAGCCTTGTGGCAGAGCCCATCGGCAAGCGCGGTTTCGCAACAGGGCTGGCTTGGTCGGGTGATGGAACTGGTGGCTGCGCAGAACACCCAGTCCCTGCTGCCATCGGCCATCTGTCTGTCCGATCAATCGCTGTTGCTGACAGGGTCCACCCAGTTGCCGTACGGACTCTCGCCGTATGGCGCGGTGCTCATGAATGCCATCGACGGAGTCGGCGCGCAGCCGAGCCTTGAGCTTGCCCGTGCCGCCGTATTCAATTCCAACACCCATGCCGTTGCGCCACATGTGTTCGAGCGCACCTACAACGACGTGCACATTCGCGCCCAACAGTTTGCGCAGGCACATATCAATGCCACCGCCGGCATCGCCTCTCCACCGGAATTCGCCGGCCTGACTTCATTCCTGTCTGCACAGTTGGGCATGGTGGCCAAGACCATCGAGGCGCGCGCCGCGATCGGCGCCGGTCGCCAGGCCTTCTTCGTGTTGCTCGGCGGCTTCGATACGCACGATGCGCAGCTCGCCACCCAACCGGGCCTGCTGGCCGATCTTTCCAGCTCGCTCAAGGCTTTCCACGACGCCACCGTGCGCATGCAGGTAGCCGATCAGGTCACCGCGTTCACGATCTCGGATTTCGGCCGCACCCTGAGCAGCAATGGCGACGGCTCCGACCACGGTTGGGGCAGTCATCATCTGGTTGTCGGCGGCAGCGTGATCGGCCAACGCTACTACGGAACCATGCCCAGCCTGGCCAGCGAAGCCGGCAATCCGGATGACGCGGGACGTGGTCGCATCATCCCCACCACCTCGGTGGACAGCTATGCCGCTACTCTCGCGCGCTGGTATGGCCTGAGTGAATCCGATATCGATCTGGTGCTGCCGAACCTCGCCGAGTTCAACCGTGATCTGGGGTTCATGGCTTGAATCCCGAGTGCGGAGCTGCGCTCGCCCGTCGTCCCGCAATCGCAATGCGAGATCCGGGACCCAGTGCCCTTGCCCTCACGGCAGCTCGAACGAGTCCGCGAACAGGCGGTCGGGTCCGCTGAATTCACTGCTGCGTCCCAGCGCATCGGTCGTGGTCGCGACCAGGGCATGGCCTTGTGGCCCTGGCAGGCTGAAGTCGCGCCATTGCTGGGCATCACCGGCGTCGATGGTGTCACTGCCCAGCCATTGCATGCCTTCGGCGTCGTCCACGTCCGCGGCAAGGTAGAAATCCACGCGCAGCGGATACGCGGCATTTGCCAGCGCGGTGTCGACGCGATAGCGCAGCGCGTACTGGCCATTGCTCCAGTCGTAGCGGTCGAACTCGGCATGATTCATGCGCAGGTTCGAGCCGCTGTCGGCATCGGCGGGATCATTGGGGGTTCGTCCGTTTTCGTCGAGGTCGATACCGAGGCCGTTGTCATGCATGCTGTTGCCCACGACTTCCGCAACGGCGTTCGTGCCGCCAGCGACCACAACCGCTGGACCGGCATTCCATGCGATCAGGTTTCCATTGCCGATGATTGGCCAGCCGTTGACGACCGGCGAGTTGGTTCCCCAACGCACGCCGCCCGTCAGGTTCGGCACAGGCGCAACTCCGTCCGCGCCAACACCGATGTGATTGCCTTCCACCCGGAACGCCGATCCATCCGCACCGAAGCCGATCAGGTGCAGGCCGTAACCGCCGGCCGATCCGATCACGTTGCGTGCCGAGGTATCGCTGCCACCGATTTGTGCGGAACCGCCGGGCAGCAGACGCAAATGGATGGCATCGCCCGACATCGGAAGCGGCGCCAGCCCATCGCGGGTGGTGCCGATGAGGTTGCCTTGCACGGTGATACTGGCCGCAGACTGGGTCCAGATGGCACTGCTCGCGGCGACAATCAGGTTGCGCTTGGCCGGCGTCGTGCCGCCGATGAACCAGACGCCGCTGTTGAAGCCGATGGCATTCTGCGCGCCGGTGGCGGTGAGTCCGTTCACGTCCGTGCCGATGTGGCAGCCTTCAATGCGGATCGTCGCAGGAGATGCCGAGGCCAGGTTGATGGGAGCGGGAAAGTGGCTGATGGCGAGACCGCGAAACGTCGCCTCGCCGCTGGTGAGACCAAGACCGATCGGGAAATTGCAGCCGGCGCAGTTCACGCCAGAAATCTCGATCACGATGGTGCCGTTCAGTCCACCCTGTGCAGGCGTTGCCGAATTTGCCACGGCACCAGGCTGGGTCATGCCATCGATGGTGAGCGTTTCATTGATTGCACCCATGTACCCCGTTGGCGTGATCACGTGAGGCCCGCTGCCCGGAATGGCGAATGCAATCAGGTCGACCGTCGGCGCGGCTTGGCCGGCGACGCAATCGCCATTGACCGCGAGATTGGTGTTTGCCGCCTGCAGCGCCTCACGCAGAGTGCACGCACCGTCGGCAGCGGAGACATCGGCAATGCTGTTGACCGTGATCGTGGCCGCAGCCGCGTATTGCGCAAGCGCAACTGCAGCGATGGCGATGGCGGCAGCGGCGAACTTCTGGGTCATCTTGTACATGACAGGGACCTCCATCTATCAGCGGACCGGAGCCGAGTGCAGCGGCGGCTTGCCGGGATTCGCATCCAATTCGTCGGGCAGCTTCGGACCATGACTACGGCGTTGCCGGGCAAATCTGCGCATAGCTGCTGTCCAGGTTGTGGGCAAAGATCTGGTCGCAGCCGTAGGCGACACAGGCCGAGTATTCGGAAGTGTTTCCTCCGGCACTGGTCGCAGTGGCGGTGATGAATCCGTTGTAGAGGGTTGCCGGGCTCGTGATCGGCACATCGAACGTGGCGCTGCCATTGATCGGCGGGAACAGCGAGCCGCCACTGGCCACGACATTGGTTGCACCAAGAAAGAGCGACCCGCCACCCTGGCCGCCGACGCCACAGGTCGAACCCCGATAGAACTCGATGCGATATTCCCCGTTGGCAGTCGACAACGAACCCTGCACGCGACCTTCGTAGCGCACACCGGTCGCCGAGCTGAGCAGCGGAAAATTCTGGTCGCAGTTGGCTTCCTCACAGCCGAACGTACCCGGACCATCGCCATCGATCGCGTTCATGCCGGCCGGATTGCGCAGGTCGAGGTTGAGGCTGGTGTTGTCGTGCACACGGTTGGCGCTCAGGGTGTTGCCCAGCGCGCCCGGATACATGATCAAGCCGCTGTAGCTGTTCCAGGCCAACTGGTTGTTGTCGAAATCGTTGTCGTTGGCTCCCGCATACACCAGTGCGCCATTGGCATTGGGCAAGGCGTAATCCGGCACGCAGGGCGGCAGGCAGAAGGCAAATGCCTTGACGCCGACGCGATTGCCCGCGATCAGGTTGTCGCTGCCCAGTACCTGCATGCCGATGACATTGCCGGAAACCAGGTTCGATGCCACCACGTTGAGATCGGACTCGACGCGCAAGCCCACCTGATGACCATGCGCCGTGTTTCCATTGGGGAAGGTGCCGATCAGGTTTCCCGCCACCAGATGACCATCACCGTTGCCGCCGATGTAGATGCCGTAACCGTTTCCCGCAGGCGGATCCTGGTCTCCGGCAATGGAGTTGCGCGCCGCCGGATCAAAGCCGCCGATGTCCACGTTGTCCGCATTCGCGTTCACGTAAATGGCATTGATGTTGTCGCTGCCGCTCAAGAGGCCATCGCCGAACTTGCCGAAATGGTTGCCGCGCACGATGTGGCCGCTGCCGCCCTGCAGCAGCACGGCATTGCTGAATCCACCCATGCGCAGGCCACGCAGGTCCAGCTTGGCGGTGGCGGGAGCATTCGTCGGCACGCGGAAGGCATAGCTGACTGTTCCGCCACCGGCAATATCAATCTGGTACTGCGCGTTGTTGGACCAATCGCTGGTATTGGGCAGCGCGCCGGGCTGGGTGAAGCCGTCGATGCGCATCGGCGTGACGATGTCCGGGTACGGGGTCTGTGGAAGCAGAATCGCGCCGAAGCCACCCGGGATGGCAAATCGGATGGTATTGAAACTGGGCAACGAGTTGGCATCCAGGATCGCCTGGCGCAATGAGCCCGAACCACTGTCGCTGGCATTGGTCACCACCAGCTCTGTTGCATCCACCACGTTGGATTCATAGGCGCCGCGATCCGCCGCGCTGCCGATGAGGCGTGGATTGCCGATGATGTCCACCGCCGGCAGGCTGCCCGGCGGGCTGTTGGTGCCGCTGTTGATGGCCGGGGAGCCAGGCACAGCCGGAACGCCATTGGCATTGAGTTGCGGATCCAGCGAGGTGTTGTCGGCGCCGTCCGAAATCGGCACGTTGCTGCTGACGAAGGTGTTGTTGAATGCGGTGACCAAGGGCAAATCGCCGGTCGCGGAAAGTGCGAGGTCAATGCCGGTGCTGCTCCAGATCAGGTTGTTGCCGAGCCGGAATGTGGAGATGGCCGTGTCTTCGCCGCGGAACAGGCGCAAGCCATCACCGAGGCTGTCGAAGAAGGTGTTGTTGACCACGAAGGCGTCGATCGGCAGGTTTTCCGGCGTAAGTTGCAGAACGGTTCCGAGCGTCTGCAGCACGGCGTTGTTCTGGAAGATGAGCGGGCCGCAACTGCTGCCAATGCGAAAGTCTCCGGCAGTTCCATCGACGATGGTGCGGCGCCAGGTCACCGCATTGCCGTAGTCAAAGCACTGCTGTGCGCTGTACAGGCGCAGGAACTGAACATTGCTGAAGCGGATGCCTTCGACGGTTACACCGAGCCCCTGCTCAAAGAATTCAAGGTCCAGTGCACCCAGGCCATTGATCACCGTGTTGGCTGGATTCACCGTGCGTGATGCGCAGCCAGGCGCGTAGCCGCCCAGCAGGTTGAGGCGGTTGCCGAGCACAGCCAGCTGCGCACCATTCCACGCATACGTCTGGGCGACCAGGCGCAGGGTCACCGTGCCATCTGCCTGCGGCGTCAGGGTCGCGTTGAGGCCATTGATCAAGTCATTCAGGGTTTCCACGCAGATCTCCAGCGCGTGGGCCGGGCGTGGCGCAAACAGGGAAATTGAAAGCGCGACCGACAGGATTGCGTGCCAGCCGAAACGCATGGATTTGCCACTGTGCATGACGGAACTCCTCGAGCGTGTGCAACACACAACCCGCAACGGGGCGCAAGCGAACAGGCGTTGGCAACACGCCCAACGCCGAATTGCGAAACGCGTCGGGTTGAAACCCGACCTAGAACGAAGTGGAATCGGCGCGCACCTGTATTCCCTACGCCTGCGGCCCCTGGCCTGCAGCCGACCGGCGACTGCGTTGATGAAATCCAGCAGTAGGGTGGATAAGCGCAGCGCATCCACCAACGCTTCCGCAACCGGGCCCCAGGTGGATGCGCTGCGCTTATCCACCCTACCGTTCAAGCTTGTGCAACAAGCAACCCGAAAGGGGATGAAAACGAATGGATCACGGCCCCGAACAGGCGGTGGAGGCGTTGCCTTCCAGGCCATCGGCGAAGATGCGGTCGCACAGATAGGTCGCCACGCGGCCTGCGTTGGAAAGTCCGGCAGCATCGGAAAGCGGAGCGCCAATCGCCGCCGCGCGTGGCCCGACCGCCACGCTGAAACCGAATGCGGAATTGCCGCCGGACTCACGCGGCTCGATCAGGGTCTGCTTGCGCACCCAGCTGTAGTTGAACAACTGGTTCAACTCGTAGCGGTAGACATAGACTGATCCGGCATTGTTGTTGAGGTCCACTGCCCGCCCGTCCGCGCCTACCAGGAGGCGGTTGTTGGAAAGCGCCAATGCCCCGCCAAACCGGTCAGCCGTCTCGGCTTCGGGATGCTGGAATTCCTGATCGAATTGGTAAGTGCCATCCACCACGGCCTGGCGGAACACGATCACGCTGCCGCCCGGCGTGCCGTTCAGGCTGCGTCCGGGTGCGCCAAGCGCGATCGTGCCGAGAGAATCATTGCTGATGCGCTCGCTGGCTACCGCAGAACCCAGCGCATCAAGAAAGCCCGGCGATGGCGCTTCGAAATTCTGGAAAAGGCTCCAGGAGCCGCTGACGCGCTTCCACAACGAGGCCTGGCCGGGAATGCCGGAGCCACCGTTTGGCACCCAACCCGGCTGACCGACCACAAGATCGCGCTCGTTGCGGAAGATGCCGGTGTCGATCCAGGTTGCCGCCGACATGGCAAGGCTGGCACCGTACTTCCCGAAGTCCGCAGTGCCATAGGTCGGCCCGAATTCCCAATCCACGCCACTGACCCCGGGAACAAGATTGCCCATCGCGACGGCGCCGAGGGTGAAGTTGCCGAACGTAGCTGCTGGTGATCCGACGGCAAACGCCACGCTGGTGGTTGGATTGAGGATGGTGCCAGCGGTCACCACATTCAGTGCAACTGCCGCACCGGTGCCGTCGACAGGATCGTTGAAGTCACCCAGCGAAGGCGGACTGAGCCGATACGCTTCCAGACCGCCCAGCGGCTGGTTCGCTCCCTCGATCACTTCAGGAACCCGCACGAGGATCGCCTTGGTATCGTCCGCCGCGATGCAGCCCGGGCAACCGATCAGCAGCCAGTCGCGCGAGATGGAGACGGCGGCGCCGAAACGTGCATTCGCGGTTTGCGTGATGCCGAAACTCTGGGTGGTGTAGCTGGTGAACAGCACCCAGCCTGCGGCTTCGTCCAGCCAGCGATAGACATCCACGCGCCCGGTATCAAAGGTCTGGCCCGTGTCATTTCCGGGCACGCCAACCGCAAGCAGACCGCCTGAAATCGATACCGCCGTGCCGACTCGATCCTCGGTGAATCCGGCGAACAGGGACTGCTTGTAGGCAATCGGCAAGGGATCGTTGTCGGGTGGAAGGATTCCGCCCGGTTGTGTCGACGACGCATCGACACTCGAAGCGAACAGGAACAACACAGCGACAACAGGCAACAGACGCAAACGGGCAATGATCGACAGGTATCGGCAAGAGCGCATGACGGACTCCCTCAGGGGTGGGAATGGTTGCCTCGATGGGAAACCCGCGACCCGCGAAGAACGAACAAGCAGCGCCGCGGTGGCAGCAGCAACGCAGGCGCGGCGTGCGCCTCCGCCCTGGCTCGCCAACGGGATGCGCACGGTCCTGTTCGTTTCCACCCTGTTGCCGGTTTCACGTTTCTGACATGACCGCCATCGCACTTCCACTGCCAACGGCTTTGCCGATCCCGCCTGCGCTGCGTGCTATAAGGCCGCGGATGGATACCGCCCCGGCAGACAACACCCAGCAACTGCTCAATCGCATCCGCAGCGGAGACAAGGCGGCGCGCGAACGCCTGCTGGCGCGCTATCTGCCGATGCTCAGGCGCTGGGCGCACGGCCGCCTGCCACAACATGCGCGCGACCTCGGAGATACCGAGGACCTGGTGCAGGCCACCCTGCTGCGCATCTTCAACCAGCTCGATCGCTTCGAATACGAAGGCGAAGGCTGCTTTCTCGGCTACCTGCGCCATGTCCTGCTCAACGTGATGCGCAACGAGATCCGCCGTTCGGCGACGCACGGTGGCAACAGCGAACTGGATGAAGCCCGCGCCGACGATGCCGGTGAGTCGCCGCTGGAAGCGAGCATCGGCCGCGAACGCCTGCATCGCTACGAAACCGCGCTGATCGCACTTCCTCGACGCAGCCAGGAACTGCTGGTCATGCGCATCGAATTCGGCCTCGATTACGAGGAAATCGCCGACGAGACCGGCATGAGTCGCGATGCCATTCGCATGGCCATCAAGCGCGCCGTGGCCGAACTGGCGAGGAGGATGGGCGATGCCGCGTCCTGACCCGCAGGAAATCGATCGCCTGATCGAGCGCATCCTCGATGCCGAACCGGCCGACTGGCCACCGCTGGAAGCCAGGACATCCGGATTGCAGCGTGAGCTGGAAGCCCTGCAGACCGTGTCCGACATTGCGCGCGCCTTTCGTCGCATGGATGCGAAGCCACGCGCGGTGCCGGACTCCGTGCAGTTCCGCTGGGGCCATCTCGCGGTACTGGAGAAAGTAGCCAGTGGCGGAAGTGCAGACATATACCGCGCCTGGGATGCAGGCCTGGGCTGTCATGTGGCGCTCAAACTGTTGCGCGATGATTCCTCGACATCAACAGCGCGCCGCTTCCTCGACGAAGCCGGGCGCCTGGCCCGCATTCGCCATCACAACGTGCTCAGCGTCTACGGTGCCGCAAGCCATGACGGTCGACCCGGGCTGTGGTGCGATTGGATCGATGGCCACACCTTGACCGCGCAGATCGTCGAGCAGGGCTCCATGGGGCCGGATGAAACCATCGTTCTCGGCATCGCCTTGTGCCGCGCACTCGCTGCGGTGCACGCGGCGGGCCTGCTGCATGGTGATGTCAAACCCGACAACATTCTGCGCGAACGCGGCGGGCGCATCGTGCTGGCCGATCTGGGCGCAGGCGGCGAACCTGCTGCGGTGAATGCCAGTCTGCGCAGCGAAGCCACGCCGGCATGGCTCGCGCCCGAAGTCCTCGCAGGCGCAATGCGCACGCCGCAGCAGGACCTGTTCGCACTGGGTGGCGTACTGCAGTACGTGCTCGGCGCGCGCGTGCCGGATCCGGCTCGTTTGGGAGCGCACCTTGATCGTGCCGACGTGCCGGTGGCATTGCGCGGCGTGATCGAACGCGCCCGCTCTGCCGATCCCGCGCAACGCTTTGCCCACGCACAGGAAATGGAACACGCCCTGCTTGCCTGTCTTGCGTCGCCCGCAAACCCATCGCCGTCCGGTGGGGGCCGTCGCCGCGGCCTGCTGCTTGCCGCCGCGCTCGCCATGATCGCGGCACTGGCCACCGGACTCTGGCCACGGGTTCCTCAATCGTTGCCGCTGGATGTTGAAGTCAGCCTGCAGCGCCAGCGCGGAGAGTCCGTCGAAACCCTCAATGATGGCGCGGCGGTCACGCTCGGGGATCGTCTCTCCTTCCGAACCCATGGCAACCAAGCGGTCTGGCTTTACATCTACAACGCGGATGATCGCGGCGAACTGCAACAGTTGTTCCCGCTGCGCGGACTGGACACCAGCAACCCGCTGCCTGCAGGTCGCGGCGTGGAAATTCCCGGTCGCGCCCAGGGCCAGGTCATGCGCTTCGAAGTGTCCTCCAGCGCCAACGCCGAGGACTTCCTGTTGGTCGCATCCGCAGCGCCGGTGGAAAGCCTGGAGGCGATGAACCTGGCGAACGCGCAAATCCAGGATGAGGTGAATCCGCGCGGCACTGCACGCCTGGTCGCTGCCACGCCAAAACTGCCCGGCACACGGCTGGATTCAATGGCTGCCGAACTTGCGGCAGCCGACCCGTCGCTGCGCCTGTGGCGTTTCCGCCTGCCACACCAGGACCGACCCGTTGGCGATTGAACGGATCGATCCCGATGCTTCAGCGGTTCATTGGGCGGGCGGTGGCGGCGGTGGCGTCCTGGTGAACTCGACATCCATGGGCCGCGCACGCACACCTGCTGCCGAGGCCGCAGCCAGTTCCTGGGTTTGTGCCCAGTTCTTGACCGCGCGACCAAAGCGGGCAATCAGGATCATGTTGAAGAAGTGCATCAAACCCAGCACCAGCAGGCTGACGCCCACGCGGGAACCGACATCGGGAATCAGGTCAACCGAATCCACTTGCCAATTGCCCAACCGGTAGCTGATGAATCCCAGGTTGACCAGATAGAAGCCGATCACCAGCAGGCGGTTGGTGGAGGCGGCCAGTTCGGTGTCCTGGCCAAAACAGCGCACCAGGAAAACCTCACCGTTGCTGGACAGCGCACGCGCCACCCACACGGTCATGGCAATGGAAATGCCCAGGTACAGGCCATAGGCCAGATTGGTCATCACGAAATCTCCCGCGTCGAGGCTTACATCAATCATGGTTGTCACTCCGGTTTGGACTGACACCAGGATTGCCCGGCGCGGGGGGCTTCGGCCTCCACAATGATCAGGGCGGAACAGGTCTTGCTCGCTGCAGGCTTCAAGGCCGAACAATCAATGGCTTGCAACTATCCGGATTGATCATTTGATGGGTGTCAGGAGCCTGCGCGGCAGAATGAATTCGAAGCGAAACGGCGCTGGCGCGATTCAGCGGATCAAGCGGAAGGCGCGCATAGCGGGCTCTATGCAAGCCTGACGATTGATCCGATCAATCGATGACAGCGGCGTTGCAGCCGGATGGCTTCTGCCGCGCAGGCTCCTATGGATTCAGAATGCGTTTGCGATACGCCGCCGGTGTTTCCCCGAGCTGTTCCTTGAAGGCCACATAGAAACTCGATTGCGAGTTGAAGCCGCAGGCCATGCCCACCGACAGCACCGACGCGCGCGGTTCCTCAACCAGCATCCGCTTTGCGCTCTGCACCCGGTACTCGCGCACCAACCGTGAAAACCCCATGCCGAACTGGGTATTCACCAGCTCGGAAAGCTGGTGGCTGCTGAGGCCGATCAGCGCCGCCAACGAAGAAAGGCTCAGGGATTCCGAGCAGTGCACCTGGTCCTGCTCGAAGGCCTGACGCAGGCGCGCGGCCATGGATTCCCGGTCAATCTTGTCCAGCGTGGACTGTGCATAAGCCACCGCCACCGCCTCGCGTGCCTTGGGCAGCAGATCCGGCACCGCCAGCAACAGCCAGCTGACCAGCCAGAAACCCAGCGCGATCAGCGCGCCATAGATCCATGCGTAGCGCACCCAGCCCAGTCCGTGCGGGGCCAGCACGCCGACCGCCGCCACCACCACGGCCATCAGCGCGAATACGGCGAGCACCTTCAATTCCAGCGCAAACCAGCGCCGCAGCGCGCGCAGACGAAACACCAGCACGCCCAGGTGCGCAACCGCCACAGTGGCCAGGACCAGAGCCAACGGAATCGCCCAGTCCTGGGGAACAAGAAAAGCCAGCACAAGGACGAAAACCGGCAAGAGCCACTCCCTGCGTGGCCACGCTCCTTCTGGTCGCAGCGCACCCAGCAACAGCCAGTAGAAACCCAGGGATTGCAGGAACAACACCACGATGTAGCGCCGCGAAGGCCCATCCACACCGATGCCCGTGATGAGATGCAGATGCGCAAGCTGGGTCAGCGCCAAACCGCCGAGCATGAGCAAACCGCCCACCCGCGATGGCCAGGGCAGCGGCACCTGCCGATAGCCCATCGCCAGGGCCGCAGCCAGCAGCAGCGCCACACCAATGGAAAAGCCGACGAGCATGGGCAGGATCTGGTTCATGGGCTTTCGATCGGTGCGCTGGGAGCGGATCGGAAGCGTAGCGGCAATGGATGGCTTGCGGGAGCCCGGCGTGAATGTCGACTCAGCAATGCGTCGATGCGACAAACACGCCACATCTCGTGACAAGGGTTCGCGTTATCCTGAATGCAGACCACGCAGGTGCCTGCATGCTGAACAGCGCTTTCCATCGACTTGGATTCCTCGGCCTGATCAGTCTGGTCGTGCTCGGTGCCGCACCTTGCCTGGCCACGCAGCCTGCGGCGGAGCTGAGCGCGATAGAGGCGATGCTTGCGCGTGGCGACGATCAGTCCGCCCTGCCTCGCGTCAACGCGCTGCTGACCGCGTTGCCCGACGACGCAAGCCCGCGCCAACGCGCGCACCTTGAATTGTTGCTGGCGCGTGCCCTGGATGCGGGTGAGAAGGATCACGACGGCGTGATTGCCGCTGCCACGCGTGCAATCGAGGGATTCGGCTCCGATCCCGAGTTCGCGGATCAGGTGCTGGAAGCGCGCCGCCTGCGCGGCCTGGCCTGGACCCGTCAGCGCAACGCGGACAAGGCGCTGGCCGAGCTTGGCGAGGTCGAACGCCTCATGCGCGAGCGCGGCGCCGACCAATCGCCGGCCCATGCCCAGGTGTTGTCCGATCTTTCACTGGCACAGCGCATCTCGGCGGACTACGGCGGCGCCCTGACTTCGCTGGATGCGGCGCTGGCCATCCTGCGCCAACAGGCGGCGCCGGATTCGCGTGCGCTGGCGCGCACCTTGATCCGCATGGGGCAGACGCGTCGCATCAGTGGCGACCTGGAACGTGCCGATGCGGCCTATCGCGAGGCACTGGCGCTCGAACTGACCTCTCCGGATCCAAGTGGACGCAACCAGGCCACGGTGCTGTATGCGCTGGGCAATCTTGCGCGCGCCCGCGCGCAACCCGTTCAGGCCATCGACTGGTATGCCAAGGCACTGCCGGCCTTCAAGCGCGTGTACGGTGCGGATTCGCTGCAGAGCGCGATGCTGTACAACAACTACGGCAATGCCGAAAGTGAAATCCCGGGCCACGGCGATGCCGCCATTGCCCGCTTCCAGCAGGCCCTGGAAATTGCGCAACGCAAGCAAAGCAAGAACGTCGCGGATTTCCTTCCCTTGGGCAACATCGCCATGGTGCGCGTCTGGCAAGGCCGCTTCGTCGAGGCGGAAACCGGCTTCAGGGCGATGTTGGCGAAACTGCGCGATGCACCGGCCGGCGCGGAGAGCTCGCCGCTGTTTTCGCAACACGGATTGGCTGCGGCCTTGTGGGGCCAGGGTCGCCATGTCGAAGCCTTCAATGCGGCTACGGCAGCCGAGACGACGCGCCAGACCGCCGTGCGCGAAGTGGCTTCCGGGTTGTCCGATGAGCAGGCCCTGGCCTATCAGGAACAGGACTACACCACCCTCGATCACGCGCTGGCGATTGCCCTGGACAGCAAGGATCCGCACCTGCTGGAACGGGCCTGGTCACTGGCGATTTCCGCACGCGGACAGGTGACGGCAATCCAGGCCGAACGCCTGGCTCGCGCCCGCGTCGACAAGGACGCGAAACTGCAACCGCTGTGGAAGGAATGGCAAGCCGCCAGTGCCGGTGTCGAACGGCTGCGCAGTGCCGGCATGGCCAATTCCCGGGCCGGCACGCGACTGGAGCGTGCCGAGCGCCAGCTCGCCCAGGCCCTGCCGCCGGCAGGTCGCATGGCAAACTCGACCATCGACCTGGGCACCTTGCGCGCCGCGCGACCGGCGGACACGGCACTGGTCTGGTTGCATGATCTCAGGCACACGCGGCCGACCGACTTCGCCAACGCCGCCGTGGATATCGAAGATGCGGAAACCTGGGCATTCGTGCTGCCGCCCGGGGATGTGCCGGTTGTCGCGATCCGACTCGGCTCGGCGCAGGGAATCGCGGCAGCGCTCGCCGCTTGGCAGGCGTCGCTGGCCACGCCGGCCAGCGAAATCGCCGAAGTGCGTGATCGTGGCGCAAGCTTGGCGAAGACGGTCTGGCTTCCGATCCGCAAGGCAACCGCTGCCAAGCGCTTTCTGATCATCGCCGAAGGTCCGCTGCTGCGCCTGCCCTGGCCTGCGCTTCCCGATGCGGACGGCTATCTGGTGGAACGCGATGTGCAATTCCACGTGCTCAACCATGAGCGTGACTTGTTCGCGACGACAGCGCGACCCGCGCCGCAGCATGCGCTGCTCGCCGTCGCCGATCCACGCGGCGGTGAGAAGGGCGACAAGGCCAGTCGGACATGCCCGGACGGATCCGCATTGCCTGCCCTTCCCGGTGCCCGGCGCGAAGTCGAGCGCATTGCCCAGCTGCTGCGCAAGCAAGGCGATGATCGCGCCCTGCTGGCACTGGTCGGCGACGACGCCAGCGAAGCACGCTTTCGTCGCGAAGCGCCGCAAGCCGCACTGCTGCACCTGGCCACGCACGGCATCGAAGCCGGCTCATCCGGCTGCGCCGGCAACTCGGTTACGCGTGGCATCAGCTTGCGCGCGCAGACATCGGGCGAAGCGTCCGCGGCCTCCACCGCGTTGCTGCTTGCGGCACCGAAGCAAGGCGACGGCAGCAACACCGACGACGGCTTGCTCGGCGCAATGGAGATCGCGGCGCTGGATCTGGGTGCGGTGCAATGGGCAGTGCTCGCCGCGTGTTCCACGGCCAGCGGCAGCACCCACGCCTACGAAGGACTGAACGGCCTGGCACGCGCGTTCCACCTGGCTGGCGCGCGTACCGTACTGCTCAGCCTGTGGTCAGTGGACGATGAAGCCACCGCGCAATGGAGCGAAGCGCTCTATCTGGCCCGGATTGCCGACAAGGCCGACACGCCAACCGCCATGCAACATGCGCAACGCGCCGTGCTGAAGTCGCGTCGCGCCGCCGGGCGCAGCGATCATCCCTATTTCTGGGCAGGATTCGTGGCGTTGGGCGACTGGCGCTGAATTCTGCATCCACGCACGCGCTGACACGCCACTGTCAACTGTTGTGTGCATGCTTGCAGCGTGCTTGCGCGTAACAAGCCGTTCAGATTCGCTGACGGAAACTCGAAGCATTGACGGTTTCTGGAGGACTGCCATGCACGTGACCATCCTGTTTGGCGATCGCGAGAAGAAATCCGCGCCGGACCAGATTGCCGCGCGCGCACGCGCCGTGGTGGATCGTGCCCTCACCCGCATTGGCGGCCAGGTGCCGACCGGCCCGGTCTGGCACAGCGTGGCCATGCAGATCCGCTGCCGCGAACAGGCTGAATTCCTGGAACTGCTGGAAGCCATCACCCTTGACTGTGCGCAACGCAATGTCGCGGTGATGGGTGTGCGCTGCGCCTGAACTGGAAACTCACCTCACGCCGTGCATCAGGCGGTTGACCAGGGGCGTCAACAGCAGGACCACGATGCCCGCGCCAATGCCGATCTTCGCCGAAAACAGGAACACCTCGCTGTAGCGGCTCAGGGCATCGGCCACGTTGATTGCAACGTCCCCGGAGACTTCCATGGAAGCCAGCTTGCCGATCTGCGCGGCCAGCACTTCGGAGTACGAGGTGCCGAGGAACCAGCCGCCCATCATCAAGCCCACCACGCGCGGCACCGACAACTCGGTGACTGCCGAAAGCCCGATCGGCGAGAGCAGCATCTCACCCACTTCCAGCACGAAATAGGCGAGAACGAACCACCAGATTCCGGTCAGGCCATTGGCCTGCGGATGCCTCGCACTCCACACCAGCACGAGGAAGGAAACACCGGCAAGGATCAATCCCCAGGCCGACTTGGCCGACTTGCCCGGATTCAGGCCGCGCTTTTCCAGTCGTGGCCACAGCCAGGCGAAAAATGGAGCCAGCACAAGAATGAAGAACGCTCCCAGCGAAGTCAGCTGGCTCGCCGACCACTCGATGCCAAGCGCGGCATGGTTCATCGCACGATCAGAGAACAGCACCCACGAGCCATAGGTCTGCTCGTACAGGGTGAAGAAAACCAGACAAAATCCAATGAACGCAAGCACAGCAAACATCTGATCGCGTTCGACCGTGCTGCAGTGGCGAAACATGAACCAGAGGATGCCGCCGAACAGGCACACGGTCACCAGATGCATGGCCAGCAACACCGGGGAGGTTTCAAAAACCCCAGGAATCACCGCCACCAACAAGGAGTGCGACTGGATCAACAACCAGACCACCGCGAGACCGGCGATGGCTGCCAGATAAATGCAGTGTTCGCGCGATAGCCCGGCAAACAGGCGTTCGCGCAGGCGCGCCGGATCCGGTGGTTCGGCATGGCCCATCAAATGCTTCTGGCCATAGAGGAAATTGGCCAGGCCAGCGATCATGCCGATGCCCGCCGCACCGAATCCCCAGCCCCAGCCCCAGGTTTCCCCGAGCCAGCCGCACAAGAGCGCGGAAACCGTCGCGCCGATGTTGATGCCGGCGTAGAAAATGCTGAACCCGGAATCACGCCGCGCATCATTCGGCCCGTACAGCTTGCCGACGATGGTGGAGATGTTGGGCTTGAGGAAGCCCACGCCCATGATGATCAGGGCCAGCGAGAAATAGAACACCTGCAGTGCGCCCTCGTCGCGCACGATGACACCATCGACCATGGCCGCCTGGCGACCCTCGAAGGCCATGCCGAGGTGCCCGAGCACGAGCAGGATGCCGCCGAACACCACCGCCTTGCGCATGCCCAGCCAGCGATCCGCGACCAGCCCACCAATCACCGGCATGGCGTAGACCAGGCCGCCGTAGGCGCCAATCAGGTTGTAGCCGTTGTCATCGCTGAACAGGTGGTACTTGACCAGGTACAGCAGCAGCAAGGCCTTCATGCCGTAGAACGAGAAGCGCTCCCACATCTCGGTGAAGAAGCAGATGTAGAGACCCTTGGGATGGCCGAGGAATTCCTGCGCGACCGGCAGAGCGGATGCAGGGGATGGCGTGGATGACATGGACAATTCCGGCATGATCGATGAACGAGTATAGCCAGACACCTGCATCCGGCTATGATCGAAACGCGCCGCACCATGCGCGAGCGCAGGGACTTCCGCCAATGGGCGCCGACACCGACAAGCCGGACAGACTCGCGAGTGGCGAAACCTTGGCCAGCGTCCACAGCGCCGGTTTTCCGGAACTGCTGCGCCAACTTGGCATCAGTCTGCTGGTCAGCACCTACCAGGCCGGCAAGCTGGTCGTGCTGCGTGCGGATGGTGATTCCGTCAATACCCATTTCCTCGACTTCAACACGCCGATGGGAGTTGCCGCGGATGCCAACCGCATCGCGCTGGGCACACGCAGCGAAATCGTCGAGTTCCACAACATGCCGGCCGTCGCCACCCGACTGCATGATCCGCCGCGACACGATGCCGTGTATCTGGCGCGCGCTGGCCACATCACCGGTGCCATCGACATCCACGAGATGGCCTGGGACGCGCAGGGCGAGCTTTGGTTCGTCAACACGCTGTTCTCGACACTGTGCACGAGGGATGCAAGCCATAGTTTCGTGCCGCGCTGGCGCCCTGCATTCGTCAGCGGCCTCGCCGCCGAGGATCGTTGCCATCTGAACGGCCTCGGCATGCGCGATGGCCAGCCGCGCTATGTGACTGCACTCGCGCAAACCAACACCGCGCAAGGCTGGCGCGATCACAAACACGATGGCGGCGTGCTGATCGACTGCGCCAATGATGAAACCCTGGTGCGTGGACTGGCCATGCCGCATTCGCCGCGCTGGCACGACGGTCGCCTGTGGTTGCTGGAATCCGGTCGCGGTGCCTTGTGCTGCGTTGATGAGCAGTCGAGGCAACAGCGGGAAGTCGCCCGCCTGCCCGGATTCGTGCGCGGCATGGATCTGATTGGCAAGGTTGCTTTTGTCGGATTGTCGCAACTGCGCGACAAGCATCCGTTTGGCGAAATCGACGGCGAACGCCAATGCGGCGTGTGGGCCGTGCATCTGGAAAGCGGCCGCATCCTCGGCTTGCTCAAGTTCACCGGCGCGGTACAGGAGATTTTTGCTGTACAGGCGATCCGTGGCGTGCAGTTCCCGGAAATCATCCACGACGGACCACTGCTGGATACCTGCTATGCCCTGCCCGATGCGGCACTGGGCGATGTGGAGAACTGAGGCAAATCGGAATCCCGTGCGTTCAACGCCCTGTTTGGAAAATGGGTCCCGGCTTCCACCGGGATGACGGCTGATCCGCGCAGCCCTGACGCGCATCCAGTCAGGCAGACCGGGTGGCCAATGGCATCCGCAAACTGCCAATCAGCCTACAATTGTCGGCGTCGGGAATCGAACAGACTACGGACCGCCATTCACTCCTGGAGCGCAAGCATGCGCCAGACCTTTGGTTCCGCAACACCCCGCATCAGCCTGGGACTGGCGATGGTCCTGCATGCAGGGCTCGCCTGCGCCGATCCGCCACCGCGCTTTCCCAACGAAGCCATCTGGCACCAGAACATTTCGGCTGCGCCGTTGCATCCGAACTCCACGTCGATGATCAACACCCTGGTGGGACTCGGTGGCTGGGGCAACGGCAACCGATTCCAGATCGACTTTTCCCTGCAAACCTATCCGAATGCACCAGCCGGAACGCCCATGCGCACGGTGGTGCCACACCAGGGTTCGGGCGAGTACTACGATCCGGATTGCGAAGACCTACCGACCAGCATGCCGGTACCGGCCGATGCCGCGTTCGAAGGTCAATCCGGCCTGAGCTGCGACAACGACAGTGAGGACTGCCACCTGCTGGTGCGCCAGGGCAACCTGCTCTACGAGCTGTACTCGGGCAACTACTCCGGCGGCGTGCTCAACGCACGCTGCCTGGTCATCTGGCAATTGAATGCGGTCTATCCGCCCGAAGGACGTGGCGAACATTGCACCAGTGGCGATGCCGCCGGCTTTCCCATCGCTCCACTGCTGGTCAATGCCGACGAAGTGGCCGCCAAGGTGGGTATCGCCAACTCCGATCTCGGCCATGCCATCCGTTTCGTGCTGCCCAATCCGCGCATGGCGACGGATGCATCGCTCGGTGGCGTTGGCGGACGCCTGTATGTTCGTCCCGCATCGCATGCGGGTGGGCCCAGCGGCCCGATCGGCACGGTTCCCTACGGCGTGCGCATGCGCCTGAAGTCGAACTTCAACATGAGCGGCTACAGCGCGGCCGCACAGGTGATCCTGCGCACCATGCAGCGCTACGGCATCGTGCTGGCCGATGGCGGCAACATCGCCCTGACCTTCGAATCCGACCGCTACACCTCGGCCAGCTGGGACAGCCTCGGCATCGAGGCACGCACCTTCGTCGACGTGGTGAATGGATCAACACCGGTGCTGGTCAGCCATTTCGAGATCATCGACACCGGTGCGCGCATCGGTGAAACCTGGAACTGCGTGCGCAGCACGGTCAATGTGCCTGATTTGATCTTTGCAGACGGGTTTGAATGAAACGAGTGGGCCTGCCTTGAATCGCGCGATGGATGGAGAGTACGCAAGCGATGCGGCGCCACAAGGTTGCTGCTTTTTGAGCTTGCAATGGTCGTTCCGATTGCCCACTGCACTTTGTTCGCGCTCACCTGCCGCGTCGGTTAGGATGCCGCCGCCAGACAGGAGTCGGAACATGAGAATGCAGCCATTCGCACGCTTGCTCCAGATGATGCTCCTGGTCATCCCGTCGTTGCTTCTTGCCGGGGAATCGGGCGGCAGGCCCGACGCAGCTTCGCCGATGGCCGACGAGTCTGCCATTGCGGAATTCTCTTTCCACGGCCCGTACCGCGCCTACATGATGACCGCCGAGGATGCGGCCGGCACCTACTACTCGGTCGGCGCCAAGCTGACCTTTTCCCTGGAATCCGACGGGACGCTGGTTCCCGAACTGGGCGATGCGGAACCCACCATCACCGGGGCAACCGACGAATCCACGGATTTCGAATGCTTGGAGCACGGTGGTGGCTACAACCAGCGCACAGCCTGGTTTCCGTACACGGCCATGTTCGTGCGCGGCGGTACCCTGGAGCGGGTGAGATCCGCAGAGGGTGGAGTGCGCAAGTTGCGTGCAATGTCGAAAGAAGAAGACGGTAGCGTCAAGTACATGGGCGATTCTGCGCGCGCCATCGAGTACAGCTTCGTGCCGTGCGTCGGAAAACATCGCGTCGATCCGGGCCTGCGACTGGACAGTTATATGGACGGCAGCGATCGCCTGCTGTTGCGTCTGGACAATGGCAAGCAGATGAACCTGCGCTTGCCGCAACCCTTCGTGCCTTTCGTGCTGGCCCGTTACCAGAACGGCGCGATGATTCCTGTTCCGGTGCGCATCGTGCTGGCCAGCATCGATCTGGTTGATCGTCGCGTCGTGCTGCAGTTGCAGTCGACGGTTGCCATGTCGCCACCGGTGCGCAAGCTGGAGCTGCGCGCGGTCATGAAGGACACAGACCCGGCTGCCGATGAAACCGCCGCACGCTATCGCGAGCGAACCCGTGCCGTGCTCGATGACCTCGCACGCTGCGCCCGACCGATCGACCAAGCCATCGAGCCGTGCGCGGACCCGACTCGAAAACCGGACACGCGCATATTCCTGCCAGGCGGCAGGAAACCGAAGGCCGACTGAACCGGTATCAATGGAAGGCACATCGGAAAGGCCGCGTCTTGTCCGGCACTTTCAAGGGAATTCGTTGCCTGGGAGCCTGCGCGGCAGACTGAACTCGAAGCGGAACGGCGCTGACGCGATTGGACGGATCAGGCGCAAGGTGCACATCGCGGGCCACGCGAGCCTGACAATAAACGCCCTGATTTCGCATAGACTGTGAAACTCGCATGCTGTGCAAACCGCAACCCGGCTGAACCGATTCCGGAGCAAGACATGACCGTTCTCATTGAAGTCGTCGGTGGCCTGGTGCTGGCGGCATTGATCGTGCGTGGCGCCATTGCCTTTTATCAGGATTTCAAACGCAGCAAGTAGTGCTGCTTCAGGCACTCCAACCCCCAAGGAGATCGAAATGAACAGACCCGTCAACTTGATGGTCAACCCCAAGCGTTGGATCAGCCTGGCCCTTTTCGCCGTGGTAGCCATATTGCTGCTGACCGTGGTGTTTGGAAGCTGGTACACCATTGACCAGGGCGAGCGCGGCGTGCAATTGCGCTATGGCGCCGTGGCTGGCATTGCCGAACCGGGCCTCAACTTCAAGTTGCCATTCGTGGACACCGTGAAGGAAATCTCGGTGCAGAACCAGACCATCATCTACCAGTCTGTGGAGTCCTACAGCAAGGATCAGCAGTCGGCCACCTTGCGCATCTCGGTCAGCTACCACGTGCCGGCAAGCAGCGTTGAGGAGTTGTATTCCCAGTACGGAACCATCGACAAGATGGTCGAGCGCCTGATCAGCCGCAAGGTGCCTGACGAGGTCAAGAACGTGTTTGGTCGTTACACGGCGATCTCGGCAATCCAGGACCGGACCAAGCTCGGCATCGATATCAACCAGGGTTTGAAGGAAGGCGTGACAGGACCGGTGATGATCGACAGCGTGCAGGTCGAGGACGTGACCTTTTCCGATGCCTACGAACAGTCGATCGAGAAACGCATGATGGCCGAGGTGGAAATCCAGACCAAACGCCAGAACCTCGAAACCGAGCGCATCAATGCGGAAATCACCGTGACCCAGGCCAAGGCGCAGGCCGATTCGGCGCTGGCCAAGGCGCAGGCCGAAGCCGAAGCCATTCGCGTGCGCGGCATTGCCGAAGCCGATGCCATCAAGGCGCGCGGCGAGGCCTTGCGCCAGAACGCACAGTTGATTGCCCTGACCCAGGCCGAGAAGTGGGACGGCGTGCTGCCGACCACCATGATTCCGGGGGGTGCGGTTCCATTCCTCAATCTGAAATCCAATACCGATACCCAGTGACGCCCGGACACCCGTGCAGGCTGCCTGCGCGCGCACGGCTTGTGCGCAGGCGTTCATCCGTTCTCGCCAGCTTGCTGGGCTGCGTGGTCATGGTCCTGGCCACTGCGGGGACAGTGCGTGCCGCTGAGCTTTTGGTGTTTGCCGCGGCCAGCCTGAAGCCTGCGCTGGACACCATCATCGCCCAGCCTCAGGCACACGCCATCGGCCAGATCGAGGTGAGCTACGCGGCGTCTTCGCAGTTGGCGCGCCAGATCGAGCACGGCGCACCGGCCGCTCTTTTCATTTCAGCCGATGAGGACTGGATGAATCACGTCGAGGCCACGGGCCGGATCGTGGCCGGCACGCGCCGCAACCTGCTCGGCAATGCACTGGTGCTGATTGGGCCAGCGCAGGGCAATGTGCAGTTGCGCATCGAGCAAGGCTTCGATCTTGCCGGTGCACTCGGTGGCGATGGCCGCCTCGCCATCGCCACGCCAGACAGCGTGCCCGCCGGCAAGTATTCAAAGGCCGCTTTGATTTCCCTGGGTGTGTGGGACTCGGTGGCATCGCGCCTGGCCCCCGCTGCGCATGTGCGCGCCGCCCTGCGATTTGTGGCGAGCGCAGAAACGCCGCTTGGCATCGTCTATCGCTCGGATGCGGTTTCCGAGCCGCGTGTGCGCGTGGTCGATACGTTTCCACAATCCAGCCACGCGCCGATCATTTATCCGATTGCAGCCATCCAGGGCGATGATGTCGAATCAGCGCGGCATCTGCTCGACCTGCTCGAATCCGCACAAGCCGGCGCCGTGTTCCAGCGTTGCGGATTTGATTCGCTCACGCCATGAGCGCGCTGACGTCCGCCGAGTGGCAGGCATTGCTGCTCAGCCTGCATGTGGGAATCCTCAGCGTACTGGCCTCGTTGCCGTTTGCCATCGGCCTGGCCTGGCTGCTCTCGCGCAAGCGGTTTCCCGGACGCATGCTGGTGGAAGCCTTGATGTTCCTGCCACTGACCCTGCCGCCGGTGGTCACCGGCTATGCGCTACTGGTGCTGTTCGGGCGGCATGGCTGGATTGGCGAATGGCTGGACACGCTCGGCATCGTGTTTGCGTTTCGCTGGACCGGTGCCGTGCTTGCCGCCTGCGTGATGGGATTTCCGCTGTTGGTGATTTCGATCCGGGTCGCCTTCGACCAGGTCGATCAACGCCTGGAACGCGCGGCGGAAACCCTGGGCGCATCGGCATGGCGTCGCTTCTTCACCATCGTGCTGCCGCTGTCATCGCGCGGGATCATCGCCGGCTGCGTGCTGGCGTTTGCCCGCGCGTTCGGTGAATTCGGTGCCACCATCACCTTTGTTTCGAGCATTCCGGGCGAAACGCGCACGCTGTCGATCGCCATCTACGAGTTGATGAACATGCCCGGTGGCGAGGCAGGCGTGGCGCGCCTGACCTGGGTCGCGTTTGCCATTGCCTTGGCGGCAACCCTGGTTGCGGCAGGCCTGGGCGGATCGCTGTGGGGACGCCGACGCCATGATTGAGCTGGAAATCGGCCACACATTTGCCGATCTCGCCATCGACATCCGTTTCCGCGCCGCTTCGCGCTGGCTTGCCCTGTTCGGCGACTCGGGCGCCGGCAAGTCCACCGTGCTCAACGCCATTGCCGGCCTGCTCGAACCCGAGCGGGGACGCATCGTGCTGGATGGCCAGATCCTGTTTGATCGTAGCGAGGGAATCTCGATCAGCACCGCGGCCCGTGACGTGGGTTACGTTTTCCAGGATGGCCGCCTGTTTCCCCACCTCGATGTGCGCACCAACCTGCTTTACGGGGCGCGGGCTCGCAAGCGCAGCACGGCAGACATGATGGCGCTGGTGGACTTGCTGGACCTCGGCGCATTGCTTGAACGCATGCCGGTCAATCTTTCGGGCGGTGAGCGCCAGCGTGTGGCGATTGTTCGCGCGCTGCTGGCGCGACCGCGCATCCTGCTGCTGGACGAGCCCTTGACCGGGCTGCATCGCGGCGCACGCCGCCAGGTGCTCGATCACCTGCTTGCGCTGAAACGCGAACTGCCAGTCGCCGCCTTGATCGTTTCGCATCAGCCCGAGGAAGTGGTTGCGCTGGCCGAAGAAGTGATCCTGCTGGATGCCGGCCAGGTCACCGCGCAACTGGATGTCGCGTCGTTTGCCGCGAGGCAGAAGAATTCCGCAGCTGCCGGTCAGGTTGGCTGACGATCCGCCCGGCGACCGCACAAATGCATGTGCAGCCTGCGCAAGCACGCCGGGCGCGCACGCTTTCCAGAGCCACGGCGACACGCTACGCTAGGCGGGTTGAAACGATCGTTTGAGGAAGCTCATGGCATTGCGCAATCCGGCTCTCGCCCTGTTCTGTGCAGTGGTCCTGCTCGCCTGTGGCGGCGGCCCGGTCAAGCGGATCAGCCCACCCACGGCCAGCGTGCAGCAACTGGCCCTGCAAGCCGACGGCAACTGGCGCCTGTTGCTCAGGGTGCAAAATTTCAGCAACGTCGAAATGACCTTCAGCAACCTTGAAGCAACGCTTGAAGTGGACGGCAGGTCAGTGGGCGAGTTGAACCTCGGCATGAACCTCGACATTCCCGGAAGCAGCGCGGATGTCGTCGAGACGACATTCAAGCCGGCTGCCGGATCCAGCCTGCCGAAGTCCGATTTCGCCTACTTCCTGCACGGAACCATCCGCAGCAGCGAACCGGATGGCAAATACAAGTTCGAGCGCAACAGCCGCCTGTCTCCCGCACCCGGACTTGCCGACACCTGGCGCTGAGCGCCCCACATTCAACGCAACGCAAGCCCATTGCGAGGATCCCCATGACCCAGTACCACGCCCCACTTGCCGACATCCGTTTTGCCCTGAACGATGTCCTGGGTGCCGCCTCATTGTTCCAGCGCCTGCCCAACTTCGAGTCGGCAACGCCGGACATCGTCGATGCCGTGCTTGAGGAGGCCGCGAAGTTTGCCGAACAGGTTCTCGCTCCGATCAATGCCAGCGCCGATCTCGAAGGCTGCGTGCTCGACAAGGCGACCGCCAGCGTGCGCACGCCGAAGGGATTCAAGCAGGCCTACGACCAGTTCGTCGAAGGCGGCTGGCCAGCCTTGACCATACCCGCCCGGTTCGGCGGACAGGAATTGCCGGAAACCATCGGTGCCATCTTCAAGGAAATGGTCGATGCAGCCAACCTCGCCTGGAGCAATTTCCCCATGCTCTCCCACGGCGCTTCCGAAGCGCTGAAGGTGCATGGCGAGCCCTGGCAACAGGAAGCCTTCCTCAAGCCGATCATCGAGGGGCGCTGGACCGGAACCATGTGCCTGACCGAGCCGCAGTGCGGCACCGATCTCGGCCTGCTCAAGACCCGCGCTGAGCCGAATGCGGATGGCAGTTTCCGCATCAGCGGCACCAAGATTTTCATCACCGCCGGCGAACATGACCTCACCGAAAACATCGTGCACCTGGTGCTGGCCCGCCTGCCCGATGCGCCTGCTGGCGTGAAAGGCATCTCGCTGTTCATCGTGCCCAAGTTCAAGGTCGGCAAGGACGGCCGCATGGGCGAGCGCAATTCGCTGGCGGTCGGCTCCATCGAACACAAGATGGGCATCCACGCCTCGGTCACCTGCGTGATGAATTTCGACGGCGCCGAAGGCTGGCTGATCGGCGCCGCGAACAAGGGCCTCAATGCCATGTTCACCATGATGAACACGGCGCGCATGGCGGTCGGCGTGCAGGGCCTCGGCCTGATCGAGCGCGCTTACCAGCATTCGTTGCGCTACGCGCGCGAACGCCTGCAGATGCGCTCCCTCTCGGGCGCGAAATTTCCCGACAAGCCTGCCGACCCACTGATCGTGCATGCCGACGTGCGGCGCATGTTGCTGACCCAGAAAGCCTTTGCCGAGGGCGGTCGCGTGCTCGCCCTTTATGCCTATCTGCAGCAGGACATTTCCACCCATTCAAGCGACGAAGCCGAACGCACCCGCGCCGATGAGCTGGTCGCCTTCCTCACCCCCATCGTCAAGGGCCTGCTGACCGAATTGGCTCAGGAGTCGACCTACCACGCGGTGCAGATCTTCGGTGGCCACGGTTACATCGTGGAAACCGGCGCCGAGCAGTATTCCCGCGATGCGCGCATTACCACCCTGTATGAAGGCACCACGCAGATCCAGGCCAACGACCTGATCGGCCGCAAGATCCTGCAAATGGGCGGCCCCGGGCTCAAGCATTTCCTGGTCGAGATCTCCGCATTCTGCCAGGCGCACACCAACAACCCGGCACTCGGCGAGTTCATTGCACCACTGGCCATCGTCACCAAGGAATGGAGCGACCTCACCCAGGAAATCGCCAAACGTGCGAAGGACAATGTCGAGGAAATCGGTGCAACCTCGGTGGACTATCTGTTCTACTCCGGCTATGTCGCGCTTGCCTGGTGCTGGGCACGCAGCATTGCGGCACTCGATCAATCCCCGCAATCGGCACAGTTCAAGGAAGCGAAGCGGCATACTGCGCGCTTCTACTTCACCCGCATCCTGCCGCGCATCCATGGCCATGGCGCAGCAATCCGTGCAGGTGCCGATACCCTGATGGCCATGCCCGAATCACAATTTGGTTGAGTTCCGGAATCACGGAAAATGGACACGCAAGCCAATATCCATATCCGCCTTGCCGATGCCGATGACGATGAGTTCATCCTCGGCCTCGTTCCGCGCTTCGTCGAAGGCTTCAAGCTGCCGCCATGGCGGCGGCGCGGCGAATGCGCCGAACATGTGCGCGTCGACCTCGCCCGCCATCTGAGCGAGCAACCGCCCGGTTCCCACGTTTTCGTGGCCGAGAATGACGACGGCGAGCGGGTTGGATTCATCCACCTGCAAACCATGAAGGACTTTTTCAGCAACGCCCAGAACTGCCATATTTCCGATCTTGCGGTGGATCGGAAGCACGATGGCGAGGGCATCGGCAGCGCCCTGCTCGCCTATGCGGAACGCTGGGCACGCGAGCACAGGTTCCGTCATTTGCAGCTCGCCGTGTTTGAAGGAAACCAGCGCGCACGCGAGCTGTATGAGCGCAGCGGTTTCGGTGTCGAGCTGCTGCGCATGGTCAAACCCTTGCCATAAACAATTGCCAGTCTTGCGCAGAGGGCCGCTACTTGGTCTATGCTGCGACCCGCGCACGTCGGGAAACCGGCTGCGGCCGGAATGCTGACCGCTCTCACCGCAACGGAGCTTCGGATGCTGGCAGACGTTCGAACCATCGGATCCATCCACGGCACCCGCGTCCTTTCGCTGGACGCGAGCGGTCGCATCATGGACTGGATTTCCTGGCAGGACGCGACCTGCCTGTACGTGCGCCGCGCCGTGGCCTGGACCTTGGGCGACCCCTGCCTGACCATCCACGGCGGCACCAATCGCGAAACCGGCCTGCAAAGCACGCTTGACCTGCATCCGATCGTGGCCAGCACCGGGCACGCCCGACCCGCAGCCATGGACCCCGCGCCGGCACTGACCAACGCCGCCTTGTTCGCCCGCGACCGCAGCCTGTGCATGTATTGCGGCAATCATTTTTCGCGCGGCGAGCTGACCCGCGACCACGTGGTGCCCATCTCGCGCGGCGGACGCGACATCTGGTCGAACGTGGTCACGGCCTGCCTGCACTGCAACGTGAAGAAGGGCTCGCGCACGCCGCAGCAGGCGCACATGCCCCTGCTTGCCGTTCCCTACCGGCCAAGCTGGGTCGAGCACCTGATCCTCTCCAATCGCAACATCCTGGCCGACCAGATGGAGTTTCTGGTCAACCACCTGCCCCGCAATCGCCGTCCGCAGTAGCCTGCTGGCGCCGGGTTGTTGGCCTCGGCAGCTGCATTTGCCCGCAAATTGCCCGCATCGTTTCCTTGCCGAGCATCGCCGGGTAGCCGAAAATGCGGCCTTGAACCGCCCGATTGCCTGGTAATGATCGACTCGACCCGCTATCCGCGCCTTTCGCGCATTGAAACCCCTGCCGACCTTCGCCAGTTGCCCGAGTACGAGTTGGGCGCGGTTGCCCGCGAAGTCCGCGATTACCTGGTGCAGTCGGTGGCCAGTTCGGGCGGGCATTTTGGCGCGGGCCTCGGTGTCGTCGAGTTGACGGTTGCCCTGCACTACCTGTTCGACACCCCGGCCGACCGCCTGGTCTGGGATGTCGGCCATCAGTGCTATCCGCACAAGATCCTCACCGGCCGCCGCGACCGCATCACCACGGTGAAGAAGAAGGGCGGCCTTGCCCCGTTCCCGCGTCGTGAGGAAAGCGAGTTCGACACCTTTGGCGTCGGCCATTCCTCGACATCGATCAGTGCGGCGCTGGGCATGGCCATCGCCGCGCAACGCAAGGGCGATGCACGCAAGATCGTCGCCGTGATCGGTGATGGCGCGATGACCGCCGGCCTCGCCTATGAGGCACTCAATCACGGAGGCGACGTCGAGCCCGACTTGCTGGTGATCCTCAACGACAACCAGATGTCGATCAGCGAGAACGTCGGCGCACTGACGCGCATGCTGGCGCGACTGATGTCCAGCCGCACGCTCAACCGCATGCGCGAGAGCGGCAAGAAGATGATGAAGCGCAAGGGTTTCCTCTGGCGCTTCGTGAAACGCTGGGAGGAGCATGCCAAGGGCATGTTCATGCCGAGCACGCTGTTCGAGGAGCTGGGTTTCCACTACAGCGGCCCCATCGACGGCCACGATTTGCCCCAACTGGTGCAGACCCTGCGCGTGCTGAAGGACCTCAAGGGCCCGCAGCTTCTGCATGTGATCACCACCAAGGGCAAGGGTTATGCGCCGGCCGAAAAGGAACAGATCGACTACCACGCCGTCGGCCCCTTCGATCCAGACAAGGGCCTGGTCAGCAAGGCTGCCGGCAAACCCACCTACACCGAGATCTTTGGCGACTGGCTGTGCGATCAGGCCGCAGCGGACTCGCGCCTGTACGGGATAACCCCGGCCATGCGCGAAGGTTCCGGACTGGTGCGCTTTTCCCGTGAGTATCCAGATCGCTACTTCGATGTCGGCATCGCCGAGCAACACGCGGTGACGCTTGCTGCCGGCATGGCCTGCGAAGGCGGCAAGCCGGTGGTGGCAATCTACTCGACCTTCCTGCAGCGCGCCTACGATCAGCTCATCCACGACGTGGCGCTGCAGAACCTCGACGTTCTCTTTGCCATCGACCGCGCCGGACTGGTGGGTCCGGATGGCGCCACCCACGCCGGCAGCTTCGATCTCAGCTATCTGCGCTGCATTCCCAACATGGTGGTGATGGCACCTTCCGACGAAAACGAATGTCGGCAGATGCTCAGCACCGGGTTCCAGTACCAGGGACCGGCCGCCGTGCGCTATCCGCGTGGCGGTGGCATCGGCGCGGCCATTGAAGCCAGCCTGGACACCTTGCCGATCGGCAAGGCCGAACTTCGCAGGCGCGGTCGGAGTATTGCTCTGCTTGCCTTTGGTGCAATGCTGGCACCGGCCATGAAGGCGGGCGAGGCCCTCAATGCCAGCGTGGTCAACATGCGCTTCATCAAGCCGCTTGACCAGAAACTGATCCTGGAGCTGGCCGCCAGCCACGAGGCCCTGGTCACCCTGGAAGACAACGCCATTGCCGGTGGTGCAGGCGTGGCTGTGGGCGAGCTGCTGGCTGCGCATGGCGTGACCCTGCCCCTTTTGCATCTCGGTCTGGCGGACCAGTTCCTCGAACACGCCAGCCGCGAAGAACTGCTCAGTGAATCCGGCCTGGATGCGGCCGGCATTGAATCCGCCATCCGCAAACGCTTCCCGGCACTGACCGCCAGCGACGGCATGCGCAACGTGGGCTGACAAGCGGCCACGACAACACGCGTTTTTTGCTGTCCGCAGCGAGAATCCGGCGCAGCGGCGTAGCCGGCATGCAGCGCAGCCCCCGTTGCCCGGATGCAGCGCAGCCTTTGATCAGACTCGAATCGTTCCACCGCTGACGCGGTCGCGGCCTTCCAGATCCTGCCAGGTCCGTGCGTCTGCGAAGCCGAGTTCCAGCAGCAATCGGCGAACGGCATCGCCTTGCCCATTTCCATGCTCAAGAAGCAGTGCGCCGCCCGCCACGAGGTGGCTTGGCGCGTTGCGCACGATCTCTCGAATGGCATCCAGGCCATCGACGCCCGATGCCAATGCTGCGCCGGGTTCAAAGCGCAGGTCGCCCTGGTCGAGATGGGCATCGTTTTCGGCAATGTAGGGCGGGTTGGAAACGATCAGGTCGAAGCGCTTGCCGGCAAGCGGTGCACACCAGTTGCCCTGCGCAAACTCCACATTGGCCATGCCGAGCCTTGCGGCGTTGGCACGCGCCACGGTGAGCGCGGCACTGCTCGCATCCGTTGCCAGCACCCGGCAAGCAGGACGTTCGCTGGCAATGGCCAAGGCGATGGCACCGGAACCGGTGCCGAGGTCTGCAATGCGCAACCCGGAACCCTGCGGAATTCGCGCCAGCGCAAGCTCGACCAGCAATTCGGTTTCCATGCGCGGGATCAGGACGGCCGGATTCACCTCAAGATCGAGCGTCCAGAATCCGCGCCTGCCGAGCAGATAGGCCAGCGGCTCACCGCCTTGCCGGGCCGCCAGCAAATCCCTGAATCGTCCCTGTGCCTGCGCATCGGGAACACTGTCGGCATGCGCAAACAGCCAGGCCCGGTCCTTGCCGAGCGCGTGCGCCAGCAGCACCTCCGCTTCGTGGCGTGACTCGGGGTCGGCGTGGGCTGCTGCCTCGCGCAGCAGCCCATTCACGGTGTCTGCCATGTATCAGATCGCAGGCGGTGGCGCGGGAGGCGTGTCGATCTCGATGGGCTTTGCTTCGCTCCAGGGCTGCCAGTAGCCACCCTGCATCCACGCCGCAAATCCCTTGCGCGCCCAGCCGACGACCGCCCAGGCCAGCCACAAGGACCACACCAGCATGGTCAGGTTGTAGACCCAGAGCGGCAGGCTGATCACGCTGGCTTGCGGAATCACGCCGTCGCTGCGATCCGCAAACCATTGCAGATGCTGGCCCCAGGAGCCATCGCCGCGGATCACCATGTCGGGACTGCCCAGCAATCCGTTCTGGATGCTGCCAAACAGGACCAGCAGGGCAACAAGGCTCAAGGCCGCCAGCCCAAGCTGGGCCAGGTTGAACTTCCAGTTGCGCTCGATCACATGCCTTGAACGCCAATCCATTGCGAACAGCCAGGCCAGAACCACCAGCAATGCAATCCACGAGAACGTCGAGAAGCCGAGCACCAGCAGCAGGTAATGATGGAAACGCAAGCTGCCCTTGCGCCAGCGCGCCAGCAACCAGGCCAACACAATGGCAACGACCAGTTCGCCCCAGAACAGCACGGCGGGTCCGGCTGCGGGGCCGAAAGCCGCCAGCAGCCAGCGATCATTCGGCACATCGATGGACAAACCGAGGTTCGCCGCAGGCAAGCCGGGATCAATCAGCGGAGTGCTGACACGACTTGATAGCGGCTGATTGTCTTGGAAGCGAATCTCGAACTTCTGCGCGCCGGGATTGAGCGGCAGGCTCAGCTTGCGTTCGAGCAGGCGCAATCCCAGTGCTTCGCCGTTGCGGCTGACGCCCAGCAATTCCACGTCCGCCGGCAGGCTGATGGCCTGCTCACCCCCCTGGCTCGCGCGCATGTCCATGGTCAGGCTGTGGATTCGCGAGCGCGGTCCAATGGCGCTTGCCAGGTTCAAGGAATCGATGGCACGAATGGCACCCGTCGACGGGTTTGGCTTCTGCACCTTCATCGTCAGCGTTTCGCCCGGCAAGGGATGGAACTCGAATACGTGGTAGTCGGGCTGGTTGTTGGCGGAAGGATTCGGAGTCTCCGGCAGTCCGGAGAATTCGACGTGCCAGGTCGGACCCACCGCAATGCGCCAGACTTCGGCTTGGGTGCCGAGATCCGGGGCCACCAGGCTGAAGCTCGATACCTGGTCGAAGGTGCTGGTCCAGGATGCGGAATCTTCGCCATCGGCAATGGCCAGGGTGAGCTTTCCATCCTGCACCTTGAGTCCCGGGGTCTGCACATGCTCGCCGGCAAGCATCGCCATGTTGACGGTGAATCCTCCCGTGTCCGGTGCCAGGCGCTCGACGGTGCCGTCGATGCTCCAGTCGAGGTCAAGATTGATCGTTCGGTGCACGCGCACATAGGGAGGAAAACGCTGTTCGACGTTCTCCGCCACTGCATCGCCCGCCTCGCGTGAACGGGTCAGCGAAAGCGTTTCGGTGAGCATGAGGTCATCGGCAATGCCGCTGGACACCCAATCCGAGCCTTCAAAGCGAATCCGCCTTGGCTGCTCGGGGAATGCCAACTCGACACGATCACTGCTCACTGCGTAACGAATCTCCACGCGATGCACGCCGCGATCAACAGCTACGCTGGTTGCACCGTTTACATTTGCGAGCTTCGCATCGGCAACTCCATCGATGCTTATCGCTTCAAGGACCAGGGATTTTTCGTCCACGGGAATGGCCACGGACACCCGGGTTTGCGCATGAACATCCATGGCTACACGCAACCCGTCGCCATCGGCGCTCACCAGAGCATTGGCGATGCTGGCGCAGATCGGCGCGCATCGCGGCGGTTCTGCCAACCGTGCCTTCAAATCCTGCAACAGGGTGTCTGAGGGAAAGCCCTGCGCCTGTACAACGCATGGGAACAAGACCAGCAGCAGGACCGAACCCGCCTTGGCATAGCGCGACAGCAGTACACCGCCGCCTGATCGTTTGCGCAGCAACTGCCACAGCAGCACACCCAGCACGGCAACCAGAACCACGCGCAGCAGACGCACCAGCCACGGCGATGCAATGAGCAGGCGAACGCTCTGATCCGCCAGCACCGGACCACTCCAGTTCAACTGGTATCGATTGCCAAGCTGCCAGCCCGGTTCGCCTGCACCGGTCTGCACCACCGTCGACTTGCTGTAGCGGTTGTTGATGCGGGCACGCTGTATGACCACCTTGGGGCTGGCTGTCTCCATGTCCACACGGCCGATGCTGGAGCCCGTGACCGTGATTGATTCCAGTTTCTCCGCACGTCTTTCCGGTTCCTGCGCAGCCTGATTCATTTCGATGGCATCAGGCACTGGCGCTGGCGAAGCCGCCTGCATTGGCACATTGGCAACATTCATGTCGTTGCCAAACTGGAAGCTGGCCGGCGTGTGGCTGGATTCGAGTTGGGGATACAGGGCGTAGCGCACCTGATCCGCGGAAAAGGGCAAGGCGAAAACCGCCAGAAGGATCAATGCCGCAACCCGCGTCCACTGCCCGGCTGTTGCAAGACGTCCTTTGGGCAGGGCGCGTACAAGGGCTGACAGCGCCAACACCAACAACAGGGTCCACAACGGTGCCCCGGCCTCCTGGTAACCGAGCACGAGGTAGGTCGATGCGGCAATGCCGCCGAGCATTCCCAGCAGGCGGAATGCAAGCAGGCTGATGATCGCTGCAAGAAACACATCAAGAAGGGTCCAGCGCGACAACCAGCTGCCGCTGGCCTGATCCGCGCCGGGGGCTGCGATCAAGCGATAGCCGTAAGGCAGATGCAGGGCAATGGTGGCGGAATCGAAAGTCTGGTTCCATCCGGTTACCGGCAAGCGGTCCGCATTGCCATCGATTCGGACGCCGGCCCTGAGGTCGACCTGTGGATTGCGCCATTCCACGCCGCTGCTGCCCGGCGCCGGTCCTTGCGTGATCAGCAGCGCATCGCTGCCGGCACTTGCGGACTGCGCCCGCTGCAAGGTGTAGGGCGCAGCAAGGTCCATGCGCCAGCCACTTTGCATGGAACCGTTGATCGAATCACGTGCAAACCAGCCATCACCGGAGAAATCGAGCCAAGCCTCGCGCTGCAAATTGAGGCGGTTGCTGGCATTGGCATCGAGGCCGCGTGAGCGCTGCTCTATGCTGAGCGTGCCTTCGTTGTCGAGGGCAAAGGCCGGCAGGTTGCGCCATTCCTCGGGCACGCTGGCTTGTGCGGGATCGACCTGGATTGCACCTTCGATTGCAGTAACGCGCAGGAATGGATTGGACTGGTAACTCCAGATTTCCTGATCGACCCAGTTTGACGCCGGCAGGCGCGCAACCAGTTTGTCCAGGGGTTCGATGGCACGCGCCGCGACGGTAACCGTGTTGGTACCGGGTCGCACCTGCACATGCAGCATGCCGGCATCGTCGAGGCGGGCGGGTCGTTCCTCGTTGTCCAGCGACACGGCGATGAACCCATCCGGCAACACCGGGCCAAGCACTTCTTCGCGCGCTTGTCCGGAAACTTCCATGCGAATGCGCGTGGTCAGCTCTCCGGGAATCTGGTCGACATAGCGACGGAAGACGCGCACATCGAGGCTGTCGGCTTCGGTTGCCACCACCTTGCCACGTCCCAGGGTGAGCTGCGCGCCATTGCGCTGCAGGGGTACGACCGCCTTGCCGTCCACCACCAACCTGACCACGCCGATGACTTCGGGCACCTGCAGGGCCTGTGGTCGCTCCGTCCACGCGAGTTGGGCACGCAGGACATGCTCGCCTGGTTCCATCCAGACCTGTGGTCCATCGCGATCGACGACCGCTGCCGGCTTGCCATCTAACGTCACGTCTTGCGGCCAATGGTCCTCGTCAAAGGCAAGCGGAACCCAAGACTCGATCTCGACATTCCAATCCTGCGAAAGATTCGCTCCACGGGTGTCGGCATTGATGGAGAGCACACCCGGCCAGATGCACGCGAATTCGGCGGCAGAGGCGGCTGAAGTATTCGCAATCAGGGTACAGCGCCTGAACTCCTGACCCTTTTGCACCCAACCACGCCACGCCTCGAGTTGTGCGGGAATGTCGTCAGCTGCCTGCGCCACGCCTGCAACCAACAGCCCTGCGAAAAGGATCAATGCACGCATGCCCAATCTCCCTTGAATGCCGGAAACGCAAGTCTGCAACGTGAACTCTGGCCGGACGGGGTTGCGGGCATACAGGCAACGAGCCTGGATTGCGCTGGCCGCAAACTGCCGCGATCAACCCCCGCGCGCCAGCAGCCGCCAGCCCTGCTCCAGGCAGGCCAGCACGAATCCGGTCAGGAAAAACAGGTAGCTGTAGCGCAGATAGCGGTATTTGTGGTGGGAAAGATAGATTCCCAGCGAGTAGATGTCCTTTGCCCAAATCAAGTAGGGCGAGCCATCCTTGAGCAAGGTCTTGTTGATTTCGGCGAGGAAACGTTCCTGCGAAAGTTCGGCGAAATGGCCAAAGAACAGGATGTTGAAATTCGATGGAAGCTCATCGTTGCGCAGCCGCAGCGGCCGGTACTTCGGCAGCACAGCAAGTATTGCGAGCAGCAGTGCAATCAGGGTGAACGAAGCCAGGATCAGAACCGATATCCGCATCTGCGGGTCGTTCAATCGACCCAGCGACAAGGTCAGCACGATCGAGGAAACGGTGATGATGATGTTGGCCTTGGTATCGGCCATGGCCGACAACTGCACATGGTGTTGCTGGGCCGTACGCAGGAGGTTGTCCGTGGTACCGCGCTCGGGCACATCGGAATAACTCACGGGCTGGTTCTGAGCGTCACTCATCGTGCGGTTCCGGGCCATGGATTGCGCACATAGTACTGTAGCCACAAACAACAAAACCGGCGTCTCCGCGCCATTTCTTGCGCGACTCCACCGGTTCCATTGGCATGACGAAGTGCACGGAGCCCCGACACCTCATCCGCGTATCCGAACCTTGCAGGCCTGCCCGGTTCAGGGACGCTGTGCTGGGTCAGGCGGCCGCGTCGGCCTGTTCAAGGGCGACGGCAACAGCGTGAAGTACGGCGGCGATGCGCGCTGCGCTCTGGATCGAGGTTGCTGCAACCTCATGCTTGCGCAAGGTCTTTTCATGCGACGCCATGCACATCCCGCAGCCATTGATTGCGGACACGGCAAGCGAAGCCAGCTCGAAGTCGATCTTTTCGCAGCCCGGGTTGGACATCACGTTCATGCGCAGGCTTGCACGCAAGGTTGCGTATTCCTCGTCCTCGACCAGGTGCACGAAACGGTAATAGATGTTGTTCATGCCCATGATTGCCGCGGCGGCGCGCGCGCCATTGGCTTCCGCCTCGCTCAGCACGTCGGCGAAATGCCCGCGCAGGGCGCGAGTCAGCGGCGCATGTCGCGAAGCAATGGCGCTGGCCAGCGCGATGATCGCGATCTGCTTCTGCACGAGACCCGGAGCCCCCGATTCCGACAGCACGGAATCCAGGTTCAGGCGCAGGTCCTTGGCGTAGTCAGGCAGCAGGCTCTTGATGTCGTTGAGGTTCATGCGTTTCTCCTGTTTGCGTAGGGCAGCCGCACCCGGCGGTCCAATGCCCGATCAATCAATTCTTTCCAAAAAAGATGGGCGGCGGGTTCGGGGAGGAAACCGCCGCCCGGGGGACGACGCCGAGGGGAGGGGGAGTACGGCGTCGCCCTGACAGTCGGGCAATTGCTTGCCCTGGAGAGCGTCAAATCAAACTGGGGTCGATGTCGCCGGTTTCAACATGCGCGACATCGCACCGCAGCCAATCTTGGGTCAATCAGGCAACCTTGAGCGTGTCTTCGCCCTTGTTCCAGTTGCACGGGCAAAGCTCGTCGGTCTGCAAGGCATCCAGCACGCGCAGGACTTCCTGCGGGTTGCGGCCTACGCTGCCGTCGGTCACATAGGCGAAGCGGATGACGCCTTCGGGATCGACCAGGAAGGTGGCGCGCTTGGCAACGCCTTCTTCTTCATCGAGGATGCCGAGCGCGCTCGACAGGCGCTTGGCAGTGTCGGCAAGCATCGGGAACGGCAGGTCGCGCAGGTCCTTGTGATCCTTGCGCCAGGCCAGGTGCACGAACTCGCTGTCGGTGCTGGCCGCCAGTACCTGGGTATCGCGGTCTGCAAACTGGCTGTTCAGATCACCGAAACCCTTGATTTCGGTCGGGCAGACGAAGGTGAAATCCTTCGGATAGAAAAACACCAGCAGCCACTTGCCCTTGTAGGTGTCGTTGCTGATCGGGGAAAACGCCTTCTCGACGCTTTCGGTGGAAACGGTGGCCTTGAGGTTGAATGCGGGGAACTTGTCGCCGACGGTCAGCATTGCACTACTCCTAGCTGGGTTGAGATGAGTGGGGGCCGGTTTCAATCGACCATGGACAGGCATTCTAGGCAGGTCGTATCAATCAATCCAATTGATTGTTAGCATGCGATCAATAGACTGCATCAATTGAAATCAAACCCCATGAACCTGCGTGATCTTCGATATCTGGTCGCTTTGGCCGAGCACAAGCATTTCGGGCGGGCTGCCGACTCGGTTTTTGTAAGCCAGCCTACCCTTTCCACCCAGATCATGAAGCTGGAGGAAGAACTCGGCGTCTCGCTCGTGGAGCGCACGCCGCGCAAGGTGCTGCTCACCGAAGTTGGCCAGGAAATCGTCAAGCGCGCACGCGAGGTGTTGACCGAGATCGAGCAGATCCGAGAAATCGCGCGGCGCACGCTGGATCCGGAATCCGGCAGCCTGCGCCTTGGCATCTTTCCGACCCTTGGACCCTACCTCTTGCCGCATGTGGTGCCGCGCATCCGCGAGCGTTACCCGCGCCTGGAATTGCTGCTGGTCGAGGAAAAGACCGAGGAGATCCTGCGCCAACTTCGCGAAGGTCGCCTTGATGCCGCCGTCCTCGCCCTGCCCGTTCACGATGCGCACCTGCATGTCGAACGCCTGTTCGATGAACCTTTTGTCCTGGCGGTTCCCACCGACCATCCGCTGGCAAAACGAAGCTCGATAAGTCTCAACCAACTGGAAGACCAGAGCCTGCTGCTGCTTGAGGAAGGCCATTGCCTGCGCGAGCAGGCGCTTGAGGTATGCCAACTGGCCGGTGCGGCGGAAAAAGGCGGGTTTCGCGCCACCAGCCTGGAAACCTTGCGCCAAATGGTGGCAGCGGACGTCGGCATCACCCTGTTGCCGATGCTGGCAGTGAAACCACCCATCCCCGCAAACGAACACATCCGCCTTGTGCAGTTCCACAGACGGCCACCGAGCCGCCACATCGCGATGATCTGGCGCAAGAGTTCTGCCATGCACGCGTTCCTGACGGAGTTTGCGCAATTGCTGCGCCAATTGCCGGTTGCGCTGCTCGAACCGGATCCGCAGCTTCCGTCTGCGAGCTCGGAGTGAATTTCCGCGGCCGGTCCGGCCCGCAGATGCAAGCTGCTGCCCGTCGCATCAACAATCATGCCCAACGGTTCCGCAGTCTGACAAAATGAGCGGATCCACCCAGGAGTTGTCGTGAACAGTCCAAGCCCCACCCTCATCATCTCCAGCCTCGACCTGGAACGCATCGAAGACCTGCTGGAAATCGAGCCGCACCGAAGCAGCAGCGGCGCCTCCGCCTTGCAGGCCGAACTCGCGCGCGCAACCATACTCGACCCGGCGGAAATGCCGGCGGATGTGGTGACCATGAACTCCACCGCCACCGTCGTCGATGAAGGCAATGGCGAAACCCGCGAGCTGACCCTGGTCTATCCTCGCGACGCGGACGCCGCGACCAACCGCATCTCCATCTTTGCTCCGGTCGGCATCGCCATGCTTGGACTTCGCGTGGGTGAATCCATCGACTGGCAGGTTCCCGGAGGCCGCTCGTTGCGCCTGCGCATCCGGGAAATTTCCTTCCAGCCGGAATCGCGCGGGCAACTGCATCGCTGAGTCCTGTAGCCCAACGCAGGAATACTGCTTTCAGGCGACAGACGTGGCCCGCACCGGAACGCAGGCCAACGCGCGATCCAGCCCGGCATTGACATCAGCCAGCAGGTCGTCGACATCCTCGATACCCACCGACAGGCGCAACAGGCCATCGCCGATGCCGGCGCGTCGGCGCGCCTCAGGCGCCATCGCCGCGTGGGTCATGCCGGCCGGATGGCAGACCAGGCTTTCCACGCCGCCGAGGGACTCGGCCAGGGTGAAGTGCTGGAGCCCTTCGACGAACGCACGTGCGCCCAGTTCGCCGTGTTCGAGCTCAAAGCCCAGCATGGCGCCAAATCCTGCCTGCTGGCGTTTGGCCAAAGCATGGCCTGGGTGCGATTCAAGGCCCGGGTAATGGACGATGCGCACCGCGGGGTGGGCATCCAGCAGTTGCGCGAGCGCGTGCGCATTGGCCTCGTGCACATTGAAGCGTGCCTTCAGGGTGCGCAGGCCGCGCAGGGTGAGATAGCTGTCGAACGGAGCACCGGACAAACCCAGGCAATTGCACCACCAGGCGAGCTTCTCGCCCAGGGCCGCATCCCGCCACAGCACGGCACCTCCGACCACATCGGAATGCCCGTTGATGTACTTGGTGGTGGAGTGCACGACGATGTCGGCGTTGAAGGTGAATGGCTTCTGCAGCACCGGTGAAAGGAAGGTGTTGTCGACCGCCGCCAAGGCACCGGTGGCGTGCGCCGACTCGACCACGTGGCGGATATCGGTTATGCGCAGCAGCGGATTGGATGGCGTCTCGATCCACACCAGCTTCGGTTTCTCCGCGAGCGCGGCGGCGAGCGCCAGCGGATCGTGGAAGTCGACAAAGGCAACCCGGTACAGGCCACGTTGTGCCTGCGCGTTGAACAGGCGCCAGGTGCCGCCGTAGCAATCGTGCGGCGCCAGCAGCAGTTCACCGGGCTCCAGCAAGGTGGCCACCAGGGCCACCGCCGCCATGCCGGTTGCGGTCACCACGCCACCCGCTCCCCCTTCGAGTTCAGCCAAAGCGCCAGCCAGGGTATCGCGCGTCGGATTGCCGGAGCGTGTGTAGTCGTATTTCCGTTTCTCGCCAAAACCGGCAAAGCTGTAGTTGCTGGACAGATAGATCGGCGGCATCACGGCACCGTGCGCGGAGTCGCAATCGATACCGGCACGCACCGCCGCGGTCGATGAACACGGGGCGCTCATGCCGCAATCTCCGCCGCCAACGCGTACTTCAGCACGCAGGCAAACTCCCCGCTCTCCTTGAGGAATGCATCGTGGCCGTAGGGAGATGAAATGCGAGCCAGCTCCGCATGCTTGCCAATCCGCTTCACGAATTCGCGCGCCAATGACAAGGGCACCAGCAGATCCTCGGCGATGGCAACCACGGTGGTGCTGGCCTTTATCCGTGACGGATCGAATTCGTGGTGATCCAGCGAACGCGACAGGCACAGGAAGCTCGATGCATTGAAGCGTGCCGAAAAGCGCTCGCCGTGTGCGCTCAGCCAGCCAAGCACGCCGGTGGCCGGATCAGTTTCGCCAAAGCGTGACTCAAGCTCGGTTGGCGTGCGATACCCCAGCACCGCCAATTGGCGGGCACGTTCCAGCGCCCGCACGCGACTGGCGCGGTCGGTGCTGGATTCAATCCCGGCTCGCTGCAATGTGCGCAACGCCAATGCCCAGGGACTGGCCCGATGCGCCGCGCCGATCACCACAAGGCGCTTCAGGCGATTGCCGAGCAGCCCGGCCAAGTGCTGGGCAACGCAACCGCCGTAGGAGGCACCAACCACCGCCTCGACTTGTGCAATGCCCAGGTGATTGAGCAGAAGCAACATCGCATTGGCCTGGTCGGAACTTTCGACTGGGGCAAATTCCTGATCGTTGCGCGGTCCGCTGGACGCATCGGCGCCGCCGATCCAGTCGATCGAAACCAGGCGCAAGAAGGTGGGGTCCAGAGCCAGGCCGTTTCCACACTGGCTGGACCACCAGGTGCCAATGTCCCTGCCTGCGGAAATGCCGCCGAGCACGATGACCACCGGCGCGTTGTGTGGCCCCCAGGATTGCCAGGCCAGCTCGCCATGGGTCAGCTGCGAACCGCAGGCAAGGTTGAACCCGTGCAGTTGCAGTACGCCGCGCTCGGGCTCTGGCGAGGTTTCAACCTGCCGGGCTTGCTTGATCTGGACTACCGCCATGACGCCCTCCGCTTGAGTGGACGGGAGGCGGCAACAGTCCGCCAGGGGCGGACTGCAGCTCATCTCCCGGGACAATGCCCGCTGGAATTGGCACCGTCGGTGGTTTGCCGTGGTTGCCTCGGCGTTCAGCGCGACATCGATGGATGTCGCACAACGGGCCAGTCCCTACGCCGATCTGGATGAACGGCGCGGACTCTATCCTCTTGCGGAATGGCCGTCAAGACGTCTGGACGTCCATTTGCGCGATTGCTTCAGATCGCGATGACCGCGTGCAATGGCGCATTCCTTTGCCAGCGCGAGCGCCCTTGCAGCGCAAGCAGTTCGATCAGCAGGCCGGCACCGACAATTTCGGCACCCGCCCTGTCCAGCAGCGCAGCCGCCGCGGACAAGGTGCCGCCGGTGGCCAGCACGTCATCGATCAGCAACACGCGGGCACCGGGCCTGATGGCATCGACATGCATTTCAAGGCGATCACTGCCGTACTCGAGCGCGTAGTCCACGCTGATCGTTGCCGCTGGAAGCTTGCCGGGTTTGCGCATGGGCACGAAACCGCATCCGAGGCCGGTTGCTGCGGCAGCGCCAAAGATGAAACCGCGCGCCTCGATGCCGCAGATGCAATCGACCTTGCTTTCGCGAAATGGCGCAATCAACTGTTCGATGGAATCGGCAAATGCACGGGCATCGCCGAGCAGCGGGGTCAGATCCTTGAAGCCGATGCCGGGTTTGGGAAAGTCCGCAATATCGCGGATGTATGGGGCGAGGTTCATGCCACCTCCGTCGATTCGGCGGGCGCACGTTTTCGTGGCCGCCAGGTGCCAATGAAGATGCCGATCAGGGACAAGCCGATGCCCATCCAGTCCAGACGGGTCGTTGGCCTGGCAAACAGGATGACATCGAACACGAAAGACAAGGCCGGTTGCAGCAGAAGCAGCAGGCCAATGATGGACGCCGGCAGGTGTGGCATGGCCCGGATCAACAGTATCCAGCCCAACACCTGACCGACCAGCGCCAGTGCCAGCAAGGACCACCACGATTGCGCATCCGGCAGCCCCAGCCCCTGCCCTTCCCAAGCCAGGGCGAGCAGCAGGATCGCCGCGCACAGCAGGGATTGCACGCACAGCAATTGCGCCGGGGCCAGATCGACGTGCCCCATTCGTTGGGCATGGCGCGTGGTCAGCATATAGACGGCATAGGCGACGCCGGTCAAAAGGCCCAGCCCCACGCCCAGTCGGTACTGTGCGCCCAGGCTGCTCCAATCGACGCCGACCAACAGGTAAAGGCCGGCGAAAGCCAGCAAGACTCCGCCCAGGAATCGCAGGTCGAGGCGCTCGCGATAAATCAGCCAACCCGCCAGCGCCATCACGAACACCTGGAAATTGCCCAGCAGGGTTGCCAGTCCGGGGCCCACATGCAGGATGCTCCGATGCCACATCATCAGATCGACGGCAAAAGCAAACGCGGGAATCAACATCCAGCCCAGATGCGCGGCACGTACCCGTCGCCATCTTCGCCAAACCAGGAGGCCGACGAGCAGGATCGCGCCGCCCAGGAACATCCGGTAAAACGCGGAGACCGTAGGTCCGACATGGGCGAGTTTGACCAGGATGCTGGTGGTGCTGATCAGGGCCGCGCCGCCGATCATTTCCAGCAGGGCGCGTCGCGGCAACGCAGGGCGATTCATGAAGTCGGGTCGTCAGGTACGTGCGGGCAAAGGATCAACCCGGAGAGGGCAAGGGATCGTCCAGGAAGCGGGTATCGGCCGGGTCGACGGGCACGCTCAAGGCCGCGCTGATCTCCTCGACCACCGGCTTGGCCCGATCGATGTCGACGCTCGAAACCATGACATTGACCAGCCCGCAAACCGGCAGATCGCCCACGCCGCCGGTCAGGTATTCGCCGCTCACATAGGCCGGAATGCCCATGTTCTCAAGCGCCAACTTGACCAGGTTGGCATCGATGATCGAGTCGGCTCGGTAGATGATCTGCATTCGTGGCGATTCCCGTGGACCCAGCCCGGTAACCAAGCTTCACACAAAACCCCGCGACACGGCGACCTTGAAAACGCTATGATGCCCGGCAACCGTCCCTCGGCATCGCTCGCACCGACCGGAAGGCGGGGGGGAAAATCAGAGCAATGCGCAGGCCATCGATGGCCAGCGTTCCCGTGGCCATGGAGCGGTCTTCCACCTTGCCTGGCCGGAACGTTTGATCAACAAGGAACTCCCTGAAGACGCTCTTGCGCGGCACATTCGTGAGTGCCTGCTCGAGCTGCTCATCGAACGCGGCCCCGGACGCACCATCTGCGTCAGCGAGGCCGCGCAATCATTGTCCCTGCGCATTGGTTACCACTGGCACGAATTGATGCGCCCAGTGCGCACGGTCGCTGCATCCATGGTGGAAGCCGGCACCATCGAAGCCCTGCAACACGAAGCCGTCGTCGACATTCGCGCCGCTCGCGGCCCGATCCGGCTGCGCCTGCGCACCCTGCCCGGTCGGCGCAGCGCGCAATTGGCCTGAACGCCTTGACGGGCTGAAGCCCGATCAACGACAACGCAGAAACGGCGCAAGCCTGCCTGCCTGCGCAATCACCGTTCGCGCTTGTGCCTTTGTTTCAACCCGACGCGATTGGCCTTGCCGTGGTCCCTCGTCGGGCTACAGCCCAACCTGCAACCGATCTGCGATGCCGCGATTGGTCTGGGTCGGGTTTCAGCAGGCTGTTAACTCGGATATTTCATGAGGGGGCGCGGATGATCGCGGAGGATCTTGCGGCAATCGCGAGGCGCGCGAAGCCCCAATGGTGGTTCCCATGATATGAGTCCCGCGTAGCGGGATGCCGTGTTCCCTCGCCCGCACAGCGGGAGAGGGGGAACCGTTCGCGGCAGCGAACGGTGGGTGAGGGAACGGCCATGGCCTCATGGCCGTAGGGCGACAAGCAACGTGGCGATTGCCGCAATAGACCCGCGAGGGCCGGCAGGCATCTGCTCCTTGCAATTCCTGCACTCCCACCGTCCTTGGCGGTCGCGTCAGCGCAAAATGGCCGCGTCCGGCGTGTCATCGAGTCCAGTCCTGTCGAAACGCCGGCGTTGTCAGGGTTGATAACACCATTTTGCGCGACCTCATGAAATGTCCGGGTTAAACTGCCGGATTGTTTCCGCAGCGCCTGGCGCAATCCATTGGCATGACCGACTCGACGACTCCGACCAATTTCATCCGCCAGATCGTGCTGGCTGACCAGGCCAGCGGCAAGCATGGCGGAGAGGTGCGCACGCGCTTTCCACCCGAACCCAATGGATACCTGCACTTGGGCCATGCCAAGAGCATCTGCCTGAATTTCGGCATTGCCCGCGATTTCGCCGGCACCTGCAACCTGCGTTTCGATGACACCAACCCAACCCGCGAAGATCCGGAGTTCGTCGAGGCGATTCGCAATGATGTGATCTGGCTGGGATTCACCTGGCACGAGCAACGCCACGCCTCGGATTATTTCGAAGTGCTGTACCGCGCGGCACTCAAGCTGATTGCCGACGGCAAGGCCTTTGTCTGCGACCTCAGCGCCGAGCAGGTGCGTGAATACCGCGGCACGCTGACCGAGGCGGGCCGCAACTCGCCCTATCGTGAGCGCAGCATGGAAGAAAACCTCGACCTGTTCCAGCGCATGCGCAACGGCGAGTTTGCGGACGGCTCACGCACCCTGCGCGCGAAGATCGACATGTCGGCGGGCAACATCAACCTGCGCGATCCGGCGCTGTACCGCATCCGCAAGGCCACCCACCAGAACACCGGCGATGCCTGGCCGATCTATCCGATGTACGACTATGCGCACGCACTGTCGGATGCGATTGAAGGCATCACCCATTCACTGTGCACGTTGGAGTTCGAGGATCACCGACCTCTGTATGACTGGTGCGTGGAGAACGTGGATCTGCCGGCCAATCCGCAACTGGGCGAATCCCTGGTCGCCGCCGGCCTGCACTATGCACCCGGCCGCCCGCGCCAGATCGAATTTGCGCGCGGCAACCTCGATTTCACCGTGATGAGCAAGCGCAAGTTGATGGCACTGGTGACCGACGGCCTGGTCGACGGTTGGGACGATCCGCGCATGCCGACCCTGAGCGGCGTGCGACGCCGAGGCTTTCCCGCAGCCGCAGTCCGCACGTTCTGGGAGCGTGCCGGTATCAGCAAGCAGAATTCGGTGATCGAGTACGGCGTGCTTGAAAATTGCGTGCGCGATGAACTGGACGCCAGCGCGCCGCGACGCATGGCCGTGATCGACCCGCTGCGACTGGTGCTGACCAACCTTGCCGCTGATCATTCCGCCGTGCTGGATTTTCCGAACCATCCCAAGAACGAAGACTTCGGCCGCCGCCAGGTCAGGTTCTCGCCGGAACTGTGGATCGAACGCGAGGATTTCATGGAGACGCCGGTCAAGGGTTTCCACCGCCTGGTTCCCGGCGGCGAGGTGCGCCTGCGCGGAGCCGGCATCATCCGCTGCGACGACGTCATCAAGGACACATCCGGCCAGGTGATCGAACTGCGCTGCACCCTCGACGAGCAATCCACACCTGGCAGCGCGGGTGCCGACCGCAAGGTCAAGGGCACCATCCATTGGGTTGATGCGCGCAGCGCGCTGGCGGCCGAAGTGCGCCTGTTCGACCGCTTGTTCAAGGTGGCCGATCCGGATGACGACAGCGACGGCAAAAGCTATCACGATCATCTCAATGCGGATTCGCGGCGCATCGTGAAGGGCTGGCTCGAAGCCGGGCTGGCGGGAGCCGCCGCGGAGTCTTCGTGGCAATTCGAACGTCTCGGCTACTTCGTCGCCGACCGCGTTGATCACCAGCCGAAGCGCCCGGTATTCAACCGCGTGGTGACCCTGCGCGACACCTGGAACAAGGCAGGCGCAAAGCCGTGAGCATGCTGCGCGTTGAATTGAGCCTGCCCGAGTGGGTCGAGCGCGAGGTGGATTTCACGCGCAGCTACGGCACTCCCGAATCGCGCATGCAGCTGGCCATCGATTTGGCCCGCAGCAACATCAGGCATGACAGCGGCGGTCCGTTCGGTGCGGCCATCTTCCGCGATGACGGTCAACTGCTTGCGGTGGGCGTCAATCGCGTGGTGCCGCAGAATTGCTCGGCGGCACATGCCGAGGTCATGGCCTTCATGCAGGCACAGGCACGCCTTGGCAGCTTCCGCCTCAACCAGGATGGGCAACGCTACATCCTGGCCACGAGCTCGCAGCCGTGTGCCATGTGCTATGGCGCCAGCTTCTGGGCCGGCATCGATGCCCTGGAGATCGGCGCACGCTCCGAAGACGTGATGGAACTGAGCGAATTCGACGAAGGACCGCTGCCGGCCGACTGGACCGGGGAATTGGAGCGACGCGGCATCGCGGTGAGCCGCGACCTGCTGCGTGAGCAAGCGCGCGATGTGTTCCATCTCTATCGCGCGCATGCCGGCGTCGCCTACTGAAATCGCGTGACAGGTCCTGCATGAGGCCGACCAGCACCAGCCTGCTTGCCTATTGCAGGCCAGGTTTTGAAAGCGAGTGCGCGCAGGAGCTGGCGTCAGCGGGGGAACGCTTGGGCGTGATCGGCTTTGCCCGCACCACGCGCGGCAGTGGTTTCGTTGAGTACGTGTTGCCGGATTCGTCGTCGCAGCAGGCATTCTCTGCAGGAGTCCAGCTCGCCAACCTGACCTTTGCGCGCCAATTGCTGCGTGTCATCGAGCGCATCGATGACCTGCCCGCGAAGGATCGCCTCGGCCTGCTGATGCCGGTGGTGCGATCCACTGCGCGCCGCTTTGTCGACGCCTGGATCGAATCTCCCGACAGCGACGCCGCCCGCGAACTGGCCGGCCTGTGCCGCTCCCTCAACAACGCGCTGGTTGCGGCGATGAAACGCGAGTCGCTGATCGATGCGGCATCGCAATGGCGCCTGCATGTCTGCCTGGTTGATGCGCAAACCGCGTTCGTCTGCGAGGCGGAGATTGCGCATGCCGCGCCCTGGCCGGGCGGCATTCCGCGCCTGCGCTTTCCCGCCGCCGCACCCAGTCGCTCCACCCTCAAACTTGAAGAAGCCTTCCTCACCCTGCTGGACGAAGACGAGCGATCCCGCTGGTTGCAAGCCGGCATGTGCGGGGTCGATCTGGGCGCCGCGCCGGGCGGATGGACCTGGCAACTGGTGCGACGCGCGATGCGCGTGATTGCGGTGGACAATGGACCGATGAACCAGGGGCTTCTGGATTCCGGCCTGGTCACCCACCTGCGCGAGGATGGTTTCCGCTATCGCCCTGCCCATCCCGTCGACTGGCTGGTGTGCGACATGGTGGAGCAACCCCGCAGGGTCGCCGAGTTGATCGGCGAATGGCTGATTGGCGGACACTGCCGCTTCGCCGTGTTCAACCTGAAGTTGCCGATGAAGCAACGCTTCAAGGAAGTGGAGCTGTGCCGCCAGCGCATGCATGAGGCCGCGCAAGCCGCAGGCAAGCGCCTCGATTGGCGCGCACGCCAGCTCTACCACGACCGCGAGGAAATCACCGTGTTTGCGCGCCTGCGCTGAAATTGCCCATCAAGCCGGTGGGGTTTCACCCAATCTTAAAGATTCAAGGTTATCCTGATCGTTCTGTTTACATCGTCCAGCTGGGGAAAATCATGTTGCGATCCGTAATAGCTGCAACGCTGATGGCGTTGCTGGGTGCAGTCTGCGGTCATGCGCAGGCGCAGGTGGTAATCAGCCAGGTGTATGGCGGGGGTGGCAATGGCGGCTCCACCTTTACCCATGACTTCATGGAAATCTTCAATGCTGGTCCCAGCGCGCAGAGCCTCAACGGCTGGTCCATCCAGTACACATCCTCGTCGGGTACCACTTGGATCGTGACCAATCTGACCAATGTCACCTTGCAACCCGGCCAGTACTACCTGATCCAGCAAGCCCAAGGCGCCGGCGGCACCACGCCGCTGCCAACGCCCGACGCCACCGGCACTGTCGCCATGCAAGGTTCGAACGTGAAAGTGGCGTTGTCAAATTCCACCGCCGCGCTTTCCGGATCCTGCCCCAGTGGCGGCGCCGTGCAGGACCTGGTCACTACCGGATCGGCCAATTGCCCGAATCCGGCCGGCGCCATGTCCGCAGTCAATTCGGCAAGCCGCAATGGCAACGGCTGCACCAACACCGGAAACAACACACTTGATTTCACCATTGCGCCGGCGGCACCGCGCAACACCGCTACACCCGCCGTACCCTGCGGTGGCGGCGGAACGCCGCTCATCAGCATGGCCAATATCGCATTGCCCGAAGGCAATACCGGCCTGACGCCCTTCGTGTTCACCGTGCAATTGAGCCAACCGGCAGGTGCTGGCGGTGTCAGCTTCAGCTACACCACGCAGGACGGTACCGCCCTCGCCGGAGTTGACTACAACACCGCCAGCGGCAACGGATCGATTGCACAGGGCTCCAGCTCGACCACCATCCAGGTCGACGTGATTGCCAACACTGCCACCGAGCCGGACAGCCAGTTCTCCGTGCAATTGAGTGCGGTCAGCGGCGCTCTGCCGGCCACCTTGAGCGCAACCGCGACCATCGAAGATGACGACATCGGCACCTTTGCCATCCACGACATCCAGGGCTCGGGAAGCGCATCACCCAATGCCGGACAAACCGTGAACACCAACGGCAACATCGTCACCGCGGTGGATACCAACGGCTTCTTCATCCAGGCCCGCGATGCCAGCGCGGACGCCGACCCGATGACCTCGGAAGGCATCTATGTGTTCACGGGCTCGGTACCGACCGTGCAGGTGGCCGATGAAATCAACCTGACCGCCGATGTCTCCGAGTTCTTCGGGCTGACCGAATTGAGCAACATCAGCGCCCTGAGCATCACCAGCACCGGCAATGCATTGCCAACGGCCATCGTGTTCGATGCCAGCCGACCCTCGCAGGATGTCAACGCACTGAGCTGCGGCAGCTCCAATTTCGAGTGCTACGAAGGCATGCGCGTGCAGATCGACAACGGCATCGTGGCGCGCGCCAATCCCAGTTTCGGCACCGATCCCTACGCGCAGATCTTCGTCTCCGCCTCAGGCGAGCGTTCGCTGCGCACGCCGGGCGTGTTGTATCCACTGGTGCCCGGCGTTGACAACCCGGCTGCCGGCACTTTTGGCGGCAATCCGCATATCTTCGAAATCGATGCGGATGCACTCGGCGCGGTACCGCCCAACACGGCCATCACCGGCGGCAGCCGCTTCAGCGCAACCGGCGTGATGACCTACACCTTCGGCGACTACGAGCTGTGGCCGACCGCGTTCAGCGTGACTGAGGCCAACACCATGCCGCGGGCCGTGCGCGCAGGACAGGGAGGCGACGAACTGCGCATCGGCAGCTTCAACATGCTGCGCCTGTGCGACACCCAAGCCAACACCACGTTCACCTGTGGCGACGGTGGCGAACCGAATCAGGCGGAGCTCGATCTGAAGGTCGCCCGCCTGTCGGACTACGTGGGCAATGTGCTGGAACTGCCGGATCTGCTGGCGGTGGTCGAGGTCGAGAACATCGCGGTGCTGACCCAGCTTGCGGCAAAAATCCAGACCGACTTCGGCATCATCTACACGCCGTATCTGGAGGAAGGCAATGACGGCGGCGGCATCGACGTCGGCTACCTGGTGCAGAGCGCACGCATCAGCAATGTCGTCATCACCCAACTCGATGCCACGGAAACATGGCTCGATCCGGATGATGGCCAGCTCGACACCCTGCACGATCGTCCGTCGCTGAAACTGGAAGGCACCTTCGCCGGCCAGAACTTCGCCACCATTGTCGTGCACCCGAAGTCGCGCAGCTGCGTGGACGCGCCCACCGGCGCCAACTGCACCCAGGCCAATGTCGACCGCAACCGTCTCAAGCGCTTCACCCAGGCGCGTTCGATTGCCTTGCGCGTGCAAGCGGAACAGGTCGCCCAACCCAATCGACCGCTGCTGGTGATCGGCGATTTCAACGATTACCAGTTCAGCGACGGCTTCGTGAACATCACCGGCCTCATCGCCGGCACCTACGACGATGCCGCCAACGTGATCGACCTGGGCACGCCCAACATCGTCACTCCGGCGTTGTGGAATGCGGTGACATCGCTGCCGGCCAATGAGCAGTACTCGTTCCTGTTCACCCAGCAGTTCGGCGCGATCCTCGGCTACACGCCACCGCCCAGCGGCTTCGACACCGGGCGCGACGTGCCGATCATGCAGGTGCTCGACCATGCGCTGTTGAATGGCCCGGCCCATGCGCTGTTTGACGGCTTCGAGTACGGTCGCGGCGACCTGGATGCGGCCGATGAGGACGCGGAGAACAGCACCACTGCCATCGGCGTATCCGACCACGATGGATTCGTCGTGCGCCTAGTCCTCGACCGAATCTTTGCCGACAGTTTCGGCGGGGACCAGTAAAACGGCAACGCGACCCTTCCGATTCATGGAAGGGTCGCTTTTCCTGATGCAGGCAATCAGCCGAGCAAGCTCGGCTCTACGACCGCAACGCGGGTTTTGTAGAGCCGAGCTTGCTCGGCTGGGTGTACCCCATTGCCTTGATCAGCGCACGCTTCGCCCTGCTACCGCAATGGTTAGCGTATTTTCGGGCTGATCAATTGCTCTCGGTGGACGGCGCGTACAAGGCCTTGCGTGGCGCGCCGGTGATCGCCGCTGCCATGCGCGCTGCACGCGCCGGTGCCATCTCCTCGCACAACAAGGCAAACACGCGACGACCTTCCGCCAGGGTTGCGTCGGCCTGCTCGCCGCTGGCACCGGCAACCATCACCACGAACTCGCCGCGCTGCTGATTGGCATCAGCGGCTACCCGCGCTTCGAGTTGCGCGAGCGAACCTGAAATCACGGTCTCGAACACCTTGGTCAATTCGCGCGCGATCACTGCCTGCCGTTCGGAGCCGAACACGGCGACCAAGTCGCGCAGGGTCTCCAGGATGCGATGGCTCGATTCGTAGAAGATCAAGGTGCGGGCTTCCGCAAACAGCTCGCCAATCCTTTCGCGTCGTGCGGATGCCTTGGCCGGCAGGAATCCCTCGAACACGAAACGATCACTGGCAAGCCCCGCCACGGACAGGGCGGCGATGGCGGCGCAAGGCCCCGGCACCGGACTCACGCAGATCCCCGCATCGCGCGCCGCGCGCACCAGCCGATAGCCGGGATCGCTGACCAGTGGCGTGCCCGCATCCGAGATCAGCGCGATGTCGGTGCCCTGCTGCAATCGCTCAAGCAGATGCGCCACCTGATCGCGCTCGTTGTGTTCATGCAAGGCAATGCACGGTGCGCGGCTGCCCACGCGTGCGAGCAAGAGTGCGCTGTGCCGGGTGTCCTCGGCGGCGATCAACTGCACCGTGCGCAGCACGTCCGCTGCGCGCGGCGACAAGTCATCCAGATTGCCGATGGGCGTTGCCACCACCCACAAGCGCCCTTGAGCCACGTTCATGCCCGAATCCTGCACATCATTGCCCGCAGCATAGCCGACCCTGCTTTGCGGGTGCGCACTGCGTAATGCAAGTGAGCACGCAAACGTCATGCCCGCTGCATCCGGGCTATCATGCGCGCTGTTCCTGATTCGGCTCACGACCATGCCCGAACGCGCTTGCACACTTCTGATCCGCCTGACCTTGCTTTTGCTGCTCGGCTTGCTGGGCGCCTGCGCGTCCAGCGGTGTCGTCACACGGGACTCGGTGCCGCAAGGCGAAAGTGCGGAGCAGCTGGTCGAAGCAGGCAAGCTGGAAGAGGCCGCTGCGGAATTCCTGCGCCTTGCAGAAACCGGCAGTCGTGCGGACAGCGCGCACTATTCCCTGCGCGCAGGCGAGACACTGCGCGAGAATGGCGATTATGCCGGCGCCCAGCGCGCGATCGCCGACATCCGGCGCAAGCGTCTGGCAGGCGAGGACCTGGTGCGATTTGATCTGCTCGATGCGGAGATTGCCTTGAACGCGGGCGATGCTGATCGCGCATCGGCCCTGCTGGCCATGCCAACCGATGGCCTGTCGCCACCGCTGCTCGCGCGCCTGCTGGAATTGCAGGCACGCGCAGCCGATGCCAACCAGGATCATTTCGCTGCGGTGAGAATCCGCGCCAGTCTGGATGCGCTCCTCGCCGGCGCGGACCGCGACATCAATCGCAGGCAGATCCTGGAAGTTCTCACAAAGCTCGATCCGGATAGCCTCAAGGCAAAGGCAATGTCGCTGCGACCGGACGATGCCCTGCAGCCATGGATTGAGTACGCACTACGCCAGCGCGGCCAGATGCTGGCTCGCGACCTGCCACGACCACAACGACCGGTGGGCACCCTGCTGCCGGATTCCGGCCAGGGCGACCGTCGCGAAGGCTATGGAGAGGTTGGCCAGGTGGCCGTGTTGCTGCCTCTGACCGGCCAGGTTGCCGGTGTCGCGCATTCCATACTCGATGGAATTTTCGCCGCCCACTTTGCCGACGCGGGAGCAGAGCGCCCGCTGCTGCGCGTGTACGACGCCGGACAGACACCGCAGGATGCGGTGGCCGCATACCAGAAGGCCGTGGCCGAAGGTGCCCGCCTGGTGGTGGGTCCGCTGCTGCGCGAGGCGGTGGGCGAATTGTTTCGCCAACAACTGCCGGTACGCGTGCTGGCATTGAATCATCCGGACAGCGGCGAAATCCCGCCTTCCGGCAGCGCGGAATTCGCCCTGCTGCCGGACGCCGAAGGTGCGCAGGCCGCGGAACGCATGCTTGCACTGGGTATCCGCCAGGCTGCGGTGATTGCCGCCACAACCGACTGGGCGGAGCGCGCGTCCCTGGCCTTCCGCGCGCAGTTCGAAGCGGGCGGCGGCAGCATCGCCGGTGAATCCCGAATCGCGGACAAGGATTTCAACTTCAAGAGTGCCATTGCACAGGCCGCCGGCAACTTTGCCACGCGCGACATCATCAACAACGACCCGACGATTGCCAGCCAGACTGCACCACCTGTTCCCGATACCGGTGTCTTCATCAGCATGCGTCCGCAGCAGGCACGCCTGCTGCTGCCGCAATTGAAACTGGCCCGAGTCACCTCACCCGTCTTTGCCACTTCGCACGTCAACGCCGGAGGCAGCAATCCCGGCGCCGACCGCGACCTGCAGGGCGTCGAGTTCTGCGATGCGGCGTGGCTGTTCGCACCCGTGGCGGGACGGCCGGATCGCGAAACCATGGCGCGCAATCTCGGCACCGCGGCCGGTCTCGGTGGCCGCCTGTTTGCCTTTGGCATGGATGCCTATGCGCTGCTGCCTTATCTCGACTGGCTGCTCGCGCACCCGGACGCCTACCTGGATGGCGCCAGCGGCCAGCTCGCCGTCGACAATTTCGGTCGCGTGCACCGATTGCTTTCCTGGGCACGATTCAGCGACGGTATTGCACAACCCGTGCAAGGTGCGCTCAGTCCGTTGCCGCTGCAGTAGCCTGCATTATTCACGAACGTCGCAGGAAAACGCTCGAAGCTTAGGTATGACAACGCATCCGACAACTCTGCTATTTCAACAAAGCGTCCACATGCGTTTCCCTGCTGGCACGGCCATCGCGGGTCTTTTCCCCCAATCGCTGCGTTGCTTGTCGCCCCAATGGAACCACCATTGCGGCTCCGCGCGCCTTGCGCTTGGGGCAAAATCCTCCGCGATCATCCGCGCCCGCTCATGAATAATGCAGGCTGGCGGCAGGTCATGCGCAGCAGCGGTTCACTGTTCGAGGATATTGCGCTGGCACACGCCAAGGCCCAGGGATTGAGCCTGGTCGAACGCAACTTCAACTGCCGCTTCGGCGAAATCGACCTGATCCTGCGCGAGGGCAATATCGTGGTATTCCTGGAGGTGCGTTACCGGAAGTCACAGGAATTCGGCGGCGCCATGCAGTCCATAGGCTCGCAGAAGCGCGAGCGATTGCTGAAGGCGGCCAGCCTTTTCCTGCAATCCCGCCCCGAATTTGCCCGCAACGCCTGCCGCTTCGATGTGATGGCCATCGCCGGCAGTGCGCAACAACCCGACATCAACTGGCAACGCAATGCCTTTGAAGCCTGCTGAGGATTCTCCATGCATTCCACGTTTTCCCGCCCCATCGCGCTGATCCTGCTCATCCTGCTGCCATTGCTTGGCGGCTGTGTCGCGGCAGTCACCGCCGGTGCGATTGCCACGGGTTCCAGCGTGCATGATCGGCGCGGATTCGGCACCGTGGTGGACGACAAGCGCATCCAGCTTGGCGCCTATGACGAGATCAACCGCGACAAGGAACTGGTGCTCAAGAACCGCGTGATGATCGCGGTCTACAACGGCGTGATGCTGCTCATGGGCGAGGTGCGCACGCCCGATCTCAAACAGCGTGCAGAGCAAACCGTCACTGGATTCGAGGGCGTGCGTCGCATCGTCAACGAGATCGATGTGATGGAGCCGGAAGGCTTCTGGACCCGGCGCAACGACAACAAGATCACCGCGCGGGTCAAGCTGGCGCTTGCCGACATCACCAGCGTGCCTGGCTTCGACGCGACCAAGGTCAAGGTCAGCACCGCGCATCGGACCGTGTACCTGATGGGCCTGCTCAGCACCGAAGAGGTGGAGATCGTCACCGAGATCGCGCGCAACGTTCCCGGGGTGGAGCGCGTGGTCAAGGTGTTCGAGTACACGGAACCATCCACCTCGCACTGATGCGATGAACCCTTCGACTCTCGATGCGCTGCACGAAATCTTCGGCGCCGATGCCTTGAGTACGGAGGCTGCCGAATGCGCTGCCTACGGCTACGACAATTCGCGCCGGGAAGCACGCCCCGAAGCGGTGGTGTTTCCGACCGCGCACGATCAGGTTGGCGCGCTGACGAAACTCTGCCATGACCAGCGCGTGCCACTGGTTGCACGCGGTCGCGGCACCAACACCACCGGCGCCAGCGTGCCCCTTGCCGGCGGCATCGTCGCCAGCTTCGAGCGCATGAACCGCATCCTCGCCATCGACCCCGGCAATCGCCTTGCCGTGGTCCAACCCGGCGTGCTCAATGCAGACCTGCAAACGGCGCTGAAGCCACACGGTTTCTTCTGGGCGCCCGATCCCACCTCTGCACCGTTTTGTTCGATTGGCGGCAATCTCGCCTGCAATGCCGGCGGACCGCGCGCGGTGAAATACGGCGCCACCCGCGACAACGTGCTCGCGCTACGCGCTGTGGATGGGCGCGGCGCGGAGTTCCGCTGCGGCAAGCCGACCACCAAGGGTGCCACCGGTTACGACCTGACCCGACTCCTGATCGGTTCGGAAGGCACTCTCGCCATCGTCACCGAAGCCACCCTGAAGCTGACCCCTCTGGCCGGCGCAACGCGCACGCTTGCGGCAACCTTTGTGGATGTCGCATGCGCAACCGCGGCGGTCACCCGCATCATGGCGCAGCCAGTCATTCCCTGTGCGCTCGAGTTCATGGATGGCGAGGCGCTGCGCCTGGCCCGCAACCACGCCGGCGACGCCATCCCGCAGGCCGGTGCCATGCTGATCATTGAAGTGGATGGCGAGGCAGAGACTCTGGATTCCTCATCGCAGGCCATCCGCAAGGCGGCCAGCGTCGATGGCATGCTGGATATTCGCATCGCTGCCGACGGGGCCGAAGCCCATCGTTTGTGGCAGGCACGCAAGGCCCTGTCGCCTGCACTGCGCACGATTGCGCCAAACAAGATCAACGAAGACGTGGTGGTGCCGGTCAGTCGCGTGCCCGAGCTGATCGCGCGCCTGCAGGTCATCTCGAAAAAGCATGACATTCCCATCGTCACCTTTGGCCACGCCGGCAACGGCAACATCCACGTCAACCTGCTTTACCAACCGGAACGCACCGATCAGGTGCGAAACGCACCGGCCTGCCTGTCGGAAGTCTTCGACGCCGTGCTGGACCTGGACGGCACGCTCTCCGGCGAACATGGCATCGGCCTGCTCAAGCGCGAATTCCTGCCGCGCGCCATCGATCCGGTTGCGCTCGAGCTGATGCACGCGATCAAGCGCCAATTCGATCCCGCAGGCATCCTCAATCCGGGCAAGTTGTTGCCTTGAAGGCCGGGATTCGGGATTCGGGATTCGGGATTCGGGATTCGGGATTCGGGATTCTGAGATCGAATCATGTGCTTGTCTCCCTCTCCCGCTGGCGGGAGAGGGTTGGGGTGAGGGTGGTGCATTGGCAATCGTCGTCGTTCCTGCGAAGGCAGGGGCCCAGTGCCTTCTGGCGGCGTGTGCGATTGGCGATTCGTAACTCGATGCTTTTCCGTCTCTCTCGCGGGCGCACCCAGAGGGCATGGAGGAGAGGTCGCGCCAAGGGCGCGGGTTAGGGCGGGACCTGGGTTTGCTTGAAGCTATGCACTTGCGTGACGCTCCACCCTCACCCCAGCCCTCTCCCGCCAGCGGGAGAGGGAGAAAAGTGGCGTACACCAGCGGTAGAGCGAGAAAAGCGACGTGGACTCAGGATTCGAATTGCGAGTTCCGGGAATCTGGGCGCGGAATTCGAGAGCCGGGCTTCAGCCCGACACGAATGCCACATTTCGCCAAAGCCGTCAGGCTCAAACCGGACCTACACGAAGCCGCCGCACAGGTACGCGAGCAAGGCCGCCAGCACCAAGGCGGCGTACACACCCGCCAACGCGTCATCCAGCATTACGCCGAATCCGCCTTTCACGTGACGATCCGCCCATGAGCACGGCCAGGGCTTGATCACATCAAAGGCTCGAAACAACAGGAACGCGGCGAACAACCAGCCCCAGTGCACGGGCCACACCAGCAGCGGCAGGCAGGCGATCCACTGGCCGACAAATTCATCCCATACGATCACGCCCGGGTCGCTGATCTGCAGACGCTCGATGACCACATTCGATGCCCAGATGCCGATCGCGAAAGCCAGCAGGATGATTGCTGCCAGGGCGGCTATGGGCAGTTCACGCATCAGCAGCCAGGGCAACAGCGCCGCTGCAGAACCCGCCGTACCCGGGGCAAAGGGGCTCAAGCCCGAGCCGAAGCCGCTGGCGATCCAGCCCGCGGGGTGGCTGAAGACGGCGCGACGCTGATCACCATCAAGTCTCACGAAAAATGCTCCCAGCCGCCGCGCGGGGGCGTAATTTCATTCCCTACCGAATCCAGCACGCGCACGCCCTCGCCTTCCACCACCCGGCCAATGCAGGTGATTGCACAACCAACTCCCGTGAGCGCGTCGTTCATGGCGTCGATTCTCTCCGCAGGCACGGTGAACGCAAGCTCATAGTCATCGCCGCCGGTCAATTGCAACTGCGCGCGCAGCGCGCTGGTGCAGCACGATTGCAGTGCGGACGATGCGGGCAGCTTCCACTGATCAATCTCGATGGCTACACCGCTGGCATGGGCAACATGCCCAAGGTCGGCCAGCAGTCCGTCGGAAACATCGATGCAGGCGTTGGCCAGTGTTCGCAAGGCGATACCACAGGCCAGCCGGGCTTGCGGGCGGTTGAGGCGAACCAGCAATCCGGCATCAGGCGACCCGACCGCACGCTGCAGATGCTCCGACTCAAGCAAATGCAGTGCCGCTGCCGCATCGCCCAATGTGCCACTGACAAACACCCGATCACCAACCTGGGCGCCGGATCGGCGCAGGGCCTGGCCCTTCGGCACGAACCCGTGCACGGTCACGCTGATCGACAAGGGCCCTTGCGTAGTATCGCCACCCACCAATGCCACGTCGTGCACTGAGGCCAGCGCCGAGAAGCCGTCGGCAAGTGCACGCACGAAATCCGCGTCGGCTTTCGGCAAGGTCAAGGCCAGCAGGGCCCAGGCCGGTGTGGCACCCATCGCGGCGAGATCACTCAGGTTCACCGCAAGCGCCTTCCAGCCGATGTCGAATGCGGATGTGTCCACGGGAAAGTGCACGCCCGCGACCAGGGTATCCGTGCAGATGACCAACTCGTTTCCTGGAGGAACCTCAACCAGCGCCGCATCATCGCCGATGCCAAGCACAACGTCGCTGCGCGAACTTGCGCAGCGCTGCCTGATGATATCGATCAGCGAAAACTCACCCATCGGAACCTCCCCAACAGGAGGGAAGGCTATCTTGCACATCCCGGTCAGCAAGGAGCAGCGCGATGGTCCTGCAACACCTGCCTTGCTCCCTCTCGCGCTGGCGGGAAACTGGGGTGAGGGCGGCGCAACACCTGCTTTGCCCCCTCTCCCGCTGGCGGGGGACTGGGGTGTGGGCGGCGCAGCACCTGCTTTGTTCCCTCTCCCGCTGACGGGAGACTGGGGTGAGAGCGGCGCAGCACCTGCTTTGTTCCCGCTCGCGCTGGCGGGAGACTGGGGTGTGGGCGGCGCTGCACCTGCTTTGTTCCCTCTCGCGCTGGCGGGAGACTGGGGTGTGGGCGGCGCTGCACCTGCTTTGTTCCCTCTCGCGCTGGCGGGAGACTGGGGTGTGGGCGGCGCTGCACCTGCTTTGTTCCCTCTCGCGCTGGCGGGAGACCGGGGTGTGGGCGGCGCTGCACCTGCTTTGTTCCCTCTCGCGCTGGCGGGAGACTGGGGTGAGGGCGGCGCTGCACCTGCTTTGTTCCCTCTCGCGCTGGCGGGAGACTGGGGTGAGGGTGGCGCCCGGAACTGCGAAAGTCATCTTCCGGCTTGCCCGAATCGTCGCTCAACGCACCTTGCCGCGATACTCGACTTCGCGCCATTCGGCGGCGAGCTTGTCCAGCACACCATTGACGTAGGTGTGGCCCTGGTCGGCACCGAAGCGCTTGGTCACCTCCAGCGCCTCGTTTATGACGACCCGATACGGCACATCCGGCCGATGGCGAAGCTCATAAGCGGCAATGCGAAGCGCGGCACGCTCGATGGGATCGACTTCTTCCACCTCGCGATCAATATGGGTACGGATCCCGGCATCGAGTCCGGCAAGATGTTTCTCGATCCCACGCAGCAAGTCCTCGAAATACTCCAGGTCGGCAATTTCCATGTCCTGCTCGTGGCGGAATTGCTCGATCACCTGCGCCATGCGGTTGCCACCCACCTGCCAGGCATAGATCGCCTGCAATGCGCGACGCCGTGATCGCGAACGGGCGGCCAGATCGACGCCTTCGGGTCGGTGCGGGTGATTCACAGGCTTCTCCAAAGGTCGATCATTTCCAGCGCAGCAAGCGCGACTTCCTCGCCCTTGTTGCCGTGCTTGCCACCCGCGCGCGCTTCGGCATCTGCATGCCGTTCCACCGCCAGCACGCCATTGAGCACCGGCATGCGAAATTCGTTGGCCACCCGCATCAGTCCTTCGGCGCAGCCATCGGCAACGTGCTCGTAGTGGCGTGTCTCGCCACGCACGACGCAACCCAGGGCAAGTATCGCCGCGTGCGCACCGGCCGCAGCCAGTTTCGCCGCCGTCATCGGAATCTCCCAGGCACCCGGCACGCGAATCAGGTCGATGGCATCGGCAGCCACGCCATGCTCAAGCAGCGCGCGCTCCGCGCCGTCGACCAGGGCATCGACAATGCGCGGATTCCAGCGACTGGCAATGATCGCGAAGCGACTGTCGGGATGGGCACGCACGGTGCCACTCGTGATGTTCATGGGATCGGGCATGCAGACGGGGTTTGCCGGCCAACGCGGCAACAGGCGCGCAGTCTAGCGGACTGGCTGCACAAGCCAAAATTGCCGTCGCACGGAAACCACGTCGGCGACAACTCCAACCCGATGGAACCGACGTGCCGATGCCCGACTTGGCATTGCGCAGAAGCGTCGGGTTGAAACCCGACCCACGACGAAGCTGCAACGCCACACGCATGCCTACCTGCACAACCGCGGCTTGTGTTCGTGTGGGTCGGGCTTCAGCCCGACAAGCCCACTCGCGCAGGTTGGTTCAAGCGGCGAAGCCGCGGAAGCGGCCGTGCGCCCCTCCCGTGATTCTTGGTGCCATGCAGCCGTCTTGCTACCCTGCAAAACCTGCGCGCAGGCGTGTATGATGCGCGCCCGTTTCATCCCTCCATCCGTATTGAAGGATATATGCCGCAATGAGCAGCTATCTGTTCACCTCCGAATCGGTGTCCGAAGGCCATCCGGACAAGGTTGCCGACCAGATTTCCGATGCCGTACTCGATGCCATCCTGGCCCAGGACAAGCGCGCCCGCGTCGCCTGTGAAACCCTGGTCAAGACCGGTGTCGCCATCGTTGCCGGCGAAGTGACCACCAGCGCCTGGATCGACCTCGAAGCGTTGACCCGCAAGGTCATCCTCGACATCGGCTACAACTCCTCGGACGTGGGCTTTGATGGCGCCACCTGTGGCGTGCTCAACCTGATCGGCAAGCAGTCACCGGACATCAACCAGGGCGTGGATCGCAAGAAGCCGGAAGAACAAGGCGCGGGCGATCAGGGCCTGATGTTCGGCTACGCGACGAATGAAACAAAAGACTACATGCCGGCGGCGATCTACTACTCGCACCGCCTGGTCGAACAGCAGGCCAAGGTGCGCAAGAAAGGCAAGCTCAAGTGGTTGCGCCCAGATGCCAAGTCGCAGGTCACCCTGCGTTACGAGAATGGCAAGGCTGTCGCCATCGATGCCGTTGTGCTTTCCACCCAGCACGATCCGTCGATCAAGCAGAAGGACCTGATCGAGGCCGTGCGCGAGCACATCCTCAAGCCTGTGCTGCCGGCCAAGTGGCTGCACAAGGGCACCAAGTACCACATCAATCCGACCGGCAAGTTCGTGATCGGCGGACCGGTGGGCGACTGCGGCCTGACCGGACGCAAGATCATCGTCGATACCTACGGCGGCTGGGCGCGCCACGGCGGCGGTGCGTTCTCCGGCAAGGATCCATCCAAGGTCGACCGCTCGGCGGCGTACGCGGCGCGCTACGTGGCCAAGAACATCGTCGCCGCCGGCATTGCCGACCGCTGCGAAGTGCAGGTGAGCTACGCCATTGGCGTGGCCGAGCCGACCTCGATTTCGGTCACCACCTTCGGCACCGGCCGCATCAGCGACGACAAGATCGAAAAGCTGATCCGCAAGCACTTCGACCTGCGCCCCTACGGCATCATCAAGATGCTCGACCTGGTGCACCCGATGTACCAGCGCACCGCAAGCTACGGCCACTTCGGGCGCACGCCCGAACTGGTCAAGCTCGCCGATGGCTCGTCGTTCACCACCTTCTCGTGGGAAAAGACCGATCGCGCCGAGGCCCTGCGCTCGGACGCCAAGCTGAAGTGATGCGCCTGGTTCTCCCTTCGCCAGAGAAGTGACCTGGTCATCGGGCAACACGGAATGGTTGGTTCCCGTTCGTGGTGAGCCCGTCGAACCATGAATGGAATCATGGCGCTTCGCACTCATCCTTCGACAGGCTTTTCGAAGGATGGGTTCAGGACGAGCAGGAGTAGACAGGCGTTGTCTTGGAGCGTGAAGCAGAACGGGTCGCAGCGATGCGGCCCGCTTTCATTGGACCTGCCATCACGCCAGCAAGCAGCGCCACGCCGCCACCGAAAGTGTTCAACACAAGCAAGGCACCCATCACTAAGGAAACTCTGAACAAGTACGGAACTCATTCGTCGCGAGCAAGCTCGCTCCCACAAAATCAGGCAATGGTGGGAGCGAGCTTGCTCGCGACAATACTTGTTCAGACCTTTCCTAAGCGCCTTTCGGGTTCGATGAATCGGCGTTGCTGCTTTCCCCATCGAGATCCGCAATCGCCGGGTCGTAGCGCAGAATATCGCCGGGCTGGCAGTCCAATGCGGCACAGATGGCCGCCAGGGTTTGAAAGCGCAGGCCGCGCGCCTTGCCGGTCTTGAGGATGGACAGGTTGGCCAAGGTAATGCCGACCCGTGTCGAAAGCTCGGTCAGCGTCATCCGCCGCAGATGCAGCATTTCATCCAGAGTGACCACGATCGCCATGTCAGATCATCCCGTCCAGGTCGCGTCGCATGCGCGTGCCTTCCGCAAACACTTGGGATAGTACGAACAACAAGGCAACCGCCAGCCAGCCGGTCAGCGACGGCTCCCACTCAATATTCGAGCCCGCAGCGTTCATCGTTGCAGCGAACACTCCGAACAACAGCCCCAGCGCCTCGATCGCGAATCCGCAAACCGCCATGGTTCGCAGCCGCTGCGCGTTTTCCGCCACGAAAGGGTCACCGTCGCCGACGCTGTCCACCACGCCAAGCAGCCGAGTCAGGAACACGTGCACGATGGCGACCATGGCCATGGCCGCTACAAGCCAAATGCGCAGCACCGGCAGCATCCAGTCGGCGTCGATAGTCCCTGGCCGCTTGGTGAAAAAGGTCACCATGGCCTCCGCAAAGGGCAGACTGGCAATCAGAGCCAACCCCATGCCGATGCCCATGGACAGGTTGACTACTCGCAGCAGGATCAACAGGGCGCGCGAAATCTTGAGGGCCGATGTTGCCGATGTATTCATGGTGGAAGCCTCTGTAATTTATTGTTTTACGATATGTTCGTTATCGTTTTACGGCAATGTGCCGTAGGTAATGGGCGGCGACGGATACCCGACGCCAAAAGCAACAACGCTGGGAGGCTGCGCCCGCATCGTTTAGGCTCCCGCGTTGACCTCGGTATCCGCCCTGCACCGGATGCCTCACCGACTTCAGGAGCCCACAGATGTTCAAGACCTTGCGTCCCACGGCCGTTCCATTGCTTCAGGTACTCCTGGTCTGCGGCCAGCTCGTCTTCAGCGCCCTTGCCGCGGCCGCACCCAAGGCCAAACCGCCGCTGGATGTGCTGTTCCTGGCTGAATCTCGTCTGGTGGTCGGAAGCCTGGTCGAAAAGAACCCGGCCGGTCGCCTGGTCTTCAAGCGTGAGAAGGTCTACGGCCAATCCACCGATGTCCCTGAGCTCATCGACGTGCGCGCGGAACCGGCGCTGCTGGATTCAACGCGGATTGGCACGCGCTATGTCATCGGCTACTCGTTGTTCCATCGCGACAAGCGTGATCCGAGCGGGTACGCGGAAAATCGCAAGGGCGCCATCCTGATCAACACCTCGGGTTTGCAGCCAGCCCTGTTCGAGGATTCCCGCCTCATCCACAAGATCCTGTCAAAGTCGGAAGATTGGGAGGGTCGCCATTCCGCCGCCATGAAACGCTTGCTGATGAAGGCGCTGGAAGGCCCCGAACCGGCACTGCAACTCTTGGCCGCCGCGCAGTTCGTCTACGCCCCTGCCTTGAGTCGACAACTCGCCAGCACGGACCGCCGCATGTTCGAGCAGCGTGCGCGTGATGCCGCTGCCAATCCCGCCTTGCGCGAGCTGATGTTGATCGGCGCGATCGAGCGACCTTCCGAATTCGGCGAGTGGGCGGGTAGCGCCATTTCAGAACTGCTGGCATCTACGCCTTCAGGCGGATATCCTCCGGGGACTGCGGACCTGACTTCCTTGGTCCTGCTGGCCTTCGACGAAACCCTGTTGCATCGGTATCCGGTGCCATTCACCTCGTTGACGCGCTGGCTGCACAGCCCGCAGCGCGTGTTTGTAGAACGTTCCACCGCCCTGCTCGGCGTGCTTTACCCAACCCGGCAGGCAAACGCGCTTGAGGAGGCGCTAGGGGACTCCTCACTGACGGGTGATACCCGCAAATATATCGACGATCAGTTGCGCATCATCCGCGGGCCGGATTCCGGGATCGATACGCAACAGCAAGGACCCGGATGATCGATGGTTTGACGACGGCACCATGTGATCCGGCGTCGAATCGCACAGCCCAGAATCTTGATGAGGAATTCCACCATGCGTTTGCAAAGTAGACTGATCTTCCTGGGAGCGGCAAGCCTGCTTTCCCTGGGCGCGCAGGCAGCGAGCCCCCAACCCGAGATCCTGCGCGCGGTGCGCAGTGACGTCTCGGCACCCATGCGCGACATCATCCGCAACCTGCCCCCCGAGCAGGCCAAGGATGCAACTGCCCCGCACTACATTCCCAACATCTTCATCAAGCCGTCCGCCAGCGCGAACCAATGGGCGGTTCCCGACTATTCGGGCGTGCAACGCACGCCATCGGGATCACCTTCGCCTGCAATCGGCGCCAACTTCAATGGCATCGGCAATCCGACTGCCTGCGGCAGCTGTATTCCGCCGGATACCAATGGCGACGTCAGTGATGTGCATTTCATCCAGTGGGTGAACAGCAAGTGGGCGGTCTACAACAAGTCCACTGGCGCAGTGGTGCAGGCCCCGGTGGCAGGCAACTCCTTCTTCGTCGGTTTCGGCGGCAAGTGTGAAACCACCAATGCCGGTGATCCGATTGCCTTGTACGACCAGCAGGCGCAGCGCTGGGTGATGAGCCAGTTCGTCACCTCGACCCCGTATGCCCAATGCGTGGCGGTGTCCGCCACCTCCGATCCACTCGGCGCCTATTACCGCTACGAGTTCAATTGGCCCCTGTTCGGCGACTACCCGAAAATGGGCGTTTGGACCGACGCCAGCCACTCGCAGGACTCCTACCTGCTGATCACCCATGAATTCAACGCACAAAGTGCATTCCAGGGCGCAGCCCTGATCGCCATGGACCGCAACGCGATGCTCGCCGGCGCCCCCGACGCGGCGATGGTTCGCTTCCCGGGCTACGATGCCTACGGCGTGCAACCGCTGCACCTGATCGGGCCCAATCTGGCCCCTGCAGGCGCATGCCCGGTATTCACGCATTTTGATTTTGCCGAGGGCAACTACCGCTTCTGGGACATGTGCGTGAACTGGGGCAATCCGGCCAGCACCACGATTTCCACGCCGAACACGGTAGCCGGCGCGCCGTTCTTCCCCTACTTCGATGACATCCCGCAGGCGGGTACTGCTGCCACGCTGGATTCGTTCGGCTCCAACACGATGTATCGGGCCACTGCCCGTTCCTTCTCTGCCGATGCACCAACGCGCATGTCGCTGGTGCTCACCCATACCGTCCAGGGCGCGCCCTCGCAGGCCGGCGTCAAGTGGACCCACGTTGCAATGAAGCTGGCGTCAGAGCCGACCGGCGATGTCGACCGCATCTTCGGCGATGGCTACGACGGCACACCGCTTCCGGTTGCTGCACCGGCAGCGTTGACCAAGTCCATGTTCGACGAAGGCACCTATGCCCCGGCCGACAGCCTGCAGCGCTGGATGGGTGGCGTGGCCATCGATGCCAGCGGCAACATTGGACTCGGATTCTCGCGTTCCAGCGCATCGACCAATCCTCAGGTCATGTACGTGGCGCGCACCGCCACGGACCCGGCCGGCCAGATGCGCGACGAACAGAACTGCACCGCCGGAATTGCAAACGGATCGCAGACCGACAGCGCGGGTCGCTGGGGTGACTACGCATCGATGAGCGTTGATCCGAGCGACCAGTGCACGTTCTACTTCACCTCCGAGTACTACGCCACGAACTCGGCGCGCAATTTCCAGACCCGCGTCTGCTCGTTCACCTTCCCGGATTGCGGCGATCCGAACTTCCTGCTGGTCAACGAGACGCCGGCCCGCGTGGAACTGTGCGGAGCAACGACGTCGACCGATCCGACCTGGACCCTGCGTGCCGGCGTGTACAACGGCTTCACCGGTGCCGTGACCCTCAACGCGTCCGGCTTGCCCGGCGGCACCTCGGCCAGCTATTCGACCAACCCGTTCAACGCTCCTGGCAGCAGCGTGCTGACCCTGGTCGGTGGCGAGGCCTTGGCCAGCGGCGAGTATTCGTTCTCGGTCACCGGCACCAGCGGAGTGCTGAACCGAGGCTCCAGCCTGGAACTGGGCGTTTCCGCGACGACTTCCGCGGCGACCACCCTGGTGGCACCGGCCAACAACTCCACCCAGGTTTCGGTACTGCCTACCCTGAGCTGGACTGCCAGCGCAGGTGCCCTGGAATATCTGGTTGAAGTGGCCAGCGACGCCGGCTTCACCAACATCATTGCGAGCGCCACGGTGTCCACCACCAGCTGGAAGGTGTCGAGCCTGCTCAACCAGTCGACCCAGTACTTCTGGCGTGTCACGCCGCAGAACTACTGCGGAAACGGGGCGGTGTCGTCGGTATTCGCCTTCACCACCGGCCTGATCGGGCAGTGCCCGAGCGGCACCACGGTGTCCACGGTGTTCAGCGACAACTTCCAGGGCGGCATCAATGGCTGGACGACTGGCGGTACCGGTGCAACGGCCTGGACCCAGCAGGCGGCTCCGGCAGGCACCGGCTTGAGCACGACCGTGTGGGGCATCCCGAACAACGCCACCACCAGCGACCGCAACGTCGTTTCGCCGTCCATCGTCATTCCGGCGAATGCCGCCGCGGCGTTCCTCAAGTTCGACACCTACCACAGCTTCGAGATCGACGGACCGACCGGGTGCTGGGACAACGGCACGATCAACATCAAGGCCGGCGCGGGTCCATTCGAATATGTGCCGAACAACCGCCTGTTCACCGACCCCTACGACGGCCTGGTCTCCGCGGGTGAAGCCAATGCCGGCGAACTGGGTTACTGCCACAAGCCGAACCCGGTTCCGACCGGTGGCATCGCCTCGGTGGTTGACCTGGATGGCTATGCCGGTCAGAGCATCCAGATCCGCTACCGCGCGGTGACCGATTCCAACACGATCGGAACCGCTCCAACCGGATTCTTCATCGACAACTTCCGGGTGGAAGCCTGCGTGCCCTGATCCACACCCACGGAAAGGAATCCTGAAGCTCCACATTGAAACGGGCCGCATCACGCGGCCCGTTACTTTTCAGCTGGTGGAAATCATGGGGAGCCCGGCGTCTTGGCACAATTCGGGTGGCCCGTTGGGCTGAGGCCTGGCCGCGAGAGAGATGATCGGGAATCTCGCTTCAAAGCGGGTTCCTCCTGCAGTCTCAAATAGCCACCTTTACGGCCAATGTGGTGTGAGCAGAATCGGCCCCCAGCACGATCCGTCGAATCCGTCACACATCAACGCTGCGTAGTGGAGGATGCTGCCCGGCCAAAAGGCTGGCAAAGTGCGCGCAATGGGTGGTCCGCGCGCCTGTCGGCAGACGCCGAGGTGAGCATGCTCGAAAACCGCACGGTTGTCTTCGCGGCCATCGCCCTGGCGCCGGCATTTTGTCTCGCCGGCGGCTTGCCCGACGGACTCGGTTGGCATGAGCTGCCGAACACGCAAATTCGTCCCCTGTGTCCAGCCGATGAGCTATACCCCGGCATCAGCGGCAACACCGGCTGCGATTCGGTGATCATTGCCTGGGGTGGCGCGGCATTTGATGTCGAAGGCAACCGCCTGCTGATCACCGGCGGTGGACATGGCGACTATGCTGGCAATGAAGTCTACGAGCTTGACCTTGATACGCGCGTCATGCGCCGCATCAATGCACCCAGTTATCCCCTGCGCGATGGCTGCGAGGCCGGCAACAACAGTACCTACGCCGATGGCCGACCGGTGTCCCGGCACACCTACAATCATCTGGCATACATCGAAGACCAGGACCTGCTGTTCCTTTTCGGTGGTTCGCGCTGGCAATGCGGTTACTTCGGCGCCGACACCTGGACCTACGCTCCTGCGCAGGACCAATGGTTGCCACGCAACAATACCGACGCGCCCGACGGTACATTCGGATTATCGATTTCACGCGACCCGCTCACCGGACTGCTGTGGGCACGCGACGCCTACCACCTGTATGACTACGACCCCGCCACGCATCGCTGGCAGCGTCGCTCCGACGACAGCGATATCGGCTTGAGCGATTATCGCAGCGGTGTGATCGACCCGATCCGCGGCCGCTATTTCCTCTACACCGCGGCCAATCGCACGCTGTATCACTACGACATCCGCAGCAGCGCGCAGATGCTGACCATCGTCAGCCGCCCAGCTCCGACCTGCGCCTTCATGGACGATGACGCAGCCGGCTGGACCTACGATCCAAGGCAGGACCGCCTCGTCGCCTGGAATGGTGGCGATACGCTTCACATTCTCAACGCAGATACGGCCATCTGTACGACGCTCACGATTCCGGGCGGTCCCGTCGCACCCGAACAGGGCACCTACGGTCGATTCGCCTACTCACCGCAAGATGACGTGTTCGTCACCTGCAACGACATCGACACCAACTGCCACATCCTGCGCCTGCGGCCCAGCGATGCCTTGTTCGCCCACGGTTTCGAGTAGAACCATGTCCGGCCTCGGCACTTGCGCAGTCCGGCTCATGGCCCTGATTTCTGCGTTCCTCCCTGCACTGGGCAGCGCTGGAAACCTGCCGTTGGGCACGCTCGTCCACGATGGCCCGGCCACGCCTGAACAGCTTTCCCTCTATCTGCCGCTGACGGCGGCGCTACCCACCACAGCGCGAGCAACCGTGCGCTATCGCGTTGAAGGTGCGCCCACCTGGCGAGAGGGACATCCGCTGCACCGCATTCGGCCCGAGTTCGCAGAGACACCAAGTGCGGGCAGCGTGCCCGACGCGTTCGCCTGGCCCGTGATCGATCTGCTGCCCGGCACACGCTATGAAGTGGAGGTCACCGTCACCAGCGGCGCAACAAGCGACGTGCGCAATGGTGTTTTCACCACGCGCTCATTGCCTGCGGTCGCGGGCACGCCCAACAAGACCATCGCCAGCGGATCCAGCCTGGCCACCATTCAGGCCGCAATGAACGCCTTGAATCCGGGCGACGTGATCGAATTCGAGGTTGGTGTCTACACCCTGGGCGGCGATATCCAGATTTCGCGCAGCGGTACACCGGCCCTGCCCATCGTGATCCGCGGCGCGACGCGCAATGGGGTAGTGCTCGCACGTGGCGGCAGCGGTCGCGTGATCCAGGTCCTTGGCGCCAACCATGTGGTGCTGGAAAACCTGACCTTGCAGGGCAGCGGCGTCGATTCCGGCACAGACGCGAGCTCCAGAGGCATCGAGTTCTGGAACGGCGCACCCAACCAGACCGATGTCGTCGTGCGCCAGCTGACGATCCGCGGCGTCGATGTGGGCATCAAGGCCTACGGACCGTTGCGTGAGTTCCTTGCCTACGACAACACCCTGCTCGGCAACAACACCTGGACCGAGGAGATGATCACCACCAACGCGACCTGGAACGACGATGGCCTGTGCATTCCCGGGTTCGGCAACGCTGCCTTCAACAATACGCTGCGCGGTTTCGGCGACAGCCTGGCATTCACCGTGGATGGCGCAGAAGCCGTAGGCGTGCATTTCTACCGCAACGAAATCATAAGCACCGGCGACGACACGCTGGAGGCCGACTATGCGCATCGCAACCTGAGTTTCTATGACAATCGGGCGCACAATGCGGCCACTTTGCTGTCGCTGGATCCGCTCTACGGCGGCCCGCTGCTGGCCGCACGCAACATCAGCATCAATACGCAGCGCAGTCCGTTCAAATTCAACAACACCAACACAGGGCAGTTCGTCTACAACAACACCCTGATCCGTACCACCGGCAACGGCAGCCACGCCAACTGGGGCTGGGTGCAATTCAACAATGGACCGCAACGTGCCTGGGGCTATCGCAACAACGTGTTGGTCTATCAAGGCCAAGGCGATCTGCTCGCGTTCGAAGCGGGCGGCAACGACCCGATCGACTTCGATCACAATGCGTGGTATCCCGACGGCGATGTCTGGTGGTCTACCTCGGGCGGCAGCTATTCCAGTCTCGCTGCGGCCGCCGCCGCACTGCCCTTGACCACGCCGCTGTACGGCACCGCCACGCGTCGCCACGACAGCGACGTGCTCACCACTGCCAACCCATGGACCAGCACCATCACCTTGGGCGCGACCTTTCTCACCGAAATCGTGGCAACTTACCTGCCCACACCAGCGGTCGGCGCATCAATCAAGAATTCGGGTGTCGCAATTCCCAACATTACCGACGGCTTCCTTGGTGCTGCGCCCGATCGAGGCGCGGTGATCGAAGGCCGCCCGCCGGTCGTGTACGGTGATCGCAGTGCCGACCTGCTGTTCGCCGATGGGTTCGAGTAGTCGTTGCAGGTCGGTTTTCAACCCGTCGCTTTGGCTTGATGGGCTTTCACGTCGGGCTGAAGCCCGACCTGCAAGAGCATCTTGTGAAGGGCTGAAGTCCGACCTGCAAAGGCATCTCGTGGAGGGCTGAAGCCCGGCTTGCACCAACTTGAGCCAGATTGTTCAGGTACCCGTGCTTGCGCCGTTGCAGCGTCGCCGTGGGTCGGGTTTCAACCCGACCCTTTGGTCATACGCAACCGGGCTGCGCAAACGCGACGCGCAGCGCCCGCATTCATGCTTCAACGTCGCCTTGCCGCCTGCGCGCACTACTCGACATCGAACGATTGCAGTTCGACAGGCGTCGTGCCCGCAAAAGTAACTTCATAGTTGAAGAAGTCACCATTGTCGAATGTAGTCAGCACAAAAACCCGGGTTTGACCTGAGGGAATGCTGACCCCCGTCATGCTGGGACAACGATCCGCCGCACCGTTGGTGTCGTCATTCACCAACAGACAATTGGTCAAGGGCGATGCGGGATTGAAGCTGCCGTCGTAGAGGACCATGTACGGGTCGATCACCGTTCCGCAGGCCGCCGCAGGATCACCGGACTGACCGAGTCGCACATTGACCGTGGCAGTACTGGCGCCGGAATTGGTCAAGGTGATCGTGTCATACGACACGGCGGTGCCTACACCTGAAAGTGCAGAGCATGTGAGCGGTCGATTGAATGTCGAATCCTGCGCGTCGAACGAGCCGGGCACGTTGGCCGGCGGCGTTCCACCCGGATAGTCGATCGGCGTGTCGGTGCTCGCCCGGATAACCGGAGCCACCGCCGATTCTGCGCTGGCGACGTCGATCTTGGTGTCAGCCACCGCTATGCCAGAAGCGAGAATCAGGGAACTCATGAACCACGCGTTGCAGAGTCTCATGTTGCACTCCCAATTGAAAAATCTGCTTGCCAACCGAAACGGACCCGTAGCGTCGGGCCACATATTCGGAAGCGCATGTTGCGCCCGGTTCGAGGGGGAAGACAAGGCCGGATGCCCGGCGCCGGGCAAATCCAGCGTGGATGCCTGCGTACCCTGATTCGCACGCAGGGGAGAGGAATCCCTAGGCTCCAAATTGAAAAACGTGAATGCACCAGCACGCCGTGCCTGTGAAAAATCGACGATTGAAACGGCAGGAGATTGCTGGAATCGTGAATATACCGGTTGTTCTCTCCCGGTTGGTGATCTGGATGTCCCAGTTGGTGCGCTTGGCGATGTCTCATTGGGGTCTTCGGAATGCTGCGGAGTAGGCAAGCGAAGCACATTCGTCGCACACTGCGTCGGTGAACACAGACGCAAGCACGAGATCGCATATGTTCCTGCGCGACTCCGCGATGACATGCAGATGCCCGGGTTTGTTTCGATTGCCGGATACCATGCGAACAACAGGAGATCACCATGTCCATCGACAGCGTTCGTGCCATCGGCAGCAACACACCGTATGCGGTGGCCTTGAGCGACGATCTCGGTCACACCTGGACGGGTGACGAACCCGAATCGCTGGGCGGCGGCAACACCGGGCCTTCGCCATCGCGCCTGATCCTTTCCGGCCTCGCGTCCTGTACCGTGGTCACCGTGCAGATGTATGCGGCACGCAAGCAATGGCCACTGAGAGGTATCGAAGTCGAGGTGCAATGGAATCCGAACGGCAAGCCCGAAGATGGATCCACCGAGATGCGACGCCGGGTCACCTTGCGCGGCGATTTGTCGGCCGAACAACGCGAGCGACTCCTGCAGATCGCCAACGCCTGCCCCATGCACAAAGCACTGACCGGCATCATCCGCGTCCCCACCGAGATTCAAGACTGAGGAGGCATCATGTCCGCATCCGTGAAAGTTCTCGGCATTTCCGGCAGCCTGCGCCGCAACTCCTACAACACCGCCGCCTTGCGCGCGGCACAGGAGCTGGCGCCACCCGACATGCGCATCGAGATGGCCGACCTCTCTGCCATTCCCCTCTACAACCAGGACGAGCAAGACCGCCAGGTGCCCGAGTCGGTCGCGCGCCTTGTCGCCCAGGTGCAAGCTGCCGATGCCATCCTGTTTGCCACGCCGGAGTACAACTACTCGGTTCCGGGCGTGCTGAAGAACGCCATCGACTGGGTGTCGCGCGCCAAACCGTAACCGTTTGCCGGAAAACCTGCCGCCGTGATGGGTGCCAGCCCCGGCGCATTGGGCACCGGACGCGCGCAATACCATTTGCGCCAGATTGGCGTGTTCCTCGACCTGCATTTTCTCAACAAGCCGGAAATCATGATCGCTTCGGCCCATGAGCGATTCGATGCGCAAGGCAAGCTGACCCACGAGACGACCCGTGAATATCTCGGCAAACTGCTGCTTGCGCTCCAGGACTGGACCCATTTTCTCCAGCGGGGGAAATCCGCATGAGCACATCGCAATCCAGCCCGGAAATTTCCCGCTCGCGCGACTGCGCGGAATGCCCCACGGAACCCGTGCTGGAGCGCATCGCCTCGCGCGTGGCAGAAATCGGCGAAGGGTTCAGCATCCGCCGCGCCCTGCCCAACCGGCAGCGGCGCATGGTCGGCGCATGGTGCTTCCTTGATCACGCCGGACCGGTCGACTACGCACGCGGCAAGGGCCTGAATGTCGGGCCGCATCCGCATATCGGCCTGCAAACCTTCACCTGGATGATCGAGGGTGAAATCCTGCATCGCGACAGCCTGGGGTATGAGCAGGTGATCCGACCTGGTCAGGTCAACCTGATGACCGCAGGCAGCGGCATTTCCCACGCCGAGGACGCAGTCAACGACGAGCCGGGTCGCCTGCACGCCGCGCAACTGTGGATTGCCTTGCCGGATATCGAGCGCCATCGCGCGCCCAGCTTCCATCACTATCCCGAACTTCCGTTTCTCGATGACGGCGGATTTCGCATCACCGTACTCGCCGGCGAAGCCTGCGGACTGCAATCGCCGGCCAGGGTTTTCTCGCCATTGGTCGGCATCGACTTCAGCGCCAGCGCTGCAGCGCAAACCCGCGTCGCGCTCAAGCCGGGCTTCGAGCATGCGGCGATGACTTTGCGTGGCCGTGTCACCATCGACGGCGAAGTGCTGGAACCAGGTGCCCTGCTCTATCTCGGCACCGGCCGCAGCTCACTGCACCTGGCCTGCGATGACGCCGCGCAAATGCTGCTGGTCGGCGGTGAACCTTTCGGTGAGGAAATCCTGCTGTGGTGGAACTTCATCGCGCGCACGCAAGAGGAACTGCAAACCGCCACCGCAGACTGGAACGCCCAACGCAGCTTTGGCGAGGTCAAGGGCAGCCCATCGCCACGCCTGGTTTCGCCCGATATCGGAGCGATCAAGCTCAGGAAATCCTGATCTTGCCCGTCATCCTGGAATCGCGAAGCGATGTCCGGGACCCAGTGACTTTGGCTTCCGCGCATCGAAGTAATTCCTGATGGATGTGCTGCGCTTATCCACCCTACGGGTGGCGGATGGGCACACGGTGGATGTGCTGCGCTTATCCACCCTACGGGTGGCGGACGGGCACACGGCGGAAGGTCTGCGCTTATCCACCTTGAGGCATTGCAAAAGGTACAAGACGCGGGCATTTTCTGGTCGTCCCGGAATCGCGAAGCGATGTCCGGGACCCAGTGACTTTGGCTTCCGCGCATCGAAGCAATTCCTGGTGGATGCGCTGCGCTTATCCACCCTACGGGTGACCGACGAGGCACACGGTGGATGCGCTTCGCTTATCCACCCTACGGGTAGGGGAAGGGACCTCGGTGGATGCGCTGCGCTTGCGCACCCTTCCGATGACACTTTCCGGTCGACCCGGGATTGCAAGGCAAGACCGGGACTGCGTGCTTCCCTGCCCTGGTCAGCGCCCGATGGGACTGATCACCACGGATGGCGTGACGCTTGCCTCCGGCGCAGCCGTTGCGGGGTCGAAGCCGTTGGCAAAGATCGTGTCGTTGACCACCGATTCCTCGACGAGGACGAAAATGTCGCTGGCGCCGTTGGTGTCGGCGGGGTCGATATCGGATGCATTCGACTCCCACGCCATCGACAGCCCGGACGCGTTGAGCGCGAGCGTGTAACCGGAGGCGCTGTTGCCGGGTTGCCCGCCACCGGTGACGCTGATCATTTCCGGTGCGGGCCCATAGATCAGGTACCAGAACACCTGCGTGTACGCACCTCCGCCAGTCCAGGAGTGGTTGCAGGCAAACACCAGGTTGCCGATGTCGGACACGTCCGAAATGCTGCAACTGTCGTAATTGGTCGTGGGTATGACCGGAGGGCGCGGTATTGCGGTGGTGGTGCCGAGGAATCGATCACGCAGATAGAGGCCGCTGTTGCTCTCGATGTTGGTGCCATCGGCGTATCCGAGCCCACCGTATCCACGGGTCTGAAAGCTCACGTAGCTGCCATCGGGCGAGATCGCCAAGCGGTTGACGAAGGTACTCGTTCCGTTCGGCGCTGCGGTTCCGCGACTGATCAACTCGGTCGTGTTGGCTTGCAGGTCACGCACATAGGCCTGGCCGTTGGTTGCGGATGGAAGCATGGCCACATTGCAGATCATGGCGAGAAAGCGTCCGTCGGCCGACAGGGCATGACGTTGCAACTGGCAGGTTCCGCCGGATGCAGTTCCATCCGATTTGGTGGATGCCCGCTCGACCAGCCCGGATTGCATGTCCTTGACGTAGATCTCCCCCGAGCTTCCAGCCGGTGCATAGCCGCCTGCATCGGGCACTTCGATGCCGGTGAGGTTGGCGTCGGTCTGGAATGCCACGTAGCGTCCATCGGCGGAAATGGAAACGGTGTTGTCGTTGATGCCATTGGCGGGCGGTTGTCCCGCGGAGTTGGCACTGGCCAGAGCCAGTGCGCCGGTTTCACGGTCCTTGCGCAATGCCTGCCAGCTCGGCCCGAACGCGGAATTCAGGGTAAGGAATGCCACGTAGCGCCCATCGCCCGATACCGCCGGAGCTTCACCACGAAAGACCGTACCGCCGGTCGAAGACACGGCCTCCACGTCACCGGTGTCGAGATCCACCGCCAGTGCGCGGGTACCGTTGTAGCTGTCGCCCACCCAATTGTTTGCCGTACTGACAAACACGACAGTGCGGCCATCGGCAGAGACATCCACATTGGTGGACTCGCCGTTGGGATTGACTCCGGCACCGGGAACCAGGCGGCCATAGATGAAGTCGGCGCGGGCGGCATCCGGGAAACCGGCTGCGGCGCAAAGGACGGCGCACGATGCGAGCGTGCGGATCGACAGGGGAAACGACATGGCGGACTCCGGGTGGGGGTTCGCCTCCTGATTACGCGGTTTGGTGGCGAATCCCCCAACCAAACGCCTCACCCGCGCTGGCAGCGCCTGACGATCCTGCACGCCGGGATCCCCGAGGAGCCTGTGAATCCATGCGCGAACACCTTCTATCTCTCTATCCGCAACAAGCGATATAATGCCGCCCTTCGCCGCCGAGGGGCGCTGCAGGTCAGTTCCGCAACGGGACCAGACACAGGCTCGGCACGCGATCCCCATTCCAACTGCGCCCGCCCCAATGAAACGGAGCGAAACGCATGAACGCCGTCGTCAAAAACCATTCCAGTGGTGACTTCAAGGTCGCCGATATGAACCTGGCCGACTGGGGCCGCAAGGAAATCGACATTGCCGAGCAGGAAATGCCGGGCCTGATGTCGATCCGCAAAAAGTACGCCGCCGCGCAGCCGCTCAAGGGCGTGCGTGTGACCGGTTCCTTGCACATGACCATCCAGACCGCCGTGCTGATCGAGACCTTGAAGGATCTCGGCGCCGACGTGCGCTGGGCCTCGTGCAACATCTTCAGCACCCAGGACCATGCTGCCGCCGCGATCGCCGCCACCGGCACGCCGGTATTCGCATGGAAGGGTGAAACCCTGGAGGAATACTGGGACTGCACGCTCGATGCGCTCAGCTTTCCCGGCAACCAGGGCCCGCAACTGGTCGTCGATGACGGCGGCGACGTCACCTTGCTGATCCACAAAGGCTACGAACTGGAAAAGGGCGACGAGAGCTGGGTCAACAGCGCCTCGGGTTCGCACGAGGAACAGGTGATCAAGAATCTGCTCAAGCGCGTGGCCAAGGAGCGTCCCGGCTACTGGACCGGCGTGGTCAAGGCCTGGAAGGGCGTGTCGGAGGAAACCACCACCGGCGTGCATCGCCTGTACCAGTTGGCCGATGTCGGCAAGCTGCTGGTGCCTGCAATCAACGTCAACGACTCGGTCACCAAGAGCAAGTTCGACAATCTCTACGGCTGCCGCGAATCGCTGGCCGATGGCCTCAAGCGCGCCATGGACGTGATGCTGGCCGGCAAGGTCGCAGTCGTGTGCGGTTATGGCGATGTAGGCAAGGGTTCGGCGCATTCCTTGCGTGCCTACGGCGCGCGCGTGGTGGTCACCGAGATCGATCCGATCAATGCGCTGCAGGCGGCGATGGAAGGCTTCGAAGTCAACACCGTCGAGAACACGCTGGGCCGTGGCGACATCTACGTCACCACCACCGGCAACAAGGACGTTTTGACCCTCGCCCACATGCAGGCAATGAAGGACCAGGCCATCGTCTGCAACATCGGCCACTTCGACAACGAGATCCAGGTCGATGCGCTGAATGCCTCGGGCGCGACACGCACCAACATCAAGCCACAGGTCGACAAGTACACCTTCAAGGATGGCCGCGCGATCTTCCTGCTTGCCGAAGGTCGACTGGTGAACCTCGGCTGCGCCACCGGTCATCCGAGCTTCGTGATGTCCAACTCGTTCTCCAACCAGACCCTGGCGCAGATCGACCTGTGGGCAAACAAGGACAGCTACCAGCCCAAGGTGTACATCCTGCCGAAGAAGCTGGACGAGGAAGTCGCCCGCCTGCATCTGGAGAAGATCGGCGTGAAGCTGACCACGCTCACCGCCGAGCAAGCCGCCTATCTCGGCGTTGATGTGAATGGGCCGTACAAGCCCGAGCACTACCGCTACTGATCCGGTTGCCGCTTGACCCGAAAGCCCGCAGAGCGATCTGCGGGCTTTTTTATTGCCATGGATGGCATGTATGCCTGCAATGCAGGAGCAATTGCAGGCGTATGGCCATGGATGGATTGTATGCCTGCAATGCAGGAGCAATTGCAGGCGATGGCCATGGATGACCGGTATGCCTGCAATGCAGGAGCAATTGCAGGCGATGGCCAGGGAACGCATGGCACCCACGCCATGTGGATTCCATTTATGGATGGCCGGTATGCCTGCAATGAAGGAGCAATCGCAGGCGTATGGCCATGGATGGCCGGTATGCCTGCAATGCAGGAGCAATTGCAGGCGTATTGCCAGCATTGCGTATTGTGGCGTTTTGCCACATTATGTGGCATGGCCAAGAACATCCGTATCTCCGATGCGCTCTACGATCTGGCAACGGTCGAAGCCCGGCTGCAGCACCGAAGCCTAGCCCAGCAGGTCGAGTTTTGGGCAAAGCTCGGCATGGCGGCCGAACGCCTTGGCGACGGCCGCGCGGTCACCGCGCTGGACGCCAGCCTCGAGGCCACGCGCCGACAGGATGTTCTCGACGTTCTGAGCGGGAAGCGCCGCGCCGATTACACCTATGCGATTCCCCGCTCCGTAGCGCGTCGAAGCAAGGCGAAATTCCGGGGCCAGGAACCGTGAGCGGTGATCGCGAGGCTTTCATGCCGCCCGACATGCTGCGGCGGGTGCTGGAGTGCACGCCGCCGGACCTGATCCTGGTCGGCGGGCAGGCGCTGGCGTATTGGATCGGCTACTACGACATCCCCGAGCCTGATGGCTTGGGGCCGGCGATCTCTCGTGACGTCGAATTTCTCACCAGCAGCCCTGCAAATTCGAAACCCTTGGTCGGGTTTGCGCGCGCCATCGGCGGTCGGTCGATCGTCCAACCTCCGGAAGCCATTTCGGCGCTGGTCGGCAGTGCGGTCGCACCGGCCGACGACGACAGCGTCTAAAACGTGGACCTGCTGCACCGGGTTGTCGGGCTCGACCGTGCCGAGATCGAAGCCCATGCAGTCACGGTCAGCCTGACCGGCTCGACGGCTCCGATCCGCGTAATGCATCCGGTGCACGTACTGCAAAGCCGAAACGCGAATCTGCACACGTTGGCAAGCAAACAGGACGAGATCGGCTGCAAGCAGTTCGCGTTGGCCATTGCCGTTGCGCGCGCCTACCTGGAAGGCCGCATCGACGAGATCGAACGCCGCAAGAGCGATGCCGGGAACGGGCGCCGGCGCGCGGCCCTGGCGGCGATCAAGCGCGTCGTCGAGTATTCGGGGGAAGACGCCGCGAAAAAAATGCGGCCCGTTACGGAATCTTCCTCGCCGATGCCATTCCCGCCTGGCGGATCCACGTTCCTGAGTTCTGGAGCAAGCAATGGCCGCAACTGCGCCAGTGCATGTCACCGGACTACGCCAGGCGGTGTGAAGAGCGCTCAGGAAAGACCTGACAGCCTGCCCCGCGCCGCGAAGCTCCCATTTCGTTCAACGCATTGCTGGACAATTTGACTTGACGGTTACAATCACCGTGGGCCGATGGAGAAGTGACGATGCAGTCGAAGGACCGGACGATCAGTGCCCGTCGAGTCGCGATCATCAGCGCCGTCCTGCTTGTGCTTGGCTTCCTAGTACTGATGGGATCGATTCTGGCGGTTGCACCCGCGCCCACAGACGAGCGCAACACAATAAGCGACTCGGCGCTACAAGCAATCAACTACGGTGTGCCTGCAGATGTCGTCCGTCGCCGCGAGCGGGTGAGAGAGGCAATCCAGATGCCACCGCAGGCGGCATGGGCAGGCGAGTACCTTGAAGGTGACGGACTGGGTGAGAACGTCGTGTTGAGTCTGGCACCCAGCGCAGGTATCGCCGCGACCTGGCACGGATGCATGGGACTGTACGGATCCAACGAAGGCGAGGTGGAGGAGCGGGACGATGGCTCCCTGCTTTTCCACTTCAACCGTCCCAATGGCGAAATCGGCCTGCCCACTCCAGGCACGTTTCCGTCGAAGGTCAGACTCGTGCGCTGGGGCGCTCGTCGCTATCTGCTGAGCGACGGGCAAATGATGGACTTCGTCAATGCCATGCATCGGGGGTGGGAGCCTCGCTCAGAACCCCAGGGATTCTTCCTGCTGGCAAAAGGCGACGAAAAAATTCAGGTATCAGGCCTGCCGGAGTTGCCGAAATCGGTTCTGGCTTCCGTTCGTTACTCACCGCTGATCGGTCATGTGTCCGCGATCGAAAGCAGGGAGCGCGTGGGACGTCCCGATTTCCCCCAGTGCCGAGTGCGCATCCGGGTTCGGATTCCCGATGGCGAGTGGGTTGTTCCAGGACTCGAATTCAAGGTGATCGACCCGATCAACGAATATGCGGACTTCCGGATCACCGAGGTTGCAGGTACACAAGTGCTGGCGGAGGACGTCATGCTCCAGGATTGTCTGGACACTGCACACATGCCAACTACAACCTGGATACTGAGCAGTGGCGTATACGCAGAATGGTAGTCGACCTTATGCAAGATCAAAGTCAACCATATCCATGACCGCGACCTGGACCATCCAAGAGACGTTTGACGAACGCTTCCCCTTCCGCATCGCCGTCGAACAAAACGGTCGCGTGTTGTTTGCCGTGCGCGCCAAGGCGCCATGGCCTGGGGCGGGCACGCAGGTTTTCTGTTTGCGTGAGCGCGAACTGGCGATTGACGAGCTGTTGACCGAGATCGAGCGGGTTCCGGTTTTGCAGTTTGCGCGACTCGGCCGCAAGCTCTCGATTACCCTGGATCGCGCGCAACGCAAGCGTTGTGAGTTCCTGATTCTGGAAAAACCGCGCAAGGACGGCGGCAGCTACGAACAGGTATTCTTTCGCACTGAAGCCGCCGTGCGTGCACACAAATCCAGCAAACGCGCCGAATTGTCCACTCGCTCGGATGAAGCGCTCGACATCGTGATCGACAGCAGGGAGCGCTACCCCTGGAGCTTCCCCGCTGCAACCGTGCTGCGTCGCAATCTGCCGGTCGGCGACTACGCGCTGATGCATGACGAACGCCCGCTGGCGATTGTCGAGCGCAAGACCCTGGAAAACCTGCTCGGTGACCTGGCGGAACTCAAGGGCCTGCACCAGCAATTGAGCGAACTGTCGGCCTGGCCACATGCGGCGCTGGTCATCGAGGCGCAGTACGCCGATTTTGGCAATCCGGAACGCATCGGCCGCTGGCCGGCCGCGCATCTGCTGCGCGTGCTAGGGATGGTCTGATCAATCAGCGAATTTGCATGAAGCGCCTGAGGTCGCGCATAGCGCTTCGTACGCTCGCGAATTGAGGCCTCGATTCTCATCGTTTTCGGGGGTTTTTGCCTCGATTCGTCAGGATTTCCCATCCTTCAGACGCAGCTATCCTGTCGTGGCGAGGAGTCGTTTGCGGGCCATCCACAGATTGGCCAACGCAAACAGGGTTTTCACCTGCGCCCCATTCTTGGCCAGCCCGCGGTAGCGCGCCTTGGTGTGGCCAAACTGGCGCTTGATGACGCGGAAGGGATGCTCCACCAGCGCACGGATCGATGCCTTGATGTGCTCGATGTGCTCATGAAGGTCGCGTAGCTTGGGGTCCTGGATTCGCTTGATCAGATTGCGTTTGGCGGCAATGTGCCAGTGCCGCCCACGCTTTGTATCCCGCTTGTCCGCGCCCGTGTAGCCGGCGTCGGCGTACACGTGCCGCTCCTTGCCGTGCAACAGCTCCGTGGCCTGCGTGACATCGGCAACATGAGCTGCCGTGCTGGTCACCGCATGCACCAGGCCCGTGGCCTTGTCCACGCCGATGTGGGCCTTCATGCCGAAGTACCACTGATTGCCTTTCCTCGTCTGATGCATGTCCGGGTCGCGCTTCTTGTCGCGGTTCTTTGTCGAGGAGGGTGCCGCGATGATCGTGGCATCCACGATGGTGCCTTGCGATAGCTTCATGCCCTGTTTGCTCAGGTGCGCCTTCACTACGGCAAATATCGTGTCTGCCAATCCGTGCTGTTCCAGCAGGTGGCGGAACTTGCAAACGGTCGTTTCGTCCGGTGCACCTTCCTGACCCAGATCAATGCCCACGAAACGCCGCATCGACGTGGAATCGTAAAGAGCTTCCTCCACCGCCGGATCCGACAACGCGTACCACTGTTGCAGGAAATGAATCCGCAGCATCCGCTCCAGACCGATCGGACGACGGCCGCTGCCGTCTTCGCGCACCTTCGGATAGTGGGGTTCAATGGCAGCACACAGCTCAGACCAAGGTACAACCTTGTCCATCTCCGACAGGAAGACATCACGTCGTGTCGGCTTGCGGAACTGATCAAAACCAGCATCCGCCTGCGCCGACAGGGTCATTTGCTTATGCGTCATCGGGTAGTCTCCAATCCGGGTCAGCCTTTGACCTCAGGGCAAAATCAGAGTTTCCCTAGGTGAACTGCCTGCCTTGTTTCCCCATGTGCAATGCGTGTTTGCCGGCAACCGTAAGCTGGCGAATGTGTGGACCCAACGCTGGTTTGCTGCCGTGCACGCGGCCCTGCGGCAACCGCGCCTGCCCCAGGTGGCCGAAGCGGTCGCGCGTTATCGCACACAACCAGCGGATGGCGGTCTGGATGCACGCATCCGTATCGCCGTGCTGCGCGAGATGCCCGCGCGATTTGCGGCCGAGATGCTGCGCGCACACTTTCCCGAAGCCCCGCCCGTCCGCATCAAGCGCGTGCTCGATCAACTGCGCAATGAAGGCCGCCTGCAAACCGAGGGTCGTGGGCGCGGAACGATGTGGTGCAGGTCGGAGAGTGTTGATCGTTGATTTGCGCCCTGGTCGCCGCGCGGGAGGCTGCGACCTTGCACGCTTGCCATTCGTGCGGGTGCAGGTCGGGCTTCAACCCGACAGGGGATTCCGCAGGTGTCGAGGCATCGGGTTGAAACCCGGCCAATCAAAGCGGCACACAAGCGTTCCGAGCGCTTTGGAATCCCCCTCGCCGGCGCGATCCCGGCATGGCGTATTCGCGTTCCGGCGTTCCCGGAAAAGCATTGGCCGAAACCACGCCCGCAGACGTCAACCGCCCTCGCCAAGCAGTGCAAACTTCGCGCGACCCACGGGCAGCCCTGAGTGCGCACGCGCTATCCATATGACGCGATTGGGGGATTTCGTCTACCCTAGCCTGGGGATCCGGGGTGGGGAGCGATCATGCCGCTTTTGGCGGAACTCAAGCGCCGCAACGTCATTCGCATGGCCGGCTTGTACCTGGTCGGTGCATGGTTGGTGACGCAGGTTGCGGCGACCCTGCTGCCGGTGTTCGGTGCACCGGACTGGGTGATGAAGGCGCTGCTGGTACTACTGTGCATTGGCTTCTTTGCCGCACTGATGTTTTCCTGGGTGTTCGAATTGACACCACAGGGCCTCAAGCGCGACGCGGAGGTGCCTGCGTCGGAGTCCATTGCACCGCAGACCGCGCGGCGGATGGAGCGTGTTTTCCTCGTTCTACTGACCTTGGCGCTGGGCTACTTCGCTATCGACAAGTTCGTGCTCGCACCCAAGCGCGAAGCGGCACGGGTGGCGGAGGTGACACAAGCGACCAAGGTCGACGCCGTGCCAACGAGTGCCACCCCGATCCCCGCTGTGTCGGCCATACCGGAAAAATCGATCGCCGTGCTGGCTTTCGCCAACATGAGTGCCGACAAGGACAACGAATACTTCTCCGACGGCGTGGCCGAGGAAATCCTCAACTCGTTGGCGAACGTCAAGGATCTGAAGGTCGCTGGACGCACTGCTTCGTTCTACTTCAAGGGTCGCAACGAACCCATGGCCGCCATCGGCGCCGTATTGGGCGTGGCGCACATTCTGGAAGGCTCGGTGCGCAAGCAGGGCAGTCGTCTGCGCATCACAGCGCAGCTCATTCGCGTCAGTGACGGTTTCCACCTCTGGTCGGAGACGTTTGACGGCACCGACGCCGACATATTCGCGTTGCAGGAAAACATTGCTTAGCAGGTTACTCGCGCCATGCAGGTGGCGCTCAATGCAGGCCAACGGGAACGCTTGGTCAACGCCGGCACCACAAACGCAGATGCCTACGCGCTGTACCTGCAGGCCACCTCCATCTTCAACCGGCGCGATCGCACCCATTTCCTCGCTGCCATCGCCGCCTTGCAGCGTGCGGTGCAACTGGATCCGCACTTTGCCCGCGCCTTTTCCCGGCTGGCCGCGCTGTACACGGTGCTGCCCTCCTACACCGACGCCGATCCGCGCCAGGCGCACGAACAGGTGATGCGTTACGCCGAGCAGGCCTTGGCGCTGGATGCGAACTCGGCCGAAGCCTGGGCCGCGCGCGGTGGGTCGATGAACAAGTTTCCCGGCCTGCAGGCTGAAGGCCGCGACGCCTTCGAGCAGGCCATACGGCTCGACCCGAACGATGCCAACGCGCGCTTCTGGTACGGGCTGACCCTGCTGACCACGGGCTATCGCCGTGAAGGCACGGCACAGATTGAGCATGCCCTGGCGCTGGACCCGCTGCTGCCAAACGCCCTGCGTTGGCGCGGCATGCTCTACCTGCAGGAGAGGGATCTCGCGCATGCCGAGCCGCTGCTACAACGCGCCTACGACCTCGGGCTGGCCACCACCGCGGCCGCGCTGGCGGAATTGGCCATGCTGCGCGGCGATGCGGAAGGCTCCGCCCGCCTGTGGGTCGATGGCAATCACGGGCTGGCTTTCAACATGTCCCGAGAAGAATTGCTGCTCGTGCATCGCGGCCTCTTCGGTGATGCAACCGCCAAACAGGCGGCGGTGAAGGACGTGCAGGATTACCTGACCAAGCGTGGCAAGGAGCGACTGTGGCCGTGGATTCCGCTGCTCCTGTTCCGGCTCGATGCGCCAGCACTCGGCTTGCAGGTGCTGCGCGAACGCCAGATGGGCGAGAACGTCGATTCCATGAACTGGTTGTGGACGCGCGAGGGAGCCCTGATCCGCGCCCTACCCGAGTTCCAGGATTTCCTGCGCGAGTACCACCTGCCCGAACTGTGGGACAAGTACGGCGTGCCGGACCTGTGTCAGAAGCTCGCCAGCGGCGAGTACCGTTGCGACTGAACCAGCCGCCCAGCACCCGGAGGTACGAGCCCATGCTGCTACGCCGCGTCATTGAACATGTGCGGGAACAGAACTGGACCGCAATCAGCATTGATTTCGTCATCGTGGTGATCGGTGTGTTCGTGGGTCTGCAGGTGCAGGAATGGAGTCAAGGGCGAGCGGATCGCCAGTCAGAGAGACAGATCGTCCAGGACCTTCTTGCCGATCTGGAACTCGATCGATCCAACTACGCGAGTGCAGTGACGGCGGACGAAGGTGCGATTGTCGCCGCTGCGACTTCTCTTGCAGAAGCGGGACTACCACCAATCGCGATTGATCGCCTCATTTCTCGCACCAATTTGGCCAATTACACGCTGGACGTATCCAGGCTCGCTGCCGTTCCGGCCGGCCGGCGCGACCTTCTGTGGACCGATGTCGTGTCCGGCTACTTTCCGATTCCAAATACGGTGACCTACGACGCCATGGTCGGTGCCGGAGATCTCAAGATCATCAACAACCGCGACATCGTTCGTGAGCTTCAGACCTACCATGCGCTCACCGGAACCGTGAATTCCCAGAATGTGAAATTGCTCGCGCTGCGCGCAAACACCTTGAGTGTCGGCGCGACCTACGGTCTGGCACCATTTGCGACGATGCCGGAGCAGGACTATTTCAACTTGGTGGCGAATTCGCCGCAGTTGGCCGCGACGATTCGGATCCAGGCAACTTTCGCGATCTTTCACCGCGGTGAAGCTGCGAGTGCCGACGCACGCGCAGCGCGCCTGCAACAGCATCTCAAAGACTACCTGAAGGCCGAAGAATGATCGTGCGCCGCCTGATCCTGCAGTTGGTCGGACAGACCTGCACCGTAACAGCTGCGCGGCGGTCCGCGCGCGACGCAATGGCTTGACGCCCCGGGTTCCGGAATACAGACTCCATCCATGAATCCGACCGCCCCCATGCGCCGCCCCAGCGCCAGCGCCCCGGAACCTTCGACGCGCAGCCCAGCGAGCGCGCGCGAACGCGTCTTGCGCGCGCTGGAGCTGGGTCGTCGCGGCCAGATCTTGCGCCGGCTTGGCGAGCATGCTCGATCCAGCCGTATCCCTCGCGCTCGCTGAGCAGGTCGCACTCGCGGCCAGAAAGCTGGGCTTTGACAGCGCCTTGATCGGCGCGGCCGCACTGGCGGTGTATCGCTACACCCGTGGTACGGAGGACATCGACCTCGCGGTTTCGATAGAGCCATGGTCGCAACTGCGCGCGCTTGAGCAAGCGCTTGTGTCGGCAGGCCGGCATACGCTTGCGCGCATGCCGGACGACGACGACCCGCTGGGCGGCGTGCTGGTGGTCTGGGACTCGGAAGACGAGTCCGGCGAGCCGGAAGACGTGGTCGAAGTAGTCAATTTCCACAACCCCGCACGCCGGGTTGCAAGCCCTGGGGCTGCGGCCATCGCACGCGCCGAATATCTGCCCGGGAGCCCTCTTCGTTGCGTGAAGATCGAAGACTTGGTAGCGCTCAAACTTTACGCCGGGGGGCTGTCCGATCTTGCTGACATCGTGCAACTGCTAGCGCGCAACCCGGAGACGAACCTGGAAGCGGTACGCGTCACGGCGTTGCCGTTCGACGCCGAGAACAGGCTGGAAACATTGATTGCACAGGCCGCGAAGCTCCGGTCGCGGTATCGATAGCCCAGACTGTGCATTGGGCGCCAACGCCTCCAAGAAAAGCCCATATTGCTACGCCACGTCATCGCCCCGTCTGCAAGCAGGAATGGACCGCGATTGGCATGGATTTTTGCACCGTGGTGATCGGCGTGTTTGTCGGAATCCAGGTGGCGAACTGGAACGGGGCGCGGGTCGAGGGTGCGCGGGCGCAGGCCTACTTCGCGCATATCCCTGATAACCTGAAACCGACCTGCAATCGATCAAGCGTCACCAAATTTTCTGGCGACAGGTCAGCAACAACGGCAACGCCACGTTTAGAACCATGGCATGCTCGCGTCGAGCATCAGCTTTCGCGTTCAAACTCGGGCCATTGCACGCTGCCGACGGTCGTTTCCGCACCGTCCACCACCAACACGGCACGGTCACGACCCCGCTTCTTGGCTTCATAGAGCGCGCGGTCGGCCTGTGCAATGGCCGCCTCGATCGCCAACATCGCAGGCCGCTCGTCACCCTCTCCCTGCGCCAGATAGGTGGCAGCGCCAGCCGAGATCGAGATTTTCAATGGAGCCCCCGGAATTTCGACCGGTTCATCGCTCACCGTTGTCAGCACATTGCGCAAGCGTGCTTCCACCGCTGTCGATTCACAGTCGCTGAGAGCCAGCAGGAATTCCTCGCCGCCCCAGCGCACCAGCATGTCGGTCCCGCGCACGCAATGACGCAGTCGTGCAGCAACGGTCTGTAGCACAACGTCACCCACGGCATGGCCGTGGGTATCGTTGATGACCTTGAACCGATCCACGTCGATCAATACCAGAAGCAGTTCCTGCCGGGATCCGCTGCGCCGACGCTCGCGCTGTGCCTTCGCCAATCCCGGCAGCACACCGAGTGCATGGCGACGGTTGTGCAGCCCGGTGAGTGCATCGGTGCGGGACATCTCCTCCAACAGGAGATTGGCATCGGCAAGCTCCGCGGTTCGGATCGCAACATCCTGGGCGAGCTCCTCGGCGCGCATTCGCAATGCCCTGCTGCGCCACCGTCCATACAGGAAGCCGATGGCAACAAACGCCAACGCACCCAGAACCAGCGCCCACGGTCGCTGCCACCAGGGTGCCAGCACGTCGAACGGAAACAGCAAGGGGCCACTGACCACGCCATTGGCATCGCGGCCCCAGACTCTTGCCTCGTATGCCCCGGGTGCAAGGCGGCTGAACTCGAACCGATTCTCGGCCGTCCATGCCTGTGGCTCGGCTTGCAGGCCGACCAGCTGCACGCGATAGCGGATATGTTCCTCGCGCTCGAACGCGAGCAGGCGCGCGGAAAACACCAGTGACGAGGTATCTGCCGGCAAATCCTCCCCCACAGACAACTCTCGGGCCGGCGATCCTTCGGCCACCGACTCCCAGACCAGATTCGACGTGTTGCCGATTGCCGATTCAGACTCCGGGTCGAACACCTGAAGTGCCGCCGTGCTCGCAACCCAAACCCTGCCACGCTCATCGCTTGCAACGCCACGCCCAACCAGGAAATTGCGATCCACCAGACCGTCTTCCCGGCCATAACGGGTGACCTGCAGCGACTGCAGCGGAGCGTCACCCGGCCCGTCAAGGCGAGCCGCACCACCGGTGCCGAACAGATAGGCGCGGCCATTTTTGTCGAACCCGATCTGCTCGACAAAGCCATCGGCAAATACATTCTCCAGGCGCTCGCAAGACCCCGCCCGCTGGCGCACCACCGGTCCATCGCTTCCAATCCAGATTTCTCCTCCGGATGCTCCTTCGTGCGCGACGATCGTGGTTACGTGCGCACCCCTTGAGGCAATCGCCCGCTGCTTGCTGCCAACGCCCACCGTCCCAATGCAACACGCCTTCATCAAGACCCACCCAGGTGCCCGGAGCATCCTGGCCAAGGCGCGCGAATGCCAGCGCACGGATCGCGGGCCCGCCGTGCAGCAGCGGGTGATTGTCGACCTTGGCCAATCCTTCGGATGCACTCCAACGTGCCAGCCCATGTCCGGTTCCCACCCAGAGCGTGTCGTTTCCGGACGAACTCGATTGCACTGCAAGCAGGCCGGCATAGACGGCGGGAAGCTGCGAATTGTCCGCCGTGTATTCGCGGCGCACTGTGCCATTCAGTTGCCACAGTCCGGTCTGCGCCGCCACCCACAGCGAGCCGTCCGCCGTAGCCGCCATGTCAACGACAACAGCGCCCTGAGGAATACCCTCGATCGCCTTCCATCCGGTTTGGGTCAAGCGCAGGGTTGCTCGAGAAGAACCCAGCCAGAGGGTTTCCATGCCATCGGGAAAACGCAGCGATCCCAGACCCACCATGCCGCGAGACGAAACGTCGCGTCGTTCATCCAGCAATTGCCAGCGTCCCGGATCGGCCCGCGCAATGCCACCAGCCACGGTACCCACCCACAGCAAGGGCGTGCTGCTGCCCTTGTCGGTGTAGGCGAGATGTTGAACCGCGCTGTCAGGCAGTCCCTCGGCCTGACCTGCAAGTCCCCAACTGCCGTCCTCCCGAATCAGCGCAAGTCCTCCCGGGCGCAGGCCAACAAAGAGCAGCCCGCTATCGCGACCGCGTCCTGGAAGGATGGCCTGCACCGCGCCGGGAAATCCCACCGCCGGCGTGTAACGGACCAGTCGTTCTCCATCGAAGCGTGCCAGTCCGCGACCGGTTCCGATCCACAAGTCGCGCCCATCCTTGCCACCCCACTGCACCAGCGGCTTCACAAAACTGTTGGGTAACCCGTCAGAGCGATCAAGCAGGAAATCGGACAAGACGGGTTCGCCGCGTGCATTGAAATCAATGCGCAGCAATCCCGCTCCACCGGTCCCGACCCACAAGCACATGCCCGCAGGGCTCGTACCGTTCAATACTTCGCGCACGCGCTTGCCGCGCAACGGCTCGAACATGCGGCATCCATCAGCCATGCAACGCGCAAGGCCACCATCGGTAGCGGCCCAGACGCCGCGTTCGCCATCAACCGCCAGTGCGTATACGACGCCGGCCTCCCCTGAGAGACCCGGTACCGGTTCGACCTTGCCGCCTCGCACGCGAAACACGCCGACGCCATCCGTGCCTGCCCACAACGACTGATCTGCGCCAAGGAGCAGTGCACCGACAGCGTGAACACCGCGCACTCCGGGTAACGCCACTCTTTCCCAACTTGCACCGTCGTATCGGGCAAGGCCATCGCCGAGTCCGGCATAGACCTCGCCCGTCTCATCCTGGGCAATGGCATAGGCGAGATTGTTGGGCAGGTGGTCGTTGCTGGAGAACAAGCGCCAGGCGCGCCAAGGGAATTCCAGCGGCAGCGACGCACGCGGCGCATCCACGCTGGGGACAGGCCTCGCTGTTTCGGCCAAGGCAAACTCCACGCACAGGGTCAACAATGCGGCCAGAACCAAACCGTAGCCGCATCCTGCCCGTGCTCGAGAGTTCGCCATCCCCACGGCTGTCTTGCGCATGCGCCGAGCCTAAGACATCGCGCTGCGCCTCGCCACATGGCCCGCTTTCGATATCTGGAACGAGGCCCTAGGGAAGGTCTAAACAAGTATTGTCGCGAGCAAGCTCGCTCCCACCAGTGCTTGATTTTGTGGGAGCGAGCTTGCTCGCGACGAATGAGTTCCGTACTTGTTCAGAGATTCCCTAGAACACCTGCCCCTTCCCGCAGTGCAACGCGCGCATGAGCCGTGCGCAGACAGACGTCGTCCTTCAGGCTTTGCCACCCAGCACTGCGAACACCCTCTGCCTGACGTAGACTGCGGTGGAAGGATCCAATGCCTTGCCGATCACATGTTCGAATGCCGACACCAGTTGATCGCGACTCGCCTTGTTTGCCGTGCGCCAGTAGTCGGCCACGCCCTTGGCCAGCGGTGCTTCCGACAGCGCGCAGGTCACCAGGTCGGCATTCGATTGCGTATCCCAGCCCACGCCTTCGAGCAATGTCACCGCGCCAATGGCCCCCACGAAGTCCCCGGCATCGGCCTGGGTGAATCGGGAAGTCAGCGTCCTGCTCACGATCGGATCCAGACAGCTTGCAAACAGGGACAGTGCGCCCCTGGCCACGTCCCGTCTCGACTCGTCCCTCTGCAGCAGGTAGGCCGACTCGATGGCGCCGGTCACCACCTGTTCGAATTCGCCCGGGCGCAGCTTGAGATCCCGCAGCATGGCCTGGGTGCGGATGGCCGACGCCAGGGCGTACAGGTATTCGTACAGGCTGCTTGCCTTGATGCCGCCACAGGACTCGAGTTGCAAGGTGTGGCCGGCGGCAATGGCAAATTCACGGAACTTGCGTCCGCGTGCGCGCTGGTTCAGGTGCAGGGCATACGCGACCAGCCCCTGCCAACAGGGGCAACAACAGGTAGATCCACACTGGCGAGCACTCCTGAGCCCACTCGTCAGCGCGGGCTCCAAGTCCACAAGAATCGCGCAATTCGGACCTTTCTGCACCATGTCATTTGGAATGGTTCGACACCGGACCGTCTGTGCGCGAGGCCTGGAGTCACCGGACGGATGCCCGAGCCACGCGGGAGCTTGAACGTGGTGCCCCGCTGATGCGGATCAAGACGGATTGCTGGCCATTGAGTGATGATTGGGCTGGGAGCCTGCGCGGCAGAATGAATTCGAAGCGAAACGACGCTGGCGCGATTCAGTGGATCAATCGGAAGGTGCGCATGGCGGGCTCTATGCAATCCTGACGATTGACCCAATCAATCGATGGCAGCGACGTTGCAGCCGGATGGCTTCTGCCGTACAGGCCCCCAGGGAAGGTCTGAACAAGTATTGTCGCGAGCAAGCTCGCTCCCACCATTGCTTGATTTTGTGGGAGCGAGCTTGCTCACACCATTGCTTGATTTTGTGGGAGCGAGCTTGCTCGCGACGAATGAGTTCCGTACTTGTTCAGAGTTTCCCTAGAAGCCCGGGCATCGGTGTGAGCGGCAGGTTGCCGATGACCGCAGATGCCGAACCGGTTGCCATCGACGAGGACGAAGCTGGATGAATGCGACACGCCCACCCTCCATCGTGGATCTCAAGGGCCTCGACAGCACGGAAGCCGCGCGGCGCCTGGCCAGCGAGGGGCCCAACATCCTTCCCGGCAATTTGCCGAAGTCGCTGCCGGGAATTGTCGCCGGAGTCCTCGTCGAGCCGATGTTCCTCATGCTGCTGGTGGCAGGCGGACTCTACCTGGCGCTGGGCGACATGGCCGAGGCGATATTCCTCCTGGCCTGCGTGTTTGCCGTCATCGGCATCACCCTTGCCCAGGAGCGCAAGACCCAGCGCGCACTGGAATCCCTGCGCGACCTGTCCGCGCCGCGTGCGCTGGTCGTGCGCGATGGCGAGGAGGTTCGCATTGCCGGTCGTGATGTCGTGGTCGGCGACCTGCTGGTCCTGCACGAAGGTGATCGCATCGCTGCCGATGCGCTGCTCGTCGACGGCCAGCTCGATGCCGACGAATCCCCTGCTGACGGGCGAGGCGGTGCCGGTCGCCAAACTGCCGGGAGGACAGTCCGCATCCCTGTTCGCCGGGACCCTGGTCACGCGCGGCGTCGGCCTCGCCGAAGTGACCAGCATTGCAGGCGCAACGGCGGTGGGACGGATTGGCGAGGCCCTGGCGGCAACCCGTGAGCCGCCATCGGCGCTGCAAATGGCATCCCGGCGTCTGGTGCGCTGGCTGGCGCTTGGCGGACTCTCGCTTGCAACCCTCTATTTCCTCACCAACTGGGTGTGGAATGGACAGGGAATGCTGGAAAGCCTGCTCGCCAGCATTGCCCTGATCATGGCCATTCTTCCCGAGGAGATTCCGGTCATCCTCACCGTGTTCCTTGCGCTCGGCGCCTGGCGCATCTCGCAGCGCAAGGTGTTGACGCGCCGGATACCGGCCGTCGAAGCGCTGGGAGCCATCACGGTGCTGGCAGTGGACAAGACCGGCACCCTGACCGAGAACCGCATGCAGGTGGCGGAGCTGCAACTGGAGGACGCGCACTTCGTCCACGCCGGCGCCACCACCCTGGAAGAGCCATTTCACGAACTGGTCGAGTTCGCCATGTTGGCTACGCCCGCCGATCCGTTTGATCCGATGGAAAAGGCGATCCAGCAATTCGGTTTGCATTGGCTGACCGGCACCGAGCACGTGCATGCCGAATGGTCGCCCGAGTTCGAGTACGGATTGTCGCCCGACATCCTCGCCATGACGCGCGTGTTTCCGGCGGGTTCAAGCACCCGGCACATGCTGGCGACCAAGGGCGCGCCCGAGGCCGTGGTCGATCTTTGCCATCTCGACAGCGCGCACGCTCGCAGCATTCTCGATCAGGCGGGGGCCATGGCTGCGCGCGGCCTGCGTGTGCTCGGCGTGGCCCGCGGTCAATGGCAGGGCGAGTCACCACCGCGCAGCCAGCATGATTTTGATTTCCGCTTTCTCGGCCTGCTTGGGTTCGTCGATCCACCCCGCGCGGAAGTGCCAGCGGCCATTGCCGAGTGCCGCGCCGCGGGCGTGCGCATCATCATGCTCACCGGCGATCATCCCGCGACCGCACTGGCCATAGCGCGCGACGTGGGGCTGAGCGAGCGCCCCGATGTCATCAGCGGTGCGCAGATCGACACGCTTGACGATCGGGCGCTGGCCGAGCGCCTGCGCCAGGTGGATGTCTGCGCGCGCCTGCAACCGGTACAGAAACTGCGCCTGGTGCACCTGCTTCGCCAGCAAGGCGAGGTGGTTGCCATGACCGGCGATGGCGTCAACGATGCTCCGGCACTGAAGGCGGCCGACGTCGGTATTGCCATGGGCAAGCGCGGTACCGACGTGGCCCGCGAGTCGGCGTCGCTGGTCCTGCTCGATGACAGCTTCAGCAGCATCGTCGCCGCCATCCGCCAGGGACGACGCATCTACGACAACATCACCAAGGCCACGCGTTTCGTGATGGCCGTGCACATGCCCATCATTGCGCTCACCCTGATCCCTTCACTGCTGCATTGGCCGGCCATGTTGACGCCGGTGTTGATCGTCCTGCTCGAACTGCTGATCGATCCGGCCTGCTCGATCGTGTTCGAGGCCGAGCCCGAAGCCGATGACATCATGCGCCGTCCGCCACGTTCAGTGAACGCGTCTCCGTTCGCCATCGGCAATATCGTTCCTGCCGCGATCCAGGGAATTGGAGCGTCGATCATCCTGCTGGTCGGCTACGGCAGCATGCTCGGCCTTGGCATCGATCCTGCGCACAGCCGCACGGCGATTTTCATCGCCCTCGTGCTGGGCTTGTTTGCACTGATTCTCGGCAATCGCCATCCCGAGGATCCACTGATCTCCGGCAGTGGCGTGCGCAACCGCTGGTTGTGGCCCATGCTCGCCGGTGTCGTGCTCGTGCTGGTACTCGCCGTGGGCACGCCCTACCTGCGCGACATCATGGGCCTGACCGTACCGGGCGCGATCAGCCTCGGCGCCTCCGCAATGCTGCTGCTTGCAACATTCATCTGGCTTGAAGCGTTGCGTCTCGTGCTGCGCCGGCACTCGGGTGCATCATTGGCGCACGGAGGAAAGCCATGATCATCTACGCATGCCACGGCGGCGCCAAGCAGGTGACCGGATCCTGTCACCTGGTCACCTGCAACGAGCGTCGCATCCTGATTGATTGCGGCCTGTTCCAGGGTAGCCGCGAGGAGGAGCAGGCCAATGCCGAACCCTTCGGTTTTGATCCCGCCTCGATCGATGCCCTGCTGCTGACCCATGCCCATCTCGATCATTGCGGGCGCATACCCTTGCTGGTCAAACAGGGCTTCCGCGGTCGCATCCACTGCACATCCGCCACGCGCGAACTGGCGCGCCTGGTCATGCTCGATGCCGCCAGCCTGCAGGAGGAAGATGCACGACGCGCAGCCACGCGCGCACGCAATGGCGAAGCCGTCGAAGAGCCGCTCTACACGATCGATGATGCTTTGCATGCGCTGGACTACTTCGCCGCGGACAGCGCATACGGCGACACCCTCGACGTTGCTGCCGGGGTGCGCGCCCGTTTCCTCGATGCCGGGCATATCCTCGGTTCCGCCTCTGTCCTGCTCGAACTCGATGACGGACAGATCCAGCGGCGCATGCTGTTTTCCGGAGACCTCGGCAACGCGGGCCGTCCCATCGTGCGCGATCCGATGCCCGCGCCGCCTGCCGACTACGTGGTCATGGAAAGCACCTATGGCGACCGCCCGCACCGATCGGTCCCGGATTCGGTGGATGAGCTGTACCAGGCGATCCGCGAAACCGCGCAGCGCCAAGGCAACGTGGTTATCCCCACCTTTGCGCTTGAACGCACCCAGGAGCTTCTCTACTACCTGCACCAGGGCATCCGCAACGGGCTTGTGCCCAGTCACATCCGCGTATTCCTCGATTCACCGATGGCGATCTCCGCCACGGAAATCTTCCGTCGCCATCCCGAGTGCTACGACATCGGTTTCCTCAAAGAACTGGAGCATGGCGATCCGTTCGGCATGCCGGGCCTGCACTTCACCCGCGAAACCGGCGAGTCGATGGCGATCAACGCCATCGAGAGCGGGGCGGTGATCCTGGCCGGCTCGGGCATGTGCAACGGCGGACGGGTGCGCCACCATCTCAAGCACAATCTCTGGCGAGAGCGCAGCAGCATCGTGTTCGTCGGTTATGCCGCCGAAGGCACCCTTGCCCGCAGCATCATCGACGGGGCGAAGAGCGTATCCATCTTCCATCGGGAAATCGCCGTTCGCGCACGCATCTGGACGATCAATGGCTTCTCCGCCCATGCCGATCAACCCAACCTGATCGACTGGCTGGGCAGCGCGCCGCGACGCAAGGTGTTCCTCGTGCATGGCGAGTACGAGCGCGGCATGACCCGCTTGCAGGAAGTACTCCGCAAGCGCGGTTTCAACTGCCAGCTTCCCGGCAAGGGCGAACCGATAAAGATCGACTGAGGCGATCGCTGCGAATCAGAGTTGCCTGATCGCGAACAGGAGCACCTCCAGCATTCCGCTGCGCAGCAGCCAGGCGAGCACGCCAAGGTTGATGGCCACCATGAACCAGAAGGTGATCTGGAAGGACAGCTTGCGCGTCTTGTGACGGAAGCTGCCTTGCGCGATCAAAGCTCCCGGCCAGCCCCCCAGAAGTTCCAGCAGGTGCAGCGTGCTTTCCTGGGTTCGCCAACGATCCTTGCGAGCTGCCGACTTGTCCAGCCCGTACGCGCCGAAGGCGATGACGCTCATCGCGAAGTACAGCGCCGCGACCGGAATCGGCAAGCGTCCGGACCACGCTGCAAATGCACACGCGGCAAGTGCAAGGAATCCGGCGGTCCGGCGCGGAAACACCGAACCACGCGCCGGGGATTCATCGGATTCCCCCGTCACCAGTCGGACTTTCACGGCATTCAATCTGCGCCGATCATCCAGCATGGTGTGGTAGGAAATCAGGTCGCCTTCAATTGGCCGTCGGCTGCGTTTCTCGAATGCCCTGATGTGGACGAAGGCGCGGGCTCCGCCGCCATTGGGCTCGACGAAGCCAAATCCCTTGTCGTCCTTCCAGCCATTGATTCGTCCAACCCGCCGCATCCTGGTCCCCTCGGCCGTTCACCTTCGGCGCCATATTGACGTGATCCCGACGGATTTTCGATCCCGGCTTGAGGAAGTCGCCCTGCCGAGTGGTCGACTCACCTCCGCCTGATCCAGGTCAATGTCACAACGCGGTGTCGACCGGATACTGGCCCCAGCGTGCGCGGCTTGAGCCGCGCAGCATCGGGAATTTCCTGGCACCAGATCACTCGCGAAACACTCATGCCCGCCGAATCACCACTGACCCGACACCGCATCGATGCCTGCTTCCTCGGGCCCTACGGCGAAAACAACAACCTGCTGGAAAAGCTTGTCGTCGAATTCCTGCGCGATCACGTGTACTGGCGGCGCAATTTCCATCCCGAGGATCCGCCGGCCATTTCCACCGAGGCCTCGCGCCATCCGGATTACCTGGCGTTCGAATCGCGCATGCGTCGCGAGCTGCACCAGCTGTCGGCATCGTTGAAGAAATCGGTGCCCTTCCACAGCCCACGCTACATGGGCCACATGGTGTCCGACCTGCTCATGCCCGGGCTGATCGCCCAGATCCTCACCCTGCCCTACAACCCGAACAATGTCAGCGAAGACTCGGCGCCTGTCACCGTGGACATGGAGGTTCAGGTCGGCCTGCAACTCGCGCGCATGGTCGGCTATGTGCACGATCCGCTGCGCGCAGACTGTGCGTTTGGCCACCTCACTTCGGGCGGCACCCTGGCCAACTACCAGGCCTTGCGGGTGGCGCTCGCCTTGAAGGCGTTTCCGGTTGCCCTGCGCAGTGCCGGAGTTCCCGACCTCGACCTGCCGGAAGATGACTGGAGCGCATTCAACCTGCATCCGCACAAGGCGACGCAACTGCTCGATGATTGGCTCACATGGCTGGCGGCGCAGCCGCTTCGCGAACGCAAGACCTGGCGACAGCGCGTACAGCAGGAGCGACTCGAATACCTGGGCATGCTCGAATTCTTCACCCGCCATGCGCAGTTGCGGGTTCCGCACGTGCTTGCGCCGGTCACTGCGCATTACTCCTGGAGCAAGGGCCTGAAACTGCTTGGCCTCGGCCGCAGCCAACTGCAACTGCTGCCCGAACAGGGCATGCGCCTGGATACCGACGCGCTGGAATCCACCCTCGAAAAATGCCGGCGCGAGCGCCAACCGGTGCTGATGTCGGTGGCCGTGCTGGGCACCACGGAATACGGAACCTTTGATCCAGTTGATGGCATCGTGGCAGCACGCGAACGCGCCGCTGCCCTGGGCCTTGGCCACAGTGTGCACGTGGATGCGGCGTGGGGCGGCTACCTTGCCACCGTGTTCCGCAACGAGGATGGCAGCTTGCGCAGCCGCGATGAAGTGGCCAGGGGATACCACGCATTCCCCGCGCCGGAAGTGCACGCAGCCATCGCGGCGCTGGCCGACACCGATTCAATCACCATCGACCCGCACAAGCTCGGCTATCTGCCATTTGGTACCGGCGCCTTCATCTGTCGAGACCACCGCGTCACGGCCTTGCTGTCGGAGGAAGCGGACTATGTTTTTGGCGGCGCTTCGGCCACGAGTTACCACGAACGCTATCGCGGGCTGGGTCAATTCATTCCGGAAGGCTCGAAATCCGGTGCCAATGCCGCAGCGGTGTATGTCACCCACCGCGTGCTGCCACTGGATCACCTGCATTTCGGTCGGCTGACCCGGCAGACCCTCCTTGCCGCCGAGTCATTCCACGCAGGAGCCAATCGCTTTGCCGACAAAATGCACGGGCGCGTGAATGCCATTGTCCCGTTCCAGCCGGACAGCAATCTCGTTTGCCTCGCCCTGAATCCCGCAGGCAACACCCGCGTTGCCAACGCCAATGCATTCGTGCACCGCCTGCATGACGACATGCGCGCCGATCCGCGCCAGCCGCTGCAACTGAAGCAGTTCTTCGGCTCGATGACCACCTTGCGACCGGAGGCCCTGGGCGATACTGAAATGCGCCGCATCCTTGGCCAGCTTGGCCTGGACGTGGCAACCCTCGATGGCGTCGGCAATGGCGATGACCGCCTGGTGATCCTGCGCCACACCCTGATGAATCCGTATCTGATCGACCACGAAAATGGCATCAGCTACATCGATCTGTACTTCGACTATCTGGCCAGCCGGGTTCAACAATTGCTTGTCGCCCATGACGCGGCATGAACCTGATTGATCGCGCCTGAAGGCGTCTATCCCTGTTTCGGGGCTTGCCCCTGTTTCGGGGATCCCACAGGATCGCACGCTTCGGGTTCGCGCCTGAAGGCGCTCCTACAGGGCCGATCCGTTCGGCTTTTGTAGGAGGCCCTTCAGGGCCGATGGCGTTCATGGCCCGAGCGATGCAATGCAAGATCGCCCCTATTTCGGGACTCCTACAAGGCCGATCCGTTCGGCTTTTGTAGGAGGCCCTTCAGGGCCGATGGCGTTCATGGGCCAAGCGAAGCGATGCAAGGTCGCGCCTGAAGGCGTTTATCCCTGTTTCGGGGCTTGCCCCTGTTTCGGGGCTCCTGCAAGAACCGGCCTTGCGGCTCGCGACCCGTCCACCCGCGCCTTGCGCTGATGCGATGAAACCAACCTCAGGAACACTGGCCGCAGCAGGTGTTGCCGCCCTGGATGTGAACCGGGACGCCGGCGTCCTTCAACTCGACCGGGCCACACTGGGCCTGGACCAGTGCCGCGCGCGCCTGGGCTACGCTGATGTCACCGTCAATCAGCACGTTTTGTCCGGCGAACTCGGCACGCACGATCGCCTCGGGATCGTACTGGTGGACCGCATCGACGATGTCGGCAACCATGGCGCGGGTAATGGGATGCGTGGTTGTAAACAGCATGGCGTGGTTTCCTCAGTCGTGAAGGGCATGGAAAGCGTCAGGCTGACGCGATGTCCCTGCATCTTCTCCTTCCGGCGCACGGCAGGCATTGACCGCGGTCAAATTCGGTGCCTCCGCTGCACGATGGGGCAACGCGAATCGTCTCGCTCACCCTGAGTCAGTCGAAGGATGCGTGTGAATTGCCCGGATTCCGTTCATGGTTCGACAGGCTCACCACGAACGGCTCAAGAGGCGTACATGGTTCGACAGGCCTGTCCTGAGCACAGTCGACAGGCTCACCACGAACGGCTCGAGATGCGTTCACGGTTCCCTTCGACAAGCCTGTCCTGAGCAGAGTCGAAGGGCTCAAGACAGGCTCTGGTTCACCACGAACGGCTCGAGATGCGTTCATGGTTCGACAGGCTCACCACGAACGGAATTGTGGGTTCACCACGAACGGTAGCCGCTTGATCAACATTGCCCAAAAACCGTTCGTGGTGAGGAGGAGACGTCGAGACCGAAGGTCGAGCGCCGACGTCTCGAACCACGCGTCAACTCGCTCTGTCGACCATCAAGGCAGCGCGGATCAAGTCCTGCTTGTCCGGAGCCCACCTGCAAATGAGCGCATGGTGCCTTCGTTCCGTTCATGGTTCCCTTCGACAAGCCTGTCCTGAGCAGAGTCGAAGGGCTCAGGACAGGCTCTGGCTCACCACGAACGGAGCTTGGGAGCTCCCCTCGAACGGAAACTACGATTTCAGCGTTGCCTTCAGTTGTCGCAGCGCCATGCCCGCGAGTAGAAGTCCAAGCAGCATGAGCAGAGTCGGATGCAGGGCGGGAATGGATACCGCAACGGCACCGCGACAGGCGGTGAATTCCGGTGCGGGTGCGGGTCCCGGCCAAGCGGCGATCAGCGCCTGGGCATCGGCGCAATCCACGCGACCGTCGCCATTGAAGTCACCTGCCCGGCACTGCTCGGCATTGGCCGTGTTGTTGAGGCACACGCGGAAGCTGGCGACATCATCCTCATCCAGTACGCCATTGCCGTTGAAATCCCCACGCACGAAGCTGCCCAGTGCAATCGAGGCACTGGCCATGGTGATCGGCGCGGCGCGACCGCTCTGCTCCCACAGATCGTGCAGGGTGTCGCCCCAGTGGTTGGTCTGGTTGCCGTCACGCAGGGCCTCGATGTAGTGGCGGGTCACGGTCTGGTACAAGACCCGCACTTCCGCGGTGGCTGCCGCTTGCGGAATCCAGAATTGGCTGTCGTCCCAGTACTCGCCATCCGCGTAGCTGTGCGCCACGGCCGGCGCGCCGGCCGCGGCAAATGCCGCGTTGTTGAACCCGCGCGGTGGAATGCGTGAATCCTTGACGATGGTGTCGGCCAATGCCATGTGCGTGGTGCGTCCGGCTTCATTGCCGGTGGCCGCTGCCGCCGCTGCGGACAAGCCCACCGCCATTTCATAGACGGTCGTTGATTCCTCGTCGAGATGCGCGCTGCCCGCATCGTAGTGACCGTATTCGCGCAACAGGTTGCCGCCGGAATCCAGCAGGCGCACTTCGACCCAGGCGCGCCGACCTTCGATGTGGCCGGTGGGCAGCTTGTGGCCGCTCTCGTTGATGACGCGCGTGCGCAGCACGCCGCCGGCATCCTGTTGCAGTTCCAGCGAAGCGGCGCGCGCGAGCATGTCGTTGGCCGCAGCCATGCCTACTGCCAGCGCGTCCTGATCGATGGCCGGATCATCGGCGTAGTAGCGACCGATGATGTCGAGCACCCAGGACGAGGCACCGGCGAAATCATGGCTGCGCAGGTCTTCGCGCTCCGGACCGAAGCGACAGGCAAGCCCGGCACGCACCGGCATGTGGCAATCCTGGCAGGAGGAAACAATGCCTGCGCCTTCACCACCAAAACGTCCGCCCATGTCCACGCCGCCATCGGCAAACGATGACAGCTTCCATTCGGTGTAGGTGCGTTCCAGCGGGAAGTGGGTTGCCAGGTCTTCATTCTCGACCGGCGTATCCAGTGCGTTGTAGGCGTAGCTGCCGTCTTCCTGACGCGACACGGCGACATTGCCCACATCATGGCAGGTGCCGCACAGCGAGGCGCTGCGGTGGTAGGGCGACACCAGCAATTCATGCGAAGGCGCGGCATCGGTGCGCGGGCCGCGGCGCACACCGTCCGGATCAAGCACGAACATGGCGTTGCCGGTATGCGCGGGAATCGACTCCAGCGCACCCAGCACTTCGAGGTCGCGCGGCGGGCTCACCCCGGCCTGATAATCGGGATTGACCATGGCATGGCAGAAATGACAATCCACGCCATCCTCGTCGCGCGCATTCAAGGTGCTGCCGTCGGCAACCAGGGCATTGCCGCTGACCACCGCATTGGGCACATGGCAGCGCAGGCAGAAGTAGCCGACGTTGGCGACATCCTGGTTGGCGGTGGCAAGCTGGGCGAAAAACAGCGGATCACGCCCGGCATTCGCCATCAGGCTGCCCTTCCAGCTGGCAAAGGGTTCCGCAGTGGTTTCGGTACCGGAGTGGCAACCCGAACACACCTGCGGCGACTGGAATGAAGCCGGGTTGGCATCGCCGACCTGGGTGCCGGACACGTGGAAATCGCGCAGGGTGGCCGGTACCGGATCGGCAAGGACCACCGCTGCGTGCAGCAACATCAGCAGCATGCCGATACCGGCGGCAGGGCCGAACCGACGCGACGACGCCCACCCATCCGCAGCACGCATGACCCACTCCCTGACCGGCATTCGCGCGATCATGCGCAGCGCCGTGCGCGCCTGCCTTGACCTCCGTCAAGCCGGCGCTCTGGAAAGCGATGTTCCGCGACGATCTGCCGCGATGGCTGGACAAAGGTCAGTCGGAGGCGCGTCCACTGTCGGTGGCTTCGCCGGGTCGTGCCGGATTGAAGGCATCGGAATAGCAAGCCTCTTCGGCCAGTCCACGCGCAAGGAAGTCAGGCACGGCACTTTCGACCATCTTCACCGAGCCACACACGTAGGCCTCGTAGCCGCGCAGGTCGGCGTGGTCCTCCAGCATCACCTGGTGCACCAGGCCGGTGCGGCCATGCCAGACCTCGGCAGCATCCGGATCGGACAACACCGGCACGATTCGGAAATTCGGGTGTTCGCGCGCCCAGCCCTCGGCGAGATCGAGCATGTACAGGTCATCGACATTGCTCACGCCCCAGTACAGTTGCATGGGTCGTTGCACACCGCGGTGGAATGCGTCTTCAAGGATGCTCTTGATCGGCGCAAAGCCGGTGGCACCGGCCACCATCAGCATCGGTCGCGTGCCGGCATGCAGGGTGAAGCGCCCCAGCGGCCCTTCGAAATCGAGCGTGTCGCCCACCTGCATGCGCTCGAACACGTGCGTGGTGAAACGCCCGCCGGGAATCAGGCGCACGTGCAGTTCGATGAACTCGTTCTCATGCGGCGGGTTGGCGAAGGAGAACGCACGCCGCTCGCCATCATCGAGGATGATGTTGATGTACTGGCCGGCGACAAAACTGATGCGTTGGCCACCAGGCAAGGACAGCATGACCCGCATCACCGTGTCGCTCAGCCGCTCCATGCGCTCGACGCGGCCGCTGTAGCGGATGACCGACGCCGCAGCCGCACGCAGGGACTCGATCGGCACCTCGAACTCCACGTCCTCCAGTGCCACCGCACAGCACATCAGGGCCTTGCCTTCCGCGCGCATCTGCTCGGTCAGGGTATTGGGCTGGAATGCACCCTGGTCGATGCGCCCGTTGAGGATGGTGCACACGCAGACACCGCAACCGCCGTTGCGGCACTCGAAAGGCAGGGTCAGGCCGGCGCGCAGGCCGGCCTCCAGCAGGGTCTCGCCCTCGCGCGCGTTGACATGCTCGGGACCGGGATGCGCGGTCAACTGGTAGATGCTCTGCGCACCCGGCTTGCGCTTGCCTCGGGCAAGCCAGGGAACCAGCACCAGCAGCGCGGTGCCGATCACGACCAGGGCCCAGACCGCGGCCAGCGACCAGGCCTTGAGCAATGGATAGACCGGCAGGAAGAACCAGTCCAGTGCCACCGTCACCACCTCGCTGGCGAGATCGGCCGCTCCGCCGTGACTGTGCACCGGCACCAGCAGCGCCATCGCCAGCAGCATGGCCATGAGGCCGACGCGGATCGCCTTTGGTGGATTGGTGCTGGCCTTGGGCACGCGCTGCACATGCACCCACATCAGCAACAGCAGCAACAAGGGCACGCCGATGTGAATGAAGGCGAGCAGCGAAAACAGGCGATCGTTGACGCTGGATGGATCGATGAAATTGCGGATCAGCGCGCCACCGAATCCGGGCAGCCAGTCCATCCATTCAAAACTCGAAACCACGACGTACTGCGCCAGCTTGTCCCACGGCAGCATGTAGCCGTTGATGCCGGAAATGTAGACCAGCCAGATCAAGCCGACGCCAGTCAGCCACGAAAAGGTGCGGAAGCCGTGCATGCGATCGAAGGCGAAGTAGCGCAGCATGTGCAGCAGCATCAACACCACCATCGCATCCGAGGCGTAGCGGTGAACGCTGCGCAGGATGCCGCCGAAGTACCACTGGTTCTCGGTCAGCGCCTGCACCGAGCTGTAGGCGCCGCTGACACTGGTGTCAAAGAACGCATACAGGTACAGGCCGCTGCCGGCGACGATCCAGAACAGGAAAAAGGTGATCGAACCCAGGTGGTAGAACGGATTCAGGCGATCTCCAAAGGCGCGGTTGAAGAGGGCTTCGACCAGCATGAACAGTCGGCGCAGCGCGCCCTGCAGTGCAGCGATCATGATTGCCCCTCCTTCGCCACGGATTGCGGCGCACGCAACGCCTTCCAGACAACAATCACGAACAGCAAGCCTCCGATGATGGCGATCAATCCGCCCATGCCCATCAACCCCATGCCGGCGATTTCCGCCTTGCTGCGCAAGATCTGTTCGGCGCCGGCAACCTTGCGCTGCACGCCATAACCACCGGACCACACCAGGCCGATGATGTGCATGAGCTGGCCCGCCCCATACAGGCTGGGTTGCCAGCGCGCCATGCGCCCCTGCGGCGTGCGGTAACCCAGTTTCGGCAGCAACAGGTAGACCAGTCCCATCAACGCGAGGGTCACGCCAACGATGCACCCGTGGTAATGCGCCGGAATGCGCACATTGCTGCCGCTGATGAAGATGCCGATGATTCCGCCGGATGCAAACAGGATCATCGAGGCGATCAAGGCGGCGCGCAGTGCGTCGTGCCCGGGCTGCGGCGAGCGGCGTGATCCGACCAGGCCAATCACCACGGCCAGGCCAATCGGCACGATGGAAATGCCGCCGCCCAGGCGCATGGCCCAGGTGTGCAGGTCGCGATGCTCGACCGTGCTGACATCGTGGGCGAGGTAGGCCCAGGGCGTCACGAACACGCTGACCAACGCCAGCATCAGCAGCAGCAGGGCAATGCGCGGACTCAGGGGTATGCGTGCCCCAATCTCGCTGGCCAGCCACAGCCAGGCGACCAGCATGAGCAGGGTCCAGGTGAATTGCAGCGCATGGCCACCGCCCCAGAAGGCGATTTCGTAGTAGGTCTGGGAATCCAGTCCGCCCGGAGTCAGCCACAGCGATGCCGCAAAGGCGAGCAAGGCAACCGCAGTGGCGATCACGCTCGCATTCAGGCCAAAGCGCAGCACGTCACTGCCGTCAAACGCCATTCCGAGTGCCGGTGCTGCAATCAGGCTGCGCAAGACCAGCAGCGCCGCCGCCACGCCCAGCACAGCCAGCCCGTACAGGAACATGCCGCCATCCAGCACCGGAATGTAGTTGGCCATGATCGGCAATCCGCTGCCAGTGAACGGAGCGATACCGAGCATGGCGGTACCTGCACAAGCCAGCGCCAGGGCCAGCCAGCCAAGCGCTGGCGCGCGCGGCCGGCTGCTCAGGCTCCACAACATGCCAGCCAGGGCCAGGAACCAGACCAGCACGGAAAGATCGACATGCACCACCAGGGCGACGCGGAAAAAATCCTCCACCGGCAGCATCGCGTTGATGCCCGGAGTGCGCGATGCCACCAGCAGGATCGAATAGACACCGGAAACGATCAGCGCGAGCAAACCGAGCCACAACCAGCCACGCACCAGGCTGCGATCCGTGTCGGCGGCAATCGCCAGCGTGTAGGGCGAACGACTGGATGCCGTCGTGCCCGCGACTGGTCCGCCGTCCTGCGCTGCGGATACGCCGCTCACAGCAGGATGATCCGGCGTTCGGCGGCATCGAAATCCACGACCAGGATCTCGGCCGGCGCCAGCGTCACGGTTTCGCTGCGCGTGTAGTCGAAGCCTTCGCTGCGCGCATCGTCCTTCATGCGCACCTCGATGGCATGCGCGCCGGCAGGCACTTCGATGCGGTGATAGACCACCGCCGCGCCGTCACTGGAAAGTCCCGACGGCTGGGCAACTTGTCGATAGGCGAGCACGCCATCGACATCGATCTCGACCGTGAGCGGCGAGCGTTCACGCGGGCAACTGACGGGTGCGCGCATGTTTGGCGGAAGCTTGGCCAATTCTTCGGGCGTCAGCTCCACGCAGTCGCCGAGCACCTTGCCCTGGTGGCTGATGCTGAGCTTGATCAGTGCACTGTCGGCCGGCAGGTTCTGGTAACTCGGCCAGCGCGTGAAGACGAGTATCACCGCGGCGAGCGCGGCATACAGCACGGCCTGTCCCATCCACACGAGGGGCTTGTTCATGGATTTCCTCCTTGGCTCGTATTCTTGCGCACGCTGTCGATGGCCGCATCAAGCGGGCCTTGCTCATGCCTGCCAAGCATCACGACGCGATGGCGATCCGGCGGTACCGTCCTGCGCAGGTGCGGCTCGCGCGTACCCAGCATGCGCTCACGCGTCCACTGGTTGCCCAGGCGAAACTCGCAGGAAGCATCAGCGCATCCGCAGACAACCACGCCCGCGGCGCCGCCACGCAGCGCATACTCGATGAAGGAAGGCGGCAGCAAGCCGATGCAAAGCAGGTTGTAGCCAAGCACGTCCACACTCCTGTTGCGCTCGACATCGATGCCGTGGCGACAACCGAACACGACTACGGGCGCCGTTTCCGCGTGCGCCAGGTCATCGACCAGTTTCCTGCGCAGCGAATCCACGGATTGTTGCGGCATGTCGATGCCATTCACCAGCTCGCTGACACTGCGGAATGGAGTCGCTGAGGGGCAGGCTCCTGCGCAGATCCCGCAACTGGCGCAGCGTTCCACGGCCACCACGGCGATCTGCTTGCCCGGTTTTCCGTCCGGATGGGCTTCAAGGGTGATTGCCGAATAGGGGCAATCATCCACGCAGCGACGGCAACCGTTGCAGTTGTCGGCATCGACCACGGCAACCGGCTCCGTGTGCCGCGCGTAGAACACCGGCATCGCCAGCAGCACGCCAAACAGGACTGCAAGCAGGCTCCAGAACACCGCTGCCGACAGCGCCGTTGCCAAGGGCAATGGATGCAGCACGAACCAGTCGAGCGCCAGCGCCACCGGTACGCGGTCCAGGTCCGCCGGCGCCCCGCTGGTCACCGGCCAGGCCAAGGCCATTGCGGCCAGAAACACCAGTTGTCCGAGCAGCAAGGCACATGGCGGCAGGATGCGTGGCCGCGTCACGCGCTGCAGGTGGAACCACAGACCAAACAACAGCATCAGGGGGACGCCAAGATGGATGAATACCAGCAAGGAAAAGAAGCGGTCACTGACTGCACCGCTGTCGAGGAAGTTGCGGGCCAGCGTGCCATCGAGCATCGGCAGGGCATCGATCAGTTCCGCGCTTGCAGTGGCCGCATACTGCCCGAGCACATCCCAATTGAGCCAGAAGCCGCCGATGCCGCTCACGTACATGAAGGCAAGCAGCGGAACACCGGTGAGCCAGGTCATGGCACGAAAGCGCGAGTAGTGGCCCAGCACCCACTCCCGCAGCAGATGCAACAGCGTGAACGTGACGAACAGGTCAGCCGCATAGCGATGCATGCTGCGCAGCCAGCCGCCGAGCCAGGGTTGCTCGTCGGACAGTCGTTTGATCGACTGCCAGGCGCCGTCTGTCGATGTATCGAAATGAATGTAGAGATAGATGCCGCTGACCAGCAGTGCGGCGAACATCAGGCAGGCCAGCGCACCGAGATTGCGCATGGGATTGGTCCCGCCCGGAAACAGCGGATCGATGATTTCCTCGATCCTCAGCCAGGCCGCTCGAACGGGACCCGAACTCATGATGGGCGCAGGCGATTGCCGCGATGGGCGTGCCATTCTTTCACGGCCAGCCAGAGCATCAACAAGATGAACGTCGCGCCACCGGCCAGTTCGATGTACAGCGAATAATCGGTGCGATAGCGGCCGGTTTCCGGGTCATACACCGAACAAAGGATGCGCACCTTGTCGAGCAGGTCGCTCCACGAGCGCGTCTCCCTGATCAGCGAACCACCGAGCAGGCGCTTGAGCGGCTCACCCAGGGAATCGGGACTGAAGGTATCGCCGAGAACCTGCTGGCGAATGATGCCGTCGGCATCGAGCACGCTCACCTGCAGGGTGTGATCGAAGCCCATCGGCGTGGCCATGAAACTGAACCCGAAATTGCGCGCAATCTCGGCAACATCGTCCTTGTCCGGGCTCAGAAAGCGCCAGTTGGCGTCACGTATGGACTGGCGCGCGGCGTACTCGCGCATCGCCGTGGGCGAATCCGTGGGTTGGTCAAAGCCGATGCTGATGACGTTGAATTGATCAGTACCGAAGCGACCGCGCATTGCGTCAACGGCCTTGCGCAAGGCGCGTGTGCTGTTCGGGCAAATGCGGAAACACGCGGTGTAGACGAAATTGACCAGCAAGGGTTTGCCGCGAAAGTCCGACAGGGAAACCGCCTGGCCATCCTGGTCGAACAGGGTGTGATCCACGGGACGCTGGCCGACAACCGCCATGCTGTCGCGCAGGGCCTTTTCCTGATCGAGGCCTGTCACCGTCGGCGTTGGCGGCGCCTCCACTTGCGCAGGTGCAATCCGATTGCTGTTGTCCGCCACCGGCGGAGGCTTGGCCAGGGAACCACTGGAACCAAACGCGAGGCTGGCAGCAACCAGCACCAGCGGTATTCGACCAGCACATCGCTGATCAAGTTGTCTTCCTGGCGAAAGCCGGGATCCACTTGGATCTCCATGGCACATTTTCAAAGGCGAAATGGATTCCGCCTTGCGCCGAAATGACGGCAAAAGCAACTTGTTCAGCGTTGCCCAAACACTCATCACGATCGCAACGCAGCGTCCACACACGCGAAGATGAGAACCGCGTTGAGCTGCACCAGTGAAGCGAGAAAGCAGGCAATGGCTGCCTTGCGGTTTTGCAGTTTGACCAGCGACCAGGCCTTGTACACGAACCACGCGCTGCCCAGCAATGCGCCAATCAGGTAGGTGATTCCGGCACCCGCAAAAATCGGCAGCACCGAGGCCACTGCCAGGGCAATGCTGCTGGTCAACACGATCCGCGATGCGCGTGCCTCGCCAAACACGACCGGCAGCATGGGGATGCCGGCGGCTGCGTAATCTTCGCGGTTGGCAATGGCCAGGCTCCAGAAATGCGGCGGCGTCCACAGAAAGAGAATGAGCGCGAACGACCACGACAGCGGCCCCAAAGCGGGATCAGCCGCGGCGGCACCGGCAAGGACGGCAAAGCTGCCGGACAAGCCACCGATGACGATGTTGGTCCAGCTGCGCCGCTTCAACCACACCGTGTAGACAATCGCGTAGAAGAACGCGCCAAGGAAAATGAACGCGGCCGATTGCGCATTGACGATTTTCCATGCGCTCGCCACCGCAAGCGCCAACATCGCCGCAAACACCAGCAACCACCACGGCTGGTGCGGCAAGGCACCGGTCACGAACGGTCGCGAACGCGTGCGCGCCATCAATCGGTCGCTCTGGTATTCGTGGTAATGGTTGAACGCTCCGGCAGCCGCCGATGCAAGCAGCGTGGCCAGCGCCATCACCAGCACCTGCCAGGCGCTGGCGGAACCGGGGGAGATCACATAGCCAACCACGGCCGTGATCATGATGAGCACGCCGATGCGCAGCTTGAACAGGCTGAGTACATCGCGCAGCACGCCGGCAAGCGAACGTTTGGACGAGGGAATGCAGATGGAGTTCATGGCAGTGGTCCTCGCTGGTGCTGGTCACAGGTGGCGCCACCGCACCGGTTCGGGGAAACCGGTGCGGCGACTGACGATGATCAACCGAACCCTGTTGATCAGCGATGCCCTGGGCTGGTCCTGATCAGCTCAGGCCCCACAAGGTCGACAGATACTTCCAGTTGATGAAGTAGTAGAGGACGAAGGCGGCCAGGAAGATCATGGCGAGCACGAACGTGCCGGGGGCCGCGAAGCCCAGCGATCCATAGCTTTGTGCGGCAGCCGAGGGTGCACCCACCGGGATCGGCGTGGGCTCGCTGCTGATCCTGGTCTGCGCAACACGCTTGCCCCACAGCAGGGAGCCCACGGTCAGGTAGATGAAGATCGCGCCACCGGCAATGGCGGCAATGCCGGCGATGCCGACCAGCCCCATCATCAGGTAGGCCGCACCCGGCCATTCATAGGCCAAGGCCGCGCCACTGAAGGCCATGTCCCAATGACGGCGTGAAACACCCAGGGTTCCGGCACCCATCATCACCAGGCAGAAGAAGTACATGGACAGGCCGAACAGGTAAGGCTGCCACTTGGCCAGGGTCGGATTGATGATTTCGCGCTTGAACAACACCGGTATCAGGAAATAGGTCAGCGCCATGAACGAGAGCGTGGTGCCGATCACCACGGTGGCATGGAAGTGCCCGGGCACGTAGATCGTGTTGTGGATGATCATGTTGAGCTGCTCGGTACCCATCATCACGCCGGAGATTCCACCGAGGAAGCCGAAGCCGATGATCGAGATGAACACGCCGGAGAACGAGGGATTGCCCCACGGCGCCTTGCGCAACCACTCGAACAGCCCCTTGTTGTAGCCCTTCGCACGCTGCGCCACTTCCATGGCGCCGGGAATGGTGAGCCCGTGGATCATCGAGGCCAGCACGGCGAAGTACATGAAGTAGCTGGTGTTGAGCACCTTCCACTCCACGCTCATGCCGGGATCGGACAGGATGTGGTGGGCGCTGGCCAGTTGCAGGAACACGATGTAGAGGAGGAACGCACCACGGCTGACCCGCTCCGACATCGGCTTGGCGCCGAACACCACGGCGGCGACCAGATACCAGATGGAAATGTGGGCGGCGACGTTGATCTGCTGCGATGAGTGTCCGAACGCCCACCAGATCACGCGGTAGATCAGGGGATCCACGTGCTCGACCCAGCCCATCGACTGCATCCAGGTGGGAATCAGGATGATCGCGCCGGAGGCGATGGTGAACACAGCAATGATCGCCGCAGTGATCGCACCAAAGGTGACCAGCGGCACCGAACCCTGGTAGGTCTTCTCGCGCTTGGCTACCACCAGGGTGCCGAAGAACACGAAGCAGGCGATCAGTGCGCCCACCGCAAACAGGATCAGGCCGAGGTAGAACGAGGGCGCTGCCATCATCGGCACGTACGAGGTCATCATCACGCTCGATGCACCGTCATAGACCGCGTAGTTGTTCATGACCGAGCCGATCACCATCAAGGCAAACGCCAACCATGCGACCTTCGGCGTGGCAATCCGGCATCGCAACAGCGTCGATGAACAGAAATACAGCACCGCGATCTCGAAGAAGATGATCCAGTAGACCAGCATGTCGAGGCCGTGCGCGGTCAGCACCTGGTAGAAGGTGGCCGCTTCCAGCCAATGCACGCTGGGCCAGCGCGTGAGCACGATGCCGATGGCGAGAATGCCACCGATGAGCAGGAAGATGACGCCTGCCACGGCATTGGCGATCACCAGTTTTTCAGCCTGGGATTCGAACTGCAGCCCGGAACGCGGGCAGGTCCGATAGGTGGTGTTATTGGACATTTCCGGCCTCCGCCTTGACGTAGATTCGCCCGACCATGGTGTGGTGGCCGATACCGCAGAATTCGTTGCACACCACCGAATAGGTACCGCTCTGGTTTGGCGTGACCGTCACCACGTGCTCGTATCCGGGCACGACCTGGATGTTGATGTTGGCCGGCTGCAGCGAGAAGCCGTGGTTGTAGTCCATCGAGGTCAGGTGCAGGCGATAGGTCTGCCCCTGTTGCAGTTCGAGGATCGGCCAGAAATTCCACAAGCGCGCGATCATGTACACGTCGCTGCCGGGCGGCGGCGCGACAACCGGAGTCTGGAAATCGGTTTCAACCCGCACCGTGTACTTGTCGACCACGGCCTGGGCCTTGGCGGCGAATTGTTCGCTGGTGGTCTTGTAGGTTTCGGTGGAAAGATTTTGCTTTCCGTACATGTGCCAATAAATCATCATGAAGAACATGATCATGCACCAGACGAATGCGATGGCTATCCAGGTGCCTTCCACGCGATCCAGCGGGTGCTTCCACCAGAGTCGTTCGGCGGGCGGTAAAATTGCGCTCATGAGAATTTCCCCAGAGTTGTGCGATGCGTTCGCCTACTTCGCGACCGGAATGGTCAGGATGTCGATGACGCCCCAAAGGACGTAAACGACCATGGGCACCATCACTCCGATGAACAGGAGCAGGAACGGGTTGTCGAGCAGCTTCTGCATCATCGGGATTTTTTCGTCGTGTTCCTGGGTGGTTTCCATCGGCGCCTCCGCAATGGTTCATGGCACCCTGCCGGGTCGGCAGGCTCGGGATATTTACGTCCGAATCGCAAATTGCGGCCTTGACTTGGGTCAAGCCAGGCGCGAATCGACGCGGCATGGGTGACAATTCGGGTCATCTCGGACATCCTGCGTGGGATTGCCGCAGCCCCACGGAAGCCGAGAAATGACCGAGTCCGCACACGATCCGAAGTCGCAACGCAGCCCGCGCGAGAGACCACGCGCCGTCGGCTGGTGGCTCCTGAGTTGCTGCGCCGTGCTGCTGACCCTGGTGATGGTGGGTGGCGCAACGCGGCTGACCGAATCAGGGCTTTCCATCGTCGATTGGAAGCCGGTGACCGGTGTACTGCCGCCGATGGGCGATGCGGCGTGGCAAGCGGAATTCTCGCGCTACCAGACCAGCCCGCAGTTTGCCAAGGTCAACCAGGACATGTCCCTCGGTGACTTCAAGGTGATTTTCTGGTTCGAGTTCTTCCATCGGTTGCTGGCGCGCCTGCTCGGCCTCTGGTTCGCCTTGCCGCTGCTCTGGTTCTGGTTGCGCGGCGCCATTCCCGCGCGCTTGCGCTGGCCCCTGCTCGGCATCCTCGCCCTGGGCGCGGCGCAGGGTTACATGGGCTGGTACATGGTCAAGAGTGGTCTGGTCGACATTCCACGGGTCAGCCCCTATCGCCTGGCCGCGCATCTCGGGCTTGCGCTGCTGGTCTACGCGTTGATGCTGCGCGTGGCCATCGGTCTGCTGCTTGATCGCGTGCCGGCTGCGGATTCGTCAACGGCACAACGCTGGCCGCGCGCACTCCTGCTGGTCATGGTCGCCACCACCATCGGGTTTGGTGCCTTCGTCGCCGGATTGCGCGCAGGCCACATGTACAACACCTTTCCGCTGATGGCCGGGTACTGGGTTCCGCCGGGGATGGCTGCCATGGAACCGTTCTGGCGCAACCTGTTCGAGAATCCGGTGAGCGTGCAGTTCATCCATCGCATCATCGCGCTGAGCACGCTGGCGGTGACCTTGTGGGTCTGGTGGCGCATGCGCAATGCGGCGCAGGACAAGGCGCAGGCCAGATCACGCCTTGCGCTCTTGTTGATGGCGCTCATCCAGGTAACGCTGGGCATCTGCACCCTGCTGTGGGTGGTGCCGGTGTGGCTGGGAACCCTGCATCAGGGCGGTGCCGTGCTTCTGCTCAGCGCGGTCATCGTTGCCGGCTGGTGCTGGCGCACGCGTGATCACTCGCCAAGATAAGCGCGCAGCGAGTTGAACTGGCGCAGCATCACGCCGGGTTGATGCGGTGATGGCAATGCCGCCACCGCGCGCCCCTGCGCATCGATGACAATGATCGAGGTCGAGTGATCCATGCTGCGCATGCCGCCGGCATCGCGGTTCTCCGCATAGGCGATGCCCAGTGGTCCGGCGAGAGCTTCGAGCTGATCGGCGGAGCCGCTCAATCCAATCAGCGAGTCGTCGAAGAACGCAAGGTATCCGGCCATGCGTTCGGGCGTATCGTTGGCTGGATCGACGCTGACGAACACCATTCGAGGAATGCCGCCTGTCTGCCCCGATTCGCGCATCAGCGCGCGCAGGGTCTTCATCGACTGCAGGGTCATCGGGCACACGTCCGGGCACTGCAGGTAGCCGAAGAACAGCAGGCTCCATTGGCCCTTGAAATCCTCCGCGGAGAACGGCTTGCCGCTCTGCTCGCGCATGCTGAAGTCCGGAAGTGCGCGCGGCTCGGGCCAAAGCAGCGGCTTGAGTTCCGCCGGCGCGGATTCCCAGCGTGACTGCGCGAGATGCCGATTGGCCAGCAGCGCGATGACCACGCCAAGGATCAGCATCGAGATGAGCAGGATGATGCGGGATGACTTGCTACGCATGGTCCGATCACGTCCAGCTGCGGTAACGGGTATTGCGTACCCTACCCGGCCTCTACTGCCATGACGTTGACTTCGATCAATGCCGACGGCCCGGTGCCGTGCCATGTTGGATCCCCGAACAACCCGGCTCGCGATCCATGGACTTGCCCAGCCTCCTGCCACACGTCAACGCATCACTCAATGCCACCGCCATGATCCTGCTTGGCTATGCACGGGTGATGATCGCGCAGCGGCAGATCGACAGACACCGCCGGGCGATGATTGCCGCACTGGCTGTATCCGGGCTGTTCCTGGTGACCTACATCACCTATCACCACATCGCACCCATCTTCGTTTTCCGTGGATACGGCTGGATTCGCCCGGTCTACTACGCATTGCTGATCAGTCACGTGGTACTGGCGGCGCTGGCCATACCCATGATCCTGGTGACTGCCGTGCTGGGCCTGCGTCGGCGCGATTCCCGCCATCGCGCCATCGCACGCTGGACGTGGCCGGTGTGGATGTACGTGTCGGTATCGGGTGTCGTCGTCTACCTGCTGCTGTACCAGATCTATCGCTGAGGCTCGGGCCGCGGATGAGCCGCCTGAATCCAACATATCGCTTCATCGCGACAAAGCGATATATACTCGCGGCTCCCGCGTGCCAGCCTTCCGCCTTCCATGCCACCGATCAGCTTCGAGTTTTTTCCGCCAAAGACCGACGAGCAACGCGCGACGCTGGAATCCGCGCTGCCAAGACTCAAGGCGTTCAAGCCGGAATACGTCAGCTGCACCTTCGGCGCGGGCGGTTCGACCTTGAGCTACACGCCGGAAACGATCCGCCGCCTGCGCGAGGTGCATGGCCTCGATGCCGCACCGCATCTTTCCTGCATGGGCGGGACGCGAGACGAGATCCGCGGCCTGTTGAACGATTATCGATCCATGGGCTGCAAGCGCATCGTCGCCTTGCGCGGCGATCTTCCATCCGGCATGGCAAGTCATGGCGATTTCCGCTACGCAAGCGACCTGGTCGAATTCATCCGTGCCGAAACCGGCGATCACTTCCATATCGAAGTCGCCTGCTACCCGGAGGTGCATCCGCAGTCGAACGACGCCCTTTCGGACCTCGACAACTTCAAGCGCAAGATCGATGCCGGTGCCAACGGCGCGATCACCCAGTATTTCTACAATGCAGACGGCTATTTCCGCTTTGTCGATGCTGCCAGGGCACTTGGCATCAGCGCGCCAATCACACCCGGCATCATGCCGATCAGCAATTTCAGCCAGCTTCGCCGCTTCTCCGACATGTGCGGTGCCGAGATTCCGCGTTGGCTGGGCAAACGGCTCAGCGCCATGGGTGACGATGTCGAATCCATTCGCACCTTCAGTGCCGATGTGGTCGCCGATCTATGCCGCAAGCTGATTGCCGGTGGCGCGCCTGGCCTGCATTTCTATACGCTCAATCGCGCCAAGCCGACCAGTGCCGTGCTTGAGCGAATCTAAGGAAACTCTGAACAAGTACGGAACTCATTCGTCGCGAGCGAGCTCGCTCCCACAAAATCAAGCAATGGTGGGAGCGAGCTTGCTCGCGACAATACTTGTTCAGACCCTCCCTTGTCGAAGGGAACCATGAACGGATCGCAAGGCCGCCCGCTCACCCTTCGACAAGCCTGTCCTGAGCACGGTCGAAGGGCTCAGGGCGAACGGGGACAAAGTGAACGTGGGCAGGCAAGTCCGTTCGTGGTGAGCCCATCCAACTCCCGTTCGTGGTGAGCCTGTCGAACCATGAACGGCAACTCCTGGGGCAGTGCTGACCTTCGCAACCTTGATCGCAGCCTTCAGGTGTTGGCACTCAAGTGAATCCCCGACACGGCACGACCCGAAGGGTCCGCGGCTTTCGCAAAGGCCGGGTCCCAGGCAATTGCCGCAGGCGAGGAACAAGCAATCGACTTTCCGCCGGGTACCGTCTGCGCACAGGCATCGCCGGGAAAATGCTGCTCGAAGATGGCGCGATAGAAGTAGGCCTCCTTGGTTGCCGGCGGATTGAACGGGAAACGCTTGTCGGTGGCGGCAAATTCGCGATCACTGACCGCGGCTTCGGCGTGCGCCTTGAGCCCGTCGATCCAGCCATAGCCGACGCCATCGCTGAATTGTTCTTTCTGTCGCCACAGGATTTCATCGGGCAGTGCACCGACAAAGGCCTCGCGCAGCACCGCCTTTTCGATGCGCCCCTTGCCGGCCATCTTGTGTTTCGCATCCATGTGCATGGCGATGTCGAGAAATTCCAGATCAAGGAAGGGCACGCGTGCCTCGACGCCCCAGGCCATCATCGCCTTGTTGGCGCGCGCGCAGTCGAATTGATGCAAGGCATCGAGCTTGCGCACGGTTTCCTCATGGAAGGCTTGTGCGTCCGGCGCCTTGTGGAAGTACAGGTAACCGCCAAAGATCTCGTCGGAACCTTCTCCCGAGAGCACCATCTTCACGCCCATGGCCTTGATGCGCCGCGCCAGCAGGTACATCGGCGTGGATGCGCGAATGGTGGTGACATCGTAAGTCTCCACATGCCGGATCACCTCCGGAATCGCATCCAGCCCTTCCTCGAAGCTGTAGCGAAAACCGTGATGCACGGTGCCCAGCGCCTTGGCAGCCATTTCCGCGGCGGCCAGGTCGGGCGAGCCTTCAAGGCCAATGGCGAACGAGTGCAGCCTCGGCCACCACGCTTCGGAGCGATCATCCTCTTCGATGCGATGGCGGGCAAAGCGTGCGGCGCAGGCGGCGACCAGGGAGGAGTCGAGGCCTCCCGAAAGCAGCACGCCGTAGGGCACGTCCGTCATCATCTGCCGATGCACCGCGGCTTCGAAGGCCGCGCGCAGGTCCTGCGCACTCACGTCCACATCGCGCGTCGCTTCGTATGCGCGCCAGGGCTTCTGGTAGTAGCGCTGCAATTCGCCGCGTGAGCTGTCGTAGACATGGCCGGGCGGGAAAACCGCAAGGTCTGCGCAGACGCCAACCAGGGCCTTCATCTCCGAAGCCACGCACAGGCGCCCCTCGCGATCATGCCCCCAATACAGGGGACACACACCCAGGGGATCGCGTGCAATCAGATAGCGCTGCTGTCCTCTATCCCACAACGCGAACGCGAAAATGCCGTTGAGCAGGGCAACACCATCCGCGCCATGCTCGCGGTACAGGGCATTGATCACCTCGCAATCGGATCCGGTCTGGAACGCGTAGTCCGTGCCCAGGCCCTGCTCCAACTGGCGATGGTTGTAGATCTCGCCATTCACGGCGAGCGCCAGTTCGCCATCCGCCGAACGGATGGGCTGCGAGCCGCCGGCCGGATCAACTATGGCCAGGCGCTCATGCACGAGCAACGCCGTCTCGTCTTGATACACGCCGCTCCAGTCCGGGCCGCGATGCCGTTGCCGTTGGGAGAGTTCAAGGGCAAGCCGGCGCAGGGCAACCGGGTCATCCTCCGCCTGCAATCCGAACATTCCGAAAATGGAGCACATGGGCCAATCCCTCTGTTGATGTAAAAAAAAGGCCCGCGTTTCCGCGGGCCTTGTGCGTGCGTTGGAAAACAAACCTCAATGCACGTCGACCCCCGATGTGGGCGACGTATTATTCTCGGCGCGATTCAGCGCGACCGCCGTGAATGCGCAGGAATGGGAGGAGTATTGCTTCATGCGCGCTACTACAGCAGAACTGGCGACACATGACAAGCCGCGGATCCGGGCCTGGCGCCTGGCATTGTGGCTGCTGCCCTTTGCCGTATCGGTCGTGGATTGCGCGCATGCCCAACAACCTGCAATCCATCGCTGCATCGGCGCCGACGGTGAGCCAACCTTCAGTGACAAGGAATGCGGCAGGTCCATGCCTGCGCCAGCGGTCGACGCCGCGGCGGGCGTTCACGAACTCCCGCAATACGGGACGTCCGTTCCCTTGACCCAGACCTGCCCCGTCTCCGCCGAAGACCTACTGCGCCGGGCGCGCGCCACGTTCAACCCCGAGCAAGCCGTCGCGTTCTCGGGACTGATCCTGTGGGATGGAATGGGACAAGGCTCAAGCATTGCCGCCTTGCGCGAACTTGCGGTGCTGGTTTCCGAACCCCTGTTGTCGATGGAACTGGATTACGACTCTTGGGGCAACCTTCCGCAATCGCGTCAGCCGAGGTTCGCGCGGGAGTCGCCGCCCGCCCTCAGCCTCGTCGTGCGCACGGTTTCCGAGCACGACAACCAGGTGCCCTATGAATCGGTTGTCCGTTTTGATGTGACCGATGCCAACGGATGCTGGTGGCTGCTGATACCGTGGTAAGCCTTGCAATTCAAGCGATTGCGAACGGTGCATCGCCCGCTGCCGGTGCAGCGGTTATGATTGAGGACTTGCGAACGAACACGAGGAACGTGGCCATGAACTATCCGCAATTCATCTGGCAGAACGGCCAGATCAAGCCCTGGGCCGAGGCCACCGTGCATGTCATGGCGCACGTCGTCCACTACGGTTCGTCGGTATTTGAAGGCATCCGCAGCTATGAAACGCCAAAGGGACCGGCCATCTTCCGGCTTGGCGATCACCTCAAGCGCCTTTACATGTCGGCCAGGATCTACGACATGGAAATCCCGTACACCATCGATGAACTGGCGGAAGCCTGTCGCGCCACGATTCGCGCCAACAAATTGACCAAGGCCTATCTCAGGCCGGTGGCCTATCGCGGCCTGGGCGGATTCGGGCTTTCAGCGGAAACTCCCATTGACGTTGCCGTGGCCACCTGGGAAATGGGTCCGTACCTGGGCCCCGGCGTGCTTGAGACGGGAATCGATGCCTGCGTTTCGAGCTGGCAGCGCATGGCGCCGAACACGATCCCCGCCGGCTCCAAGGCCGGTGGCAATTACCTGTCTGGCCAACTCATCGCGCGCGAAGCACGCCGCCTCGGCTTTGGCGAAGGCATTGCACTGGCATCCACCGGATTGCTCAGCGAGGGTGCCGGTGAAAACCTGTTCCTGGTGTTCGATGGCCAGTTGCACACGACGCCTGTGAGCGCAGCCATCCTCAATGGCATCACTCGCCACACCCTGATCACGCTGGCACGCGAGAATGGCATCGAGGTGATCGAGCGTGACATGCCACGCGAATACCTCTACCTCGCCGATGAAATCCTGATGTGCGGCACGGCCGCCGAAGTCACGCCCATCCGCGCGGTCGACGGCAAGACCATCGGCGAAGGCAAGGCAGGACCGATCACGCGGCGCCTGCAGGATCTCTACTTCGGCTTGTTCAGCGGCAAGACCCCGGACCGGTGGAACTGGCTGGATCCGGTCGGCTGATCAACCCGGATACTTCATGAGGGGGCGCGGATGATCGCGGAGGATTTTGCGACAAGCGCGAGACGCGCGGAGCCGCAATGGTGGTTCCATTGGGGCGACAAGCAACGTGGCGATTGCCGCAAAAGACCCGCGAGGGCCGCGCCAGTGCAAAATGGCCGCGGACAGCCTGTCATGGTGTCGATCCCGGCCGAAACCCTGGAGTTGCCAAGGTTGACGATGCCATTCTGCGCGACCTCGTGAAATATCCGGGTTAACTCCGCTTGTCGAATTGCAAGGTGGCCACTGCGCCACCCTGTGGACGTGGTGCGAGGGAAACTTCCCAGCCGTACAGCTCGCATAGCCTGCGCACGATGGCCAGACCGAGTCCCGCGCCCTTGACCAGATTCGTGCCCCGTTCGCCGCGCTGGAACAGGCGCTCGGCATCCTCCAGGCGGATACCCGGACCCGTATCCTCGACGGCGACGCGGCCATGGCCGACGATTACCGCCACTTCCCCGCTCTGCGTGTACTTGAACGCATTGCTGATCAGGTTGGTCAATGCCACCGCAACCACCGAGGAGGGCGCCGTTGCCTGCAAGGGTTGTTCGATTTCGAGTCGGACGCTGACCGGCTTGCTGCCCAGGTGGGGGCCGGCTGATATCGATGACCTGCTCGGCCACCCGCGCAACATCCGTGGTTTCCCCGTCCGTAGGTGCCTGCCGCTCGCTGCGCGAAAGCAGCAGCAAGGCATCGGTAAGCTCGGTCGACTGACGCACCGCGCGTTCAATCCTGCGCAATCGCTCATGGACCTTGGGCGGCAAATCCTGCGCCATCAGCAACTCCGTCGTCGTGGCAATCACTGCCAGCGGGGTGCGCAGCTCGTGGCTGACGTCGGCATTGAACTCGCGGTCGCGCTCGACCAGATGGGTCAGACGTTCCGCGTATTCATCGAGCGCGGCGGCCAGTTGCCCCACCTCGTCGTCGGCAAAGTGGGGCTTCAGGGCCTGCACCTGGCCGCTGCGACTGAGCGCCTGCACGCGCTTGGCCAAGTCGGTTACCGGACGCATGACGCGCGCGGAGGACCAGAACCCGATGATCAGCGACAGCAGGCTGAACACCAGCACCGCAAGCACCAGCGCGACTTGCAGCAGACGCTGGGCGTTCATTTCCTGGGTGGTGTCGTAACGCAGGAAGAACCAGTAGTGCGGATCCTTGCGCACCGCCAGCTTGTAGGTTTGCCGCCCCCCCTTGCCGTTGCTTTCATCCAGATCGTGGATGCCGTTGGGCAACTCGCGCCAGGCAAATGGCACGTTGGCGAATTTTCGTTCGCTGTAGGTAAAGCCGGCTATCTTCTCGAACGGCACGCCGGGCGTTTGCGGATCCTTGTAGAACTGGTCCGCGTAGCCTGACAGGTTGTTCTGCAGGGTTTCGCCAATCAGGTTGCTTTCCAGCCAACCGCGCAACAGTACCGCGCTGACCGCGAACAAGGCCGTCAGCGTCAGACCGAAAATGGCAAACGAAACAATGATCCGGCTGCGCAGCCTACGCCGGTACTGCATCCGGATCGACCATGCGATAACCGATTCCGTGGCGGGTCTGGATCAGCGGCTTGGCAAACGGCTTGTCGATTGCCGCTCGCAGACCGTGGATGTGTACGCGCAAGGAGTCGCTGTCGGGCAACTCCTCGCCCCAAACCCGGGTTTCCAGCTCCTGGCGAGTCACTACCGACGGCGCTGCATCCATCAGGGCCTGCAACAGCTTGAGCGCAATCGGATTGAGCTGGATCGACTTGCCGTCGCGGATCACGACCAGGGTATCGAGGTTGTAGGTGAGATCGGCCAGTTGCAGCAGGCGCGTCTTGGCCCCCTTGCCACGCCGCCCCAGCACTTCAAGGCGTGCGGCCAGTTCCTGCAACGCGAACGGCTTGACCATGTAGTCATCCGCGCCGGAATCAAAACCGGAAAGCTTCTGCTCCAGCGCATCGCGCGCCGTCAGCATCAATACCGGGGTCTGCTTTCGCGCGTCTTGGCGCAGTTTGCGGCAGACCTCGAGCCCATCCATGCCGGGCAGGCTGAGGTCGAGGACGATGACATCGAAGGTGTTGACGACCGCAAGGTGCAGTCCGGTCACCCCGTCCCCGGCAAAATCGACCACATGGCCGCGATCGGCCAGAAAGTCGCCTACATTGGCGGCGATGTCGCTATTGTCTTCGATGACGAGTATGCGCATGGCGGGCATAGCTTAAGGCAACGTTGATCAAGTGGTACAGCCGTCATGGCGTTCAGAAAGTTCGCCAGTCGTGCTGCGAGGCGAGGGGAAGGCTGGCTGCCTTTCCAAGCCGCGCGGTGCGGCTGGAGGACTTTCAGAGCGCCACCCGTTTTGATAACAATCAATCTGTTGGGCAGAGCCTGTCCTGAGCCTGACGAAGGATCTGTCGTGACGGTTGCACCACTTGATCAGCGTTGCCTTTCTGCGGAACTCCCGAAAAGGATGTTCCGGGACGGAAGAGCAATGCCGAGGATGGGGGTTGCCGATCGAGGCGCAATAAAATGGCCCAAGGAGGTGCCTTTGGGGGAACACACCTCGCTTGGGCCAAAAGCTACTGCCCCGATTACCGTAATCTGCCTGTCACCGGAACACGTCTTTAGGAGTGTCGAGCAGAACCTACAGTGGCCCGACTATAGGCATCTGCAACTTAAATCGAGGTTAAGTCGCTCTGAGTCTTGCGTTAATGCCAATGCGGGAGCAAACCCCGCTCCGGCTCAGGCCCGCCGCGCCGCGCCCTCTTCCACGCTGGCGATGATCGCGCCGGCCACATCCACGCCGGTGGCCGATTCGATGCCCTCCAGGCCAGGCGATGCGTTGACTTCAAGGACCAAGGGCCCGCGTTGGGAGCGCAGCAGGTCCACGCCGGCAATTCCAAGCCCCATGGTCCTGGCTGCGCGAAGGGCGATGTTGATTTCCTGGGTCGAAAGCTCCACGGCACTGGCCTTTCCACCCCGATGCAGGTTGGCCCGGAAATCACCTTCCGGAGCCTGGCGATGCATGGCCGCAGCAACCTGGTTTCCGATCACGAAGCAGCGCAAGTCACCACCGCCGGCCTCGGCAATGAACTCCTGCACGACGAAATTCGCGTAGAGCCCGCGAAACGCTTCGATCATGCCCTGCGACGCCGACCGCTTCTCCGCCAGCAACACGCCCTGGCCCTGGGCCCCTTCGTTGAGCTTGATGACATGCGGCGGCTCACCCAACATGCGCAGCAGGTCCGCTGTGTCGTCCGGGTAGTCGCCAAAAACGGTACGCGGCAGGTCAATGCCCTCGCGAGCGAGCAATTGCAGCGATCGGAGCTTGTCGCGGGCACGCAGGACCGCATCCGATGAGTTCGGCGTGTACACCCCCATCATTTCAAACTGCCTCAGTACCGCAGTTCCATAGAAGGTGATCGAAGAACCGATGCGCGGAATGACGGCATCGAAGCCGCTCAAGGCGCGCCCCTTGTAGTGCATCTCGAATCCCTGGTGCGAGATGCGCATGTAGCAACGCAGGGGATCGAGCACGCGAACTCGGTGGCCACGCTTGCGCCCCGCCTCGACCAGTCGCGATGTCGAATACAGGGAGGCGTTGCGGGAAAGAATTGCAATCTTCATGGCGGGACACGCAGGCGTTTGGAGGCGGTACCACCGGAAAGTCTGGAGCGGGTGAAGGGAATCGAACCCTCGTCAGTAGCTTGGGAAGCTACAGCTCTACCATTGAGCTACACCCGCATCAGCAGCCTGTCAGACTGCAGGCGCAGATTATCCGTGAACGGCGTCAAGCGGCAAGCGTGATCCAATTGCCGCCGGGATGCCGCACTGGCGCACGCTTTGACGGGGCGAAAATGCAAACGATCATGACATGCGGACAAAGGCCAGGATGGATAGTCCGCGTTCAGCTTGCATGCGTTGATATACGCGTGCACCGGAAGGTCCACAGCGGAGCATTGGCTCCCTGGCTGAGGAACGTCCGGTCATTCAGGAGAGCAACATGTTGAAGCGACACTTTTCACCCTTGGGTTTCTGGCTGGCCAGCCTGGTGCTGGCGCTGTGCACGGTCAGCAGTTCGGCATTCGCCGATCCGCCCGGGCGCGTCGCACGCGTAAGTTACCTCGGCGGTTACGTCAGCATGCAACCTGCAGGCATGGAGGAATGGAGCGAGGCGCGCATCAATCGCCCCTTGATCACCGGTGACTCCCTGTACTCCGACCGCGCCTCGCGTGTCGAAATGGAAATTGGCGCAGCGACGCTTCGCCTGGACGAGCGCTCCTCGTTCCGACTGCTCAACCTGGACGATTCCCAGGCCCAGTTTGAGCTGACCTCGGGCACGGCGAGCCTCAATGTGCGCCGCGTGTTCGACGACCAGTACTACGAGGTGGATACGCCGACCCTGGCCCTGGTCATCGATCGGCCGGGCCTGTACCGCATCGACATTTCGCCCGACGGCGACTCCACCATGGTTTCGGTGGTGGATGGCGATGCGGAAGTCTACGGCCGTGACAACGCCAGCTACAGCGTGCGCGAAGGACGCGCCTATCGCTTTTACGATGACAGGCTTCGCGATGTGCGCGTTTTCGACTTGCCGCGGGAAGATGATTTCGATCGCTGGTGCTTCGAGCGCATGGACCGCTATCAGAACTCGCCGTCGCGCCGCTACGTGTCCGAGGAAATCATCGGTTACGCCGACCTCGACGACTACGGCTCCTGGAGCACGGCCGCAACCTACGGTTCGATCTGGTATCCGCGGGTCAATGCGGGCTGGGCGCCGTATCGCCATGGGCATTGGTCCTGGATCGACCCGTGGGGTTGGACCTGGGTCGACAATGAATCCTGGGGCTTTGCTCCGTCCCATTACGGCCGCTGGGCCTATGTGGGAAACCGTTGGGGCTGGGTGCCCGGTCCGCGCCATGTGCGGCCGATCTATGCCCCTGCACTGGTTGCCTTTGTCGGCGGAGGCGGATTCAACGTCGGAATTTCCGTGGGTGGCCCGGTTGGCTGGTTCCCGCTCGGACCTCGTGATGTCTACGTGCCGTGGTATCGCGGCTCCCGCAATTACTTCAACAACATCAACGTGCACAACACGACGATCATCAACAACACCTACATCACCAACGTCTACAACGATTATTCGCGTGGCGCGGTGATCCGCAACGCCAACTATGCGTACGGCGGAAACGTTGGTGCATTCACGGCCGTCTCGCGGGACGACTTCGTCAATGCCCGTGCAGTGGACCGTGCGCGTGTCCAGGTGAACCAGGCCCAGCTCAGCCGCAGCAATGTGGTCAGCCAGGTACAAATCGCGCCCACCGCGCGCAGCTTCGTGGGTGGCAGCGTGGCACGGGCCGACGGCGGTCGCGTGGCACGCAACGCGAATTTTGATCGGACGGTGATTGCGCGCACCGCGCCCCCCGCTCGGGAAATGAATGCGCAAGCCCGAATCCAGGCCATTTCACGCAACAACAACCAGCCGCTTGCCGTCAGCCAGATGCAGGAAATGAGCGAGCGCAAGCCGGTGCGGACCAGCCAGCGCACACCCCGCGTGCAGGTCGTGGGCAATGATCGAAGCCCGGCAGGCACGCGCGCTGCGGTTTCCCGCGAGCCGGCAGGCGATTCACGCCAACCGATCTCGCGCGGCAATGCACAGTCCCCGTCGGTCGAGAGTCGTGGTGCGCCAACGCGCACGCAACGTACGGATGACGCCCAGCGCGGCGCACCTTCCGCGGGCACGGAGCGAACCGTGCGTGCGCCACGCAGCGAAGGCCGAGCTGACGAATCCAGCGTACGCAAGCCGGTCAGCACGCGCGAGCAATCCGAAGTGCGCTATGCCCCGAGTCGCGACAGCCGCCAGGACAGCGGTGCTGTTTCCCGGCAAGGCAGTGAGCGCACGGTGCGCGCTCCACAGCCCAGTGAGCGGCCAACCTACAAGGACGACGCTGGCGATACCCAGCGCGGCACGCAAAGCTCGCGCACCATGCGCCAGTCGCAAGGTCAGAGCCAGGGCATGTCTGCGCCGCGCGAGGAGCCGATTCGGGTGCCAGAACGCCGCTATGAACCACGGTCCCAGCCCGAGCAGCGCAGCTACCAGCCGCAGCAACAGCAACCGACGCGTCGCAGTGAACCGCAGCAGCAGTCGGAGCGCAGCTATCAGCCCCAACAGCAACAGCAGCGCAGCTATCAGCCACAGCAGCGATCCGAACCGGTCCAGCGAACCCAGCGCGAGGTGCAACCTCAGCAGGCCGCACCGCAGCCTCGCGTGGTCGAACAACGCCAGCCGCAGCAACGCCAGGCGGCACCACAGGAATCGCGCGAGAAATCCGACAGCGACAACCAGGACAGCAGCCAGCAACAGCGCAAATCGCGCAACTGGTAGTCCTTGATCGAAGCCGATGAGCGACGCCGCGGATCCCCGCGGCGTCTTTTTTTGCGGTATGCCGACCGCGAACCGCAGGAGCCTGCGCGGGTGAACCCGACCTGATCGGCTCCGCTTCGCGGAACCCGCGGGTGCGCGCCCCGCATGGGGCATCCGGGCTACAATTCACGCATGAACATCGTTCTCAACGGCGAAACCCGAACACTCGACCACGAGCAGTCGCTTCGCGAGCTGCTTGACGCAGCCGGATACCGCGACAAACGCGTCGCAGTCGAGGTCAACCGGCAGATCATCTCGCGCAGCGCCCATGCCGACTACCGCATTTGCAACGGTGATCGCATCGAAATCGTGCATGCCATAGGTGGCGGCTGATGACGGCCAATGCATCGCTCGCGAATCCTGCCTTGAGGGTGACGCCAGCCGGCGCAGCGGGAACCGCAGGCACCGATGATCATTTGGTTATCGCCGGTCGCAGTTATCGTTCACGGCTGCTGACCGGAACGGGCAAGTTCAAGGATCTTGAGGAAACCCGTCTGGCCACCGAGGCCGCTGCTGCCGAAATCGTCACCGTCGCCATTCGACGTACCAACATCGGCCAGGACCCTTCGCAACCCAATCTGCTCGACGTGTTGCCGCCCGACCGTTTCACCATCCTGCCAAATACTGCCGGCTGCTATACGGCTGATGATGCCGTGCGGACCCTGCAACTGGCGCGCGAACTGCTCGATGGCCACAGCCTGGTGAAACTTGAAGTGCTTGGCGACCAGAAGACCCTGTTCCCGGACATGCTGCAAACCCTGATTGCGGCAGAACGGCTGGTGGCCGATGGATTCCAGGTCATGGTGTATTGCACGGACGATCCGTTGCTGGCGCGTCGCCTCGAGGAAATCGGCTGTGCCGCGATCATGCCGCTGGCCGCGCCCATTGGATCCGGACTCGGCATCCAGAACCGCTACAACCTGCTCGAGATCATCGACAACGCGAAGGTGCCGGTCATCGTCGATGCCGGGGTGGGCACGGCATCGGACGCCTCGATAGCCATGGAACTGGGTTGCGACGGGGTACTCATGAACACGGCCATCGCCGGCGCGCGTGAACCTGTCCTGATGGCGCACGCCATGCGCCTGGCCGTGGAGGCCGGGCGTGCCGCGTTCCGTGCCGGACGCATTCCGCGCAAGCGTTATGCATCGGCCTCCAGCCCACTTGAAGGAACCCTCGGCTGAAGCCATGACTGATCCGCGCCACTCCGACCGCACCGCGGACACCAGCCATACACGCCGAATCCGCAGCTTTGTGCTGCGCCAGGGCCGCATAACGCCAGCCCAGGAACAGGCATTCGCCGCACATTGGACGCGCTTTGGAGTGGAGAGCGGCACGGGATTGCTTGAACTGGATACCTTGTTTGCGCGCGCGGCGCCCGTGGTCCTTGAGATCGGCTTCGGCAACGGCGCACAGCTCTTGCATGCCGCCAGCCAAGAGACGCAGCGCAATTTCATCGGCATCGAGGTGCATCGCCCGGGCGTCGGGCGACTGATGAACGGGCTGGCGGAGGCCGGATTGGAGAACGTCCGCCTGTTCCAGCACGACGCCGTGGAAGTCCTCAAGCAGCAGATTCCCGAGGGTTCGCTGGACGAGGTCCGCATCTACTTTCCCGATCCCTGGCCAAAGAAGCGGCACCACAAGCGTCGCCTGATCCAGGCCGAATTCATCGAGTTGCTCGCCACGCGGGTGCGCAGCGGCGGGCTTCTGCATCTGGCCACCGACTGGGCTGACTATGCCGAACACATGCTTGCCACCATGGATGCCAGTCCGCTTTGGCGTAACCGGGCCGGCAACGGGGCATACTCTGCGCCACCGGCATGGCGCATCAGCACGCATTTCGAAAAACGTGGCGTACGCCTTGGCCACGGAGTGTGGGACCTGATCCACGAACGCACCTGAGTCATTCGTTTCATTCGATCTGCGCCACCTGGAGCCGTCGCCAGCCCAATGGACATGAGCCTGACCCTGACCACCGACATGGCCCTGGTGCTTGGCCTGCTCGGGTTCACCGTGCTCATGCTGGTGCTGGAATGGATCCGCGCCGACCTGATTGCCCTGCTCGTCCTGGTGGTCATCGGTGTCACCGGACTGATGCCGGTTGAGCAACTATTCGATGGCTTCGCTGGCAATGCGGTGATGTCGCTGATCGCGGTCATGATCATGGGTGCTGGCCTGGATCGCACCGGGGTTCTCGGCAAGGCGGCGTCTTTCATCCTGCGCCTGGCTGGCGGTGTGGAGACGCGCGTGTCGCATCTGATCAACGCCATGGTCGGCAGCATGTCTGCGGTCATGCAAAGCCAGGCCCTGGCCACCTTGTTCGTGCCCGTGGTCAGCCGCGTCAGTGCACGCACCGGCATTCCCCTCAAGCGCCTGCTGTTGCCGATGGCCTGCTGCATCCTGGCCGGCACCAACACCACCATGATCTCCAACTCGCCGCTGATCCTGCTCAATGACCTGGTGGCCAGCGCCAATCGCAACCTGCCACCGGGCGCGCAAAGCATCGAGGCATTCCCGCTGTTCGCCATCGCCCCCGTGGGCATTCCGCTGCTGCTGGTCGGGCTTGGCTATTTCGCCTTCGTCACGCCACGCCTGTGGCCAAGCGAGGAAGAAAAACAGAAAGTCACGCCCGGCCGCACGGAAACCTATTTCGCCGAGATGTACGGCATCGATGGCGAAGTCATGGAGCTGACGGTAACCGCCGAGAGCGCCCTGGTCGGCATGAGCGTGATCGAAGCCGAGCGCCTGCATGGCGCACCACTGATCCTCGCCCTGCGTACCGGCAACGAAGCGCGCCTGGCACCACCCGGTGACCAGATGATCTGGGTCGGCAGCATCGTCGGCGTGCTCGGCAAGCGAGAAGAGATCACCGAATTTGCCAACAACCAGTTGTGCAAGGTGCAGGCGCGCCTGCGCAATTTCGGCGACATGTTCAATCCAACGCGGGCCGGCATTTCCGAGATCGTGGTGTCACCGAACTCGCGCTGGATCAAGAAACGGGTCGGCGACTTGCGCCTGCGCAAACGCTTCGGCATCAGTGTTCTGGCGGTAACCCGGGGCGAGCAGGTATTTCGCGAGGATGTTCGCGAGGTGACCTTGCGTCCCGGTGATTCGCTGGTCGTGCACAGTCTGTGGCGCGATCTGACCTTGGCCGCGGAGTCGCGCGACTTCGTGGTGGTGACCGACTATCCGCAGGAAGAACAACGGCCAAGCAAGATCTGGCATGCGGTGATCTTTTTCGGCATCGCCATGGGTCTTGGCCTGTTCACCGACCTCAAACTGGCGGTGGCCATGCTGACTGGCGCCGTGGGCATGCTGCTCGCTGGCGTGCTCAGCATGGATGAGGCCTATCACGCGATCAACTGGAAAACGATTTTCATCCTCGCCTGCCTGATTCCGTTGGGCGGAGCCATGGACTCCACCGGCACCGCCGCCTGGATCGCGCAGGAAGTGCTGGTCTACCTCGGCAACCTGCCACCGTGGGTGGTGCAGACCTTCATCGCCATCCTCGCCCTGCTTCTTTCGCAGGTGATTTCCAATGTCGGCGCTGCCGTGATGATGGTGCCGATGGCCATCAATATCGCGCTTGCATCCGGTGGTAATCCCGCTGCGTACGCATTGATCGTTGCCATATCAACATCGAATACCTACCTGCTGCCGAGTGCGAACCCGGTGCTGCTGGTCATTGCAGGGCCAGGCGGCTACAAGACGCGGGATTTCCTGCGCGTGGGCCTGCCGTTGACCGTCCTCATCCTGGTGACCACCCTGGTCAGCATCAATCTGGTGTTCGGCACGAACTGAAGCGTGATCGATCATCCGGGAATCTCCCGGGCAGCAATGAAGTGCCTGCAGGCTTGCAGGCGATCCGTGCGCGGACCCACGCGGCATCATCTACGAGGTGTCCTTGCCCTGCATGCGCTTTTGCGGCGGACTCGGCCCGGACAGGCAAGCCAATTCCAGGACTTCAGCAAGGTTGCGATCCCAGCGGAATGGTTCGCCGACACGAATTCGCGCCTCGAACCGTTCGCTTGGCAGACTGATGATCCGAAACGAAGGTGCCTGACCCCGTCCCGGATTGCGCGGTGGAACCGGCCACTCGGGACAGGCTGCGCGAATCAGCGGTAATTGCCAGCCAATACGATCATCTGGGCCGACGATTCACGTTCGCGATCGAGTCTGGAAACATTGCCCTCGGGTATCGGCCGGCAGATGTGAGATCCCGTTTGGGAAGCACATTCTTCTTCATCGATTGCCGCCACGGCATTGCTGGCGCCGCTGTACTCGAAGTCCTGGCGGAAAGTGGCTCCAGCGAAACCTTCGACGCTTTGCGGATCAAACCGCCATTGCTTCAAGGCGCGACGGGCTGCCGATGCGAAGCTACCTTCGGTATCGCCGGAAACGGCACGGATGTCACGCACCTTGCCCTTGCGGTCGATGCTGAAATCGAAAGCCACTTTGGACGCGGCTGCATTTTCGCTGCCGCGCGGATAGTTGGGTGTAACGATTCGCACCGCGCGTGGAGCGGGCTTGCCGTCATTCTTGACCTGAGCTGCCGCGCCGGGATCTGCAGCGGCCAAATCCTGCGGCGTTGCGGGTGCGGCTGGCACCTCGGCAAGCGGTGCGTCAAGGGTCGGAAGCGCAGGAACCATCAGCACCGGAGCATCCATCGTCGAGACGAGAGCAGGGACTGAAATGTCGGTCACCTCACGTTGCGAAATTACTGGTGCCGCAATTTCTGCCGGTTCACTGGCTTGCGCGACTGAAAGACGAGTGAACTCGGGCCGCAAGGCTGCATCCTGCGTGGCCATTTCAACGCGCAGTGGCACTTCTGCATGGCGCATCTGGAGTTCTGGTTGAAGCACCTCGATGGCCAGCTCTTCCTCGCTGGAAATTCTCGAACCGGCAGCAATGGCAAGCACCAATCCGAGACTGGCAATTCCGGCGAGCCAAGGTCCGCGACTGGAACGATGCGCGCTGTTGTGTGCCGGGGAAGCACCGAGGATGCGACGCACCCGATCAAGCAACATGCCACCGGAAGCTGCCACGGCCAGTTGTGGCGTCACCTGCCGCACGTTCTCCAGTGCAGCCAGGGTGCGCGCATACTCGCGAGGCTCGCCACGGGTAAGCCTGAGCACCAGGTTGTCGCAGCAGATTTCACGTTCATGGCGCACTTCGCGCGAAATCCAGTGCACGACCGGGTGATAGAACAAAAGTGTTTCAACCACGGTCTGCGCAAGATTGACCAGGTGATCGTAGCGTCGCAGGTGACCCAGTTCGTGGGCCAGGATGAGGCCAAGCTGCTGGCGCGGAAAACCCGTGACCACGGCCAGCGGCATCAGGATCACCGGTTTGAACCAGCCGATCAGGGTAGGCGTATCAATGTGTTCGGAAACCAGAATGCGAACACCGGCCATCGGTCCGAAGCGCCTTGCGACACTGGCCAGCAGGTCTTCGAGCTCTGCCTGACGCCAGGCCAGCTGCGTGGCGACACGCTCAAGCGCGCGCCACTGGCGTACCGCACGCCCGATCATCAGGACCACGCCCGCCATCCAGGCCAAAACCAGCCATGGCAAAAGTTCATTCCAAACCGATACGGTCTGGATTGCCTCGGCATTGGCCGCCAGCGTCAGCTTGGGCAGTGCGACGGCATCCGTCGCCGCAAGCGCCACAGCGGGGATATCGGCGGACATCACCGTGATCGTCAGCGGCACGCAGGTAGCCAGTGCGCCCATCGCGACCAGTCCTGCCGCGTAGCGCACGTTGGCCTGCTCGCGCGGCACCAGCATGCGCGTCAATGCGTACAACACGCCGATCAATGCACCTTGCCAGAGAAAGTGGAGCAAGCTCCAACCCAGCACCTGGATCCATGACATCAGATCGATACCCGCGCTCATGGTGTTTTCCCCGATTCGATGCTGTCGAGCAGGGCGCGGATTTCATCGAGCTCTTCGCGACTGGCCTGCGGCTGGCCGCCCAGGGCCTGCAGCACGAGTTGCGATGACGAGCCATCGAACACGCGCTGGACGATGTCGCTGAGGAAGCGCTTTTGCGTCGACTCCTTGGAAATGGCGGCGCGATAGACATGCGCGCGTTGTGAGTCGTCACGTTCCACCAGTCCCTTGGCATGCATGATCTGCAACATCTTCAGCGAAGTCGTGTAACCGGCGCCGTCATCCCGATAGTGAACCTCATGCAGCTCGCGCACGGTGCATTCACCGCGATCCCAGAGCACATTGAGGATGCCAAGCTCGGCTTCGGTCGGCTTGGGCGTGGACGGAATTCGTGGACTCATGGTCACCTCGGATCGATTGGCCGACCGCCGGATGAATGACCGGCGCGTACAATTGCTGTGCAAATCCGCCCCTATCGGAAATTCAAAATCCAGTCGCGCGAACGGGGTTGCCGGATTGCAGCCTAGTGAGCATCCGGGCGCTTGTCAACGACATTCCTCGTAGTTTCCCTCAGGGTGCGCCCTTGCGAACCCGAATACCGGCCTTCGGATTCTCCAAAAGGCTCAGGCCAGGCGCACCTCGTCACCCTCGAGCTGCACCGGAAAACGCACCAATCCGCTGCTGCACGGCCCGGAAATCCGGCTGCCGGACTCCACGGCAAAGGTCGCTCCATGGGCAGCGCAGATGATTTGGGCGTTCTTGATCAGGAACTTGCCCGGTACATAGTCCAGGTGCCGGCCCTGGTGCGGGCATTCATTGTGGTACGCGAAAACCTGCCTGCCTCGGCGCATCAGGATGATCTGGAAGCCACCGGTTGCCGATTCAACATGGCGCGAAATCGCACCACCATCAGGAATATCCGCCAGAACACACAGCAACCTGGAATCAGCCATACCCACCTTTGACACTTGCGAGGCGAACTTCGGAGCCCAAGAATAGCGGTTCCGGATCCGCTCCTGCCCACGACTCGCGTGCTGGCGTGACCGTTCCCCGACGAGGATCGCCCATGTTCGTGTTCCGCTCCGCCATTCGACCTCGCAATCCGCTGTTGCGCCTGCTTGGCGGAATACTCGGTTTTCTCGCCGTGTTGGCCGTATTGGCTCTTGGCCTGTTTGCCTTTGCCGCCCTGGTTGTCGGCGGTGCCATCTGGTTTGTAGTCAACCAGCTGCGTGGGGGACGCCGTCCTGCTCCACGAACCAACCCGCGCGGTCAGGATGCCGACGTCATCGATGGTGAATTCAGCATCGTCGGCAATCCCGCACCCCCGGTCCTGATTGCCAGGGACAACGGGCAGGGCTCGAATCGCAGCTGACACCCGACGGCTGCGGAAGCCAAGCGGTTCTTCTCAAGCTGCTGAAAAGTGGATCTTGCTCCCGCCCTTGGAGCATCCGAGTCTGTGTCGCCCGGCGAGAATCCCCGAACCATGAACCAACCCATTGCAGCGCAACCCCCGGGAATCACCTGGACTCGACTGCTGCTGCCTCTGGCTCTGCTGTCGGTGTACCTCATCTGGGGTTCTACCTACATGGCCATCAGCGTTGCATTGCAAAGCTGGCCACCTTTCATGATGGCGTCCATTCGCTTCCTGATCGCCGGTGCAGCGTTGTACGCGGGATTGCGTATGCGCGGAATACCATCACCCACGCGCCGCCAATGGTTGAACGCGGCATTCGCGGGCAGCCTGTTACTGGGAATCGGCAATGGCGCCGTGTGTTACGCGCAACAAACCGTGGCATCCGGTTTGGCCGCCATCGCGATCGCCAGCATGCCGTTGTTTGCCGCGATATTTGGCGTGATCTACAAGACCTGGCCCAGCCGGGTTGAATGGCTGGGCCTCGTCATCGGTTTCAGCGGCGTGATCCTGCTCAATTTCGGCAATGGCCTCGACGGATCACCGCTGGGGGCCGTGGCCCTGATCATGGCCGCCTGTGCGTGGGCATTCGGTTCGGTCTGGAGCCAGCGCCAGGACATGCCGCCGGCATTGATGAACACCGCAGCGCAGATGCTGTGTGGTGGCGTGATCCTGGGCGTGGTTGCCTTGCTGCACGGCGAACGATTGCACGCCATGCCGTCGCTGCCGGCAACCCTGTCGCTTGCCTACCTCATCGTGTTCGGTTCGCTGGTAGCCTTCAGCGCCTATCTTTACTTGCTCAACAACGTGCGACCGTTGCTGGCCACCAGCTACGCCTATGTCAATCCACCGGTCGCGGTATTGCTGGGCATGCTGTTCCTCGGCGAGCAAGTGCACGGAATCGACGTGTTCGCGATGCTGGTCATTCTTGCAGGCGTCGCACTGATTGCCTTCAGCAAGGCAACACGCCGCGCACCAACGACTTCCGGCAGCTGAGAAAATCGGGTGGGTTGCATGCGCTGACTCCGATCACGCCCAGCATCGCGGAGAGTGGAGCATGCTCGGCTTGTCTTTTTCCGCATGTCCACAGCCGAGCAAGCTCGGCTCTACAAAAGCCCCACATTCACTCACTCGGAATTCGTCAAAATACGAATTCACAACGAGCGACAATCGCTCCGCATCTCCCGGATGCGGAGCGATCCCTGGTGTGATCAGGATTCGCGCAAGGCGGTGGTGACCGGCATGCGCGCGGCGCGCAGCGCCGGATACAGACCACCGATGAAGCCGATGGCCAATGCCCATTTGATGCCGGTCCACAGCACAGCTGGGGCCACGCTCAGCTCGAATGTGAGTTGACCCGTGCTGCCCGCCGCCAGGGTTGAGGCGGTGTAGCCATTGAATATCAGCCAGGCTATGAAGCCACCCAGCACGCCACCCAACAAGGCCAGCAGCATGGTTTCCAGCATGATCGCGATGACCACCGGCAAGCCGCGGAAGCCAATGGCCCGCAGGGTGGCGATTTCGCGCGCGCGTGTGGCGACGGCTGCAAACATGGTGTTGAGCGCGCCAAAAACCGCGCCGATGGCCATGATCGTGCCCACCACCATGCCGATCACCGTGATCGCCTTGGAGGTGCCTTCGGATTGCTTGCTGAAGTAGTTGAGGGTGGTATCCACATCCACCTGCAGGCGCGGATCGGATACCAGCGCCGCCTTGAACGCATCGAAAGCATCCGCACCGGTCAATCGCGCAAACACCGAGGTGCGGCTGTTGCCGCCATTGGGTCGATAGGTCGGACCCACCACGCCGGCATCACCCCACAGCTCGGACTCCATGGCGTCGTCCGATTCAAAGATACCGACCACCGTCCACGCCTGGTTGCCGAGCTTGACCTCGTGGCCGACCTCAAGACCCTGGAACTGGCGTTGGGCACCCTTGCCGGCGACCAGCTCGCGCATGCCGGGCGTGAATTTGCGACCTTCGATGATCGTGGCATTGCGACGCAATTCCCACGCCATGTCGCCGATGCCGCGCACCTGCACGCTGCCGAAATCCTCCTCCGGATCCCCCCCCATCATGGGCAGGTTGGCGGCCACGACCAGTTCCGGCGAAGCAATCGGCCGGCCTTGATCATCCTTGGCAATGCCGGGCGCTTGCGCAATGACCACGGTGGCATCGTGGCCGAGCACGGACGACACCTCGGAAGCCGATGCTCCGCGCATGACGATGACGGTGTCGTTGCTGCCGGTTCGCGCAAGGGTTTCGCGGAAACCATTGGCCATGGCCAGCATCGCCACCAGCACGCCGACCACGCCGGCAATGCCGACCACGATCACCGCGGAGGAGCCAAGCCGCTGCGGCAAGGTGCTGACGCCAATGCCGGTGACCGATGCCGCCTGGCGTCCGCGCCGGGTCAACAGCATCCACAGTGCGAGCAAGACCAGCACGCCCAGCAAGGCCAGCCAGGACAGATTGAGGAAGGCGAATACGCCGACGATCACAGCAAGGAACGTAAGCAGTCCCACAAGAAATTTCATGGCTTGGTCTCCTCAGCGTCCGGCCAGTGCATCGACAATGTTGATCCGCATCGCGCGCGTCGCCGGCAAGGCACCGATCAGGAGGCCGATGCCGGTAGCGAGGGCTATGCCGACAACCCAGCTGCTGATGCCAACATGGGTGTTGTTGATCATGCCGCCACTCATGGCCGGCAAGGCAGCGCCAATCACGCTGACCAGGGCCAGACCGATCGCACCGCCGAGCAGGAGCAACAGCACGGACTCGCCAAGCACCAGGCCCAGCACCTTGTGGTTGGAGAACCCCATGGTCTTGAGTACGGCCAGCTCATTGGTGCGTTCGCGCACCGCTTGCATCATGGTGTTTCCGGTCAACAGCACCAGGGTGAAGAAAACCGCACCCATGATGGAGGTGACAATCAAGCCGATGTCGGCCATCTGCTTGATCCAGTTGCGGGTGGCCGCCTGCTCGGTCTGGGTCTTGGTTTCGTGATCGGAGTTTGCGGACAGTGCATCAATGTCCCTGGCAATGCGATCGGCCTGGTTCACATCCGTGACGCGACTGACGTACCAGCCCACCTCACCCTGGTTGTAGGGCGTGGTCTCGTCGAACTTCTTCCAGTGCAAGATGATCATGCCACTTTGAAATGCTCTGCCATCTTTGGAACTCATTACCCCGACCAGCTTGAAACTCCAGTTCTTGCTGCCTTCCTGGTTGGGGAAGATCTGCGACTGCAGGGGAATGGTGTCGCCAATCTTCCAGCCATATTTCTTGATCAGCATCTCGCCGGCGAGAATGCCATTGAGATCGTCGGCAAACGCCTTGCGATCCTCCGCCGAAACAATCACCTCTGGATACACATCCAGATAGTTGTCGCTGACCGCGAAAGTGAACACCTGATTGTGCGGATCCTGGTAGGCACCGCCGAACCAGTTGGCAAACGCCACATCCTTGACTCCGGGAACTGCCGCAATCTTCTCGGTGAGGCTCTTTGGCAGGGTCTGGATGAAGGAAAGTCGCGCGCCTGTCTGCAGACGCTCGGCACCGTTGGCCGATTGCCCGGCTTCGGCAAACGAGATGCGCACCGCATCGAGCATGCCAAACAGCAGGAAGGCCATGATGATCGACAGCAGGGTAAGAATCGTGCGCGTCTTGCGCCGAAACAGCGCGGCCCAGATCAAATGAAGATATTTCATGGTTCGGTCCTTTGGCTTCAGGCGGCGGCTTGCTCGACCAGGGTGCCCTTGTCCAGATGCAGGGTTTGCTTGGCGTACTCGGCGGCCTTCGGATCGTGGGTCACCATGATGATGGTCTTGCCGTGTTCGCGATTGAGCACCTGCAGCAGGCCGAGCACCTCCTCAGCCGACTGGCGGTCGAGGTCGCCGGTGGGTTCATCACACACCAGCAGGCTTGGATCGGAAACAAAGGCGCGCGCGATGGCAACACGCTGCTGCTGGCCGCCGGACAACTCGGTCGGCTTGTGGCTTGCGCGATCGGCGAGGCCGACCAGTTGCAGGGCGATGGCGGCATTGCGCTTGCGCTCCGCGGCGGAAAGCGCAGTCAGCAACAAGGGCACTTCCACGTTCTTCTGTGCACTCAGCATGGGCAGCAGGTTGTAAAACTGGAAGATGAAGCCCACGTTTGCCGCGCGCCATTTTGCCAACGCACCGCCGCCGAGTTTGTCGATGCGCTGACCGCCCACGCTGATCGAGCCGCCGCTGGGTGAATCCAGGCCGCCGATCAGATTGAGCAGGGTGGTCTTGCCGGAACCGGACGGCCCCATCAAGGCGAGGAAATCGCCTTTCTGGATATCCAGGTTGACGTGGTGCAGGACTTCAACCTTCTGTTTGCCGCGTTCGTAGGTCTTGCTGACATCACGAATTTCAACAAGTGTAGACATGGTATTTCCTCTTTCGAGCCTGGATTCTGGAAACGGGTGGTCGGGAGCTATTCGGACAGCTGGATGCGGGATCCATCCGTAAGCTCAGGTGGAGGCTTGCGCACCACCTGGGTTGATGCAGCAATGCCTTCAGCCAGGCGCAAGTCGCCCATGGCCGCCCCGGGAGAAACCGCAGCCTGCACCACGCGGTCACCCTTGATGACGAACACCACCGACTTGCCGTCGCGCTGGACGATGGCGCTGTCCGGAAGCAACACGCCTTTCGGAGGCGCGGCGCTTGCGGATTGGGGCTTCTTTTCCTCGAGGAAGTTCACCCGCGCGCCCATGTCCGGCAGGATGCGGGCATCCTTCTGGTCCAGCCCGACGCGCACCTTGACGGTGGCCTTGCCACGATCCGCAGTGGGAATGATGGCAACCACATGGGCAGGAATCTTCCATTCCTTGTAGGCATCGAGAATGGCTTCGGCCTGCATGCCGGGCGTCACCCGGTTGATGTACGCCTCGTTGACATCCACCTCGATTTCCAGCGATTCCATGTCGACGATGGTGCCGACGCCGGTACGGGTGAAGCCACCGCCGGCGGACAAGGGCGACACGATCTCGCCCACTTGCGCCGCCTTTGCGATCACCATGCCGGAAAACGGAGCGCGCACCGTGGTGTAGTCAAGCTGTACCTGCGCGCTGCGTTGCTGGGCTTCGGCAAGGTCCACCATGCGCTGCTGGGCAGCCAGTTGGGCACCCAGGCTGGTCACATCGGTTTGTGCGGTTTCAACCGCCTGGCGCGATACCAGCTTGCGTCCGACCAGATCCTGCTGCCGCTCCAGGTCACGCCTGGCCTGGGCCAGCTGTGCACTGACCTGGTTCACCTGCGCCTTGGCATGGGCCACTTGTGCGCGGGCCTGGGCCAGGGTTGCCTGCTGTTCGGTGTCGATCAGACGCGCCAGCACCTGCCCTGCTTCGACATGCTCGCCCTCCTCGATCAACACCTCGGCCAGCGTGCCGGTGATCTGGGCGGAAACCGTCGCCTGGCGCCGCGCCGTGACATAACCGGTCGCCTGCAGCACGGCGGTGGCAGAATCGGCATTGGCGCCGGGCGCCATCGCGGCAACCGGGGAGACGACAAGGACGGGACCCGAGGCCAGCCACCACCAGATTCCGGACCCACCCAATGCGGCGACTACCAGCAACGCCAGGATCCACGGCAGGCGCGAGGGCGGCTTGGCCTCATTGCGGTCGATTCGCAACTGGTTGAGCAATTCACGCTGGTTTTCCATTATTGCCTTTCCGGGGTGGCCTGGAGCCGAACAGTCTGACATAAAGTGCGGCAAACCCCGGGGTCGGGCAATGCGCAGCCCTCACCCGACGCACATGACGAGTGTCAGCATCCAACCATCAACAAGACAGTGAGCAACATCCATGACATTTGCCATCGCCCCCCATGCCTTGCCCTCCATTCCGATCGCAGGATCGGACATGCGATTTCCCGTGCACCGCATCTACTGCATCGGGCGCAACTACGCCGATCACGCCAGGGAAATGGGCGCGGCGGTTGATCGCGGCAATCCCATCTTCTTTGCCAAGCCCGCCGATGCCATCGTCATCGACGATGGCGACGTGCCCTATCCATCCGCAACCGCCGAGCTGCATCACGAAGTGGAGATGGTCATCGCGCTTGCCAGCGGTGGGCGCGACATCCCCGTTGAACACGCGCTGGAGAAGGTCTACGCCTATGGCATCGGGCTTGACCTGACCCGGCGCGATCTTCAGGCAACCGCGAAGAAGAACGGCAGCCCCTGGGATACCGCCAAGGGATTCGATTGCTCGGCACCCGTTTCATCCCTGCATCGTGCCAGCGACATCGGGCACCCGGCCAATGCGGAAATCTCGTTGCACGTGAATGGCACCTTGCGCCAGCAAGCCGATATCGCCGACATGGTGTTCAGCGTGGCCGAGATCATCCACGAGCTTTCGAAGTTCTACGAGTTGACTTCAGGCGACCTGATTTTCTCCGGCACTCCGGCCGGGGTTGCCAGCCTCTCGCGCGGCGACCGCTTCCGTGCCGAACTGCACGGCATCGCGATCCTGGAGGGGCGCATCATCTGAAGGCTGGTGACAATTGCTTGCACGAACGTTCTCGCGCAAGCCGCTGGTGCCCGCTAGAGTGATCAGGCGGCTCGCAAGCCCATCTCAATTCATCCAACCTGAGGAGAACAAGCATGAGCATGATTTCGGAGTTCAAGGCTTTCGCCATGCGCGGCAATGTCATCGATCTGGCCGTGGGCGTCGTCATTGGTGCGGCCTTCGGCAAGATCGTCTCTTCGTTGGTGGATGGCGTGATCATGCCGCCCCTCGGAAAACTGATCGGTGGCGTCGATTTCTCCGCCTTCAAATGGGTATTGACGCCTGCCGGGGCGGACGGCAAGGGCGAAGTGGCCATCCTGTATGGTGCCTTCATCAACACCATGATCCAGTTCCTGATTGTCGCCCTGGCCATATTCATCGTGGTCAAGGCCATCAACAAGATCAGTCGCAAGCAGGAAGATGCGCCCGCCGCGCCGGCTGCCGATGTCGTGCTGCTGACCGAGATTCGCGACTTGCTCAAGCAGGGCAAGTAAGCCCCGCAGTCCCCCAGGCATCTGCCCATGCGGGTCGCGATCAGCGGCCCGCGTGACCTTCGCCATGGGCCAATGGCCGAGGTGCCTTGTCAAAATCCGCGTTTGACCCTTGCGGATACCCAGCATGCGCATTCATACCGCCTTCGCCCTCGCCCTGTTGCTCACCACCGGCGCGCAGGCCGCTGATACCGAGTCGTCCGCAACGCGCATTCCGGATTCCGCCATCACGCAGGTGACGGGCTTGCGCGAACGCGCGCTCAAGGACGATGTCGCCTATGCCATCACCGAGGGCCTGACCAGCGAGATCGGCGCCCGCCTGGCCGGCAGCGACAACGACCTCAAGGCACGTGATTGGATGATCGCCAGGTTCAAGGCACTCGGATTCGACAAGGTCTGGAGCGAGGAGGTCAGCTATCCGCGCTGGATTCGCCGATCCGAGAGCGCCGCAGTGATCGAGCCGTTTGCCCAGCCATTGGCCGTTGCCGCGCTGGGCAATTCCGCGGGCACGCCCAAGGGCGGCCTTGAAACCGAAGTGGTGCGCTTCGAATCGCTGGCAGCCATGCAGGCGGCGCCGGATTACCTCGTCAACCGCAAGATCGTCTATATCGCCAATCCCGGCATGCAAGCGCTGAAGGACGGCCACGATTACGGCATGGCGGCGCAAGTGCGCGTGTCGGGTCCGGCCTCGGCTGCAGCCAAGGGCGCGATTGGATTCCTCATGCGCTCCGCCGGCTCGGATCAAAACCGCATTGCCCATACCGGGGTGACCCATTTCGAGGATCAGGCCAAGGCGATCCCCGCCGCAGCGCTTTCCAGCCCGGATGCCGACCTGCTGGATCACATCTTTGCGCGCGGCAAGCCCGTGAAAATCCACCTCGACCTCGACTGCGGCATGGACGGCAGCTACACCGGCGCCAACGTGATTGCCGAGATCACCGGCAGTTCGCGTCCGGCCGAATATTTCCTCACTGGCGGACATCTGGATTCCTGGGATGCCGGCACTGGCGCCATCGATGACGCAGCCGGCGTTGCCATCACCACCGCTGCGGCGCATCTCATCGGCCAGCTTCCGCAACGCCCGGCGCGCAGCATCCGCGTGGTCGCCTTTGCCAACGAGGAATCCGGCCTGTTCGGCGGCAAGGCCTATGCTGCCCAGCACCACACCGAAATCGGCAAGGCCGTGCTCGGCGCGGAATCGGATCTGGGCGCGGACCGCATCTACAAGCTGACTGCAACCGTCAAACCGGAAGCGCGTGCGGCCATCGCACAGATTGCCGCCGCGGTGAAGTCACTTGGCGTCGATTACGACGCGGCTGCCCCCGGCGCCGGTGGATCGGATCTGTCCGCCGTACATGCCGTCGGCATGGCGGGGCTGTCCCTGCATCAGGACGCCACGCGGTATTTCGACTGGCACCACACCGCCAACGACACCCTGGACAAGGTCGACCTTGAGCAAATGCGTCAGAACGTGGCGGTTTACGCCATCGCCATGTACCTGGCGGCGAGCGCCGAGGGCGATTTCGGATCGGCTGCGGGTGCTTTTGCCAAGGAAGCCGATAGCGACTGAACTTTCCGTTTCCGGCTGCCTGGTGCTGCCTTCCGCGAGCTGGGCAGGCTGCGAGCGCAGTGCACGCCAATCACATCATGCGCTGATCCGCATGGCAGCGCCGTTTTACCCATTCGTTGCAGGTCCGCACCCGAACACACCTTGCCTTGATCGACCCACGATCCCCGGGAATTGGGCGGCACTCCGCTGTCCGCCTCGCCGGCCTTCGCTGTCCGCGCCCCGAATCTGGCACATCTGTTGCAGGAATGCTCACTCAGGCTAGGAGCCTGCGCGGCAGAATGAATTCGAAGCGAAACGGCACTGACGCGATTCAGTGGATCAATCGGAAGGTGCGCATAGCGGGCACTATGCAAGCCTGACGATTAATCCAATCAATCGATGGCAGCGGCGTTGCAGCCGGATGGCTTCTGCCGCGCAGGCTCCTAGGCGCTGGCTGCTTCGACAGCGCAACGAGCGGGTGATACGGTATCGGGCACAGGGGACGATGTGCAAAGGTTGGCCGGACTACTCCGACCCCACACACCGGTTCGGGCAATGACGCCCGACGGGTTGGCTTGTGCCGACACCCTGCTTGTCACCCATGATCTTCAGCAACTGGCGTTGCGTACCGAAGCCCTGGCGCTGGAGAAACTGCCCTGCATTGGCGCACGCTGCCGGGTGGCTGACCTGGGACCTGTCGGTTCTGCCGTTGCCCAGTCGGCAGAAGCCGAGATCCTCGAGGTGCCGCTGGCCAATGGCCGTGCGCGGCTCGAACTCGAGTTTCCGCGCGGATGTCTCGATGACCGGGTGATAGCGGAAGCCGACTGTGCCTGGATCGATCGCGTCGACCTGCGCATGCGCGAGTTTCTGGACGCACGCGAGCAGCAGGACATCGTGCATACCGCGCTGCGTTCCGAGCAATTGCAGAAGGCGCTCTATGCGATTGCAAACCTTGCGCATTCACCGCTCGATTTCTCCGACATGTTTGCGCGCATCCACGAGGTCATCCGCAACCTGACCTATGCGGAGAACTTTTTCGTCGCGCTGTACGACGATGAGCGCGATGTCATGCGCCTGCCCTACTACGCGGACAGCGAAGATACCGAGGGCCAGGATCCGCTGATGGAGTTGCACGCGGCCGACTACGTCAACAGCCTCACCTTCAAGGTGCTGCACACCGGCCAGGTGCTGTGGGGGGACAGCAACCAGTTGCGTGAGCAATTGAATCTGAAGCCCGATGCACGACTCGGCCCGGAAAGCGTCGACTGGATGGGCATTCCGATGATCAACCAGGAGCAGGTTCGTGGCGCGATCGTCGTGCAAAGTTATGACCACCGGCATCGCTACAGCGAGCGCGATCGCGATCTGTTGATCTTCGTTGCCCAGCATGTGATTTCTGCGTTGGTACGCAAACAGGCTCGCGAAGAGCTCGAGCGCGAAGTGCACAAGCGCACGCGGGAACTTGCCGAGGCCAACAGCTCGCTGCGCGAGGAAATCGACCAGCGCCTGCGTGCGCAACACCTGCAGGCAGCCTGGTACCGCATTGCCGAACTGGCCAGCGAGCAGACCGGAATCAACGCGTTCTATGCCGGCGTGCACACGGTGATCGGAGAGCTGCTCAACGCGCACAATTTCTTCATATCCGTGCTCACCGAGGATGGTTCGCGGATTTCGTTTCCCTACTTTGTCGATGAACGGGATGCACCCTCCACTGGACCTCGCCCTCCCGCCAACGGCATGACCGAGTGGGTACTCAACCAGCAAAGTCCATTGCTGGCCACGCAGGCGCAGATCATCGAGTTGATGCAAGCCGGAAAGATGGTGGTTTTCGGCACCCTGCCCCGATGCTGGCTCGGGGTTCCCCTGGTAATCGGCGAACGCGCGCTTGGCGTGATGGCCGTGCAGAGTTACGACGACGAAAATGCCTACGGCCCCGAGGAGCAGGAAATCCTCCTGTTTGCTTCATTCCACGTGGCCACCGCGCTCGAACGCCGGCAGTACCAGGAACGCCTGCGACTTTCCAACATGCGTCTGGAAGTCCGCGTCCAGCAACGCACCCGCGAACTTGAAACCGCCAATCGCGACCTGCTCGAACAGATCGGCGTACGCAAGCTGGCCGAATCGCGACTCACCCACGAAGCGCTTCACGACAGCCTCACCGGACTGCCCAATCGCACTGCCCTGCTGCAACGCCTTCACCACGTCCTCAACCGTTTCCGCAAGGACCCGACCCGGCTGTTTGCCGTGCTGTTCCTCGATCTGGACCGCTTCAAGGTGGTCAACGACTCGGTGGGTCATCTGCTCGGCGACGAGTTGCTGGTCGAAGCCGGCAAGCGCATTTCCGGATGCGTCCGTGGCCCCGACTCCGTTGCCCGTCTGGGTGGCGACGAATTCACCCTGCTGCTGGAAGACATCGCTAGCGTGGAAGATGCGAACCGGGTTGCACGTCGCGCCCTGGCCGCGCTTGCCGACCCGGTGCGCCTCGGCGACAAGGAAATCTATACCTCGGCCAGCATCGGCATCGCCGTTGCCAACATGCGCTACACGCTTCCCGAGGAATTGTTGCGCGATGCCGATGTGGCCATGTACCGGGCCAAGGCACGCGGCCGCCAGCGTTTCGAGATCTTCGACGAGCAGTTGCGCCAGGAAGCCCTGCACACCCTGGATCTGGAAAGCGACCTGCGACGGGCCATCACCCGCCAGGAATTCGAGCCGCACCTGCAACCCATCGTCAGCCTGGTCGATGGCCAGGTGCTGGGCTACGAAGCCTTGCTGCGCTGGCGCCACGCCAAACGCGGCCTGTTGCGGCCAGCGGACTTTCTCACCGTCGCCGAAGAATCAGGCAATGTCGAGCAGATCGACTGGCAGCTCTACGAACAGGTGTGTTCTGCAATCTCCAAGCTGCATGACCCCGACGCCTATGTGAGCATCAACGTCTCCGCGCGCCACTTCCGTTCGCCGAAGCTGGTCCACAACCTGCTCGGCCTGCTCGATGCGCACCATGTTCCCACCCGCCGCGTTCGCATCGAGATCACCGAAGGCGTGCTGCTGGCCGATCCCGAACAGGCGCGTGCAACCATGCTGGAGCTGCGCGCTTCCGGCGTGCTGACCATACTCGACGATTTTGGAACCGGATATTCCTCATTGTCGTACCTGCACCGCTTCCCCTTGCACGCCCTGAAGATCGATCGTTCCTTCGTCGCGGAACTGAATGCCGACCTGAGCGGCAGTTGCGCCGCCGTGATCCGCGCCATTCGTGCGCTGGCCGGCTCGCTGGGCATGGAAGTCATCGCCGAAGGCATCGAGACGCCGGTGCAATGCGAAGCATTGCTGCGCCTCGAATGCATGATCGGCCAGGGTTTCCTGTTCGACCAACCCAGGCCGGTTCCCGAGCTGATCTACGCCAGCTGAGCCGCGAGCACGCCATCATCGGATCGTGTTGATGCGGTTCGCAAGGACGACAGCCGAGCAAGCTCGGCTCTACAAAAGCGTCGCTCCCTCGTAGAGCGGAGCTTGCTCTGCTTGCCGCTGTTCGCACGCCTACAGCCGAGCAAGCTCGGCTCTGCAAAAGCGTCGATCCCTCGTAGAGCGGAGCTTGCTCCGCTTGCCGCTGTTCGCACGCCTACAGCCGAGCAAGCTCGGCTCTACAAAGCGTCGATCCTCCCTCGTAGAGCGGAGCTTGCTCCGCTTGCCGCTGTTCGCACGCCTACAGCCGAGCAAGCTCGGCTCTACAAAAGCATCGCTCCCTCGTAGAGCGGAGCTTGCTCCGCTTGCCTCCGTTCGCACGCCCACAGCCGAGCAAGCTCGGCTCTACCAAAGCCTCACGATTGCGCGCGGGATCAACGACGCGTCTGGCGCCAGTACTCGGCCAGCAGCACGGCAGCACTGGCGGCAATGTTGAGGCTCTCGACGCGGCCGCTGCCGGGAATGCTCAGGCGCTGCGTGGCCGCAGCGATCAGTTCCCGGCTCATGCCTTCGCCTTCCGCGCCGAACACCAGCACGCTGCGCGCGGCGAGGCGCGATGCATACAGGTCGGCTGCGCCCGCTGGAACGGTTGCAACAACATCGAAACCGGCAGCACGCAACGCCTGCAATGCAGCAGGCACATCGTCAACCCGTGCCATGGGCACGAACTCCGCGCCGCCTTCCGCGACGCGCGCCGCCGCACCGGAAAGATCCAGCGAGGAGCTCGTTGGCACGATGACTCCGGCCACGTCGAAATGCGCGGCGCTGCGCAGCAGCGCGCCGAGATTGTGCGGATTGCCGACACCGTCGAGCCAGATCAGCAAGGCCGGCGCAGGGGCGGCTGGCAGGTCGGCCAGCAGATCAGCCAATCCCTTTGGCGGATGACGCAGCATCTCGAAACACACGCCCTCGTGGTGGCGCGAGCCGGTCAGCTTGTCGAGATCCATGGTTTCCACAACGCGGTATCCAAGTCGATGCTTCACGCACCAGGCCAGTACCGGTTTGAGGTCCGCCACGCGCGCTTCACTCAGATACACCTTGCGCAGGTCTTGCGGTCGATTGGCAAACGCGGCACGGCAGGCATTGAGACCATACAAGCGCAGCTCGCCGCTGGGTCGCAGCGGCTTGCGCTCGCGCGGCGCGTCCGTAGCCGCTGCGGAATGCTCGCGTAGCGGCCTGCTCGCGGACTGTTTCCAGGGCGAATCCACCAGCGGCTTGCGGTTCTTGCGTGGAATGTCAGTCACGATCGTTGGCCGTGGCAGGTTGTTGAAGAACGTTGGCGAGGCAGCCAAGGCAAGACAGAAGCAGGCGAAAAAGCGCAGTTTACGGTGGTGTAAATGAGCATTTTGAGCCTGTTTTTAACGCAGCAATGGCAACGCAGCCAGTTTTTCAACAAGCTGCCGGCATTGCAGATGATGTCATGCATGCCCACCTACCGGCGGCGTCTCGGCTTCCAGCGTCTCGATCCGGTGCGCCAAGGCTTCCGGCGAGCGCGTGAATGGAGCCAGCAAGGCGTAGAACGAGGGCACCACGAACAGCGAAAGAATGGTCGAGAAGGCCACGCCGAATATCACCACCACGCCGATTGCCGCGCGGCTGGCGGAACCCGGGCCACCGGCAAGCACCAGTGGCACCGCACCGGCAATGGTTGCCACCGAGGTCATCAGGATCGGGCGCAGGCGCACCGCCGCAGATTCGGCAATGGCCTCGCGGACACTCCTGCCCTGGTCACGCAACTGGTTGGCGAATTCCACGATGAGGATGCCGTTCTTTGCCGCAAGACCAATCAACATGACGATGCCAATCTGACTGAACAGGTTCAGCGTGTTGCCGGTCAACCACAGGCCAATCAATGCACCCAGCACCGCCAGCGGCACGGTAAGCATGATCACGAACGGATGCACGAAGCTTTCAAACTGTGCGGCCAATACGAGGTAGACCACCAGCAAGGCCAAGGCAAAGGTGAATACCACAGCACCGCCAGCCTTCAGGTATTCGCGCGAGTCATCCTTGTAGTCGAGCTGCGCGTAGGGCGGAAGTTCTTCCTCGGCCACCTGTTGCACCCAGGCCAGTGCTTCGCCCAAGGTGTATCCAGGCGCCAGGCTGGCAGAAATGGTGATGCCGCGGAGTCGATTGAAGCGGTTGTAACGACCCGGCTCGGCAAGTTCGCTGAGGCTGACCAGATTGGCCAGCGGAATGAGCTCGCCGCTGCTGCTGGAGCGCACGTACAGATTGTCGAGATCCGCCGGTTCCGCACGATCACCGCGTTGAGCCTGCATGATGACGTCGTACTCCTCGCCACCATCGACGTAGGTGGTGACGCGGCGCCCGCCCATCATGGTTTCCAGGGTGCGACCGATTTCCTGCGCCGACACGCCAAGGTCCGCGGCACGCACATGGTCGATGTTGATGCGCATCTGCGGCTGGGTTTCCTTGTAGTCGGAATCCGCGCCGATCAAGCCGGGATTCTCGTCCATGCGCTTGATCATGCGATCACGCCACTGCGCAATCTCCTCATAGTCCGGTCCGCCCAGTACCACGCTCAATGGCTGGCCGCCGCCACGGACGAGGCCGGTCCGGTAGGAGGCAAACGCGCGCACGCCGGTCAGGGTATTGAGTTCCTTGCGCAGGCTTTCGGTCACCTCGGGCGTGGATTGCGTGCGCTCGGTCCAGTCCTTGAGAAACACGGTGATGCGGCCGGTGTGCATTTCCTGACTGGACCCCCAACTGCCGGGCACCCGCGAATTGATGCGTTCAATCGGACCGCCTTCGCCGATCAGGCCCATGAACTTCTGCTCGACCTGCTGCATCTGGCCGACCGTGTAGTCGTAACCGGCGCCTTCCGGTCCGGTCACGGATACATGGAACACGCCGCGATCTTCGGTGGGTGCCAACTCTGCCGGCACCAACTTGAACAGCATCGCACTCAAGCCCAGCGCCGCCAGCATCAGCAAGCCGAACACCACCGGCTTGCCACTGCTGCGCTCGACGCTGCGCCGATAGCGCGCGGTCAGGCGCTCGAGGCGCTCATGCACAAAACCGTTGAAGCCCTTTTTTTCCACATGCGGGCGCACCAGCTTGGAAGCCATCATCGGCGTCAGGGTCAAGGCCACGAATGCCGACAACGCAATGGCACTGGCCAGGGTGACCGACAACTCGCGGAACAAGCGGCCGGTATTGCCTTCCATGAAACCGATGGGCAGGAACACGGCAACGAGCACCGCCGTGGTTGAAATCACCGCAAAGGCCACCTGGCGCGTGCCCCGTTGCGCCGCCACCAGCGACGGCTCGCCGAGGTCCGCGCGGCGCTGGATGTTTTCAAGGACCACGATGGCATCATCAACCACCAGGCCAATGCACAACACCAGTGCCAACAAGGTGAGCAGGTTGATCGAATAGCCGAAGGCATACAGCCCGATGAATGCTGCGATCAGGCACACCGGCACGGTGACGGCCGGAATCAGGGCCGAGCGCACGCTGCCGAGGAACAGGAAGATGACCATGATGACCAGCGCGCAACCCTCGATCAGGGTCGCATACACGCGTTCCACCGCGGATTCGATGAACAAGGTGGAGTCGTAGGCGACGAAGATCTGTGTACCCGCCGGCAAGGATTGTTGCACGCGCAGCGCTTCGGCGCGCGCTGCACGGGCCACGTCGAGACTGTTTGCCGTCGAGGTCTTGACGATGCCCAGTCCAACGTTCTGTTGGCCATTGCTGCGCAGGTAGGAGCGACGCTCCTCGGCGGCGCGCTCGACCTTGGCCACGTCGCCCAGGCGAACCACATAGCCATCCGCGCCCTTGCTCAGCGCCAGCCGGGCAAAATCCTCGGCCTGGCGATAGCTGCGCTGCACGCGCAGGGTGAAGTCACGGTTGGCGGATTCGATGCGTCCGGCCGGCAGCTCCACGTTTTCCCGGCGCAGGGCGGCTTCGACGTCGGAAACCGCAAGGCCACGCGCCGCCAGTGCTTCGCGATCCAGCCAGATGCGCATGGCATAGCGCTGGTCACCACCGACGATGACGCGCGCCACGCCTTCAATCGCGGAGAGGCGGTCGGAGACGTAGCGGTTTGCATAGTCGCTGAGCTCCAGCGCATCCATGTTGTCGGAGCGCATGTTGAGCCAGAGGATGGCATCGGAATCGCTCTCGACCTTGGACACTTCCGGTGGGTCGGCCTCTTCCGGCAAGCGGTCCTGTACCCGACTGACCGCGTCGCGCACGTCGTTCGTTGCCGCTTCGATGTCGCGACTGAGCTTGAACTCCATGGAGACATCCGCGCTGCCGTTGCGGCTGCTCGACTGCACGATGTCCACGCCTTCGATGCCGGCCAGCGCATCTTCCAGGACCTGGGTGATGCGCGTTTCAACCACGGCCGCCGATGCACCCGGATAGTCGACGCTCACCGAGACGATGGGCGGGTCGATGGCCGGCAGTTCGCGCAAGGTCAGGCGGGTGAACGACATCACCCCGAGCACGACCAGCAGCAAGCTGATGACGGTGGCGAGAACCGGTCGCCGTACCGAGATGTCGGAAAGATTCATGGCGATGGCGCCGGTTCGGGGGTGGCGTCGCTGATGAGTGAACCGTCGCGCAGCTTGACCGTGCCGTCGATGACGATGCGATCACCCGCCGCAAGTCCGGACAGGATTTCGACCTTGCCTTGCTGGCGCGCCCCGAGTTCGACCTTGATGCGCGAAACCTTGTTGCCTTCCTGCACCCGGTAAACGAACGCGCCGGTTCCAACCTGCTCGACGGCGATCTCGGGCACTCCCAGTACCTCGCGCGCCGGCTGCAGCAACTTCACCGTCATCAGCATGCCAGCGCGCAGGGCGTGGTCTGCATTGGGCATTTCGGCGCGCACGAGGAAGGATCGCGTCATGGGATCGACCCGCGAATCGACCGAAATGACCGTACCTTCGAAACGGCGATCGGGATAGGCGGCTGTTGTCACGACGATGGCCAGCCCCGACCTGACCGCCGCGAGATAGCGCTCGGCCAGGGAAAAATCGAGCTTGACGGTATCGATGTCGTCCAGGGTGGTGATCACCGTGCCCGGCGTGACCAGCGCACCCACGCTGACCTGGCGCAGGCCCAACACACCGGAAAACGGTGCCGTCACCACGCGGTCAGCCAGTTGTGCACGCAGCACCGCAACCCTGGCCTGCGCCGAATCGTGGGTGGCGCGCGCGGTATCGGCTACCTGCCTGGAAACCGTGCCCTGGCTGACCAGGTCGTTGTTGCGCTTCATCAAACGTTCGGCATCCTTGAATGTGGCCTGGGCTTCGGCCAGAGCCGCCACCTGCTGACCGGAAGTCAATTCGACCAGCACATCGCCGGCATCCACATGCTGGCCATCCTGGAAATTGATCTTGCGCACCGTGTCGGAAATCTTTGCGGTCAAGGTGATCGACTCACGCGCCCGGGTGGTGCCCACCGCCTCGATGGTGTCGACCCACTGCATGGGTTCGACCAATGCCGTCGTCACCGGGATCGCAGGCACGCCTGCCCCGCCGCGCCCGGCTGGCTCTTTCGAGGTGCAGGCGGCCAGCACGAGGCAGGCGCTTGCGATGAGGATGAGTAGGTGTTTTTGCATGTTCTGGACACTACCACGAGTCGAATTTCGGATTTGCCGGCGCGCGGGGACTGCACGAATGGCGATTCGCGTCAGGATCGAGGCTGCCGAGGACGGCGGGTTCGACCATGCGCGCGTAGGGAGGTTCAAGGTTCCGCGACGGGGCTTTCGACGGTGGTGCCACCCGCACGACGAGGCACGCGAAACAGGAACACGAAGGGTAGCGCAACCAGGGACATCCACATCATCAGCCAGAAGTCATTGATGTAGGCGATGGCAGCCGCCTGGCGGGTCACTTCGGCATTGAGCATGGCCAGGCCCTGCACGGAATCACCGTGCAGGATCGACGCCGGCAACTGGCTGGAATACAGGGAAACACGCGAAGCGATTTCCGCATGGTTGAGCTGGGTATTGCGTGCCACCAGGGTGAACATGATGGAGATGCCCACGCTTGAGCCGATATTGCGCGCCAGGCTGAAGATGCCGGCGGCTTCGCTGCGTGCGGACGCAGGCAAGGTGGCATACGCCAGGGTCGAAACCGGCACGAAAACCAGGCCAAGCCCCAAGCCCTGCAGCACGCCCACATTGATGATCGGCCACATCGGCACATCCGGCCCGAACCCGGCGCTCAAGCCCAGCGAGAGGGCGATCAGCAGGATGCCGACGATCACCGGTTTGCGCACGTCGATGCCGCGCGCCATCAAGCGGCCGACAATCGTCATCGATACCAGCGTGCCCACGCCGCGCGGCGCCAGCAGCAATCCGGTGGTCACCACCGGATAATCCATCAGGTTCTGCAGGTAGGGCGGCATCAGCGCCATCGTCGCGAACAACAGGATGCCGACGATGAAAATGAAACCGGTCGCCACGCCGAAATTGCGATCACGCAGCAGACCGAGATTGACGAAGGTGCGTTCACTGCTGCGCCAGTGCACCCAATACCAATAGAAGCCGAGGAAGGCCAACACCAGATAAAGCTGGATCTCGAATGCATCGAACCAGTCTTTTTCGTTGCCGCGATCAAGCATCAGTTGCAGCGCGGCAATGCCCATGGCGAGCAGGACGAATCCGCGCCAGTCGAAGCGGCCAAGCCGCACATCGTCCTTCGGTACGCTGGCCATCACCCCGAGCAAGGCGGCAATTCCGATCGGCACATTGATCAGGAACACCCAGTGCCAGCTGTAGTTGTCGGTGAGCCAGCCTCCCAGGGGAGGACCGACGATGGGGCCGACCATCACACCCATGCCCCACAAGGCCATGGCGGCTCCGTGGCGCTGCACCGGAAACGCATCCAGCAGGGAGGACTGCGATATCGGCACCAGAGCGGCGCCAAACAGCCCCTGCAGCACGCGAAAGGCAACCATTGCCGCGATGTCGGTCGCCATCGCACACAGGATCGATGCCACGGTGAATCCGCCGATGGCGACCACCAACAGATGGCGACGTCCGAAGCGCGCCGCCAGCCAGCCCGTTGCCGGCGTGGCAATGGCCGCCGCAACGATATAGGAGGTGAGAATCCAGGCGGCCTGGTCCTGGGTCGCCGACAGCGAACCCTGCATGTCCGGCAGGGCGACGTTGGCGATGGTCGAATCGATCACCTGCATCAAGGTGGCAAGCATGATCGAAACCACCAGCAACGGCAGGTTGCGTTGCGCGTCCTGTTGCGGATGGGCGCTCATGTCCGCTGGCCACGCGGACGGTTGGCGGTTGGCGCGAACATGGGCAAAGGACCCGGCGGCGTTCGGATCAGCGGGCCAGCGCCGTCTGGCTCGCGTTTCCGGCAGGAGCCAGCAAGCGCCCCATCAGCGAGTTTTCACGCCCGGTATCGATGCGGATGGTGGCGCTCATGCCCGCGCGCAAGATCAACCCGTTGGTGGCATCCGAATTGATCGACAAGCGCACCGGGATGCGCTGCACGATCTTCACCCAGTTGCCGGTGGCATTCTGTGCCGGAAGGATCGAGAACTCCGAACCCGCAGCCGGACTGATCGAGCTGACGTGCGCCTTCCAGACGTGGCCCGGATAGGTATCCACTTCAATATCGGCGGCTTGACCCGGGCGCACATGGCCCAGATCGGTCTCCTTGAAGTTGCCTTCCACCCAGACCACGTTGGAGACCAGCGGCATGGCGGCTTGGCCCACGTTGAGATAGTCGCCCGCCTGCAAGTGCATCTTGCCGATGACGCCATCGATGGGCGCGCGCACTTCAGCATGCGCGAGGTCAAGCCTGACCTTGGCCAACTGCGCCTTGGCGATGCGGTACGCGGCCATGCTTTCCAGCGGCGTATCCACCGCACCACCGAGCATGGTCTGCGCCTTGGCCACGTTTGCCGCATTACTGTCGCGCTCGCCGCGTGCCGTGGCCACGTCGTTGATCGCATCATCCAGCGCCTTCTGTGCGATCAGGCCGCGCGCGCGCATTTCGCGCATGCGCTTCAGCTGTGATTCTTGGGTGCGCAGGGTCGCTTCCGTGGAACGCAGGTCTGCGCTGGCCGAGCGGAACGTGTCGCGCGATGCATTCAGGTAGTCGGCAGCAGCGGCAATCTGCGCCTCCATCTGCTCGACGGCAATCTGCAGTGGTTCCGGATCGATGCGGAACAGCAGGTCACCGGTGTGCACGGCCTGGTTTTCACGCACGGCAACCTCGACCACGCGCCCGGCAACCTGCGCCGAGATGGTGACCTGATCCGCCTTCACGTAGGCGTTGTCGGTGGACGCGTAGCGGCCCGAGTTGAGGTAGAACCAGCCGCCGACCAGCGCAAGCACCAGCGGGCCGGCAATCCACAGCACGCGGTTGCTGCGTCCGCGCGCGGGCCGGGTCGATGCGGAAACAGCGCTTGTCTCGGGTGTTTGTTGGCTGGTCATGGCAGTTCGCAATCAGGATTCATCGGATTCAAGCGGCGCATCCAGGGCGAGAAGATTGCCGCGGATGCGATCCAGTACGTTTTCAAATGTGCGCAACTCGGCGCGACCCACACCGGCCAGCGCAAGCTGGCGCAGCTCGTCGGCGAGCACTTCCATGTCGTCGGTGACCGCGCTGGCCTTGGCGGTCAGGTGCAGGCACCAGCGGCGCCGATCATTCGGATCGGCACGCCGCACCACGAAATCGGCGGTGACCAGGCGGTCGATCACGCGACCCACGGCAATCGCCTCCATTTCCAGGTGCTCGGCCAACTCGGCCTGGCTCAAACCCTCACGCCTGCGGATGGACTTCAGGGCCCGCCACTGCGCACGGGTAAGGTCGAAGCGAATCGCCCGCCGGTCGAAATGCTTGCGGAACAGGCGGGTGACGTCATGCAGCACGTAGCCAATGGAATGGTCGGGAGTTCGGGTCATGATGGCCGAGGATATTATGTCCTAGGCAGGTATTTTTCAAGCACACCCCACCCGACAGGCCAGCCGGCGCACCCGCTGCCTGCGGTTTCGACCCGGAAACTCCCAGCCGGGGCATGATTCCGGCGGATCACTCCTCGCACGCGTCGCCTCCCGCGAAGGCAGGCGGGAAAGTGCTGCTTCGTTTCCTGCATACGGGCCATCCATGACCTTGCGGCCCAGTGCCCTTGCCTCTGGTTGCCGGTCCGATGCCGCTTGGCAGCACCGCAAACCTGGCGGATAGTGTCCGCATGCTGCGCATCATCGAAGCCGACATCACCACCCAAGCTGCGGATGCCATCGTCAACGCAGCCAATGAAACCTTGCTCGGCGGCGGCGGAGTCGATGGTGCCATCCATCGCGCCGCGGGCCCGGAGCTGCTGCGCGCATGCAGGTCTCTGGCGGAAGTTCGACCCGGCGTGCGATGCCCGACCGGCGAGGCACGCATCACGCCGGGTTTTGCGCTTCCCGCAAACCATGTCATCCACACCGTGGGGCCGGTATGGGAAGGCGGCGACCAGGGCGAAGCGGAATTGCTTGCCGCCTGCTATCGCAAATGCATTGGCCTGGCCCGCGAACATGGTCTGCATTCGCTCGCGTTCCCGGCCATCAGTTGTGGGGTGTTTGGCTATCCGCCGGATTCTGCGGCCAGGATTGCCCTGCATGAACTTTCCGATTCATCGGCGCAAGACATGGAAATCACCGTATGCGTCTATGGCGAGCGCATTCTTGCCAGTTACCGCGAAGCGGCACCCTCGCTGACATCATGGCAACGCTGATCACATGATTTCCGTTCGTGGTGAGCCCGTCGAACCATGAACGAAACGCACTTGGCCTGTGTCGCCCCAGGGAAGATCTGAACAAGTATTGTCGCGAGCAAGCTCGCTCCCACCATCGCTTGATTTTGTGGGAGCGAGCTTGCTCGCGACGAATGAGTTCCGAACTTGTTCAGAGTTCCCCCAGGAATCGTGTCAGCTGCCCTTGCTGCGCTCGCGCAGGTATACCGACTTGCCGGGGCCGGCACCGGTGACCCGTTCTTCCATGTCGAACAGCTTGCTCGCCGCGACCAACTCGCGCAGCTTGCGGAAGCCGTAGTTGCGCGGATCGAAATCCGGCGTCTGTTTCGCAATGTAGCTGCCAACCGGGGAAAGGTTGGCCCAGCCGGTGTCATCCGACGAAGCCTCCACAGCCTTGCGCAGCAAGCTTACCAACTTCTGGTTCTTGCCCAGTTCCTTGACGGCTTGCGTCTGTTTGACCGGCGCATCGACCTCGTCATCGCGATCGACCAGGATTTCCGTGTAGATGAACTTGTCACAGGCGGCAACGAAAGGTGCGGGCGTCTTGCGTTCGCCGAATCCGTAGACGGTCAAACCGGACTCGCGGATGCGCATGGCAATGCGGGTGAAATCGCTGTCGCTGGAAACAATGCAGAAACCATCGAAGCGTTCGCTGTAGAGCAAATCCATGGCGTCGATGATCATGGCCGAGTCGGTGGCGTTCTTGCCCGTGGTGTAGCGGAACTGCTGGATCGGCTGGATCGAGTGCGACAGCAACACCTTCTTCCAACCCTGCAACTGCGGGCCGGTCCAATCCCCGTAGATGCGCTTTACGCTCGCCGTGCCGTATTTGCCGACCTCGGCCAAGAGACCATCGACGATGGCCGGCTGGGCATTGTCGGCATCGATCAAGACCGCCAGTCGACTCTGCGCGGAACTGTTCATCTCGCCTCCCGATCTGGCCATCTGCCCTGGCCAGCATATCGCACTGCGGCCGTATCACATGCGCGGCGCGCATAAGCCCATGCGCAACGCTTCCTTCCTCTATCGAGCGCTGCCTCCTAGTTTACCTTCATCGCGGCCATTTGGCCGTCCAAATGAATGCACGCCACGATGTCTGCGCAAGTCGCCAGCCAACCCCGAAGCCCGCTTGCCGAGGACAGGAACGTCCTGCTGGCGCGCCTGGTGGATGGCCTCGACAGCCCGACCCTGTGGTGGATTTCCGGCTACAGCGCCGGCTTGGCGGAGCGCGCAGCGGACACCCGCAGCAGCGCCGCTCCGGTGGCGGTGCCCGGAATTTCCGCGCAGGCGGTCAGCGTGGTCTATGCCAGCCAGACCGGCAATGCCCGGCGCACGGCCGAAAAGCTGAGCGCCGAGCTGGAGGCCGCGGGCATCGCGGTGCGCCTGTTCAATGCCAGCGTCTACCCGCTTCGCCAACTCAAGAGCGAGCGCCTGCTGTACCTGGTGGTCAGTACGCAAGGCGATGGCGATCCGCCGGATGATGGCCGCGCCTTCGTCGAGCACCTGCTCGGCCCACGCGCTCCCAAGCTGCCGGATCTGCGCTACGGCGTGCTCGGCCTTGGCGATTCCAGCTATCCGCAATTCAACGCCATCGGCCGCACGCTGGACGCGCGCCTTGAGCAATTGGGTGCCGAGCGTGCCATCGCCCTTGGCGAGGCCGATCTGGACATCGACAGCGTGGCCACGCCGTGGCGGCAGTTGGCCCTTGAACCGGCGGCCGCTTTCAAGGTCGGCAACCCACCTGGCACGCTACGCTCCAGCGTGGTGGCCTTGCATCCCGCCAGTAAACCTGCGAATTACAGCCGCGAAAATCCCTTTGCCGCCGAGTTGCTTTCCAACCAGCGCATCACCTCCCGCGACAGCGACAATGTTGTGCGCCACATTGAATTGTCGCTGGCAGGCTCTGGCCTCGACTACGCACCCGGCGATGCGCTGGGTATCTGGCCAACCAACGACCCCGCCCTGGTCAACGAGATCCTCGAACACCTGCAGCTCGATGGCGCAACGCAGGTCACCCACGAGGGAGAAAACCTGAGCCTGCACGAATGGCTGGCTACACGTCGCGAACTGACGCGCGTGAGCCGACCGCTGCTCGCGAGCCTGGCCGCCGCTTCCGGCAACGCGGAGTTGAACCGGCTGCTCGCCGGCGAACAACGCGAGGAGCTGGCGAAGCTGCTTGCCAGCCATCAGTTCATCGACCTGCTGCGTCTGTACCCGGCCGCGTGGGATGCGCATGAGCTGATCGCCGCCCTGCGCCCGCTGACGCCGCGCCTGTATTCCATCGCCTCCAGCCGCAAACAAGTTGAGGATGAAGTGCATCTGACCGTGGCAAACATCGCCTGGCAGGCGTTCGGGCGCAGCCACGGCGGTGCCGCTTCAAGCTATCTGGCGCGCGCACAGCCGAGAGACCGACTCCCCGTCTTCATCGAAGCCAATGACCGCTTTCGCCTGCCCGTCGATGGCAGCCTCGACATCATCATGATCGGTGCCGGAACCGGTGTGGCGCCGTACCGGGCATTCTTGCAGGAGCGCGCGGAAACTTCAGCCGCGGGACGCAACTGGCTGGTCTTCGGCAATCCGCATTTGCGCAGCGACTTCCTCTACCAGACCGAATGGCAACAGGCCCTGCGCGAGGGTCGCCTGAACCGTCTCGACCTCGCCTTCTCCCGTGACCAGGAGCACAAGGTTTATGTGCAGCACCGCCTGCGCGAGCACGGTCGCCGACTTCTCGATTGGATCGACGGGGGCGCACACCTGTATGTCTGCGGCGATGCCACGCACATGGCGCGTGATGTCCACGAAGCCCTCATCGACGTGATCGGCGAGCACGCCGCCGTGGATCGCGAGACAGCCAGCGAACGCCTGGAAGCCCTGCGCCAGTCCGGCCGCTACGCACGCGACGTGTACTGAAACCCGACTGCACGCGATCCGGAACCCTGCCATGAGCACCGAACCTTCCCACGTCGAAACCATCAAGCAACGCAGCCGCTTCCTGCGCGGCAGCCTGATCGAGAGCCTTGCGGACAGCCATACCGGCGCCATCCGCGAGGACGACACCGCCATCATCAAGTTCCACGGCAGCTACCAGCAGGACAATCGCGACCTGCGCGAAGAGCGTCGCCAGCAGAAACTGGAGCCTGACTACAGCTTCATGATTCGCACGCGCACTCCGGGTGGCGTGGTCACGCCCGAACAGTGGCTGGCGCTGGATGCCATCGCCATCCGCTTCGCCAACCACTCGCTGCGCCTGACCACGCGCCAGGCCTTCCAGTTTCACGGCGTCATCAAGCGCGAACTCAAAGCCACCCTGCAGGCCATCAACGCCTGCCTGATCGACACCGTTTCCGCCTGCGGTGACGTCAATCGCAATGTCCTGGTTTCGGCCAATCCGCTGCTTTCCCGGGTGCACGCCGAGGTGCACGACTGGGCGCGCCGCCTGTCGCTGCACCTGAAGCCGAACTCGCGCGCGTACTCCGAATTGTGGCTGGATGAAGTGCCCCTTGCCGGGGTCGAGCCGGAAAGCGAGCCCTTGTATGGCGAGACCTACCTGCCACGCAAGTTCAAGATCGCCTTTGCCGTGCCACCGGACAACGATGTCGACGTGTTCGCCCACGATCTCGGCTTCATCGCCATCATCGAGGACGGCAAGCTCGCAGGATTCAACGTCAGCGTCGGCGGTGGCATGGGTGCCAGTCATGGCGATGCCAGCACCTATCCCCTGCTCGGGCATTTGATCGGTTTCGTCACCCCGCAGCAATTGTTCGTCGTCGCCGAAGCGGTACTCACCGCGCAGCGCGACCATGGCAACCGTGCCGCGCGCAAGCACGCGCGGCTCAAGTACACGATCGAAAAACTTGGCCTGGACGCGTTTCGTTCCGAAGTGGAAACGCGTGCCGGTTTTGCCCTGGGCGATTTGCGCGACTTCCGACTTGAGCACAACGGTGATCGCTTCGGCTGGCGCGAAGGCCATGACGGTCGCTGGCACCTGACCTTGCGCATCGAGGCGGGACGAATTGCCGACCGTCCGGGTGCCGCGCACCTCACGGGCCTGCGTGAAATTGCCATCGTCCATCACGGCGAGTTCCGCCTGACCCCGAACCAGAACCTGGTCATCGCCAATGTCGAAGCCGGCGCACGCGAGGAAATCGATGCCCTGGTGCAGTCCCACGGGCTGGACCTGTATCGGCGCGCAACACCGCTGCGCCTGAATGCACTGGCGTGCGTGGCCCTGCCCACCTGCGGACTGGCAATGGCGGAAGCCGAACGCTACCTGCCGGAGCTTGTGCAAAGAATCGAGAACCTGCTGGCCGCGCACGGTCTCCAGAACGCACCCATTCATCTGCGCATTTCCGGATGCCCGAACGGCTGCTCACGTCCGTACCTGGGTGAAATCGCGCTGGTCGGGAAGGCACCGGGTCGCTACAACCTGATGCTCGGCGCTGATCGCCGTGGCCAGCGTCTCAACGCCTTGTACCGGGAAAACATCGACGAGGCTGCAATCCTGCACGCCCTCGACGCGCTGTTTGCCGACTACGCCGCCACGCGCGAGGCCGATGAAGCATTTGGCGACTTCCTCGTACGCAGGAAGATCGTCGCCGCGCCCCGGCAGATTCCCCTTGAGGTGATTGCATGAACGTTCTTCCGGATCTCGTCACTGCCGCCGAAGACAGCCGCGCCCTCGCCACGCTGAATCGCTGGCTGGAAAAGCGCAGCGCCGACCAGCGCGTGCAATGGGCACTGGAAACCCTGCCGGGCACGCACGTGCTTTCCTCCAGCTTTGGCGCGCAGTCGGCGGTTTCCCTGCACCTGCTCACCCGGCAGCAGCCACGCATCCCGGTGATCCTTGTCGATACCGGTTACCTGTTCGAGGAGACCTACCGTTTTGCCGATGCGTTGAGCAATCGCCTCAAGCTCGACTTGCGCGTGGTTCGCCCGCAGCTTGGCCGCGCGTGGATGGAAGCCCGCCACGGCAAACTCTGGGAACAGGGCCTCGAAGGTCTTGGCCAATACGATCGCCTGCACAAGGTGGAACCACTCAAGCGCGCCCTGGATGATCTCAACGCACGCACCTGGTTTGCCGGCCTGCGTCGCAGCCAGGCCAGCACGCGCGAAAACGCCCAGGTACTCGAACTGCGCTCGGGCCGCTGGAAGGTGCATCCGCTGATCGACTGGAGCGACCGCGACGTCTGGATGTACCTGACTCGCCATGACTTGCCGTATCACCCGCTCTGGCACGAAGGCTACGTTTCAATCGGCGATGTGCACACCACGCGGCGCTGGCAACCCGGCATGCGCGAGGAAGAGACCCGCTACTTCGGCCTCAAGCGCGAATGCGGCATCCACATGGAGATCTGAAAGACGGGTCGTTTCTACGCTCCTCGCCCAACTCCAGAACAATTGAAGCGGCGCTGATCAAATCGTCCTCCCGGCGAACGCCGGGATCCATCTTGACTCAAACAGCAGGTTTCCAAAGGTGAAATTGACTCCGGCCTGCGCCGGAACAACAGCTCTGCCTCAAGAACGTTTCAGCCGCCGACCGGATTTTGCCCCATCCGCCCCCCAGAGGATCGGGCCGTTCCGGCCGGCGGCCCTTTCCTTCACCCCAGTCTTTTCCATTTCGCGAGCCTGCACCATGAACCAACCCGCATTGGTACCCACGTTTGCCGAATCCTTGAACCCACCACATGGCGGCACCCTCAAGGAACTTTACCTGCCCTTCGCCGCAGCCCAGGCACTCAAGCAGCGCAGCGCCAGCCTGCCCGGATGGACACTCGATGCACGCCAGTTGTGCGACCTGGAGTTGCTTTTGAGCGGGGCCTTTTCTCCGCTTGAGGGATTCCTGAACCGGCGCGACTATGCCAGCGTTCTCGATGACATGCGCCTGGCTGACGGAACCCTGTGGCCGATTCCGATCACGCTCGATGTCGATGAAGCGTTTGCCGCGAAACTGGCAACCGGTGGTGAAGTGGCGTTGCGCGACAGTGAAGGCGTACCGCTGGCCGTGCTCAAGGTCGAGGACATCTACTTCATCGATCCGCTGCAGGAAGCACACCAGGTGTTCGGCACCACCGACCGCCTGCACCCGGGCGTGGCCGAATTGCTCGACCATCGCCATCGCGTCTACCTCGGTGGTCGCGTGCAGGGCATCCAGGCCCCGCAGCATCACGATTTCGCCGAGCTGCGCGACACGCCACGATCATTGCGTGCCCGCCTCGCCGCGCGCGGCTGGAATCGCGTGGTCGCCTTCCAGACCCGCAACCCCATGCACCGCGCCCATCGCGAATTGACCGTGCGCGCCGCCGAACGCACCCATGCCAAGCTGCTGATCCAACCCGTGGTTGGCCTGACCAAGCCTGGCGACGTCGACCACTACACCCGCGTGCGCTGCTACAAGGCATTGCTCAAGCATTACCCGCAGGATTCCGTTGATCTGTCCCTGCTGCCGCTGGCCATGCGCATGGGTGGCCCACGCGAAGCGCTTTGGCACGCGATCATCCGCAAGAACTACGGCGCCTCGCATTTCATCGTTGGCCGCGATCATGCCGGCCCCGGCAAGGATTCCAACGGCAATCCATTTTATGAACCCTACGCGGCACAGGAGTTGCTTGCCGAACACCAGGATGAACTCGGCATCCGCGTGGTGCCGTTTCCTGCCATGGTCTATGCCGCCAATCGCGATACCTACATTCCCTCAACCGACGTGCAAGCGCAGGATGACATTCGCGACATATCGGGTACCGAATTGCGCCGTCGTCTGCATACCGGTTCGGAAATCCCGGAGTGGTTCACCTTCCCGGAAGTGACGGAAATTCTTCGCGATCGCCATCCGGTCGGCAGTCGCCAGGGCTTTGCGCTGTTCTTCACCGGCCTTTCCGGTGCCGGCAAATCGACCATCGCGCAGGCGGTGATCGCGCGCCTGCTGGAGAATTCGGCACGTTCCATCACCCTGCTGGATGGCGATGAGGTGCGCACGCACCTGTCCAGGGGGCTCGGCTTCTCGCGTGAGGATCGCGCGGCCAATGTTTCCCGCATTGGCTACGTCGCCAGCGAAATCGTGCGCCATGGCGGCATTGCCGTGTGCGCGCCGATTGCACCGTATCGCGATGTCCGCGCGGAGGTGCGCGCTCGCGTGGAAAACTTCGGCAGCTTCATCGAAATCCACGTGGACACCGAACTGGCCACCTGCGAAGCGCGCGACCGCAAGGGACTGTATGCACAGGCACGTGCCGGCAAGATCCCCCACTTCACCGGAATCAGCGATCCCTACGAGGCACCGCTCAATCCCGCGTTGCGATTGAATGGCGCAGGTGGCGATCCGGCTAGCCTCGCAACCCAGGTCGTCGCCCTGTTGCGCAATCGCGGCTTGATTGAGCCCGCGACACCCGCGTGAATCCCATCCACAAGCCACTCATTGGTAGGAGCCCCTTCAGGGGCGATGGCGTTTCCAATCGCCTCACAATCGCCCATGCATGGGTTTATCCCCTTTTTGGGGCTCCTAAGGAAACTCTGAACACGTACAGAACTCATTCGTCGCGAGCAAGCTCGCTCCCACAAAATCAAGCTTGGTGGGAGCGAGCTTGCTCGCGACAATACTTGTTCAGAGTTTCCCTAAAAGACGAGGCGGCACGAAACACGCTCCCTGTAGGAGTCCCGAAAAGGGGATAAACCCCTTCAGGGGCGATGGCAATTCGATTCTTTGGCGATCGCCTGCTTGTGGGCGAACGCAAGCGCAGCTACGCCGCATTGGCATGTTGCACGGAGAGATCCCGCCAATGCGGCGGGGTCGACCAGGCAGGAGAAGCCGCACCCTGCACCACGCGCACGAGATCGCGTCGATCCACGCGCGGTGCCAATGCGGCGATCAGGTCAAGTGCATAGTCGCGTTGCACGCGATCGGCCTGCAGCACAACCCAGGTGGTGCAGGTCGGCAGCAATCCTTCGGCGGACAACACGCACAGGTCCTTGCTGTCGGATTCCAGCAGGGCCATCTCGGCAAGCACGCCCACACCCAGACCGGCACGCACGTAGACCTTGATCAAATCGGCATCACGCGCCGTCACGGCCAGGTTCAACTCGCAACCGGCAGCGACAAATGCCTTGCGCAGCGAGGAATCCGCCGCCAGCGATGACTCATAGCTCACCAATGGCCAGGCGGCCAGCTCGTCGATGCGCGGCGCGCGTCCCAATTCCGCGAGCGCATGCGCACGCGGCACGAGAATCTTGCGATCCCAGCTGAACAGGGGAATGGCCAAGTCGGCCGTGGGCGGTTCGCCTGCGGTGCTGACGATGGCCATGTCGGCGCTGCCCCGCCCGAGCAATTCGATCAGTTCGGTATCTCCGCGCGGCTCAAGCCGAACCGAGAGTTTCGGGTAGCGCTGCTTCACCGTGCTCACCGCGCCCGGCAACACGAATCGCGCCTGGGTGTGCGTGGTGGTGATGATCAATTCACCATCGCCGTCCCGGCGCAGGTTGGCTGCCAGGGCGCGAATGTTGGCCGACTCGGCAAGGATGTTGCGTGCACGCGCAATCACCTGCGACCCCGATGCGGTTATGGAATCCAGACTTTTGCCCCGGCGCAGGAACACCTGGAAACCGAGCTCGTCCTCAAGCTGGCGCAACTGTCGGGAAATACCCGGCTGGGTGGCGTGCACGCGCTCCGCCGCCATGGTGATGTTCAGGCCGGCATCGGCAATGGCAACGATGTAGCGCAACTGGGTCAGTGTCATGTGCTGCAATCCACGGCTTTGGATATCGGCAAACACCTGCCTGCCCAAGGCAACCGTGCATGCGTACCACGTGGAACCTTGGCAAGGCCCACATCGACACGGTCACGGGAACAAGACGGATCCGGGCATCGCTGGCTGGTGCGGCAGCATACGGGGTCCACGTCGGCGCGTCCAGTATGGACGTCTAAACGGCTGTTTGGGCAAATCACGGAAATGCATAAGCCTCGAATTGCCGGGCATTTCCCCGGCAAGCCATGCGCTTTCATGCTGGCGGCATGAGCCTTTACCCCATTTTTGCCAACCTGAACCAGCGCCCGGTGCTTGTCGTCGGCGGCGGCGCGGTGGGCGAGCGCAAGGTTGCCGCCCTGCGCAAGACCGGCGCCGTCATCATGGCTGTGGCCCCGCGAGTCAGCGCGAATCTGCAAGCCTGGGCCAAGGCGGGCTTCATCCGCCACATCCCGGAGGCGTTCCACGAATCCCAACTGGATCGCATCTGGCTGGTGGTTGCCGCGACCGATGATCGCGCCTTGAACCAGCGCATTGCCGCCGAAGCATGGCGGCGCTGCATTTTCGTCAATGTGGTGGATGACGTGGCCCTGTCGAGCTTCCAGGTACCTGCCCTGGTGGATCGCAGCCCGCTCATGATCGCCATTTCCACCGGTGGAGCCGCACCTGCCTTTGCGCGACTGATCCGCGAGCGCATCGAGTCCCTGCTGGATGCATCGCTGGGTCCGCTCACCGATCTGGTGGCCCGATACCGCATACGCATACGTACGCGTATTCCCGACACCGCGCGACGTCGACGCTTCTTTGAGCGCCTGTTCCACGGTCCAGTGGCAGGCCTCCTGCGCCAGGGTCAGGCACTGCGTGCTGCACGCGCACTGATTGGGGCATTGCGCGACCTGCATGACGAGAAGGCGGCGGGCTCCGTGGCTTTGGTGGGCGCCGGACCTGGCGATCCCGGTTTGCTCACGCTGAACGCATTGCGTTCCATCAATGAAGCCGATGTGATCCTGCATGATCGCCTGGTCTCTGCCGACGTCCTTGCATTGGCTCGCCGCGATGCCGAGCTGGTCGATGTCGGCAAGCAATCCGGCGCCGATCTCACATCCCAGCAGGCCATTCACGCGCTGCTGCTGGAACACGCATCTCAAGGCAAGCGCGTGGTGCGATTGAAGGGAGGCGATCCGTTCCTGTTTGGTCGCGGTGGCGAGGAGCTGGAATTTCTGCGTGCACATGGCATCGCCTTTGACGTGGTGCCCGGCATCACCGCGGCAATGGCCTGCGCCGCCTACGCCGGCATACCGCTGACCCATCGCGATCACGCCCAAAGCGTGCGTTTCCTCACTGCACACAGCCGCGAAGGCGTGCATGCGTTGGCTCAACAGGATCTGGCCGATGCCGCACAGACTCTCGCCATCTACATGGGCGTGGGTCTTCTGAGCGAGATTCGCGACCACCTGCTCGCACATGGCCGCTTGGCGACAACGCCATTCGCCCTGGTGGAGAACGGATCGCGCCCCGAACAACGCATCATCCGCGGCGTGCTGGATCAACTGCCCGAACTGGCGCGCACGCACCAGGTCCAGTCACCCGCCCTGCTCATCGTCGGCGCGGTGGCTGCATTGGCGGATCGCCTACACTGGTACGGCCAAGCCCCCCTGGGTGGAACCAACGACATCGCGCGCGACCTTCGCGCGGCCTGAATCCAACGGAGTTGATCCCATGTCCCACGCTTCGATTCTCGACACCATCGGCAATACACCCATCGTGCAGTTGCAGCGGCTTGCGCCACCGGGGGTGGAAATCCACGTCAAGGTGGAATCGTTCAACCCCGGCGGATCGGTCAAGGATCGCCTTGCCCTCGCCGTGGTGCTGGATGCCGAACGCAGCGGCGCGCTCAAGCCCGGACAAACCATTGTCGAGGCGACATCCGGCAACACCGGCGTTGCCCTGGCCATGGTCGCAGCCGCACGCGGCTATCCCTTTGTTGCGGTAATGGCCGATTCGTTTTCCATCGAGCGCCGCAAGCTGATTCGTGCCTATGGCGGCAAGGTCATCCTCACGCCGGCCGCCGAGCGCGGCACCGGCATGATTCGCAGGGCGGAAGAACTTGCGCAAAAGCATGGTTGGTTCCTGACCCGCCAGTTCGACAACCCGGCCAATCCGGCTTGGCATCGCAACACCACGGCGGCGGAAATCCTGCGTGACTTCGTCGGCAGGCGTCTCGACTATTTCGTATCCGGTTGGGGCACCGGCGGCACCCTGACCGGCGTCGGCGAAGTGCTGCGCGTGGCGCGCCCCGAGGTAAAGATCATCGCCACAGAGCCCGCCGCCGCCGCAATGCTGTCCGGGCAGGAATGGAAGCCGCACAAGATCCAGGGCTGGACACCCGACCTGATTCCCGGCGTGCTCAATCGCGATGTTCCCCATCGCGTGCTGACCGTGGATGACATCATCGCCCGCGACACCGCACGCCTGCTGGCCAGCAAGGAAGGCATCTTCGTCGGCGTTTCTGCCGGCGCCACGCTGGCGGCAGCGCTCGAGATCGCCCGCGACGCCGCGCAAGGCAGCGTGATCCTGGCCATGCTGCCGGATACCGGCGAACGCTACCTTTCCACCTTTTTGTTCGAAGGCGTCAACGAAGGCTCCGACGACGAGTGGCTGGCCTCGCTGGGCTGACCCCCGCCCTCACAAAACCAAGCTTGCTCGGCTGCACCTTCCCTCTCTCGTAGAGCCGAGCTTACTCGGCTGCACCTCTCCGCCCTCGTAGAGCCGAGCTTGCTCGGCTGCACCTTCCCTCTCTCGTAGAGCCGAGCTTGCTCGGCTGCACCTCTCCAACCTCGTAGAGCCGAGCTTGCTCGGCTGCATCTCTCCGCCCTTGTAGAGCCGAGCTTGCTCGGCTGCACCTCTCCAACCTCGTAGAGCCGAGCTTGCTCGGCTGCATCTCTCCGCCCTTGTGGAGCCGAGCTTGCTCGGCCGCATGAGCGGCCCCAACACAAAGCGGAGCAAGCTCCGCTCTACAATAGCATCGCATGCAAGTCGCAACCACCACACCACGCTCCGGCCTTCGCCCTGCACGACTCGGGCGCTTGTCGTTTCCTCAATACCGTTCGTGGTGAGGAGACTGGAACGAGACGAAGGGTCGTGGTTCGAGACGCCCTCTCGACGCGCTGCGCTTGCTCGATGGCTCCTCACCATGACCGGGGCTTTCCAATCGCGAACCACGCGTCACCCTTGCGCTGGTATTCCGTCGGTGAGACCGAACACGTTCGTGGTGAGGAGGCGACGTCGAGACCGAAGGTCGAGCGCCGCCGTCTCGAACCACGCATCAACCCGCTCTGTCGAGCGGGCTGACCACTCCTCGCCCACCCCGATTCAGGACGTGGGTGTAGATCATCGTGGTGGAAACGTCGGAGTGACCGAGGAACTCCTGTGATGCACATGGATGTGCGAATGCCGCATGCGCAGGATGCGCTAGAGCGGCGATTGTGCGGATGTCAGACCCCGATTCCAGCAGGTGCGTGGCAAACGTGTGCCGCAAGGTATGACAGGTGGCGGGCTTCTCGATTGCAGCCCTGCGCACCGCCGATTTCATCGCACGCTGAAGCCCACCCTCATCCAGATGGTGACGACCTTCAAAACCCGTTCGCGGATCCACGCTGCGTCGCTGCGAGGGAAACACGTATTGCCACATCCATTCGCGCGCCGCATTCGGATACTTGCGGGCCAAGGCATGCGGAAGCCAGACCGCACCAAAACCTGCGGCAATATCCCACTAATGAAGCACCCGAGCAGGCCTCCATGCCGATCAGACACGGCGATAACCGGGCGACGTGTTCCAGCATCTTGTCGCGGGAAACCCTGGGCAGTACCAGCACGGCATTGCCCGCGGCATCCACGCCGTACAGTGCGAAAACATTCTTTGCCAGATCGATGCCGAGCGTTACGATGCGCATGTGGACTTCCCCTTGTTGGTGTGGCGTTGAGAGATTGCACTTCCCATCGAGGCACTTGGTTGCCGAAACTCGCCATTGCGCGGCACATCCGGGATGGGGAAGTCCCTTTCATTCGTTGGGTGGAGCACACTATGACCTCAATGCTTCCGCTGACTTTGATTGGTATCGTGGTGTATTTCTTCTGCATCCCAATCGCTTTTGGCCAATCACTGTCTACAGATTATCTTCCCGCAGTTTGGGCTGGTCGGATCTGTTCAAGCAGCACCCCGCCAGACAAGCGAGTCGTCATGCTGGGCCATGATGCTCTTGACTGCCGCTCGGGAATGGAAATTTGCGTAGATCGAAACCAGCCGCGCCTTGAATTCAAGGCAGGCAACTTGCTCGTAATTTCGTATGAATGGGGCGGCGCCGCAGTAAGGTTCTCATGTGCATCACGCGAGTCGGCTGAAGCTTTCTATGAGAGTATCCGCGGCGACAAGGTTGCACTAGCTGTAAACAACCAAATATTTGGTATCTATTCAGTCGCAGGCAAGCCCACAGATTGCGGATGGCATCAGTCTGACGATCTCGCTTCGGCTCAAGCGTTGTGCGAATCGATTGCTCAGGCTTGGGGTTCCTCGCCCGGCAATTGCTACACATCGTGTGGTGTCAGCAACGCTGATGGAAGCGGCATATGCATTTCATGGGAATAGTGGGCAAGATGGCACCCAACTTTTCAATTATGTCGACCGCTGACGCGGCGGCTTATTTCCGGTTACAAGGGCTTCCCCGCCTGTCAAGCACGACGATTCCCTGACGCATCGCCTTCGTTACGTCATTCGAGTTTCAACCCTTTCCTGTTCACCACGTCCGACTTTCTGCTGATGCTTGCTTCGGCATGGTGCGGACGGCGATGCTGCAAACGGTCATTGCGCTGGCGCTTTTGTGCCAGCAGACCCTGATGAAAGTCGCACGCCGGGGGCTCCATTCGTTAGCCGGAGTTCGGTTGCCCGTTGGCTCCATTGAATTAACCGAGCATTCCCCGGCGCAGGTCCTGACCTGTGCCCATCAGCGATGGCCGTGACGCGGTGAAAGATGGGTTGCTGTTGTGCGGATGATTCAAGCTGGGAGTTTGAACGCCTCCCCGCGCTGCAGTACCGCCCAGCTCATGCGCGCGTTCTTGGCAGCAATGGCGATGACGGCTCGCCAATAGCCACGACGCTCGACCAGGGCGCGCGCCCAGCGGCTGATCGGATCCTGCTTGGGATGGTCCTTTTTCATGACAGCAGCCAGCACGGCACGCACACCGAGCACCAGCAGACTGCGCAGATACCCATCACCGGCCTTGGTGATGCGACCCAGCCGCGCCTTGCCTCCCGAGCTGTATTGGCCCGGCACGTTGTGCGGCAGAGCCACCGGCTCGGCACTTGACAGTCCATATTTGGTCTAGCCACAATGTGGCATGTGGACGATCCTCGAATCTCTCCAAGCCGACAAAGGGCTTTCTTCGGGGCGTGTACCGGTCGAGATCCTGAAGCGTTACGAGAAATGGAAAGACATAGCCATGCTCTCTGGTCCGCAAGGCCTCCGCGCTATCAGGGGCTTCCGCGACGAGGCGCTCCACGGAGAGCAAAAGGGCTTCAGGTCGTCTCGTCTGAACGAGCAGTGGCGTGTCATCTACTCCGTGGCGGCAGATGTCATGACAGTTCAAGTGGTCCGCGTCACGCCACACGACTATCGGAGGCATTGAAATGCGCAAGTTCGTCCCTGCCAAAAAGCGCGTCGACGTCAGTCCTGGCGAGTCGGTGCGTATCATTCGCGAGCTGCAGGAGCTCAGCCAAACGCAACTCTCGGCGCTTTGCGGCATTCCGCAAACCACCATTTCGAGCATCGAGAACAGCCGGGTCAATCTTGGCGTTGAGCGTGCCAAGGTATTGGCAACTGCTTTGCGTTGCCATCCTGCCGTGCTCGTCTTTCCGGGTTGGCAGCTTGAATCTGCCGCATAACAACTCGGCCGACCGGACGCAAATCCCGCTACGCGGTCTTTGCGCCGGTTACCTCGGGCGTTGGGCCGCATGAAAGAGCTTCGAGTCTCTCTTGCTTTCGGTGTAGCGTGTTTATGGGCGTCGCTTTGCGGTTGCGCGTCCACGCAAGAGCGTGGTTTGAGTCACGATGAAGGTGAAGATTATTCGAAGCACCTTGGCGAAGTCTTTGCTCAGCAGGCAACTTGCTGGAATGCCTGGGGCTCCATACTGGATGATTGGAAGAGCAATGGCGGTGGGCTAAAGGGATCGATGTTGGCAACGAGGGCGCAAATCACCAACGATGATTCGTCCGTTCTCGCAAAACTGGTTCGCGATGCAAGGAGCAGGCAATCTCCTTTGAGTCAAGATGCGGCGTTTGGAAGTTGGCCAATATCCGATGACGCATATCGTTCGGTCATTTTTTCCATAGACGGCGAGCATCAAGTTCCAAAGGAATGCGAAGCGCCTATTTGGTTAGATGGCTGGTTTTGGGATGACTTGCGCTTTGTCGACGGCGATCCTTTGAAAGTTAGGCGCCTGAGCGACATGCCATTGAGCATCGATGGCGATGATCCCCATGACACAACCAATTGGATATTCTATTGGTTATTTGTGCGCATCGATTAGGCACGGGTGATCCTAGGCTCTCGTTGCCCAACAAGTGGATCAACGCGACCCCCGAATGTCGCCGCGAAAATCCTGCGCCCTCGCGCGGCGCGTTAACACGGCGTTGCCCCCCAGAAAAGCATCGGTCTATATTGCCCCCATGTGCCAACCAAGACCCGACTTCCTTAGCCTCTCCGTCGCCGAGCGAATCCAGCTTGCAGAGGACATTTGAGACAGTATTCCCGCTGATAGCCCTGAATCAGCGGCACTTTCGCTTGCCCAGCTCCAAGAGGCCCAGACCCGGCTCCAGGCGCACGACCAAGATCCTTCCACAGCCGTGTCTTGGGAGCAGGTCCGCTCCGAGCTCTTTCAGCGCAATCACCAATGCGCGTCCTGTTTCGGCCTCAAGCCCGGATTGCGGCTCTTGAGGCGCAGGCTTGGTATGAGTCTCGTGCTGCCGGTCTTGGGTTGGAATTCGCACGCGCCATAGACGCCGCCGTAGCTTCGGCCGTTCGTAACCCTGAGGCATATCCCTCGTTGCAAGTAATTGCCGGCGCGTCTTGCTGCGCAGGTTTCCGTTCTCATTGGTCTATCGCGTTCGTGGTGATGAGTTGTTGGTCGTAGCCGTGTTCCATCATCGGCGTGATCCGACCGTACTGGCCAAACGCGCTGGGGGCTGACAATTCCTGTATGGACTCCCCCGTCAACCCTGCCCGCATGAGGTTATGGTGTCCACACGTCTGAAACTGCGGATGATCTTATTGCTTGTATTCTGCCTGCCGGGGATTGCCATCGTGGGATACTCCGTGAAACTTGCCGCGAGCAGCATCGAGCTGACCAACTCCGGTTCGTTTGAGACCGGAGTCATCGTCAAATACGAACGACCAAATTACCGGGGAAGAGCCAAGATAGGGAGCTCGCTGTGTCCGGTGATTGAGTTCCAACATGCCAACATGACGCACACATTCACCGACGAATGGTGCAGCAAGTCCCCCAAGGATCATCCCGTCGGCTCGCACGTTCCCGTCGTGATTGCTGCCGGGTCACCCGGAACAGCACGCATAAATGCATTCTGGGAACTTCATGGGGCGAGCCTCGTCTCCGCACTGATCGGCATTCCATGGTTGTTGATAGGGATAGCTTTGGTAGTTCGCGTGCGCTGACAGAACGGGGCGTGCGTTGGCAGCCACTTCCCGCATGGCCATTCATTCCAACCCGCACTCGCAAGCGAGGTCACCATTTCGCTTCTTTTGCTTGGGAGCAAACGCCGGGCTCTCGGCAAGCATCAAATTTCCAATCGGTAATTGCCGGCGACAGTGGTAACTCCTCCGCCAAGATCCTGGGCTGCAAGCCGTATGCCATACAGCGCCGCGCCCACTGGTGCGCCCCGCCGCACGTTTCCATCGCCACCACCGTACCCGCAGGCACCTGCGCCAACCACAGCCCAAATGCCTCGCGCTTGAGTTCCTGCCGCGACTGCACCCGGCCCGTGGCATTGATCGTACAGACGGAAACACAGACTTCGCCAAATCCACGCCAATGGTTATAGTGTTCATGGAGACTTCCCCTTCCATTATGCCGATGGTGGATCACCATCATGGCCCTGGCTCTTCGGAGCCGCGAGGCCGAGCGGTTGTCCGCACGATCGGGAAGTCTCTTTTTACTCGTAAAGGCACTCAACCGATTTTTCGCGGCCATCATGAAAGTTCTCATTGTTTACGCACATCCTGAGCCCTCGTCGTTCAACGGATCAATGAAGGACTTGGCGGTAAAAGTGCTGACGTCGCAAGGACATGACGTGCAAGTTTCCGACCTCTACGCAATCGGTTGGAATCCTGTAACGGGCCCTCATGACTTCACGGGTGGTCGCTCCGATCCGGATCGACTCAGCATTGCACGTGAGCAGACCCACGCGATGGAACATGGAACCATCGCGCCCGAGATAAAAGCGGAGCAGGACAAGCTGCTTCAAGCCGACTTTCTGATCCTGCAATTTCCCATCTGGTGGTTTGGTCCGCCCGCTATTCTGAAAGGCTGGTTTGATCGCGTATTTGCCAGAGGATTTGCCTACCATACGGGCCGCAAATATGACACCGGCATGTTCAAGAACAAGTTGGCGATGGTGGCGACTACGACGGGCACCTCGGCACAGACATACGCGCCCGACGGCATCGATGGGAGCTTGCTTACGGTCCTTTGGCCCATTCACAATGGGCTGCTGCGTTATGCAGGATTTGATGTCCTTGCTCCATTTGTTGCGCACATGCCGGGCAAGATTGGCGAGGCGGGTCGTGCTGAGCAACTGGCGTCTTACGAGCGACGACTGGAGACACTCGGTGATACACCTCGGTTGTACTTCCATCCCGCTGAAGACTACGGCGCCGATGAAAGACTGAAGCCCGGGGTCCTGGCCAGATCCGGCGTGCAAAGAAACGTCTGGTAGCATCCCTACAGCCGTGAGAGTGCCCTGAATATCCTCCAGGGACATCCCGTCGATTGTCCGCGTGGCGCCTTTGCCTTGGGCTTTCGGGCCGCTGCTGGCGACGTTGTCCTTGGCCACGCGGCGGTCAGCGCTCACCCGAGGCAATGCCATACTGTCCGAGCCAATATGACACTTCAGACTGGAGCGCCTTGATGCGGTGCATGGTGTTCCGGGGTCTCGCGACTTTCCTCGCCATCGTTGGGATGGTCTGCGTGGCGTTCCCATTTTTCGAACTTTTCGTTCCCGGAGGTTCGATGTTGCCACTCGATACCCGCGCCTACTTCGGCGCTGGCACGGCGGAGTCGGTGCCCCCAGTCAGTGCGGTGAACTGTTCGGCCCGAGCGTACGGGACGAGTGTTCGCGGCAAGCCCAGCCGCACGTGGCAGTGCTATCTGACCCTGGGCAACGCACCGTTCCCACGACGCCACAGCACGCTCTCCATCCCCGATATTCACGTGCAATCTGGCCCATCCTTCCTGGAGCGGGAGCTTCCATTCGATCGCAGCGGTGAATTGCCCACACTGCGGCGGATGTCGGGCGATGGCAAGCCACTCGAATACGGCGTGATTTGGGGCGGACGTGAGTTGGCATCGCGCTGGTCAATGTGGGCATTGACAGCGTTGCTGATGTGCGCCTTTGGTGGCGCTGCAATCTGCACAGCGCGAGTGGCCTGGCATCGGCGCTGATATGGCTTGATCCTGTCAAGGTGCCGAACGTCGCTTTTCGCACGGCTGCGCAGTTGGCGCCAGACCGTGTTCGTCGCGCAGCTGTGTCTTTCCAGGTTCGGCTGTGACGGGCAAGCTCGCATCCATGACTCCTGCCGAGAGTTCTCCATCGCGGCCGACGCCGCGTTGCGTATCAAGTCTTGGGGGCAGTTCGAGAGCGCTTGCCTCCTCTTTTCCGCCACGCCGCATGGGTGATTTCTACGCGTGCATCGCGAACGATGGCCCAGGCAATACCAGTGAACTCGCGTGCCATGGCAGTGACGATCTTGTTGGGATGCAACTGTCGTGCGCTTGCATCTTTTCCGCGACCATGCGGTGATCCTGTTTGGGCCTGATCGCGGCATCAATCGCTGTCACCCGCCACAGCCAGATACGCGCCCGTACCCATCGGCACCGCTTTGTAGTCTCGAACATCGCCGTTAAGATTGAGCCACGATTGCGGCCGCGTCGCCGGCCTGTTTGATTCGGCAACGGACTGACTGGGGAACTTCGTGACCAACCGGATTTTCGTCTACGGAACCTTGGCCCCGGGGCGGCCCAATGAGCACGTCCTGGCCTGCGTCTGCGGAACCTGGGAGCCCGCCACGGTTCGCGGAACGCTGGTCGAGGAAGGCTGGGGGCGGCTGCCGGTTACCCTGGAATCGTGCTATCCGACACTGCGGACGAAGTGCACGGCCTGGTGTTCACATCGGCGGACCTTGCCGCGCATTGGGATCGGCTGGACGCGTTCGAAGGGGATGGCTACGTTCGCCTGCTCGTGGTCGCCACGTTGGCCAGCGGAGTGTGTGTCGATGCGTACGTTTACGCGTTGTCCCGATCCCCTCCATTCCTGCCCACCGGCGATTGACGACCCGGACAAACCTCCGCCGCTTCGCGCTGTGGTTTGCCCATGTGCTGAACGAGTCACGATCCGCGAATGCTCCCCATGATCGACACCAGCAGCAACGACCACCCGGATACCCAACCCCGCCACGAGATGCACGGCTTGTATCCGAAGGCGGAATCGGTTGCGGACTTCCAACGCCACCTGGCGGCTGTTCACGCCCGCATCGAAAATGCATGTCAACGCGCGGGGCGCGACCCGGCAAGCATTCGCCTGTTGCCTGTGAGCAAGACCATGGACGAGGCGAGCATCCGTCTTGCGCATGCCGCGGGGCTGCGCTTCCTGGGTGAAAACAAGGTGCAGGAGGCTTATCGCAAATGGGAAACGATGTCTGACCTGGTCGACTTGCAGTGGTCGATCATCGGCCATCTGCAAACCAACAAGGCCAAACTTGTGGCCCGCTTTGCCAGCGAATTCCAGGCGCTCGACAGCCTGAGGGTGGCCGAAGAACTCGACCGACGCCTGCAAGCCGAAGGACGCGCCATGGATGTCTTCGTGCAGGTGAACACGTCCGGCGAGGCCAGCAAGTTCGGTCTGGAACCGGATGCGGTCGCGGGCTTCCTGCGCGGGATGCCGGCTTTCTCGGCGCTGCGGGTGCGTGGCTTGATGACCCTGGCCTTGTTCTCCTCCGAGGCCTCGCGCGTGCGCGAATGTTTCATCCTGCTGCGCAGCTTGCGTGACCGGCTGCGGCAGGAAACGGATATCGGCATCAGCCTGAATGAGTTGTCGATGGGTATGTCGGGGGATTTCGAGATCGCCATCGAGGAAGGTGCCACCGTGGTGCGCGTGGGACAGGCCATTTTCGGGGCGCGCGCAGTGCCGGACAGCCACTATTGGCCAGGTGCCGATCCGAAGCATCCATCATGAGCTTCGCGTTGGCCCGCAGATGCCTGGTTTCCTGGCCATCACACCCGCATCCGCCCGACAGGTGCGCGTCTGTCTGCGATAAGGCCTTGCGTTTGCCATGCACGGTTCAAGGCCGCATGATCTCGCCGGACCGGGTCGCGAACACGCATCAACTGCCAGCAGCCAGGGAAACTCTGATTTACCACAAAGTTGGTCGTTCCCGCGAAAGCGGACTGCACAGGCAGGCAGGACATCGCTTCGCGATTCCGGGATGATGGAATCCCGGCTGCCAGCCCGCAATCCCGGCAGGATCGGCAGCGGAAGCCGGCCTGGATCCAGGCGCCTTGCACATCAACCATCAGGGGAGGAGTCATGGCTGAGCGATTCATCCGGATTGCAGTGGTCTATCTGATTGTCGGCGCTTCGCTTGGAATCTACATGGGCATGCGGGAGAACTTCGTGCTCATGCCGGTGCATGGGCACATCCTGCTCGCGGGCTGGCTTTCCCTGGCGATGATGGGCGTGATCTATCGCCTCTATCCCGCTTCGAGCGCAACGCGGCTGGCTACTGCGCACTTCTGGCTGCACAACCTCGGCCTGCCGGTCTTCATGCTGGGCCTCGGGCTGTTGCTGACGGGGAACGATGTGCCTGTCCTGCTTCCGGCTGGCGCCTTTGCGGTCCTGCTTGGATTCGTTTGCTTCGCCATCAATGCATGGAGATGCATCAGGGCCTGAATCAAGAGACTGCACGGCAACGAACAGAGAGGAATTCACCATGCAACGCGTAACCGGAATCGGCGGCATCTTCTTCAAATCCCGTGATCCCAAGGCCATGTCGGCGTGGTATGCCAAGCACCTGGGCCTGTGTGTTGCCGATTGGGGCGGCGCGGTTTTCCAATGGGGAGGCAAGGACAGTCCCGCGGGCATGACCTTGTGGAGTCCGTTTGCCCAGGACACGGGCTACATGAAACCAGGCTCTGCATCCTTCATGATCAATTTCCGCGTGGCGAACCTTGCGTCGCTGCTGACCGCACTGCGCTCGGAAGGATGCCAGGTGCTCGACAAGACCGAAGACTCCGAATACGGCAAGTTTGGCTGGGTCATCGACCCGGAAGGCAACAAGATCGAGCTGTGGCAACCACCCGAAGGCCAATGATCAAACCTGCATTGTTCACGAACGTCGCTGGGAAACGACCGAAGCCTTGGTATGGCAACGTATTACGACGATCAACGGTCTCAACGGCGTGTTCACCTGAGTGTTCCGAACGACCCCGAAAAGCATCGCCCATAAAAGGGGCGGGCTCCGACAGGGCAAGCGTCTGAAGAGAAATGTCTGCCGCGAACACCCACGCCCGCTCACGACCGAAGGAAGTCCTTTTCAGGATGAATAGTGCCGGTTAAAGCCTGGTGGATGCGCTGCGCTTATCCACCCTACAACGGCGGAAGGGGCTTTCGTAGGGTGGATAAGCGCAGCGCATCCACCGGCTTTGAAGTGTGGAGGGGAGATTTCCTCCGCGAACATCCCTGCCCGCTCACGACCGAAGAAAGCCCCCCTTTTCGGGATGATTAATGCAGGCTTGATCCGTTGCGTTCGCGTGTTTCCGAAGCAAGGAAGCAACGCACTGGCAAGGGTTTTCATCCGCTACGTGTTGATCACGCGCCGCGGCGCTCGCGAACGAAACGCGCACGCAAACCACGAAAGAATCCCACGCATGTCAAAGCCAAGGCACTGAGCGGCGACAGCGCCGCCCATGCCGGAAGTTGTACGTAGGCAAAGATGGCGATGATGACGACAAGCAACGCCAGACCGCCCATCGCAAGGCGAAAGCCGGCACGTTCGCGCAAGAGCAGATCCTGCGTGCCCAGTTTGAGCAGAGGCTCGCGCGCAAGCCAGTGATCTTCGATCCGCTTGATCCAGGTCTCGCCGCCAGCGAGTGGAATGCGCACGCCGCGACGCACGCTGCTGGTTCTTCCGGTTGCGTAGATCACATTGAACTCGAACATCGCCACCGGCGAATCGACCACGCGTGCATCCAGGATTTCCGCACCCAGCGTTCCCAGTTCATGGAAGGCATCGCCCACGCTGAAACCATCGGGCAGGGCAATCACCTCGATTCCCTCCAGGGGAATCTGCAAATCAAGCGCAACCGACCCAGGCAAGGCCCCCGCCATGCGCTCGCGCATGCGGCAGGCTTCCTGGTACCGCCGCCAGTCGACTTCACCCACCCGCCAGCGTGCGATGGCCCGATCCGGATTTGACAAGCGCAGCGTGCGCCAACCGATCCAGGCAACCAGCAGCCCACTGCCACCCACCACGAACGCGACGAAAACCGCCAGTTCCGCGGGTATCGTCAGCTTGCTGCCTAGGTGCCAGGCCAGGACACCCGCTATGGTCAAGCCACCAGAACATGCCAGCGCCGCACCCAGGCGGGTCATGAAGCGGGCTTCGGCAAGTTTCATGCGACCATCTCCGTGTTGAGGTGCGCGCAAATGGTACAGCCCAAAATGGCACCACTTGGACGTCGAACACTCCCTCTCCCCTTTCGGGAGAAGGTTGGGGAGAGGGGAAACAGGCGCTGTTCTACGTTGCTACGCTGCGCTTCCCTCATCCAGCGCTTCGCGCCACCTTCTCCCGCATGGGGAGAGGGGAGCGGACTTTCGCACTTCCTCGGCTCAAGTCAGTGCCATTCGGTATAGCCCCTTTTCAATCCGTTCAGCGCGGAGGATCATCCACGCGGTTGATCATTCGTTGCGGAAAATTGCCCGTCAACGGACAGTCGCATCCGCAATCGATGGAAAGGAGGGTTCATGAGTCGGTATCTGGAGGTCATTCGCAGCCTGTACCAGGCGTTTGCCGAGGGCAATGTGCCTTCGGTTCTTGGTGCACTGTCACCCAATGTGCGCTGGACCGAAGCTGCGGGCGGACCCTATGGCGGGGTTTACATCGGCCCCCAGGCTGTCCTGGAGCGCGTCTTTGCCCGCATCGGTGCCGAGTGGGAAGGCTTTACCGCAACGCCTGCCGAGTTCGTGTGCGAAGGATCGAGCGTCGTTGCCATCGGCGAATACAGCGCAACCTTCAAGGCCACCGGCAAGAGTTTCAAGGCGCCGTTTGTGCACGTCTGGAAGTTTGATGGTGAAACCATCGCCTCTTTCCATCAGCACACCGATACGGTGCTGCACACGCAGCCCATGCATCGCTGACAGGACCATCCCACCACGCAACAGCATTCCGGAGATTCCCGTGGAAAAATCACCCGTGTGGTTCAAGATCACCGCCGTTGTTGCGCTCTTGTGGAACCTGCTGGGCTGTCTCGCCTTTGCCGGTGACCTCATGCTCACTGCGGACGATGTAGCGAAACTGCCCGAAGCCCACCAGGCCATGTACGCCGCACGCCCCGGCTGGTCGGTGGTTGCAACGGCTGTGGCCGTGGTCGGTGGTGCGCTGGGTTGCATTGCCCTGCTGATGAAGAGCAAGTGGGCCTACGCCCTGTTCGCGCTGTCGCTGATCGGCATCCTTGTCCAGGATTACGCCATGTTCGTGCTGATCGACGGCGCAGCCTTGGCCGGTTCCGTGGCGGTGATCCTGCAGGGCATCGTGCTGCTGGTTGGCGTGCTGCTGGTACTGCTCAGCCGACGCGCGATTGCCCGCAACTGGATTGCCTGAACGCGCAAACTCCCCGTCCACTCCCGCCGGCCACGGAAATGCCATGCGCGAAATCGGCCTGACCATACTGCTGCTGACGCTGAGCAATGTGTTCATGACCTTTGCCTGGTATGCGCACCTCAAGGAATTGGGTTCCAAGCCCTGGCTGATCGCAGCACTGGTCAGTTGGGGCATCGCGTTTTTCGAGTACCTGCTGCAGGTGCCGGCCAACCGCATCGGCTATGGCGTCTTGTCGCTCGGACAACTCAAGATCCTGCAGGAAGTGATCACGCTGTCGGTGTTTGTTCCATTCGCCGTGCTGTACATGAAGGAACCACTGAAGCTCGACTATCTGTGGGCGGGGCTGTGCCTGCTCGGTGCGGTATATTTCATGTTCCGCGGAGAACTGGTGCCCAGGTGAGGTGAACATGCAACGATCTCTTGCATACCACCGGACCGATGCCGAAGCATTCGCGCAATTCAGTCCGAAGGAATCCTGATGCCGGCTCGCACGCAACAACGGGAATCGCCCAAGCCGGAGCGCATGGCGTCGTTTGCGGCGATCGTGAAACAGGCCGCAGAGCCGGCTGCGGATGGGCCGTGGTGGTTCGTGGTGCTGCCACGCGATGTCAGCGAACGGCTGCCACGTCGTGGCAGGACATCGGTGCAGGGTCGCATCAACGGCGCTCCCTTCCTCGTCACCCTGGAGCCCGATGGCAAACTGAGCCACTGGCTCAAGATCGACAAGGCATTGCTCAAGGCAGCGCGGGCAACGGCCGGCAGCGAAGCCAGCGTCGAGTTGTCCGCGGTCGAGCAAGAACCGGAGCCGCAGGTTCCCGCGGCATTGCAGGCGCTGCTGGACGCATCACCCGATGCGCTCGCCACCTGGAACGCAACCACCACGCTGGCACGCGTTGACTGGATCCACTGGATCGAATCGGCAAAACAGCCGCGCACGCGCAGCAAGCGCACAATCGATGCCGCGTCCATGCTTGCCTCCGGCAAGGGGCGGGTTTGCTGCTTTGATCCGTCCGGATACTACGCAAAGAGCATGTGCGCTCCGCAAGGGAAGGTCTGAACAAGTATTGTCGCGAGCAAGCTCGCTCCCACCATTGCTTGATTTTGTGGGAGCGAGCTTGCTCGCGACGATTGAGTTCCGTACTTGTTCAGAGTTTCCCAAGCGGACACGGACTGATCCTTATCCTCCGGCAAGGATGGGAGTAGATTGCACAATCATCCCCGGTGATGTGCCGGGGCCTATTGCATGTTGCACGCCGCAAGCAGGTTGCTGAAAACGTTGGCGAGGCAGCCAGGGCAAGGCAAAAGCAGGCGAGAAAGCGCAGTTTACGGTGGTGTAAATGAGCATTTTGAGCCTGCTTTTTAACGCAGCCATGGCAACGCAGGTGGTTTTTCAACAACCTGCCAGGAGAGCAATCGCATGAAACCCGGATCCTGCCTGTGTGGTGCGGTCAAGTTCACCGTTTCCGGCGTGCTCAAGGCGCCCGATGCCTGTCATTGCGTACAGTGCCGCAAGTTTTCCGGCCACTTCTCGGTGAGCACCGATGTGCCACGCGACACATTGAGCATTGTCGGCAGCGAGCACATCACCTGGTATTTTTCCTCGGCCAAGGTGCGTCGCGGCTTCTGTTCGATTTGTGGCAGCTCATTGTTTTTCGATCCACCTGCCATGGACTGGATCGGCATTTTCATGGGTGCGTTTGACGGCAACACGAATACACAGACCGAGTTGCATATCTACACGGCCGAAAAAGGGGACTACTACTCGATCACGGATGGCTTGCCGAGCTATCCATCGGTACCCGGATGAATCGTGCCTGCGCGAGATGCTTCGGTCGTTGGGAGAATGATGATGAACGTAATGTTGAAGCGCGCGTATGCGCCAGCTGCCAAGGCGGACGGAAAGCGTGTGCTGGTTGATCGCTTGTGGCCGCGCGGCATGACCAAGGCAAAGGCACGCATCGACCTGTGGCTGAAGGAAGTTGCTCCGTCCACCGAGCTGCGCCAATGGTTCAACCACGAAACAGAAAAGTGGGTGGAGTTCCAGAAACGCTACCGTGCGGAACTCAAGGGCAACGCGGCATTCGCCGAGCTGAAGGCGCTGGCGCTGCAAGGCGATCTCACTCTGGTCTATTCAGCCAGGGACGAGACACAAAACCAGGCCGTCGTGTTGAAGCAGTTGATCGAGAAGTAGCAGCGTTTGACTGGAAGAACACCGGCGACCAGCATTGCGCAGACACCGATCAAGACCCGCTCCACTTGTGCCAGCGGCAACGTCTGTTCTGTGCTTGGGAAGGTCTGAACAAGTACTGTCGCGAGCAAGCTCGCTCCCACCATTGCTTGATTTTGTGGGAGCGAGCTTGCTCGCGACGAATGAGTTCCGTGCCTGTTCAGAGTTTCTGTTGTCAAAAATGAGCATGTAGTGCCCTGGATCCGTTCATGGTTCGACTGGCTCACCACGAACGGATTCATGGCGAGCTCACCACAACCGGGTTCATGGCGGGCTCACCACGAACCCAAACTGCTTCTTCAGCGCTACGACAAGGTTCACACTGTGCCCGGGTTCAAGGTTTGCGGCAGGGGACCGGCCCAATATGCAAGCCTCGCGTTGTGGGGATTCACATGCAAATTCGTCTAGCCCATTGCTTGATGCTGTTTGTCCTCGGGCTTCCCGCCTGCGCTGTGGCGCAAGGCCTGAGCCATTGGCCCGATGCGGGCATGCGCAGCGGATTCGAGGCGGCCGATGTCGGCCCCTACAAGGATGCCGATGCCGCGCGCTTCCTGACCCAGGCCACGTTTGGCCCGACCCTGGAGGACATCGCCCATTTGCGCGCGGTGGGCTACCGCAACTGGCTGAACGAGCAGTTTGCCGCGCCGGTGGCCACCCAGGTTCCCTACCTGAACTGGGTTGAAGGCTTGCCGCCGAATCCGGATGGCAACAACACCGTCAACGACCACACGCGCATGGAGACCTGGTCGATCAACTCGGTCGGCACTCCCGACCCCAGCCGCGGCATGGTGATTCCCACCGACCAGTTGCGTCAGCGCATGGCCTTTGCGCTCAGCGAGATCTTCGTCGTCTCCAGCAAGAACGGCACCCTCACCTACGAGCCCTGGGCATTGGCCAGTTACTACGACATGCTCGCGGCCAATGCCTTCGGCAACTACCGTGACCTGCTCGAGGACGTGACCCTGCATCCGGCCATGGGCATCTACCTCACCCATCTGGCCAACCAGAAGGCCAACACCACGCTGAACATCCGTCCCGACGAAAACTACGCGCGCGAAGTGCTGCAACTGTTCTCGATCGGCCTGGTCCAGCTCAATACCGACGGCAGTCCGGTGCTGGTGGGCGGACAGCCGGTTCCAACCTACAGCCAGGCCACGGTCACCGGGTTTGCCGCCGTGTTCACCGGCTGGAACTGGAACAACACCGGATGCGGGCCGACCACCTATGTGTGCTGCGACGAGAACAATTACAGCAACTGCGGACGCTACGACCACAACATTCCGTCGTGGAAGTTGCCGATGCAGCCGGTCGAGGCTTTCCACGATTCGACCAGCAACAAGCAGTTGCTGGACTACCCCGGCGTGGCTCTGCCCGGCGGCGTCCTGGCTGCGGGCGGTGATGCCACCGCTGAACTGAATGCCGCCCTCGACAACATTTTCGAGCACCCGAACGTTGGGCCGTTCATTGCGCGTCGCCTGATCCAGCGCCTGGTCACCAGCAATCCATCAGCGGCTTACATCCAGCGCGTAGCCAGTGCCTTCAACAACAACGGCAGCGGCGTGCGCGGCGACCTCAAGGCCGTGTTGCGCGCGATCCTGCTCGACAGCGAAGCACGCTACGGTCCCTGGCAGTATCCCTCGATCTTTGGAAAGCTGCGCGAGCCGCTTCTGAAAAACACCCAGCTGTGGCGGGCCATGGAAGCACGCACCGAAACTGGACGTGTTGAAACCTTGAGTCCGTATCCGGGAATCGAGGACTGGTACGGACAAGGGCCATTGCGCTCACCGTCGGTTTTCAACTTTTTCCAGCCCGACTATCGGCAAAGCGGCGAGATCAGCTCACTGGCGCTTTACAGTCCGGAGTTCCAGATCCTCACCGACAGCAATATCGTCAGCACCAACAACCGCCTGTTCAGCCTGAGCTTCTGCTTCTACTCCGAAGGCGAAAGCTGCTGGACCAATGGGCATGGTGCGGTGATGAAGCTCAACACCGTGCGCGATGCGGCTCTGGCCAACAGCAATCCGGGGGCCTTGCTGGATCGCTACAGCCTGTTGCTCATGTCCGGCCAGATGTCGCCATTCATGCACCAGACCCTGCTCAATCGGCTCAACACACTGGACGAAGAACCGAACCGTCCCCTCAGTCGCCAGCGCATCCAGCATGCCCTGTACCTGATCCTCAATTCACCCGAATACTCGATCCAGAAATAGGGCCAGCCATGAGCCTCAACCGTCGACGATTCCTGCGCCACAGCCTGACTGCCCTGGGTGGCGCAAGCCTGTACAGCGCGTTTGGAAACATGCGTGCGTTGGCTGCTGCGGCCAGCCACACCACATTCCCCGCTGGCGACTTCAAGGCACTGGTCTGCATATTCCTCAATGGCGGCAATGACAGTTTCAACAGCGTGGTGCCGTACAGCGCATCGCAGTACGCCGACTACCGAAGCTCACGTTCGGTGCTGATTGCGAACGGCGGCGTGGCCTTCGACCAGGCCACGATCCAGGCCAACGCGCTGTCGCCGCTGGCCGTGCAGCCGGGATTGCCCGGCGGACCGCCCAGTGACGGTGGCAGTTACGGACTACACCCTGCCCTTGCGGAGATGCGGCAGTTGTTCAACACCGGGAAGGTGGCCATCGTCGGCAATGTCGGCACCCTGCTGCATCCGGTCACCCAGGCCGAGTACCAGGCAGGCACGGTGGCCGTGCCACCCCAGTTGTTCTCGCATTCCGACCAGTCGATCTACTGGCAATCCTCGCGACCCGACGATGCCAATGCCAACGGTTGGGGTGGACGCATGGCGGACCGCCTCTACACCGGCAATACCGGGACGGTGCCCTTGTGCATTTCGCTTGCCGAAAACAACCTGTTCCAGCGCGGTGACATCGTCAGCAGCTACGGCATGTCGCCGGAGGGCGTGGAGAAGCTGAGCTACCTCGGCGACGGACCGGAATCCTGGGTGATTCCGCCGAATGAAGATGGCTTTGCCGCCTACAACGCCTTGCTCGCTGCGGATACCCAGGAACACGTGTTCGAGCGCTCATTCGCCAACAGCACGCGCAACTCGATCGCCAACTACGAAGTGGTCGACGCTGCCTTGTCCGCAGCAGCGCCCCTGGCCACCGCGTTTCCGGATACGCGCATGGGTTCGCAACTGAAGATGGCGGCGCGCCTGATCCAGGTGCGCGCGGCGCTCGGCATGTCGCGCCAGATCTTCTACGTTTCGCAGGGCGCCTACGACACGCACAACAACCAGGTAGACGACCAGCAATGGAACTTCTCGCAGCTCTCGCAAGCGCTGAAGGCGTTCTACGACGCAACCGTCGAACTGGGCGTTGCAAGCTCGGTCACCACCTTTACGGCTTCGGATTTCGGCCGTTCGCTGGGCGTCAATGTGGACGGTACCGACCACGGCTGGGGCGGTCATCATTTCGTGATGGGAGGCGCAGTGCGCGGGCAACGCTTCTATGGCGCCATGCCTTCGCTGCGTTACGACAACAACCCCGATGAAACCGGATTCGGCCAGATCATTCCCACCACCTCGGTCGACCAGTACGCCGCGACCATGGCGGCATGGTTCGGGCTGAGCGCCACCGAGATCGCCGATATCTTCCCCTCGCTGTCCGAGTTCAACCAGGCGAACCTGCGCTTCCTGGGCTGAGGATCGTCGTCTTGTAGAGCGGAGCTTGCTCCGCTTGTCGCCTGCCCGCAGCCGAGCAAGCTCGGCTCTACAACGGCGAGAACGTAGAGCGGAGCTTGCTCCGCTTGTCGCCTCCCCACAGCCGAGCAAACTCGGCTCTACAACGGCGAGAACGTAGAGCGGAGCTTGCTCCGCTTGTCGCCTCCCCGCAGCCGAGCAAGCTCGGCTCTACAACGGCAAGAACGTAGAGCGGAGCTTGCTCCGCTTGTCGCCTGCCCGCAGCCGAGCAAGCTCGGCTCTACAACGGCGAGAACGTAGAGCGGAGCTTGCTCCGCTTGTCGCCTCCCCGCAGCCGAGCAAGCTCGGCTCTACAACGGCAAGAACGTAGAGCGGAGCTTGCTCCGCTTGTCGCCTGCCCGCAGCCGAGCAAGCTCGGCTCTACAACGGCAAGAACGTAGAGCGGAGCTTGCTCCGCTTGTCGCCTGCCCGCAGCCGAGCAAGCTCGGCGCTACGATGCGTCGCAAACGAAAACGGGCACCCGAAGGTGCCCGTTTCAATCACGCCTTCGCGCTGACCGCGAAATTCACATGCCTTTCTTCCACTGCCCAAGCGCTGCCATGCCATTGGCCTTGGCGCGCTGCGCGACCATGGCCTGGGCACTGGCAAAGTTGGCTGCCATGTCCTTGCCCCACAAGCTCAGCGCCGCCTGCTGCATGGCGCGGCCGTAGGAGAACGACAACGGCCACGGATGCGGGCCCTGCTGGTTCATGGCATTCAGGTTGGCCGTTGCGAACTCGTCCGACTGGCCACCGGAGAGGAACACGATACCCGGCAGCGAGGCCGGCACGGCAGCCTTGAGGCAACGAATGGTGGCATCGGCCACATCCTCGACTTCGGATTGTTCCGGGCAATCCTTGCCGGCCAGCACCATGCTGGCTTTCAGGATGGTGCCTTCCAGCATCACGTTCTGCTCGTACAGCGAGGCAAAAAGGCTGCGCAGGGTGGCTTCGGTCACTTCGTAGCATTCGTCGATGTCGTGGGCACCGTCCATCAACACTTCCGGTTCCACCATCGGCACGATGCCCGCTTCTTGGCACAGGGCCGCGTAGCGCGCCAGCGCATGACAGTTGGCTTCGATGCAGGTGCCGCTCGGTGCTTCACCGCTGATGGTGATCACTGCGCGCCACTTGGCGAACTTGGCGCCGAGCTTGGCGTATTCATTGAGGCGATCGCGCAGGCCATCGAGACCTTCGGTCACCAGCTCTCCGGGGAAGCCGGCCAGCGGGAATGGGCCGCGATCCACCTTGATGCCCGGCAGGATGCCGGCATCCAGCATGATCTTGGTGAACGGCACGCCGGCCTTGGTCGACTGGCGGATGGTTTCGTCGTACAGGATGGCGCCGGAAATGTGCTGGTTGAGGCCAGGCGTGGTCAGCAGCATCTCGCGATAGGCGCGACGGTTTTCTTCCGTGTTGGGCACACCCACCGCGTCGAAACGCTTCTTGATGGTGTTGTTGGATTCGTCGATGGCGATGATGCCCTTGCCCGGGGCCACCATGGCCTGGGCGATGCTTTCAAGTTGCTCGATGCTCATGAAAAAGACGCTCCGCAAGACAAACGCAGTAAGCCAACCCGGAAAGGGTCAGCCAGGATAGGGAATCGGGGCGCGGAGTATAGGCCAGATTGGCTGCGGTCGCATGTCCGTGCGGCCTTATGGGCCGCACGGACGGGAATCGGGAATCGAGAATGGGGAATTGTCAGAAGCATGAGCAAAGCGCGCTCCGCTTGAACGATTCCCGACTCTCAATTCCCCATTCCCGCCCCTTGGGCGATTCCCTGTTCCCTATTCCCTATTCCCAAGCCTCAGCGGCCCGCAGGCCGCTGGGGCTTCCACCGCTTGGCCGGTATCACGCAGTTCTGCATGACCGCCTGGCGTGCCTCGGGCTCGGCAGGCAGGTTGAACGGGAAGATCATCGAGCTGAACACCCGGTCACGACCGGCGTTGGTGATGGTGGGCAGGAATTCCAGGTTCGATGCGATGCTCGCCGCAAAATCACCGAGGCCGCCCTCCGGATACACCTTTTCTATGGTGATGTTGCTGGCGCGGCCGTTGCCCTCGACGATGAACGACACCGCCGCGCAACCGGGCTGGTTCATGTTCTTGCCACCGAGCGGCGCGTCACCCTGCACTGAGTCCTTCATCATCACCCAGAATTTTTCCAGGTCTTCGGGCTTGACCGAGCGCACGGGGTTCTCGGCCATGGCCAGCGATGCCACGCTCAGGCAGGCGATCGCGAGAATGCATCGGCACAGGTTCATCTCACCCACTCCACTGCTGAAAGTTCGAGCATAGCGAATCCTTCAAAGATCACCCAAACCCTCGGCCATGCCATCCGGGCCAACGCGCAGCAGTTTCAACGTGTTGGTGCCGCCCAGTTGGCCGGTATGGTCGCCCGTGGTCAGGATCACGCGGTCGTCCTCGGCGAGATGCCCGAGTGAGAAAAGATGCTGGATCGCCTCGCGCGCCGCCTGCATCGGGCCGACATCATGCGGATCGAACTCGATCGGATAGACATCGCGGAACAGCAACATGCGCCGTCGTGCCGCGGCGTTGCGCGACAAGGCATAGATCGGCACGCTGGAGCGATGGCGCGACAGCCAGCGCGCGGTGGCGCCGGATTCGGTGAGGGCGACGATGGCGCGCACACCAACGCGTCCGGCGAGAAACATGCTGGCAAGGGCAATGGCCTGGTCGGTGCGGTCCAGCACACGCGTCGACGGGCCCATATCGATGGGTGGCTCGAACTGGCGTTCGGCGCCAAGGCACACCCGGCGCATGGCCGCCACTGCCTTTTCCGGATGTTTTCCGGAGGCGGTTTCCTGTGAAAGCATCACCGCGTCGGTACCATCGATTACCGCGTTGGCCACGTCCAGCACTTCGGCGCGGGTGGGAATGGGTGATTCCACCATGGACTGCATCATCTGCGTGGCGGTGATGACCACCCGGCTGCGTTCCAGTGATTCGCGGATGATCTTCTTTTGCAATCCGGGCAACTCGGCATCACCGATTTCAACGCCGAGATCGCCTCGCGCCACCATCACCACGTCGCTGGCGTCGATGATTTCACCCAAGGTGACGATGGCCTCGGCGCGCTCGATCTTGGCCACGATGGCGGCATCGCCTCCGGCTTCGCGCAACAGGCTGCGCGCGCGTTCGACATCGGCGGCATTCTTGACGAAGGAAACCGCGAGGAACTCGACGCCCAGTTCGGCGGCCAGGGCAATATCGCGTCGATCCTTGTCGGAGAGCGCATCCACGGTCAGGCCACCACCCTGGCGGTTGATGCCCTTGCGATCGGACAGTCGGCCACCGAGCACGACCCGGCAATGCACCTGCTCATCGGCAATGGACTCCACGTCCATCACGATCATGCCGTCATCCAGCACCAAACGGTCGCCGGCCTTGATGTCGCGCCACAAACCGAGGTAACCCACACCGACCCGGTGCTTGTCACCTGGCGCTGCATTGGCCCGGCAGTCCAGGGTGAAGGCCGCGCCCACGTCCAGGTGCACGGCACCGTCGGCAAACTTCTCGACGCGAATTTTCGGCCCCTGCAGATCGCCCAGGATGGCGACCTCGCGCCCAAGCTCGGCGGCAGCAGCGCGCGCATCGGCCGCACGCTTGCGATGATCGTCCGCCTTGCCGTGGGAAAAATTCAGGCGCACCACGTCGACGCCTTCAGCCAGCACTTGCTTCAACATGCCGGGGGCATCGGTGGCGGGGCCCAGGGTGGCGATGATGCGCGTACGACGCAGGTGTTCGGACATTCAGCGACTCCCGTTGGCGGCAAGCCGTGACGCTATCACAGCTGCGTTTGCGCTGGATGGATGGTTTTCGCCAATGCCGCGCGATTGCGCCGGCCGAATGCGGTCAGGCCCCGTGCGCGCGCAATGCGGTGACTGCCGGCAGGTCGCGGCCTTCGAGGAATTCGAGGAAGGCACCGCCGCCGGTGGAGATGTAGGAAACCCGATCGGCAATGCCGTACTTGTCCACTGCCGCCAGGGTGTCGCCACCGCCGGCAATCGAGAATGCCGGCGACCGCGCAATGGCTTCCGCCAGCACCTGCGTGCCTTTGCCAAAGGCGTCAAACTCGAACACGCCAACCGGTCCATTCCAGACCACGGTACCGGCCTTGTCGATCAACGCCGCGTACTCGGCCGCCGTCTGCGGACCAATATCGAGAATCAGGTCGTCTTCGGCCACCTCGGCCACGGCCTTCACCCTGGCGCTGGCGTCAGCGGCAAAGCGATCCGCAACCACCACATCCTGCGGAATCGGCAGCTTGCAACCACGCGCCTTGGCCGCTGCCATGATGCGCTTGGCGGTGTCGACCAGATCCGGTTCCACCAGCGACTTGCCGACCGCATGGCCGCTTGCCAGCAGAAAGGTGTTGGCAATGCCGCCACCGACGATGAGTTGATCGACCTTGTCGATGAGGTTTTCCAGCAGGGTGAGCTTTGTTGAAACCTTTGAGCCAGCGACGATGGCCAGCAGCGGGCGCATCGGATGTTCCAGCGCCTTCGCCAGTGCGTCCAGCTCTGCCATCAGCAAGGGCCCACCACAGGCAACCTTCGCAAAACGGATCACGCCATGCGTCGAGGCCTGCGCGCGATGCGCGGTACCGAAGGCATCCATCACGAACACATCGCAAAGCGCCGCATACTTGCGCGAAAGTGCCTCGTCGTCCTTGGCCTCGCCGACATTCATGCGGCAATTTTCCAGCAACACGATGGAACCTGGGGCGACCTCGACACCGTCCACCCAATCACGAACCAGCGGCACATTGCGACCGAGCAGCTGCGACAAGCGCGCGGCCACTGGCGCCAGCGAATCCGTTTCACTCCAGACGCCTTCTTTCGGTCGGCCCAGATGCGAAGTGACCAGTACCGTGGCGCCCTTGTCCAGGGCCAGGCGCAAGGTCGGCAATGAGGCCGTGATGCGCTGCTCGGAGGTGATGCGCCCGTCCTCGATCGGCACGTTGAGATCCTGTCGGATCAGGACGCGCTTGCCCGCGAGATCCAGCTCGCTCATGCGGATGATGGCCATAGGTTGCACCTGAAAAGTGGGGGGGGGAATCGGGAATCCGCCAATTACAGCGGGCAATTGCGGGGTTTGCAATTGATGCAGCCGCTTGTTCCGCCGCCAGAGCAGATCAATTGGCCTTGATCACGCCACAGGCAATGCGCGGTCCGGATCCACCGCTTGGCTGCGTTGTGTAGTCATCACTGCGCTGAGTGAAGCCGATCGCATGATTGAGCAGGCTGGTTTCACCGGCTGCAAGGGTAACGCCCATGATGGTGATGTCGATAACCGCGTTGCCCTGCGCATCCGCATCCACATTCGGCAAGTCGCCCGCATGATGATTGCTGCGCGATGGATCTCCGTGGTTGCGGCCCGTGGGATTGAAGTGGACGCCGGGATTTAGCGCATCCTCAAGCTTGCAGTCCTGGGTTTCCAGCACATGGAATCCATGCCGGGTGCTTGCGGAAAAACCGCGCACGAGGCCGCTGATGCGCACACCGCTCTCGCCCTGCTCCAGATTGAGCATGCCAAAGACGGTGTTGCCCGGCGTAGCGGTAATAATGGCCTGGGCGCGAGCAGGATCGGCTGCCGTCGCGGGAGCCGTATGGACAGCAAGCATCCCGATGGCGGTACAAAAGCCGAGGGTCAGTGAAAAACGCATGGATCATCTCCTGTGTGATGGCTGCACGGCGGTGGAGCCAGCCGCGCATTTTCGCACAGGATGCGTGGATCGCCCGATGAATGCGGGCAGGAGCAATTCAGCCAGCTTGCGTTCCAATGCAACTCTGAATTGGCAGAATCCGCTCGTGGTGAGCCAGTCGAACCATGAACGGCTCTCACCCCCTCCGTTCGTGGTGAGCCTGTCGAACCATGAGCGGCTCTCACTCCCTCCGTTCGTGGTGAGCCCGTCGAACCATGAACGGATTCAAGGCACTACCTGCTCGGCCTTCAGCAGTACTCTGCTGGGTACTTCGACAAACCGGAAATGGGCAGAAGATGATCCGCGTTGTCGGCAGGCGACTGGCCGGGCTGGATTGCGCAATCGCGCCCACCGTGGCGATGGACGCGATTGCGGGATTTCACGCGGTCAGTGCATTGCGCGCAGCAACGAGAAACTGCCGCCGTGCTCGAGGCCGAGCGCAATGTCATTGGCCGCTCCAGCCAACAGCACGGTGCTGCCTTCCAGCGCGATCAAGGCTTGTTCCGACAGCAGCGGACTCCACGCACTTGCGCTCATGCCCGTGGATGTCCTCGCCACCAAACGCACCCAGACTTGGTCACTGATGCGCACGGCTTCGATGCGGAAGCTGCCATCGCCGGCGGCGACCAGTATCGTGCGCTGCAGGGAGCCCAGCTCATCGGCCTTGACCTGCAGCACCACGTCCTGCGTGCTGCCGAGTTCACCGAAGTCCAGCCAGCCGCCGCCGATGCCTTGCGCACCATCGCCACCCAGTTCGAAGCCGTCGCGGAACAGCACCATGTCGGTGATGTCGCTGGCGCTGACCGAACCATTCGGACCCGTGGCTTCAATCGTATTGGTGATGCGCTCCCCAGCACCGCTGACCACAGCCGCATCGAGCAGATAGACCACGCTGCTGCCTGCCGGCAGGTTGACGGTGTCACTCACGCCACCGGTTCCGCTGTTTGTGCAGGTTGCGCCATTGACGGGAATGCAGGTCCACGCTGCAGTGAGGCTATCCAGCTCGGCCGGCAGGGTATTGCTGACGGTGACACCCGCCAGGTTCGAGCTGCTGCTGTTGCCGACAGTCATGGTGTAACCCAACACCTGGTCGAACTGGACGAACGCCCGACCATCGGTGATGGTCACGCTGAGTCCGCCGCTGGCAGCCGTGCTGGTTGCGGTGAAATCGACCGTCGTGGCGATGCCGACCACGCTTGCACTGGCGGTATCCGTTCCAGGCGTGGCATCCAGTATCCAGCCACCCAGGGTGGCGATACCGCTGGCATTGGTGACCTGCACCGCACCGCTCAAGGATCCGCTGGCGGAACCGGCTGCGAAGGTGACCGTGACGCCAGCAACCGGGTTGCCACCCAGATCCGTTACCAGCACGGAAGGCAAGGGTCCGGTCAGCGACTGCCCCGCGGTTCCGCTGAAGCTGGTGCCGCCATTGGCCAGCAGGATGCTCGGTGCACCCGGCACGATGGTGATGGTGCCGTTGGCCGGGCTCGCACTGTAGTTGGTGCTGCCGCTATAGAGAACGGCAAGCACGTTGTAGTTGCCGACGGCCATCGGTGCCGTTGCGCCACCGTTGTAGCTGGTCACGACCGCAGCCGGGAATCCGGATACTTCGCCAGTGACGCTGGCAGAGGCTGGATGCGAGTTGCCGTCATAGGCAAACGTGCCCAGCCCGGACAGCACGATCGTTACCGGTTTGGGCGCAACCACGAGGTTGATGCTGGCACTGGCTTCGTAGTTGTTGCCCGCGCAATCGGCACTGACCAGGGTGCTGCCGGCGTTCGTGCGTGGGTAGTCACCACTGAAGCCGAGTACGCAGGCTCCCGCGTTGCCGGGTTCCTCGCTGATCAACGCGCTGGTCGTGTGCGCAGTACCGTCGAACACGAAGTTGGTGCTGCCAAACTGCACATTGCCGACTGCACGTTCGATCACCAGCGTTGCCACGCCGGATCCGGCATAACCCTGCCCGGCATCGATGCTGGCCGTGGCCGTGTAGCTGCCGGCATTGACCGGTCCGCACGCAGGCGGATCGCTGGAGGTGCAGGTCGCCACCACGGCATTGCCAGAATCGGTGTACACGACCGTCCAGTCGAGCCCAGCCGGCGTGGTGCTGATGGTGACGCCATGCGGGTTGCCGTCGTAAGTCACGAAGAGCGAACCCGGATCGAAGCCGAAGCTCGCCGTTGCGGTCACCACATTGGTCGAAACATCGGCATTGGCCAGCGATGCGGCTGCATAGGGATCGGCCTCGGCGGCATCAACCACATCCGCCACTGCGCCATACAAACCTTCGCTGGCATACGTGAAGCGGAAGCGCCAGCTCCACGACGGCGAGCTGATCGGGAAGGCCGCATTCGGCCGCGGGAACAGGTACAGCAGATCATTGCCATCCTGTACGAACTCCGCTTGCAGCAGCGCGGTGGCATCCACCCAGTTGCCGCCCTGGTACAACTCCATCTTTGCAAGATCAGCCAGAGTCATCAAATCCGCGCCGCCATTCTTCGACAGGCGCACGCGCACCCAGAAGGTCCGACCGATGAAGTCGGCCGGATCGGCCAGCAGGGTTCCCGTGTACTCCGCGCCTGCACCCACCGGCACGTCATCGACGGGTCCGAGCAGGAGCAGGCTCATGTCCGGAATGACCACCGGCGCATCCACCACCGTGGTCGAGATGGCCGCGGTATCGAATGCAAACGGCGCCGGATCGCCGGCATCGGCGGCCAGAATCACGCGCGCCGTTGCCGTGTAGGTGCCGGTATCGGCATAGGTGAAACGGAAGTTCCAGCTCCACTCGGCATCCTGGATCGGGAATCCGCCCGGCAACTGCGATTGCGGGAACAGGTAAACCAGCTCACCACCGACCTCGCTGAGATCCCCGGGCGGCAAGGCTTGCCAGCTTCCGCCGTAGTAGATCTCCATCGCGGACAGGTCGGCGATGGTGAGCGGATGCGTGCCTCCGGCCTTGGCGATGTTGACCTTGACGAAGAAGGTTTCGCCTGTGTGCAAGGACGGATCGGCCAACATGGTGCCGACGTATTCGGTCGGCGTGCCGACGGTCACCGATTCGGCCGGACCGGCCAGCACCAACTGGATGTCGGTCGGCGGCACGGCATCGATCACCACGGTGGCAATCGAGGCGGTCACCGGCGGTGCGATGGCAACCTTGGTCACGCCATCCACGAGTTCCGCCGTGGTGGTGTAGGTGCCGGTATCGGCAAAGCTGAAGCGCACGTTCCAGGTCCAGCTGGAATCAAGAATGGGGAATCCGGCCGGATAGCCCGGAATGCCGTCCGGGAACTGGTAGACCAGATTCGGGCCATCAAAGGTGAACGGGATCGAGCCGAACACGGATTGCGCATCCACCCAATTACCCTGGTAGAAAATCTCCATGGTGGCCAGGTCGGCAAGGGTCAGCGGATGGTTGCCGCCGGACTTGCTCAGGGTGACCTTGTAGCCAAAGGTCTCGCCCTGGTGCAGATCGGGATTGGCAATCATGGTCGCCGCGTACTGCGCGGTGTCGCCGACATGGATCGGATCGACCGGACCATTCAGGACCAGCGCGATATCGCCGGTTCCGTTGACGATCTGGAAGGTGGCGTTGGCCGAGCCCGAGTAGTTCGGATCAGCCACCGTGGCAACCAGCGGGTAACTACCGACCGCAACCGGCGGTGATGTGCTGCCGTTGTAGGTGACAGCGACGGCGAGGCCGGGCGGTGTGGTTTCCACCAGCGCGGATTTTGGCGATCCGTCATAGGCCTGCACCAGGTACGACAGACTTACCGTGGCTGCGGCCGGCGTCACGCTCGCGTTGTTGCTGCCGCTGGCGTCGTAGTTGGTGCCGCTGCAGCTGGCATTGACCGGATAGTTGCCGACGTTCGGACCAACCGTTCCGCTGACGGTGCAGCTGGTCGCGGGTTCCTGCGCAATAGTCGCCGTCACCGCATGGGTGGCGCCGTTGTAGACGAAGCTGAGTTGACCCCAGACCACCGTACCGGTCGCCTTGGCGACAACTGCCGTGGCATTGCCGCTGGCGCTGTGGGTATCGCCACTGCAGCTTGCCGAAACCGGATAGCTGCCGGCATTGGTCACCGTGGCAGGTGTCAACACGCAAACGCCTGTCGGGTCTTCGGCAATGTGTGCGGTGAGCGCCTGCGCGGCACCGGTGTAGGTGAGGCTCAGGTTGTCGAACACCACGGTGCCCGCGATCAGGTCATTGGTCAGACTAAAGCTGGCATTCGGCGTCAAGGAACCACTGCTGGCGCTGACCGCATAGCTGCCGGCAACGCCATTGGCGGTCGCCGGACTGCTCAGGGTGCCGTTGTAGTTGCTGCTGCCGCTGGCAGTTCCCAGCAATGCGCTGGCACCACTTCCTGGAGGCGTCAAACTGATGGTCTGGCCGGGAACCGCGCCACCGAGTCCATCCACCACGCGTGCCACCAGCGCTTGTGCAAATGCGGTGTTGATGGTCGCGTTCTGCCCACTGCCGGCATAGGCAACGATCGCCGTCGGTGTGTTGTCGCCACACAAGGCGCTGCCAATCGGATTGGCCGGCAATGGATCGGCGATCAGGGCAAGCGGGTTGCTTGCACTTGCACCGCCATACCAGTTGGAGCCGACCACCAGCTCACCGGCTGCCCAGTTGGTCTGCACCAACGTGGTCGCCTGGATGCTGTTGTGGAAGATCGGCCCCATGGTGTGTGAACCGGGCCAGGGTGAACCCATGACAAACAAGCCGCGGGTGCTGGCGGTCACGGTGTTGCAGACCATGCTCACATCCGTGGCATTGCCCGGCGTGACCAGCAATCCGGAATCCATGCGCGCGATGATGTTGCCGCGCACCAGCACATCGGCGCTGGTGGCCAGTTGGATGCCGGCATTGCCTGTTCCGAACACCGTTAACGCATCAATGTCGTTGTTCTCGATCAACGAACCATTGTTCTGGCTGAGCTGGATGTTCACGCTTTGCACATGGCGGAACACGTTGTCATGCACATGGGCGTCAGTGGCGCTGTCGAGACGAAGGCCCATGGCCCACTGGCTGCCACCCGAACCGTTGGCAAAATCCTGGAACAGATTGCCGGCAACCTCGAGATTGCTGGTGCCGCCGATGTTGATGCCGACACCCGTGCTGTGGCTGGAGACGTAGTTGAGCAGGCGGTTGTTGAAGAAGTCGATGTCGTTGCGTCCACTGCCCGAGGTGGACTGCGCCATGCGTCGACCATTGACGCCATTGATTTCGAAACCATCAAAAACAACGCTGCCGGCATTGATGCTGAGCGGCACGTTGAGGGTTGGATCCATGCCCGCCGCCGACTGGTGCAGCACCGACTCGTTGCTGCCGCGGCTGCCGGCATTGCCCGGTGTGCCTGCGTGGGCACCGAGGATTTGCGTACCCGCCTTGTTGACCACCACGTTCTCGGTGTAGTCGCCCGAGCACACCAGGATGGTGCTGCCCGCCGGCATGGTGTCGATCGCATCCTGGATGGTGATGAAGTCCGGTGTCGGGCAAGTCGCCAGTGGCGAGGGATGGGTACCGAGCAAGTCGTCATTGACGGTTGCCGTGGTGGCTGCCGGAGTCACTTGCACGATCAGCTTGACGATGGCGTTGTCGAGCTGGGCGCGCACCGTGGAATAGCCGGTGTTGAGGCCTGTCAACGGCGAGGTCCCCTGTGCGCCGAGCGTGTTGATCGGCGACGGCAGGCTGCCGCGCGTGGCACTGGCCGCGATTTCCGTGGCATCCGGGAAGGCGCTGCCAACCAGGGCATTGGCCGAGTTGTAGCGCAGGTCAACGCCAATGAGCGAGGGATCACCCGGATTGATGATCGCGGGTGTGGCACTCGCTTTCAGCACCAGCCACGGCAAGAAGCTGGCCGCTCCAGTGACGCTGTCGCAACCGGTGACTCCGGGACCTTCGTTGCAGCCCCACCAGTTGTTGGTGAAAGTGCTGGTACCGCCGCCCGCACCATCGACCAGCCCGCTGTCATTGCCGACGATGCGGTTGAAGCTGGCTGTGGTGGTGAGGTTCTTACCGCCCGTGCGTTGGGTGTCGATGCCGTGGTCGTAGTTGCGGATGGTGTTGGCGGTGACTACGACGTTGTTGTCGTAATCCCCGTAATAGAACGTGGTCGTACTGAACCAGGCGCCGCTGGTTTCTCCCGCAGAAACTGTCGCACCGGCGCCGTCCACCGTGTTGCGCAGGAAGGTGGATGTGCGCACCGTGCCGCCATCGGTTCGACCACCGAACGCGCCCAGACCCACCGCGCAATTGCGCACGACATTGTCGCGCAGGGTGATGTCCTGGAAGGGCACGAAGGTCCAGATGCCGTAGCCGTCTTCGCGGCCACAGTCCACGGTGTTGCCGGCAATCAGGTCGCTGCCGCTGCCCACATCGTTGTTGTTGTCGGAGTGGATACCGCTGCCGGAATCGGTCACCGTGTTGTTGGTGAAGGTGGTGCCAGAGGAGAAATTGGCGGCAATCGCGTCGCTGGCACCGCTAACCGTGTTGCCGTCGATGACGCCGCCGCCGGTACGGATGAAAATGCCGATCGACGCCGGATCGGAATCGACGTTGCTGACCGTGTTGTTGCGGAACTCGGATTGGCCACCGCCAGCAGGCGCATACAGTGCGCGCAGGAAGATGTTCTGCACCGTGGTGTCGTGCACATGAAAACCGGTGTAGCCGACGCCGGTGCGGTAGTCGGTCATGATGCCGTTGCGTGCGGCGATGTTGGCGGAAATCAGCGGGTTGATGCCGTCGACGCTGAGATTGCTGACTTCGACATCATTGGCCTGCACCAGCATGACCACGCTGGCCACGATTACACCACCGTCACACATCGAACCGCTGCCGCCACCGGCGCTGCAATCCGGGTTGTACAGCGCCGGCACAAGAACGGTTGCGCCCTGCCCGGCACCGATGAAATGCAAGGGCTTGTTGACGATCAGGTTCACCGCATAGTTGCCTGCGGCGATATGCACGTTGTCATACGGATCCGCCACCACAATGGCGTGGGCGATGGTTTGGCACGGCGCGGCCGAATTGCTGCAATCGTTGGCCGCGTCGGTGCCCGTGGTGGCGACATAGCGATCCGGTGCGAAGTTGACCACCGCGAAGGCTTCAACTGCCTCACCACCCACCTCAACACCGCCGTCCGTGTTGGTCGGCGCGCCGGTCTTGACCAGAATCTGGCCGTTGCCTTGCTGCAAACCGGTCAGATAGGCAAAGCCTGCGTTGATGTTTGTCGCATAGGTACTCGCGTCAAACGCGTTCAGTGCCAGCATCGCATACGCGGTGGCTTGGGCGTTCGGGCCATCGCTGCCCGGCCCGGGAATGGCGTCGCTGGTATCGGAAAATGCGCCATCATCGGCGCCACCTGAAACCTGCAAACCGGCCAGGATGGCGGCCAAATCCGCGGTTGAATTTGCGGCAGCCCAGCCACCACTGGCCGGATCGAGATCCATGCCGGTGATGGCCGAAGCCCAGATGGCACCGGAAAGGGCAACCAGGTCGTAGGTGGTATGACCCGAACCCGGGCCACCCATTTCCAGGCTCTGTTCGATGGCGGCCATCAGTGCCGCGGTTTCCGTCGGGCGACCCGCCTCGTGCGCGGCAATCGCGAGCTTGGACAGATCCCAGGCGACCAGTTCGGGAATGCTTGCGCGCGCGGCGAAATCCGCGGCAATGAAATCGGCCAGGTCCTGGTCGGCGGCGGCACCGTAGATGCCAGACTGCAGGCGATTCCAGAACTCGACATCGACGAAATTGGCATAGGCCGGATTGCCGCTCTGCGTGGACAGCTCGGTGAGGAACAGCGGATCGTGGGTGGCGAAACGGTGATGGCCGTCGCCCCAGTCGAACCCGGTCAGGCAATTGGCCAACTGGCAGTCACCGTTGGCGATCGCCGCCTGCAACAGCGCCGGATCGTGGTTGCGTTCGTACGTGCGCAGCAGACCCAGCGCCGTGGCGCCCTGGGTGTTGCGATAAGCAGTGACTTCACCCGGCGTCCACGGGAATGCGCCATTGGGCAATTGTTCGCTGACCAGCCAGGCGGCGGCATCGCCCGTAACGCTGGCCACGCCGATACCGGCTTTGGGCGCAGGTGCCATGAGCACTCCGCTGCGCACCGAAGCAAACGGGCCGGTATCCATGCGCGCCATCGGGTCGGCGGATGCCGGTGGTTGCGGCCTGGCCGCATGCAGCGGCGACATGAACGCGGTCAGTCCCACTACCAGCACACCCAGCGCAAGCCCCTTGCGCCAGCCGCGACGTCCTTCGATGCAAATCCCCATGATGCTCTCCTCGATCCAGATGGCTTGTTGCCCGTTGCTTTTCACTCGTTGATGTTGCCTTTGCCTTCTTGCATGCGTGCGTCGCACGCAATGAGACCGATCCCTTGCTCAGGGCGGGTCAGCCTCGAATTCGAATCCATCGCGGAACAGGACCACCTGCACGTTCACATCGGCCTGGTCATTGATTGCATCGACATCTCCGCTTGCACTCACGCTCGCCGCATTGGCGATCACCTCGCCGGGAATCGGCTGGTCCGTGCGAATTGCCACGGCCAACAGCCAGGTGGCACTGCTACCCAGCGGGAAGCTGGCGCTGTCGATCAGGTCACCGCTGCCGCTGTCGGTGCAATCCGCACCGCCGCTGGCAATGCAACTCCAGGTTGCCGTACCTGCATCCAGCTCCGCTGGCAGCAAATCAGTGACGCTGGCGCTGGCCACGTCACGATTGCCGAGATTGCTCACCGTGATGGTGTAGGACAAAACCGATCCGTACTGCGCGAATGGCCGATCAACGGCAATGGTTACGCCCAGGTCCGGTGCGGCGGCTTCGATGATTTCAAGCGTTGCCGATGCGCTGCCGCTGTAGTTCGGATCGGCGATGTTCGCGACCACCGCGTAGGTTCCGACCGCGCTGGGCGGCGTGGCTGAACCGTCGTAGGTCACGTCCACGGACAGGCCCGACGGATTGCTCGAGGTCGTCACTGGCTTGGGCTGGCCGTCGAATTCCTGCACCAGATTGCTGATGCTGATCGTTGCCGATGCCGGCGTGATCTCAATCTGGCCCGTGGCATTGCTTGCCGTGTAATCCGTGACACCTGCATCCAGCGCACCGATCACGGCGTAGGTGCCGACATCATGCGGGGCGGATGCGCTGCCGTTGTAGCTGATCGTGGTGAGCGCCGGGAATCCGTTCACCTCGCCGCTTGCGCTGATGCCCGCCACGTGGTCGGTATCATCGAAGACAAAGCTGCCGGTGCCGGTCAAGTCCAGCGTGAGCGAAGCCGGGGCAACATCGAGCGTGGTGCTGGCACTGGCCGTGTAGTTGGTGCCATCGCAAACCGCTTGCGCAGTGGCATTGCCTGCGTGCAGGGGCGCTTCCGGAACGTAGCTCAGGCTGCATGCGGCGGTGTTGGCGGATTCTTCGGTGATCACTGCCGTGGTCACATGCACGCTGCCATCAAACACGAAACTGGTGGCACCAAAACTGACCGATCCCACCGCCTTGGCCACGCTCACGTTGACGGAACCACTCGCATCGTAGTTGCTTCCCACGCAGTCGATTGCAATGGCGTAGGTGCCGGCATCGGTGACCGAGGCCGGGGTCGCCGTGCAGCTGGCTCCGGCTTCCTCGGCGATGGATGGATCAAGCACATGTGCTGTGCCCGTGTAGGTAAACGCGGTCTGCGCGAGTTGCACGGTTCCGGTCGCCTTGGCCACGGACACGATGCCATTGCCGATGACGTGATAGCCCGGGCTGGTGCAGTCGGCGGAAACCGGCGTGTCACCGGCATTGGTCACGCTGGCAGGCGTCACCACGCAAACAGCGGATGGATCTTCCTGAAGTTCCGCACTGATCGCATGTGGCGTGCCGTCGTAGGTGAACGCGGTTGGCGAGAAAGTGACCGTGCCCACGGTGATCAGCGGCACCCATGCGTAGTCCACTTCACCCAGTGTGGCTGGGGCAAGGCTGCTCAGGTGGCGTTCGAAGGTCTTGGCCCAGACCCCATCAAACGCGGCCTGGTCCATGCTCGCCATCGGCACACCGCCAAAGGTGTTTCCCGGTGCGCTTACATTCCAGCGGAACGGGCGCTTCTCGCTGGCCTGGTCCGCACCGCCGCTGTAGGAAATGCCCTCGCCAATCGCGTAGGCAGACGTTCCGTTGCAGGCGCCACCGCTGTTGTGGTTGGTCGCCGTGCAACTGCGATCATCGATGGCGATATACCAGCCGATATTGGTGTCGAACTGGTTGGCATCCGCTGCATTGCTGCCGCCGATGGTGGCGACGAAGGGCGCATCGCCGTCAGCCATACCGCCTTTGTCATTGTCGTTGACGAACAGCACGGCCTTGCCCTTGTTGGCAACGCCGCTGCCCTGGAAATCGTTGCCGACAATGCTGAGCTCGCCAAACGCGACGGGATTCGGTGGCACACCGGTTTGCACCATGCGGTTGCCGACCGTGATCGCGGTGAACTCGCTGGCGCCGTCTTCCGGTTGGAAGGTATTGCCACGCACGGTGACATTGCGTCGGTTCTGCAACCACAGCGCGCGATACTGGTTGGTGAATCCGGCAAACTCGTTGCCCTCGACCAGGGTCGGCGCACTCGGGTTGCCAGCCAGGCGCAGCAAGTGGGATTCGGAGCTGGTCAGCGTCGCCGGATCGTAGTTGAGGGCAATCGGGCTGGCACTCGATCCGGGCGTCCAGTAATGATTGTTCGTGATGTTGAGCGCCGTTGCAGTGCCGCCGACGGGATTGATCTGATTTTGCAGGCGACCAAAGAACCAGTTGCCGTCAATGGTCAGATGCCGATCGGCAGGATCAGTAGCCGCTGTGCCACTGGTGCCGAGTGTCCACAGGTCGGCCGTGGTACCGACAATCTGGTTGCCCTGGATCAGTCCCAGGCTCTGTTCGAACAGAATCGCGCGCTTGGGCACGTAAGTGCTGAAAAACCCGCCGATGGTCGGCTCGATCACGTTGTCGCGCAGGGTGACGAAACCACCGGCCATGCGCGGATAGCTGACAGGAATGGAACTCGACGAACCAGCGCCGCTGAAGGCACCGTTGATTGAAATACCGAAGGCACTACTGCCGCCCCCGGTGACCTTGATGTAGTTGTTGTCGATCAGCAGGCCATCGATATCGCCGATGGCGACGATGGCTTCCTTCGTGCGATCAAGGCGCGTCTGCAGGTACAGGTTGCGGATGGTCACGTCACGCACGCTGTTGACCCAGATCATGCGCTGCGACGAGGCCGATCCGCCGGGTGCTTGCTGCAAGACACTGGCGTTGGCGGAAAGATTGTCCAGGGTGCCGGGTGCGCTGTGCGGGTCGACCGCAAACGGCGAGTTGTCACCGATCAAACTGAGACCGGTCTTGTTGATCTCGATGCCCGGCGCAACGAAGGGATAGTTGCCCGGCGCAACGCGAACGGTGTCGTTGGCAGCGGCCTTGTCGATGGCGGCTTGGATGGTCTGGCAGGGTGTTGCCGCACTGGCGCAGCTCGCGCCATTGTTGCCGGAAGGGGCCACGTACCAGTCAGCCGCAGCGCATGGCAGCGCAAGCATGGTCGCCGCGGCCAGCAGTAGGCCACCAGGCCAGACGCAACGCGTGCGCGACGCGCCAGCCGCCGGTGATGAACCGGCCATGCCGACTTCCGCAGATTGGCGATCTCGTTTCCGCATTCCACGCTCCCTTGATCCAGGGTTCCCTGACGTCCGGCCCCTGCGGGCACGGGCGAATGGCAGCGGAACTACAGGATGCGTGCCAGATCCGTCCTGGCCAGGCCGCGCCGCCGGCTCACCTGCGACTCTGTGCCGCGCAGGATTGCGGAAACGTCGATATACGGTGCGCTACGCAAAATCAGGCGCAGGCTGGAGCGGCGCGAAGCGGATGAAAAGCGGAATGCCGAATGTTTCGGATCTGTGTCAGCCGTCACATTCTGACGCTGGGTGTCGACAGCCAGCGTCAGCTTTGTTCCTGTAGATGGTGCTGAACATGACGGGCCAATCGCCCGGGCGATGACCGTGACGGACGCCGACTCTCACCCAATCAGATCGACCGACCATCCACCGGCACGCGCTCCAGGGTGGCGATATCGACTCCTTGCAGACAACGCACGTTGACTGCCACCGTGTCGGCGCCAGTCTTCGGATGCTTGCCGAAGCCGAATGGAGCGCAACCACAGGTCGGGCAGAACTGGTGGCGGATGCGGTGCGTGTTGAAGGTGTAGGTGGCCATGTCGGATTCCGGCGTGGCCAGGGTCAATGCCTCGCGCGGCAGGAACCACAACAGGTAGCCCTTGCGGCTGCAATGCGAACAATTGCACTCGATGGCCTTGTCCGGCTCGGCCTCGATCTGATAGCTGATCTTTCCACAATGACAGCTGCCTTGATAGTTCATCGTTTTCTCCTCCGGATTGCGATCCCAGAGTTTCGCATAGCACCCATCGGCCATGAATGGCCTCCTACAACAAGCCTTCGATCCTGGATGGCCGCCTACAGCAACGCCCACACCTGGCGCAGGCCGATGGCGTGCAGCACCCCGATGCTGAAACAGATCGCGCAGCTGACGACCCAGAAGGTCAGGCTGTTGCCGGGGAAGTACGGCACCAACAAGAATCCGAAAACACCGCGCGCGAGGTACACGGCGGTAATCGCGCACAAGGCCACGCGCAGCAGCGGCAGGCGCGGAATCAGTCCGGCAGCGGAAAACGCATAGGCCGCCCATAGCAACAACATCAATGCAATCACGAGGGTCACCCGAGTCGGATGACCGGAGCCGCTCTCGACCAGTTGCGCCATGCGCTCGCCCGCACCCAGCGCCCGATACCACGGCGCACCGAACACGATGCAGCCCAGGTGCAGCAGCGCGGCGAGCGCGCTGAGCGATCCCGCGGCGAGCAAACAAGAATTCACGGCACGCCGGCCGACGTGGCGCGTTGATAGACCTGCTTGCCCGCTACCCAGGTCGAAAGCACTTGTGTCCTGCCGATCTGCAGGGGCTCGATCTCGAAATAATCCTGATCGACCAGGATGAAATCCGCCCACTTGCCGGGTTCCAGCGTGCCCAGGGTCTTCTCCTGGTGCGCGGCATACGCGGCGTCGAGCGTGAACGCGCGCAAAGCTTCGATGCGGCTCATGCGTTGGTCGGCATGCCAGCCACCCGGTGGCTTGCCGAGCAAGTCCTGACGGGTGACTGCGGCATGCAGGCCAAGAAACGGATTGGACAACTCCACCGGAAAATCCGATCCACCGGCAACATGCGTGCCTTGCTTGAGAAAACGTTGCCAGGCATAGGCACCCTTGATGCGCTCGGTACCGACACGGTCCTCGGCCATGTTCATGTCGGACGTGGCATGGGTCGGCTGCATCGAGGCGATCAGGTCCAGTTCCTTGAAACGCGGGATGTCATCGAGCGCAACCACCTGTGCGTGTTCGATGCGATTGCGCAGTGCGCGGTAGCCGTCATCCTTCCGGTAAGCCGCAGCGAAAACATCCAGCGCTTCGCGGTTGCCCTTGTCACCGATGGCGTGGATGCACACCTGATAACCCTTGCCCAGCGCCTTGTCGAACATGCTGCCGAGTTCTTCCGGCGTGCTGAACAACAAGCCGGAGTTCTTCGCATCATCCGAGTACGGTGCGAGCATGGCCGCACCACGGCTGCCCAGGGCGCCATCCGCATACAGCTTGACGCTGCGCACGGTCAGCATGTCATGGCCGTAGCCGAGCAGCGGACCATTGCGACTGATCGCGTCGAAGTCCTTGCCGGTGCCGCCGATCATGGCGTAGATGCGCGCGCTGAGCTTGCCGTCATCGGCAAATTTCCGGTAGAGATCGAACGTGGCGTTGTCGATGCCGGCATCGTGCACCCCGGTCAGACCGACGCTGGCCATCTCATCCAGCGCAGCGGTCAGCGCCTGCCGATTCTGCGCGTCGCTCATCGGAGGAATCCTGCGGGAAATGAGTTCCATCGCGGAATCAATGAACACGCCGGTGGGATTGCCCTGTGCATCGCGCTCGATGCGTCCGCCCGTGGGATCCTTCGTGTCGCGATCAATGCCGGCCTGCGTGATGGCAGCGCTGTTGGCCCAGCCAGCATGACCATCGACACGCTCCATCCAAACTGGGCGATCGGACACGGCCTTGTCCATGTCCGCAGCGGTGGGAAACCGGCCCAGCTTCCAGATCACCTGGTTCCAGCCGCGTCCCAGCATCCACTCCTTGCCTTTCGGTGCAGCCGTTGCGGCGCTTCGGATGCGTGCAAGCGCGGCCTGCAGCGACTCGGTGCCCACCAGATCCACCTGCAACTTCGCCACGCCCAAGCCCATGACATGCCCGTGCGCATCGATCAGTCCCGGCAGCAGCGTGTGGCCCGCACCATCGACCACGCGCGCATCGGCGGCCTTGGCCTTCATCGCATCGCGGCTACCCGAAGCGAGTACCTTTCCGTCCTCGACCAGCAGTGCCTGGAAGCGTTGCAGCCTGCCTGTGGAATCCAGGGTGTAGCCGTTGACCTTGTCCAGCAGCAGTGTGTCTGCCCACAGGGCGGGCGCGATGCACAAACAGGACAACGCGCAAAGGATTCGGCTCATCAGGCGCATGGCAAGGTCTCCGCGGATTTCGGAGAAGCGATCATATGCGCAAACGCGCTGGCAACGTTCGACCAATTCGCCGCAACGTCCGCCAACGGCCAGGCGGACCTGAACGCTTCATGCGACAGTCATATTCCGGGCACGCCCGGTTCACGCCATGTTGCGCAACCATGCACGAGGCTGGATTCGAATCTGCGGCGGGATGCGCCCACAAGCGTGCGAACCGATCTCCGCACCCTAAGGAAACTCTGAACAAGTACGGAACTCATTCATCGCGAGCAAGCTCGCTCCCACAAAATCAAGCAATGGTGGGAGCGAGCTTGCTCGCGACAGTACTTGATCAGACCTTCCCTAAACCGCCGCGGGTTCACATCCCAAAAAGGAGAAATCCCATGAACAACGCATCCTTCTCTTTCAATCGTCTCGTCGTGAGCCTTGCCCTTGTCCTGGGTGGCACCACCATGGCCATCGCGGCCAGCGAGCCAGCGACAAGCAATGAAGCCATGGATTCGCAGCAGCCGGTCACCGACACCTGGATCACCACCAAGGTCAAGGCCGATCTTGCCACCACCGAAGGCATCTCAAGCACTGACATCTCGGTCTCGACCACGAATGGCGTGGTGACCCTGATTGGCGTGCTGGCTTCGGACACCGAAGTGGACAAGGCCATCGCGGTGGCCAAGGGCATCAAGGGTGTGGTTCGCGTTGATGCCTCGGCGCTCAAGGTGAAGTGAAGCCGTGACCATTGACGGCATTCAACAAGGCCCCGCCAATGCGGGGCCTTTTTTCTGCATGCGATACGCGGCCAGGATCCGCGAATCCCAAGCTGCGGCGATGGTTGGCGCAATCACTCCGGGGTTTGCGCGCCCGCAGAACGCGACCAGCACCACAGCCACCAGGGATGCACGATCAGGGAACCCAGCGTCGCCAGCGCCATGTCCTTCTGCGCATCCCACACATCGCCCTGTGTGCCCAGATACGCCTGCCCCACTTCCGGGGCAACCACGCTGGCGGCCAGCCATTCGATCAATTCGTAGATCAGCGAATGCGACATCATGAAAGTGACCGGCAGCACGAACAGCCAGAATCCACGTAAGCGCACCCGGGAAACGATCACCTCGGCAGCGACCGGCGTGATCAGCAATCCGTAGAGGAAATGCACGAGCCGATCGAACTGGTTGCGCTGGAAACCGAACAGCGCGTCCAGTGAACAGTCCTCGCAAAGTGCCGCAACCCACGTCTCGTAGGGGACCTCGGAATACTGGTAGTGCGCGCCGATTTCGTGCAATACGCCGAACACGAACAGCAGGGTGCAGGCCAGGTTCGACAACGGTGTGCGCCGATACCACCAGATCGCCCAGGCCAGGGCCAGCACGGTGAGGAAATTCTCCAGCAGCCAATCCGACCGCGACGTCGGGTCGAGCCCGAGGCCGACAAACACGACCAGGAAAACCAGCAGCAGGCCCAGGGCGTAACGCGGGTTATGGCGAAAACCGAAGGAGCACCGGGCGAAATTCATCGCTTCACTCATGCGTGTTCCATTGCAGCCAGGTTTGCGCGGGTGCGGACAGCAGGATGCGTGCTACACCACCTCATCCCCACAACTCCCGCTGCCGTTGTCTGTCCCATCATTCACCCGGGCTTGACGGAGGAGTCTCTTGAGGAATTGTCAGATTGCGGCTTCATGGACCGTCGCCATCCTTTGTTGGAATGACGCTGACTTGATGGGAGATCATCTGCCAACGACCGTGTTGTAAAACCCAGATATGGACAAATCGCTCTTGGATAGTCATACCCGCCTCCGGGATGACCCATGTGCCGGTGACGCGTCCGGTCTGGCCAAACTGAGTCACTTGAACATCTCGCGTTGTTACAGAGGGCAACCAGTCTCGACTGTCTTTCAACCAAGCCAATCGTGCTGCCTTGTCTTGGACATTGCCAGTTGGACCGATGAACAAATGGTCGTTGGCAAGCAACGCAGCAGCTTTTGCAACATCTGCAGTGTGCGATGCTGCGAAATAAGCTTCGGACGCAGCGGCCAGTGATGGGGATGCTTGTTGCGGAAGCGATTGGCAAGCGGTCAGGGCAAGTAGTGCTATCAGCATGTGAGCGCGCATTGAATTTCTCCCAGCAAGCCAACGCCCGAGGTAGGCGGCGCAAAGAACGCGAAGCGGCACCTGCGTCTGGTTGAGCGAAAAGTCATGTTCTTTGCTTCCAGTGGTGCGGATCACGGCTACCGTGCAAGACAGCAACCACAACGATGGAATCGTCTTTGAGGTGGAAGAACACTCCGAAGGGGAAACGGTGCGTCAACGCGCGACGCGTGTTGCGATGGATGGAAGGATACAACTCCGGATGCTCGGCAACCCGCTCTAAAGCCCGACGAACCTCGTCAAGAAATTCCTGCCCCAAACCCCGGCTTTGCTCCTCGTACCAAGCCGCCGCGTCCTCGAGATCTTGCGCGGCCTCGGGACGGACACGGAGTGGCAAGCTCATAGCCGGTGGCGAATATCCAACAGCACATCTTCGAGCAGCCGACCAGGATTTCGATCCGCTTCGTAGGCATCCAAGCGCTTGTCGAGCTCTCGCCGCTGCGCGTCGGTCAGCTTAAGCGCCCCTTGGTCGGCTGCGATGCTGTCCCACAGCTCCTCGACCAGGTGAAGTCGCTGCTCCACTGGAAGGTTACGTAGCGCTGTCATGTTCATAAACACCTCCGCTATGCACGAGTTTACCGAAAGCCTGCTCACCGAACATAGGCAGAATGGCTTGTTGCAACGCGGCCTGCCGTCGCGGCACGCTGGAACGCTGGTCTGAGCGCGCCGAGATTCGCCGATGGTCCATCAGGCAACAACGCATTGGTGCTGAGGCAGTCCATGAACAAGCCTAGCACCATGCATGCCGCGTTGGATGTCCGCAAGGAATCGATCGAAATTGTGCTGGCCAATGGCGCGGAAGGTAGCGATGAACACCATCGCTTGTGCTCGCTCCACCAGCCGTGGCTGGACGGCCTACAGCGGAAGGCTGATGCGTGCGACGCAGCCGCGTGCATCGCGACGATTTTCAAGCAGCAGGCTGCCGTCGTGGGCTTCGATGATCTGCCGTGCCAGCACCAGGCCAATTCCCGAGCCACCCGGTTTGGTGGTGAAGAACGGCACGAACAGGTTTTCACTGGGCGGCAGGCCGGAACCCGAGTCGATGATCTCAAGCAGCAATGCTCCATCGGCTATCTGCCAACGGACCTTCACCACGCCTTGCATGGGCAGGCTGGCATCGACGGCGTTCTTCAGCAGATTGATGAGCGCCTGTTCGATCTGATCGGCGTCGGCATCGAGTTGCAGCTCGGGCCCCGACTCGATCTGTACCGGCATGCGCTGTTCAAGTTCGACAACCCGGCGAATGAGCGCGGCAAGTTCAAAGCGGCGCCGGCTTGGCGGCGGCAAACGTGCCAGCGCGGTGTAGCGCGACATGAAGCGCGCCAGCCCTTCGGCGCGATCACCAATCACGCCCAATGCCGTGCTCGCATCTTCGCGCCAGTCGGCAGGCAGGGGTTCGGACGCCAGTACCTTGGCCAGGGTCGCCGCCATCGAGCGGATCGGCGCCAGCGAATTGTTGAGCTCATGCCCGAGCACCCGCAGCAGGCGCTGCCAGGCGAGGCGCTCTTCCTCGCGCAGAGTGCGGCTCAGGTCGGTGATGACCAGCAGGTGATGCGGGCGACCTTCTTCGCGGAACAGGCCGGGACGTACTTCCCAGCGTCCGCTGCCACCGGCAAAGCTGCGCTCGCTGATGGTGGTCTCATCCAGCGCCAGCCAATCATCAAGGCCCAGCTCACCGGCGGACCTGCCGAGCAAACGACCCGGCACCGCACCCAGCAGGCGTTCGGCGGCGGGATTGGCGAGTTTGAGATTGCCCCTCGCATCGAAGGCCAGAACCGCGATGTCGAGCACCGCGATCACCTTGACCAGCAATGCGCTCTTTTCCTCCACCGCAAGGCGCTGCTCGCGCAGGGTCTGCGCCAGCATGTTGATTTCCGCCACCACCTCGCCAATCGCATCGCCACGTCGCGCATGGGTTCCGCGCAGGCTGTAGTCGCCCTCGCGGAGGGCTTCGAGCAGATTGGACATGGTGCGCAGCGGATACACGGCACGCCGGCGGAACTCGAAGGCAATCAGCACGGTGAACACAAGCACGGCTGCCAACACGCCCCATGCGTAGGGTCGCAAGGGGGCGCGCATCAGCAGCACGCTCAGGGTCAGCAGTGCCGGCAACGCGACCAACAGTGCGCCGAACAGCAGTCGCGTTTCAAAACTCCAGCGTCGGCTGCGCGGGCGGGGTGGGAATTGATCCATGCTCACTTTTCATCCGGCGGCTAAGATGTGAGGAAACAGGTTACAAGAACAAGGGGAACCCTGATTCTTTTTCTCTTGCCGTCATTCCGGCGCAAGCCGGAACCCATTTGGCTTTTGCAAACATGCCATGAGAATCAAGATGGATCCCGGCTTGCGCCGGGAAGACGGCCTGCCGTGTGGTGCCCAAATCCGCGCGGGGAACCATCCTTTATTGAAGGCCGTTCACGGCCGACAAGGATGACAACCATTGAACCAAAAAGCGTCGCGCTTGCCGTCATTCCGGCGCAAGCCGGAACCCTTTTGGCTTTTGAAAGCATTTCAACCTGAGCCTTTCGGCAGGCTCAGGTCAAACTGCACGCCGAACGTGCGAAGCCGAAGGACACGGATTGCCATCCAATGCATGCACATTTGCACGTCATTCGATGCCGTATTTTTCCATGCGCCGGTACAAGGCCGGGCGGCTGAGGCCAAGCAGGGTGGCCGCGCGCTGGATGTTGCCGCCGGTTTTCTCCAGCGCCTGGCGAACCATGCGTTTCTCGGCTTCCTCGACGGTCACCTGTCCGACTGCGGGAACCGCCCCCATGGCACCGGCACCGACCGCAACGCTGTCGGCATTGAGGTTGAGTGCAGACGCATCCAGCGCACCGGCAGCGGCCATCAGCACCGCGCGTTCGATGCTGTGTGCAAGCTCGCGCACATTGCCCGGCCAGGCATAGGCCGACATGGCATTGAGTGCCGATGGTGCAAAACGCAAGTCGTCGCGTTGGTAGCGCTGGGCAAAACGCTGCAGGAAGGACTGCGCCAGCAAGGGAATGTCCTCGCCGCGTTCGCGCAATGGCGGCAGGTGCAGTTCCACGGTGTTGAGGCGGAACAGCAGATCCTTGCGGAAGGTGCCACCGGCGACTTCAGCGGCAAGGTCGGCGTTGGTGGCTGAAATCAGGCGCACATCCACTTTCAGGGTGCGCGAGGAGCCCACCCGCTCCAGTTCGCCATCCTCCAGCACGCGCAACAACTTGGGTTGCTGGGCCAGCGGAATGTTGGCGATCTCGTCGAGAAACAGGCTGCCGCCATCGGCCAATTCAAAGCGGCCAATGCGGTCCGTCTTGGCATCGGTGAAGGCACCACGCACATGGCCAAACATCTCGGCTTCGAAAACGGTTTCCGGAATGCCGCCCATGTTGACCTTGACGAAGCTGGCTTCGGCACGCTTCGAGGCGTCGTGCAGCAGGCGGGCGATGACGCCCTTGCCGGTACCGTTCTCGCCAAGGATCAGCACATTGGCATCGGAGGGCGCCACCCTCGCCAGGCGTTCCAGCAGCGAGCGCATGGATGCCGATTCCGCGATGAATCCTTCCGCTGCCGGTCCACGCAGCAAGCGGTTCTCGGCTTGCAGGCGTTGCCCGCGCCGACGTGCGCGTGCGAGTGCATGCTGGTTGCCGAGCACGCTCATCAAGCGCGCGTTGTCCCACGGCTTCTCGATGAAATCACCGGCACCGTGGCGCATGGCTTCCACCGCAACCTGGATGCTGCCCCAGGCGGTCATCACCACCACCGGCAAGTCCGCATCGAAAGCCTTCAGTTCGGCCAGAAGCTCCATGCCTTCCGCACCCGAGGTGGTGTCGCGGGTGTAGTTGAGGTCGATCAGTGCCACGTCGAATTGGCGTTCACGTGCAGCCGCCAGCGCCTGCGCCGGACTCTCCACGGCGGTGCAGCCCCAGCCCTCGCTCTTGAGCAGAAGGCGCAGCGCCTCGCGCACGTCGCGCTGGTCATCGGCGATGAGGATGTTGGGTCGATTCATTGCCATGGGTTGACCAGTCCAAGCCCGTAGCGCGAGAAATCACCGACATTGCGTGTGACCACTGCAAGATCATGCTCAAGCGCCGTTGCGGCAAGCAAAGCATCCATCAGCGGTGGGGGCTTGCCACTACGCCTGCCCTCACCCAGCAATTGTCCCCAACGCACGGCGAGGCTCGCATCCACGTTGAAGATGCGATCCTCGAAGTCAGGCAGCACTTCGTCCTGCAACCACGCCTTGAGCGTCTTCGCCTTGCCGGCCTGATCCAGTGAGGCAATGCCTTGCTCGATCTCGGTGATGCTGACGACACTGAGAAACAACTGTTCCGGTGCCTTCGCCAGAATCCAGTCGCGAACCCGCGTCGAAGGACGTGGGCGGGTTGCCTCGAAAATCACACAGGTATCGAGCAGGTAACCGCGCATTACCCAAGATCCACTTTGCGCCCGCTATCGCGCGAGCGCTGGATCTTCAGCTCGACCTTGGGCGCGGTTCTCCACCAACCCTTGCCGGATTGTCGACTACCACGCTTGAGGCGACGCAATTCTTCAATGGCCACAACCGCCACCTCTTCCTTGCCGCGCACGGTGATCACTTGCGGCCCCTTGCTTTTGGCTGCCTTGACCAATTCACTCAGTCGGTTCTTGGCTTCTTGCAATTGCCAGTTCATGTGCCCTTCTCCATCTAGCCAGTCTGGCCAGATGATACGCCGCCTGTCTCGACCCAGCCATCCTGCAGCCGGATCACCCGCTGCGCCTCGTTGGCAAACGCCTCGTTGTGGGTAACCTGGATGATGCTGGTTCCTTCTGCGTGCAACTGGTGCAACAAGTCCATGATCATGCGCGCCTGGCTTGAATGCAGGGCGCCGGTCGGCTCGTCGGCCAGCAACAGGCGTGGCCGCGTGATCACGGCACGCGCCACCGCCACCAGTTGCTGTTGGCCACCGGAGAGCTGCGCCGGGTAGAGATCCTTCTTGCCGACGATCTGGAAGCGATCGAGCAGGTCGGCCACCCGCGCGGCGCGCTCCCTGGCCGGCACATCCCGGTACTGCAGGGGCAGATCGAGATTCTCGCGCACGCTGAGCTCATCGATCAGGTGGTAGTGCTGGAAGATGAATCCGATTTTTTCCCGTTGCAGTTGCTGGCGTTGCTTGGGATTCAGCGTTTCCACCGCGATGCCATCCAGGCGATAGCTGCCCTGCCAGTCGTGATCCATGAGGCCGAGCACATTGAGCAGCGAGCTCTTGCCCGCCCCCGACGGCCCCATCACGCTGACAAACGCGCCCTCGGCGATCTCCATGTTGATGTTGCGCAGCACCCAACTGCGACCCGTCGCCAACGGGTATGATTTTTCCAGATTGCAAAGCTGCAACAGGCTCATGCGTTGTGTTCCCGATTCAGGATGTTGTGCGACATGTGCGGGCATGCTCATTCACGCCGCAGGGCGACCATGGGGTCGGTGGCCGCCGCGCGACTGGCCGGCAACCAGCAGGCAATCCCGGCAATCACGCCCACAAGCCCGAGCACCAGACTCCAGGTCAAGGGATCGTTGAAGGGTATGCCGATCAAGCGTCCGCTCATCGCACGCGCTACCGCCAGGCCCAAGCCAAGGCCAAGCAGCAAGCCAACGACGACCAGGTTGCCGCCCTGGCGCATGATCATCGCGCGGATCCGGCCGCGTGTCGCGCCCATAGCCATGCGCACGCCCATTTCCGCATTGCGCCGGCGAATCGAAAAACTGAGAACGGCGGCCAAGCCGATCGCGGCAAGCAGCAGCGCACCCAGGGCAAACCCACCCAAGGCCTCAATAAGCGCACGACGTGAACCCAGGGTGGAAGCAATGCGCGTGGCCAAGGGTTCATTGGTGCCGACGGTGGTTCCCGGCGCACTTTGCTGGATGGCGCGACGCACGCTTTCGGCAATGGCAGCGGGATCACCCGAAGCATGGCTGACCAGCCAGAACACCGGCAGCGGCGCGGCGTTGAATTGGTAGACGGTCGGCAGATTGTCGGTTTCGTCGAGGCTTTCGTGCTTCACCGTGCGCGCCACGCCAATGATGGGCGCACGACGAAATCCTCCTTGCGCATCGGTTGCAAGCTCAACGTAGGCGCTGAGTGGATCGACGCCTTGAAGGAAACGCCTGCGGAACAACTCATCGACAATGACACCGCTGCTGCCGGGGTGATCGGCGTCGTTGAATTCGCGCCCCGCCAGCAGGCCGATGCCGAGCGTGGACAGGTAACCGGGCCCCACCGAGCGCGTGCGCGCCTGCAGGTTGTCGGGCTGATTCGGCATGCGGATCGAACCCACCATCTCCCAGCCGCTGAAGGGCGGCGCGGTGGACACCGCCACGCGATTGATACCCGGCAGGCTTTCCACCGCGGCATGGATGCGCTCGACCACGGGCGCATAACGTGTCGCATCCGTGGCCGGATCAAAAGCTGCACCGGCCGTGGTGACTCCGACCGGATCGACCAGGGTCAGCAGCACACCACGCGAATCAAAGCCGCGATCCGCATCGGACAAGTTGAGCGCGCTGCGCAGCAGCAGGCCTTCGCTGCCCAGCAGGGCCGTGGTCAGCATGACCTGGGCCACCAACATGGCCGGACGCAGGCGGCCCATGCCACCCACGCCACTGCGGCTGGACAACTGCGATGCGCGTGCGGAAACCAGTGCGGCGATCAGGCCGCTGGCCATGGTGATCACGCCCACCAGCAAGGCACTCGACAGGCTGGCCGCACCGAAGGTCACGCCCTGGGGTAGATCCTGCGGCAGCAAATCGCGGGACACCAACACACGCAACAGCGCGGGCGTCAGGGCCAGGCCGAGCACAACGCCAAGCACGACCGGCGGTGCGAGATCGGCGAGCACGGTCTTTGCAATCGAGCGCTCGCTGGCGCCGAGCGCGCGACGCACATCCAGTTCGCGACGACGCACGAGCAAGCGATCCAGTTGCAGGTTGACCAGGTTGGCAAGCACGGCCACCAGCAGGATCAGTGCCGCAATCTGCAACCAGGTGAGCGCATGGAAATAGCCGCTGGCGTAGCGATCCCGCCACGCGCGCGCGCCGGCCACAACGCCGGCATTGCTGCGCAGTCCATCCAGGCTGGCGTCACGCGCGAGGATGGCATCGAGCGCCACCTGCGCCTGTTCCAGCTCGACGCCCGGCGCCATGCGCGCCACCACATCGATCATGCCGACGTTGCCCTGCCGGTTGAGCTCGCGCTCCGCATCGCTCATCACGAAGGGTCGCCAGGCCTCGATGGAGGCATCCGGAAACGCAAACGATGGCGGCATCACGCCAATAACGCGATACACCCGGTCGGTGAAGCGAATGTCCTTGCCGATCACCTGTGGATCGGCATTGAAGCGGCTGCGCCAGATGGCATCGCCAAGCAGGATGACGGCATCATTTCCTGCACGCGCATCATCGGCCTGGAAGCCACGCCCCAGCGCGGGCGCAATGCCCAGCACCTGCTGAAAATTCTCCGTCACTCGCGCCATCTGCCAGGTGCGACCGTCCTCGCCACCGCCGCGCACACGCGCAACACCGAGGGCGCCGCTGAAATGGGCGGTATCGGCAATCACCGCCTGGCGCAGGTTTTCCGTGAGGCCCACGTCGAACCCGTAGTTGACCAGGCGTGCCTGCAGTTCCACCAGGCGCTCGCCATCGACATACGGCAATGCCTTCCAGCGCAGCGCATGGATGGCGGAAAACGCACTGGCATTGAAGGCCACCACAGCAGCAACCAGCACGGTCACGATGAGTGCAAACAAGGGCGTGCGCAGTTGGCGACGCAAGAGGCTGGAAATCGCGTTCATCGGAAGTTCCACTCATTCATCGCGCAACGCGACCATAGGATCGACGCGCAAGGCCCGTCGCGTCGGCAGGAGTCCGGCAACCAGTACGGCCAGCAGCAACACGCCCACCACGCCGATGTAGACCCAGGGATCGGAGCCGGCGCCTTTCAGCGTGAGTCCCGCCAGGGCACGCGAGCACAACCAGGCCAGCGGCAGTCCGACCAGCAGTCCGCCGATCACCTGTCGACCGGCACGCGCGAGGATCATGCCGAGGATTGCCCGGGAATCCGCGCCCATGGCCCGACGCACGCCGATCTCGCGGGTGCGTCTGGCCACGTCGAAGGCGAGCACTGCGTAAATGCCGGCCACGGCCAGCAACAGGGCAAAGCCCGCAAACACGGAGAACATGCTGGCCAGCAGGTCGCTGCTCCAGAGCATGCGTTCGCGCCATTCATTCATGCTGCGCAGCCAGTACACCGGTTGGTCCGCGTCGATGGCGAGCACCGCTTCGCGGATCGATTGGCCGAGCGCGGCGGCCTTGCCATCGGCGCGCACGGCCACGCTGAAGAATGCCGGTGCGGTCTGGCTTGCGGGACGAAACACGTTGCCATCGCCACGGTGCGCAGCCAGTCGCGCACTTTCCTCGAAGTAATTGGCCTGCACGCTGTCGGCAACCACGCCGACCACCTCAAGCGATTCCGCGCTGTCCTCGCGCGGCGACAATCGCAGATGCTTGCCGATGGCGCTTTGTCCTGGCCAGGCCGTCTCGGCCAGGCGCGCGCTGATGACCGCCACCGGCACGCTGTCCGCGCGATCACGTTCATCGAACAGGCGACCTTCGCGCAGGCGGATGCCGAAAACATCGAAGAAGCCCGCGCTGACGCTGGATGCCCATGCCTGCGGCAAGCTGGAGTCGCGATCAACCACATCGCCCTCACGCGCGTAGTCCTGCCGCTCGTAACCCATCAGCGGAAGACTGCTGGCGATGGCGGCCTGACGCACACCGGGCAAGTGCGCAAGGCGCTCGCTCAGGGATGCGGCAAAGCGCTCGCGTGCGGCTGGCTCCGCGTACTGTGCCGCAGGCAATCCGATGCGCGCGGTCATCACCTGGTCCGTGTCGATGCCCAGCGGCTTTGCCTGTGCGGAAACCGCGCTGCGGATCGCAATGCCCGCGCCGACCAGCAGGATCAGCGAGAGGGCCACTTCGGCACCGACCAGAAGGCGCGCCAGACGCCCGCGCTCTCCGATGCCGCCGCCTTGGCGCAACACCGCCTGCACATCCACGCGACCGGCGCGCAGTGCGGGCACCAGTCCGGCCACCAGCGCCGTCACCAAGGCGATGCCGGCGGTGAACAACCAGTCACGCGCGTCACCGGAAAAATCCACCCAGTACGGTGTCTGTGCCGGGGTATCGGCCATGACGCCTTCCATCACGTGTGCAGCGCCCAGCGTTGCCAGCCAGCCCAGCAGCGTGGCTGCCAGTGCCAGCAGCAATGTTTCGCACAACACCTGCTGGATCAGGCGCGAACGCCCCGCTCCCAGTGCGGAACGCACGGCCAGCTCACGCGCACGCGCCGCAAAGCGCGCCATCACCAGACTCGCCACGTTGGCACAGGCAATCAGCAGCACCAGCAACACCGCAACAAACATCGCCACATTGGCCTGGCGAATCTGCGGCAAGACGAAATAATCGCCGAGTGCCACCACGCTGGCCGCATCGCCGCGCAGCTTTTCCTTGCGCTGTTCGGCCAGGTTGCTGACCAGGGTAGCGAACCCGGCGCGAGCCTGCGGCAGGGACTGGCCGTCACGCAAACGCCCGAAGCCATTGACCAGCGGCGCCGACTCATCCGCTGCGGCAATCCGGTCAAGGCCGAGCGGCGTCCACACCGATTCCTCGATCGGGAAGGCAAAACGCTCCGGCATGATGCCGACGACACGGGTGGGCGTGCCGTTGATGCGAATGTCGCGGCCAAGCACGCCGGGATCGGCATTGAAGCGCAGCTTCCACAGCTGATCACCAATCAAGGCAACCGGCATGGCCCCGGCCCTGGCATCGTCGGCCAGGAAATCGCGGCCAAGCTGCGGCTGCACGCCGAGCGTGGCAAAGGCATCGGTGCTCACGCGCGCACCGGAGACGCGCTCAGGCGGGCCTTCGAGTCCGCCCAGGTTCATGGTTGCCGTCGCATACGCGGCAAGCGATTGCAGGCTGGATTGCCGATCACGGAACTCAAGCCAATCCAGCATTGGCAGGGAGAGCCTGCGCTGTCCGCTTTCGCTGTCGGTGTACTGGACATGCAGCAACTGCTCGGGATGCGCGAACGGCAGCGGTTTCAGCGAATAGGCATTGATCGCGCCGAACATGAAGATGCTGAGGCCAATGCCCATGCCGAGCATGAGCACCGTCACCAGGGTGAAAACGGGAGTGCGCAGCAGTGCGCGTGCAGCCATGTGCAGATTGACGAGCATTTCGCTGTTCCTCATTCGTGACGCAAGGCAATGACCGGATCGATGCGCAGGGCGCGGCGGGCCGGCACCAGGATCGCCAGCAGGGCGACCAGGGCAAGCACACCCAACACCAGCGCATAGACCAGCGGTTCCGTCGGGTCGAAACCATTGAAGGATCCAACCAGCAAGCGTGCAAATGGCCAGCCCAGGGCAAGCCCGAGCAGGAGGCCGATGCCCACCTGAACGCTGCCGCGTCCAACCAGGCTGGCGAGCACCTGCCCCGCCGGTGCTCCCAGCGCCCTGCGCACGCCGATCTCGCGGGTTCTCTCGCGCACGGTGAAGGCCAGCACCCCATACAGGCCGGCGGCAGCCAGGAACAAAGCAATGAGTCCAAACACGGTGAACATGCGCGATACCACGCGCAGGCCGAACACCGCTTCGGCAATCACCCGCTCGTATCCGCGAACCCAATAAGCCGGCGCATCCGGCTCCAGCTCGCGCACGATCTCGATGAGTCGCGGCGCAAATGCCTCGGGATCGCCAGCCGTGCGCACCGCCAGGCTGGCAAAGCGTGCGGGCTGCTGGCGCATCGGCACCAGCAAGGCTGGCCGCACCGGATCATCCAGGTCATCCAGCTGGGTGCGTGCGATCACGCCAACCACGGTCACCGTGGAATGATCGGACTCATCCGGATCCAGGGTGAAGCGTCGACCCAACACCGGCCCGGCATCGCCGAAACGCTCGGCAAAAGTGCGATCCACGATGGCCACCGGCGTCGAGTCGGCGCGGTCGCGCGAATCGAACAGCCGGCCCTGCTCGAGCGTGAGGCCAAAGGTCGCGGCAAAGTGGTCGTCGATCGCGCCTGAGTAGACGAAGGTACGCGGCGCATCTGTGGCGGCGCCGTCGGCGATGACACGCGTTCCGCTGGCAATGAGTCCGGGCAGGGTGGTTCCGGCAGCGGCATCGACGACACCCGGCTCGTTGCGCAGCCGTTCGGTGATGCGCTCGAAGCGCGCCACCTGCTGCGCACCTTCCCCTTCTCCCAGCTCGGGCAATCCAACCCGTGCACTCAACAGGTGCCCGGGCTGGATGCCGAAATCATTGTGCGCAAATCCATTGATCCCGCGCACCATCACGCCGGCGGAAACCAGCAGCACGCAGGAAAGGGCGATCTCGCCAATCACCAGGCCACGGCTGATGCGTGCGAACGCACCACCGGCAACGGCGCGGCTGTCGTCGCGCAGGGCCTGGTTGACGCCGCTGCCCGCGCGCAAGGCCGGCAACAGGCCGGTGATGAGGCCGGTGCCGAGCGCGGCCAGCACGGTAAGCAGAATCAGGTTTGCATCCACGGAGAAATGCATCCAGGTCGGCGGTCCGTCCTGCTCCGAGGTACGGAATACCAGATCGACCCAGTGCGCGCCCAGCCAACCCAGCGGCAATGCAATGGCTGCAGCCAGCAGGGACAGCAGCATGCTCTGGCAAAGCAGTTGCAACACCAGTCGCGCGCGGCTGGCGCCCAGCGCCGAGCGCACCGCCAGTTCCTGCCGGCGCGCCAGGGCGCGCGTCAGCATCAGGTTGGCGGCATTCGCACAGGCCACCAGCAAGACCAGCAAGACCGCGATCAACATGACATTGAGAATGCCGCGCGTTCCCGCGTCGATGAAAAGCCAGGACAAAGGCTCGGCGCCGGTCGTGAGTTGTTCGAATGCGACCGGATCCGCTTTCGCGGCCTCCATGCGCCATGCGGACAAGGCGGCATTCACGGCTGCCGGCGTCGCCCCATCGCGCAGGCGGGCAACCACCGCCCATTCACTGCCGTCACCCCGCGTGGCGCTCGCATCCAGGCTCCCCGCCAACCACACCTTTTCCTTGTACGGATAGCTGAACTGCGCCGGCATCACGCCGATGACGATCGCATCGCGCGCGTTGACACGCAGCGTGCGCCCGATGATCGATGCATCGGCATTGAAGCGATTGCGCCACAGTGAATCGGAAAGCAGCACGGTTGGCGCTGCCCCCGGCTGGCCATCCGCCGCAACAAATCCGCGACCCAGTTGCGGCACCACCTTGAGTACGTCGAGCAGGTTGCTGGTCAACTGTGCACCGGCATAGCGTTCGGTGCCTGCGGCATCGCCGAGATTCACCGTCATTTGCTGGAATCCACTCACCTCGGCAAGCGTGGCCAGTTGACGCTGCCAGTCCAGCAGATCGCGGTCGCCCACGTCCCCGAGTTCATCCGACCGGTCGGAGCTTGCGATGCCGAGGTGCAGCAGGCGTTCGGGCTGCGCGAACGGCAAGGGTCGGATCACCAAGGCGCTGAGGACCACCAGCATGAACATCACGCAGGCGAGGCCGGCGGCGAGCACGCCGACGACCAGCGCGGAGAAGGCGGGTTGCGCCGCGATCGTGCGCGCCGCACCGCGCAACTCGAATGCAAACGCTTTCATGTGTTTTCCTCCCACGTTGATTGGCCGCTGGCAGGGATCACGACAAAGCCTCGCGTGGCGCCACCGTGCAGGCACGCCGCGCCGGCAGCAGGCAAGCCAGCAAGGTGGTGGCCAGCAGCAGCACAACGACGCCGATTGAAACCAGCAGATCGCCGGCCGGCACGCCATACAGCATTCCACTCAACGCGCGCGCCGATGCCCAGGCCAAGGCAAGGCCGCTGGCCACGCCGATGGCAGCGATCGCCATGCCACCATGCAGCACCAAACCCAGGATGCGAGCGGGTGTCGCCCCCAACACCTGGCGCAGCGCAAATTCGTGTCCGCGCTGGGTCACCGCGAATGCCATCAAGCCGTACAGACCACCCACGGCCAACAGCAGGGCCACACCGGCAAAGATGCCCAGCAGGACCAGGCTCAACCGACGCTCGGCCAAGGCCGCCGTGCGCACTTCCGCGAGCGGAGCAAGCCGATGCGGAATGTCGCCAGCCAGGCTCTGCAGCTGGCCACGCATCTCGCGCTCCAGGGCGGCCAAAGGCAAGGCCGAACGCACCACGATGTTGAATTCGGACGCGGCCATCGGACGCTGCCCAAGGTTCAGGTAGATCGTGCCGGACGGCGCGCGATCCAGGCGGTGTTCATGCACATCGTTGACGACGCCGATGACGGTGAGGATGCGCGCATCGCCATCCATGTTGCCGAACTGGATGCGCTTGCCGATCGGATCGGCATTGCCCCAGGCGGTGCGTGCAGCCGCCGCGCTGATCACCGCCACGTTCTCGCCATCGGCACGGTCGCGCGCGTCGAAGCCTCGGCCGCTGAGCATGCGCATGCCGGCCGCCCTGAAGTAGTCGGCCGTGGCGATGCGGAATTCGGCATAGCCCAGTCCGTCCACCGCATCGAGGCTGGCGAGGTCGGTAACGCTGCCGTCCCAGAAAGTCCCGCCGGCGCCACTGCCGGTCAACGGCAGGGCATTCACGCCGCCCGCGGCATCGACTCCGGGCAGGCTCGCGAATGCGTCAATCAGCGCCTGGTAACGGCGCGCGGTTTCCGCCGCCACGGCCGCGTCCTGTGACCACGGGCGGATCAGCTCCACCCGCATCGCGCTGCTGCCGTCAAAGCCGGGATCAACCGACATCAGGCTGACGAAGTTGCGTGTGAGCAGGCCGGCGCCGAACAACAACAGGGTCGTCAGTGCGGTTTGTCCGACCAGCAGCGTCGCACGCATGCGCAATTGCGCCTTGCCTGCGGACAAGCCGCGTCCGCTCTCTCGCAGGCTTGCATTGGGTGTGCCGCGCTGACTGCCCAGGAGTACGGCCAGCGCAACCACGCCAGCCATTGCCAGAGCCAGCAGGATGCCCATGCCTATCGCTGCGGGATCCAGCGCGATGTCGTCCAGGCGTGGCAAGCCGGCGCCGCCGCTGCGCAGCAGCAGGCGGATGGCGAGCGATGCGCCCGTCAAGCCGAGAACGCAGGCCGACCCGGCAATCAGCAGGCTTTCCGCGAAGACCTGGCGAGCCAGGCGCGCCCGGCTCGCGCCGAGCGCCGAACGCACCGCCAACTCGCGTCCACGCGCCACGTTCACGGCCAGCAGCAGGTTGGTTGCATTGGTCATCGCGATCAGCAGCAGGAAAGCGGTTCCTGCGGCCAGCAACAGCAGCGCATTGCGCACCGGGGCGGCAATGGCGTCACGCAGCGGCATCAGGTCGAATCCCGCAGCGTCGACATCGTCACCGTGCTGCTCGTGCAGGCGCTTGGCCAGTGCGGCCGCGGCCAGGCGTGCTTGGGCCAGGCCCTCGCCCGCGTGCAGACGGCCAATGCCATCGAAGTTGTGCGCGCTGCGTGAATTGCCGGGGTGATCCAGCACCGACAGCACCGGCGTCCACAACGCGGCCTGCGCGGGGAATGCAAATCCACGCGGCATCACGCCGATCACCGAATGCGTTTCACCGTTGATCTCGAACACCTGACCCAGGACGTCGGCACGGCCACCGAAGCGGGATTGCCACAGATCGAATCCAATCACGGCCAGGCGCGCGCGCTCGTCGCCGGAAAAGCTGCGCCCGAGCACGGGGGCAACGCCCAACACCTGGAAGAAGTTGTCGCCAACCAGAGCGTATCGGTGGCGCTGCGTATTCCCCGCGTAGGTAACCGGCGCACCCATGTCCGTGTAGTAGGCGGTTGCATCGAACGCATCCACCGTCGCTGACAGATCGGCATAGTTCGGATAGGCGAGGGCCATGTCGTGACCGTCTTCGGCGCGCTCGCGGATCTGCACCAGACGCTCCGCATGCGGATACGGCAGATCGCGCAGCAGCACCGCATCGATCACCGCGTAGATGGCGGTCGCCGCGGCCAGACCGATGGCCAGCGTGAACGTCGCCAGCACTGCGGTGCCGGCTTGGGCGCGCAGGCTGCGTGCGGCATGCTTGAGGTCAGTCAGCCAGCCCATCATTCGACACCTCCGCAATCGCCTCGCCAGTCAGTCATCGTGCCGAGCCCCGCCATGGAAAGCGCCGCAGGTTCGCCGTCGTTCCCGTTCATGGGATGCTGCGCTCGCGTGGGCGAATCAGCCGCTGGTCTTCCTCGTGGCGCAGGCGGTGCATGGTTTCCTCATCGACCACGCGACCATCGAACATGAAGATCTTGCGCTGGGCAAAATCGGCATAGCGCGGATCGTGGGTGACCATGCAGATGGTTGCGCCGCCCTGATGCAGCTCGTCGAGCAGGGCCATGACCGCTTCGCCGTTCTTCGAATCAAGGTTTCCGGTCGGCTCGTCGGCCAGCAGGATGGACGGCGCACCGACCAGCGCACGCGCAACCGCGACGCGCTGCTGCTGACCGCCGGAGAGCTGCGCCGGATAGTGCTTGACCCGATGTGCCATGCCGACCCGTTCCAACGCCTCGATGCTGCGTTTGCGTCGCTCGGCCTTGGATACGCCATCGCGATAGGTCAAAGGCAGCTCGACGTTCTCGAAGACGCTGAGATCACCGATCAGGTTGAAGGCCTGGAACACGAATCCGATTTCCTGGTTGCGGATGCGCGCCCTTTCGCCGGCATCGATGCTCGCCACCTCGCGACCATTCAGGCGGTAACTGCCTTCGCTGGGCGTATCCAGCAATCCGAGGATGGCGAGCAGGGTCGATTTTCCACAGCCGGATGGTCCGGAGATCGACACATATTCGCCGCGCGCGATACCGAAATGCACGCCGGCCAGGGCATGGGTTTCCACTTCATCGGTGAGAAACACCTTCTTGATGTTGTCCAGATGGATCAGGGATTCGCTGTTCATGCTGTTCTCGCGATGGCAGTGGGTTCAATGGCGTGCTTGTTGTTCGATTCGTTCATTCGAGGCGAATGTCATTCGAGACGGATGCGGTCATGCTGGTCGTATGCGCTGGTATCGGAAAGAATGATGCGGTCACCGACGTTGAGCCCGGAGCGGATCTCGATCTGGTTGACCGAACTGCGGCCAAACTGCACGGGCACGCGCGTCGCCACGTCGTTGGCATCCAGCTTGAACAGGCGCACTTCGGAATCGGCCTGGCCAAAGGCCGGTCGACCCACGTACAGCGCATCGACCAGGCGTTCCAACTCGATGGTGCCGTCCACGGAAAGGTCGGGGCGCGCACCTGCGGGCAAATCACCCACCAGTTCCACATCGACCTGCACCGTGCCGTTCTGCACGGCCGGATCGATGCGCAGCACCTTGCCTTCGACGATGCCATTGCGGGTGTCGATGTGCGCGGCCTGCCCGATGACGATGTCCTTGGCCTGGGTTTCGGCAATGCGAAGTTCCGCCATCAGGTCACCGGGGCGGGCCACGCGCGCGAGGTTGCTGCCGGCGGCGACCTGCTGGCCTTCTTCAACCGCCACACGCTGCAGGATGCCGGCGATACCCGCGCGCACCTGCAAGCTATCCACCTGGCGCTGGCGCAGATCACGCGTGTTGGCGAGCTGATCAAGACGCGCCTGCTCGGCGGCAAGCTGGGCGGCGATGTTGCGCCGGAACTCGTCAACGCGCTGCTGTTCGATGTCGACCCGATACTTGAGCTGCTCAAGCACGACCAGGCTCTTGCGATACTGCACGGCGGGAATGATGCCCTTCTCCGCCACCACCTTTTCCGATTCCGCCTGCATGCGCGCGGTTTCGTAATCGGTTTTCGCCTGCGCCTGCGCGGCCTGCTGATCGAGCAGGCGCGAGGTGAGTTCGGTGCGCTTGGCGGCAAGGTCGGACTGCGCGGCAGTCAGTTCCGCATTGGCCGCCAGCAACTGGTCGTCCACTTCCGGATTGCCAAGCTCGAGAATGATGGTATCGGCCTCGACCACCGCACCTGGCTTGATCAGCACGCGCTCGACGCGCGCCGAAGTCTCAGCCGCGATCCAGCGGATCTCCTTGGGCACCAGGGTGCCGGGACCACGCACTTCGCGCAGCAGCTCACCGCGCTTGACGGTGTCGACCAATACGCTGCTGCGTTCCACGCCGGGCAATGCCGGATCGAGCATGAGCAAAGCGGCCACGGCCGCGATGGAAAGGCTGCCGATCGCCAAGGCGGTGATGATCTGGCGACGACGCTTGCGTTGTTTGAGTTCGGGTCGGGCAATGTCCATGCCCTGCATATAGCAGGGCCCGTGCCAACCCGGGCTAATCTCTCAGCGCATTGTTTTCACAGGTTATTTTCGTACGCGCCCGGATTCTGTCCGGTGCGGAGCGTCCGCTTTCGAACACCTGCCCGCACGGTGCGAACACCAGTGTTCGTAGAACCGGGCTTGCTCGGCTGGATGCGTGGCGTGGCGATGAGCGGAGCAAGCAAGGAGCGAAGCAAGCTCCGCTCTACGGAAACGATGGATCGCAGGCATGGACGCCATTGCCTGCCCCTGTAGAGCCGAGCTTGCTCGGCTGGATGTGCGGCAATGCGATCAGCGGAGCAAGCTCCGCTCTACGGAAACGATGGATCGCAGGCATGGACGCCATTGCCCGCCCCTGTAGAGCCGAGCTTGCTCGGCTGGATGTGCGGCAATGCGATCAGCGGAGCAAGCTCCGCTCTACGGAAACGATGGATCGTAGGCATGGACGCCATTGCCTGCCCCTGTAGAGCCGAGCTTGCTCGGCTGGATGTGCGGCAATGCGATCAGCGGAGCAAGCCCCGCTCTACGGGATGGAGGTTTGGTGATTTGGAATGGCTAACCGTGCCCTCGGGTTTCGGCCAGACTGGCAATCGCTGCGGGTATCGACGCGGCATCGGCAACCTCGATCACCCGCGCGTGACCCGGCGCAAATTCCGCATCGTTTTCCAATTGCCAGGTGGAGTGGTAGGGCATGTACACGCCGCAGCCACCGAGTGTCACCACCGGCGCGATGTCCGAGCGCACCGAGTTGCCGACCATGACAAAGTCCGCCGGCGCCACTTCGCATTCGGCGAGCACGCGTGCGTAGGCGGCAGGATCCTTTTCGGAAACAATCTCGATGCGATGGAACAGGTCGCCGAGTTGCGAACGGGCCACCTTGCCCTGCTGGTGCAAGAGGTCACCCTTGGTGATCAACACGATCCGGCACATGCCGGCTACGGTTTCCACGGCATCGCGAATGCCGGGCAGCAATTCGACCGGATGGGCCAGCACGTCCTTGCCGATGCCAACCAGGCGGTGCAGGTCCGCCGCGCTGATGCGGCCATCGCTGATGGCGAAGGCCGCCTCGATCATCGACAGGGTCATGCCCTTCGCGCCGTAACCGAACAAGGCAACATTGCTGCGCTCGATCGACAGCAGTCGATCATGCACGCGCGCGTCGGCGAGATCGACGTAGCGCCCGACAATGCGCTCGAACTCGGCCTGCGCGGCGTCGTAGAAATCCTGGCTGCGCCAGAGCGTGTCGTCGCCGTCGAAACCGACCAGTTCAAACATCGTCATTCTGCGGCGTCGGCGCTGCATCGACCGCGCCGTGTCCTCGACGCGCGCGGATCCGGCCGGGCTCCAGCATGCTGATCGAAACCACGCGGTTGCGACCTTGCTGCTTGGCGGCATACAGGGCAACGTCGACCGCCGCATAGAAGCCGTCGTCATCGCGATCACGGGCCGCATGGAAGCTGCCGACCCCCATGCTCACGGTGACCGGCACATTGATGCCGGCACAGGCAATCGGCTGCGCCTCCAAGGCCTCGCGGAAGGCTTCGGCCCGGATCGTGGCCGACACTTCATCCACATCGCGCAGGATCAGCGCAAATTCCTCGCCGCCAATGCGCGCCACCATCACGTCATCAGCGGAAAACATCCTGGCCAGCTTGCGCGCCAGGCGCCGCAAAACCTCATCGCCAATGACATGGCCATGGCGATCATTGATGGACTTGAAATGATCGATGTCCAGCAATACGAGCGCCACGCCGGCACCCTGCAACCACTGTGCTTCGCGCACCAGGCCGTTCAGGGTCTCCGCGAACGTGCGTCGGTTGCTCAGCCCGGTGAGGGCATCGGTCTGACTCAACTTTTCGTACTGGTCGCGCTGGCCGCGCAGGGCATCGTCCAGATCGAGGCGACGGCGGAAGTCGGCGCGCGAGCGAAAGGCGGCGTTGACCAGATAGATCGAGAAGACGCTCATCGCCGCGGCCATCAGCGGCTCGGCGGAGTCCATCCACAGGATGGCCAGCACCGGAACCAGCAGCATCACGATACCGGCCAAGGCCAGCCGCATTACCGGTGTGTACAGGTGGGCAAACACCGAGGCAAACGCGATGGTGGCCATCAGAGTGGTGTTGCGTGTCTGCACGCCGGCCATGTCGTCGAGCAGGATCCAGGCCTGCACCGCGGACCAGATCAGCGTGGTGGCCAGGCAGATCAGGACATAGCGCGAAATCCAGCGCGACTGCGCGGCTGCATCCGTCTTGGGTGGTCGGCTGCGCATGCGGATCCACGCCAGCAGCACCAGGACCAAGGTGATCGCGGTGGAGTTCCAAGGCGCATTGTTGAAGTAACCGGCGGCATAGCCGAGCGGCAACCATGCCAACAGGTAGAGGAATCCACCACGCGCCGAGCGCGTATGGATCTCGAGTGCACGCGTGCGCACCCGATGGTCGTATCGGCCTTGCGCGTCTGCAGCATCCTGGTTGGCAGCAACCATGAGCATCTCCCCCGAGAGCGCAGGTCATCCGGACAATGATCCCACAGACCATCGCGGTCGGCACTCGACCGGAGGACCCGAACCTGTGATGGCCTCGACGAAAACCCGGGAAAGTCCTTGCCCGCTCACACGCGAAGACGAAGATCGCCTTCCGATTTGGCGGCATCGACCTTCCGCGATCAGTTCTCCGCAACTTCGATCAAATGGTGCCGATTCTCCGGTGCGGCCTACATCAGCCGCATTTGCTGTACCCGCAGTTCAGGCAGGTGGCACAGCCGTCCATGATGATGGTGGCGTTGGTATTGCACTTCTGGCAGAGCGTGGCGCCTGCCGGGAAGGCAGCTTCGGCATCGTCTTCGCGCAGTTCGGACTCAACCGGAGAAGAATGTGAATCCTTCTTCTTCGACGCGGCGTTCACACCTGCGCCGTGGCGGGCGCTTTCAGACTTTTTTTTGCGCGCCCTTCATAGGCCGCACGCTTTTCCGCCAGCAAGGCGCGCTGCGACGGATCCATTTCCGGATCGTGCAGCAAGCCGATCATCTTCATGTGGCGTTCGACCACCAGTCCGAGCTCGGCGACGATGCTCGGCATATAGGTGCCGCCCGCCTTGAAGTAACCGCCGCGCGGATCGAACACCGCCTTGAGTTCTTCCACGAGGAAGGTCACGTCACCGCCTTTGCGGAACACGGCGGACATGATGCGGGTGAGCGCAACGATCCACTGGAAGTGTTCCATGTTCTTCGAATTGATGAAGATCTCGAAGGGCCGGCGCTGCTCGTGCTCGGTGCCCTGGTTGAGCACGATGTCGTTGATGGTCACGTACAGCGCGTGCTCGAACAGCGGCGACTTGATCTTGTAGGTGGCACCGATGAGCTCGTCCGGGCGCTCCACCTTTTCATGCATCTGGATGACTTCGGCCGTGGCCAGCTCGGGCTCTGCAGCGACAGGCGCTGACACCGCCGGCTTTGCCTCGTCCGGCTTGACCACGTTGTAGCCCTTGATCTTCTTGCTGATCTTGATCGCCATCCGGCGCACTCCTTGGTATTCGATTGCGGAACGCGTTCAGCGACCGTCGGTTGCGGCGACGCCATGCGCGTCGCTCCTGCACATCCGCCTCAACAGGCTGTACCGGCCAGGGCTTGGGGCCGTGACCGGTACCGGGAGATACCGTTCCCGCCGGTCACGGCGGGAACGGCATGCCCTTACTTGCGACCCTTCTTTGCGGCCTTCTTCGCCGGCTTGCGTGCTGGCGCCTTCTTGGCGGCCTTCTTCACGGCCTTGCGGGCGGGTGCCGCTTTTTTCACTGCTTTCTTGGCAGCTTTCTTGGCCGGTTTGCGTGCCGACGCTTTCTTGGCCATCTTCTTCGCGGCTTTCTTCGGCGCGGCCTTCTTGGCTACCTTCTTCACCGCTTTCTTGACTGCGGCTTTCTTCGGCGCGGCCTTCTTGGCCACCTTCTTCGCGGCAGGCTTGGCCTTGGCCTTTGCCTTGCTGGCCTTCTTGGCAACGGCCTTCTTGGCGGCCTTCACCTTCTTGCCCACGCTGGCAGCAACCTTGCCAATCTTGTCGGCGGCAGCGGCTTCCGCCTTCTTTGCCGAAGCGACGACGTTCTTGATCTTGCGTGCGGCCTGCTTGCGCGCCTTCTTCACCTTGGCTGCCGCACTCTTGCCTGCGCTGGCCACCGACGATTTCGCATCGGCGACGACGGCGCTGGCGGTAGAGGCCACGGCACCGGCGGCATCAGAGATCGCGTTGCCAATTTCTTTCAGACTGTCTTTGACTTCTTCTACCGAACTCTCGGAATTCATGTTCCCCTCTCCGACCTATGTTGGTGACCAGGATTGAAATCGCATTGCACAACACAACGACGCGCGGCATGCGCGCCGGCCCGCACTCGATTCAGAATTTGCCGTAGTAGCCTTCTTTCAAGGCATCGAACAGATTGGCTGCGGTGTGGACCTCGCCATCGTACTCGATCTCTTCGTTGCCTTTTACCTCCACCACCGATCCGTCTTCGAGCTCGAAACGATACTTCGTGTTTTCCAGATCATGCTCCTTTACCAGCACTCCTTGGAAGGCCGCTGGATTGAAGCGGAAGGTGGTGCATCCTTTCAAGCCCTGGGCGTGGGCATATCGGTAGATGTCCTTGAATTCCTCGTACGGGTAGGCGGTCGGCACATTGGCGGTCTTGGAGATCGAGGAATCGATCCATTTCTGCGAGGCAGCCTGGATATCAACGTGCTCGGTCGGGGTGATGTCGTCCGCGGCGACGAAGTAGTCGGGCAGCTTTTCCTCGGCCTTGTCCGAAAACGGCATGGCCTTGCCGTTGATCAGCTCGCGGTAGGCCAGCAGTTCGAAGCTGAACACCTCGACCTTTTCCTTGGATTTCTTGCCCTCGCGGATCACGTTGCGGCTGTAGTGGTGGGCAAAGCTGGGTTCGATGCCGTTGCTGGCATTGTTGGCCAGGGAGAGGGAGATGGTTCCGGTCGGGGCAATGGAGGTGTGATGGGTGAAGCGCGCGCCCACCTCGGCCAACTCGGCCACCAGCTCGGGGGCGACTTCGGCCACCCGCTGCATGTAGCGGCTGTATTTGGAGTGCAGGATGCGGCCGGGCACGGAATCACCTGCCTTGTAGCCATCCCGAATCATTTCCGGGCGCTTGCGCAGCATCTCGCCGGTAACCGTGAACTCGCGCGAGAGCACTGGCGCGGGCCCTTTTTCCTTGGCCAGGCCCAGCGCGACTTCCCAGCCGGCCACGGCCATTTCACGCGAGACATCCTCGGTGAAACGACAGGCCTCGGCGGTGCCATAGCGCATCTTGAGCATGGTCAGGGTGCTGCCAAGGCCAAGGAAACCCATGCCGTGGCGACGCTTGCTCTCGATTTCCTCGCGCTGCTGCTCAAGCGGCAACCCGTTGATTTCGACCACGTTGTCGAGCATGCGCGTGAACACGCGCACGACCTCGCGGTATTCGTCCATGTCGAAGCGCGCCTTGGGCCCGAACGGATCACGCACGAAGGTGGTCAGGTTGACCGAGCCCAGCAGGCAGGAGCCATACGGCGGCAGCGGCTGTTCGCCGCAGGGGTTGGTCGCGCGGATGTTCTCGCACCACCAGTTGTTGTTCATCTCGTTGACGCGGTCGATGAGGATGAATCCCGGCTCGGCAAAATCATAGGTGGACACCATGATCATGTCCCACAGGTGCCGTGCACGGATGTGGCTGTAGACCTTGCATGCCACCAGGCCATCGTCGCGCACCACGTAGTGCTTGCTCGTCGGCCAATCGCGCCAGACCACCTTGTCGGCGTCGGTGAGGTCGATTTCGTGCTGTTCCTTGATGTGGATCGGGAACACCAGAGGCCAATCGCCGTCTTCATCGACGGCCTGCATGAAGCCATCGGTGATCAGCAGGCTCAAGTTGAACTGGCGCAGGCGACCGTCCTCGCGCTTGGCGCGGATGAACTCGCGCACGTCCGGGTGCGAGACATCGAAGGTGCCCATCTGCGCACCGCGGCGGCCGCCGGCGGAGGACACGGTGAAACACATCTTGTCGTAGATATCCATGAACGACAGCGGGCCGGAGGTGTAGGCACCGGCTCCGGAAACATACGCACCGCGCGGACGCAAGGTGGAAAACTCGTAACCGATGCCGCAACCGGCCTTCAGGGTCAGGCCCGCCTCGTGCACCTTGTCGAGGATGTTGTACATCGAATCCTCGATCGTGCCGGAAACCGTGCAGTTGATCGTCGAGGTTTTCGGCTTGTGTTCGTTGGCACCGGCGTTGGAGGTGATGCGGCCGGCCGGAATGGCGCCACGGCGCAAGGCCCACAGGAAGCGCTCGTACCAGTACTCCTGCTTCTCGGTGGTGGTTTCGACCTCAGCGAGGGCGCGCGCAACGCGCTGGTAGGTATGGTCGATGCTGGCATCAACCGCTTCGCCGCTCTTGGATTTGAGCCGGTATTTCTTGTCCCAGATATCGTGGGACGCTGGTTGAAGTGGAATCTCGACTGCCCCGCGCGCCAACCCCTCAAGTCGCACCGTGCTCATTGCAAAATCGTCCTCCCGGATCTTCTTGTGTGTCCGGGATTGCTTCCCGGTATCGTTGCTGCTTTTCACCACGGCACCGCTTCACCTTATGGACGGTCAAGGGCTGCCAAAGCGGTCGGAATGCCTTCGACATTCCCCGAATCTCGCCACAATGGCTAGGCCCGCACCCGTTGGGCACACACAACATCTTGTGCTTGCGCCAAAGGTCTACGGTACGCCGCGACCGGCTCCTTGTCCATAGGCCCGAGTCCGTTTGAAGCTGGGCTTGGCTTTCCGCCCGGCCACCCTTGGCAAACCCGGATTCGAGGGCCGGAAATGCAACTGAATCGAAGCTGCGTGGTCCGTGTAGGACAGCATCGACCAAGCCGTGAGCGTTTGCGTGGCCCGCGTGGCTTCCGCCCCTTTGCCACCCCTCACCATCCCTACCCGTCAGGAATCCCGGTAATGACTCGAACCTCCAAAACCCGCGTCGCATCGCTCATTGCATTGTTCGGTCTGGCTGCACTGCTTGGATTGGTTGCATTCCCGGTATCGCACGAGGCGCACGCCGGCCTGCCTCCGTCGGTTGACGGCCAGGCACTGCCTTCGCTGGCACCGATGATCGAGCGGGTGACACCGGCGGTGGTCAATATCAACACCCGCACGCGGGTGGCGGTGCGTGACCCCTTTTTGATGACCCGTTCTTCCGGCGCTTTTTCAACATGCCCAACCAGCCGCGCGAGCGCGTGCAGCAATCGCTGGGCTCCGGGGTGATCGTGGACGCTGCCAAGGGATATGTGCTGACCAACAACCATGTCATCCAGGGCGCCGACGACATCGAAGTAACCCTGCATGACAAGCGCACGCTCAAGGCGCAGGTGATCGGTTCGGACCCGGCCACCGACCTGACCGTGCTGAAGATTCCCGTCGGCGGCCTTGAACAAATCTCCCTGGCCAAATCCAGCGATGTGCGCGTGGGCGATTTCGTGGTCGCCATCGGAGATCCCTTCGGCCTCGGCCAGACCGTCACCTCGGGCATCGTGTCCGCGCTGGATCGCACCGGCCTGCGCGGCGGCTACCAGAGCTTCATCCAGACCGACGCCTCCATCAATCCCGGCAACTCCGGCGGCGCCCTGGTCAATCTGCGCGGAGAACTGGTTGGTATCAACTCGATGATCTTTTCTCCATCCGGTGCCAGCGTTGGCATCGGCTTTGCCATTCCCAGCGACCTGGCCGCCAATGTCATGCGCCAGCTGATCCAGTTTGGCGAGGTGCGTCGCGGCGTGCTGGGCGTGGAAACCCAGGACCTGACCGCAGAGCTTGCGGGCATGCTCGGCATCACCAAGGGCAGCGGCGCCGTAGTCACCCGCGTGCGCGGCGACAGCGCGGCCGCCTCCGCCGGCCTGCAACCGGGCGATGTGATTGTCGCGATCAACGAAAAAACGGTGTCCTCCGGACAAGACCTGCACAACATCGAAGGCCTGTCACCGCTGGGCGCGGCCCTGAACGTGCGCATCCTGCGCGATGGCAAGCCGCAAACCGTGAGCATGACCCTCAAGGCCAGCGCTTCCACCCGCCTGCGCGGAGGCGATCTGGATGCGCGACTTGCCGGTATCCAGTTGCAGGACCTGACCGATGCACAACGCCAGAATGGACTGGCAGGCAGTGCCGTGACGGCCGTCGAGGGCTCCAGTCGTGCCTATGCCCAGGGACTGCGGGCCGGCGACGTGATCGTCGCCATCAACCAGCGCGAGTTCGAGAGCACGGCGACCCTGGCGGATCTTCTGCAACGCAAGCCGCGCCAGATGCTGCTCACCATCCTGCGTGGGCAGAGCCTGTACTACCTGCTGCTGGAGTGAACGGGGTTCGGAGATTAGAGATCGGAGATCAGGGGCGGAGATCGGAGATCAGGGATGCCGTCTTCTGCTTTTCTCCGGCCCCTGCTCCCCGATCTCGGATCCCGAAAAAAGGAGTCGGCCGTTAAGCCGGGTTCTGTCGTGGGCAGCCATTCCTCTGGATCCTGCGTCGCCGCAGGATTCAAGCAACCAACCCGGGAGCGACGCGGGCCACGCCATAGCTCCCCTATTTGGTCTTGCTCCAGGTGGGGTTTGCCGTGCCATGCGGCGTTGACCCCGCACGCGGTGCGCTCTTACCGCACCGTTTCACCCTTGCCACGCACATCTTGCGATGCCGTTCGGCGGTTTGCTTTCTGTTGCACTTTCCGTCGGCTCACGCCGCCCAGGCGTTACCTGGCACCTTGCCCTGTGGAGCCCGGACTTTCCTCGCCGTGTCGAAACACGTCGCGACTGCCTGGCCGACTCCAGCGCGAAGTCTAGCGGGTTTGGCCCGGCTGCGGTTGACGCCCGCATCCGCATTGCCCACGATTCCGCTTTGCCGCGGATTTCCTGATGCCCGCAGACCCCGCCGATTCCACCCCCCAGACCGACAAGGGTGCGCACGCACCCAGGCCGCGCGCGCGGTCCCGGCCCGGTCGCATGGCCCTCATGCGCGGACTGGCGATACTCGTCTGGGTTGGCATGCTCGTGTTCGTGCCATTCGCGGAAAAGCTCGAACTGGAGAAATCCTTCGCGCTCGCCATCGTCGGCTGCGCCACCTTGATCCTGCTGTTCGCGACTGCGCGCGCGTCGTTTTCCCTGCTCAACATCAGCCTGCTGGTCATCACCCTGGCCACGGCGAGCATGCTCAAGCTGGAGTTCCTGCTCACCCCGGTACTCGCACCCGACCTCAAGTACTACATCAACCTGGAGTCGCTGGACTGGCTGGTGCGCTATCCGATGCTGCTCGCGGTGACGGGTGTTGCGCTGATCCTCGTTCCTGCCCTGCTGGTGCTGGCATGGAAATGGGACGAAGTCCCCGTGGCCTGGACCCTGCGCCAGCGTCGCGCCGTGCTGATGCGAGGGCTTGGCTTGCTTGCGGCCATCCTGATCCTGGCCATCTGCCTTTCGCCGCGCGGCCCGTTTTCCGGCGTATTCAACAAGCCGATGTGGGCCACCATCACCGACCGCAGCTACCTGACCGCGTTCTTCACCTCGTTCAGCGATACCGAGGTGCACATTCCGCAGCGCTCCGGGTCCAGCGACACCTCGATCTCGTGGAAGCTCGACACCCCATTGCGCGCGCCGCAGCGGCGACCGGATGTGGTCGCAATCCTCGAAGAAAGCACCTTCGATCCGCGCATTCTCAAGGTCTGCACAATCCCGCAATGCTCCTTGCCGATGTTCCAGCCGGATGCGGATACCCGCGCCAGCGGCCCGCTCACCGTGCATACCTTTGGTGGTGGCACCTGGACCAGCGAATTCGCCCTGGAAACCGGCCTTGCTGATGTCCTGTTCGGCAATGCCGGGCTATACGCCACCTACAGCCTGGCGCCACGCGTGCAGTACTCATTGCCGCGCGCGTTCAAGGCGGCTGGCTATCGGGTGATCGCGGTGTACTCGCACAGCGGCGAGTTCCTCAACGCACGCAATGCCTACGAGAACTACGGCTTCGACATGTTCTACGACGGCACGGACCTCGGCCTTGGCTGGGAAAGCACCGACGAGGACCTGTACGAGGCGTTTCGCCAGATCTACTCCGATGAAGTCGAAGCGCATCCGGACCAGCCGCTGTTCATCTTCACCCTGACCCTGCACCAGCACGGCCCGCACATGGACCCGCTGGAGAGCTTGCCTGCGCCCTTTGACAAGCCGCTGTTCAAGGGCAAGTTCAAGCCACCCGCGCTGGATGCCTGGCTCAATCTCAACCTCGGCAATTACCTGTACCGCGCAAAACTCTCAAGCGCGATGCTGGACAAGATGCAAGCACTGCTTTGGCGCAGCGGACGCCCCACGGTGCTGATGCACTTCGGCGACCATCAGCCTTCGTTTGACGGTGCCATCCACGCGATTCCGAAGTCGGTACCCAAGGCCGCCGGACAGAACTCAAGCAGGGTCACCTACTTCAAACTCGATACCAGCTACGCAATGCCGAAGCTGCCGCGTTACGAGGCGCTGGACATCATCTACCTGGGCTCCCTGCTGCTGGATGCTGCCGGCGTTCCCAAAGATGCCTACTACCAGGCCAATACGCTGATGCGTGATCGCTGCCAGGGCCAATACCTCAATTGCAAGGATCGAAAATTGATTTCCGCCTACCACGATTATTTGTTCTACAACCTGAAAGTGCTCAAGGATGAATGAGACCGGTCGTGTTGCTGGTGTCGATGAGGCCGGCCGCGGGCCCTTGGCCGGTCCGGTGGTGGTGGCCGCCGTCATCCTCGATCCGGCACAGCCGATTGCCGGGCTTGCAGACTCCAAGGCGCTCACGGAACGCAAGCGCAATCGACTCGCGCTGGAAATCCGCGAGCGCGCCTTGGCGTTTTCCATCTGCCATGTCGAGGCCGAGGAAATCGATCGGCTCAACATCCTTGCTGCCACGTTGCTCGGCATGTCGCGCGCCTTGAGCGCGTTGTCGATAACACCCAGTTTCGCCTTGATCGACGGGAACCGCTTGCCGGGTGACCTGCCCTGCCCGGCACGCGCCATTGTCGGCGGCGATGCAACGGAAGCGGCCATCAGCGCCGCCTCAATTCTCGCCAAGACCACGCGCGACGCCCTGATGGTTGAACTCGATGGCGTTTACCCCGGCTACGACTTCGCCCGCCACAAGGGCTATCCTACCGCCGCACACATCCAGGCCATCGAACGCCTCGGCCCCTGCCCGCAGCACCGGCGCAGTTTTGCGCCGGTGCAACGCTGTTTGTTGCGCCGGTAAGGCCGGATGCGGATTTTTCGGGCGACATTTTGGGAATATGTCGGCTGGGCGCAAACACGCAACATCGGATTGCATGCAGTACCGACGCGGCGCGCTCCTGGTCGATGGACACGGGCTTGACCATCCACGAAACTGCGGACGCCTTTGCCCAAAGCGTCCAATCCACGGCCGGCGGGCACACAGGCACATTCAGTCCAATACTTTTTCAACAGGAGTTTCCTCAGCATGACAAAGCCACTGCTCCTCGGCATGCTGGCCAGCACTGCGTTGATTGCCGGTGACCTGCACGCCAGCGAACCTCAAGCGAATGCCACGATGCTGGTACTGGATGCTTCAGGCTCGATGTGGGGACAGATCAACGGGCGCAGCAAGATTGAAATCGCGCGTGATGCCGTTGGCAGCATGCTGGACGGCTGGCAAGGAGGCGACATCGGCTTGCTCGCCTATGGACACCGGCGCAAGGGCGATTGCGCGGACATCCAGGTATTGCAGGCACCCGAAAGCAACAACACCGACGCCATCCGCAAACAGGTCGGCGCCATCAATCCGGTCGGCATGACCCCGATCAGCGCCTCGGTTCGCCAGGCTGCACAGGAGCTGCGTTTCAGCGAAAACAAGGCCACCGTGATTCTGGTCAGTGACGGCGAGGAAACCTGCAACGCGGATCCTTGCGAGCTGGGCAAGGAGCTGGAATCCGCTAGTGTGGATTTCACCGCGCACGTGATTGGCTTCGACATTGAAAAAGGCAGCAAGGCTGACCTGCAACTGGCCTGTCTTGCCAGCAGTACCGGCGGCCGCTACCTGATGGCAGACAGCGCAGCCGAACTGAACCAGGCACTCAAAGCCGTGGCCGTAGCGACTCCGGACACACCCAAACCCGAAGTGAAATCGGCCCAGGAATGGTTGCCGGGCTACTCGTTGGGCTGGGTGTCGGGCACGCAGCTTGAAGGCATCGAAGACCAGGGCGCCACGCGCAGCATGGATTTCCAGGTCAACCAGACTGCCAAGGATTGCCAGGCGATCTGCTATGCGGAAGAAAACTGTGCCGGCTGGCACTACGAACCCACCGGCAGCTACTTCATCGACCACCCGCGTTGCTTCCTCAAAGGCAAGGGTGCACCGCTGAAACTCGAACAGCAGGATGCCGATTGGACCGCCGGGGTCAAACCTGGCGTTGAGATCATTCTTGCCGAATCGGCGGAGTGATCCGAGCAGCGGCCCACGGGATTTGCGGGCGTGGCGATTTGACCGACCCCAAACGCCCCCACCATCGGGGGCATCACCGCCGCAGAATCGGTCGAGGTTTGCGGCGCGCGCGTCCCCGATGCACGTCCGCAAGCCCACCATGACGCCGGGTAATCGCCCGCCCGCACCCCGGCCATTCCGCGTTGTCCAGCACGTCAAGAGCTGATTGTCCCGGCGGACGCGGAGCCCGCACGAGCCCTGTCCAGTGCGCGCTTGTCCGGCCCGGAACGCGCCGCTACCCTGTCTGATCCCCCCGCCCGATTGCACCATGTCCCCGGCTTTCGTCCACCTGCACGTCCACAGCGAGTATTCGCTGGTTGATTCGACCATCCGCATCGATTCTCTGGTTGCGGCGTGTGCGGCGGCCGGCATGCCTGCGGTCGCGCTCACCGATCAGGTCAACCTGTTTGCCCTGGTCAAGTTTCATGCGGCAGCCGAGAAGGCGGGCATCAAGCCGATTGCTGGCTGCGATGTATGGCTGGAGGATGCCGGCGATCGTCATCGGCCATTCCGCCTTACCTTGCTGTGCCAGAACGACGAGGGATATCGCAATCTTTCGCGGCTTGTTTCGCGCGCCTGGGCGCAAGGACGTCACGGGGATTTCGCGTTCATCGATCCGGCGTGGTTGAGCGAGGCGCATGCCGGTCTGATCGTGCTGGCGGGTGTGGAAAGCGAAGCCGGTCGGCACCTGCTGGGTGGTCGCCTGGATGCAGCCCGCGCCTGGCTCAAGGACTGGCAACACACCCTGGGTGATCGGCTTTATCTCGAGCTAGTGCGCACTGGCCGCGAGGATGACGAGAATTTCGTTGGCACCGCCGTGCGGCTTGCCGTTGAACTCGATATCCCCGCCGTCGCCAGCAACGACGTGCGCTTTCTCGAACGCGATGACTTCGAGGCGCACGAGGCGCGGGTCTGCATCCACCAGGGGCGCGTGTTGGCTGACCCCAAGCGGCCACGGCTGTATTCGGCCGAGCAATATCTGAAATCACCAGCGCAGATGGCGGAGCTGTTTGCGGACTTGCCGCAGGCCATCGAGAACGCCGTCGAGCTGGCCAAGCGCTGCACCCTGGAGCTCAAGTTCGGCACGTACTACCTGCCGAATTTCCCGGTGCCGGAAGGGTTCGATCTGGCATCGTGGATCCGCGAGCAGGCACGCAGCGGCCTCGCCGCGCGCCTGTCCAGGCAGGCACCCGCCGCCGGCTTCAGCGCCGAGGACTACAGCAAGCGTCTTGAAGTCGAAGTCGACGTGATCGTGGAGATGGGCTTCCCCGGCTACTTCCTGATCGTTGCCGACTTCATCAACTGGGCGAAGGACCACGACATCCCGGTTGGTCCCGGACGCGGCTCGGGTGCGGGCTCGGTGGTGGCCTGGGCGCTGGGCATCACCGACATCGATCCCTTGTGCTATGGCCTGCTGTTCGAGCGGTTCCTCAATCCGGAACGCGTGTCGATGCCCGACTTCGACATCGACTTCTGCATGGACAAGCGCGATCAGGTGATCGAGTACGTCGCCGCCAAGTACGGGCGCGATCACGTCAGCCAGATCATCACCTTCGGCACCATGGCGGCCAAGGCCGTGCTGCGCGATACCGGGCGCGTGCTCGGCATGCCCTACGGACAAGTCGACAAGATCGCCAAGCTGATTCCCATGCGGCCGCTGGACCTGAGTCTCGACGATGCGCTCGGGCGCAGCGAGAAATCGGCCAGGGAACCGGAGCGCGTCGTTGCCGATTTCAAGACTCAGTACGAAACCGACGATGCGGTGCGCGAGTTGGTTGACCTCGCCCTGAAGCTTGAGGATCTCACCCGCAACGCCGGCAAGCACGCGGGCGGCGTGGTCATTGCACCGGGACCGCTCACCGACTATGTGCCGGTGTACAGCGAAACCGGCGGCGAGGGCGCGGTCACCCAGTTCGACAAGGACGACGTGGAGGCCGTGGGCCTGGTCAAGTTCGACTTCCTCGGCCTGCGTACGCTCACCATTATTGATTGGGCGGTGAAGGCGATAAATGCTCGGCGCCGGGATTCGGGATTGGGGATTGGGGATTCGGAAAAGGCAAAGCCGGGGCCGTTGGATATTTCCACGATTCCGCTGGATGATCCGGCCGTATTCGACCTGTTCAAGCGCGCGCAGACCATCGCCATCTTCCAGTTCGAGTCGCGCGGCATGCAGGGCATGTTGAAGGATGCCAAGCCCGACCGCTTCGAGGATTTGATCGCGCTGGGTGCGCTGTATCGACCGGGGCCGATGGACCTCATTCCCAGCTACTGCAAACGCAAGCACGGGCTGGAACCCATCGACTATCCCGATCAGCGAGTGGAACCGGTGCTGCGCGAGACCTACGGCATCATGGTCTACCAGGAACAGGTCATGCAGATGGCGCAGATCGTCGGCGGTTACTCGCTCGGCGGTGCCGACCTGTTGCGACGTGCCATGGGCAAGAAGAAGGTCGAGGAGATGGCCCGTCATCGCGCAATTTTCCGCGAAGGCGCAGCCAACAATGGTGTCGACGAGGCGAAGGCCGACGCCGTGTTCGACACCATGGAAAATTTGCCGGCTACGGCTTCAACAAGTCGCATGCCGCCGCCTATGCCCTGGTTTCCTACCAGACGGCCTGGCTGAAAACCCATTACCCCGCCGAGTTCATGGCCGCAGTGTTGTCGGCGGACATGGACAACACGGACAAGGTGGTCAACCTGCTTGGCGAAGCGCGCGCGATGAGGCTTGAGGTGCTGGCGCCGGACATCAACACCTCGGTGTACAAGTTCCTCGCCCTGGAGCCGGACGCTGCCGAATCGCGATCCCAGCGCATCCGCTACGGCCTTGGCGCAATCAAGGGCGTCGGCGAGGCGGCCATCGAGAACATCGTCGACGCGCGCAGCCGCGGCGGCGGGTTTCGTGACATTGCCGATTTCTGCCTGCGCGTGGATGCGCAGAAGGTCAACAAGCGCACCCTCGAAGCACTGGTGCTGTCCGGTTCGATGGATGGCCTGGCCGGCAATCGTGCCAGTGTGTTTGCGCAGTTGCCGGAAGCCATGCGTGCTGCCGAGCAACAGGCGCGCGATGCACAGGCCGGGCAGAACGACATGTTCGGCGGCGGCAGTGCCGCTCCAGTGAAGCTGGATTTGATTGAAGTCGAGGAATGGCCGATTGCGCGCAAGCTGGGAGGCGAGCGCGACACCCTGGGCTACTACTTGTCAGGTCATCCCACCGATGCGTGGCGTGATCTGCTCGCGCGCGTGGTGAGCTGCCCGATCGGCGAACTGGACAAGCACTACAAACCGCCGGAAGGCCGCAACCGGTTTGCTGGCGGGCGCATTTTCACCCTGGCCGGCTCGGTACTGGGCGTGCGCAAGCAGGGCGAATCCCGCGCGTTCGTGCAGGTTGAGGATTACTCCGGACGCTTCGAGGCAGTGATGTATCGGGAGACCTGGGCCGAGTTCGCGCCCTTGATCACCCGCGACGCCATCCTGGTGTTCGAGGGCACCCTGACGATTGATGATTTTTCCGGCAATTTCCAGTTGCGCACGCAACGGGTCAGCACCATCGAATCGACCTGCGAGCGACAGGCACGACTGCTGCGTGTACGCGTGAACGGGATTGCCCGGGATTTTGCCTCGCGCCTGTACGAGGCGCTGGAAGGCAGCCGCGGCGGCAGCACGGCGGTGCGCATCGTTTTCAGCAACCAGAGCGGGCGCGGCGAGATTGAACTCGGGCCCGAATGGCGGGTGCGTGCCAGCCCGCTTCTGGTGGAAACCATCGGCGCGCTGGATGGCGTGCTCGAAGCCGAACTGCACTACGGGCAATGAGCCGGCTGCGGCCTGGTCGCGGTTGCGGCTTGGCCTGAACCGCTATACTTCCGCCTTTCTGGTCCAAACGTCGCTAGATGAACCCCAACTTCCTCGAATTTGAAGCGCCCATTGGCGAGCTCGAAGCCAAGATCCAGGAGCTTCGGCATGCCAGTCATGGGCAGGCGATCAATATCGAGGAGGAAATCGGCAAGCTGCAGGCCAAGCTGAAGACGCGCACCGCCGAGATCTTCCGCAACTTGACGCCCTGGCAGGTTGCGCAACTGGCCCGGCATCCGGCCCGCCCCTTCACCCTCGACTACGTCAAGGTGATGTGCGAGGAGTTTCATGAGCTGGCCGGTGATCGCGCCTATGCCGATGATGCGGCTATCGTCGGTGGCATCGGCCGCATTGACGGTCGCAGCGTGATGATCATCGGCCACCAGAAGGGCCGTGATACCAAGACCAAGATCCGCCGCAACTTCGGCATGCCGCGCCCCGAGGGTTATCGCAAGGCGCTGCGCCTGATGAAGATGGCCGAACGTTTCAAGCTGCCGCTGTTCACCTTCATCGACACCCCAGGCGCCTATCCCGGCGTCGGCGCCGAAGAGCGTGGGCAATCCGAAGCCATTGCGCGCAACCTGATCGAAATGGCCGAGCTGAAGGTGCCGATCGTGTGCACGGTGATCGGCGAAGGCGGCTCGGGTGGCGCATTGGCCATTGGCGTCGGGGATTGCACGCAGATGTTGCAGTACTCGACCTACTCGGTGATTTCACCGGAAGGTTGCGCCTCGATCCTGTGGAAAACGGCGGAAAAAGCCAAGGATGCCGCCGAGGCACTCGGCATCACTGCCCAACGCCTGCTGGAGCTGGGCCTGATCGACAAAGTAGTGCGCGAGCCGCTCGGAGGCGCACATCGCAATCCGCATTCCATGGCGGTGCGCCTCAAGGCCGTGCTGCTCAACCAGCTGCGCAGCCTCGAAGGGCTCGACACCGGCAAGCTGCTGGAGCAACGCTATCAGCGCCTGCGCAAGTACGGCGAATTCAAGGTCGCTTGAGCACTTCAACACCCTCTCTCGCCGGGAGAGCGGTTGGATTAAGGGGACAATGGATTCCGGCTTTCGCCGGAATGACGATATTGGCGTAATCGGGACTTATTCAGCGTTGTCTCAAGGGTTCGGCAAGTCAGCGCAGCGACGCAATCCGGGTCAATCGTCCTTGGGAACATCCACCGTGCCGCCCACATTGCGGTAGCTGATGTCGCTGCTGCCGGCTTCCTTCACGGTGAAGTTGCCGCGCACGTCATCGACATCGATATCCCCCGAGCCGATGCCATCGATGGTTACCTCCGCGGCGCCGCTGATGTCGATGTCGCCAGAGCCGACATTGCCGATCTGTACGGATCCGCCCACCTTGCGCAGGGTGACATCACCCGAACCCACCGAGCCGATGACGACGGTTTCGCGCACATCGCGCACCACGATGTCGCCGGAACCCACCGAATCCAGGGCGAAGCGGCCCACCCCGTTGGCGGTGATGTCGCCGGATCCCACATCCGCACGCAGTTCATCGCGAATGCCATCGGCATCGAGATCACCGGAACCGGCGTCGTAGTCCAGGCTGGCCAGGTCGCGTGCCGTGGTGTCCCCGGAGCCGGCATCCACACTGACCGCCAGATCGGCAGGCAGGCGGATCTGGATATCGAGGTCCGCATAACCGGGAAACAAAAGGATTCCTCCCGATGAGTCCGGATTTTCGGCCTCGATGAGAAGGCGGGTGCCGTCGCGTCGCTGAGTCAGCTTGAGCTTGGGCAGATCCTCTTCATCCGATGCGCAGGCCTTGGCCGTGACCACGATCTGGGCGAGGCCCGCTTCGCCCTGCACGCGCAGGTCATTGCGGCCAGTCTTCACATTCAGCGCGGTGATTTCGCCACGATCCACGGTGAAGGAACGATCGGCCTGAAATTCGCAATCGTCGGCCATGGCAACGGAACCTGCCAACAGCAGGGAAACGGCGATCAAATGACGCATGGGGATTGCTCCTCGCGGGTGGGAATGCCACATGGGATACGTTGAGGTCGGATTTGGTTTACATGATGCGGGAATCGGGAATTGGGAACCGATGAAGCTGCACAGCTGCGCGTCGAGCGCTACTTCATACCGGATGGGTACGCCAGCGCGGGAGGCATCTGTTCCCGATTCCCGATTCCCTGACGCTGTGCTCCCTCTCCCGCTGGCGGGAGAGGGTTGGGGTGAGGGTGGTGCAACACGCAAATGCAATGTTTTGAGCAAGCGCAGGCCCCACCCTCACCCGCCGTTGCGCGTCGGCCTCTCCTTTATGCCCTCTGGGTACGCCAACGGGAGAGGTGGAACACCCAGTACCGCTTATTCCCCGCGCCTCGCGCTTGCCGCCCGGCCCCTGCCGGTGCTTCGGGCTGAACAGTCCACTGGACTGTTCAAAGCGCCCGTGCTCACCCTCCGCGATCATCCGCGCCCCCAATGAGATATCCGGTTCAATCGCTCCTGGGAACATCCACCGCGCCGGCCACATTGCGGTAGGTGATGTCGCCGCTGCCCTGCGACTTCACGGTAAGGTCGCCGCGCACGCCATCGACGATCACGTCGCCGGAGCCTGTCGAGTCGACCGTCACGCTGCCGCCGATGTCGCGCAGGTCGACATCGCCCGAACCGATATGCCCCGCGCGCACGCTGCCGTCGACGCGACGAAAGGTCAGGTCGCCCGAGCCGCCGCTGCCGACCTCGACATCGCCACCCACGCCTTCGACGTCGATGTCGCCCGATCCGGTCGCAGCGAGGACGAACCGCCCGACGCCGCGCGCCTCGACGTCGCCCGAGCCGACGCTCGCACCCAGCAGCCCGGCGACGTTGCGTGCCTCGAGATCGCCCGAGCCGGCCTTCCACGCCAGCGAGGCCACGTCTTCGACGACCGCATCGCCCGAGCCCGTGTCGACTTCGAGCGCGAGTGACGCCGGAATGCGCACGTCGAGGTCGAGCGAGAAGCGGACCGTGCCGAACAGCGTCCACGAATCGACCTCGCGCCCGGTACGGACGATGCGCGCGCGCCCTCGCGACCCTCGCTGACGATCAGCTGTTCGAGCAGTTCGGCGCTCGACGCACAGGCCTTGCCGCGGACCTCGACGCGTGCCAGGCCTGGCACGCCGCGAACGCGGACGCCAGTCCAGCCCGGTTCGATCACGAGTGCCTCGAGCCCGGCCGCATCGATGTCGAGATCGCGTGCGGCAGGTGCGGGCAGTCATCGGCCCACGCCGTCGTCGTCAGCAGTAGGGTGACGGAAGCGAGCAGCAAACGGTACATGACGATTCTCCGGTAGGGGTCCTGCATGTGATGCCGCCAGCGCCCGAACGGTTTACATCGCCTCGCGCATCAGCATCCGCTTGCCGCCGCGCCCTCTTCCTCGGCCTTGGCCTGGACCCAGAGTTGCTCCTGTTCGGCGAGCGAGCGGCCGGAGAGGCCGCCCTCGGCAGCGGCCAAGCCCTCCATGCGGCGGAAGCGCCGCTCGAACTTCGCGTTCGCATGGCGCAGCGCAGCCGAAACATCCACACCGGCATGTCGCGCCAGGTTGGTGCAAACGAACAACACATCGCCAATCTCGTCGGTCAGGCGCTCCTTGTCCGCGCCATTTTCCAGCTCCGCGCGCACTTCACCGATCTCCTCGATCAGCTTGTCCAGCACCGGTTCCACGCCCGGCCATTCGAAACCGACGGCGGCGGCGCGCTTCTGCAACTTGAGCGCACGCTGCCACTCCGGCATGCCGCGTGAGACTCCGGCCAGGGCACTGCCGTCAACCTCCCCATCCGCCTCGCGCTCGCGACGCTTGATCGCCTCCCAGTTGGTCAGCACTTCTTCGGCAGTGTCGGCCTGCACATCGCCGAACACATGCGGATGGCGCACGGTCAACTTGGTGCAGATCGCATCCACCACATCGGCGAAAACAAAATGACCCGCCTCCTCGGCCATGCGCGCATGGAACACCACCTGCAGCAGCAGATCACCCAGCTCGTCGCACAGCGCGGGGAAATCCTTGCGATCCACCGCATCGGCGACCTCATAGGCCTCCTCGATGGTGTACGGCACGATGCTTTCGAAATCCTGCTTCACATCCCAGGGGCATCCGTTTTCGGGATCGCGCAGGCGCGCCATGATGGCGAGCAGATCATCGATGTTCGACATGGGGTTCCGTGAACGTAGCAGACAATCCGGGCATTAGACCCGCTCGGGGCAAATATGTCGAAGCATTCGCGGTGCTTACCGCGAAACGCAAGTGATTCCGATGCTCTTGCCGGGATCCGTCTTTGCCGCCTGCCACTACGGCCTTGGTTTGTTCCGCCCCTTTACTTGATTCCCGCTCCAGGGGTTCAGCAATGAAACTCCGGTTGGTTTGAAGTCTGTAATGTTGCGCGTGACCACGGTCATGCCATGAATCAGTGCGCTGGCAGCGATCAGTGCGTCGCGTTCGCCGCGCTTGTCGGGAACATGCAGGCGTGCCGCCCGGCGCGCCACCTGAGCGTCGATGGGCAGGGTACGCATTTCAAACTCCGGTAAAACCTGTTGCTCAAACCATCTGCGCAGCAAAGCGCCCTGTCGGCTATCGCGACGCTCGATCAACAGCACGCCGAGTTCAATTTCCAGAATGCTGACGGCACTCAGATACAGCTCGGCGGCATCGACCTTCGTCGACCACTCGGCAACGCCGACATCGGCGTTTCCAGAGCGAACCTTGCGCAACTCGGAAACCACATTTGTATCGAGCAGGTACATCAAGACAGATCCGCCGCCGAAAGTGTGATGCGGGCCTTTGGTGGGTTGAAGTCGAGCCCAAGCGTTCCTTCATCAGCCAGAACGTCTGCAATATTGCGTTTGTGCCCGGTCAGCTTCTGATATTGCTCAACACTGAGCAGCACATGTTCGGGCTTGCCACGGCGCGTGATGATCACGGGCCCGCGCTTTGCGGCTCGCTTGGCACGGGCAATATCTTGATTGAGTTCCCGGCTGGTCAGTGTGGTAATGACCATGCTCGCCTCCTGTTCATGCCTGCACCAAATGTAGACATGTTACTACAATCATCGCTGTACTTCATGCAAGCGCGGCTTGGTGTCTGTCCAGCCGATAACATTCAGCCCCCCGCTGCATTTGCACGGCCAGGTTGAGCCAGGCCACGTGGCATCAACTGCCAGACCGCACAATCAGCCTTCAAGCTGCCATTCTGATTTCAGTTGATCCCTACCATGAACCTCGCCGATTCCGCTGTGCATTCCCCCGCTTCCGATTTCAGCACGCTCACGCCCAATGGACTGATCGCATTGCTGGCGCAGGAAGGCGATCGAACCTCGATGGAACTGATCGACGCCTGCATCGCCCATGGTGAGGCCATGGTGCAGTCGCTCGCCGCACATATCGACGATGACGCCACCTGGGAAGCGGATAGCATCGATGCCTGGTGGTTGCCTTTCCACGCGGCCCTGATCCTCGGCCGCATGGAATCCGAATCCAGCGGCCTGCTGCTGGTTCACCTTATGCAAAAGATCGATGAATCAAACGTCAGCGATCTCCAGGATTGGCTCGCAGGCGACTGGGCCGCATTGTTCCGCAACAAGCCAGCCCGCGTGATCGATGCGATGCGCAGTTTGACCATGGACACTTCCCTGCGCTGGTACACGCGCTGCCAAGGTTTGGAAGTGATTCTGGACAATGGCATGCGCCACGGCCCCGAGGCGCTGGAAACCGCAATCGACTGGGTTGCCGGATTGGCCAACAACGCCTCCGACGAGTGGGAGTTCCGCATCATCACTGCCTGTGGCCTGCTGGATTTTCCACGGCCGCGACATCGCCCCATGCTGGAATCCATGGCTGCAGAAGAAGCTCAACGTGCAAAGCAGGCGGGTTCGTTTGTGGGCATGTTTGCCCAGGAAGATGTCGATTCCGCCTTTTCGAAAGCCGGTGATCGCCCGGGATGGGAGCGCCGCAAAGACCCATGGTCCTTCTACAGTCCGGAAGCCATCGCAGCCCGGCAAGAACGCTGGCAGGAGGAGGAGAACGATCTCGGTTTCGAGGAGGAATGGCCGGTTTCCCTGCCCTACGTTCGCACCACGCACAAGATCGGACGCAATGATCCGTGCCCCTGCGGAAGCGGCAAGAAATACAAGCGATGCTGCCTGATCGCAAATTGAGTCGCCCAGCCCATTTGCGGATGGTGACGCAGGCGAGTATCGCTGCGGCCTCATTGAGGCTCACGCCATGCAGTCGGGACGACTGCGCTCCAACACTCTGCACCGCGCTCAGACTTCCGACAGGCGTTTCTCTTCCTGCTCAGGCTTGGCAAAGCTGCTTGGCAGTGTGCGCGGCAGGTGCAGGCGCGGCATGCCGACCGCATAGCCCTGGGCCATGTCGACGCCGCACTGGTGCAGGGAACGCAGCACCGACATGTCTTCCACGCACTCGGCCACCGTGGTCTTGCGTGCAATCTCTGCAATCGAGGTCAGCGCGGTGACGATGGTGCGGTCGAGCTCATCGCCAGGCAGTCCCTGGATCAGCGATCCATCGATCTTGACGATGTCCGCCTCCAGTTGTTTCAGGCAGGCCAGGTTGGCAAATCCGACGCCGAAGTCACCCACCGAGATCCGGCAGCCGAGCTGACGCAGTTGCGCCAGTTGGCGCTGCACCCGTTCACGGTCGCTGATGGCGTGCGCATCGGCAATCTCCAGAACGATGGCGGCCGGGTTGACGTTGTACTCGACGATGCGCGCGGTCATGTAGTCGGCCACGCCGCCCTTTTCCAGGGTCTGCGCGGAAAGATTGATGGTCAGGGCAATCGAGCGCGGGCTTTCGCGGGTTTCGCGCAAGGCGGCGAGTGCGTGCTTGATCACCCAGAAGTCGATGTCCTGCATCAGGCCAAAGCGTTCGGCGGCGGGCAGGAATGCCACCGGCGAGATGAGATCGCCCTCGTGGCCCTTGAGGCGTACGAGCACCTCGAACATGGCCTCGGATTCCGGATTGCGCTCAAGCTGGCGCAGCCAGACGTCCTTGCTGTTCTTGCTTTCCACGGAATCCAGCTCCATGCCGTTGAGCGGCACGATTGGCTGGTAGCACAGCACGAAGCGATCTCCGCGCAAGGCTTCCTCCAGGCGCACCGACCAGCCGAGATCGGCATCCAGGGCCGCGAGCTTGCCGGTTTCCGGCGAATACACCTGGCATTGGTTGCGGCCGGAGCGCTTGGCCATGTGACAGGCAATGTCGGCATAGGCCATGGCATCACCCGGCGTGAAACAGGCAGTGTCGATGCGCGCGCAACCTATGGAAAGGGTGATGCGGTAGCTCTTGCCGCCGTAGTTGAATGGACTTGCGATGAGCACGCGACGGAAGCCATCCGCCAGTGCCATGATTTCACTGGACCCCACATTGGTCAGCAGCACGGCGAACTCGTCGCCGCCCATGCGCGCGAGGTAGTCGGTGCTGCGCAGGCGCGATTTGAGCCGTTGCGCAACTTCCATCAGCAGGCGGTCGCCGGCAACATGACCCGCGGTGTCGTTGATGTACTTGAAGCGGTCGAGATCCAGCAGCAGCAATACGGCGGTCTGGCCGGTGCGTCGCACCTTGCTGCATTCCTGCTCAAGCTGGGATTCGAGCCAGGCGCGGTTGTGCAGCTTGGTCAGGTTGTCGTGCTCGGCCTGCCAGCGCAGCTCCTTCTCCAGCGCACGCCGGTTGGAAATATCGCGGAAGGCAACCACCGAACCGTTCAACTCGGCATCCATGTGCAGCGGATGGATGTTGCATTCAACCGGAATGCCTTTCTTGCTTGCCGACCAGAAACAGGTCTGCCAGGACGAGACTTCCTTGCCCATGGCATAGCACTGGTTGAGGAAGGACGCACCACGTTGCAGAGGCGATCCGTCCTCGTCGGTGTGGTGGAAGGCATCGAAGGCCTGCAGTCCGATCAGGTCATCGGCTTCGGTGTAACCAAGCACATCCAGCGCGGCGGGATTGATGAACTGGATGGTGCCGGCGCAATCCACGCCGTACACGCCTTCGCCCACCGAGGACAGGATGCTTTGCAGGCGACGGCGTTCGTTGTCGATGGCCTTGCGGTCATTGATGGCACGCGCCAGCGACGCCACGCGCGCCAGCAGCAGATCCTTCGATTCGCTCTTGAACACGCATTCCAGCGCGCCGGAAGCCAGCGACTCGGCTATCACCGCATCGGAGTAGGTCCCGGTGATGGTGGCGGTGAGGATGTGCTGGGTTTCCAGATGATTGCGGATGCGCGAGATCAGCGCCGTGCCGTTTTGTTGCGGCATCAGGTAATCGATGATGGCGATGTCGAAGGGTTGGGCCAGTACCTTGCGCCAGCCATCTTCCACGCTTTCCGCGGTCTCCACGTGATACCCGTGCTTTTGCAGCAGGCGTGAGTAGCCCAGGCGCACGGTGGCCGAGTCATCCACCAGCAAGACCTTGACCTGCTCCAGGTGCAGGCTGGCGGCTTCGCCGACGCTTTGCTCGGGCCGCAGCAGATGGGCGATGGCGGACGGCGCTTCGAGATATTCCGACCACAGGGTAAGGGCGGTGCGCGGCCTGGCCATGCGCCAGTTGACCGCCTTGGCGTTGGAGGAATCGGCCATCACCAATACCGGCAGGTGCTCCAGCCGCTCGCCATGCAAAAGGCCGAACACGTCCTCGACGATGCCTTCGGAATAATCCGGCCAGCCCAGCACCACCGCATCGACGCTGCCCTGTCCGATCTGCATGCGGTTCAGCGCGTCGTAGGCTTCGGAAAGATCGGCCAAGGCGGTTACGCCGTAGCCGGATTGGGTCAGCAAGGCGGACAGCGCACGGCGCCGGGTCAGCGATGGATCAGCGAGCAGAATGGTTTTCATCGACGCCACGCAGCAGGGGAAATACCTTGGTCGCCAAGCGCGTTGATTCGGCCATCCAGCCGGTGCGCGGATCCCGTCTCTCCGGGCCTGCCATGCGCGACCTGAGGCATGGCCAGACCGGAATGCAGGATTCGTGCCCGAATCGCGCGACCCCTCGGCGCGGATCGCAAGTGTCTGATCCGGGGACCTGCGAAACCTCTGAGCTTGCTCGTCATCCCGGAATCGCGAAGCGATATCCGGGATCCAGTGACTTTCCAGATCAATGAGTTGCAACGAAGTCACTGGGTTGACTCACCGCGTTTGCGGCTCGTCCCCGGGCTATCGGCTACGCCGATGATCGTGTCGGTATCCTGCCTGCGCAGTCCGCTTTCGCGGGAACGACGAAAACTGTGATTGATCAGAGTTCCCCTGAATGTCGATTTCAGGCCGAGATCGCTGATTCAGGACTCCCGCCAACAGCCGGCACCAGGGCGATCCGACGGGATGCCGGATCAGGGCGCCGCACGGGTGATCGGATCACGGCGAGAGCAGTTTTGCCCAATCGTGACGCGGATCGCCGCAGGCGATGAACTCCGGGTTGAGCAGGGATTCCTTGCCGTTGTAGCTCAGCGGCTGGCCGTGGAAATCCAGCACGGCGCCACCGGCCTGCTCCAGCACGCACTGGGCGGCGGCGGTATCCCATTCCGAGGTCGGTCCCAGGCGCACGTACAAGTCGGCCTCGCCGCTGGCGATGCGCAGGAACTTGAGCGAGGAACCGAGCGGCGTCAGCTCATATGGTCCCAACGCCTGCAACATCGAATCCATGCGCGGATTGCCGTGCGAACGGCTGCCAGCCACGCGCAAGGGATTGCCGCGTGCTCGGGTTCGACACGCCCGTGCTTGCGCCTGCCCTTGAGCAATCCACGCACCACCGCCCGACCAGGCCCAGGCCAACTCGCCGCTCACCGGTGCCTGCACCACGCCAAGCACGCTCCTGCCCGCGTCGATGAGCGCGATGTTGACGGTGAACTCGCCATTGCGCTTGACGAACTCGCGCGTGCCATCGAGCGGATCGACCAACCAGTAGCGCGTCCACTGGCGGCGCGTATCCCAGTCGATGTGCGCGGATTCCTCGGACAGGATCGGCCAGTCCGGGGGCAATTTGCGCAGGCCATCGACGATGCGCCGATGCGCGGCAAGGTCGGCGGCCGTCAGCGGCGAGCGGTCATCCTTCTGCTGGATCGTGAACTCGCTGTGATAGACGGCAAGGATGTCGTCGGCAGCCTGCCGCGCAATATCGCAAACCCGTGGCGCCAGCTCGGCGAGGCTCAACGGCATGGCGTGTAGCGCCCGGCCAGGTATTCGCGCGCAATGAACAAGGCGGCAATCGAGCGACCTTCGCTGACTTCCGGTTCGCGCAGAAGATCATGCAGCATGCTCAATTTCCACGGCACCACTTCCAGTTCTTCCGGCTCGTCACCCTGCAAACGCTCGGGGTAAAGCTCACGCGCCAGCACCACGTGGGTCATGCTGCTCATGTAGGTGGGCGACAGCGAAAGCGTGGAGATGATGCGCAGGTCACGCGCACCGTAGCCGACTTCCTCCTTGAGCTCGCGATCGGCACCCTGCTCCACTGCTTCGTCCTGATCGAGGCGGCCTTTCGGCAAGCCCAGCTCGTAACTGCCGATGCCGGTGGCGTATTCGCGCACCAGCAGCACGGTGTCCTCATCCAGCATGGGCACGATGATGACGGCACCAAAGCCCGATGAACGCAGGCGCTCGTGGGTGCGGCGTTCGCCGTTGGAGTATTCGAGATCGACCTGTTCCGCCTTGAGAAATCGACTCTGATCGACCGGCCGGGTCGCCAGCACGGTGGGAAGTTTCTTGCGCATCCGCCCATTGTAGCCGCTGCCACGCCAACACCGCCTCACACAGGCACGCGGCCTGATGCGTCGACCGCTATGCTTGGCGCATCTCCGGGACGATCCTGTCGTGATGAACGCATTCCGCCGCAGCCTGCGTGGGCTTGTATCCAAGCTGGCCTTGTTCTACCTGTTGCTCTCGCTGCCGACCTTGCTGGTGGTGGAGACGGTGGTCATGTCCTGGGAGTTCCAGGGCTTTCTCGCCGGTGTGAAGACGGGCAGTCTCAATCGAGCCGCCGCCAAGGGGGGTTCCGAACTCGAATCGCTGTGGCCGCACATGCGCCTGGGCGCACAGCCGGATTCGCTGGCCATGAGCACCTGGCTGGAAGGCTGGCTGCTTCGCCTGCAGCAACCCAAGGGCGGCCTCACTCCGGACGAGTCCTACATCCTCCTGGAACTGCGCGAACCAGCCCTGGCGGCTGCCATCATCGACAAGGATTCGCGCATCGTCTCGATTGCGCGCGGCCTTGCCACCTGGCACCTCGACTTGCCCACCGAGGATGAGATCAGCGCGGCGCTGCAGGGTACCGACAGGGTTCCGCAGGTGCTGGCAGGCAAGCAAAACGACTATTCGATCCAGCGCGTGCTGGTGCCGCTGCACGCATCGGGCGGCGACAAGCTCGGCTTCCTGTTTGTCGAACTGCGGGTGCCGACCCCGTGGCGTCACCTGATGATCGATGCCAGCGTCGAATCGCCGGTGATCTTTGCCTTCCTGATCGTGTTCGGCCTCGCCTCCTCGATCTTCCTCGCCGCCTGGGTGACGCGCCGCCTGCGCCGCATCGAGCGCGCCGCCTCGGCCTGGAGCCGTGGCGATTTTTCCAACCGCATCAATGACCACGCACGCGACGAGATTGGCGGTCTTTCCGACATGCTGGACCGCATGGCGCTGGACCTGCGCAGCCTGCTGCGTTCGCGCAGCCAGTTGGCCGCGCTGGCAGAACGCCAGCGGCTGGCCCGCGACCTGCACGACACGGTCAAGCAGAAGGCCTTCGCCCTCAACATGCAGCTCGCCACGGCGCGCCGCACGCTGGGGGACGCAGCCGGTGCCGAACGCCTGGAGCCGGCGCAACGGCTGACCCAGCAGATCCAGCAGGAGCTTGGCCTGATCCTCGACGAACTGCGCGCCACCGATGCCGAGCTGCCGTTTGCCGAGCGCCTGCGCGTGCGCGCCAACGACTGGGCGCACACCAGCGGTGCCAGCCTCGGTTTTGCCATCGACGACGTGCCTTCCCTGGCCCCGGCGGTGGAAGACACGCTGTTGCGCATCGTCGACGAGGCGCTTTCCAACGTGCTGCGCCACAGCGGGGCCCAGCATGTCGACCTCAGCCTCCGTCGCACGGCGGAGCGCGTCATCCTCGTCATCGCCGATAATGGCAGCGGTATTTCCGCCGATGTGCAAGGCGGAATGGGATTGCGCAACATGCGTGAACGCATCGAAGCCCTGCCGCGCGGACGCTTTGAGTTCGACAGCACACCCGGACAGGGCACGCGCGTGACGCTGAGCTTCAACATCGAGGAATCCTGATGAACAAGCCGATCCGCATCGTCATTGCCGACGACCATGACCTCGTTCGCCAGGGCATCCGCAGTTTCGTGGAAACACATGCCGACCTTGCCATCGTCGGCGAAGCCAGCGATGCCTCGCAAGCGGTGAAACTGTGCGCGCAGCACAAACCCGACGTGGCCTTGATCGACCTGGTCATGCCCGGTGGCGGCATCGAAGCCACGCGCGCGATCCGCGCGGCGAGTCCTTCAACCCAGGTGGTGTTGCTGACCTCGTTCGAGGATGTGCAGCAGATCGTTGCCGCCATCCAGGCCGGTGCGCTGTCCTGCCTGCTCAAGGATGTCGATGCCGATGCGCTGGCCGACGCCTTGCGCAAGGCGGCCCAGGGCGAAGCGGTGCTGCATGCACGCATTGCCGCGCGCTTGATGGATGCCCTGCGTCGTGGCGTTGAACCCGGCAGCGGCATGCTCGAATCCTTGAGCCAGCGCGAGCGGGAAACCCTGACCCTGGTTGCCGAGGGCCTGAGCAACCAGATGATTGCCGAGCGTCTGGGCATCGGCGAGAAAACCGTCAAGACCCACGTCAGCAACGTGCTCGGCAAGCTCATGAGGAGACTGGATCGAGACCAAAGGTCGAGGCCAGTCGTCTCGAACCACGCGTCAATCCGCTCTGTCGACTCGCATTCCGTTCATGGTTCGACAGGCTCACCACGAACGGAGTAGCGGGTTCATCACGAACAGAGTAGCGGGTTCAGCACGAACGGAATAGTGGGTTCATCACGAACGGAAACCACGCATTCTGCGTTGTCCTGAGCGCCGTTCAGCAGCCCCGACGCTGCTCGATCAACTGGGCGAGGATGCTCACCGCAATTTCGTGCGGAGTCTGCGCGCCGATGGCAAGGCCAATCGGTGCCACGAGGTCTTGCAGCTGCACCTGGAATTCCGGCAGTGCGCGGCGCACTTCGGCAATCCGGCGCGCACTGCCGAGCATGCCGAAGAAGCGTGGTGGACGGACACACAGCACGCGCAGCAGGGCAATGTCCTGCTCGAAGTTGCGGTTCAGCAACACCGCCTGCACGCTGCGTCCGGTTTGCAGCCAGGCCGACACCGCATCGAGTTGATCGCTGCGCTGCGCGACACGCGCGAATGCCTCGCCACGCAGCAGTTCGCTGCGCGAATCAAACACGCAGATCTCAAAGTCGAGGTGCGCGGCCAGTTCGCACAACGCCGCGCCACAATGACCGGCACCGGCAACGATCAGGCGCACATCGGGTACGGCCACCTGCGCTTCGATGTCGCCGCCCAGCCATTCGGCAGGCAAGGGCACGCGATGGCCGGATTGCAATGCGCTGGCGATCCCGACCACACGCAGTCGCTCGGCTTCGCCCGCCAATCGGCGCAGCGCGATGCGCATGCGGCCGCCGCAGATGCCAGCCGACTGTTCTTGGCCAGCCAGATCGATGTCGAGGATCGCACGCCCGCCGTTCTCATCAAGCATGGACCGCGCACGCGCCAGCACGCGCGCTTCGGCCAAACCGCCGCCGATGCTGCCCGATGTCGATGCGCTCGAAACCAGCATGCGGCTGCCGGACTTGCGTGGCGTTGCGCCCTGGGTTTGCCCCACGCTGCACACGACGACCGGGCCATCGCGCAACCAGTTCGCAAGCTGCGCAAACATCCGCTCGTCCATCAGGGAACAGGAACCTCGGCAGGCACGGCACTCGCCTCGCTTGCCGCAGCGCGCAGCGCGGCAATGGCGCTGAAAATGGCCTCCGGCGTAGCGGGCGCGGCCAGTGCAACCGCAGTGCCTTCCGCAAACGCCGCCACCGCCGCGCGCAGGGCCTCGCGCACGCTCAGGGCCAGCATCAAGGGCGGCTCACCCACCGCCTTGCTGCCGAAGATCACCTGCGCTCCCGGCAATTTCCGTTGCCGATGCAGGGCCACCCGAAACGCCTCGGGCACTTCGCCGACGGTGGGAATCTTGTACGTGCTCGGCGCATCGGTCAGCAGTTTGCCGGCATCGCTCCAGCGCAGTTCCTCGCAGGTCAACCAGCCCATGCCCTGCACGAAGCCGCCCTCGATCTGGCCACGGTCGATGCTCTCGATCAGCGAATCGCCGACGTCGTGAAGTATGTCCACCCGCAGCAGGCGATGCATGCCGGTGTAGGCGCAGACTTCCACCTCGCTGACGGCCGCACCGCAGGCAAAGTAGTAGAACGGACTGCCCTTGCCGTTTGCAGGATCCCAGGACAAGCCCGGCGTGCGATAGAAGCCCGTGGCGGAGAGGCTGATGCGTTCTCGGTAACTCGCCTGCACCACCTCGACGAATGGCAGGCGCCGCGACGGTTCTGCGCGACGGAACACGGCATCATCGGCAAACTCCACCTCGTCGGCTTCGCATTGCAGAAGCGTTGCCGCCACCGGCCGCATCCGCGCAAGCAGGGTTTCACAGGCCGCCTTCACCGCCTGGCCATTGAGATCCGAACCGCTGCTGGCGGCGGTGGCCGAGGTATTCGGCACCTTGTCGGTGCTGGTCACCATGATCTGGATGCGCGCGACATCAATGCCCAGGCATCGACTGGCTACGGCCAGCATCTTGGAGTGCAGGCCCTGACCCATCTCTGTGCCGCCGTGGTTCAACTGCACGCTGCCATCGGTGTAGATGTGCACCAGGGCACCGGCCTGGTTGTATTCAACCTTGTTGAAGGAAATGCCGAACTTGACCGGGGTGATGGCGAGGCCGCGTTTGCGCTGAGCATGCGTGGCATTGAACGTCTCGATCGCCAACATGCGCGCATCGAAATCGCTGGATGCCTTCAGCTCTTGCCACAGCTCGCGCATGGGCAGGTCGCACAGGACTTGCCCATAGGGCGTGGTGTTGCGTTCGCTCGATCCGTCACCCGCATAGAAATTGCGCTCACGCACCTGATGCGGCGGCAGGCGCAGGTGGCGGGCAATGCGATCCATGATTTCTTCGCCAACCAGCATGCCCTGCGGACCGCCAAAGCCACGAAATGCCGTGTTCGAAGGCAGGTTTGTCTTTGCAATCAATCCTTCGATGGAAACATGCGGACAGAAATAGGCGTTGTCGATGTGCACCATCGCACGCATCAGCACCGGCGGTGACAGATCGGTGCTCCAACCGCCATCGGCAACCAGTTGCACCTTCATCGCCTGCAGCATTCCGCGCTCGTCGAAGCCGACCTCGTAGCGGGCGAAAAACGGATGGCGTTTGCCGGTCATCTGCATGTCGGCACTGCGGTTGAGCTTGACGCGCACCGCACGACGGGTGCGCCATGCCGCCAGCGCCGCGATGGCCGCATAGGGATTGGCCTGGGTCTCCTTGCCGCCGAAACCGCCGCCCATGCGCAGGCTGCGGCAGACCACGCGGTTGGCCGGCAGTCCGAGCACGCGCGCAACGATGATCTGCGTTTCGCTGGGATGCTGGGTGGAGGCGCTGACCTGCACGATGCCCTCGCTGTCGATCTCGGCCCAGCTGGCCTGGGTTTCCAGGTAGAAATGATCCTGGCCGCCGATGCGGATCTCGCCCTGGATGCGATGCGTGGATTTCTGCAACTGCGCATCCGCATCACCCCGACTCACCTGTGCGGGGGGACGATGGTATGCCTGCGTCGCAATCGCCCCGGCAATATCGGTACAGGCCGGCAGCGGCTCATAGCGCACCGCGACTTCCGCGGCGCCCGCCCATGCCGTGGCCTCGTCGCAGGCCACCACCCAGGCCACCGCCTGACCGTGGAACTGAACCTTATCGGATGGCATCAAGGGCTCGTCATGCACGATGGGGCCGGTATCGTTTTCACCCGGAATATCCGCCGCGGTCACCACGGCGACGACTCCGGGCATGGCCAAGGCGGCGCTGGCATCGATCCCGAGGATGCGCGCATGGGCATGCGGTGCCTGCACCGGCACCGCACTGAGCACGCTCGTCGGCGCGCGTTGCTCATCGGTGTACACCGCGCGTCCGCTGACATGACCGCGCGCGCTTTCATGTCCCTTCAGCGATGCGCCGCTCATGGCAGATGCTCCGCGACAAAGCGCGCAAACAGACTCGCGCAGAGGTCACGTCGGTAGTCGGCGCTGCCACGATGATCGCTGAGCGGATTGAAGGCTTGCGTCAACTGCTGTTGGGCCTCGGTCAGCGTTTGCGCATCCAGTCGCCGTCCGAGCAGGAAGTTCTCGACTGCGAGGGCACGCAGCGGCACCGCCGCCACGCCGCCATAGGCCAGGCGCACGTGCTGAACGTAGCCTTTGGAATCCAGCACCAGCGTAAATGCGGCCGCGACGATGCTGATGTCATCGCTCGGCCGCTTCGACACCTTGTAGGCGGCACTGTGCTGCGTACGTTGCGGCAGGCGCACGGCAACCACCAGCTCATCATCCTGGCGCGCCGTCTTGCGGTAATCGACGAAGTATTCGTGAGCGGCCACCACGCGCGATCCCGTTGGTCCCGTGAGCCGGATCTCGCCATCGAGTGCCAGCAGAACCGGCAACAGGTCGCCGATGGGCGAGGCGGTTCCGAGATTCCCCCCCAAGGTGGCGCGATTCTTCACTTGGCGCGCAGCAAACACCTGCAGCATGCCGACCAGGGCCGGCACGGATTCGGCCAGTTCGACCTCCAGCCTGCGCAGGGGTACAGCGGCGCCGATGCTCACGCCTTCGGCATCGATGGCCAGCTGCTGCAATTCGGCAATGCGATCCAGGGCAATGAAGGTTTGTTCCTGATGCCTGCCGCGACTCATCTCGACTCCGAGGTCGGTGGCACCGGCTATCCACGTCGCATCGGCATGCGTTTGCTTGAGCCTGAGCGCCTCATCGATGAAGAGCGGCGAGAAAAATCGCGAGGCCATCTCGGCCGATGCCAGGGGCGCACCCTGCGGCGCAAGGGCCAGGCGGTCATTGCCCATGCCGGTCTCACGCAGGCGCTGCATGGCGCGACGGATCGGCAGATAGCCGGTGCATCGGCACAGATTGCCCTCGATGGTGTGATCGTCGAGCTCACCTTCGTGGCAACCGGCAAACAGGCTCATCACGAATCCGGGCGTGCAATAGCCGCACTGCGATGCATGGCAATCGACCATGGCCTGCTGTACCGGATGCAGGGTCTCGCCATCGGCCAGATGCTCCACGCTGATCACTTCGCGGCCGGGCAGGAAGCCGAGCGGCAACAGGCAGCTGTTGATCGCGCGATAGCTGCGCTTTCCGTCTGCGCTGACATCGACCAGGGCCACCGTGCAAGCACCGCAGTCGCCATCGGCGCAGCCTTCCTTGGTACCGTGGCAGCCGGTGCGGTTGAGCCAGCGCAAGCAGCGAAAGCGTCGGCTCGCTGCCTGCCAGGTCCACGGTCTGCCCATTCAACTGGAATGTGCCGGAATCGGTCATTGCGGAAGCGTAGCGCAGGCGCGGATGCGCATGCACGCGTGACAGCGGCGCGGCGGCAGGCCACTATCCGCCATCCTGTTTGCTGAACGGATTTGCACCCATGGGAAAACTGACCACGCATGTGCTGGACACGGCACGCGGCAAACCTGCTGCCGGCATGGCCTATGAGCTGTTCCGCATTCACGAAGCCGGCCGTGAACTGCTCTTGCGCGGCCTGACCAATGCCGATGGTCGCTGCAATTCGCCCCTGCTCGCCGACGCCACCCTGCAGGTCGGCATGTATGAACTGGATTTTCACAGCGGCGACTACTTCGCCATGCTCGGTGTGACGCAAACCGAGCCGCGCTTCCTCGATGTAATCACCCTGCGCTTTGGCATTGCCGATGCCAAGGCCAACCTGCACGTTCCGCTGCTGGTGTCGCCCTATTCCTACTCGACCTATCGCGGCAGTTGAGATGGCTGATTACCTGTTGGAAAGCCTGGGCCTGTTGCTGCGCTGGCTGCATATCGTGGCTGCGATTGCCTGGATTGGCGAGTCCTTCTACTTCGTGATGCTGGATCGCTCGCTCAAGCCTGCGGCCGATGGCGATGCGGCGATTGCCGGCGAACAGTGGTCGGTGCACGGCGGTGGTTTTTACCGCAAGCAGAAACTCGTGGGCGCGCCCGCACAAATGCCGGCGGACCTGCACTGGTCGAAATGGAAGGCCTACACCACATGGTTGTCGGGTTTCGCCTTGCTGAGCCTGCTTTATCTGTCGTCGCCGCAGATGTACCTGGTCGATCCGGGCGTCAACGCATTGGGTTCGGATCAGGCCGTGCTGGCAGCCATCGCCCTGATGGTGCTGGCCTGGCTGGGCTATGACCTGCTGTGCCGACTGTGCGGATTCCGCGAAGGCCTGCTCGGCGCCTTGGTCGCGCTGTGGGTGATCGGCCTGTGCCTCGCATGCACCGGGCTTTTTGCCGGTCGCGCGGCTTACCTGCTGGTGGGTGCCGCGCTCGGCACGATCATGGCGGCAAATGTGTTCTTCGTGATCATCCCCGGCCAGCGTCGCATGGTTGCCGCACTGGGCCGCGGTGAAGCGGTGGACCCCGTGCCGGGCCTGCGCGGCAAGCAGCGCTCCGTGCACAACACCTACTTCACGCTGCCGGTGGTGTTCGCCATGCTCAGCGTGCATTACGCAACCGCCTATGCGCATCCGCACAATGCCTGGGTGCTGATCCTGTTCATGGCGGCGGCAGCGCTGATTCGCCAGTTCTTCGTGGTCTGGCACAGCGGCAAGCGCGCCTGGGGTTTGCTCGGCGTCGGCAGCGCCATACTGCTCGCCACGTTTGCCTGGCTCGCACCCACGCGAAATGCGACGAGCGCGGTGACGCCAAACTCCGCGGTCGCTGCACCCATGCACGCAACCGAGTTGCCGGCTGCGGACACCGCGGAGATTCAAAAGATCATGAAACTGCATTGCACGGCCTGCCATTCCGCACAACCCAGCTTGATGGCCAGTGCACCGAAAGACCTGCGCCTGGATGAGGCGCAGCAGATCGAACGTCACGCCGCATTGATCCGCCGCCAGGTGGTGGACCTGCGCATCATGCCGCCCGGCAATATCACGTCCTTGAGCGAGGCTGAGCGCCTGCAGATAGCACGCTGGGCGGACACACTTGCGGTTGATCCGGCCTTCAAATAGCCGGATCCGCAGGGCAGAGCAAGCTCTGTTCTGCGACAGCAAACCGTTCGTGATTTTGGGTAGGGCCCGGAGGGGGGGGGGGGGGGGGGGGGGGGCGGGGGGGGGGGGGGGGGGGGGGGGGGGGGGGGGGGGGGGGGGGGGGGGGGGGGGGGGGGGGGGGGGGGGGGGGGGGGGGGGGGCCGCCCGGGGCCCCGGGGGGGGGGGGGGGGGGGGGGGGGGGCGCCGGCCGGGGGGGGGGGGGGGGGGGGGGGGGGGGGGGGGGGGGGGGGGGGGGGGGGGGGGGGGGGGGGGGGGGGGGGGCCCGGGGGGGGGGGGGCGGGAGGGCGCGGACCGTTTGTAGGAGCCCCTTCAGGGGCGAAATCCTCGGCAACGTTGAGCGGAATCGCGGACTGGATCAATACCCGAGTAGCGCGCTCTCGATTCGCCAGCCGGGGGCCAGATCCACTTCTTCGCAATCGGGCGTCGGCCCTTCGCGGTCAATGACAAGAAAATCGCCCTGCCGATCCAGCGCGATCAGCGGGTGGTGCCAGGTGCCGCGACGATAGTTGACGCCCTGCCCGCCCCGCGCAAGGAAGGCACGCGGCTGCGCATCGGCGGCTTCGGCAACCACCACCAGGAAACGCGTTGCCGGATCCAATGGCACGAAAGCCTGGCTGCCGAGACAGTGGCGCTCAAGCATGCGGATCTCGAACGGCACTGTTCGCGGCATGGCGCGGAACAGGCTGAGCACGCTGCGCCCACCCGCATGGTCTGTGTCGATGTGCGCAAGATCGTGGAATCGCTGCGCGGTACCGGCATTCACCGTATAGCCCGTCGCCGCCGATCCCGCTTCGATCACCTCGCCAAAGGGCGCGAACGCCCCGGACTCCAACGCCTCAAGCGGCAGTGCGCGCAACTCCGCCTTCATGCACGGCGCCCGAACAGGCGCAGTCGCGACACGCCACCATCGGGAAAGATGTTGAGGCGAACATGGCTGACCGGCGCATGCGCCTTGATCTCGGCGCGGAAGCGGTGTTCGGCATCCATGCGCAAGGGCTGCTCATCGAGCAAGCCGGGCCAGAACATCGAGCGGGTGACGATGGAATCGCGCGTCGCGGAAGCGACCTGGGCGGCCTGGATGGAACAGCGCTCCGGGAAATTGCCCTTGAAATGCGCGGTATCGACTTCGATGGCTTCGATGATGCCGGTATCGGCCAAAGCGATGATGCACCAGTCGTTGCCGGGCTCGCGCCGGCGCCGGGTTTCCCAGCCATCGCCCATGTCGCGACCACGCCCCGGCAAGAGCAGGTTGGCGGCACAACCGAAATGCTCGTTGTTGGCAGCCAGTGCGCGCGCGCCGTTCAATGCCGAGGCCAGATCGACCCATCCATTGGCGTCCACGCGCGCGGCACCGACATCCGGCGTACCAAGGATTTTCAGGCGAGCCAAGCCGCCATCGGGAAACAGGTTGACCCGCACATGCGTGCAGGTGCGCGCAGTGTCCAGCGCAAACACGTGGTGGCGATTGGCGCCGAGATCGACGGCTGCAAGCAATGGAAACCAGTCGCTCTGCGCATCGGCTTCACCATTGCCGACACGGCAGCCCTCCAGCGATGCCGCCGGCGGGAAATTGCCGGTGAAATGCGAGGTATCGAGATCGACGCCCCGCACCACACCCGCACAGGCCAGGCGGACAATGCACCAGTCATGGCCCGGACCGCGCCGACGGCGACTTTCCCAGCCATCCATCCACTTGCCGTTGTCGTCGTACTTGCCGGGGATGAATTGCGCGGGCTGCGGATTGAGCATGCGCTGCATCGGTGCAAAGAAGTCATCACTGCAAGCCACGGCCTCGGCACCGAGGCGCTCGTCGGCCAGGTTCACGTGGTTGCGCACCAACTCGACGATCTCGGCTTCCTGGGTGATGGGTTTCATGCGGGGTACCTGGATGGAATGGGCTGGGTCCGTGTGCTCACTGCGGTTCTGCGATGCGGTCCTTGAGGCGCAACAAGGCGATCCGCTCGATCTGCCGCAAGGCCTCGGCAAATTCACCTGCGGCATCGCCCTGCAGGCGACGTTGCAGATTCTCAATGATGCTCCCACGCGTGTGGCCGCGCACGGCAAGAATGAAGGGCATGCCGAAACGTCGTGTGTATTCGGCATTGAGGCGCGTCAGTGTTTCAAATTCCCCAGGGCTGCATTGATCAAGCCCCGCTCCGGCTTGTTCGGTCTGCGAGGCTTCGGTCAGTTCCATGCGCATGGCCGCCTTGCCGGCCAGTTCCGGGTGCGCGCGGATCAGGCGCAGCCTTTCATCGTCGCCGGCCTTCGCCAGCACGGCGCACAGCGCACCGTGCAGGTCATCGACTCCGGCAAACGGTCGTTGCGACCAGGCGCGCTCGGGCACCCATGGCGAGTGCTCGAAAATGTCAGCCAGGGCATCGCGAAACTCAGCCTGCGACAGCTCATTGAGACGGGCCAGGGCAATCACGCCGGATGCCGCTCCATCCAGTGCCGCGCAATGTCGATGCGCCGACACACCCAGACCTTGTCGAACCTGGCGATGTGATCGAGAAATCTCTGCAACCCGGCAAAGCGGCCGGGACGCCCCAGCAGGCGCGCATGCATGCCCACCGACATCATGCGTGGCACGCGCTCGCCTTCGGCATACAGCACGTCGAAGCTGTCGCGCAGATAATGGAAAAAGTGATCGGCCGTGTTGAAGCCTTGCGCCGTGGCAAAGCGCATGTCGTTGGCATCGAGCGTGTAAGGCACGACCAAATGCGGGCATTCGCTGCCGTCGGCGCGCGCCACACGCATCCACAACGGCAAGTCGTCGCCGTAGTAGTCGGAGTCGTAGGCAAAGCCGCCGTGTTCGATCAGCAGCGCTCGCGTGTTCGGGCTGTCGCGGCCCGTGTACCAGCCCAGCGGAGCACTGCCGGTAATGGCCTTGTGGATTTCCACGGCGCGCCGGATGTGCGCGCGCTCTTCCTCGATCTGCATGTCCTGGTAGTGGATCCAGCGCAGGCCGTGCGAGGCAATCTCGTGTCCGTGTTCGAGACAGGCCTCGATCAATTGCGGATTGCGTTGCATGGCCATGGCCACGGCAAACACGGTCAGTGGCAGGCCACGTCGCTGGAACTCACCGAGGATGCGCCAGGCACCCACGCGCGTTCCGTATTCGTAGATCGACTCCATGCTCATGTGGCGAGCCGGATAGCTGGCCGCGCCGATGATCTCGGAAAGAAACTGTTCGCTGCCGGCATCGCCATGCAGGATGCAGTTCTCGCCGCCCTCTTCCAGATTGAGCACGAACTGCACGGCGATGCGCGCACCACCCGGCCAATGCGCCTGTGGTGGATGCTGGCCGTAGCCCTTGAGGTCACGCGGATAGTCGGTGTCTGCGCTCATGCCTGGCTGACGCTCTGGCCCGGATATGCCAGTGTCGGAGGCCGGAGCCGGTGCTGGCAAGTGGCCAGGCGCCCCGTTCAGCGCGAGAAGAGCCGCAGCGCCTGTGCGTGCAGGCTGGCCGGACCGGCCAGTGCATCGCGGGTTTGCAGACCGATCGGCCCGCCATCAAGATCGGTGAATACACCACCGGCTTCGCGCACGATCACCACCAGCGCGGCGATATCGAGGATGTTGAGGTCCGATTCGATGACCAGATCGATCGCACCGCGCGCCAGCAGGTGGTAGTGCAGGAAGTCGCCATAGCCGCGGATGCGGCCAACGCGCCCGATCAGGCCAGCGAGCGCATTCCAGCGCGACGGATCACCCGCCATCGATTTGAGGTTGCCGGTGGACACCGCCGTGGCGGGAGCAAACTCCGCGGCGGCGGAAACCTTGAGTGCGACGCAGGAACCCTGCTGGCGACGCAGGAATGCACCACCGCCGCGTACCGCCCAGGCACGCTCGCCATAGGCGCTGGCATCGGAAACGCCGAGCACCAGTTCGCCATCCACCATCAAGGCGATCTGGGTGGAAAACATCGGATAGCCGCGCACGAAGGACTTGGTGCCGTCGATGGGATCGATCAGCCAGAGGTATCGGCTCTCGCCTTCGCGGCCAAACTCCTCGCCGAGGAAAGCGTGCCCGGGAAATGCCTCGCGCAGAACCTGCTTGATGACCTGCTCGGCCTCGCGATCGGCTTCGGTGACCGGGCTTGAATCCTCCTTGGTGGTCACCGAGAAATCCTGCGCGGCATAGCGCGCCATGATCACTGCCGCCGCCGCATCCGCGGCCCGCTGCGCCACATGCAGCGCCGCGTCGAGGAAATCCGCCGGCATCGACGCGCTCAAAGCAGCTTGAACAGCTGGCCGGAAATGACCAGGTGCGCACTGCCATCGGGTTGCGCCTCACCGATGTAACGCAAGGCCTCCTGGACGCGCGCGTCATCGTTGCGTGCAGACAGGAACGCTTCGGCCTGGAAACCGGTGGCCGATGCACTGAAGCTGCCGTTGACTTCGAGATTGCCCTTGCCGTCATCGGCGAGGGTGCCGGCCATGCTGGAATCGGGGCGCGTCGCGAATTCCGCCAGGATGTCGGAGAAACGCGCTTCCGCGGCGCCGCTGACACCGGCATCGGACCAGCGCGCATGACCGTTCGCCATCGCCACCAGGCCGTCCTTGAGCTGCACCTGGGTCAAGGTTCCGCTGACCTGGCCGAGAAGTTTCAGGGAGGGCACGTCCACGGCGCCCGCAAACAGGCTGGCTGGCACGCGGAAGCGCACGTCATTGGCGCGCATCACGCCGGAATAGTCGCGCTCAAGCAGACCCGAGGTGTCAATGTCGGCACCGCGAATGCGCAGATCGGCACGGATGCCCTGGGTCAGCAGCGGCCATTTCTCGACGCGCCAGTCCAGCTCGCCAAGATCACGGCCGAATACGCTGATGCCGTCGGCATGACCATTCCAGACGGTCCCGCGAATGCCGACCAGCGACACCGGCCCGAGCTTGTCGGCGAAATGCCGATAGGCCACGTCCGCAGGCAGGGTCCACAGGATGAATCCGAGCACGAGGCCCGCCAGAACGAGCAGGCCGAGAAACCATTTGAATATCTTCATCGTTGAATCATGGGTTGCGAATTGGGGGTTGATCAATGTGCGGTTGGCTGGCAAGGGAGATCCCGCGGCGATGCCTCAAGGTACGTCATCAAGCGTTATGCGAGCATTGACGAGGCCGGTGGCATCGACACGGTCGCTGGAAAAATCGCTCACCTTGACGCCGTAGTCGCGCGAAAGGCCTTCCAGCCAGGCCACGATGGAATCAAAGGGGGCGAACTCGAAAGTGGCGCGCACGCTTTTCGATCCCACCGGTTCCAGTCGCTTCAGCACGCCATCGAGATTGGCGCCACGCGCCGTGAGATCGGCCAGTGCAAGCAGCGACTTGCCCTGGCGGTCGGCACGCGATTGCACGCCGGAACTGCGCAAGCGCTCGACCTCGGCCTCGCCCACGCGCACAAAGGCAAGATCGCGATGGGCATTGTCGAGTTGTTCGACAAGCAGGCTGCGCCGCGACTGCATGGGCTGCCAGATGAATGCCCATGCAAGCAGCACGCCTGCGAGCACGGCACCAACCAGCAGCACGCGGCGATCGCGATCCGACAGTTGTGTCCACCAGCCCGTCATTTCGCCTCCTTGCTGATGCGGATGCGTCCATCCACGGCATTTTCGACCGGAATCGAAGCCGTGACTTCCGCATTGAGTCCGGGAATCGCCGAAAACTGCTCGCGCAAGCCATCAAGGGTGGCGACATCGGGCGAGCGCAAGCCCAGCTCCAGCGTATCATTGCGATATTCTAGGCCACGCAGTTGCGAGCGCGTGGTGCGACCGATCACCGGCGCAATCGTGCCCAGCATGGCGAGAAAGCCGCTGTCCTCGCCACCGCCACGCAAGCCATCCAGGCGCTGGCGCATGACATCCTGCGGTGCGCGCACGCGCTCCGCGGCACCCAGGTCGGGAAATGTCCGCCCCAGGCGTTCGCGCATGTTGGCGTCGGCTTGATCCACCTGCTTCTGCAAGCTGCGGATTTCGAGCCCGTGATGCAGCAGAACGAGCAGGATCATGGCTGCAGCGAGCACCGCCGCGCGTCGCCACCAGCGCACGGCGCGACCACTGCGATGGCTGGCGGCAAACTCGCCACTGAGCAGGTTGATGCCGTTGCCGCGCAGGTTGTTGGCCAGGAAAGCCAGCGCATCCTGGCGCCGATGCGTGGCGAGGATGGGTCCGCTCAATGCCGGCAATGGATCCGTGCCGAAATCGTGGACTTCCAGCGCCCGTCCAACTCCGGCCGCGCGCGCCTGCGCCAGCCAGTGCGGAAACTGCGCCAGCGAGCAGGCCATTGCGGACCACGGTTCCAGCCGCGCCAACGCCCGTCCCTGTTCAACCATGAGGCTGCCGGTTTCCGGAGCAATCGGCATGGCCAGTGAATCGGGCAGCATGCGATCCGGGCGGATCCCGGTCGCGGCGAGTTTGCCCAGCCATTCGCGCACGCGCGACTTTGCAACCACGGCCACGCCGACCCGCCCACCGGGGCCGGCCTGGATCGCAAAATGCTGTTCCTCGACCGCACCCAGCAATTGATCCTCGACCGCAAACGGAACCGCTTTTTGCAACTGGCTGTGGTTGCGCGCAGTCACCTGGGTTTCCAGCAACAACACATCGGCGGCCGGCACCAGCACCAGCACTTCGCCGGCAGCGGCCAGCGCCTGTGCTGGCGGAGCACCGGGCTGGCTTGAGGACAAGGCACGACCGTCCTCGCTCTGGCGCAGCCAGTGCAAGCCTCCCTGGGCGTCGAGGCGGATGATCAGGCGATCGGGCATTCAGATGGGTCCTGGCAATCTGCGCGATTGTACGAGATGCGTGGAGCCAGCCGTAACTTTCCGCGCGCCGCGCCGTGGCGGGACGCTCGATTGGCGCACAACCCGAGGAGGCCGCTGCGCGCATGATAAAATCCCGCGCTGCCAGGCGTTCGCCTCCTTCATAAGATCTTGCTCATGCCCTTGACGCCCGTTTCAAACCTTCGCCACCTCATGCTGGTGGCTGTCTGCGCGCTGGTTGCGGCTCTTGCGCTGGATTCCGCGCCGCTGCATGCCGCGCAAGCCGAAGTCCAGGCAGCAACGCGCACCACGGCAGCCAGCACGGCGACGGCCAAACCATCCATCGTCTGGCGTGGCGACATTGTCTCGGCACGCGGCTTCGTCAACGACCTGGTCGGCATCTACAAACGCGAACTCAAGGGTACGTTGACCGTACAACCGTTCAGCACCATTTCCGGAATCGACGCGGTGATCAGCGGCAGCGCCGATGTCGCCGGCAGTGCACGCGCCATGAACAACAAGCGCGACACGGAAATACCGCTGGTGTTCCAGCCGATCGCCCTCGATGCGATCGTGCCGATCACGCATCCGCGCAATGCCGTGGCCAGCATCAGCCTTGCCCACCTGCGCCAGATCTACCTGGGACGGATCAACAACTGGAAGGAGCTGGGTGGAGCCGATGCTCCGATCAATCTCTATTCCATTGCCGCTCCGTTGGATGGCGTCGAATTCAGTTTCCGGCGCCTGATCTACAAGCGTGGCGAGCAACGCATTGCCGCGCCGCGCTTGTACCTGAACACCGGCAAGCTTGAGGAAGCCATCGCGCTCGATCCCAATGGCCTGGGCCTCAGCACGCTTTCCAGCGCCTATGCCAACCGTGCGCTCAAGCTGCTCGCGGTCGAGGGCATCTACGCGTCAACGCAGAGCATTGCCGACGGCAGCTATCCCTTGTTCACGACTCTGTACGTCGTGCAGCGCGAGGATTCACCCAATCTCGCAGCCATCGAGGGTTTCGTGCGTTTCCTGGGCGAAGCACCGGCCATGGACGTGATGCGACGCCACCAGCTGGTTCCGTATGCCGAAGCCGGTGATGTCTACAGCCGCGACGGAGCACGTCTTGCCGTGATCGATGCCGCCATTGTCGCGGTCACGCCGGCGGATGTCGCGGCCATGCCGCGCGAGCGCGAGCTGAGGCCACCGCTATCCGCGCCGCGTGCCACCCTGCAAGCCGGCATTGCCACCGCACCAGGCTCCGAATCAACGCAGCGCGCACGTGCCGAAGTCGATCGCGCTGAAGCGAAAAAAACCGCGCGCGACAAGGATGCGAAGAACTCCGGAAAATCCGATTGAGTCATTGCCGCCCGCATGGACATCCGCGCCGTCTCTCTTGATCTCGATGACACCTTGTGGCCGATCCAGCCGGTCATCGATCGCGTGGAGAAGCAGGTGGATGCCTGGTTGCGCACGCATTGCCCGCAAGTGGCAGCGGCCTGGCCTATCGAGGCCATGCGCCAACTGCGCGACGAGGTGGCCCGGCAGCATCCGGAGTTCAACCATGACTTCGGTATCCAGCGAAAACTGACCTTGCAGCGCGCCTTTGCGCCGTTCAGCCTGGGCGAGGACTGGATCGACCGCACGTACGAGGTGTATGTGCGCGTGCGCAACGAGGTCGAGTGCTATGCCGATACGCCGGCCGCGCTTGAGGCCTTGGCCGCATGCCTGCCCTTGGTCAGCATCTCCAATGGCACCGCCGACCTCGGCCGCATCGGCCTGCATGGGCATTTCCGTTTCAGCATCTGCGCCAGCGAAATTGGCGTGGCCAAACCCGACCCGGCCATCTTCCGGCACGCCTGCGAACGCCTTGGAATCCTTCCGCACCAGGTCCTGCACGTCGGCGATGATCCCGTTGCCGACATCAAGGGGGCGCGCGAGGCCGGCATGCGCACGGCCTGGCTCAACCGCAAGCAGGATTCGTGGAACCATGAGGCGCGCCCCGACCTCGAATTCGGCAACCTCGGCGAACTCGCTGCCTGGCTGCAACAACGGGCAAACCATTCGGAAAGGAAGTCCCCGACATGAGCTACACCACCATCGAAGCCTTCGTCCGCAATGAAGAAGCCGGCAATGCCACCACCTTGATCGTGGTGAACAAGGCCAGCCTTGCCGGCGTGGTCGGCACACTGGGAGATCTCGCCCAACGCTGCTGCACGGCCAATGGATTCAATGGCGAGGCTGGACAATTCATCGGCTTGCCGGCCGACGAAGCTGGCGGGCCGGTGATGCTGGCCGGTTGCAATCCGGACGATGGCATCCATGCGTTGGCATCGCTGCCTCATCGCCTGCCCGAGGCTGATTACCGCCTTGATCTTCGCGGTGTGAGCCTGGATCCGGATCAGCTGGCATTGGGATGGGCGCTGGGTGCCTATCGCTACTCGCGATACCGCAAGTCCTCGCGAAAGGCTGCGCGACTGGTCCTCGATGATGCCGTGCGCGATCGCATTGCCGACATCATCGAGGCAACCTACCTGTTGCGCGACCTGGTCAACACCCCAACCCAGGAACTTGGGCCGGCAGACCTTGCCGGCGTCGTTCGCGCACTTGCCGAACGCTTCGGTGCCGACTACCGCGAGTGGGTGGGCGATGATTTGCTGCGCAACAACTACCCGACCATCCACGCGGTCGGGCGCGCGGCCAGCGCCGCACGCGCGCCGCGCCTGGCCATGCTCAGGCATGGACCCAAGGACGCACCGCATCTGGTACTGGTCGGCAAGGGCGTTTGCTTCGACACCGGCGGACTGGACCTGAAGACAGCCGATGGCATGCGCTGGATGAAGAAGGACATGGGCGGCGCCGCACATGCCATTGCGCTGGCCCAACTCGTTCTGGCCGCGCAGCTTCCGGTACAACTGACCCTGTTGATACCCGCGGTCGAGAACGCGGTTTCCGCCGATGCATTCCGGCCTGGCGAGGTGATTGAAACGCGCGGCGGGATCAGCGTCGAGATCGACAACACCGATGCCGAAGGCCGACTCATCCTCTGCGATGCCCTGGCCCATGCCGCCGAACTGTCGCCCGATCTGATCCTGGATTTCGCCACCCTGACCGGTGCGGCCCGGGTTGCCCTCGGTGCCGACCTGCCCGCTTTGTTCTGCAACCGCGACGAGATCGCCAATGCCCTGTTGCAAGCCGGCACGAAAACCCAGGATCCGCTCTGGCGCATGCCCCTGTGGCGTCCCTACCTGATCTTGCTCGAATCGCACGTGGCTGACCTCGCCAACTCCGGATCTTCCCGCCATGCCGGTGCGATCAGTGCGGCCCTGTTCCTCGAACGTTTCGTGCCCGAGCGTTTCCCCTGGTGCCATCTGGACGTCTATTCATGGAACGACTCCGCGCGCCCGGGTCGTCCGCGCGGCGGCGAGGCGCAGGGTTTGCGCGCCTATATCGACTTCCTCAAGCAACGCTATCCGGCCTGAGTCGGCGGGGCGTCAATCAACCGCATCCGTCGCGGGCTGCTGGGGCAGCAGCCGCGCGGCTAGCTTGGTGTTGTTGCGGATCAGATCGATCTCGTCGGACAGGATGTGCGCAGCCTCCCTGAGCACGACATCACGTCGGGCCTTGCGCTGTTCCTCGCGCTGACGCTCACTGCGGATGCTGCGTTCGCCGGGCTGCAGGCCATCATCGGCCAGCACCATGCTGGTGTCGACATCATCGGCATCGTCAACTGCGGGAACGGCTGGCTTGGCATCGGCATCCAGCAAGGGCTTGCCGCTGGCCGCACTGCCGGATTTGTCTGCGACGGCAGCGGCCGCGTCTTCGCGTGCCTCCACCTCGGCGATCACGGCTTCGCGCTGCTTGCGCTTGGCTTCTTCGGCGTCCCGCTCGCTGGCGCGGGTGGCCTCATTCAGCGAAATGGATTTCTGCGCACGCAAGGTCTTGGCATCGGTGATCTCGGCTTCGAAGTTCTTCCATTCCAGATTCTTGCTGGTGCGCGCCTCGTGCCTGGCCAACAGCATCGGCAGGATCGGCTTGAGGTCGGCAACCTGCCGATAGTCGGCCTTGGCAATCGCGGTCCACGGCAGGGCGTTCTCGTAGCTGGACTCGCCGAACTCGTCGCTGGCCACGGTCAGCGGGAAGCTGACTTCCGGCGTCACGCCGCGAAGCTGCGTCGATCCGCCGTTGATGCGGAAGAACTGCTGCACGGTCATCTTGAGATCACCGTAGACCGGAGTTTCGTTGCGCGCCATGTTGTCCATGTTGAGCAGGTTCTGCACGGTGCCCTTGCCGAAGGTCGGCTCACCGATGATCACGCCGCGACCATAATCCTGGATCGCGGCGGCAAAGATTTCCGAGGCCGAAGCCGAAGCCCGGTTGACCAGCACGGCCAAGGGACCGGTCCAGGCCGCACCCGCACGCAGGTCGGCTTTTTCCTCGACGCGACCGCTGGCGTCACGGATCTGCACGACCGGCCCCTGATCGATGAACAGACCGGTCAGGTTGGTCGCCTCATCGAGCGAGCCACCGCCGTTGTTGCGCAGGTCAACCACGACGCCATCGACCTTTGCCTCGCGCAATTCGCCCAGCAGGCGTTCCACATCGCGCGTGGCGCTCTTGAAGTCCTCATCGCCGCGCCTGCGTGCATCGAAATCCTGGTAGAAGGTCGGCAAGGTGATCACGCCGATGCGGTGCGTGACGCCGTCGTTGTCGACGTCGATGATCGACTTCTTGGCAGCTTGCTCCTCGACGTTGACCTTGTTGCGCACCAGGGTCAGGACTTCATGTTTGCCATCGGGGCCGGCCGCTTCCGGCAGGATCTCCAGGCGCACCACGGTTCCCTTGGGACCGCGGATCTTGTCGACCACGTCATCCAGGCGCCAGCCGATGACATCGGCAATCGGACCGCTCTCGCCCTGGCCGACGCCAACGATGCGATCACCTGCGCTCAACTTTCCGGACAGCGCGGCGGGGCCGCCGGGAATGACTTCCTTGACCGCCGTGTACTCGTCCATGCGCTGCAACTGGGCGCCGATTCCTTCCAGCGAAAGGCGCATGGCAATGTCGAAGTTTTCCGATGCGCGTGGACTCAGGTAGTTGGTGTGCGGCTCGATGGCCGTCGCATAGGCATTCATGAAGGTCTGGAACACATCCTCGCTGTTGAGCTCGCGGATGCGGTCCAGATAATTGGCGTAGCGCTTGTCCAGGGTTTCACGGATGTCCTTGTCGGCCTTGCCGGCAAGCTTCAGGCGCAGCCAGTCGTTCTTCACGCGCTTGCGCCACAGCTCGTCCAGCTCCGTGCTGTTGGCAGCCCAGGCGGCCTTGCTGCGGTCGAGCTCGTAGCTTTCGTCCTTGGTGAAATCGAAGGGTTTGGCCAGCAGTTCGCGCGCATGCTCAAGACGTTCGGCCACGCGCTGCTCGTAGAGATTGAACATCGCAAACGGAGCCGAGAGGTCACGCTCGAATATCGCGTCATCAAGCTTGTCCCTGGCCTCGGCGAAACGATCCATGTCGGCCTGGGTGAAAAAGAGGTGTTCCGCGTCGAGGGATTCCACATAGCTCTTGAAGATCTTTTCCGACATCGCGTCGTCCAGCGGCATCGGCTTGTAGTGGAATCGCGAAAGGAAACGCATCGCCCAGATCGCCGCTTCGGTCTGATCAGCCGTGGGCTTGAGCAGCAATGGCGCCGCGGTTTCTGCAACCGGCTTGGCCAACGCAATGCCCGATGCCGCCAGCAGCGTGAGGATGATCAGGGTGCGACGCATGGTTTTCTCCATCAACAACGGGTTGTACATGAATGCCTTTCGATCACGCGTAACCGGCCGCATGGGCCATCTCATCCGCATGATAGGACGAGCGCACCATGGGTCCGGACGCGACATGCTGGAAGCCGAGGTCCATTCCGAACAGCTCAAGGGCCTTGAACTCGTCCGGCGTCCAATAGCGCAATACCGGGTGGTGGTGCGGCGTGGGTTGCAGGTACTGGCCGATGGTGATCATGTCGACCGCGTGCTGGCGCAGATCGTTCAACGTTCGATGCACCTGCTCCAGGGTTTCGCCCAGGCCGAGCATGATGCCGGACTTGGTCGGGATATGCGGGTGCTGTTGCTTGAAGCGCCGCAACAACTCCAGTGACCACTGGTAGTCGGCGCCGGGGCGAACATCAGGGTAAAGATCGGGCACGGTCTCGATGTTGTGGTTGAACACATCAGGTGGATTCTGGGCCAGCACTTCAAGGGCCCGATCCATGCGCCCCTTGCCGCGGAAATCCGGGGTCAGGATCTCGATCTGGATACCCGGGTTCTCAAAGCGCACGGCCTGGATGCACGCCGCGAAATGCGCAGCCCCGCCATCGCGCAGGTCATCGCGGTCCACCGAGGTGATCACCACGTAGCGCAGGCGCATGTCGCGGATGGTGCCGGCAAGCTTGGCCGGCTCCAGCGGATCAGGCGCATTCGGTCGCCCGTGGGCGACGTCGCAGAACGAGCAACGCCGCGTGCACACCTCGCCGAGGATCATGAAGGTGGCGGTGCCCTTGCTGAAGCACTCATGGATGTTCGGGCAGGAGGCTTCCTCGCACACGGTCACCAGGCGGTTTTCGCGCAACTTGGCCTTGAGTTGGGCCACCGCATTTCCGGGCGGTATGCGCACGCGGATCCAGGACGGCTTGCGCAACTGCGGCGCTTCGCCAAACGTGGCGCGGTTGCGGGCAATCTTGTCGGCGGCAAGCTGTTTTTCGCCGGCAATGGTCAGCGCAATGGACTTGATGGGATCGTTCATGCCACACGGGATGCCGTGGATTGCACGGCAGGATGAGGGGATTCCGCAGCACTTTGCCGCGGGACAAACCCGAACTGGCGGGCCATTTCGTCGACGAGGGCATCTTCAACGGTGGCCAGGGCGCCCGGGCCGCCCAAGTCTACCACCTGGGTCACCCGCAAACCCTGATAGCCACAGGGATTGATGCGCAAGAACGGTTCCAGGTCCATGTTCACGTTGAATGCCAGGCCATGGAACGAGCAGCCGCGGCGCACGCGCAATCCGAGGGCGCCGATCTTGGCGTCCCCCACATACACGCCGGGCGCACCCGGACGGCGCACTGCCACGATGTTCCAGTGCTCGAGGGTGTCGATGATGGCCTGTTCGATGCGGTTGACCAGCTCGCGCACGCCCATTCCGAGTCGGCGCAGGTCGAACAGGGGATAGGCCACGATCTGGCCGGGTCCGTGATAGGTCACCTGTCCGCCGCGTTCGACCTTGATGACCGGGATGGAACCGGCTGCGAGCACATGCTCCATGCGCCCGGCCTGGCCGAGGGTGAACACCGGCTCGTGTTCGAGCATCCACAGTTCATCCGCGGTGGATTCATCGCGTTGATCGGTGAATGCGCGCATGGACTCCAGCACCTGCGTATAGGGCTGGAGACCAAGGCGGCGTACGGTTACCTGATGGGACATGGGCAGGAGCAACCCGCAATCGGACGGACAGGGCCGAAGCCTGACAATGGCGTTCGCAAGCGGAACTTGCAAGGGCATCCGACGAGCCGGATTCCCCGCCGGCAACGAACGCCCGGGCGAGAATCAGAGGATCCAGCGAATCGCCTCTTCCGCCCGCAGCAGTTCGTGCACCCGTTCGTGGGTGGCGCGATCCGGACAGGTGAAGGTCACGCTGACGGAAACATAGTGCCCTTCCCGTGACGGCCGTGTGCGCAGGCTGCCGGCCATCACGCTCAAGCCGATGCCCTGGATGATTTCCGGAATGCGCTGCGGCAGATTGGCATCCGCCCTGCCCACCGCAGTCACCTCGAAGACCCCGGGAAACTGGAATCCCTGGTCCGGGTTCTGCGGTTGGATATCGTCCAGATTGCGCATCACCTGGTTTCCGGCACCGGCTCGCTTGCTGGGGCCGCCTCGCCATCGCCCTTGAACCAGAGCATCACGCCATCCACCAGGCGACCGAAGAACCCACCCTCCGGCGCATCCGCCAGCGCAACAATCGGCCGTTCAAGCAAGGGCTTGCCATCCAACGCCACCCTCAGCGTGCCGACCTGCTGGCCTTTTTGCAGCGGCGCAATCAGGCGCGCTGGAAGATCCATGCTGGCCTTGAGGTCGGCATAGCGGCCGCGCGGCACGGTGACGATGGCATCCTCGGTGACACCCAGGGCCACGCTGTCTGCTTCGCCCTTCCAGAGTTCCGGCGTAGCCAACGCCTTGTTGGCTTCGTAAAGTCGATGCGATTCAAAGAAGCGGAATCCATAGTTGAGCAATTCCAGATTGGCATCGGCGCGCGCCTTTTCGCTTGCCGATCCCATGACCACCGCAATCAGTCGCTGGTCGCCGCGCTTGGCCGAGGTGGCCAGGCAGAAGCCGGCGGAACTGGTGTGGCCGGTCTTGATGCCATCCACCGTTGAATCTCGCCAGAGCAAGGTATTGCGGTTGTGCTGGGTGATTCCGTTCCATTCGAATTGCTTGACCTTGTAGATATCGTATTCGGCCGGGAAATCTCGGATCAACGCACGCGAAAGCACGGCAATGTCGCGCGCGGTCGTGTAGTGGTTTTCGTTGGGCAATCCGCTGGCATCGACATAGTGGGTATTGCTCATGCCAAGCTGCGCCGCGTACTGGTTCATCAGGTCGGCAAACAGGCTTTCCGAACCGGCCGTGTGCTCGGCCAGGGCAATGGCTGCGTCGTTGCCGGACTGGATGATCATGCCGTACAGGAGCTCCCGCAGCGGCACCTCGCTGTTCAGTTCGAGGAAGCTCGTGGAACCGTCCGTGCCGGCGCCACCGGAACGCCATGCGTTCTCGCTGATCTTCACCTTGTCTTCCATGTGGATCTTGCCGTGTGCAAGTTCCGCCGAAACCACGTACGAAGTCATGATCTTGGTGATCGAGGCCGGCTCCACGCGCATGTCGGCGTTGCCATCGAGCAGGATCTGTCCGGTTGCATAGTCCATCAGCACCCAGCTTTTTGCGTTCAGCGTGGGCGGCGGTGGCGTTGGCGAAGCCACGGGTGCCGGGGTTGCCGATGGCGTCGGCACGGCGGCGGGCGTCTGTGCGCAAACGCTTGCGGCAAACATGAACCCAACCAGGATGGAGCTTGAGAGCTTGATCGACAAAACGGTTTCCTCAACAGTGGTGGTATCGCAGCTGAACTGCGACACCCAATTTGGGCATTGTCGCCCGTTCATTCATCAATGGCCACGCGTGGCATTCCAAGGCCCAGTCGCTTGATGCGCTTTATCAGCAGATCGGCAGCATCCACGGACTCCAGCGGACCCAGGCGAACCCGATGCACTTCGCGCGATTCAACGCGGGCGGTGAGGATTGAGACCTGCCCGAGGCGCTCGCGTTCAATCCGTTCGACCATGCGCTGTGCGTTGGCCCGATCCGAGAATGCCCCCAGCTGCAGGAAGATCCGCGCATGCAGGGGCGCTGCCTGCACGGTGGCCGACGTATTTTCGGCCGCGTGCTCCCGCCCCGGCTGCAGAACCTGGACATCGACGAGACCCGTGCCCTTGGGCCAGATGCCGATGCGGACAGCCGCCGCGTAGGAGAGATCGATCAGGCGATTTTCATGGAACGGGCCGCGATCATTGACCCGCACCACGACGCTCTTGCGGTTCTCCAAATTGGTCACCCGCACATAGCTCGGCAGGGGCAGCGTCTTGTGGGCCGCGCTGAACTGGTACATGTCATAGGGTTCCAGGCTCGATGTCATGTAGCCGTGGAACTTGTTGCCGTACCAGGAAGCAATGCCGCGCTCGTGGTAGTTGTCCACATGCTCGAGCACGCGATAGGACTTGCCGAGCACGGTGTAGGGCGACTTGTTGCCGTAACGGGCACGCGCTTCCGCTTTCGGCACCGGTTCCACCAGCGTGGAAACGTCCATGCGGGCACCGGGCGCCTCCCCATCCTTTTGCTGACGGTAGCGTTGCGCTTGCGGCAAGCGGGTGTCGTCGACCACCGGGCTTGGCAATTGCGGTTCGGGCAATGGTGTCGTCGGCCGCGGCTTGCGAGCGGCACAGGCGGCCAGCAGCAGGGCTGCCAGCACGATGAACCAGCGCACTCTCACTGGCCTGCCGCGCCCGCGTTGGCGCCCGACGCTATGGCGCTGGCCAGTTGCCATACGGCCATCGAGTACAGCGGGCTGCGGTTGTAGCGGGAAATCACGTAGAAATTCTGGAATGTCATCCAGACCTCGGGGCCATCCGCGCCCTGCAATTTCAGCAAGGTGGCGGTCAGGTCGGGATCCAGGGCCTGGTCGCTGGTGTAACCCCAATCGCGCAGCTGGCTGACCGGATAGACGGGCAACAGGCCGTCCGGGGAGATGGCGCGCGCATCGGCCGCAACCGCAACCGGAGCAGCGACCGGTTGCCCGGCTTGCCAGCCATGAACGGCAAAATAATTGGCCACGCTGCCGATGATGTCGGGCAGCGAATTCCACAAGTCGATGCGACCATCACCATCGTAGTCGCGGGCGAAATTCGCCACGCTGGTGGGAATGAACTGTCCCCAACCCATTGCGCCGGCGTACGACCCCACCAACTGGTCGATCGGATAGGCCATGTGGCTGTCGCCGAGCAGGAAAAGCTGGCGCAACTCGCCGCGAAAGAACGTGGCGCGTGGCGGATAGTGGAAGGCCAGGGTCACCAGCGCATCCAGCACCTTGTACGAGCCATAGTTGCGACCGTAATTGGTTTCCACGCCAATGATGGCAACGATGATTTCCGGAGCAACCGAAAACTCGCTTGCCGCGCGGTCGATCAGCTCGCGATTGGCCGCATAGAACGCGACCCCGTCGGCAATGCGCTTCTGGGTGAGGAAAATCGGCCGATAGTCTTTCCATTCCTTGCTTTCCGCCGGTCTTGCGATGGCATCCAGAATGCTCTTTTGCACCTGGGCCTTGGACAGTGTGGCAAGCACCTCGGCCTTGGACAAGCCGGGCTCCTGCGCCAGTTCCTCGGCAAAGGCCACGTAGTCGGGATTGGTTTCGGCGGCGGTCGTTGCGGAGACCTTGGCGTTGGCAGTGCCCAGGCATCCGGAACTCAGGAATCCGGCAACCAGGACAGCAGCCGCGCCCAACCAGCAAGCGTGTTTCACTCGATTCTTCCTCTGCAAATCGGCGCTACTTTATCGCGCGGCGTACTCACGTCGCCACCCGCCGTCGCTGCGCATGAATGGACATGAGTACACCAAACCCGGCCAACAGCGAGACTGCGGACGTCCCTCCGTAGCTCACCAGGGGCAGGGGCACGCCGACCACCGGCAGGATGCCGGAGATCATGCCGCCGTTGACCAGCACATAGACGAAGAACGCCATGCTGATGGCGCCAGCCAGCAGGCGCGAGTAGGTGTCCTTGGCGTTGCTGGCAATCCACAGGCTGCGGCCGATGATGAAGGCATACAGGAGCAGCAGGAGCAGCACGCCGATCAAACCCCACTCCTCGGCAAACACCGAGAAGATGAAGTCGGTGGTGTGTTCGGGCAGGAACTCCAGGCGCGACTGCGTGCCATTGTGCCAACCCTTGCCCCAGAGCCCTCCGGAACCGACGGCGATCTTGGACTGGATGATGTGCCAGCCGAGGCCAAGCGGATCCGACTCCGGATCGAGCAGAGTGCGCACCCGATTGCGTTGGTACTCGTGCATGAAGTGCCAGGCCACCGGCATCACCGACGCCGCGCTCACCACGACCAGGCCGATCCGCCACCAGGCAATGCCCGCCAGATACACCGCAAACAGGCCACTGGCCGCAACCAGCAACGCCGTTCCGAGATCGGGCTGTTCCGCGATCAGGAATGCGGGCACCGCAATCAACACCGACACCAGGCCGAGGGTAGACCAGCTCGGCGGCAAGGGGCGCAGGTTGAGGGTCCAGGCCACCATCATCGGCATGGTCAGCTTGAGCAGCTCCGAGGGCTGGAAGCGCACGACGCGCAGATCAAGCCAGCGGTTGGCACCACGGCCTTCGCCGAGCAGGGTCACCAGAATCAGCAACAGCACGCTGCCGGCAAACAGCCAAGGCGTCCAGTTGCGCAAGGTCGATGGCGGGATTCTGGAAATCACGATCATCAACACCGTGCCAAGCAACAGGCGCAGCCCTTGCGCAATGGCCTGGTCCACGTCCAGATCGCTCGCGCTGTATTGGGTTGCAAGCCCCACCAGGGCCAGCAACAGCAATGCTCCTGCCAGGGGCAGGTCGAAACGCGGTCGACGCAACATCGACTTCAAGCGATAGCCCAGATTGGCGAGCGCACCATTCATGGGGGATCCACCCCGGATTGGGCAGTCGATGGCACTTGTCCTTCGCCGATCAGCCAGGCATCCAGCATCTTGCGTGCAACCGGCGCAGCGTCGCGCCCGCCGCCACGCCCGGCTTCAAGCGCGACGATCACCGAGATGCGCGGAGCCTCGGCCGGAGTGAACGCCTCGAACAGGACCTGGTGACGTTCGATGGCCACCTGGGAAATGTGTTGCCAGGCTTCGGTTGTCCGCGAATAGCGCTCCGCCGTGCCGCTCTTGCCAGCGATGACGTACGGAAATCCGATGCCCATGGTTCGCGCCGTTCCGGTGGGGCCATTGACCACCGCAATCATGCCTTCGCGAATGGCGTTCCAATTGGCGGGATCACGAAAGATGGCGGGCTGAGCCTGGCTTTCCGCAACCGGCTCGGGTGCGTCGCCAATTCCCTGCTGGGTTGCGTGAAGCAGGCGCGGCCGGTGCGCAACGCCACCGACGGAGATCGTTGCGACGGCACTCGCCAGTTGCACGGGCGTAACCACCCAGAAGCCTTGGCCGATGCCACTGATGACCGTTTCTCCCGGATACCACGGTTTGCCGAAGCGCCCCTGCTTCCACTCCTTGGATGGAAGCACGCCACTGCCCTCGCCTTCCAGATCGATGCCCGTCGGCTTGCCGAATCCGAACCGTGCCATGTAGGAAGAAAAGCGATCGATACCCAACTCGAGCGCCAGCGCGTAGTAGTAGGTGTTCACGGACTGTGCAAGGGATTGCACCAGGTCGACGCGACCGTGACCGCCTGCACGCACATCGCGATAGCCTCGCTGCTGGCCGGGAATGAAAAACTCGCCGGTCGACATGACCGTGTCCGAGGGCTTGCGCAGCCCCAGCTCCAGCCCGGCTGCGGCGACGAACGGCTTGATCGTCGATCCCGGTACATAGCTGCCGCGCAAGGCTCGATCCAGCAGCGGCTTGTCCGGCGAATTCAGCAACGCGTTGTAGTCGGTCTGACTGATGCCGTTGACGAACAGGTTGGGATCGAAGCTCGGCACGCTGATCATGGCCAGTACTTCGCCATTGCGCGGATCAATCGCCACCGATGCGCCGGGGCGATCCGCGAACGCCAGTTCCCCGGCCTCCTGGATGCGCACATCAACCGTCAGGTAAAGATTCCGACCGGGCTTGGGCGCCACACGCTCGAGCACGCGCAGCGGCCGTCGGTCGGCATTGACTTCAACCAGCTCGTAGCCTGGCTCGCCATGCAGAAGTTCTTCGTACGAGCGCTCTATCCCCGTCTTGCCCACATGCGTCGTACCTGCGTAGCGGGACGCGTCCAGGCGTTCGGCATCCGCAGCATCGATTCGCCCGACGTAGCCAACCAGGTGTCCCAGCTTCTTGCCGCGCGGATAGAAGCGGGTCAGGTAGGGCACCACATCGACACCGCGGAAGCGCCAACGACTCACCGCAAATCGCGCGATCTCCTCTTCCGACAATTTCAGGCGAAGAGGAATGCTCTGGTAGCTGCGCTTGGACTTCACCAGCGACCTGAATCGATCCAGGTCGTCTTCGCTGATGCCGATGGTCAGTTTCAGGTCCGCCAGCAGCGACTCCATGTCCTGCACCTGCTCGGGAACCACCTCGAGGCGAAACGCGGCGATATTCTCTGCGAGCAGGACGCCATTGCGGTCATAGATCAATCCACGCGCAGGCGCCAAGGGCCGGGTAAGGATGCGGTTTTCATCCGAACGCGATTGAAGCTCGCGGTGCTTGACCACCTGCAGGAACCAGAAGCGCGAAGCCAACACGCACAAGGCAACCAGGATAAGCAGGAACCCGACGATTGCCCGACGCACGAACACGGCGGATTCCTGGCGCGTATCCCGGATTGTTCGTGTCTTCATGTCGGCTTCGCGCGAATTCGGGCGCGCAAGTCATCAAGCAGCAGGAACACGAAGGGCCAGGCCAACATGCCGACCACGGGCGCCACCCAAAAATCCAGCGGCGGCATGGGATCGCCCGCGAAGCCGCGGATCATCATCACGACCATGCGGTCGTTCAGCAGCAAGGCGAGCACCGCCAGCGACTGCTGGCCGATCGGAAAGAAGCGCAAGCGCGAGCGAAAACGCAGCACGATGAACACCAGCACGACGAGACGAAGCGCCTGTTCGCCGAGCACTTGCCCGATCAGCAAGTCGCCGCCCAGCCCGATCAGGAAAGCAAATCCCAAACCAACCCTGTGCGGTGCTTCGATTGCCCAATAGATCATGACGAGGGCGAGCCAGTAGGGCTTGAACGCCGCCAGCGCCAACGGCAACGGCGTCAATTGCAGCAGGAAGGCAAAAATGATGCTGCCCGCAAAAATCAGGGCATGGGCCCGCCGCCGGTTGCTCATGGCCGACCGCCTGGCGTGGAGATTGCGGAACTGTCCCCTGCCGGCGCTTGCAAGGCAGGCTCGGGCACTGGCGGCCCCATGGGTTGCGGAAGATCCTGCAAGAGCAGCACTTCACCACTGCGATCAAGTGCAGCGGCAGGCCTCGCAACCGCAGCCGCGAACATGCCGCTCTCGTCATTGCTGATCTCAAGCACCTCGCCAACCGGAAAACCGGCCGGGAATCGTCCCCCGAGTCCAGACGTAACGAGCGCGTCGCCCACCTTGACGTCGGCACTGATCGGAATGTTGGGCAGTTGCAGGCGATCAATGGAACCGGTGCCATAAGCGATGGTACGCAGCCCGGTGCGTGCCACCATCACCGGAATCGCATGCGCAGGATCCGTGATCAGCATCGCCACCGACGTGTTGGGCATCACTTCCACCACCTGCCCCATGACGCCGAATGCATCAAGCACCGGTTGACCAACCACGATGGCTTGCACACTGCCGGCATTGAGCACCACGCGGTGGCGGAACGGATCAAGATCGATGTCGATCAGTTGTGCCAACTGCACGCCCAGCCCGAGATCCCTCTGCACGTCGAGCAGTTGCTTGAGGCGATCATTCTGCGCCGTCAATGCCGACATGCGATTGAGCCGGACCTGGGCAAGCAAAAGGGCTTCCTTGAGCGCCCGGTTTTCATCCACCAGGTGGCTTTGCGTGGCAATGGCCAGTTTTCCGGCACGGACCACTTCCGACGGCAATGCCGCAGCCCGATATGCCGGCTCGACCACCAGGCTTGCCATATTGCGGAAACCTTGCAGATAACCGCCACGATGATCGATCACCATGATGATCATGGCCGCGGCAAGGTAAACGATCAGGCGCAGGGTACTGACCGTACCCTCGGCAAACAGGGAAACCTTGTCAGGAGAAGTCACCGGCATGCGCGCAAATCACACGCATTCACTCGGGAGCAAAGAAGTCGCCGCCGTGCTGGTCCACGAGTTCCAGCGCCCTGCCACCGCCGCGCGCAACGCAGGTCAGGGGCTCATCCGCAACATGGACATGCAGTCCGGTTTCTTCGGAAAGCAGGCGGTCGAGATCGCGCAGCATGGCACCGCCACCCGTCAGCACGATGCCGCGCTCCGCCACGTCGGAACACAATTCGGGCGGTGTCTGTTCAAGTGCGCTGCGCACGGCACTGACGATGCCGGAAAGCGGTTCATGCAGGGCTTCGAGAATTTCGTTCGAGTTGACGGTAAACATGCGCGGAACGCCTTCGGCGAGATTGCGTCCGGACACTTCAATTTCCTTGACTTCGGTCTGCGGAAACGCACAGCCGACTTCAATCTTGATTCGCTCGGCGGTTGATTCGCCAATCAGGGTGCCGTGATTGCGTCGCACGTAATTGATGATGGCCTCGTCAAAGCGATCACCACCGATGCGAACCGACTGCGAATAGACGATGCCGTTCAACGAAATCACCGCAACTTCGGACGTGCCTCCGCCAATGTCCAGAACCATGGAACCACGAGCTTCGCCGACCGGGATGCCCGCACCAATCGCCGCGGCCATCGGTTCTTCGACAAGAAACACGTCTCGGGCACCGGCACTTTCTGCCGATTCCTTGATCGCGCGGCGCTCCACCTGGGTGGAACCGCAGGGAACGCACACCAGAACGCGCGGGCTGGGTCGGAACATGCGTGAGCGATGCACCTTGCGGATGAATTGCTTGAGCATTTCTTCGGTCATCGAAAAATCGGCAATGACGCCATCCTTGAGCGGCCGGACCGTTACGATGTTGCCGGGTGTTCGACCCAGCATCTTTTTTGCATCCGATCCCACCGCCGCAATGCTGCGCGGGCCACCGGGACCGCGGTCCTGGCGAATGGCCACGACCGATGGTTCATTGAGAACAATGCCTTGGCCACGGACATAGATAAGGGTGTTGGCCGTGCCGAGATCGATCGACAGGTCATTGGAGAAAAGACCGCGCAAACCTTTGAACATGAGCTGTGAGAGCCTGAATTGGGGGCTGCAAAGAACGCGACAGTGTAGAGACGGCCTTGGTTGCAAGCAAGCCAAATGGCCGTTAAGAAGTGCTTGCCGGGCGCCGAAGCACATCTTCCGAAAGCGGGTGCTCGCTGCAGCTGAAAGCGCGTGAAGGAAGCACGCCGCCGCGAGTGAGCATCAACAGGTGCGCGGGCCGGGAATCTCGGGCAAGATTCCACCCTTTGCATGCCACGGCTTGGCGAACTTGATCCGACCCGCCAGCCCGCCAGCCATCTCGATCTTCAGGGGTTTTGTTCAATGTCGGCATTGATTTGCGGTTCCCTCGCTTACGACACCATCATGGTCTTTCCAGACCAGTTCAAGAACCACATCCTGCCGACCAAGGTGCACATTCTGAATGTGTCTTTTCTGGTTCCGCGCATGCGCCGGGAATTCGGCGGTTGCGCGGGGAACATTGCCTACAACCTGAAACTGTTGGGCGGAGATCCGATACCGATGGCCACGGTTGGCCAGGACTTTGCTCCGTATCGCGAGCATTTCGAGGAATTCGGAATTCGCCTCGATCAGGTCCGGGAAATTGGCGACTTGTTCACGCCGCAGGCTTTCATAACCACCGACCTCGACAACAACCAGATCACCGCATTCCATCCAGGCGCGATGATGCGATCCTACGAAAACCATGTGCGCGACGTCAGCGGGGTCTCATTCGGCATTGTCAGCCCCGATGGCCGTGAAGGCATGCTGCAGAATGCGGCTGAGTTTCTCGAATGCGGCATCCCCTTCATATTCGACCCAGGACAGGCGATGCCCCTGTTCAACGGAGCAGAACTGCGCAATTTCATTGAGCAAGCCGACTACGTCACAGTCAACGACTACGAATCAAACCTGCTGCAGGAACGCACCGGCTGGAACGAATCCGAGATCGCCAGCCGCGTAAAGGCGTACATCACAACCTGTGGTCCAAAGGGCGCGAAGATTCATGCGGAAGGCAAGACCATCGACGTGCCTCCAGCCCACGAACGTCGCGTAACCGATCCGACGGGTTGCGGAGACGCATTCAGGGCCGGATTGATCCACGGCATCATGAAGGGCTACGACTGGATGACCATCGGTCGCATCGGAAACCTGATGGGCGCGCTCAAGGTCGAGCATCCGGGAACGCAGAACCAGCGCTTCGACTACGACGAATTCGCCGACCAGTTTCGCCAGCAGTTCGGCTACGCGCTGGAGTGACGCGAAACTCGCGTCGCCCTGCAAAGACGCAGCCTCTCCTTGCTGGAACCAGGAACGACAGAAGAGTGCCATGTTTATGGCAGCGGCTTCGAAAGCCCTGCTTGCACGGCCAATGCGCGAGACCCCCCGCCCGCGAGCGGAGCAAGCTCCGCTCTACCTACCTGCGTAGAGCCGAGCTTGCTCGGCTGAATACGTGGGATTTCCCGAATTTGCATCCGCGCTTCCGAGTTCGGGACGGAACGTTCGCGCCGATGAATTTCCCAATGAAAAACCCCGACCAGTTGCCTGATCGGGGTTTCGGATAAAGCGCTCAGCGGTGACCTACTCTTGCATGGCTTGAGCCACACTACCATCGGCGCGGCTGCGTTTCACTTCCGAGTTCGGGATGGGATCGGGTGGGACCACAGCGCTATGTTCGCTGAGCAAGCGGTGGAGACGGCGCCGTGCGCCTGTCTCGCATTGTGTCTTGGGACGTAATAAGTCGTTTTGGCTCGAGAGTTCACGTGTCAGTGAGGTGTAGGCGTGCGCCTTCGGCACACGCGAAGAAACTTGGAGTTATATGGTCAAGCCGCACGGATCATTAGTAGTGGTTAGCTCGGCATTGCTGCGATACACACCCACCCTATCAACCACGTAGTCTTCATGGTTCCTTCAGGGGCCTTGTGGCCCGGGAGGTCTCATCTTGAGGCGCGCTTCCCGCTTAGATGCTTTCAGCGGTTATCGCTTCCGAATATAGCTACCCGGCAGTGCCACGGGCGTGACAACCGGAACACCAGGGATTCGTCCACTCCGGTCCTCTCGTACTAGGAGCAGCCCCTCTCAAACCTCCAACGCCCACGACAGATAGGGACCGAACTGTCTCACGACGTTCTGAACCCAGCTCGCGTACCACTTTAAATGGCGAACAGCCATACCCTTGGGACCGGCTACAGCCCCAGGATGTGATGAGCCGACATCGAGGTGCCAAACACCGCCGTCGATATGAACTCTTGGGCGGTATCAGCCTGTTATCCCCGGAGTACCTTTTATCCGTTGAGCGATGGCCCTTCCATACAGAACCACCGGATCACTAAGTCCTACTTTCGTACCTGCTTGATCCGTCGATCTCGCAGTCAAGCACGCTTATGCCTTTGCACACAGTGCGCGATGTCCGACCGCGCTGAGCGTACCTTCGAGCTCCTCCGTTACTCTTTGGGAGGAGACCGCCCCAGTCAAACTACCCACCATACATGGTCCCCGACCCGGATTACGGGCCCAGGTTAGAACGTCAAGCACATCAGGGTGGTATTTCAAGGTTGCCTCCACGCCAGCTAGCGCCAACGCTTCACAGGCTCCCACCTATCCTACACAGACGAACTCAACGTTCAATGTAAAGCTATAGTAAAGGTTCACGGGGTCTTTCCGTCTTGCCGCGGGAACGCTGCATCTTCACAGCGATTTCAATTTCACTGAGTCTCGGGTGGAGACAGCGCCGCTGTCGTTACACCATTCGTGCAGGTCGGAACTTACCCGACAAGGAATTTCGCTACCTTAGGACCGTTATAGTTACGGCCGCCGTTTACCGGGGCTTCGATCAAGAGCTTCGCCTTGCGGCTGACCCCATCAATTAACCTTCCGGCACCGGGCAGGTGTCACACCCTATACGTCCACTTTCGTGTTTGCAGAGTGCTGTGTTTTTGATAAACAGTCGCAGCGGCCTGGTCACTGCGGCCCCCGAACGCTCAGCTCCGCATGGAGCCACGTTCCGGGGCGCACCTTCTCCCGAAGTTACGGTGCTATGTTGCCTAGTTCCTTCACCCGAGTTCTCTCAAGCGCCTTGGGATTCTCACCCTGCCTACCTGTGTCGGATTACGGTACGGTTCTATCGCAGCTGAAGCTTAGGGGCTTTTCCTGGAAGCGTGGGATCAGTGACTTCGGCTCCAACGAGCCTCGTCTCGGTGCTCGGCATAAAGGATCCCGGATTTGCCTAAGACCCATGCCTACCTCCTTTCCCCGGGACAACCAACGCCCGGTACACCTACCCTTCTCCGTCCCCCCATCGCACTGCGATAAAGTGCTGGAATATTAACCAGCTTCCCATCGACTACGCGTTTCCGCCTCGCCTTAGGGACCGACTCACCCTGCGCCGATGAACGTTGCGCTAGGAAACCTTGGGCTTTCGGCGGGGAGGCTTTTCACCCCCCTTATCGTTACTCATGTCAGCATTCGCACTTCCGATACCTCCAGCAGACCTTACGATCCACCTTCACAGGCGTACGGAACGCTCCTCTACCGCGTACACGCCCCGAAGGACATGCACACCCTGAGCTTCGGTGCATGGCTTAGCCCCGTTAAATCTTCCGCGCGGGCCGACTCGACCAGTGAGCTATTACGCTTTCTTTAAAGGGTGGCTGCTTCTAAGCCAACCTCCTGGCTGTCTATGCCTTCCCACTTCGTTCACCACTTAGCCATGACTTTGGGACCTTAGCTGCAGGTCTGGGTTGTTTCCCTTTTCACGACGGACGTTAGCACCCGCCGTGTGTCTCCCGTGCTCGCACGTGTTGGTATTCGGAGTTTGCAATGGTTTGCTAAGTCGCAATGACCCGCTAGCCATAACAGTGCTCTACCCCCAACAGTGATACACGAGGCGCTACCTAAATAGCTTTCGAGGAGAACCAGCTATCTCCGGGTTCGATTAGCTTTTCACTCCTATCCACACCTCATCCCCTACTTTTGCAACAGGAGTGGGTTCGGGCCTCCAGTCCGTGTTACCGGACCTTCACCCTGGGCATGGATAGATCACCCGGTTTCGGGTCTACGCCGTGCGACTGTGCGCCCTATTCAGACTCGGTTTCCCTTCGCCTCCCCTAGATGGTTAAGCTCGCCACACAACGTAAGTCGCTGACCCATTATACAAAAGGTACGCCATCACCCCGACCACTCAATCGCTCTGCCACTGCGACTTGATGCGGTTCATCAACAGCATTCGCATGCGACCGTTTCGCTTGATCGTGCGTTCTCTGTCTCTCGCCACTCGCTCACTTTGATACGCCTCATAGTAAGCAACCTCCCATTGCCGGCCGGAAGTTGCCTCCTGCCTACCTGCATTGTGCTCCGTCAATCGACGCCGAAGATCCTGGGGGGGGCGGGGAGGGACCGGGGGGGGGCCGCGGGCGTTTTAGCGCATAACAGTAGTACAGACGCTCCAAAGCGATTGAGTGGTCGGCCTCTGACTGCTTGTACGCATACGGTTTCAGGTTCTATTTCACTCCCCTCTCCGGGGTTCTTTTCGCCTTTCCCTCACGGTACTGGTTCACTATCGGTCGGTCAGGAGTATTTAGCCTTGGAGGATGGTCCCCCCATGTTCAGACAGGGTTTCTCGTGCCCCGCCCTACTCACTTTCATCGCACCAGCCCTTTCAAATACCGGGCTATCACCGTCTATGGCGGGCCTTTCCAGACCCTTCTTCTAAAACTGGTGCAACTTTTGGGCTGTTCCCCGTTCGCTCGTCGCTACTGGGGGAATCTCTGTTGATTTCTTTTCCTTCAGGTACTTAGATATTTCAGTTCCCTGAGTTCGCCTCCACGTGCCTATGTATTCAGCACGGGATCCTCCAAAAGGAGGGGGTTTCCCCATTCGGACATTCCCGGATCAATGCTTGTTGCCAGCTCCCCGGAACTTTTCGCAGGCTGCCACGTCCTTCTTCGCCTCTGACCGCCAAGGCATCCACCGTATGCGCTTAGTCGCTTGACCATATAACCCCAAGTCGCCTCAGGATCACATCGCAAACAACTCTCTCATTACTTCGCCTACTTGCCTCAACGACACGTTCGACTCGTTCGAGCCAAAACGCTTATTACGTCCCAAGTTTTCAAAGAACACAAAACAGGCCTCAACGCCTGTCCGTTTCAAATGCTTTCGTGTGCGCGTGCCGTATTCACTGCGTGATGGTGGAGCCAGTCGGGATCGAACCGACGACCCCCTGCTTGCAAAGCAGGTGCTCTCCCAGCTGAGCTATGGCCCCATAGTGGTGGGTCTGGGAGGACTCGAACCACCGGCCTCACCCTTATCAGGGGTGCGCTCTAACCACCTGAGCTACAGACCCATTCTGTCAGTTCTCGCTTCGATTCCCGAAGCAAACTCCGGGCGAAGCGGGCTTTTCGTGAAGAGCCCGACCACGGAGGGTCGGTCTTGATCCTGCGCTCTTCGCGAAAGGGACTTCGCGTGAAATACAGCATGCAGGTCTCTTGTGTGGACGCCTTGAAGTGGCGCAAGCCATCTTCTTAAGGAGGTGATCCAGCCGCACCTTCCGATACGGCTACCTTGTTACGACTTCACCCCAGTCATGAACCACTCCGTGGCAAGCGCGCCCCTTGCGGTTACGCTACCTGCTTCTGGAGCAACCCACTCCCATGGTGTGACGGGCGGTGTGTACAAGGCCCGGGAACGTATTCACCGCGACAATGCTGATTCGCGATTACTAGCGATTCCGACTTCACGGAGTCGAGTTGCAGACTCCGATCCGGACTGAGATCGGCTTTCTGGGATTGGCTCCACCTCGCGGTCTCGCAACCCTCTGTACCGACCATTGTAGTACGTGTGTAGCCCTGGCCGTAAGGGCCATGATGACTTGACGTCATCCCCACCTTCCTCCGGTTTGTCACCGGCAGTCTCCTTAGAGTTCCCGACATTACTCGCTGGCAACTAAGGACAAGGGTTGCGCTCGTTGCGGGACTTAACCCAACATCTCACGACACGAGCTGACGACAGCCATGCAGCACCTGTGTTCCGATTCCCGAAGGCACTCCCGCATCTCTGCAGGATTCCGGACATGTCAAGGCCAGGTAAGGTTCTTCGCGTTGCATCGAATTAAACCACATACTCCACCGCTTGTGCGGGCCCCCGTCAATTCCTTTGAGTTTCAGTCTTGCGACCGTACTCCCCAGGCGGCGAACTTAACGCGTTAGCTTCGACACTGAGCACCTAAGTGTGCCCAACGTCCAGTTCGCATCGTTTAGGGCGTGGACTACCAGGGTATCTAATCCTGTTTGCTCCCCACGCTTTCGTGCCTCAGCGTCAGTGTTGTCCCAGATGGCCGCCTTCGCCACTGGTGTTCCTCCCGATCTCTACGCATTTCACCGCTACACCGGGAATTCCACCATCCTCTGACACACTCTAGCTCGCCAGTATCCACTGCAGTTCCCAGGTTGAGCCCAGGGCTTTCACAGCAGACTTAACAAACCGCCTACGCACGCTTTACGCCCAGTAATTCCGAGTAACGCTTGCACCCTTCGTATTACCGCGGCTGCTGGCACGAAGTTAGCCGGTGCTTATTCTTTGGGTACCGTCATTCAACCAGGGTATTAACCCGGCCGGTTTCTTCCCCAACAAAAGTGCTTTACAACCCGAAGGCCTTCTTCACACACGCGGCATGGCTGGATCAGGGTTGCCCCCATTGTCCAATATTCCCCACTGCTGCCTCCCGTAGGAGTCTGGACCGTGTCTCAGTTCCAGTGTGGCTGATCATCCTCTCAGACCAGCTACGGATCGTCGCCTTGGTGGGCCTTTACCCCGCCAACTAGCTAATCCGGCATCGGCTCATCTCATCGCGTGAGGCCCGAAGGTCCCCACTTTCACCCGTAGGTCGTATGCGGTATTAGCGTAAGTTTCCCTACGTTATCCCCCACAACGAGGCAGATTCCGATGCATTCCTCACCCGTCCGCCGCTCGCCGCCATCCGACCACCCGAGGGTGGTCGGACGCGCTGCCGCTCGACTTGCATGTGTTAGGCCTGCCGCCAGCGTTCACTCTGAGCCAGGATCAAACTCTTCAGTTGAACCTGTAGCCGGAAGCGAACTCCCGGCGTGTTTCTGAACGTTTAACCCAAGCATCTCAAACTATGGCTTATAGCTTTTGCTTGATTCTTGCTTGGACGCTCGTATTGCTTTGGACTTGATCATCCACCGCAAGGCGCCCACACAAGATTCCTGCGCACACTGTCAAAGATCATTCAAACCAGCGGGTTTGCACCCGCCACCAGCAACCTTTCGTCGCCAGCGAGCCGCACATAATACAACCAATTTCCAGACCGTCAACACCCCAAACCGCCTTTTTTTCTACCCAACTCGACGGTAACCAGACTCCCGTGTCACTTCCACGACACCCGCCGCTCGGGGGCGCGCATGCTAACCGAGTCGGCGCGAAAAATGTTGAAGGAATTGCGGCAATGTCTGCGACCAGGCGCCGCAGCCCGGCTCCGAGGCACCACGGTCATCAATCTACGGTCGCTGCGGAAGTCCGCCATCTGCCATTGCATGAGCATTCGTCTCGTCTGCACGACGACGGACAGGCTCACCAGGGCTCCAGTCCGGCTTGCGCAAGGCGTGCTCACACGGAACCCCACACCGATAAGGCACCAACATCAATGCCTGCGGATCCAACGGAGCATCTTCCACGGGAACAAAGACCTGCACGACCTCCACCTTCGCCACATGGGCGCCAGTCCAGTGTGAAGTGCAGTTCATCATCGCCATTCGGCGTGAAGGTGGCGAAATAAGTAAAAGACCGGGCCGAGATATGGCATCAGGCTGACGCTTGAATCAGCTGCGGCAACGGCCGACGTCAGACCTCGATCATTTCGAAATCGGATTTGGTAACGCCGCAGTCCGGACAGGTCCAGGTTTCCGGAACATCCTCCCAGCGCGTGCCAGGCGCAATGTTGTCATCCGGCCAGCCTTCAGCCTCCTTGTAAAGCAAGCCACACACCACACACATGAAGGTACGAAAGGCTGTATCGGTCGAAGACATCGGGATCCAACTGCAGGATTGGGAGCGCTGCGCGCACTGGACTTATGATTGTCTCAGCTTGCCCATCCAACGCAAAGTAGATAGCCGCACTGCCGTGAATTTTCCAAGCAAGGGTCTGTACGCCATTACCGATGGGCCGCGCGCCGATTTGCACGTGGCCGTTGCCGCGGCCATTGCCGGTGGTGCCCGGGTTGTTCAGTACCGCGACAAAACCCTCGATCCGATCCGTCGCCACGAGGAAGCATCCTCGCTCGCGCGGCTTTGCGCTGATTCGAAAATCCCTTTCATCATCAACGATGACGCAAGGCTTGCTCTGGATTGCGGCGCCGACGGAGTGCATCTTGGAGCCGATGACATCGATTTGCGCGCAGCACGTTCACTGCTTGGAGATTCGGCGCTGATCGGTGTTTCCTGTTACGACTCGATCGAGCGGGCACGGGAGGCGGTCGCGGAAGGCGCAAACTATGTCGCCTTCGGCGCGTTTTATGCGACGGGTACCAAACCACTGGCGCGACGTGCGAACAAGAATTTGCTGAGCGAGGCGCGCGAGCTGCCGATTCCAAAGGTGGCCATTGGCGGCATCACTCCCGAGAACGCGGGAGCCCTGATCCAGAGCGGTGCCGATTTGATCGCAGTTGTCTCCTCGCTGTTTTCCGCAAACGACATCAGCGCGTGCGCCAAGCGGTTTTCCAGACTATTTCCGACAGCAAAGAGCAATCCATGAACACCAATCACTCCCTGTTCGCTCGTGCCAGGAACCTGATGCCGGGTGGCGTCAATTCTCCCGTTCGCGCGTTCAAGTCCGTCGGCGGCGAACCGTTCTTCGCGCACAAGGCCGAAGGCCCCTGCCTGTGGGATGTCGAGGGCAAGCGCTATATCGACTATGTCGGCTCCTGGGGACCGATGATCGTCGGCCACAACCATCCCGCGGTGCGCGCTGCCGTGCAGTCCGCAATCGCGGATGGCTTGTCGTTCGGCACGCCGTGTCCTGCCGAAGTCACGATGGCGGAGACCATCACCCGGCTCATGCCATCCATGCAGATGTCACGCATGGTCAACTCGGGTACCGAAGCCACGATGTCGGCGATCCGACTGGCGCGGGGATTCACAGGCAGGCCCCGCATGGTGAAATTCGAGGGCTGCTATCACGGCCACGGCGACGCCTTCCTGGTGAAAGCCGGCTCGGGCGCGTTGACCTTTGGCACGCCGACATCCCCGGGCGTACCGCCGGCAATGGCCGACCTCACCCTGACCTTGCCGTTCAATGATTTCGATGCAGCAACCGCACTCTTTGAAAAAATCGGCCGCGAGATCGCCGCGCTGATCGTGGAACCGGTGCCCGGCAACATGAATTGCATTCCGCCACGGCCCGGCTACCTCAAGCATCTTCGCGAACTGTGCACCCACTACGGCGCGTTGCTCATTTTCGACGAAGTGATGACCGGGTTCCGGGTTGCCCTCGGCGGCGCGCAGCAGCACTACGGGGTCGTGCCTGATCTCACCACCCTGGGAAAAATCATCGGCGGCGGCATGCCGGTGGGCGCCTACGGCGGACGGCGCGAAATCATGGAACAGATCGCGCCCAGCGGACCGATCTACCAGGCGGGGACCTTGAGTGGAAATCCGGTGGCGATGGCGGCTGGCCTGGCCATGCTGGAACTGATCCAGGCGCCCGGTTTCCACGCCGAACTCGGCCGCCGCACCCAACTACTGACCGACGGGTTGCAGGCCCTGGCGGACGGCGCCGGCATCGCGTTCAGCACCACCCGCGTTGGCGGCATGTTCGGGCTCTTTTTCAGCGGGCAAAAAGTGGAAACCTTTGCCCAGGCCACGTCCTGTGACAGCAACCGCTTCAACCTGTTCTTCCACGCCATGCTTGAACGCGGAGTCTATCTGGCGCCATCCGCATTTGAAGCGGGATTCATGTCGATGGCGCACAGCGAAGAGATCATCGCCGAGACCCTGCGGGCGGCTCGCGACGCATTTGCCCAGTTGCCAAAGTAGGGATCCGCTGGGCGAAAGTGCGCCGAATCATGGCGATGACAAGGGGCAAATCGACTGCTCCAGGGTATCGGCGCGCAAGCCCGGGTCAATGGCCTGGGCCGCGGCCGTTTCCGCGCCCGCTATTGCCTGTGGCAAATAGCTGGCAATGAATCCATCCAACACCGGATTGCAGTCGTCCGCAGTCGAGTAGCTGACGATGTCCACCGTGGGCGTCTGCATGTCTTCGGTATGCACACCGTCGGTTCCGTCAACCTGCATCAGGTAGTCCAAGTCGTAGGCAAGCACCACATTGGTGAGATTGATACTGCACGCGCCGAATACGGTCGTGGTCAGTGGAATGGCCAGATTGTTGGTCGTGCCCGGCGCAGTGAATTGGCCTGCTTGAAAATTACCGGAGAAAGCCCCGGCGGCGAGCACCACCGGGCATCCATCAACACCCGCCCCGCACCCGTTCGGGATGGCGCAGACGGTGTAGCCGACACCTTGCTCGACTCCAGCCTGGGATGGAATGCATGCGGTGGTGCCATCGATGCTGGATTCCATGGATTGCAGGAACGTCGCCTTGGCAATCGCGTCAACCCAGCAAGTCTCGAATCCCTGATGGAACACCAAGTTGCCGGCTAATGCCTGGCCCGACACCGTTACTTGGCACAGGACGGCCAGAACAGCAACCCGAATCAGCTTCGACATTTGCAACTCCCCATCTCCAAGTTTGACAACTCCAACACACACCGGATTTGCTTCAATCCAGGAAGAGATCCGGCAACAAGGCTTGCCCGGGCACCACCGCGTAGCTCGAAAGATCGGTGATGCCGCAGTGGGCAAGAACTTCCTCATCGATCAGGAATCCGCCCGTCCGCTCGCGACTCGGGCTGGTCAGGATGGCATGCGCGGCATCCGCGACAATCTCGGGCTTGCGGGCATTTTCGCGGTTCACGCCCGGAATCATGTTCAGTGCATCGGTCGCGATCACCGTGCGCGGCCACAGCGCGTTGACTGCGATACCAAGACTGCGGAATTCTTCTGCCATGCCGAGCACGCACATGCTCATTCCGTACTTGGCCATGGTGTAGGCCACATGCGGGGCGAACCATTTGCGGCTCATGTCCAGCGGCGGGGACAACATCAGGATGTGCGGATTGGCCGCCTTCTGCAGGTGCGGAAGACAGGCCTGCGAACACAGGAACGTGCCGCGTGCGTTGACCTGGTGCACGAGGTCGTAGCGCTTCATCGGCGTGTCAGCGGCCCCCCGCAGCCAGATGGCGCTGGCATTGTTCACGAGTATGTCGATGCCGCCGAAGTGCTCGACCGCGGACGCAACGGCAGTGCGGACCTCGCCTTCATCACGGATATCGCATTGCAGCGCAAGTGCGCGCCCACCCGCTGCCTCGATTTCCGCGGCAGCCGTGTGGATGGTGCCCGGCAATTTCGGGTTGGCCACCGCACTTTTTGCCGCGACCACGATGTTGGCGCCATCGCGAGCCGCGCGCAGGCCGATTGCCAGGCCGATGCCACGCGATGCCCCGGTGATGAACACGGTCTTGCCTTTCAGACTATTCACACGGGCTCCTTCAGGCATCCTGGAAACGCGGCAGCCACTGCATCAAATGGCTCAGGCGATCCAGCGGATCAGCAGTCTGCAACAACAATTGACGTTCGGACACGGAAAGCGGGAACGCCTCGGCAAGTCGGAAACCAACCCACGCGCTCTCATCATAGCGAGACTGCTCATGTTGCGCGAAGGTCGCGCCCGCCCGTTCGTGATAGCGGGAAAGAATGGTTGCGAGCAAGCCAAATTCCGGCGGAACAGGCAGAACGGGATCCGGCTCCAGCATGTCCACGTCGGCGTGGATCAATCCGTCGCTTCGCACATGCGTGGCGCTCGCGCGAAAGCGCGCTTCACCGCGCGCGAGGATGCCGAGCAAGCCGTCCTCCAGCACATTGAAGTCCACGATTCGCGCCAGGGTCCCGATGGCAGCGGGCGATGCCGGTGCACCCCCATCATCACTCTCCAGCATGAGGCAAATTCCAAAACCCCTGCCGTCTCGCGCGCAATCGCGGATCATGTCGAGGTAGCGCGGCTCGAAGATGCGCAGGGCGATTTCCCCGCCTGGAAACAGGACCGCGGGCAGCGGAAACAGCGGCAGCGTGGTCACCGATGCAACCCGTAATGCCGCAGATGCCGAACCCGACCACTCATGCCGGGTCGGGTATCCGGATCGAGGCCGCCTCAACGCCCATGCAGGAATCCCGCAAACCGGGTTGGCGCGCTTTCAAAGCCGCCGTTCGACATGAACACGACATGGTCGCCTTCGCGCACGACCGAGTTCAGCAGTTCCAGAAGTTCATCGACAGTCCCGGCGGCACGTGCCCTTCCCTGCAATGCATCCATCACCGGCTGGGCATCCCAGGGAAGCTCGGCGCGCTTGAGGAACACGACTTGATCGGCGTCGATCAGCGACGGAGCAAGTTGCGCTGCATGTGCACCCAATCGCATGGAGTTGGATCGCGGCTCCAACGCAACCACGATGCGCGCATCGCCCACGCGTGCACGCAGACCCTGCAATGTCGTCGCGATCGCCGTCGGATGGTGGGCGAAATCGTCATACACGGTGACGCCTGCGTGTGTGGCGATGGTTTCCATGCGTCGCTTCACGCTGCGAAACTCCGCAAGCGCGGGAAGCACGGCTGCCACATCGACACCCGCTGCGTGGGCTGCGGCGAGTGCTGCCAACGCATTCATCACATTGTGGCGGCCGAGCAGGGACCAGCCCGCAATGCCGATGCTCTTGCCCTCGTGCAGCACCTCGAACCGCGATCCATCGGCAGCGATCAAACGTGCGCGCCAATTCCCTGCATCGATGCCGAAACTGTCCACCGGCGTCCAGCAACCCATCCTGAGCACTTCCGCCAGGTGCGCATCTTCTGCATTGACGATGACGCGACCGTTGCCGGGAACGATGCGCATCAACTGGTGGAATTGGCGCTGGATCGCAGCGACATCCGCAAAGATGTCGGCGTGATCGAACTCCAGGTTGTTGAGCACGGCAATCGATGGCCGGTAGTGCACGAACTTTGATCGCTTGTCGAAGAACGCGGTGTCGTATTCGTCGGCTTCGATGACGAAAGACTCGCCATTTCCCAGGCGTGCCGACCATTCGAAATTGCCGGGCACGCCGCCGATCAGGAATCCCGGCTGCCGACCCGCACTCTCCAGCAGCCAGGCAAGCAGCGACGTCGTCGTCGTCTTGCCGTGGGTACCTGCAACAGCCAGCACCTGGCGCGGACCCAACACGGCATCGCCCAGCCATTGCGGACCGGAAACATGGGCAAGCCGATGATTGAGCATGTGTTCGATCATCGGGTTGCCGCGCGACAAGGCATTGCCCACGATGATTCGTTCGGTATCGGCAGCCAGATGCGAAGGCTGGTACCCCGACTTGAGGCGAATGCCGAGGGCCTGCAGCTGATCGCTCATCGGCGGATAGACGTTGGCATCACTGCCATCCACCTCGTGCCCGAGCTCACGCGCAAGCGCGGCGATGCCGCCCATGAAGGTGCCACAGATACCGAGGATATGAAGTTTCATGCAGCCAGTTTAGCCCGCGCACGCTTCATGCGGGCGGTGCAAACAGCACGCGACTCAGGGCAAAGTCGGCCACCGTCCAGGCCATCGCCAGGGAAAAGCCGAGCCAGTACGGCGCATTGATGGCGTGCCGCACGACGAATCCATCCACGGCAATCTTCCAGACCAGTACCAGCAATCCGAGCCAAGCCACCAGCGCCTGCGCTGGCGAGACGGTGGATTGTTCGGCTGGCGCGTCGCCAAACAGCAGGGCCAGCGGGACAATGAGCAGGGAAAACACGATCGAGCAGGCAACCAGCGCACTGGCAGTCTGCACGTAACGACTGGCAAATCCGCAGATGCGCAAGGCCAACCAGCACAGCGACAGCAACAAGCCAGTCGAGAACAAGCTGCGACCCAATGCAGCCTCGCTCACACCGAGTAGTTCCGCGGAAACAAGGTCAAGGGCAATGCTGGCGATCAGCAAGCCGAGCAGAAGGGATGGACGATAGGGGATGTCCTGTGGTCCACCGCGGAATCGGCACAGGTTGATGACAATGGGCAGCAGGTCGGCAATGCGCATGCTCAGCGCGCTTGCTGAAGGAAGCAGCAGGCCGACTTTTCGGGATTTCCGCCTTGGCAGTCGGTCTCGATCTGGCTCACCTGTCTGCGCACCCGTGTGCTGCCATTCGACAACGCGCTCAGGCAGGCAGGGCCGCAAGAATGCGCTGGAACACGGTGTCCAGTTCACCGACGCCATCAACCGTGACCAGCTTGCCGATTGCAGCAAAATGATCCGCCACCGGCGCAGTCTGCTCGGCATAGACACGCAAGCGCGCGCGCACGGTCTCCGGAGTATCGTCGAGTCGACCTTCTGCTGCCGCCCGTCCTGCAATGCGCTCAACGATCAATTCGCTTGGCACGTCCAGCTTGACGGCCACGTCCAGGGGTTGGCGGATCCGATCGAGCAAGGACTCCAGCGCGGAACACTGTGCGAGGTTGCGCGGGTAGCCATCGAGGATGAAACCGCCGCCGGCATCGGACTGACTGATGCGTTCTTCCAGCATGCCAAGCACGATGTCATCGGAAACCAAACCGCCGGCGTCCATCACCGCCTTGGCCTTGAGTCCGAGCGGCGTGCCCGCCTTGACGGCTGCCCGCAACAGATCCCCGGTGGAGATATGCGGAACGCCCAGTGAGGTTTTCAGCATGGCCGCCTGGGTGCCTTTGCCCGAACCGGGCGCGCCGAGTAGCACGAGTCGCATAGTGTTCCTTCGCATTGCCGGCGAGCGCGGCAAAACCGCGACGCTGCGCTAAACTTTGATGTGAAAACCCCGGATAAAGCTATCTGTTGCGGCTGGTGCAGTCAAACCGGCCACTTCCCCTTTCCCTCGAACCAAGGATCCCTCTCGATGCAAGGCAACCTCCTGTATGCGCAATCCGGTGGCGTCACCGCCGTCATCAACGCCAGTGCCTGCGCGGTCATCGAGACGGCGCGCAAGCACAAGGTGCGCGTCCTGGCCGCGCGCAACGGCATCATCGGCGCCCTGCGCGAAGAGCTGATCGATACCTCGAAGGAGTCCGCCAGCGCCATTGCGGCATTGCGCCACACCCCGGGCGGCGCGTTTGGATCCTGCCGCTTCAAGCTCAAGTCGATCGAGCAGAGCCGCGCCCAGTACGAACGCCTGATCGAGGTGTTCCGCGCCCACGACATCCGCTGGTTCCTCTACAACGGCGGCAACGACTCTGCGGACACCGCCAACAAGATTTCGCAGGTGGGCAAGGCGCTGGGGCACCCGCTGACCGTGGTCGGCATCCCGAAAACCGTGGACAACGACCTGGCCGTCACCGACTGCTGCCCCGGCTTTGGCTCGGTGGCCAAGTACACCGCCGTATCCGTGCTGGAAGCCAGCCTGGATGTGGCGTCCATGGCGGAATCCTCGACCAAGGTCTTCGTCATGGAGGTGATGGGCCGGCACGCGGGATGGATCGCAGCGGCTGCGGGTCTGGCCGGAAAATCGGCAGACGATGCGCCGCACATCATCCTGTTTCCCGAAATCACGTTTGATGAGGAAGCCTTCCTCGCCCGGGTCAAGGCCACGGTGGAACGAGTGGGTTGGTGCACGGTCGTGGTATCGGAGGGCGTACGCAACAAGGATGGCAAGTTCCTTTCCGAAGTCGGCTCCCGCGATGCATTCGGTCACGCCCAACTCGGCGGCGTCGCCCCGCTGCTGGCCGCTCTGGTCAAGCAGAAGCTGGGCTACAAGTACCACTGGGCCATGCCGGACTACCTGCAGCGTTCGGCGCGGCACATCGCGTCCAAGACCGATGTCGAGCACGCTTACGCCGTTGGCAAGGCCGGCGTGGAATACGCGCTCGCAGGCAAGAATGCGGTCATGCCGGTGATCGTGCGTACGTCCGATGCCCCGTATCGCTGGAAGATCGAACCCGCACCCTTGGCCAAGGTGGCCAACCACGAAAAAACCTTGCCCAAGTCGTTCATTCGCCGCGACGGCTACGGCATCACCGAAGCCGCCCGCCGTTACCTGGAACCCCTGATCCGCGGCGAGGACGCGCCGCCGTCCGGTCGTGATGGCCTGCCGAAATACGTACGCCTGAAGAACGCGATGCTCAAGCAGAAACTGCCCTCCTACCGGATCGACGACAAGTAGGGCGCCGCGATGCCGCTACCGAATCCGGGTGCGCACGTCAAAGTGCCGCGAGCACACGCCAGCGCCCTGGCGTTGACTGTGCTGGCGGGCTTTGGCGTCTCGCTGGCGCTGCTCTATCCCGGCCAGTACACCTACGATTCCGCGTTTCAGATCTGGCAGGCGCGCAGTGGCGAGTTCTACAACATCACCCCCGTGCCGATGCTGTGGGTCTGGTCACGACTGCTGTGGCTGTTCGACAACCCCGCAAGCCTTCTGATCCTCAACCTGGCCATGTTCTGGGTGGGTCTGGGGTTGTGCATGCAGGCGTTGGCCGCCCCGATCGGCGTTCGCCTGTGCGGTGTTCTCCTTTGCGGGTTGAACCCGCTCGCGCTGGCAATGATGGCGCAGATGCTTTCCGATCCGCACATGACGGCTGCCATGATCCTGGCCATCGGCCTGCTCGCCCACGTGATTCGGAGCGGAAAGACCTGGCCTGCATGGATCGCCGGGCTCACGATCCTCTATGCCGGTTCGATCCGGCAGAACGCCTTGCTCGCAGTCATTCCCCTCGGCGTGCTTGCGGTCGCTGCATTGAGGGCGCAGCAGCGAATGACCGTGCGCAGAATCCTGGTTGCGGCAACCACGACGGCGGTGCTCACCACTGCCTTCGCCATCGCCCTCGACCGGTTGATCGCCGACGAACGCCGCCCATTGTGGCCGATGCTGGCCCTCTGGGATCTCGCCGCCGTGTCCGTGGCCAGCGACGAACTCCTGCTGCCGACTTTCACCCACGGCGCCGGACTCAGCGTGGAGGAACTGCGCGAAACCGGTGCCTTCGACCCGGTGTCCGCCACCTCGCTGTTCGCACGTTCGCGCTCGGGAATCGGCAGCGGACTGAATGTGCCCTTTTCGTCCGAACAGCGAGCGGCACTCGCACGCGCCTGGTGGAATGCCGTGAGCCGATATCCCGGCGCCTATCTCGAACATCGCGTGCGCACCATGGCGCTGCTCACGGGACGCCACGGCGGCGCTTCCGGCGGCATCAGCTACTACGTCGGTCGCGCGACCTATCGGGACAATCCACCGCTGCCGGAGGCGTGGTTTCCCAGCGCGCAGAAGCGGCTCTACGATCTCTTTGCAGCCCTGGGGCGAAGCTGGCTGTTCGCCGGGCTTCCCTATCTCATGATCCACCTGATCGTCATTCCGATCGCCTGGCGGCGCCAGCGATCCCCGGCGACGGATCTGGCGCTCGCCGTTTCCACGAGCGCCCTGCTCTATTCTGCGAGTTTTTTCGTGCTCGCCCCGAGCGCCGAACTGCGCTACCTGACTTGGCCGATCGTGGCCGCCCCGCTGGCCCTGGTCCTGCTGATCGCAAGCCGCGGCCATTTCGAGGGAGCCTACGCCCACGCGCTGCGCCCACCTGCAGGAGCCCCTTCAGGGGCGAGCATTTCGCCAATCCCGTCAAACGCTCGCCCGTAAACGGGCTCCGACAGCATGGGGGACCGAACTCCACGTTGAATCCTGCTGCTCCCGCCTCGATTGTTGCAGCGCAAGAATGTCGTGTCCGTCCGGGCACGGCTATACTCGACCGGTTTGTGGGACCCCCGTTTATTCCTCGTACCGCCTGTTTCCTGGGAGAGATAAATGTTGCAGCAACACGGCTTGTTGTTTTCACTCATCTGCGCGGGGCTTGCCATTGTCTATGGCGCCTGGTCGATTCGCTGGATCCTGGCCAAGCCAGCCGGCAACGAACGCATGCAGGAGATCGCCGCAGCCATCCAGCTGGGTGCGCGCGCCTATCTCAATCGCCAGTACATGACCATTTCGGTGGTTGGCGTGGTGCTCTTCGTCGTCATGGGCTTTGCCCTGGACTGGCAGACTGCCGTCGGTTTCGCGGTCGGTGCCGTGCTTTCCGGCCTGGCCGGCTATATCGGCATGAATGTTTCGGTACGTGCCAACGTGCGCACGGCGGAAGCGGCGCGTAGCGGAATTGCCGCAGCTCTCGCGGTGGCATTCCGTGGCGGCGCCATCACCGGCATGCTGGTGGTTGGCCTGGGACTGCTCGGTGTCGCTGGTTATTACGTGCTGCTCTCGCGCATGGGCTATTCGGCGGATGAAAGCCTGCATGCGCTGATCGGCCTGGCCTTCGGTTCATCGCTGATTTCGATCTTCGCGCGTCTGGGCGGCGGCATCTTCACCAAGGGCGCCGACGTCGGTGCGGATCTGGTCGGCAAGGTCGAAGCCGGCATTCCGGAAGACGATCCGCGTAACCCGGCGGTGATCGCGGACAACGTGGGTGACAATGTCGGTGACTGCGCCGGCATGGCCGCCGACCTCTTTGAAACCTATGCCGTCACCCTGATTGCCACCATGCTGCTTGGCGGCGTGATGTTTGCCGGCAACCCGAACGCCGTGCTCTATCCGATCGTGCTCGGTGGCGTCTCCATCATCACCTCGATCATCGGCACCTTCTTCGTCAAGACCAGCGCCGGTGGCAAGATCATGAACGCCCTGTACAAGGGTGTCGTGGTTTCGGCGCTGTTGTCAGCGATTGCCTTCTGGTTTGTCACCGGCGAGCTGTTCCCGGCTGGCCTGGATGTCGGCAACGGCAACGTCATGTCGGCCAGCAACCTGTTCTACTGCGGTCTCATCGGCCTGCTCCTCACCGGCGCTATGGTCGTCATCACCGAGTACTACACCGCCACCGAGTATTCGCCGGTGCGCCATGTGGCGCAGGCATCGACCACCGGCCACGCCACCAACATCATTGCCGGCATCGGCATTTCCATGAAGTCCACGGCATGGCCGGTGCTTGCGGTCTGCGCCGCGATCTGGGGTGCGTATCACTTCGGCGGGCTATACGGCATCGCCGTTGCCGCCACCGCCATGCTGTCGATGACCGGCATGATCGTTGCCCTCGACGCTTATGGCCCGATCACGGACAACGCCGGCGGCATTGCCGAAATGGCCGAGCTGCCATCCGAAGTGCGCGCGGTCACCGACCCGCTGGATGCCGTGGGCAACACCACCAAGGCGGTGACCAAGGGCTATGCCATCGGCTCGGCCGGCCTCGCGGCACTCGTGTTGTTCGCCGATTACACGCACAAGCTGGGCGTGGAACATCCCGGCAACATCTACACCTTCGACATTTCCAACCACTACGTGATCATCGGCCTCTTGATTGGCGGCCTGATCCCTTATCTGTTCGGCGCGATGGCCATGGAAGCCGTCGGTCGCGCGGCAGGCAGCGTGGTCGAGGAAGTGCGTCGCCAGTTCCGCGAGATCAAGGGCATCATGGAAGGCAAGACCAAGCCCGACTATTCGCGTGCGGTCGACTTGCTGACGCGTTCCGCGATCAAGGAAATGATGGTGCCGTCGTTGCTGCCGGTCCTGGTTCCCATCATTGTCGGTTTTGGCTTCGGCTGGATCGGCGGCCCCATGGCCGGTGCACAGGCACTGGGCGGCCTGCTGATCGGAACCATCGTCACCGGCCTGTTCGTGGCCATTTCCATGACCACCGGCGGCGGCGCCTGGGACAACGCCAAGAAATACATCGAAGACGGCAACCATGGCGGCAAGGGTTCCGAGGCGCACAAGGCTGCCGTAACCGGCGACACCGTGGGTGATCCGTACAAGGACACGGCCGGACCGGCGGTGAACCCCCTGATCAAGATCATCAACATCGTGGCCCTGCTGCTGGTACCGCTGCTCTGATCGACGCAACACCCGCACGGCACCTTCGCCCCTCTCCCGCACGGCGGGAGAGGGGAACGGAGTGAGGGAGCGCCGCAGGCGCGATCAAGACCATCTGCAACGTGTAGGGTGGATAAGCGCAGCGCATCCACCGAGGCATCTTGCACCAACCGAGCGGGTGGATGCGCTGCGCTTATCCACCCTACGGATGCATTGGCTGGGCAGACCCTGTCTCAGCCCGCAGGCTTGCGCTGAACCAACCCCTTCAACTTGCCCATCGCATCGCCGAGCTTGTTGAGGCTGGCACCGAATCCGTGTTCGTGCTTGAGCATGGCCAGGTCTTCCTGCTGGCGGGAATCAATGGTGGCCTCCCAACGGCGCTTGACGGTCTGCTCGTGCACCTTGGCCTTGAGCTGGCTCCGATAGTCGTCAGGCAGCGCCTCTCGCAACAATGAGTTCGGGTCACGCATCAGGTATCGACCGATCTCGTCAAACAAGGCATCGTCCACCCGTTCCGGCGGCACATTCTTTGTTACCGAGCCAAAGTCGTCGAAGTTGGTGAAGGTGATGCGCAGTTGCCCGCTGGCCGCGTCGGCCATGAAGTTGGCGGCGAGTGGAATCTTGCCCTTGGCCTTGAACACCGCACCGGCCATCTCGCCGCTATTGTCCTTGCGCTCCGCGAGCGGCCCGCCCAAGCGATGGCGCTGGAACAAGTTGGCGACCGCGCGCACGCGCGCGGCACCTTCCACGGTCACCGCAGGACATTCGGAACTGGCAACCGTTGCGGCGAAGGAAAGCGTGAGTTCCAGCGAAGAGGGTTGCCTGGCGTCACGCAATTCGTATTCATGTTCCACGTACGCCACCACGTCGCCATACCCGGCTATCTCGTGGCGAATGGCAATCTTCGGCTGCAATACCTTGATCTTCTCCACCAGCTCGGTGAGGTAGGCACGCAGCTTGCCCATCGCCGGTTCCAGAATGGTGCGATAGGCACTTTCACGCTCGGTTTTGACTTCAACCGCCCGATCCGCCTCGGCCTTGCGCCGCTGCGCCTCGTTTTCAAGATCATCCAGCAGACCCACGGAAGCGCCCCCTTTGGCCTTTGCAGCACCGGCAAGTGTACGCTCCTTGCAGCCGAGCAAGAATCACGTGAGGTCAATCGGCGCTGCGGGCCAGGTCAGGATTTTCCTCACGGCCTGGCCATGCAATGTTTGGAAAATTCCGCCATTCGCGCAAGAATCGGAATCCACTGACTGCCTGGTCGTCCAGATCACGCCCCCTCTACGATGTATCCGGAGTAGCTGAGGACATGGAAGATCGCTCGAAATCAGTTCTCGTATTGGGCTCGGCCGGATTCGTCGGCAATCGCCTGTGCATGCGCCTGGCGGAACTCGGCAACAAGGTGACCGCACTCGGGCGTTCGGAATCCCTGTCCAGCGACGGGCGGATCGTGCGTCTGCGCGGCTCGATCGAGGATCGCCAATTGCTGCGCTCCGCACTTTCCGAAAGCGACACCATCGCCTACTGCGCCGCAATGACCACACCAGGGACATCGGCAACCGACCCGGCCCTGGAGGTCATGGGTAACCTGCTGCCGCTCGCGCGATTGCTTGAATGCGCTTCGGATTTCCCTGAACGGCACATCATTTATCTTTCCTCCGGTGGTGCCATTTACGGCGATGATGCCGAGGACGCGACAGAGTCGAATACGTTGCGACCACGTTCCTACTACGGAGCCGGCAAGGCATCCGCAGAAGCTTTCCTCGCCGCCTGCGCAGCCGCCGGTCCCTGGACTGCCACTACCCTGCGTCCCAGCAATTTGTACGGACCCGGCCAACAGGCAAGCAAGGGATTTGCCATCGTGCCGACGCTGTTTGATCGGGCCAAGGATGGCAAGCCGTTCCAGGTCTGGGGGGATGGCTCCGTCGTTCGCGATTACCTTTTTCTGGATGACCTCGTTGAAGCCATCGTGCTGACGACGACAAGCAAACAAAGTGCGCGATTCAATGTTTACAATGTCGCCAGTCGTCAGTGCGCCTCGATCCTGCAGTTGATCGCAGCATGCGAAGTCGCCTGTGGACGCTCGATCAACGTGGAGTTCAATCCGCGTCGCAGCGTTGACGTTACCAGAGTCACTCCCAACCCCGAAGCCATTGAACGCAAGCTCGGCTGGAAATCCCATACCGAACTCGCTGATGGCTTGCGTCAAACCTGGAACTGGCAGCAAGCCAGGTAAACCACCCTCAAGTTGTCTCCTTCCGAAATTGCATGAACAATCCAGCCGCCGCCTCCAATCCTGAAGTGTCCGTCGTCGTTCCGGTATTCGGTGGTCACGCAGCGTTACCCGAACTGGCCAGACGCGTCGCCGGGAGCATGACTGCGGCTGGGCTGTCCTGGGAATTGATCCTGGTGGATGACCGGGGACGCACAGAGTCCTGGCCTGTCATTCGAAAGCTGGCCGCAGACAACCCGCACATCATCGGGATGCGCCTGAGCAGGAACTTTGGGCAGCACGCCGCCACAGTTTGCGGCATTGAGCAAGCACGGGGGCAGTGGATCATCACCATGGACGATGATCTGGAGCATCCGCCCGAGGCAATTCCAGACATGTTGGACGCGGCCAGCGAAGAAGTACCCGTGATTTACGGCAATTTCCCCAAACGCACCCACTCCGGAATTCGGAATTTCAGCTCCGAACTGATGCGCTGGAGTCTGAAACGAGCCTTTCCCGACCTCAACCAGGACTATTCCTCGTTTCGCGTCATTCACGCACCCTTGGCCAAGCAACTTGTTCGCCTGGGAATCAATCGACCGTACATCGACGGCATGCTGTCATGGATGACTTCATCAACCAGAACCGTGGAAGTGGTTCACGGCGAACGTCAGCATGGGGAAAGCGCCTACACCTGGCGCCGACTGCTATCCCATGCATTGAACAACTTTGTCACCTTCTCCCACCTTCCATTGCGCATCGCCAGTTACGGCGGTGCAGCCCTGGCTTTCGCCAGCTTTGCATACCTGTTGTTCGTGGTATTCGGCTATTTCACTGGCCAGATCCAGAGCCCCGGCTACACCTCGCTGATGTCAGTGATCCTGCTGGCTTGTGGAATTCAGTTGCTGATACTCGGCGCACTGGGCGAATACATCGGGCGCCTGATGGGTGCCGCTTATCGCAAGCCACCCTATCTCGTCGCAAGTCGAACAGATCGAGCCGGACAATCCAATGCAATCTCCTGAGCTGGAGTCGTCCGCGCAGTCTTCAAACCATCGCTTTCGGCGCATCACCGGCGAGTTTCTGCGCTTTCTGATCATGGGTGGCATAAACACGCTGGTAGCCTACCTCGTGTATTTGATCCTGCTGATCTGGATGCGTTATGAGGTTGCCTACGCAATCGGCTACGCGGTTGGTATCTGTTTTGCCTACGCATTGAGCGCAACGTTCGTCTTCCGCAAGCCCATGAACAGGCGCTCGGCCATACAGTTTCCACTGGTCTATCTTGCCCAGTTCCTGCTCAGCCTTGGCCTGCTCAAAGTTGCAGTCGACTGGCTGGACATTCCTGAATGGCTGGCATTCATCCTTGTGGTCGCACTGACCGTTCCAGTCACCTTTACGTTGACTCGACGGGTGCTGCATGCGGGCTGATAAAGCTCCAGGCTCCCATGCAGCTTCATCGCGACCACTCAGGTCATTTGCCGCAGGAAATTCCGGCAACCGTGGATTCGGCGTTCACCATTCCGTGATCCTGGACGCTGCGTTGGCGGCAGCGGCAGCACTGGCCTGCGTGATTTTCGCCGCATGGATTTACCGCTTCAATGAAGTCCCGCTTGACGTTCCATTGGCCTACAGCGGAGACGCGCTTTACTACGGCGCCTTGATCAAGGGAGTGATCGAGAATGGTTGGTACCTGCACAATCCTTCGCTAGGCGCGCCATTCGGCTTGGACATGGGTCCATTTCCCATGTCGGACAACACTCACTTTGCGATGCTGTGGTTGATTGGCCTGTTCACGGATGAGTTTGGGTCTGCACTGAATGTCTTTTACCTGACAAGCTTTGCAACCGCCGCCATTTCTGCCTTCGTTTCCATGCGATGGATGGGCCTGAATCGGCTTTTCTCGCTCTGCGGAGCCATTCTTTATTCGCTTCAAGCGTATCACTTCCTGCGCGGAGGCCATCTGTTCCTTGCCTCCTATTTCTGTCTTCCTATTTTCTCTGCGTTTGCCATGGGCATTTTTGCGGCCACGGAAAGCTCGCAACTTTCGACAAAGTCTCTTCTTGGATATGCCCTTCTGCTCGCGGTGGCCGCTGGCTGTGGAATCTACTACGCCTTGTTTGCTTCCTTGCTGATTGGATTCGCCGCCATTGCCGGTAGCGTGGAACATGGTTGTTGGCGACCCATGCGGTTGGGCTTGGCCGCCGGTCTGATCATCCTGATTGCGACAACGGCAAGCCTGGCGCCTCACCTGCAAGCCATCCACGACACAACGCTGGATGGCAATCTTACCCAGCGAGATGCAGTGGAAACGGAGCGCTACGGGTTGAGAATGATACAGATGGCACTGCCCACTCCGTTTCATCAGAACGACTCGTTCCGAAAGCAAGCCGATGAGTACCGCAGCCGCGCCCCCAATGTCACCGAGAATCGAACCGCATCGATCGGCTTGATTGCATTCCTCGGATTCATGGGATCCTTGATCTACGTCCTGCAAAGATTCCCCGCACAAGACCCCACGCTCAGGCGTCTGGGCGTCTTGAACCTGATCGCATTCCTGTTCGCCACCATTGGCGGCTTCGCTTCGCTGTTCGCCTGGTTTGCAACGGCACAGTTCCGAGCACCCAATCGAATCAGCATCCTCATTGCATTCCTGTCTCTTTGTTTTTTCTTGCTGATTCTGCAAAACGCCTTGAAGAAAATTCGGCGGGGAACGCTTCGACATGCGGCCAGCTTTGCGGCGTTCCTAGCCATTCTGGCTTTCGGCACTTGGGATCAGTCCCTGGCCAAAAGCAACCTGCTCAAGTCCAATCAAGTCATTTACGAGCACGACCGAGCCAGTGCTGACGCCATCATGCACCACTTGTCGCCGGGTTCACGCGTATATCAACTCCCCTACGTCCCGTACCCCGAGGCGGCACCCCTGCATGCCGAAGGCCATACCGGCCTCATGCGGCGCTTTCTGCACAGCAAAGGCATTGCATGGAGCTACGGCTCCATGAAGTTCAGTGCGGTCGACCAGTGGATTCGCCGCATGGAGCTGTCTCCGCTGCGCGAACGCTTGGGCAAACTGGCTGCTTCCGACTTTGACGCCGTGCTCGTCGAGCGCCGCGCTTATGCAGACAATGGCAAGTCCGTGGAGGCCGAACTGCAAGACTATTTGGGCCCACCTGCCATGACCTGCCCCGATCAAAGCTGTTCGTTGTTTCGCCTGAAGGCGTTCTCGGAGACTGAAGCGTCTCCCCTGCTCAGTACGGCGCTGGGATCAGGCTACTCCGCTTGGGAGACTGCCAACCCGGGCTGGCGTTCGGCCACACTCAAGGGAAGCAGGGCCAGCATCCAACTATTGAATCCGCTCAAGCAGACCATCGTTTCCCGGTTGAACCTTGATATTTCAACACCTGCCCCGATCGGCCTTGAGATTTGGCGTGGTGGCGAATTGTTGCATAGTTGGAACTCTCACAATCCATCAAGCCTCGACATGACCTTCGAGCTTGCTCCGGGAATCAATTCCCTGGACCTTCGTTTCCGGGGCATTGACAACGATGGCATGCCAATCATCGCCCCCGCCGGCATCCGCCTCAGCAAGCCCGTGATTGGCGCGGTCGACACGCCTTTACATCTACGCGAATTCCAGAAACAAGTGGCCGAGGCTGATCGCATCTTTTCGCCAAACTAACAAAGGCGGCGGCGGCGCTTTCGCAGCTCGCCGACTCAGGCCAACGCAATCCCAAGCTCAGCGCGAAGATCGGCAAGGTCTTCCACGCCCACGGATAGCCGGATCAGTCCGTCGCTGATGCCCAGTCGTTTGCGATTGGCAGCCGGTACCGATGCGTGGGTCATGATGGCCGGGTGTTCGATCAGGCTTTCCACGCCGCCCAAGGACTCCGCCAACGCGAATAGTTCGCAACGCTCCAGCACCTTGCGTGCCTTGCGCAAGCCGCCCTTCACCTCTACCGAAATGATGCCGCCAAAGCCGTCCATCTGACGCTTGGCCAGCGCGTGTTGCGGATGTGACTTCAAGCCCGGGTGAATGACCTTCGCGATCGCCGGATGCTTTTCCAGCCATTGGGCAATGGCGAGGGCGTTCTCGCAATGTGCCTTCATGCGCAAGTGCAAGGTCTTGAGTCCACGCATGGCAAGAAACGCATCGAATGGTCCGGCCACGGCGCCCACAGAGTTTTGCAGGAAGGCCATTTGCTCGACCAGTTCGGTATTGTCTCCCGCCACCACGATGCCGCCGACCATGTCGGAATGCCCATTCAGATACTTGGTCGCCGAATGCAGCACCAGGTCGGCGCCGAACTCGATTGGGCGCTGCAACATCGGTGAACAGAACGTGTTGTCGACCACGAAGATGAGCCCGTGCTTGCGCGCGAACTTGCCCACTTTTTCCAGGTCGACCAGCTTGAGCATGGGATTAGTCGGCGTTTCCGCCCAGATCATGCGCGTATTGGGCTTCAATGCGGACTTGAGCGCATCTGCATCGTTCAAGTCGATGAAGCTGAAATCGAGACCGGCCGAACGACGACGCACGCGCTCGAACAGGCGATAGGTGCCACCATACAAATCATCCATGGCAATGACATGACTGCCGGAATCCAGCAGATCCAGCACCGTGCTGGCCGCGGCCAAACCCGATGCAAATGCATAGCCACGGCGTCCACCTTCGAGTGCTGCCACGCACGCCTCGTAAGCCATGCGCGTCGGATTCTGCGTACGCGAATACTCATAGCCCTGATGCACGCCCGGGCTCTTCTGCACATAGGTGGACGTGGCGTAGATCGGCGTCATCACCGCACCGGTGGACGGGTCGGGGCTCTGGCCGGCATGGATGGCGCGGGTGCCGAGGCCCAGCCTTGGACCGGATTTCTGCTTGCTCATTGGAGGGGGTTCCCAGGTGATGTAACCACGATCAGGTAGTTCACCCTGATCACGCAATACGAACCGCTGGAATTGTAATCGCGTCGGTCTTGGCCTGAAAGTCGGCTGGTGAGCTGTCAGCAAGCTCAATCACCATCGGCACGCCTGCGCACGCCGATCCAAAGTGAGTCAGCCTGTAGGGTGGATAAGCGCAGCGCATCCACCAGCTTGAACTCCACAAAACATGTCGGTGGATGCGCTGCGCTTATCCACCCTACCTCTGCGCTGCATCCGGGCTACGTTGCGTTGTCCGCCCCGTTCGTGGTGAGCCTGTCGAACCATGGACGGGCCTGGCCACGTCCTCAATTAGCTCAAGGGACCGACTCGAAGCCGTTGGAAAAGATCAGGTCGGAACGGTACACGCCGCTGTTGATGGCATCGCGTCGGAACATGGGCCAGTCCACCGGCTGGGCGGCATTGCTGCCATTGAAGGTCCAGGCGTACACCGTGACATAGGAACCCGCATTCCCCGGCACGTTGCTGTTGGTGCCGGCACCGATCACTTCCAGCTTGCCATTGCCATCAAGATCGGCGATGGCGGCGGAGTTGTAAAAGGAATTGCTATTGCTCGATAGATTCAATGTACCTGCGGGAATAGGACAGCCGGTTGCCGCAGTCAACTGCTGGCCAGCGCGGTTCCAGATGACAAATTCATTGGCGGCATTGAGCACGATCTCGGGATCGGCATCGCCGAGCAGGTTGGCGACCACGGGCGAGCCCTGGGTGCCCCAGTGCAGCGAGTTCCCCGCGCAATCCGCGGCAATGCTGGGCTCCAGTGGCCAGCCCGGCATCTCCGTTCCGTTCGGTCGGATGGCGTGAACCACGCCCGTCACATCGTCGTTGCGCAGATTGTTGATGATGGTGACCAGACCATTCACCCCGGAGAACTTGGCCAGCGCGGGCGATGCCACGCGCGATGATTCTGCAGGTGTCGCATGCGGCCAACCCGGTAGATTCTGCCCGTTGGACTGCACGCCCAGCATCTGCTTCGTCACCGGATGCACAACGGCGCAACTCGGCAAATCCCAGCAGCGCCCGCTGCCTACGGTGATGGCAATTTCACCGATTCCGCGAATGTCGCCGATCGCTGGCGAGGAATAAACCACGTCGTCATACAACTTCGGGAATCCCGGCAGATCGCCGCTGCCATTGCCGTTCATCGCACGCAACAAGCCCCCATCGGGCAGGGTGATTCCCGGCAATTGGTGGAAATTGCTGTCTGCTCCAATCACGATGTCCAGTGTCCCGTTGCGGTCCAGATCGACGATGGAAGGCGACGACCAGATCGAGTCCACCACATACTCATCCACGTCGTGCTCCCACCACACCGTGCAGTTGTGGCGCAACACGCGAAACCTGAAATCAAAGCTGGCAACCGCGATCTCCAACACTCCGGGAGTGCTCGGATCAAGGTTGCCGACCGATGGTGAGGCATACATGCCCTGGGGATGTTCCGGGTTCAAGGCGGTGAAGGAGCATTGCAACTGCCCGGTGTGGCTGATCACGTGGATGCCACCACCATTCACCGAAGCCGACCCTGCGCCTACGATCACTTCCAGTTGACCATCGCCATCGATGTCCGCAACCGCGGGCTTGCTTTGCACCGACACCGAGCCCGTGGAGCGCGACCACATCAGGGTACCGTTCGCGCGCACCGCCACCACGCGCCCCCCCTGGGTACCGAAAATGATTTCGGGGCTGCCATTGCCGTCCAGATCGGCAATGGTCGGGCTGGAAAAAAGGTTGCTGTCCTGACCCAACTCCGACAAGCGCGGTTGGAAATCCGGCTTGGCAAGGTGGATCGTTGGGTACTCCCGGGTTGCTGCGCGTCGGGCAATCCAGGGTGACGGCTGCCAGCGCCGAACCGCCCGCCAGGGCCAGAGTGAAAGCGACAAGGAATATCGAACGATTCATCTCAAGCTCCGAGAGCGGCCTACTCGATTGCGAAGGGCCAGTTGCGCGCCCAGCACAGCATGATTCTCGACCAGCCGCTTTGCTGTGTCCAACGCGCCCGCCCTGGTCACCGCAGCTTGCCGAACACTCGACAACCAGATTGGACAACTATGCGCATTCCCGAGCAAGCTTCGTGCCGATGCGGCGAATTCACCTCGCTCAGCGCCCCCTATGGCGTCTACGGCGCCGCTTTCCGGCGGGTTTCAATCAGCAGATCCAGGTGCAGTTCGCCATTCATGCCCATCGCCTTGTTGGCGAGTTTCCATTCCTGCATCACCGATGCGGTGTCCTTGCAGCGGATGCGCCGTCCATCCCGGGCAAGCACCTCGATCGGTTGCGTGGCAACGGCGAACAGTTCATCAAGATAGGACTCCGGCTCCACCCGACAATGGTTGCGGATCGCCACCGGGCTGAATTCCGAAAAGATGCGGGGACGGTGTTGGAGCACGAGCGCCTTCAAACCATGCCATGCCATTGGCTCATGGCCTTCGATATCGATCTTCACAACATCCAGTCGCGGGATGCCGTGCAGCAAGAAATCCAATCGTTGGGTGGGCACAAAATCAAGATCTCCCGACACGCCGGCGTTGAAGTCGACAATGCCGTTTGAGGAATCGGCGTGGCGCAGCACCGCTACCACCGAGGCCCGATCCGATGCCGCCACCGGCATCAGCGAAACATTGCCGAAGCCGTTGCCATGAATGCCCGCGCACAGGGAGCGCACATTCGTGGGAACCGGCTCGATGGCATAGACATGCCCTGTCGGCCCTACCCTGTCGGCAGCCTGCAGCGAAAAGATGCCGACATTGGCACCCACATCCAGGACATGATCCCCCGCCGCCAGCGAGTCCAGGAACAGTGGCAATACATTGGGTTCGTATGCGCCATCCGCCGAAACATGATCCCCGATCAGCGTATCGCCCTGCCATGGAAAGAGCTTGACGCCATCCAGGTCCACTTCACGCAGCCCCCCCCCGAAACCCTGCGCAGCACGGAATTCGGCAGACATCATGAAATTGCGGGCAAGCTCCAGGGTTCCGACAGAACCCTTGCGAACCCAATCGCAGATTCCACGGTAACCTGCGTTATCCGGTTCACGGCCCAGCAGCAGTCGATAGGCGTATTGGACATCATCATCGGTCGCCTGCAGCGGACTACCTACACACGGCATTGCCTCTCCTGACCTGAAAGAACCGGCCCCGACTTGAACTTCCGGGAAACTGCGATTCCGAAACCAGCGACGCTTCAGCATTCCGCGCACCACTCAACACGCATAAAGCTCCACTCTACTGATGGAGACCTCCGCTGCGGCATCCAGCCGGATCCTGAACTCAATGTCGGCCACCGGGGTATCAACCTTGAAGCGAAGACGAGCAATCATTGATGTTGACCCTTGCGGCAGCCTTGAAGCAACTTCGATATCCGCAGCCCTGAGCACTCGGGCTCCGCTCTCACATGCGACATCGGCATGCATGCGACTACGCGGCTCCGCTGATCCATGCCACTGGACTTCGTAAAAACCGGAGTCCAGCGATGCGTACGGACCAAACAGCAAGTAGCCAATCTGTCCACGAGATTGAATACCTGCGCCGACAACTTCATCCTGCTTGAATTGAGATCGCAACGCGGGACTGGCAGCCGCCCAGGTCTGTGCAGGCGTTCCACTCTTGGGCAATGCAGCGGGACTATCTTCAATTTTGCGCTTGGCCATCCAGATTCCCATCGTGGCCGAGAGCGCGCTAGGCTTGCGCACCACATTCCAACCAAGGCGTTCCAACAGGCCAAGCAAATATGGCTCCTGGTACCCCAGTTCCAGCCATCCCAGTTTTCGAATGAACCAGAGGCTCAATCCATCCAGACGCAGGCCCCAGGGATACGGGACGGCAGGGCAACCCTTTGCAACGATGGGCTCTCCCGCAAATACCACCATGCCTTCCGGCTCAAGAAGCTTCGGCAACCGTCGCAGCAAGCCTAATGGATTGGAACAATGATGAAATGACTCGAAGAAGATGATGGCGTCAAAGCTGTCGACCAATTCAAGATCATTCATGTCTCCCTTGACCGTAGAGACCTGTCCAGGCAAGCCGCTTGTTCTCTGCTTCACGTAGTTCAGCAACTTTTCGCTCATGTCTACGCAAGTGACTGAATGCCCCATGCTGGCCAACTGCCAGGTCAGTGGACCATAGCCCGATCCGATTTCTAGCACCCGCGCATGATTCGGAAGATTCATAGTCTTGATCAGGTTGCCGTAGGTCATCAGGTATTCGCCGACAACCGTTGGACTCTTTGAAGAGTAAGGGAACGGCCAACGCATCATGTGCGCATGATCGAACGGTGTGTCCTCGTTCTCGACTAGATAGCTTCGGCCAGAAATTTTCTCGTACAGTCGAAGTTGGGCGACACGATAGTCTTCGGAATCAGGGTCGGATGGCAGGTCCCCAAGCATCGCGCCGGGATCCAGAACGAAGCCGTCCAATGCAGCCCGGAAGGCGACCGGGGAAACCTTTGCCGCGATATCCGCTTCGGCAAGCTTGCCATCAAGTTCAATGATGGACTTCAGAACCCGAATGGACATGTTCTGTGCCTTTCAATGGAAGTCGACTGCCCGTCGCCAGCCCGCGCGCCCAGGCAATTCTGAACTGCCCTCGGGGAACAAGAGCGCTTCAAGGAGCGCTGGGGTCCGCAGGGCATTTGACGCGATTTTGCTTTGTCATTCGGTCCCGTCACATTTGCGGATCCAGGAACAAGTCAAGGTGGGATGTGCCATTGCCCCCGTGACGCGTGTCGCTCTGCTCCCACAGCACCATGACTTCTTCCTGAGTCTTGCAGGCGACCACATTGTCAGGACCCAACAGAACCGCAACTCTCGGAGAATACTGAAACAGGAACGCCAAGTATTCCCGGTAGTCGAGACCTGAATTGTGCTTCATCGCATGCGGATGGAACTCTGTCGCAATTCTCGGCTTGAACCTGGCGAGAAGCTTGCCTGCTCCCCGCCAGGCAAACATTTCGTGACCTTCGATGTCGATCTTGATGAAGTCGAGTCGACCAAGTCCTTGGCACATCCAATCCAACGTGCGCACAGGCGCATGGATCGATACGTTTCTGCTGGAAGGCGCACTCTGCACGAGGGCGTTTGAAGTACACGCATCGGTGACGATGGAAACCAGGCCGTCGTGATCCGACGCGCCGAACGGCCAGACGACGACATTATCGAAATTGTTTTCCCTGACGCCGAGGTAGATGAGTTGGAGGTTCTTGTCCATGGGCTCGACGGCAATCACCTTGCCCGATGCCCCTACCCTGCTGGCTGCCCGCATGGTGAAAAAGCCGATGTTGGCGCCTACGTCGAGAAAGGTATCGCCCATTCGCAACTCGCGGTCGATCAGCGCGGTTACATGCGGCTCGTAAGCGATACCCTTGGCGATGGCACCGCCGATGTCCCGGTCGGAGTTGCGCACGAACACGCAATATCCATCCATCTCCACTTTGACCGGATCGTGCAATCCGCCATTGCTCGCCTTGAACTCATCCGAAGCGATCAGCAGCTTGGCAATGGCGTTGGGATTGAGCTGCTGCGATTGAGCGAGCGATATGAAGTAGGCCAACCCGTTGGGATCAGGCGCTCTTCCCAGCACCAGTTCATAGGCTCGGATGATGTCTTCGCGTTGCGCCACAGCAGGCGCGGCCTGACCCGGCTCAGTCGTACTCATGGATGTCTCACGCGATGTCGAGGAAGGAAACTGCCGATCAGGAATCCGGTTTACTGCACCCGCCGACGCAGGTAGTTCAGCAAATCAATGCGCGTGATCAGGCCGAGGAACTTGTCGCCATCCATCACGATGGCTACATGTCCGGCGTCGAACACCGGCAGCAGGCTTTCCATGGGCGCAGTGACTTCGAGTTTTTCAAGGCGGCTGACCATGGCGGTGGAGACCGGGTCACGGAATCGGGATTCGTCACCGTACACGTGCATCAACACGTCCGACTCATCGAGGATGCCGACGATGGCATCCCCATCCATCACCGGCAGTTGCGATACGTCATACAGCTTCATGCGATTGTAGGCTGTGATCAGCAAATCCTTGGGCGATACGATGACCGTGTCGCGTTGCGAATACGGACGCAGGATCAGGTCACGCAAGTCGCCGAAGGTTTCGCGCTCCAGAAAGCCGTTGTCCAGCATCCAGTAGTCGTTGTACATCTTCGACAGGTACTTGTTGCCGGTATCGCAAACGAACACGACGACGCGCTTGGGTTCAACCTGTTCCTTGCAGTATTTGAGGGCTGCGGCTACCAGCGTGCCGGTGGATGAACCGCCGAGGATGCCTTCCTTTGAAAGCAGTTCGCGCGCGGTGAGGAAACTTTCCTTGTCGGCGATGGCATACGCCTTTGTCACGCGGGTGAAATCGCTGATCGGCGGCAGGAAGTCCTCGCCGATACCCTCCACCATCCAACTGGCCGACTTGTCGGACAGAACGCCTTCATTGATGTACTGAGCGAGGATGGAGCCCACCGGATCGGCCAAAATGAATGCGGTATCCGGGGAATGCTCGGCAAAGTACTGGGAGAGGCCGGTCATCGTGCCTGAAGAACCACAACCGAACACGATGGCATCGACACGACCTTCCATCTGTTCGAGGATCTCCGGCCCGGTGGTCAGCTTGTGTGCCAGCGGGTTGTCAGGGTTGCCGAATTGGTTGATGAAATAGGCGCCTGGTGTTTCTTCGGCAATGCGTGCGGCCAGATCCTGGTAGTAGTCCGGGTGTCCTTTGGCCACGTCGGAGCGGGTCAGCACGACTTCCGCGCCCATGGCTTTGAGGTTGAAGATCTTCTCCCGGCTCATCTTGTCGGGCACCACGAGGATCAACTTGTAACCCTTTTGTTGCGCAACCAGGGCGAGGCCGATGCCGGTATTGCCTGCGGTGCCTTCGACCAGGGTGTCACCGGGTTTGATGCGACCTTCGCGTTCGGCCGCCTCGATCATGCTCAGACCGATGCGGTCCTTGATGGAACCCCCGGGGTTGTTGCATTCCAGCTTGAAGAACAGCTCGCAGCATCCGGTATCGAGGCGCTGGGCCTGGATCATCGGCGTGTTGCCGATCAATTCGAGGACGCTTTGGTTGATCGGCATGCGGGCTCCGCGCGGGTTTCGACAGGCGCGGAATGATAACCCAGCGGGTGGAGTTGGACGGCGATGGGACATTCTTCACATCGCCCCGAAACAGGGGCAAGCCCCTGAGCGCGCTTATCCCCTCTTGCGGCTACTACAGAAGCAGCGGGCTGTTGTAGGAGGTCCCTCAGGGCCGATCCGCTCCGCGACAATGCAGAAAGGCTTCGCCCCGAAAAGGGGGCAAGCCCCGAAAAGGGGGCAAGCCCCGAAAAGGGGGCAAGCCCCGAAACAGGGGCAAGCGCCTGAAGCCTGTCCTGAGCCCGACGAAGGGGCGTTTATCCCCTCTTGGGGGCTCCTACAAAAGAACAATCCGTGTGGCTTTTGCAGGAGATCCTATAGGGAAGGTCTGAACAAGTATTGTCGCGAGCAAGCTCGCTCCCACCATTGCTTGGCTTTGTGGGAGCGAGCTTGCACGCGACGAATGAGATCCGTACTTGTTCAGAGCTTTCTTAGGCCCGATCCGCTCCGCGACAATGCTGAAAGGCTTCGCCCCGAAAAGGGGGCAAGCCCCGAAAAGGGGGCAAGCGCCTGAAGGCGTTCGCCCCTGAAGGGGCTCCTACAGCGGATTGCGGGAGGTTGTTGGTAGGAGCCCGTTTACGGGCGAACCTGAAACATCGTTGGGCAACGCCGCCGAGTCATCCGGACACCGGCGGCGTGCGCGGAAGTGCGGTCAGTGTGAGCGCGTGGGATGCAGGTGTTCCCACATGTGGGTGAGCTTGTCCTTGGCGAGCAACTTTTCCTTCTTGAGGTTGTGCAGGGTCACCACGTCCATCGGCAGAACGCCCAGTTCCGCATCGCGGACCTTGTCATCGAGTTCCTTGTGCTTGTGATAAAGCTGCCGGAATTCGGTGTTCCCCTGCATCAAGGATTCCAGATCTGCTCGTTCAGCTTGTTCGAACATCAGGCTACCTCCTCATTTTTCAGATGCGCAGACACCATGACGCGACGCCTTGGGGGCGCCGCGTCATGGGTTGCAGGACGATGGAACTGACACGACATGGCCTGAATCAGGCCGCCTGAGCCGCTGAGCGCAGCACTTGGATCGCGAACCGGGTTCCGCGAATCAAGCGGGCGCCACTGCCAGGCACTCGACCGTTCGCCTCGGATCTGCTGGGCCGATGAAACTGGGTCTGCGGTCTTCTGTGCTGAACTCATGGGCTAGGCATATCCCATGCGGGTTCCAGAAAAACACCGGGTCGCATGGGATTTGAAAACTACTCCTTTGTCCCAGCCTTGGCAACCGCGAATCGGGTTCACGGCCACATGATAAATATTCGTTAAATCATTGTTTTTCTTCAAGAATTATCTCTACGCGTCGATTGCGTGCGCGGCCATCCTCGGTATCGTTGCTGGCGATGGGCTGGTCTTCGCCAATGCCCACCGCGGTCATGCGGGCTGGATCGATTCCGGCATCCCGCAGGGCCTTCTCGATGGCTTCGGCGCGACGTTGGGCCAGCACCTGGTTGGCATTGGCGCTGCCCGTGGAATCGGTGTGCCCTTCGATGCGGATGCGCTTTTCCGGGTCGGCCTGGACAAACTCCACGAGCTTGCTGATCGAATCACGCGCTTCCGCTCGCAACTGCGATTGCCCGGATGCGAAGGCAACATCCTCCAGCGTCATCTGCATACCGCGCGCCCCTCGTGTGGCACGCAGGTTGTTCAGACGAACGCGCAAGGCATCCGCGGCCGCTCCCGCCAGTTCTGCCTCCTTGCGCGCAAGGGCAGTCTCCCGCGCCTGCGCCTCTGCCAGGCGCTTGGCCTGATCTGCTTCTGCCTGTGCCGCCGCCGTTTGCTGCTCGCCCAGTAGCCGCGCGTCCTCGGCTTGGCGCTCTGATTCCTCGGCCCGAATCTGGGCCTGCAGGCGCAAACGATCCAGTTCGAGTCGAGCCTGCTCGGCATCATGCCGGGCCGCTGCAATCAACAGCCGGTCATGTTCGCGGGCAAGCTCGGTCTGCTGACGTTCGAGGTCCACCAGTTGCGCCCGTGCCCACGCAATGTCGACGCGTCGCTCCGCAAGATAGAGAAGATGCGCGCGCTTCTTGCCCCTGCCGTTTTCCTTCAAATGCAGCAAGGCCGCCTGTGCGCGTTCGATTTCCGGCGCAGCCAATCGCCCCAGGTTGGGTTCGGCACTGAGTTGCGCAAGACTGCGCGACAAACGCTCCCAATCGACATCCTTGCTTGCGGAGAATCCCGTGCTGGCCAAGGTGGTGGCCAGCAATGTCAGCATCACCAGTGCAAGACGTTTCATCGGCCCTCTCCGCTTGGCAGCGAATCGGCGCCAATGGCCTTGGAAATTTCCGCGTTCTTGCGCTTCAGTTCGGTTACCGCTTCCCTCGTCTTGCCGATCCTTGCCTTGGTTTCCGCCAGTTCACTGTTGGCTGCCGATTCGTCGGCCAGTAGCGCTGCGTCTTCGAACTCCCGCTCCTGCATTGCCGCATGCGCAGCATCCAGCTTTTCCTCGGCAAATCGCAGCTCCATCGGGGCAAAGGTGGCAGCCCCGGCCTCACGCGCCTTGGCAAGGTCCCGTTCGGCCTGTCCGGTCACATCGGGGGGTGGGCGCGTCGGGCCGCAGGCAGCCAGAAGAAAGCCCAGCAATACGACAACTGGGGCATGGATTTTGCTACCACTTGGTGTCATAACTACGCTCGTTGCCCATGGCTTTACCCCTATTGTGGAAAGTCAGGCAGGCATTCGCAATGTTTCGGGGGATCCAGGCTCATGGACATCGGATATTTTCTCAAGTTGATGACGGAAAAGGGCGCGTCGGACATGTTCCTGACGACAGGCGCTCCGGTGAACATCAAGGTGGAAGGCAAGCTCTATCCGCTGGGCAACACCGGACTCCCGGGTGGCATGGTCAAGAAGATCGCCTACTCGCTGATGGATGAAGGCCAGGTACCCCAGTTCGAGAAGAACCTTGAATTGAACATGGCCATTGCGGTGAAGGACGCAGGGCGATTCCGCATCAACGTGTTCCGACAGCGCGGTGAAGTCGGCATGGTGATCCGCGCCATCAAGAGCGAAATCCCGACGATTGAGCAGTTGCGTTTGCCGCAGTTGTTCAAGGAACTGATCATGGAACCGCGCGGCCTGATCCTGGTCGTCGGTGCCACCGGCTCGGGCAAGTCAACCACCCTTGCGGCGATGATCGATCACCGCAACAGCAACACGTCCGGACACATCCTCACCGTGGAGGATCCGATCGAGTACCTCTATCGGCACAAGAAATCGGTGGTCAACCAGCGTGAAGTGGGCCTGGATACGCACAGCTACCACGAGGCGCTCAAGAACGCGATGCGCGAGGCTCCCGACGTCATCCTGATCGGCGAGATCCGCGATGCGGAAACCATGGAGGCCGCGATTTCATTCTCCGAAACAGGCCACCTCTGCCTGGCGACCCTCCACTCCAACAACGCGGACCAGACGCTCGAACGCATCCTCAACTTCTTCCCGGAGTCCGCTCATCGCAACATCCTGATGAACCTGGCGCTTAATCTGCGCGCAGTCATCTCGCAACGCCTGGTGATGGGGCTGGATGGGCGCCGCCTGCCGGCAGTCGAGGTATTGCTCAATACGCCGCTGATTCGCGACATGATCCGCCGTGGCCAGATCCACGAAATGAAGGAAGCCATGGACCGCAGTCTGCAGGAAGGCATGCAGACCTTCGACCAGGCACTGTACGCCCTGTACAAGGAAGGCCGCATCGATCTGGAGGAAGCCCTGTCGAAGGCGGATTCGCGCGACGGCCTGGCGCTCAAGATCCGCTTGGCCGAAGGCGGCGAAACCCCGCTGGACGAGGGTTTCGAGAACGCACACTTCTAGGGAAGGTCTGAACAAGTATTGTCGCGAGCAAGCTCGCTCCCACGATTGCTCGATTTTGTGGGAGCGAGCTTGCTCGCGACGAATGAGTTCCGTACTTGTTCAGCGTTTCCCTGGGGCCGCAGCTACCACGTGGTGCGAGCGTAGCCCATTCGGCAGCATCCATGACCGCGATAAGAAGACCGCGTTGGCGACGCGTCGATTCGCCGCAACGGGTAGCGGAAACCATCAGGTTTTGATTCCGATGGGGCAATGCGATACTGCCCTGCCCCTACGCAGCACATGGCCAAACCATGATCCAGCAGCTACGCAACGTCCTGCAACCTGACGAACTGGCCCAGTTGAGGTCGTTTGCCGCACAGGCCCAGTTCATTGATGGTCGGATCACCAATCCCAACCACCCGGTCAAGCAAAACCTGCAGGTTGCGCAAAGTGACCCGGCCAATGCGCAACCCTCCGCATTGATTCGCGACGCGCTGTTCCGACACCCGGACATGCGCGTTTGCGCCTTCCCCAAATGCATGGCTATGCCAACCATCTCCCGATATGAACCGGGCATGCGCTACGGCTGGCACATGGATGAGGCGTTCTTCGCCATCCAGCCGCCGATGCGTTCCGATCTTTCCTGCACCCTCTTTCTTTCCGAACCGGAAGACTATGAAGGTGGCGAGCTGATGATCTCGATCGGGCAGCAGGTTGTTTCCTGCAAGCTGGCAGCGGGGGATGCAGTGATCTATCCGTCGACCACCATCCATCAGGTGGCGCCTGTAACTCGCGGAGCTCGTCTTGTTGGCATCACATGGATCCAGAGTTTCATTCCGGATTCGCGGCAACGCGAATTGCTGCAACAGGTTGAAGAGGCACGCAACATCGAAAGCGCACGCGGCGGCGGCGCGGACATGCGCATGCTGTTGATGCTGGGGTCCCTGCGCAACAACCTGTTCCGCATGTGGTCGGACATGTGACCTGACGGCACCGACGCCCTTTCACTCCAGCATCGAGCGCAGAACTGCCAGTCGTGGCGAACTTTCGATGAGGCGAATCGCCCACCGCATACCTCGCTCGATGTCGGCAGCGAACGTGCGCCTGGACAAGTCAAGATCGTGCTTGCGATCTCCCGGCGAATAGCCGTGCGTCGGGCTCTTGGCGTATGACCGCATTACCGCCACCTGCTTGGCCGACCGCTCTGGGTCACGGTCATCCGATAGACCCAGGTGGTGAAGCACGTTTGTCAACTCGTTGGGCATGTCGGCCAACATCCGCTCGAAATCCAGCAGCAACAGGCGCGGGCCAATGGAACTGCCAGCCATCAATTGATGGAATCTCGCCAGCTCCGCGACCCAGCCCATGGCAACCATCTCGCTGGTTTCCATCGCGTGCAGCCGGAGCGTGTTGTCGTCGAGAAAATCATGCAGGAATGCCAGTCTGGCGGGCGCTGATTGCAGCGCATCCATTCCCCCACCTGCGCCCTTGAGAATTGTTGCCAAGTGAGGCTCGAGTCTCTGGCAAAGCAGAACCGCCTTGGCTTTCGATTCGTGCCTCAGAATGGGACCAACAAGATTGTTGCAGGAGCTGGTTGCCTTTATAACGGTCTGTTGCCTGGATGAAAAAGGCCGGCACAGCAATTTCAACGAGGCATGCAGCAACGCATCCCACTGCTCCTGATTCAATCGACCAAGCGGCGAACCAAGATCTCGCTCCGTGATTGCCAGATCACGCAAGGGCACTGGTTCGCGCAATCCGAGCACATCCGGATACGTGTCCAGCAAGCGACTGAGCAAGGTTGACCCACAATGCCCGATATGAAAGATGAAACAGGGTGCGCGGGAATCGTTCGCCAATGCTGATGCGATTTCGCCGACCTGTCCCAGGCTTGCCCAGAATCCTTCCCGACCTTGCATGCCGAGCCGCTCGTCAAGGAACGAGGCACGCTCAAGCTCTTGCCGAGTCACGCGTACAAAAAGGGCACGCCGCGTGACCAGATCCAGCTTTTGAAGGAACGCCCCGGGATCGCCGGATATCGTTTTGAGTGCGGATTTGTCCATTGCATGAGCCAAGGCTGCGGATTGTCCGCGTCGCGGCAATCATGCACCGGGTCGGGGTGCAACTGCATCCAGCGCCGGGTGACTGTCAAACAACAGGTAAGTCGAGAGAATGTACTTGTCGTTTGATTTCGGCGGCATTCCGGCGTGCTGGTACATCCAATAAGGCGGGAATACCAGCAAGCGTCCGCAGCGCGCCTGCACATCGATGTTCAGGTCCGTGAAGCGGGTTTCCCCACCTTCCGCAACATCGTTGAGGTACCAGAGGAAAACCATGTAACGATTGGCCTTGTCATACATCGAATCAAAATGGGGCTGGAAGCCATCGTCCTGACTGGCGGAGTAACGCTTCATCACCAGATCCGCGGTCCGGTCGGACAGTGGAATCGGCAAACCGAGACCGACATCGGCGTTGTAGCGTTGCAAATATTGATCGATCAGCTTGTAGAAGAATTCTTTCATTGCCGAATCGGCATAGCGGCTCATGTTGAGCTCGGTCCAGCGGCTGCTCTCAAGCCCAGGACGAACTCCTTTGCCATTGACCAATTGTGACCCGCTCATTTGCTCGAATCCTGCGACCAACTGTCGACAGAATTCTGTCGGCAAGGCGTTGTCGTAATACCGGATGTAGTCAGTCAGTGCGTGCATGGCGAAACACTCAGTCTGCGTAGCCCCATCGATCAATTATCGGCGCAAGCGTCGGCAAGATGGGTGCCACATGCGCGGCATATCGCCGCCATCGACCAGCGGCCTCGGAGTTGATGGGTTGCACGACCTGTGCGTAGCTGGGCGTTCCGATGAATCCGCGAGCCAAGGCATGTTCGTTGAACCGGATCATGGATGAAGTGTCCTCGACGCCAAGGAAGTCACCGAGTCGCCGCAGTTCCACTTCCGTTTTCGACACCAGGTCTTCGTGACGCAAGACAAGAATGTTCTGCGGGAACTGGCGCACATCCTCCTGCCAGCGCTGATCGAGCGTGACGTAGAGATTGGCCAGTCGTTCAAGGCTTGCACATTCCGCAGCCAGTCGCGGATCCCTGAAATCCTGCATGTAGCTGCTCAAAATCGAGTCGCAGGGATGACGCCGGCAAAACAGTACGGGAGCGTTGGGAAACAGGAAGCGGATCAAGGGTAGCGCCAGGAAATTGAGCGGGTGCTTGTCAACCAGTCGCTGACCAGGCTTCAACGTGACCAACTTGCGGCTTTCATGCCAATACATCTCGCGCAATCCCAGCCTGTCGATCGCTGACAAGGAAGCAAGGCCGTTTGGATACTGAATACCTCTCTCGCGGATGCGTTCCAGCACGCGCTGTAGCATCGGTTGCTCGTCGGTTGACTCAAAGTCTGCATGGGCTGCGAGCATCTGCTCCAGCAACGTGGTTCCTGAGCGCGGAAACCCGACAAGGAACACGGGCGATTCGTCTAGCGCAGGCGCGTCATCCGAGGGCCAGGATGCCGACGTGCCCAGCCGGTACATCGGGTGCGCGAGGGCCAGCAAGCCGGTGCCCGCCAGTTGTTCGCCATCGCGTTGTATCAGTTCGCTTGCCTCGGCCGAATGCGCGTCATTCAATGCCATCATCGCCGCATCCACGTCACCCAGAGAATCGCATACCCTGGCTAGCGCAAACAGCAGCGGCCTTCGGTAGCGTATCGGTTGATCGAGGGACAGTGCGGACTCCAGGGCTTGCCGTGCCGCCGCATGGTTCTTTTCCCGGGTCGCCACAGCTGCAATAGCCTGCAAGGTTTCCATGCGCGCCTGGCGATCGTCGATCTGGCTTGGTTCCTGCACCTGGCGCATGAGTTCCACGGCCTGCGAAATCTTGTTGACACGTTCCAGGGCCATGATTCGACGCGCAAGGGCACGGGTGCGCAACGATGAATCCTGGAACTCCCCGGAAAGCACTCGTTCACCCGACACCTGGTCCCCAAGCAGCATCAACAGCCAACCCAATTCAAGCATGGCCTCTTCGGAAATGGCAGGCCAATGCTGCCAACCCTCGATGAGCGCAGCAGCGGTTGCATCATCGCCAGACGCCTGGCAGGCAACGGCGGCCCAAACGCGCATGCCGGGTTCCGCACCTGGCAATGTGCTGGCCATGCACAGGTTTTCGCGAGCTTGGGGATACTCACCGAGATTGAGGTGCAGCAAGCCCAGGTTGGCGCGCAGTCGTGCGCTATCCGGGTTCAATGACAGTGCGTGCGCATAGGCGGAGGCCGCGTCTGGAAGCTCGCCAAGCAGGCGACAAACGTTTCCCAAATTGGTCCAGTGCTGCCAGGTCGCCGGATGTTCGTCCACCAGCCGCTCGAGGATTCTGCGAGCGGTTGCGAGGTCACCCGCATTCTGCTCGCTGATCGCAAGCAAGGAGAGCACACCCTCGTCGTTCGGAAAGGTCTTTGCCAGCTCCCTCGCCATCAGCAGGGCATCGGCGTGGTTTCCGCTGTGGATGGCGGAAACAATGTTGTTGATCAATTGCTGCATATTGCTTTCATGTCCGGGGTAGTTCGAGTTTTGGAGGTGCCTTGCCTGCATGAAGAACTCTCCTGCGGCGGGCGCGCCCGGGTGGCCAGGGCGTCCTCTCAGGCGGCGTAGTTCCAACGGTCCATCGCGGGCTTGAGAACGGGAAGGACAGGCTCCAGCAACGTACGGTACCTTTGCCAGCGCCCCACGGCCTTTGTGTTCAACGGCTCAACGACCTGCGCATAGCTCGGCGTGGATATGTACCCCTTGGCCATCGCATGATTCTGAAATCCACGCAGCGCATCGGCATCGGGCAGTTCCAGGTGCTTGGCGATGCGATGGATGCTTGCTTCGAGATCGTTCAAAAGATCTTCGTAACGAAGGTCGAGGATCGACGCATTGAACAACTTGGCATGCCGCGTCCAGAAATCCATGGCCTCTGCATAACCACGGGCCAGGCGTTCGATGGAAGAGCACAACACCTGATACGCGGGCGCAGTGAAGCACTGCATGTAGTTGCTGATCAGCACATCGCAGGGATGCCGCAATGCAAGGATTATCCTGGCGTTGGGGAATATGCGGTGGATGATCGGTAGCCGCAACACATTCAGCGGATTCTTGTCGACCAGACGCTCGCCCTCGCCGAGGGTGACCACACCCTTGACGCAAGCCCAGTAGGTTTCACGCATCGCGCCCAACTCGCTCGTGGACAGGCGGTCCAGATGGTCCGGATAAAGGAGCTTGCCGCCTTCTTGCATTTTCCCTATCACGTTCTGAAGGAACGCTCGCTCATCCATGGATCGGATACCGGGATGAGCATCCAGCATCTGTTCAAGCAGGGTGGTTCCGGAGCGGGGAAATCCAACGATGAATATGGGAGATTCGGTAGCTGACGGCGCTGTCGGGTCCACTTTCCAGCGCGAATAGGCTTCAGCGGAAACCGGGTACTCCAGAATGTCCAAGGGATTGGAATCCGGCTCCACTAGCCTCGGAACCAGGCGACCTGCGTGCTTCATTTGTATCTCATGTGCCTGCTGCAACGTGTCAAGAGCAGCCTCTGTCTTGCCAGCCCCGTCGTAGGTCTTTGCCAAGGCAAAGAGTGTATCTGCACTGCGATTCTCGTTGCTGGTGCCCGAAAGAAACTCCAGAAAAAGGGAGATTGCCTTGTCGAAGTGTCCACGTCTTGAAGCCAATACGGCGCGAACGAGGTTTGCCTCGCGACCATCTGCCGGCGCGATGGATGCTTCGGCCAGCAACCTTTCCGCCTCGTCCAATCGATTGACTCGTTCCATCAACGCAGCGAGTCGGATGGAGGCGATGCTCCGGGCCTCGGCATGCTTCATCAATGACCGCAGCCTGCGTTCCGCCTCATCCGCGCGATCAATCTGGATCAGCGCGGCGCAGAGGTCTGCTTCCAGGGTGGCACCCAGAAAGGGCCACTTTTCGCAGTGCTCAAGGAGCTTGGCGGCCATGTCCGGGTCTGCGCACTTGAGGCAAGCAGACGCTCCGTAGATGCGTGGTTCGGGCATGCCGGGGTCCAGGCGCCACGCAGCCAACATGAGGTCGCGGGTTTCCACCGCATCGCCCTTCTGCCATCGCAATGAACCGAGACTCGCGAGAGCACCGGCATTGTCCGGTTCAAGCAAAAGTCCTTGGCGATATGCGTGCTCTGCAGCGTCAAGGTCTCCCAGCTCGTGCAATGCCGTTCCCAGATTGTTGTAGTGAGTCGACTCCCGGGGCTGCATTTGGATCAGCTGGCGGTGGATGTCGGCCGCTTCCGCGGGTCGCCCCTGCATCAACAGGGAAATTGCCAGCAAGACCTTCGCATTTATGTTGTCGGGCTCGGAATGCAGCAGCAGTCGAGCAAGCGACTCCGACTCGACCAGTTGATTGGTTTGAAGCCGGTCGGCAATGGACTGGATGGAAGGTTTGGCGGCAGATTCGGTCACGTTGCTCGTTCGATATCAGTTTGGAATTTACGTGCCTGCGACGATCAATCTGCAAGCTTGGCTGGCATCACCATCCAACTTGCTGGGCATTCGAACACATGGCTGGTTCATTCCCGTAGTCTAAATTGGATACTGTGCGCGTCCTTCACCATTCGCTGCTGGCGCTGGCGACGGCCGGGATACGAACTTGAGCCGATGGATCGCTGATTCAAGTGCGGCAGAATCAATTTCCGTGCCGGCAAAAAAAAACCGCGCGGCCTGAGCCGCGCGGCAATTTTTCAACAGCGTACCGTCAGATCAGAACTTGACGGTTGCGCGGGCCCAGTAGAAGCGCCCGATGGTGTCGTAGGTACGCACATCGGTGTTCGCATTCACAGTAATGCCCGTGTAGTACAGCGGCGGCTGCTTGTCGAACGCGTTGTCGATACCGATCTGGAACTGGGTATTGATCGGCTCGGCGTTGTAGCCGAAGTGGAAGTCGTGATACGTGACTGCACCGATCGGCAGGAACGCGCCACTGCCGAGCGCACCGTCTGCACCACGTGCCTTCACGTTACCCACATAGCGCATATCCCAGCTTGCTTCAAACGGGCCCATGTTCCAGTCCACGTTCGCCGTTCCACGCACGCGCGGGAAGTTGCCGAACAGGGTGGAGAACTCGCCCGCGTTGGAGAAGCGTGGGGCACCCGGGATCGAGTTGTCGAACTCGTCGATGTAGGTGGCCTGCAGGCCCACCGCGAAGCGGCCGATGTTGCGACCAAACATGTCGAACTCCGGCAGACGATAGCTGAAGCCCAAGTCATAACCCGTGGTGTCCAGACGGCCGAGGTTCACGGTTGGCTCCAGGATGGTGTCAATCTGGCCATCCTCGAAGCGCGAAATGAACGGGCAGTACGGACTGTTCGGGTCCGCATAGCACAGATTCAGCACGGTCTGCGCGTCGATACCGGTGATCGTATCGTTCAAATAGATGCGATAGGTGTCGACACTGATCGAGAGGCCTTCCAGCCAGCTCGGGTCATAAACCACGCCGAAGTCGAAGCTCTTGCCGGATTCCGGCTTGAGCGAGAAGCCCGCCGCTACTGCGCCAGACGCGATTGCGTTGACCTGGCCGTTGGCCTGCTCTTCGATACCCGTCGCCGGGATGTTGGTGGCACCGGTCTGCGGACCGCATGCACCAATACCCTGCTGCTGGCCAGGCAAGTAGCCGAAGCAAGGATCCTGTGCCGGCGGTGCATCGCTGGCTGCGCCAGCAAACAGTTCGCTGACGTTCGGAGCGCGGAACACCTCGGACACCGTGCCACGAATCAGCAGATCCTCGATCGGACGCCATTCGACGGCAATCTTGGAGTTGGTGGTGTTGCCGGCCAAGTTGAACTTCGAATAACGCAGACCGACGTCGAGGTTCAAGCTGTGTGCAAACGGCACATCGGCGAGAATCGGCGCAAACACTTCGGCATACACTTCCTTTGTGCTCAGGTTACCCGTGAGCGGAGAAGTACAGGCAGTACCCAAATCGCAGGTGCCAGTCTGCGGATTCAAGATGATCGTCGAATCGGCGAGGAGGTTCGAGTAGTCCTTGCGATACAGGGCACCGATAGCCAAGCTGACTGGACCCGCCGGCAGATTGAAGATTTCGCCGTTGGCGTTGGCGGTGACTTCACGCGAGGTGGCCAGGAAGTTCTGGAACGGGGCAGACTGCGCGCTCAGGAATACGCCAGTGGCAATCGGGTCGTCCTGCTCGAAGATGTTGAGCGGTACGCAACCGGCGATTGCGGTTGCAGCATTGCCGGCTTCAGACACGCAGGTCGGCACGCCATTGACCAACATGGATGGGCCCAAGGCATCACGCAACTGGCTGAAGTTGAGGTAACCCGTGGTGTAGCTGTCCTGGGTGAAGTGGCCATAATTGGCATTCAAGTCCCAACGCCAGGAGGTGTCGCCAAAGTTGCCACGCAGACCGCCGATGAACTGGGAAACTTGCGTATCAAGCTGGTTGATGCGTTGACCCGTACCGGTCAGACGTGCGGTGAGGTTGGTGAAGCCCGGGCCGAAGTTGAGGCCGAACGGGTTGTACACGTTGTCGATCGAGGTGGTGATGCCGTTGCCGAGCGAATCCAAAGGATACGGCGCGATCAACGAAGCCGAGCTGGTGCGGCTGACGAAGGTCTTCAGGTAGGCTTCAACGTTGTCGGTCAACTTGTAGTTGGCCAAGGCGAACACGTTGGTACGTTCCTGCGGTGTCAGGATCACGTTCAACGGCTGGAAGTTGTACGCGTCCGCACCGGTGTAGCAGCGGTAGTTGTCCAGCGAGGTGCCGTCAGTTCCGGCGATGCGGGTGACCGAGCTACAGCCATAAAACTCGCGCAGGTTGACGCCATCGGCGTTCGGCGAGTTGGGCAGGAAGACGCGGCCGGTGGGAACGCGACTCGAACCGGCAGCAATCACTTCACCGCCGTACAAATAGAGCGCGCTGGCCGAGAACTCGCGATTGCCAGCGGGCACTTCGTCGAACTTGTTGTAGCTGATGCCGGCGACGACGCTGCCGCGGTCGGTCGACTGACCAAAGGTGAACGATGCACCTGTGCGCTCGCCGTCGTCCCTGTCGGAAATGCCGTAATCGAAGGAGAACTCCGCGCCCTGGTAATCCTTGCGCATGATGAAGTTGACGACACCGGCGATGGCGTCGGAGCCGTAGGTGGACGATGCACCGTCCAGCAACACATCGATACGCTCGATCACGTTGGCCGGGATCTGGTTGACGTCACCGCTGATGACGCGCTGGCCATCAATCAGGATCAAGGTGCGGTTGGTACCCAAGCCGCGCAGCGACACGCCGGATGCACCGGTGCCGCCGCCGTTGTTGACCTGCGGGTTGGTTGCCTGGCCAGCAATAGCCGGCAGATCCTGGACCAGCTGACCGACGGTCAGCTTGCCGCTCTTCTGGATCTGGGCGCGATCAATGGTGATGATCGGGTTGGCCGTTTCCATATCGACGCGGCGGATGTTCGATCCGGTCACGACGATCGTATCGAGTCGTTCAGTGCTGTCTTCGTCTTGGGCGAAAACGGCAGTGGAGCTCAATCCGACGACTGCCGTCGTACCTGCATACAATGCAAGGCGAACGGCTTTAAGAAGCTCGTTGTTTGTCAATCTCATTACGCTCTCCAACGTTTTTAGAGTGGTGTCACTGGTGACGCGGATTCGGGACATGACGCGGATCGGAATATGGAGTCCGTTCCCTGCTACAAAAATAGCCGAAAACGACCCGACGGGCCGACGGCAGTGACGGGATACTAACAACATTCTCACGTTATGGGAATCCCTGATCAGCGCCTGAACGGACACTCCGGACTGCCAGGAAATTGCTTATGGGTCATGCATTTGCATGATCATTGCAGGATGCGGTTGGATGCCGGATGAAGTTGCGCGCGCAACCAATTGGCGAATACGATGCGAGCCGGGCTTGCAGGCCAACCAATGTCGTTTCAAAGATCCTGACGGTACTGAACGTAGGGCACCCGTGCCCTGGATGCATCAGCATCTCGCTCGGGTACCGGCGCCATGGGAACCGACCAGAGATTCTGCGCGCCCACGGTGACTTCACCCCGCCAAGGCGTGCGCCAGGACAGGCCGAGGTCAATGCCGCCCCAGCGCTGCTCGATCTGATTCGCCTCCGCTCCAACGCTGTTGATGCGACCGACGATGCTGCCACGCAGCGAGCCCTTCGACACCCCCAAACCGAGGGACGTCTGGTTCCAGTCAAGCTCCGAGCCGGGCATGCCGTACCAGACTGGCGAAAGCTCCGAATGCGAAAGTGCGGCGGAAAGGTCGAACGAAGTATTCCGACCCAACTCCCATTCGCCCGTCGCAAAAAGATTGCGTGCGTTGACAAGCCGGTAGGCAGTTCCTTGAGAACCGTCGAGCAGGGCCAGATCGATCGGGCTGGACAGGAAGTGCGCTGCGCCGATGCGCGGCAGCGGACCGTCACTGCGTAGCACACCGAGCCCCAGCGAGAGCTCCAGGCGGGAATCGAATGATGGCGACCAGGCCAAATCGGCAACTGCAAAGCGTGCAGCAGAATCCGTCGAAGATGCCAAGGTTGCAAAACAGGCATTCGCTGCGCAGGCCGAACCATCATTGGCGAGGAAGGCTGGCGCGGTTTGCTGCCCCAGCGTCAGTCCAGCGTGCAGGCCGTCATCGATGCGCAAGCGCAGTCCAGCGGAGAACAACTGGGTGGCATCCACCACACGCAGATCGGATACGCCGCCAAACGCGGGCGAAGGCGGCAAAGAGGGTGCGCCGGATCGATTCGACATGGCAACAACTGCGAGCAAGCGCCCATCGGGGCTGGCCCAGAGAGGAACGAACTGATCGGCGTCTCGACCATCCTTCGAACTTGCTTCAAGAGACAGCAAGCGAGCAAAAATGGGTTGCTGAGCCTCGACCAGAACCGGCGGCGAAAGCGATTGCGCCACTGCCGCCACTGGCAGCATTACCGAGAACAGCATTGTGGCGATGCGCAATGACATTGAAACGCCCTGGATTCCGATTCGTTTGGGACCGTGAGCAGCCTTTCCGGTTCCCTTCAAGCGCATGCGTGGCCCCAGCCGGCAGCGTTCCGCATGCTTTCCATGCTACTCCGATTCACAAAAAACAAACAGTCCAACCCGTCTCAGATTTATACCGCAAATACCTGAAATCCGGCCATTTGTGTCTTTGAAATTTGTCAGTTCAAGGTTGTTGGGCCGCCGGGACCCGATTGCGTTGGAAAGAGGGCGGCGATGGCCTCCGTGTCAAACGTGTAGCTGCGGTTGCAAAACTCGCAAGTGATTGTGCTGGAACCGGTTTCCCTGGCCGCCGACATGGCTTCGTCCAGCCCCAGCCCCCTCAGCATGTCCGCCACGCGCGACCTCGAACACGAGCAGTGGAACTGCAATTGCCGACCCTGCTCCAAATGAACGCCCTGGTCGTGAAACAGGCGAAACAAGAGCTGCTCTGCAGGAAGCGTAAGGATTTCGCTCGCCGAAACGGTCGCCAGCAACTGTCCGATGTAGTTCCAGGTGTCCCCCTCGACGATGGCTGCGTCGCCATCCCCAGTGGCAACCCGTTGCAGCATGAGGCCAGCGCAACGCGCACCATTCGTTGCCAGCAAAATTCTGGTCGGTAGTTGTTCCGACTGCCCGAAATATTCCTCGAGCACGGTGGACAAACGGGCGGAATGAGCCATGACCCGCCCTTGGTAGCGCGTGTTGGTCATCGCGTTTTCCACGGTGATGGCCAGTTCGGCGCTGTACTCGCCCAAGTCCACGGACTGAATGGGTGAATCGTCGGCACAGCGGGCCAATCCACGGATATTCCCTTCGTTGCTGCATTCGGCAAACAGCAGCTTGAGCGGCCCGACGTCGCGCAACTGGATCGACAGCCGACCGTCAAATTTCAAGGCGCCAGCCAGCAAGGCCGCTGCCACAAGACTTTCTCCCAACAGCTCGCCGACCGCCGATGGGCAATCCACGTTGTCGCGAACCATGGCCCAGACCGACTCGAGCCGCACCAGGTGACCACGCACCGTGGCGTTGGCGAGGTGAAACCTGTGAATTGCATCTGCAGTGCGCATGCTTGGTTATCTCGGCTGAGCCGTCACTATGGCGGCGTCGACCAACAATGCAAGGCGGCAGGCATTCGACATTTGTATCTCTCCCTCGGCAGATCGGCCGACCTGCTGGCGCGAAGGTTCATGATTTCTTGCCACGCGCGTCGGGCAGCAAGCCGCAATCAAGGCCACATCCCGAATTTCTGCTACAAACTGGATTGCGAATGGCACAATCCAAGAATGGGTCAGCGCAAATCCCCTATTCGCAGGATCCTGCGCTGGATGTGCGCAGCGGGACTGCTCTGGCTTCTGGGCAGCGTGCTGCTGGTTCTGGTGCTGCGCTTTGCTGCGCCACCCACCAGTGCGTTCATGCTGCACCGGCAGTTGCGCGCTGTTATCGATAAGGAGGCCAACTTCCAGCTTCATCGGTGCTGGCGGCCCCTAAACCAGATTTCCGCCAATTTGCCCATTGCGGTGGTTGCTGCGGAAGACCAGAACTTTCCCGAACACCACGGCTTTGACATCAAGGCCATCAAGAATGCGCTGGCCGAAGCCGAAGATGGCGAACGTCTGCGCGGTGCCAGCACGATCAGCCAGCAGGTCGCGAAGAACCTGTTCCTGTGGAATGGCCGCAGTTTCATCCGCAAGGGATTCGAAGCCTGGTTCACGGCGCTCATCGAGTTCATGTGGCCGAAGCAGCGGATTCTCGAGGTCTACGTCAACATTGCCGAGTTTGGCGATGGTGTCTACGGTGCATGCGCCGCGAGCGAGCGCTTTTTCGGCAAACCTGCCTCACGCTTGAGTCCACGGGAGGCGGCTTTGCTTGCGGCCGTGCTGCCGAATCCAGTGCGTTTGCGGGCGGACCGACCTTCTGCCTATGTCCAACGCCGCGCGACCTGGATCGAACGCCAGGTACGCCAGCTGGGTGGTCCTGACTACTTGAAGCGGTTCAGTGCAGGGTCCCGCTCATTGAACCAGCAGTTGAACGCAATCGTGATGCGCTCATCATCGCCATGAAACGGGAATACCTCGTGAAACAACCATGATGGGAAAAGGACAAGGTCGCCTGCCGAAAGAACCAGATTGCGCCCCTTGCTTGTGTAGGCATCGATCATGTGTTCGTTGGCCGGATCAATGAACATGCCGGCGTGCTGGTGTGGGTTCTGGAAATGCAGTACGCCCGACTTTGACTCTCCCGCATCGCTGGTTCCGGATTGCACGCAATAGACCCCCGACCACGATGCCATCGGATGATTGTGCGCATTGAACTGACCGTTGCGCCGGGTTACGTGGAACCAGGCATGGCATTTCAGTTCCAATTGCATGAGCCGATCACGCGTATAGCCGTTCACCTCCCCGACTACCGAGAAGAGTTGGTTCATGCAGAACTCGTAGAGTTGCTGGATACAGCGCTCCGGCCACAGAAAAAGCTCGAAATTGCTTTCAAACAGACCATTTGGAATGTTCATGTTTGACTGCGGATTGCGCCAGCGTGCGCCTTCCTTCTCACGCGCAAGGATCAGATCGCGCAATTCCGCATTGAGTGGGCCCGCGTCGGGCAGGCGAAATCTGGCGAAAGGAACCGAGAAGAAAGAGGTAACAGCCATGAGACTTCAAGGTGGCGGACAGGCGCTTAGTATGCCGCAGCATACGCGATCGACCCATGTCCAGTTTGCCGCAGGCAAGGAGCCTGCGCGGATGGCAAACGCCCAAGCTCTCATTGTGCTTGCCGGCCAAGTCGGAATCAGCCCCTTCCGGGGCAGGCAAATCATTCAATACGGCGCCAGGAGCGTGCACGGCAGAATGAGTTCGAAGCGAAACGGCGCTGACGCGATTCAGCGAGTCAATCGGAAGGCGCGTATAGCGGGCTCCATGTAAGCCTGACGATTGATTCGATCAATCGATGGCAGCGTCGTTGCAGCCGGATGACTTCTGCCGCGCAGGCTCCTAGACTGGGGCCCTGCGCAGACCAGCGCCGGAACCATGCGGAGGTTGCCATGCTCCAGGTCAAGCATCTGCTTGCCGAGAAGGGTCGGAACATTGCTTCGATTCATCCAGATGCGCCGGTGCTGGATGCAATCAAGTTGATGGCCCAGCGCCAGATTGGCGCACTGCTCGTGATTCAGGACGGCAAGCTGGTCGGGATCATTTCCGAGCGCGACTATGCCCGCGGCATCGTGCTCAAGGGCCGATCATCGGCAACTACCCCGGTTGCGGAAATCATGCAGGACTCGCCAATCACCGTGGGGCCGGAAGACACCATCGATCATTGCATGCGCCTGTGCACCAATGAACGCGTGCGCTACCTGCCCGTGATCGAGCAGGCCAATACCATCGGTGTCGTATCACTCGGCGATCTGGTCAAGGCCGTCATCAGCGAACAAAGCGAGCAGATCGAGCAGTTGCAGCGCTACATCGCAGGATGAGCAATCGCTCCACGCGCGCGCTTGCCGCGCTGCTGGGCATGAGCCCGTGGCAGGACAACTGCGTTGACGGTCTTGCCTCGCTTCGGCCTCAAGCTTGCGTGATTTGAACCCTGGCTTGCCAAGTCAGACTGGCGTTGCTGGCGCATCCGGCTGGTTTTCAGGGCGGGCAGCCTCGAATGCCGGCAATGCCAGACATTGCTGTTCAATGCGCACGATGTCCGGATACGCAGCCAGATCGACACCGATACGCCTCGCGTTGTAAACCTGCGGCACGAGGCAGATGTCAGCCAGCGTGGGCGAATCACCCTCGCAATAGAGGCCCATCGAGGAATTGTCGCCGAGCAGGGCCTGAAGTGCGCGAAACCCCTCCGTGATCCAGTGCCGCGACCAGCGTTCGCGCTCTACGGCCGGAGAGCTGAAATCCCGCTCCAGGAACTGCATGACCCGCAAGTTGTTGAGCGGATGGATATCGCAGGCGATGGTCTGGGCCAAGGCACGCACGCGCGCGCGCTCGCGTGCGGTGGAAGGCAACAGGGAGGCGCCCCCTGGATATGCCTCATCCAGGTATTCGATGATGGCCATGGACTGGCGGAAAATGCGGGCTCCATCCAGCAACACGGGAACGGACTCTTGAGGGTTCAGCTCGCGGTATTCATCCGCGTGCTGTTCGCCGCCGTTGTTGAGCAGGTGTACTGGAACCGTCACATAGGACAGTTGCTTCAGATTCAAGGCGATGCGGACGCGATAGGCCGCGCTTGAGCGCCAATAGCTGTAAAGCGTCAGTGTCTCTGCCATGCCCCCTCCTTCGCCCACCGATGGGGCTTGATGCGAACGTGCATCAAGCCGCGTTGGAGAGCCGATGATCAGGCCGGGACGTACTGCTTTACAACCTGCTCTATCGCCCCGAAAACCGATCTCCCAGCCTGATCGGTGATGTCGATCTTCACCCGATCTCCGAACTTCAGAAAGGGAGTCGCCGGCTTGCCGTCGCGCAGCGTTTCCACCGTGCGCTGCTCGGCCAGACAGGAGGCCCCCTTCGACGTGTCCTCGTTGGCAATCGTACCCGATCCAACCAGGGTTCCGGCAGTCAGCGGGCGGGACTTCGCGACGTGCGCGATCAGGTCGGCAAAGCTGAACTGCATGTCGACTCCGGCTTCCGCCTCGCCAAACCAGCGTCCATTGATCCAGGTGCGCATGGGCAAGTGCAGCTTGCAGCCGGACCAGGCATCGCCGAGCTCATCGGCTGTAACGAAAACCGGCGACAGCGCGGACCTCGGCTTGGACTGCAGGAATCCAAAACCCTTGGCCAGCTCTCCCGGAATCAGGCCACGCAGGGAGACATCGTTGACCAGGCCGATCAGCTGGATGTGCGCCTCCGCCTGCGCTGGCGTCACGCCCATGGAGACATCGTCGGTGACAACCACCACTTCTGCTTCCATGTCGATGCCCCAGTCCTCGCTCGCAGCAAGAATGGGATCGCGAGGCGCCAGGAACCCGGCACTGGTGGCCTGGTACATGAGCGGATCGGTGTAGAAGCTCTCCGGCACTTCGGCGCCACGCGCCCGTCGCACCCGCTCCACATGCGGCAGATACGCGCTGCCGTCGACGAATTCATAGGCGCGCGGCAAGGGCGAAGCCAGAGCCTCGAAGTCGAGCGCAAACGCGTCTGCCCGCTTGCCTGCCTGCAATTCCTCGAACAAGGCATTGAGCCTTGGAGCAGCATTGCCCCAATCTTCAAGGGCGAGTTGCAGGGTCGCCGCGATCGACGAGGCACGCACGGCGCGGGTCAGTTCCCGGTTGACCACGATCAGCGTTCCGTCGCGGCCCCCTTCCTTCAAACTGGCTAGCTTCATGTCGTTTCCGATTCCTAAAATTTGGTGCGATGGCTCAGGCCTGCGCCGGCTTGTAGTGCTTGCGCAAGCCTTGCCAGCACGAAAGATAGTCGACTTGCCGCTGCACGGAATCCAGGGCTTGTCGGGTGGGACGGATCACGGCCCGCGTTTCGAACATGAAGGCCATTGTGTCGGAGATGACGTCCGCTTTCGACAGATCGGCGGCGGATGCCTTCTCGAACGTCGCGGCGTCCGGTCCGTGCCCGGTGAAGCTGTTGTGCAGGGAGCATCCGCCCGGCACGAATCCTTCGGCCTTGGCATCGTAGGCGCCGTGCACGAGGCCCATGAACTCGCTGGCCACGTTGCGATGGAACCAGGGTGGCCGGAACGTATCCTGCGCCACCAGCCAGCGCGGCGGGAAGATCGCCAGATCCACGTTGCTGGTGCCGGGCGTGTCGCTGGGCGAATGCAGCACGAGGAATATCGACGGATCCGGATGGTCGTAGCTGATGGATCCAATGGTGTTGAATCGGCGCAGGTCGTACTTGCAGGGCGCGTAGTTTCCATGCCATGCGACGACATCCAGAGGCGAGTGTCCGATGTCCGCGCGCCACAGGTGTGACTGGAACTTGGTGACCAGTTCGAACGCGCCTTCCCTGTCTTCGAACGCGGCGGTGGGAATCAGGAAGTCGCGCGGGTTGGCCAGACCGTTGCTGCCGATCGGCCCCAGGTCAGGCAGCTTGAACATGGCGCCAAAGTTTTCGCAGATGTAGCCGCGTGCGACACCATCCGGCAGGCTGACACGGAAGCGGATGCCACGCGGAACCAGGGCAATTTCCTGCGGTTCCACGTCGAGCACGCCAAACTCGGTTTCAACATGCAGGCGCCCCTGCTGCGGCACGATGAGGAATTCACCATCGGCATTGCAGAACCACCGATCCGTCATGTCGCGATTGGCGACATAGACATGGATGCCGACTCCGCATTGGGCCTGCGGCGATCCGTTGCCGGCCATGGTGTGGATGCCTTCGATGAAATCCATGGGCGTTGCGGGAATCGGCAGCGGATTCCAGCGCAACTGATCCGGGGTTACCGGGCCGGCACCGAAATCACTGTGGAATGCCGGCTGCACGAATTCGGAAAACGAACCATGCATCGCAGCGGGTCGGATGCGATACAACCAACTGCGCCGATTTGCATGCCTGGGTGCCGTGAATGCCGTGCCGCTCATCTGCTCGGCATACAGGCCATGCGCCACACGCTGCGGCGAATTGCGGCCCTCCGGCAAGGCGCCCGCAATGGCTTCGGTGGCGAACTCGTTGCCGAAACCTGTTTGGTAACCCGTTGATGAAATCATTTGATGGCGCCTTTGGTTTTCATGACTGACCGCTCCGCGTCCCGAGTCCGGATTCCCGGGGGAAAAGGCACTGGGCCCCTGCCTGCGCAGGGGCGACGGCTGCTTTGGGTTTGTGGCGTTGCGACTCCCGACTCCCGAAGCCTCGGTTCCGGCCCTCACAGCACTCCGCGCTTCATCTGGTCGCGCTCGATGGACTCGAACAGCGCCTGGAAATTGCCTTCGCCAAAACCTTCGTTGCCCTTGCGCTGGATGATCTCGAAAAAAATCGGCCCGAATGCGTTCTGGGTGAAGATCTGCAACAACAGCTGCTTCTTGGTTTCCATGTCCGCGTCGATGAGAATCTTGTTGCGGGCCAGTCGCGGCACGTCTTCGCCATGGTTGGGCACGCGCTCGTCGATCACCTCGAAATAGGTTTCCGGTGTGTCGAGAAATTCCACGCCGGCCGCGCGCATCGCCTCGACGCTGTCGTAGATGTTGTCGGTAAACAGCGCGATATGCTGGATGCCTTCGCCCTTGTACGCGTCCAGATACTCATTGATCTGTGACTTGGGATCGCTCGACTCGTTGAGCGGGATGCGCACGATGCCGTCCGGGGCTGTCATGGCCTTGGAAACCAGTCCGGTCTTGGCCCCCTTGATGTCGAAATAGCGGATCTCGCGGAAATTGAACAGACGCTCGTAGTAATCGGACCACTTCTGCATGTTGCCGAAATGCAGGTTGTGGGTCAGGTGGTCGATGAAGGTCAATCCGAAGCCAGCCGGGTTCTGATCCACTCCGGCAATGGGCGTGAAATCGGCGTAAAGATCCGTGCGATTGCGGTCAATCAGATACAGCATGCAATCGCCGATGCCCTTGATCACGGGCGCATCGACTGCCTTGCTGTCGGCTTTGTGGGTGACTGCCTCACCACCGTTGCGCAGCACCGCGTCCAAGACTTCCGGCACCGGCTTGGTGAAGCCTATGGCGAATCCGCAAGCGCTCGGTCCATGCGCCGCTGCGTAATCCGATGCAAAGGAATCTGGCTCTTCGTTGAGCAGGAAGGTGACTCCTCCCTGGCGGAAAAGAGTGATGGCGCGGGTCCGATGCCGCATTGTCGCGGTGAAACCCATGCAACGCAGGTATTCGTGCATGTAGGCAGCCTGGCCCGCCGGAGCTGCGAACTCGACGAATTCAAAGGCATCGATTCCCATGGGGTTGTCGAAGGTGGTGACCGCCATGCCGGCGTTGATGCTGTTCGGTGCGCTCATGTCGGATCCTCGAATGGCAGTCGCTGTTCAATGAGCCGACAATTTTAGTTACACTTGCAACCAACTGCAAGCAAGGCCTCACGGATTGCGTGGAATCCATGACTCGAAACACCGCGCTCGTTCTCGACAATTTCCTGCCCTACCGACTCTCGGTGCTGTCGAATGTGCTGAGCCAGTCCATTGCGCGCGAGTACGACAAGCGCTTTGGCTTGTCCATCACCGAATGGCGCGTGATGGCGGTACTTGGCTGCACGACGAACATTTCCGCTCGTGAAGTTGCCGAGCGCACGGCGATGGACAAGGTTGCGGTGAGCCGCGCGCTTGCCAAGCTGTTGGAGAAACGCCAGATTGAACGTGCTCGCTCTCCGCTGGACAAGCGCGCATCGGTGCTTCGCCTTTCCGGCGAAGGTCGCAGGATCTACGACCTTGTGGTTCCGCTGGCCCTCGAGCACGAACAGCGCCTGCTCGCACACCTCGATTCCGAGGAACAAGTATGGCTGACTCGCATTCTCGATACCCTCTGGGATGCGGAGCTGGCAGAGTCCATGCGCTGATCAAAGCAGCAGCGGGAACTGCGCGACACAATCCGAATCACGCAGTTCAAAGGCGCTGGATCCCGTGTCTTCGGCCATCCATGGCCGGCACGGGATGAGGGCAATCTTTCAAAGACGCTGGATCCCGTGTCTTCGGCCATCCATGGCCTGCACGGGATGAGGGCAATCATTCAAAGACGCTGGATCCCGTGTCTTCGGCCATCCATGGCCGGCACGGGATGAGGGCAATCATTCAAAGACGCTGGATCCCGTGTCATCGGCCATCCATGGCCTGCACGGGATGAGGGCAATCATTCAAAGACGCTGGATCCCGTGTCTTCGGCCATCCATGGCCGGCACGGGATGAGGGCAATCATTCAAAGACGCTGGATCCCGTGTCTTCGGCCATCCATGGCCGGCACGGGATGAGGGCATCCTGCCCTCACTTGACGCCGTGCATGAGTTTCTGGATCAAGGGCGCGATCAGGAACAGCACTACGCCCGCACCCACCAGCGCGTAGAAGCCGAACGTGTAACCTGCGTTTGCCGAGGCCACCGACATGCCTTCCGATCCGCTGACATGGCTTGCAAACAAGCCCGACAGGTTGTTGCCGATGGCTGTCGAGAGGAACCAGCCACCCATGGCCAGTCCAACCACCTTGAGCGGCGCGAGCTTGGTAACCATGGAAAGCCCGATCGGTGACAGGCACAACTCACCGGCGGTCTGGATCACGTACACCGCAACCAACGGCCACAATGGAATCTGCCCGGTCTGGCTGTCCACCAGGTTCGACAGCGAGTACATCAGAAGCAGGAAAGCCAGGCCGTTGAAGATCAGGCCGATCCCGAACTTGCGCGGGATGGAAGGATTGGCCTTGCCGAGCTTGATCCACGCCCAGGCAAATATCGGCGCCAGGGCGAGAATCGCGATGGGATTGACCGACTGGAACCAGCCGATCGGGAATTCCCAGCCGCCCACATCGCGATTGACGATGTTTTGCGCGAGGAAATTGAAGGAGCTGCCGGCCTGCTCGAAGAAGCACCAGAACAGAACGTTGAAAGTGAAGATGATCAGCATGGCGATGGCGCGATCACGACTCACCTTGCCTTCGCGCAAGCCTTCCACCATCACCATCACGCACAGCACCACGAACAAGCCGGCAAGAATCCAGGCGAGGATTTCCGCATCGATGGCCAACAGGAAGTACACGACCGGGATGGCCACCATCGAGCCCACCAGCACGGCCAGCACCCGCTGCGGACCCTCCGCGCCTTTTGGCGGCTCTCCAATACCCTGCAATTTGCTGCGGCCAAACCAGAACCAGACGGTCGAGATGAGCATGCCGATGCCGGCCGCGCAGAACACCATCTTGTATGCCGGCATGCCCTGGTCACCCATCAGGCGGTTGGCCAGGATGCCGGTGAGGATTGGCGCAACGAACGCGCCGGCATTGATGCCCATGTAGAAGATGGTGAATCCGGAATCGCGCCGCTCGTCACCGCGTGCATACAACTGGCCAACCTGCGCGGAGATGTTCGGCTTGAACAGGCCATTGCCGACGATGATTGTGGCCAGGCCAACCAGGAACATGGTCTGGTCGGGAATCATCACCACGAAATACCCGGCTGCGGAAACCACCGCGCCCACGAGGATGGAACGCTGGTATCCGATCACCCGGTCAGCAACGAATCCACCAAAGATCGCCGTGGCATAGACCAGGGCAAGGAACGCGCCGTAGGTGCGGCTGGCATACGCCTGCCCACTGGGGTCGTTGGAGAAAAACTGCGCAACGATGTACAGGGTCAGGGCCCAGCGCATGCCGTAAAAGGCAAAGCGCTCCCAGAACTCGGTCATGAAGAGCATCCACAACGGACGCGGATGCCCGAGGGCTTGCTTGAACTCGGGAATGGGATTTTCCGGTGTCGTGGAAGGTGCAGCGCCGCTCATGCAGTAGTCCCTCAATCTGGAAGAAAACCGGGCGGAGCATCACCGACTGGGCGATGCGCGTCAAATCACAGCTGGCTGTTGCGTTGCACCAACGGACTTCAATTGCCGATGACGGTGCGCACCTCGATCAGCTCGGGGAAGAAGGTCAGCTCCAGTGCCTTGGCGAGGAAGCCAACTCCCGAGGAGCCACCCGAACCACGCTTGTGGCCGATGATGCGCTCGACGGTCTTCATGTGACGGAAGCGCCAGAGCTGGAACGCTTCCTCGATATCCACCAGTTGTTCGCAGAAGTGGTACTCGGACCAGAATTCATCAGCGTTTTCGTAGATGCGCTTGAACACCGGCACCAGGTCTTCCCTGCGCGCATGCGGCACAGACCAGTCGCGCACAAGGCAATCCTGCGGCACCGCATGGCCGGCACGGGCCAGGAAGCGCAGGAATTCGTCATACAAGCTGGGCGCATCAAGGATGGCCTGCAATTCGGCCTTGCGCGGCGCATCGTGATTGAACACCGCGAGCATCTCGGCGTTCTTGTTGCCCAGCAGGAATTCAATCATGCGGTACTGGTGTGACTGGAAGCCCGAAGCATTGCCGAAAACATGGCGGAATTGCAGGTATTCCGCCGGTGTCAGCGTTTCCAGCACCGCCCACTGCTCGAACAGCTGGCGCTGGATCTGCTTGACCCGGGCGAGGACCTTGAGCGAGGCATCGGTCTGGTCGCGCGACAGGTTGGCCAGCGCGGCGCGCAGCTCGTGGATGATGAGCTTCATCCACAACTCGCTGACGTGATGCTGCACGATGAACAGCATTTCATCGTGGTGCGGCGGAGAGCTCAACGGTTTTTGCGCTGACAGCAGGGTATCCAGTTGCAGATAGCCGCCATAGCTCTGGCGGTCGCGCAGATCAAGCTGCAAGCCCTGTTCAAGTTCGCGTTTGTTTTCCATGGCTGGGACGAGTAGACGGCAAAGGGGGATTCCGGACGCTACCGGAGTTGCGCCCTCATCGCCAGAGACGAATCGCCGCAAACCCGGCTGCAACTTGCTGCGTCCAACCTTGCGCACATCGATGCTGCTTGCTATCAATGCCCGGTCGTCGTGGCACGCGGGCCACCCAAACGACACGGTATCGAGCCAGCCGGCACTGGATCCGGCTCGCGCACGCTGCCTTCGCGCTGTTCCCGCAGTTCCGCATTGGCGGAATACCCTGGCGGCGCACGCAAAACCGGCTCCGGCAATTTCATGCCGCGCACTCCTGCGAGGCACGATCCAGTGGAGAACTCCGTGTCCATAGCTGCCACCTTTGAAATCGAATACCTGCAATACCTCGACGCCACGGGCAAGCTCGTGCGCGATGATCTTCCCGCCTTTGCCCGCGACACCCGGCAACTGGTCAAGCTGTACCAGGAAATGGTCATGGCCCGCGTCTTTGACGCCAAGGCAATTGCCCTGCAGCGCACCGGCAAGCTCGGTACCTATGCGCCCTGCCTTGGCCACGAGGCCACCTACATGGCTATCGGCAGCGCCATGCAGGAAGACGATTCTTTCGCCTGCAGCTACCGCGAATACGGCGCCCAGTTCCATCGCGGCGTCAAGCCGCGCGAGTTGCTCATGTACTGGGGCGGCGACGAGCGCGGCAACGACTTCTCCGGCCCCGCGCATGACTTCGCCTGGTGCGTGCCAATCGGCACCCAATGCCTGCATGCTGCCGGTTCCGCGCTGGCCTTCAAGATCCGCAAGGAACCGCGCGTGGCCGTCTGCACGATTGGCGATGGCGGCTCCTCGAAGGCGGACTTCAACAGCGCCTTGAATGTCGCCGGAGCGATGACGCTGCCGCTGGTTGCCGTGATCGTGAACAATCAGTGGGCCATCTCCGTTCCGCGCTCATCGCAGACCGGCGCCAAGACCCTCGCACAGAAAGGCATTGCCGCGGGACTGGAGTGCATCCAGGTCGATGGCAATGACCTGCTTGCCATGCGCGCCGCCATGGACCACGCCCTCAAGCGCGCACGCAACGGTCATGGCGCGATGGTCATCGAAGCGGTGACCTATCGCTTGTCCGACCACACCACGGCGGACGACGCGCGTCGCTACCGGCCCGAGGCCGAAGTGAAGGAAGCCTGGGATCGCGAACCGCTGCGTCGCCTCAAGGCCTACCTGGTGTCACTGAATGCCTGGAACGAGGAAGACGAGGTCGAATTGAAGGAACGCTGCGCCAAGTATGTCGACGCCGAAGTCAACGCGTATCTTGAGACGCGCTCGCAACCGGTGGAGGCCATGTTCGACTACACCTATGCGGAACTGCCGGACGATCTCAAGACCCAGCGCAGCGAGGCGCTGTTCTGGGACAAACCGCACTGAACACAAGCGAGTCGCACCTTAACGGGTGTGCCTTTTTGACAACGGCCCCGGCCGCACCAGCACTTACGGATTTCCATGGCTCAAATCACCTTGATCGAAGCAGTCACTCAGGCATTGGCCTGGGAGATGCAACACGACCCAAGCGTCGTCGTGCTTGGCGAGGACGTTGGCGTCAACGGCGGTGTCTTCCGTGCCACCCAGGGACTCATCGAAAAGTTCGGCGCCGATCGGGTCATCGACACGCCGCTGGATGAAACCACCATCGCCGGCATTACCGTCGGACTCGCCGCGCAAGGCATGAAACCGGTCGCCGAAGCGCAGTTCGAGGGCTTCATCTACGCCATGCTCGAACAGATCATTTGCCACGCGGCGCGCATGCGCAATCGCACGCGCGGACGCATCACCATGCCGGCCGTGTGGCGTGCGCCCTGGGGCGGCGGCATTCGCGCCCCGGAGCACCACTCCGAAGCCAACGAAGCCTTGTTCACCAATGTTCCGGGACTGCGCGTGGTGCTGCCTTCATCGCCTGCGCGCGCCTACGGCCTGCTGCTGGCCTCCATCCGCGATCCGGATCCGGTGATTTTCTTCGAGCCCAAGCGTATCTACCGGCAGTACAAGGAGGAAGTCCCCGACGATGGCGAGGCCTTGCCGCTGGATGTCTGCTTCGTGCTGCGCGATGGCAGCGACGTGACCCTGGTGACCTGGGGCGCACAGGTGAAGGAGACCTTGGAAGCCGCCGATGTGCTTGCCGAGCAAGGCATCAGCGCGGAAGTGATCGATGTCGCTACGCTCAAACCACTGGACTTCGACACCATCCACGAATCGGTGCGCAAGACCGGCCGCTGCGTGATCGTGCACGAGGCACCGCGCACGGCGGGGTTCGGCGCGGAAATCGCCGCACGCCTCGCCGAACACGCGCTTTACGACCTGGCTGCTCCAGTCCAGCGCGTAACGGGCTACGACACGCATATTCCATTGTTTCGTCTTGAGATGAAGTATCTTCCTTCCGTGGAAAAGATCGTCGCTGCAGCCAAAAGAACAATGGAGGTTTCGTGAGAACGACTCTTCGCAATCCAAAACTCGTCGCCCACGCGCTTGGTCTGCTGGTGCTTTGCGCGTCGCACGTCGCAGTCGCACAAGTTCCAGACACTTCGACGCTCAGGACAATTCCTAGTCCGCCACCCGCCGACCAACCATTCGACGCCGTGTTCGGTGTCGAAATGCATTTGGACGCAAACGCCTTTTACCTGGGTCACGCTTGGCATCGTGTTCAGGGCAACAACGTTGACATCCTTTTCGACATTAGTTGCGCCTTCATTTGTCAGGGCTTTGAACCAGAATATCGTGAGTATCCGTTTGAAATGCCTGCACTTGCCGCGGGAACCTACAACGTTCGGTTTGTCTTTGCTGATTTCGACAATCCCTCTCAGGTTCTCGGCGAATTCCAGATGGTAGTTGGCGGCGTCCCTGCACCGGCACAACTCCCCACGGGCGACTTCGTTCCATGGCTGCTGGGCCTGCTGCTGGTCTTTGCCGCATTTTCAAGACTCCGCCTCATGGGCACCCCACTCGCGAACACAAGATGACTACAAAGACATTCCACTTGCCCGACCTCGGTGAAGGACTGCCGGATGCCACCATCGTCGAATGGTTCGTCAAGCCGGGCGACGTTGCACGCCTGGACGAACCGCTGGTTTCCATGGAAACCGCAAAAGCCGTGGTCGAGGTGCCCTCGCCGTTCTCGGGCAAGGTGATCACGCAGCATGGCAAGGCGGGCGACGTGATCGAGACCGGCGCGGCACTTGTTGAGATTGAAATAGACGCCAAGCTGCCGCAGCGCGCCGAAGCCGAAGCCACCGGCCATCACCACGGGCCGCCGAAACCTGCCAAGCCCGAACCGGCCAAACCGGCAGCGGCACCTGCCTCGAGCGCGCCAGCCGCCGAGCGTTCGGATTCCGGTACCGTGGTCGGTGCCATGCAAAGCAGCGACAGCGTGCATGTGGAACTGGCCGCCAGTGTCGGAGGCGTCAAGGCGGTTCCCGCCGTGCGCGCGCTGGCAAAAAAGCTGGGCGTCGATCTGAGTCGGGTTCGCCCCAGCGGCGCCGATGGCGTGGTCACCCTGAAAGACGTGAAAGCCGCTGCGGAAGCCGGAAGCGCCAAACTCGGAGCCGCGCCTGCCGTGCAGGCGCCCGCTGCGGTTCCGGCACCAGCAGCGCAGGCCGCCGCACGTGCAGCCGAGCAGCGCACGGCGCTGTCGGCCTCCGGCAAACCGATGCGCACCACGCCACCGACACAGTCCGCCAGTGGCCAGCCCGAACAACTCAAGGGCGTACGCCGCAACATGGCGCGGGTGATGGCCGCCGCTCACGCGCAGGTCGTCCCCACCACGCTCAGCGACGACGCCGACATCCATGCCTGGCTGCCCGGCAACGACATCACCGTGCGTCTGATCCGTTCGCTGGTGCGCGCCTGCCAGGCCGTGCCCGCGCTGAACGCCTGGTTCGATGGCGAAAACCTCACCCGCACCCTGCATCCGCATGTGGACATCGGCATTGCCGTGGATACCGATGACGGCCTGTTCGTGCCGGCCCTGCGCAACGCCGACGTGCTGGATGCCAATGGGTTGCGCCAGGCCATCAACCGCCTGCGTGAGCAGGTCAACAACCGCAGCATCCCGCCCGAGGAGCTCAAGGGCTACACGATCTCGCTGTCCAACTTCGGCATCTTTGCCGGCCGCTATGCAACCCCCGTGGTGGTGCCACCGACCGTCGCCATCGTTGCCGCCGGCAAGGGTCGCCACCAGATGACGCCGGTCATGGGTGGCTTCGAATCGCACAAGGTCATTCCCTTGTCATTGACCTTCGACCACCGCGCCGCCACCGGCGGTGAAGCTGCGCGCTTCCTCAAGGTGATGCTGGACGATCTGGCGCGACCGGCGTAGGGATTTGTCGGTTCCGCGGCTGCGCCGATTGAACCGACCTACCTCCCGTCTTCGGACGCTCCATCTTCAAGGGTAGGTCGGCTCAAGAAGCAAAGCGACGGAGCCGACTACTGACCAGTCGCGAGCATTTCGTAGCCGACGATATCCAGGTCGAATCCGGCCAGGCCGACCAGTTTGCGTGGCGTGCCGAGCACGCGCAGCTTGCGCACGCCAAGATCGGCGAGGATTTGTGCGCCGAGGCCATTGCGTCGCCATTCCCGGGTCGGGTCGGGGTCTTCGGCGGCAGACTTCCCGACCAGGCGATCGAGCACAGCCGCGGCCTCATCCGCTTCGCTCAGGACCACGACCACGCCGCGATTCTCATCGGCAATGCGGCGCAATGCAGCGGTCACGGTGAGGCCCAGATCGTCGCGACGCAGGTGCAGTACATCGCTCAAGGTGTTCCGTACGTGAACGCGCGTCAGCACCGGTCGATCATCGGTGATTTCGCCACGCAGCAGCGCGAAATGCAGGGCGCGTTGCAGCAGGTCGCGGTAGACCACCAACCGGAATGCACCGAACTCGGTATCGACCTTGACATCGCGCACACGCTCGATGGTGTTTTCGGTTTGCAGGCGATAACGGATCAAATCGGCAATGGAACCGATCTTCAGCCCGTGCTTGCGCGCAAATTCTTCCAGCGCCGGTCGCCGCGCCATGCTGCCATCGTCCGCCATCACCTCGACGATGACGCCTGCGGGTTCCAGTCCGGCCAGGGTGGCCAGATCGCAAGCGGCCTCGGTGTGACCCGCGCGCACCAGCACGCCACCGGCTTGCGCGGCCAGCGGGAAGATATGGCCGGGTTGGGCCAGATGCTCGGGCCGCGCGTCCCGCGCCACCGCAGTACGGATGGTGTGCGCGCGGTCGTAGGCGGAAATGCCGGTGGTGACACCTTCGGCGGCTTCGATGGAGACGGTGAAGTTGGTGTGGTGCGAGGAGGTGTTGGTCTGCACCATGGGCTTCAGGCCCAACTGCCGACAGCGTGCTGCGGTCAAGGTCAGGCACACCAGTCCGCGCGCCTCGCGCACCATGAAGTTGATGTCTTCGGGACGCACCTTTTCGGCCGCCATCACCAGGTCGCCTTCGTTTTCGCGATCCTCGTCGTCGAGGATCACCACCATGCGCCCGGCGTGGATGTCTTCGATGATTTCGGGAATGGTGTTGAAGCTCATGCTTGGCATCCGTTGGGTTGCGCGAATCCCGGCACATCGAATGGGATTGGTTGGGAACATCGCCCCTAACCTGCATTATTCATGAACGTCGCAGGAAAACGCCCGAAACCTTTTATGACAACGCATTCCAGAACTCTGCCATTTCAACAAAGTATCTGCCTGCGTTTTCCTGCTGGCGCGGCCCTCGCGGGTCTTTTGATCCAATCGCTGCGTTGCTTGTCGCCCCAATGGAACCACCATTGCGGCTCCGCGCGCCTTGCGCTTGGGCCAAAATCCACCGCGATCATCCGCGCCCGCTCATGAATAATGCAGGTAAAGGGCTCCTACGAGACTGAAGCGTTGCCGAATTGGGCCAGGCGCTCGGCGTAGCGCGCCATGCGATCGACCTCGATGTTGACGGCATCGCCCGCCTTGCGGATGGCGAAGGTGGTGACTTGCCGGGTATGCGGAATCAGGTTGACGCCGAAACGCGTTCCCTCGACTTCGTTGACGGTGAGACTGACGCCATCAACGCAGATGGAACCCTTGCTGGCGATGTAGCGCGCCAGTTCGCGCGGCACCTCAAGTGTCCAGCGTTCGCTTCGTGCTTCTTCCTGCACGCCGATCACCGTACCCAGGCCATCGACGTGTCCGGACACCAGATGCCCACCCAGTCGATCACTCAGGCGCAGGGCCTTTTCCAGATTGACCGGCGCGCCAACGGCCAGCGCGCCCAGCGTGGTCAGGCGCAGGGTTTCCAGCGACACATCGGCGGCGAAATGATCGGCACCGACATCCAGCGCAGTCAGGCAGACGCCGGAAACCGCAATGCTGTCGCCTACGCGCACATCGTCCATGCCGAGCAGCGAACTGGCGAACTGCATGCGCCGGTCGCCGCCACGCGATTCGCTGGCAAGCACATGGCCGACACATTGGACGATTCCGGTAAACATCAGGCGCTTCCTGGACGCATCAGCAGACTCCAATCGTTCCCCAGCATGCGCTGGTCAACCAACTCAAGATTCCATCGCTCGCGCATGTCGGTCAGCGTCGGCAACTCAAGCAAGGGCCTCGCCGCATTGCCCAGCAACACCGGCGCGACATGCAGCAGCACTTCGTCCACCAGGCCCGCAGCGAAGAACGCTCCGCACAGGGTCGCACCGGCCTCGACTTGCACTTCGTTGATTTCCCGCTGAGCCAGAAGAGCCAACACCCGGCACAGGTCGAGGCGGCCATCGCGCAATTCAAGCGCGGCAAGCTCGACCCCGTCAAAGCGTGAATCCGTTGTGCGTGCACCCTCGCCGTGCACAACCAGGGTCGGCACGGATCCATCCAGCACGCGACAGCCGGATGGCGTGCGCAGATGCGTATCCAGCACCACGCGCAGCGGCGCGGGGATTGCCGGCTCCGGCAAGCGCACGGTCAGTTGCGGATCATCCGCCAGCACCGTGCCGACACCCGTGAGCAAGGCGCAGCTTCGCGCACGCCAATGCTGAACATTGCGCCTGGCCGGCTCGCCCGTGATCCAGTGCGACTGGCCGTTGGCCAATGCGGTACGCCCGTCCAGACTCATGGCCAGCTTGAGGCGCAACCAGGGGCGTGCGCGTTCGATGCGGGAAAAGAAGCCCCGATTGATCTCGCGCGCATCGGCATGCATCAGTCCCGCATCCACGCGAATTCCGACAGCGCGCAACTTCGCCAGTCCGCGTCCGTCCACTTCGGCAAACGGATCACCGTGCGCAATCACCACGCGCGCGACGCCGGCTGCGATCAGGGCGTCGGCGCAGGGCGGCGTGCGTCCGACATGCGCACACGGCTCCAACGTCACATACGCGGTTGCACCCCTCGCCCGTTCGCCCGCCTCGGCCAGGGCCAGTGCTTCGGCGTGCGCTTCACCGGCACGTCGATGCCAGCCGCTGCCGAGAATCTGCGTTCCCTGCGCGATCACGCAGCCGACACGGGGGTTGGGCCGGGTCGTGCACAGACCGCGCGCGGCCAGGCGCAGGGCTTCAGCCATATGTGCGTGATCTGCGGCGCTGAATGCTGCGCCATGCACGGACATCATTTGCCCCGCGATCTGGGCTCTTCACCCAACAAGGGCAACTGCATGCCTTCAAGCGCGGGAAGATCGCGCTCGAGTTTCTCGATTTCCTCGCGGAATGCCTGCACGTCCTCGAAGCTGCGGTAGACAGAGGCAAAGCGCACGTAGGCCACCTGGTCGAGCTTTTTCAACTCGCGCATGACCAGCTCACCAATACGCAGCGAGGCCATTTCCCGCTCGCCGCTGCGCCTGAGCTCGTCAATCACGTTGCGCACGGCGGTGTCGATCTGTTCACTGGCCACCGGTCGCTTCTGCAAGGCGCGATGAAAGCTGGTACGCAGCTTGCGCTCATCGAAGGCCTCCCTGCGACTGTCGCTCTTGACCACCGCGGGCAGCTTGAGCTCGGCCGTCTCGAAGGTGTTGAAGCGTTCGCCGCAGTGCTCGCACCCGCGCCGGCGCCGGATGGTTGCGCCATCCTCGGACACGCGCGAATCGATCACGCGGGTGTCTTCATGCTGGCAGAAGGGGCAGTGCATTTAGAAGGCCGGGAATAGAGAATAGAGAATCGGGAATAGTATGAAAACCGGGAATCGGGAATGGGGAATTGGGAATGGGTGAAAAGCGACATGGCGCGGGAACCAGGCTTCTACTATTCCCGATTCTCTATTCTCTATTCCCGGCCCTTCAGGCATACACCGGATACTTCCTGCACTGCGCGGCCACCTTTTCGCGGGTTGCCGCAATCACCTTTTCGTCATTGGGCGCATCCAGCACGTCGGCCATCCAGCCGGCGAGATCAACGCAATCCTGCTCGCCATAGCCACGCGTGGTCACGGCCGGTGTACCGATGCGCAGGCCCGAGGTGATGAACGGCGAGCGCGGATCATTCGGCACCGCGTTCTTGTTGACCGTGATGTGCGCCTTGCCGAGCGCGGCTTCGGCATCCTTGCCGCTGGTATCGCGACCGATCAGGTCGATCAGCATCAGGTGATTCTCGGTGCCGCCGGAAACGATCTTGTAGCCGCGCGCAATCAGGGTGCGCGCCATGGCCTTGGCATTGACCACGACCTGCTGCTGGTAGGTCGTGAACTCCGGCTGCAGGGCTTCGAGGAAGGCCACCGCCTTGGCCGCAATCACGTGCATGAGTGGCCCACCCTGGATACCGGGGAACACGATGGATTGCAGCTTCTTCTCGATGGCTTCGTCGAGCCCCTTGGCGATCACGAAACCACCGCGCGGACCACGCAGGGTCTTGTGCGTGGTCGAAGCCACCACATGCGCGTGGTTGATCGGATTCGGATACACGCCAGCGGCAATCAGGCCGGCCACATGCGCCATGTCGACGAAGAAATACGCGCCGACCTTGTCGGCAATCGCGCGCATGCGCGCCCAATCGACCACCTGCGAATAGGCACTGAAGCCGCCGACCAGCATCTTGGGCTTGTGCTCCAGCGCGAGGCGCTCGACCTCGTCATAGTTGATCAAACCCTGTTCGGTGACGCCATACTGCACGGCCTTGAACAGCTTGCCGGAGACATTGACCTTGGCGCCGTGGGTCAGGTGGCCGCCATGGGCCAGGCTCATGCCGAGAATGGTGTCGCCCGGCTCCAGCAGCGCCAGATACACCGCCTGGTTGGCTTGCGAGCCGGAGTGCGGTTGCACGTTGGCGTAATCGGCGCCAAACAACTTCTTGATGCGCTCAATGGCCAGACGCTCGGCCACATCCACGTATTCGCAGCCGCCGTAGTAGCGCTTGCCCGGATAGCCTTCCGCGTACTTGTTGGTCAGTACCGAGCCTTGGGCCTCCAGCACACGCGGGCTGGCGTAGTTTTCCGAGGCGATCAGCTCGACATGGTCCTCCTGGCGCCCGGCCTCGGCCGTGATCGCGCCCGCCAGTTCCGGATCAAACCCTTCGATACGCATGGTCTTGGGAAACATCGACGCACTCTCGGCAGCCAGAATGGGATTGCGCAGTTTACCGCGTTGCAGCACGGCAAGGGGGCGCAGGGGATCGGAGCCCGCGCCCGGCACGGCGGCACAGGACTACTCGGGCGAGAGCAATTCCATGGCCATGACCAGCGCGTCCTCGCGCGATCGCGCGGCCGGGTAGTAATTGGGGCGCCTGCCGATTTCGTTGAACCCGACATCGTGATAGAGCGCGATGGCGGTCTTGTTGGACGGGCGAACCTCAAGGTAGGCGCGTTCCACGCGATGCCAGCGCGCCAGGTCGAGCAGGCGCATCAGTACGCGGCGCCCGTGGCCCCTGCCCTGCTCGGCGGGTGCCACGCAGATGTTGAGTACATGCGCTTCGCCGGCGGCAACCGAGAGCACGCCATAGGCAATGACTTCGGCGGAACGCTCCAGCACCCAGCATTCATAACCGGCCGAAAGGCAATCGCGAAAGATGGCGTAAGTCCAGGGAAACGGATAGGCGCTCAGTTCAATGCGGGCCACCGATTCCAGATCGGCCGCGCGCATGGCGCGGAAACTGGAGAGGGGCTCCTGGAGATTGGCGACCATGGCGCCTGGCTCAATAAGGCCGTGTGCCTAGCAAGCGGGAAATGCGCTTGAGCTCACCCCACAGCGCACGCCGGGCTTCAACGCTGCACATCAACTCCCGGGCAGGCGCACCGATCACCCAATGCAGGCGGCCCTGTTCCTTGGAGTCGAGCCCCTCACTCAGGCTGCGCGCATGCGCCTCACCCAGAACCACCAGGCCCGCGGCCTGGCGCAGTGATTGCCGATCATCGGCCACGCACAGGCGCGAGGCCACACCCAACCATTTCAGCGTCGCCAGCACATCCCGGGACCAACGCGCGCCTTCGCTGGCACCGATCACGAGCACTTCGCGGAATTCTCCGGTACTGCGCGGTGGAGATGCCTGCGAAGCAGCGCAAGCAGGTTCCGCGGCCGCGCTCGCCGGTGCTTGCATGGCCAAGTTGGCTAGCCGCGGCTCGTAGACATCGATGCCCATTTCCGCCAGCAAGCGCAGGCTGCGTTCATCGAGCATGTTCGCGCACCTCGCTTTGCAGGAGATCGCCATGAAAACTGGCAAAGATCTCGTCGACAGCCACCGAAAGCGCATCCACCGTGGAGATCAACCGGCTGTCCGCTGCGGGCGCGTCGGCGTGATAGATCTCGTCCAACTGCGGAGTTCCGTCAGGACGATCAACGCGCATGCGCAAGGCAACGCTGGCGATGGAACCGCCGTCGGGCGCCGGCACGCGCTCGAAACGCAGGATGGTTCCGCTGATGCGCAAGGCCGCCTGGCTGGCCGGCAAGGCATCGATGACCAATGGACTGATCGACGCGGCATCCAGCATCCGCTTCAGGCGTCTTTGCAACTGGCGCGTGGGTGGGTCCGTCCACAGCTGGTAATGGTACTGGCGCAGTTCACGCGCCTCCGGATCCAGCGCATAGATCAGGGCACGGTCGGCGTACAGGCCATCCGCGGCAAACAGGTTGACCACGATCGGCGTGCGAAACGGGGCCGCCTCGCTGACCGGCAGCGCGGCCGGCTTGGCCATCTGGAAAAAGGTGTGGTCCGGCGCGCCGGGAACATTGCCACACGCCGCCAGCACCAGCGCCAGGAAGAAAGGGAAAACCGTTTTCATGGCGCGTCATCCTCCAGCTTGTCGGGCTCCGGCGAACGCAGCAATTGGCCCGGATTGCGCCGAATCTCGCGACTGAACTCGTCGAGGTTGCGCGTGGCGGATTCCAGATGATGGGTGATCACATCCATGCGGCTGGAAAGGCTCGCCATGACCGTGGCCAGGTCGGTGGTCGCGCTGCGGATATCGCCACGGTTTTCACGCGCGATGTCGGCCAGTTCGCTGATGGCCTGGTCAACGGTCTTGCGCGTTTCACGCAGTTCGCCACTCAAGCCCTGCACGTTGCCGAGGATGGCGGCCACGGCTGCGCGGTTTTCCGGTTTGAGCAGATCATCCATTGCCGTCGATGCGCTGTTGAGCTTGTCGAGCAGGGCCTGGGCCTGGCCAAGGATCTCCGGTGCGTTGTCATCCAGGGCACCGGTGATTGATTCCACGCGCAAGGAAAGCTGCTTGACCATGGGCGTGATCTGGTCACGGGTCAGGTTGGATACCTCGCCCGCCAACTCGCTGAAGGCGGCAAACACATCCGCCGACTCGGCCGAGCGGATTTCCGCGCCCGCCGCCAGCATTTCGCGGCTGGCTCCTTCCTTGATGCCGATCGACATGTCGGCCAGCAAGCCGCTGGATTGCAGGTGCGCCACGCTGTCCTTGGGAATCTGCCAGTCGCGCTTGACCACCAGGGTGACCTTGTAGCGGGTTCCCGCTGCGCTGCGCTGCGGCTGGATCGCGCCGACATCGCCGATGCGATAGCCCTCGTAGAAAACCGGTGCGCCGTAGCGCAGGCCAGTGACATTGCGGTACTGAACAAGATACTCGGAGGCCGGTCCGCTGCGTCCGGTGATGAGGGCGAGGCCAACCAGCAGCACCACCAGGGCCACGGCCACAACCGCACCCACAAGCGTGTAATTGACCGTGTCACGTTTCACGTCTTGATCCCCTCAATCCAAGCCCGATTGTATGTATGTCGGATGCGCGGCCGCCTCATGCATCTTCCCCGATCAGCCTGCGCAAGTACTCGTCGGCATCGATCTGCACGTCACGCGGGCGCCGGTTGAGCAGATCCTGGATGCGTTCGTTGTCGGCGGCGCGCACCTCGGCGGTGCTGCCGGTCATCAGCACCTTGCCCTGGTCGAGCACGGTGATGCTGTCGGCGATCTTGAAGGCACTTTCCAGCTCATGGGTGACCACCACGATGGTCATGCGCAAGGCATCGCGCAGACGCAGGATCAATTCATCCAGCTCTGCCGAAACCACCGGGTCCAGACCCGCCGATGGTTCATCGAAAAACAGCAGGCGCGGATCCATGACGATCGCACGCGCCAGCGCGGCGCGCTTGACCATGCCACCGGAAAGCTGGCTCGGCATGAGGTCCTGGAAGCCACCCAGGTTGACCACTTCGAGCTTGATGCCGGTCATGATGCGGATGGTTTGTTCATCCAGGCGGGTGTGCTCGCGCAAGGGCAAGGCCACGTTGTCGCCCACCGTCATGGACGTCAACAGGGCGCCGCCCTGGAACGAAACCCCGATGCGCTTGCGCACATCGAGCTTTTCGCGCTCGCTGGCACGGGCCATATCCACGCCGAACAACGTGACCGTGCCACCCGCCGGCCGATTGAGGCCCAGCATGTGCCTGAGCAAGGTGCTCTTGCCGGAACCCGAGCCGCCCATGATCACGCGGATTTCGCCGGCATTCACGCGGAAGTCCACGCCATGCAGGATGCGCCGACGGCCGTACCAGGCCTCCAGCTTTTCGACTTCGATCAGGGGCGTCGGCGTGTTCATGCGTTAGCGTCCGAGGGCGGCGAAACGGCCCCCCAAAAGGGCCCCCCCGGGGGGGCCCCCCCCCCCCCCCCCCCCCCCCCCAAAAAAAAAAAAAAAAAAAAAAAAAAAACGCGGGCCCCGGGGGCCCCCGCCCCCCCCCCCCCCCCCCCGGGGGGCCCCCCAAAAAAGGGGGGGAAAAAAAAAAAAAACCCCCACAAAAAAAGGGCCGGGGGGGGGGGGGGGGGGGGGGGGGGGGAAGAAAAAGAGGACCCCCCCCCCCCCCCCGGGGGCCCGGGGGGGGGGGGGGGGGGGGGAGGGGGGGGGGGGGCCCCCCGGCGGAGGGGGGGGGGGGGGGGGGGGGGGAGGGCCCCCCCCCCCCCCCCCCCCCCCCCCCAAAAAAAAAAAAAAAGGAAGGGGGGGGGGGGGGGGGCCCCCCAAAAGGGGGGGGGGGGGGGGGGGGGGGGCTGGACTTCATCGATTCAGGAAGAACGAGAAGATCATGTCGGCAACGATGATCCAGCAAATGGAAACCACCACGGCGCGCGTGGTCGCGCGACCCACGCCTTCCGCGCCCCCGGTGACCGAAAAGCCCGTGCTGACTCCGATCAGGGTGATCAGCAGGGCGAACACGGCGCTCTTGGCGATACCCTGCCCGACATCACCCGGGGTCAGCAGCGACAGGGTCTGCAACATGTAGGCGGTGGGCGTCAGGTTCAGCGAAGGCGCGCTGTAAAGCGCGGCCCCGAAGATGGCCACGGCATCGGCCAGAACAGTCAGCAGCGGCAGCATCACCAGCATCGCGATCAAGGCCGGTGCAACCAGATAACGAACCGGATCAATGCCGATCACCGCCAACGCATCGACTTCCTGGGAAACGGTCATGGAACCGATGCGTGCGGCCAATGCGGATCCGGAACGCCCGGCGACCAGGATGGCGGTGATCAGGGCACCGAACTCGCGGGTCACCGACTTGGCCACCGCGATCACCACCTGCGACTGCGCGCCGAATTCACTGAGCGCTGCAACGAACTGGATGCCGAGCATGATGCCGACGGTAAACGCCAGCAGGCAGACGATGGGCAGGGCGTCGACGCCGAACTGGCGCATCTGCTCGAACACCGCACGCAAGCGCAAGGGTTGGCCCACGCGCCAACCAAACAGGGCCAGACGCAACGCATCGACCAGCAACATCGCGGCATAACCCATGCCAGCCAGGGCCGCAACGGCGCTGCGCCCCAATTGCGCCAAGGGGCGCGTCAGGGCTTCCACACCGGCACACTCGCCGCATCGGGAATGGCGCTGGCGTCCGCCACGATCGGCAGTACCCTGTCCAGCCGCGCCAATTCGAGTACGGAGCGCACCGACGTGCTGACCGCGACCAGGGCAAATCCGCCCTGCTTCGTGCGCGCGTTCTGGAAACCTTCCACCAATGCGGCAATGCCCGATGAATCGATGTAGCTGACCTCGCTGAGCACCACGCCCACCTTGCGGCTGAGCTTTTGCGCATCGAGCACGGCTTCACGCACCTGCTGTGACCAGGACAGATCCACCTCTCCGCGCAGACGGATGAGGGTCAACTCGGCCGAACTCTCTTTTTCAATCCCGTTGTTCATTCCCGTATTTCCCCGACTTGGCCGCGATCGCCGATGCGCTTGCGCATGGTCAGCCGGTTGCCGCACCCGCACGGCAAACCGCACAAGCTCCATTCATCCATGACCTGTTCCATCAACGCAACCCCCAGACCACCGGAGCGGCATTCGCCCAGTGGCTTGGCCTTGATGGTTTCCGGGTCCACCGCCGGCGCCGTATCGGAAATGACGAATTCCAGTGCCGCGCCATCGCGACTGACGCGCAGGTCGATATCACCACTCTGCCCCGGCCCATAGGCATGCCGGATGACGTTGCAACATGCCTCATCCACCACCAGGACCAGTTGGTCACGCAACGCGCTTTCCACACCTGCGTCGTCCAGCGCGCTGCGCAAGCGGTTGCGGATATCGCGCATTTGCTCGGCCTGTGCCGGGAAACGCCGCTTGAGCAGCACTTCCGGCCCCTGCACCTGCATGCGCTCGACAAGCAGCAAGGTTGTATCGTCGACCAGGCGCAGGTGCTTCAGCTCGGTCACCATGCCGCGCAGTCGCGGTTCGGCAGAGGCACCGGCGTGACGCTGGATCAACGCGCGCACACCTTCCGATCCAATCGTCTGACGCTCGGCGTCGCGCACGTCGGTCAAACCATCGGAAAAACAATAAAGGGACGCACCGCGCAGGTCGATGCGGCTGGCCTCGAAGCTCATGCCCGGCAGGATTCCGAGCGGCGCGCCACCGGACAGGTATTCGGTGAACTCGCCGTCCTTGTAGCGCAGGGCGGGCGGGAATCCCGCAGCGGCAATTTCCACCCGCTCGCCGTTGCGGTCGCACTTGCCAACCAGGGCGCAGACGAAGCGACCTTCCAGACTGGTCTGGCACAGCTCCTCGTTGACTCGCGCCAACCATTCCGACGGTGGTGTGCCTTCCTTGCCGACCCAGCGCAACAAGGAGGCCGCGCGCACCATCAGCAGCGCCGCATCCAGACCCTTGCCGGAAACATCGCCAATGACAAAGCCGATGCGGCCATCGGCCAGGTCGAAATAATCGTAGAAGTCGCCCGAGATCTCGTGCGCCGGCAGGTTCATGCCGAGCAGGGGGAAACCGTCACGGCGACGTTTGGGCAGCAGCGATTTCTGCATGCGCCGGGCGAGGTCGAATTCGCGCTTCATGCGCGCCTGCTGGACCAGCTCGTGCGCCATGCGCGCATTGTTGATGGCCAGCGAAGTCGGTGCGGCCACCAGGCGCAGGATCTCTGCATCCTCGGCGCTGAAGGTACCACCACTGCGTTTGTTGACCACCTCAAGCGCGCCGATGGGACCGTTGGCGGTGGACAGCGGAGCGCACAGCAAGCTGCGCGTGATGAAGCCGGTATCGCTGTCGTTGCTGCGGTCCACGCGTTCATCGCTGGCGGCATCGGCCACGATCTGGCTGGCATTTTCGGCGACGCAACGGCCGACCACGCCTTGCCCGAGCGGAATGCGCAGCCCGGCAATATCGATCGGCCCCACGCAGACGCGGCATTCCAGCATGCCTTCGCCCTCGGTGAGGAGGAACAGCGAGGCAGCCTCGGCATCCATGAATTCGGCAATGCGCCTGACCGCCTCGCTCAAGGTCTGGCGCAAGTCCAGGGAGACGGCAAGGGCGGCGGAAAGATCGGCCAGAAAGACCAGGGCCCGCGCTTCGCTGTGGGCAGCCAGGCGAGCTTGCACGGCTGCCATCCGCCTACTCCTCGCCGCGCTCGTTGCCGCGCAGGGCGCGCTTCTCGCGCGAGCGGCGCAATCCCCACAGGGTCATGACCGGTCCGGAAAGCAGATACAGCACGCCAATGGCAAACAGCACCCGCGGCGGATCGATGACCAGGGCAACAATGATCAGCAGGGCCGCGGGAATCCACACAAACGGCACCTGTTCCGAACTCGGCCAGGATTTGAAACTGAAGTAGCGGAAATTGCTCACCATCAGCAGGCCGGCCACCACCGCCACGAACGGGGTGAAGAACTGGACATCGATGCCGCTCAGGTCGAATTTCTCGATGGTCCACACGAAGGCCATGCAGAATCCCGCGGCGGCCGGGCTTGCCAGCCCCTGGAAATAGCGCTTGTCGGCCACGCCGACCTGGGTGTTGAACCGGGCCAGGCGCATGGCGGCACACGCCGCGTAGATGAAGGCAGCCGACCAGCCGACCTTGCCCCACAGGGATCCGTACTCGGTCAAGGACGACAACGACCAGGTGTACATGACCAGGGCCGGGGCGAGCCCAAAGCTCACCAGGTCCGAGAGCGAGTCGTACTGGACACCGAAATCGCTCTGCGTGCCCGTCAGCCGCGCCACGCGGCCATCCAGGCCATCGAGGATGCCGGCGATGAACACGGCCAGGGCCGCCTCGGAATAGCGCCCGCCAATGGAAGCCACGATCGCGTAGAAACCCGCGAACATGGCGGCCGTGGTGAACAAATTGGGCAACAGGTAGATGCCGCGGGGCCGCTTGCGTGCTGTTGTGGGCATTTCTGCCATCGTGGATGCCGCCAAAATTGTCTGGGACCAGTTTAAGGCAACGCTGAGCAAGTGGCGCAGCCGTCACGACACCTGTCTGTGTGCAGATCGCGGCGCGATGACGCAGACGGACTGGCCGTCTCGGCAACTGCTCCTTGCGTTGCTCTACCTCCTGCATCCATGCAGTCGCTTCAAGGCAGCGCGCCAATGAGCTGCGCACAGACTGGCGTCGCCCAACTGTTTGGTTTTCATGGAATCGGGTGGCGCCCGGAAGGCTCTCCAGTCGCACCGCGTGTCTCGGAAAGGCAACCAGCCTTCCCATCGCCGCGCAGCACGACTGGCGAACCTTCTGGGCACCATGACGGTTGTGCCACTTGCTCAGCGTTGCCTTAACCGGATCATGTTGGCCGCCGCGCAGGGCGGATCCCTCCGGGGGTTGGGAAGCTGCGATTCAAGTCAGGCAAAATATGCGAATTCGTTGCGAAGTGCTTGTCAGATAACGAAACTAGTGCTATCCAATGCGCTGTAATCAAGGTCCAACTGCCGGCTCGCACCGGCGCGGAGTCAAACCATGAAGCACCAATTGCCTGCGCTGCTCATCCTGCTCGGCCTGGCTGTCGCCCCTGTCGCTGCCCAGCAGGTCTACTCCTGGACCGACGCCAACGGCACCAAGCATTTCTCGGACATGCCGCCACCGCCCAATACCGCCTCCGCGAAGCGCCTCAACGTGCGCAGCGGCGTAACCACCACGCAAGCAGTGGAAGAACCCGCGGCTGACAGCGAACCCGCCGCCGGTTCCGGCCCTGCCATGGCCGCCGCCGCCGGTTACAGCGACGCCGATATCAAGCGCAATTGCGCGGCAGCACAGAAGAACCTCGAGCGTTACGAAGCCGCCAAGCCGGCAGAAGACGAGGAAGCCGAAGTGCAGACGCGCTACCAGGAAGGCCTGAGCAAGGTGCAATCGCAGATCAAGCTGTTCTGCGGGTGATCTGCCAAAACCCGGCCTCGCGACAACCTTGATTCCGCTGCGCGGGCCGAGAACCGCTCGCGACAGCACGTGATGCGCGCGATTCAGGTCCGCTCGCTTCTGTAGAATGGCCGGTTTCCTTCACCTGAACCGACCCCATGCGTCTTTCCCGTTATCACCTTGCCACCGTCAAGGAAGTCCCCGCCGATGCCGAGATCATCAGCCACAAGCTGATGCTGCGCGCCGGCATGATCCGCAAGCTTGCCTCCGGCATCTACACCTGGGCGCCACTGGGTTTGCGCGTGCTGCGCAAGGTGGAGGCCATCGTACGTGAGGAAATGAACCGCGCCGGTGCCATCGAGATGCTGATGCCCTCGATCCAGCCCCAGGAGTTGTGGGAGGAAACCGGGCGCTGGGAAAAATTCGGCGGCCAGTTGTTGAAGATCAAGGATCGCAAGGATGCCGGTTACTGCTACGGTCCCACCCACGAGGAAGTGGTCACCGATTTCGCACGCAATGAGCTGAAGTCCTACAAGCAGTTGCCGATCAATTTCTACCAGATCCAGACCAAGTTCCGTGACGAGATCCGCCCGCGCTTCGGCATCATGCGCGCGCGCGAATTCCTGATGAAGGATGCGTATTCCTTCCACGCCGACGCGGAAAGCCTGGCGACCGAATACCGCAACATGTACGACACTTACACGCGCATCTTCAGCCGCCTGGGCTTGCGCTTCCGCGCGGTTGATGCCGATACCGGCGCCATTGGCGGCAGCGCGTCACACGAATTCCACGTGCTCGCGGATTCCGGCGAGGATGCCATCGTGTTCTCTTCTGCTTCCGACTATGCGGCCAACATGGAGAAGGCCATTGCCTTGGCGCCGACGGGCACGCGTGCCCAGGCCGGTGCGCCCTTGCGCACCATCGATACACCCACGCAGAAGACCATCGACGAAGTCTGCGCGCTGCTCGCTGTCGAACCCAGGCAATGCATCAAGACCATCATCGTGCGTGGCACGGAAGGCCTCGTCGCCCTGTGCGTTCGCGGCGACCACGAGGTCAATGAAATCAAGGCAGCGCGCCTGGATGAAATGCCGGGCGAATCGAAACTTGCCGACGAAGCGGAGATCGTGTGCGCGATCGGCTGCAAACCCGGTTTCATAGGCCCGGTCGGTTTGCCGCAATCCATCCCGGTGATTGTTGATCGCGACGCCGCCTTGCTCGCTGATTTTGTCTGTGGCGCCAATGCCGATGGCAAGCACCTCGGTGGCGCCAACTGGGAGCGCGATGCGCGCATCACGCGCATTGCCGATTTGCGCAAGGTGGTGGAAGGTGATGCCTCGCCGGATGGCAAGGGCACGCTGGGCATTGCCCGCGGCATCGAGGTGGGCCATGTTTTCCAGTTGGGCGAAAAGTACGCCAAGGCGCTGGGGGCGACGGTCCTCGACGACCAGGGCAAGGCGCGGGTGATGTCCATGGGCTGCTATGGCATCGGCGTCAGCCGCATCGTCGCCGCCGCCATCGAACAGAATCACGACGAGACCGGCATCATCTGGCCCCAGGCCATGGCGCCCTGGCAGGTGGTGATCTGCCCAATCAACATGGCGCAGAGCGCTGCCGTGCGCGAAGAAGCCGAGCGCCTGCATGGCGAACTGGAAGCACGCGGCATCGACGTGCTGCTGGATGACCGCGGCCTGCGTCCGGGGGCCATGTTTGCCGATTCCGAACTGATCGGCATCCCGCATCGCATCGTCATCGGTGATCGTGGCCTTGCCAGCGGCAGCTACGAGTACCGCCGACGCGGCGAATCCGAGAACCGGTCGCTTTCGCGGGACGAGTTGCTCGCCCTTTTCGACTGATGCCGTCGCAAGCACCCAGCCGCGACGCGATTTTCCGGCCCGGGATGGCATGGGCATGGCGTCGGTACCCGGCGTGAGCGCCGACCATCCTGAAACAGCGCAAGGCACGCGGCGGCGCCACTTGCTGGCGCGGGAGATTCGCGCGCTGGCTCCGTTTGCCATCGTCGCCGTGCTGGTGGTGGTGGCGATGGTTCTGCTCGGCCAGGAAGCCGAACGGCACATGGACGCCATCGAAACCTGGATCGGCCAGCTCGGCAAACTCGGCATGCTGATCTTCATCCTGCTGGTGGTTGTCGGCACTTCGCTGCTGGTTCCCGAGTCACTGTTTGGCCTGGCTGCCGGAGCCTTGTTTGGCTTGGTTTGGGGCATTCTGGTGATGCTGGTCGGCAATCTTCTGGCCTGCGCCCTGCAATTTGCCCTGGCGCACCGTTGGCTGCGGGGTCCCATCCAGCGCGCACTGGATTCCAGGCCGTTGTTGCGCGCCATCCAGAAAGCAGTGGTACGCGATGAACTGCGCCTGCAGGCGATGCTGCGCCTGACTCCGCTCAATCCGGCCTTGATCAGCTATCTGCTCGGTGCTGCCGGCGTGCGTTTTGCCGGTTTCATGCTGGTCAGCCCCTTGCTGGCCGCGCACTTCATTCTGGAGGTCTATCTCGGCCACGCCGGAAAGCAATTGCTTGAACACGGGCTGGATGGTGGTTCGGCCATGGGCACCAACACGGTTCTGGCCTATGCAGCGGGCATCATCGGCATTGCCGCCATCGTCCTGGTTTCCCGCACGGCCCATCGTGCGGTCCTGCGCGCGCTCAACGAGCAAGCCGCGGCTAACGACACCCATCCATCGTCCTGATCGGGCAGCTCAGCAGTCACCGACAGCCTGCGGATCACAAACCGCCCTGAATCGGCATGCAACGTCCGAATGATCGGCAGGTCAATGATGCTGCAACGCAGCATGCACTTGCGTATCATGGCGCCCCGCTTTGTACCGCGGCGCCTCATGCGCGCACCACTTCAGGAACCCCCATGGCTCTGCAACTCATTTCCACCGGCAAGGATGTACCCAACGACATCAACGTCATCATCGAGATCCCGAAGGATGCCGAACCGGTCAAGTACGAGGTCGACAAGGCCACCGGGGCGATCTTCGTGGACCGCGTGCTGTCAACGCCGATGCGCTATCCCTGCAACTACGGATACATCCCGCAGACCCTGGGTGGCGACGGCGACCCGCTCGACGTGCTGGTAATCCTGCCCTTGCCGCTGGTGCCGGGGTCGGCCATCCGCTGCCGTCCGGTGGGAGTACTGCGCATGAGCGACGAAGCCGGCGCAGACGAGAAGCTGGTGGCCGTGCCGGTGCCGAAGATCTTCGAAGGCTATGCGCACATCACCGACATCGAACAGGTTTCACGGCACTGGTTGGAGCGCATCGGCCATTTCTTCGAGCACTACAAGGATCTCGAAAAGGGCAAATGGGTCAAGCTCGAAGGCTGGGGCAACGCCGACGATGCGAAGGCCGAGATCCTCGCCGGGGTCAAGCGCTACCAGCAAGCCAACGCCTAGGAGCCTGCGCGGCAGAATGAATTCGAAGCGAAACGGCGCTGGCGCGATTCAGCGGATTAATCGGAAGGTGCGCATAGCGGGCTCTATGAAAGCCTGACGATTGATCCGATCAATCGATGACAGCGTCGTTGCAGCCGGATGGCTTCTGCCGCGCAGGCTCCCAGGGAAGGTCTGAACACGTATTGTCGCGAGCAAGCTCGCTCCCACCATTGCTTGATTTTGTGGGAGCGAGCTTGCTCGCGACGAATGAGTTCCGTACTTGTTCAGAGTTTCCCCAGGGCTCACGCCCGCAGGTCCGCGTATTCGGCATGCTTGTTGAGGTATGCCTCGGCATACGAGCACTCGGCCAGCACCTTCCAACCCAGCGTGCGCGCCGATTCCAGTGCAAACTTCGTCAGTTCCCCGGCGATGCCGCGCCCACCCAGACTGGCTGGCACGATGGTATGGGTGATGGTCATGGTGCTGCCGGACAGGTGGTAGTCGATCACGCACTCCTGGCCTTCCACCACCGCAACAAACCGGCTGCGACTGGTTTCATGCGCAATTGCAAGGGACATTGCAGGTTCTCCTCGAAGAAAATCGTTTCACCAGCAGCGGCGCAGTTTGCGCCGGGAGGCGCGCTGCTCAACCGCGCCTGAGCAACTCGCGCAGATCGATCAGGGCGGCGTTGGCGCGCGAGATGTAGTTGGCAAGCACCAACGAATGATTGGCGAAGAATCCGAACGGGGTTCCATTCAGGACCATCGGACTGTGGATGGGGCCTTGCGCCTCTTCAAGCTCGCGAATGACCTGCTCCAGGCTGACCAGCGCATTCTTGTCACGCAGCACCGGCGCGAAGTCCACGCGCAGTGCTTCCAGCTGTTCGCGCAAGGCCCAGGTGTAACCGCGCGCCTCGTAAAAATTGTCATCGATCTTCGACCACGCCGTCTTCACCATGCGCTCACCGGGTGCCGGTCGCGATTGCTGGGCGTTGGCGTCATTGGCCAAGTCGGTATCGATGCGCGCTTGTCCAACGCTCGCCGAGAGGCGCTGCGAAAGCGAACCGAGCCGGGTCGAGACCACCGAGAGGTAATCCGCCAGATTGTCGGCGCGCGCATAGAACTGCGCATCGTCAAGATCATCGTCGGCAAGCCGGTCGGCATAGCTTTCGATGCGTTCGATCGCCTTGCGGTACTGGCTTTCCGAACTCGGCAGCAACCAGCGGTCATTGGGTGAACTGAACAGGGGCTCGGCTTCCTGCAGGTCCTTGTCTTCGACCGACTGCGTTTGCGAACGACTGAATTCGTTGCGCAAGGCGCGGGTCAGATCGCGTGAGGCGGTGACCACGCCAAACTCCCAGTTCGGCATGTTGTCCATGATCACGCCGGGGGGAAACTTGTCGTTGCTGAGGTAGCCGCCGCGCTTGTCGAGCATGACCTCGGCGCTGCGCACAAGCGCAGCGGTGGTGGCCGACCCCACCACGACACGCTGGTTGTTGAGCGATGCGCGTTGGCGGGCAACCTCGACCGGGTCGAAATGATCGGGCTCGGTATCCCACCACCACATCAAGCCCAGCGTGCCCAGCGCCAGCAACACGAGCACTGCCCATACGCCGCGGGCAAACCACGATGTCGAACTGGCCCCTGAATCAACCGTTTGCATAGACCCTCCTGCCAAAGCGCGTTCACCTGCATGCCACATTGTCGCCCGATTCACGCCCCGGCATGGACATGCGGGCACGATCCATCGGTTGGATATGGATGGCAAGTTGCCGACTTGCAAGAGGTGAGGCAACGCTGAATAGGGAGGTTTCGTTCGTGGTGAGATTCCATGTTGCCGGTCAACCAGCTCTGAGCAAAAAATTCCGTTCGTGGTGAGGTTCCATGTTGCCGGTCAACGAGCTCTGAGCAAAAAGTTCCGTTCGTGGTGAGCCCGTCGAACCATGAACGGAACGAAGGTGCCATGCGCTCATTTGTAGATGGGCTCCGGACAAGCAGGACTTCATCAGCGTTGCCTTGATGGTCGACAGAGCGGGTTGAGGCGTGGTTCGCGATGGGAAAACCCCGGTCATGGTGAGGAGGCGTCGAGCAAGCGCAGCGCGTCGAGAGGGCGTCTCGAACCACGACCCTGGGTCTCGATCCAGTCTCCTCACCACGGACGGTTTTGAGGAAACGACGAGCGCCCGAGCCGTGCAAGGCGATGGCCGGCCCGTGTGGTTCGAGACGGCGGCGCTCGACCTTCGGTCTCGACGTCGCCTCCTCACCACGAACGGATTTTGGGCAATGCTGATCAAGCGGCTACCGTTCGTGGTGAGCCAGAGCCTGTCCTGAGCTTGTCGAAGGGAACCATGAACGGAATCAAGGCACTACACGTACATCCTTGGCCCCGCCAAGGACGAACGGTATTTCTTCTTCCGCCTTGCCTTGAATGCACCATGGCGCGCGATCCGTGCGGCGTGTAGGAAATTTCCTACGTTCACTCGCGACGAAACCCCGATGACGCCCGGCCCACGTTTGTCCATGCTGCGAGCGCGCCAATCGCCTTGTGGAGCCTGCGCTCCGGCGAATTGACCCAGGAGCCTGCGCTGCAGAATGAATTCGAAGCGAAACGGCGCTGACGCGATTCAGTGGATAAATCGGAGGGTGCGCATAGCGGGTTCCATGCAAGCCTGACGAGTGATCCAATCAATCGATGGCAGCGGCGCTGCAGCCGGATGACTTCTGTCGCGCAGGCTCCTAACAGGCTGTTGAAAAACGTAGGCGAGGCAGCCAGTGCAAGACAAAAGCAGGCGAAAAAGCGCAGTTTACGTGCGGTAAATGAGCATTTTGAGCCTGTTTTTAACGCAGCAATGGCAACGCAGGTAGTTTTTCAACAGCCTGCTAACCCCCTGAACACAGAGCGTAAGTAGCCATGATCCGTGCAGAAGCCAGAAACACCCTGACCCAGATCCGTACCCTGACCCGCCTGGAGGCATGGATCCGCTGCGCCAAGGCGGAACTTGCCAGCACGCCGGGCGACCTGCTCCTGGCCGAGTTCATCCGCGTCAATGAACGCCTGCTTGCGGATGAGCGCGAAAAGCTCAGGGCTGCCTGAAGCACTCCGTGCTGCGCAACCGGCAAGGCCAGGCGCTAAACTGGGGCCCCTGCAATCCTTGCCATTTCGCCTGTGCTGAACCTGCCTGATCACGCTGTTCTCGACAAGATCGCCCTGATTGGCGGTTGTGCGAAGTTGCCCATCACCTTCGACGTTGCGCGTGCCGTGACGGAGATTTCCGCGCTTCCGCAGAGCTTTTGGGGGTCTCGCGGGGGACGTGTCGGGGTCCACAATCCTGCCCAGGCGGTGTTCCTTCGTGGCTACGCGCCGGCCGAAGGAAACCTTCCGGTCGAGGATCGCGAGGCGCTGTCCCACCTGCCCTACTTGCGCGAGCTGATCGAACAGGTGATTCCTGCGCAACCGCTGCGCTGCCTTCTCGCATTGCTGCCGGGCGGCAGCGTGATTGCCCCGCACATCGACAAGGCCGACTACTTCGCCAAGACCCTGCGCATTCACTTTCCCATCACCAGCCACGAGCAGGTGTGGATGTACTGCGAAGGCTTGAACTACCAGTTGCGCCCTGGCGAAATCTGGGCACTCAACAACAGTGCAGGCCACGGCGTATTGAACGCGGATGCCGAGCGTTCGCGCCTGCACATGATCTGCGATTTCCTCCCCAGTCCCGAGCTGATCGCGCTGCTTGCACGCTCCGACAAGGGACTGGGCCAGCGCAACGCCGAGGTTGAATCGCGGTTGTTTGGCGGAAAAACGCAGCTGGCCTATCCGTGATCGCCACGGATCGTTTCGTCTTCATCCACCTGCACAAGTCTGGCGGCAGTTTCGTCAACGAATTCCTGATGCGCTGCTTCCCCGGCGCGCACATGCTGGGCTACCACCTGCCTCGTTCGCTGATCCCTGCGGAACTGTCGGGCCTGCCGGTGCTGGGCTTCGTGCGCAGCCCATGGAGCTATTACGTTTCCTGGTACGCGTTCCAGTTGCAGATGGCGCAGCCCAATGCCCTGTTCCAATTCGTCAGTGACAACCGCAGGCTGGATTTTTCCGGCACCCTGCACACGCTGATGGAACTCGGCAGCAATGATCGCCTGCTCGACCGATTGCTGGACGTCCTCCCCCACGAATACACCAACCGCGGCTTGAACCTGCCCCGCTTCGCTGTGGAGTCGATTCGCGGCAGCGGCTTGGGTTTCTATTCCTGGCTGTATGGCCATCTCTACAGCGGTGGTGCCAACCCGAGTCGCATCGGCCGGCTGGAAAACCTGCGCACCGACCTGCTGGAACTCCTTGCTGGCGTCAGTCATCCGCTCACGGCGGAGCAAAAGCAGTTCATCGATACGGCTGCACCACGCAATGCCTCAAGCCACGAACACTGGCGCAGCTACTACGACGAGGAAACCGCGGCGCTGGTGGCGAGGCACGATCATTCGATCATCCAGCCACACGGTTACCGCTTCGACGCTTGAGCAAACATCGCGTCGGCTCGCTCGCAGGTTTCGGCAACGCTGTCCCAGACGCTGGCGATTTCGCGTTCGTGACGTCGCCACTTTTCCTTCTCCGGCGCAGACACCGTGTGCCTGGAGCGCGGCAGGTTGTTTTCCAGACTGAGATCCCACTCGAAGCCGAGCTCGGCGCACAACCTGCGCATTTCCCGGTCGGGATCGTCCAGCAACGCGTCGTAGTGGATGGCGTGGACGTGATCGCGTGGACCCATGGCCAGATCGTCGAGCAGGATGCGCATGGTGGTTTGCCACTGGCGTGCCACGATCTGGGGTAATGGTTTTCCAATCAGCTCCCGCCAGCCCGGAACCAGCAGCAGCGACCAGTCGGGCCCGCTCCATCCGGGCAATTTCGGATAGGTGCGGAATCGTCCCGAAGTCCACGCCTCCATCATGCTCGACAGCACTTCTCGCGGATCGCGATGGAGATAGATGAAATGCGCGTCCGGAAACACCTTGCGCAGGAAAGGAATGCGCAGCGCATTCTTTGGCGTCTTCTCCAACAGGCGCACCGCGCCCGCTGCGGGTGGCCTGCCGTCGCGGTCGCGCAGGGCCTCGAAGAATCGACCGCGCAGACGTGCCACCACCGACTCGAGCGCCAATTCCGCACCCAGCGCGTTGGAATCAAAATTGTGATTCGCCGGATGCAATTCCGGCATGCCTTCGATCTGCACGTGGCTTTCATCGCCCACGGTGAACACGTTGCGTGCACGCGCCAGGGTTTCAAACAGCAGGGTCGAACCCGATCGCGGAGGCGAGATGATGATGACGGGTCGATCAAAGCGCGGCATCGCATCAACGGCATGGGTTGCAGGAGTCCTGCCGGGTGCCGCTTGCGTCGCCGCCGCCGTCGACGTGGCGAAGGCATCCGGATCGTAGTCGCCCTTGACCACCAGCCCGCCCGCGCCCTGGTCGGTCAACGCGGCTTGCACGATCATCGCGCGAAAGGCACCGAGGAACCGCATGCCGTTGCGCATCAACATGCCTTCACCCAGGCGCTGCATTTCGACGTTGAACGGGTCCAGCGCCGCACGGTAGGCCGGCCAACCTGCCTCGCTTGCTCCAAAGCGCGCCCACAATCCAAGCCAGGTGGCATTGAAGCGCGAGCACAACTGATGGATGGCCCCGAGCTGCGGCACCGGCATGGCTTCCGTCAGGATGAAATTGAGGTGCTCGCGCAACTCCCATGGCGTCATCACGTTGCCGAGATTTTCGGACTCGAAGATCAGCTCGGGAGCGTTGCTGGCAACATAGGGCACGCGCTGCGGCCGCCAGCCGGAAACCGGCCGCCCGGCAACCTGTCCACCACTGGCGTGCTGCCAGAACACCTCGCTGCCCACGGTATCGGCAACCAGGTGAATGCGCTGGTCTGGATTGGCGTTGATGACCCGATGCGGTGCCCAGGTATCGAAGATCCAGCACTCGCCCTCGGCCATGTTGACTTCGGCATCTGCGCACTGGAAGCGTACCGTTGGCTGGGTCTGGATCGGCACATGCACGCGCACCCGATCTCGCCAGTAGTAGGCAAGATCGGCGTGGCGGGGAACTTCGGCATGGCCGGACAGGCGCATCAGGCGGCTGCGTCCCCACACGGCGCCGAGACTCGCCAGCACCTGGCGCAGGTACGGGCACGCATCCAGATGGGGCGTCGGCCGCATGGGGCCGGAAATCGAATCGCTCTGCGGATCGCCATTCACGGAAATCAACGGCAGCGCGGAATTGCCGGCAAAACCCTGGGGGTGCGGACGCCAGACCGATTCACCGAGTGCATCGATTTCCGAGCGCAGGCGCGCCGCGTCAAAACTGAGCGGCAATTGGACAAAAGGGACTTGCAGTTTCATGCATGGACTACCAAAGGCGATGCACCATTATCGCCGTTTGCCGAGACGACGAGTGCCTACGTGTGAGTCAGAACGCCGCAGGCGCTTGGCTATGGTGGCACTCATGCTACCATCTTGAAATGCTCATCGTTGTTGATACCAATGTTTTCGTTGGTGCCTGTCTTGGCATGGAGGCGTCGAGCACTGTCATAAGGAATTGCATTCTCGGCCTGCACATTCCACTGATGGGCAACGCCCTGTTTAGCGAACACTTGGACGTGCTTGCGCGTAACGCGCCTTTCAGCAAGAGCAAATTGGGTGTCAACGAACGCAATGAACTGCTGGATATCTACCTGGCTTCGTGTCGGTGGACGCCAATCTACTTCGGTTGGCGGCCAAACCTGGCGGACGAAGCAGACAATCGCCTGATCGAGCTGGCGGTCGCAGGCAATGCGAGCCACATTGTCAGCCGCAACCTGCGCGATCTGCGGCGCGCTGAACTGCACTTCCCTTCCATCCATGCCGTTACGCCGGAGCATTTCCTGAAGGAGACCACGCCATGAGCGCACTTACCATCCGCATGCCCGACGAAAAATACCAGCGCCTGAAGGCGCTCTCACGTCGTCGTCGTACCAGTGTCAATCAGCTGATCGATGAAATGGCTACCCTGCTACTGGCCGAAGCCGATGCGGAAGCACATTTCGCACTTCGCGCGGCGCGTGGAAAAGGCAAAGTGGAGCGTAGATTGGAGCTTCTGCAAAAAGCGCAACGCTAAATCACCCCAGATTGGGGAATTCCCGTTCGTGGCGAGCCCTTCGACTGCGTTCAGGACAGGTCCGTCGAACCATGGACGGTATCAAGGAAGCGCTGATTGAGCCGCTAGCGAAACTCTGAACAAGTACGGAACTCATTCGTCGCGAGCAAGCTCGCTCCCACAAAATCAAGCAATGGTGGGAGCGAGCTTGCTCGCGACAATACTTGGTCAGACCTTCCCCAGGAGCCTGCGCGGCAGAATGAATTCGAAGCGAAACGGCGCTGACGCGATTCAGTGGATCAATCGGAGGGTGCGCATAGCGGGCTCTATGCAAGCCTGACGATTGGTCCAATCAATCGATGGCAGCGCCGTTGCAGCCGGATGGCTTCTGCCGCGCAGGATCCCAGGCTGCACCTTGCCAACTGGTCGAGCGCGCCGAGGCTCGCGCCCGCCTATTGCGCCCGATACACCTCACCACCCTGCTCGCGGAACTCGGCGGCCTTCTCGGCCATGCCGGCGGCAAGCGCGGCTTTTTCATCGGTGCCGAGGCTGGCTGCGTAGTCACGCACGTCCTGGGTGATCTTCATCGAGCAGAACTTTGGTCCGCACATCGAGCAGAAGTGCGCGCTCTTGTGCGCCTCCTTCGGCAAGGTTTCGTCGTGGAATTCCTGCGCCTTTTCCGGGTCCAGACCGAGGTTGAACTGGTCGGCCCAGCGGAACTCGAAGCGTGCCTTTGACAAGGCGTTGTCGCGCGCCTGCGCGCCGGCGTGGCCCTTGGCCAGGTCCGCGGCGTGCGCGGCCAGCTTGTAGGTGACGATGCCATCGCGCACGTCCTGCTTGTTGGGCAGCCCCAAGTGTTCCTTGGGCGTGACGTAGCAGAGCATGGCCGTGCCATACCAGCCGATCATGGCGGCGCCAATGGCTGAGGTGATGTGGTCGTAACCGGGCGCGATGTCGGTGGTCAGTGGTCCCAGCGTGTAGAACGGCGCTTCGCCGCACTTTTCCAACTGGCGCTCCATGTTTTCCTTGATCAGGTGCATGGGCACATGGCCAGGGCCTTCGATCATGGTCTGCACATCGTGCTTCCAGGCAATCTGCGTCAGCTCACCCAGGGTGTCCAGCTCGGCAAACTGCGCGGCATCGTTGGCATCGGCAATCGAGCCCGGACGCAGGCCATCACCCAGCGAAAAGCTCACGTCGTAAGCCTTCATGATTTCGCAGATTTCCTCGAAACGCTCGTAGAGGAAACTCTCCTTGTGATGCGCAAGGCACCACTTGGCCATGATCGATCCGCCACGCGAAACAATGCCGGTCACCCGATCGGCAGTGAGATGGATGAACGGCAGGCGCACGCCGGCATGGATGGTGAAATAGTCCACGCCCTGTTCGGCCTGCTCGATCAGGGTGTCGCGATACAGCTCCCAGGTCAGGTCTTCGGCAATGCCGCCGACCTTTTCCAGCGCCTGATAGATCGGCACCGTGCCGATCGGTACCGGCGAATTGCGGATGATCCACTCGCGGGTTTCATGAATGTGCTTGCCGGTGGACAGGTCCATCACCGTGTCGCCGCCCCAGCGGATCGACCACACCATTTTCTCCACTTCCTCGGCGATGGAACTGGACAGCGCCGAGTTGCCGATGTTGGCGTTGATCTTCACCAGGAAGTTGCGGCCGATGATCATCGGCTCGGACTCCGGGTGATTGATGTTGGCCGGGATGATGGCGCGACCACGCGCCACTTCGTCACGCACGAATTCCGGCGTGATCAGCTTTTGCAGGGAAGCGCCGAAAGATTGCCCCGGGTGCTGCTTGAGCAAATGCTGCTCACGAATACGCGAGAGATTCTGGTTCTCGCGGATGGCGATGTATTCCATCTCCGGGGTGATGATGCCCTGCCGCGCATAGTGCATCTGGGTGACATTGCGCCCGGCCTGGGCCCGGCGCGGCTTCGGCACCTTGGGAAAACGCACGTGATCCAGTTGCGCCGCATGGAAGTGCCGGCGCGTGAAGGGCGAGGAAAATTCCGTCAGCGCCTCACTGTCGCCGCGTGCTTCGATCCAGGCCGCGCGCAAGGCGGGCAATCCGGCGGCCAGGTCCACCTTGTAATCCGGATCGGTGTAGGGACCGGAGGTGTCGTAGACCACGAACGGCGCGTTCCTCTCGACGCCACTCGCCGTTGGCGTATCGGCCAGCTCGATCTCGCGCATCGGCACGCGCACATCGGCACGGCTGCCTTCGACATGAATCTTGCGCGAACCGGGAATCGGCCGCACCACGGATTCGGAAAGCTCGGCAGCTTCGCGCAGCAAGGGATTGGGAACGGCATTCATGGTCTGGATCCTGCTTTTCGATGCCGGTCCGGGACATCCGAACCGCGCACATGGGGTGGACTGAAAAGCGGGCCGTGCCGGGCTGCCCGATCAGGCAACCGAACCGAAGCTCCCTACACCGGTGCTAACCGGATCAGGTTCCAAGGGACTCTCTCAGCCGGCACGCCGGCACCCCCGCTTGCAGACGCCCATTCAAGCATGTTCAAGCAGCGCAGGCCAGCAGTGGGCCAATCCGCGCCCCCAATCGGTGGATGCGCTGCGCTTATCCACCCTACGAAAGCCAAGTCCGCCGTTGTTCGGTGGATGCGCTGCGCTTATCCACCCTACGAAAGCCAAATCCGCCGATGTTCGGTGGATGCGCTGCGCTTATCCACCCTACGAAAGCCAAACCCGCCGTTGTTCGGTGGATGCGCTGCGCTTATCCACCCCACGAAAGCCAAGTCCGCCGATGTTCGGTGGATGCGCTGCGCTTATCCACCCTACGAAAGCCAAGTCCGCTGTTGCTCGGTGGATGCGCTGCGCTTATCCACCCTACGAAAGCCAAGTCCGCCGTTGTTCGGTGGATGCGCTGCGCTTATCCACCCTACGAAGCCCGATTCGCCGTTGTAGGGTGGATAAGCCCGCAGGGCGCATCCACCACGGCACTCCACGCGATCGAGGTGGATGGGTTAGGCGACGGAATAGAGCAAACGTGACTCCGCGCCACCGTGATTGAGGATCCAGGTGATAACCGCGGCCCAGCCAATACCCGCGCACTGTCGCATCTGGTGAGATGCGCGCCCCACAGGCTTCTGCCCTCGTCATCACCGAGCAGGGCCGTGATTCCCACCATTCACAACGTGAAGCACACGCCGCCGTCCGGCCTCGCCGGTGACGCGGGGACGACCTCCGTGGTCTGGGTCGAAGCGCGCCATTTCTTTTCGCGCGAAGATGCCCGGCAGAACGGCTGGCTGTGGCTGTTGGGTGACGATGGCTGCGTCCAGGCCCTGCGTCTGAATGCTGAGCGACTGGGCGATGATCGGCTCGTGCAGACCTTGAGGGCGCAAGCGGGTTTGACCACTCGCGCAACCCGCATATCAGAGGATGGCGGCATGGCCAGTCTGGCCCAGGCCCCGGTGGTACCAACGCCGCAGTGGACGGTGTCATGGGGACATCCCTTGCAGCACGCGATTCGCGCCTTCGCGGCGCGGCTGGACGTGCGCATTCTTGATGTGCTCGGCTGGCTTGAGGCTCCCGGCGGCTTTCTCGGTACCGTGCAGAACTACAACCGGCTGGCGGTGCTGGCAGAGCCGGTTCGCCAGCATCGCTTGCAGGCCTTGTTGCGTTTCCCCGCGCTGGTAACGCCGCTGCTGCTGGCCGTCGGCAACCATCCCGAGATGTGGGGGCGCGACGCAAGCGCGCAGCCGGAGGCATCATGCCAAGCGCGCGCTTCCGCCGCCGCCGTGCTTGATGCCATGGATCGCGGCCGCGATCTGACGGGTGCGCTGGCCACCCACCATCGAATCAGCCGCGCCCTGGTTCGCTCGCCCCTGCTGGGCAAACCGTGGCGTGCGGGCCGCGTTTCGGTTGAAGTGCTGCGCCTGATTGACGCCATCACTCCCGAGGCGCGACCGCAGAATCCGGCCGATGTGGAAGATCGCCTCGACGCCCTGGCCCAGTTGCCCGTGCATCAACGCAACGAAACGGCCAAAGCGCATCTGGCAGGCGCATTTGCCAATGGCTGGAACCTGATCTGGACGCAACTGGAAGCCTGCGCACCCTATCGATTGCACCAAGCGTGGCGCGATTGCACGGACTTCTTGCGCGCGGCGCTGCGCGACGGCGCGCTACCGGGGGAATTGCGCAATCTTGACGAAGCCAGCCTCGGCCTGGCCTGGATTGCCCGACGCGGTTTGCTGTCGTTGTTGCGGGCTTCACTGCGTTGGCACGCGCGCCCGCTGGTGCAGGTTGTGATCGAGGATGATCTGCCGGATACATTGCCCGCATTGCTTGGCGAGCTCACCTTCGCAAAGGATGGCTCGGCACAGGAACTCGCAAGCCGCGAAGCAGTGATCGCCGAAGGCCAGCGCATGCGCCATTGCGTGGGCAGCTACTGGGAATACTGCGTGCTCGAAGGCATGCGCATCTTTCATCTGGTCGATGCGAACGCGAACACCGCGACCGCAGCGTTCGCACAATCCGGCCCGGCACCCACGCTTGGGTTTTCGCTGGAACAACTCAATGGCCCCTCCAATCAGGCGGTGGGCGCACCGCTGAAAACGCTGGCCCAGCGGGTGCTGGCGGCATTGAACGATGATGCATTGCGGCAGGCCCGGCGCGATGCGAGCGAGGAAGCGTTCCGCCAAGCGGAGCACGAAGCCGCACGGCGCGAAAATCGGCCAGTCATGGCGCAACCCACGCTGGATCGAAGCTTGCGCCGGGAGCTGCGATTGGTGCTCGACTGGAGCATTCGCCAGGCGCATTGGCTGATCGGCCCGCGTCGGCTGTACGCAGGCCACATTGCCGGCTTCAACTACACCGAGGGCCCGCATTTGCGCCAGCAGCTTGCCATGGGCGACTCCTTGATTCTGGTTCGCGAGCCGGACAACCCGCACGATGAGCGCGCTGTCCGCATTGACTGGCAGGGCCACAAGCTGGGCTACATCCCGCGCGCCGAGAATGCAGAAATTGCACGACGCCTGGACGCGGGCGATGCGATGGCCGCATGCATCACCCTGGTGCGCAGCGAAAGCGCGCGCTGGGCCGAAGTGCTGGTGGATGTCTGGATGGCCGCTTGATGCACGGCCTTGCTCTAGGAGCCTGCACGGTGCTTTTCCAGCTCAGTTCGCCTTGCGACCATTTGCGCGGCACAATGGCGGCCTGCCTACAGGAACTGCCATGGTCAGATCCATTGAATCGCTCGAGCTGGAACTCCTCGGCTTACCTGCCGTCGACCGCGCCCGCTTGCTGGATCGCGTAGTCGCCAGCCTCGATGCTGATCGAGCACGCGACGAAGCGTGGGATCAAGTTGCGGCGACTCGAGATTCCGAGATCGAACGCGGAACGACCTCCGCCCTATCGGGAGACGAGGCCATCACCCGCCTGCGCAAGGAACTGCTGTGAATTATTCGCTTCATCGAGACGCGGAGCGCGAACTCGGTGAAGCGGCCCGGTTCTATCGGCGCGAAGCAGGTCGCGCCGTGGCAAACCGGTTTCTGATCGAATTCGAACGCATCTGCGAACTGCTCTCGGCAAACCCCGAGCTTGGTATTCCCACCCAGGGGCAAAGGCGCAGATTCCCGCTGCACGGGTTCCCTTACTCGATCATCTATCGGCCTGCGCCGGATGGACTTCGCATTCTCGTGGTTCGCCATCAAAGCCGCGACCCGACTTCACGCGAGCAACAACGCTGAGGCCACGGCCACACCACAGCGTCGGCGTTGCCTTAAGCTCGCCCAATCCACAAGGAAACGGCATGGACGACGCTACACGCATTGACGCCTTTATCGCACGCTGGCAAGGCGCCGACGGTCGCGAGCGCGCCAACTATCAACTGTTCCTGACCGAACTGGCGGCACTGCTCGAATTGCCGGCACCGGAACCGGCCAGCGCGGATGATCGCGCCAATGCCTACGTGTTCGAGCGCCGGGTGGGATTTCGCCACGGCGACGGTTCCGAATCCTGGGGCTACATTGATCTTTACCGTCGCGGCGCATTCGTGCTGGAAGCCAAGGACGTCAAGGAATCCAACGATCAACGCTATGACCAGGGCATGCTGCGCGCACGTTCGCAGGCGGAAAACTATGCCCGCGCCTTGCCCGCGGATGAAGGTCGCCCGCCGTTCGTGGTGGTGGTGGATGTGGGACGCAGCATCGAGCTGTACAGCGAGTTTTCCCGCTCCGGGGCTACCTATACGCCGTTCCCTGATCCGCGTTCGCACCGCATCCGCCTCGACGACTTGCGCGACGCCGAAATCCGCGAGCGCCTGCGCGCACTCTGGCTGGAACCGCTCAGCCTTGATCCAACGCGCCGCTCCGCCCGCGTCACCCGCGAAATTGCCGCTCATCTGGCAGAACTCGCGCGCAGTCTGGAACGCGCCGGCCACGCACCACAGGCCAGTGCGGGCTTCCTCACCCGCTGCCTGTTCACCCTGTTTGCGGAAGATGTCGAGCTGATTCCGAAAAACGCATTCCGCGACCTGCTGGAAACGCTCAAGGACAACACCGCGCAGTTTCAACCGATGCTGGGTGAGCTGTGGCGAGCCATGGATGCGGGCCTGTTCTCGGTCGCCATCCGCGCCGATCTGCTGCGTTTCAACGGCAAGCTGTTCAAGCATCCCGAGGTGTTGCCGCTGGATCGCGCGCAGATTGAACTGTTGCTCAAGGCCGCGCAGGCCGACTGGCACCAGGTGGAACCGGCCATTTTCGGCACCCTGCTCGAACGCGCACTGGATCCCGATGAACGTCACGCGCTGGGTGCACACTACACGCCACGCGCCTACGTCGAGCGCCTGGTGCTGCCCACCGTCATCGAGCCGCTGCGCGAGGATTGGAACATCGCCCAGGCTGCTGCCCTCACCCTTGCCGCCGAAGGCAAGGCGGATTCTGCGCTGGCCGAGATCACCGCGTTTCATCAGCGTTTGTGCGCAGTGCGCGTGCTCGATCCGGCCTGCGGCTCGGGCAATTTCCTCTACGTCACCCTCGAACATTTGAAGCGTCTGGAAGGCGAAGTGCTCAATGCCTTCGACGAACTCGACCCCAACCGACAGGCCGGCAAGCTGCGCCAGGCTGGGCTCGCGCTCGACGGTGACCGCGCCGACCCGTTTGGCGGCGAAACCGTGGACCCGCATCAACTGCTGGGCATTGAACTCAATCCACGCGCGGCGGCCATCGCCGAACTGGTGCTGTGGATCGGCTACCTGCAATGGCACTTCCGCACGCGCGGCAAATCGCTGCCACCCGAGCCCGTGCTCAAGGATTTTCGCAACATCGAATGCCGCGATGCGGTGCTCACCTGGGATGAGGTGAGCTACGCCACCGACGAACGCGGCGTACCCCTCACGCGTTGGGACGGCAAGACCCTGAAAGCCTCGCCCGTTACCGGCGAATTGATCCCCGATGAATCCGCCCGCGTGCCGCAGGAGCGGTACGCCAACCCACGCAAGGCGGCCTGGCCGCAAGCGGATTTCGTCATCGGCAATCCGCCGTTCATCGGCGCATCGACCATGCGCCGTGCACTCGGCGATGGTTATGTCGAAGCCCTGCGCGACAGCTGGCCCGATGTTCCCGAGTCTGCCGACTTCGTCATGTACTGGTGGCACCACGCGGCAACACTCACCGCAGGCGGCGCACTGCGCCGCTTTGGCCTGATCACCACCAACTCCCTGCGCCAGACCTTCAATCGCCGCGTAGTTGAGGCCGCGCTGAGCCCTGCTGTCGCAGAGCAAGCAACACCAGGCAAACGTTCAGTCCGCGCAACCTCTGCGCAGCAATCCACGCCAACGGAAGGTTCTACAGCAAAGGCACTGGGTCCCGGCCTGCGCCGGGACGACGCAACCCGGAGCGCGCCACCCATTTCGCTGGTATTCGCCATTCCCGATCACCCCTGGGTGGATGCCGCCGACGGGGCAGCCGTGCGCATTGCCATGACCGTAGGTGCAACCGGCACCACGCAGGGACGTTTGCTGGAGGTCACTGCCGAACGCCCGGATGAAAATGGCGAAGTGGCGGTGGACGTGCGCGAGCGTGGCGGCGTGTTGCATGCGGATTTGCGCATGGGCGCCAATGTCGCCAGCGCAAAGGCTCTGCAAGCCAACGAAGGCTTGAGCTGCCCCGGCTTCAAGTTGCATGGCGCGGGCTTTATCGTCACGCCCGAACGCGCGCGGGAACTTGGCTTGGGCACCGTCGCCGGACTCGAAAACCACATTCGCGCCTACCGCAATGGTCGCGATCTCACCGACAAACCGCGCGATGTCATGGTGATCGACTTGTTTGGACTGGAGGCGGACGAAGTGCGCGCACGTTTTCCGGCCGTCTACCAGCATGTGCTGGAACGGGTAAAGCCGGAGCGTGATGCCAACCAACGCGCCACCTATCGCGACAACTGGTGGATTTTTGGCGAGCCACGCCGAGCGTTTCGACCGGCACTCGCCAATCTGCCGCGCTATATCGCCACCGTGGAAACCGCCAAGCACCGCACCTTCCAGTTTCTCGATGCGCAGATTGCGCCGGACAATCGCCTAATCTGCATTGCGCTGGACGATGCCCATGCCCTCGGCGTGCTCTCCAGCAACGTGCATGTGGTCTGGGCTCTGGCCGCAGGCGGCACCTTGGAAGATCGTCCGGTCTACAACAAGACCCGCTGCTTTGATCCCTTCCCCTTCCCCGCCGCCAGCGAAGCCCAGCAAGCGCGCATCCGCGATCTCGCCGAACAACTCGACGCGCATCGCAAACGCCAGCAAGCCGCGCACCCCGACCTCACCCTGACCGGCATGTACAACGTGCTGGAAAAACTGCGCAGCGGCGAACCCTTGAGCGCCAAGGAACGCAGCATCCATGAGCAGGGCCTGGTTTCCGTGCTGCGCCAACTGCACGACGAACTCGACCTGGCCGTGCTGGATGCCTATGGCTGGTCCGACCTCGCCGCGCAGCTTCCCGGCCTGACGATGGCTGCGGCGGATGCGCTGCACTTGTCCGACCGCGAAGGCTCGGTGGATGCGCCCTGCGGACTTATCCACCCTACGAAAGCCAAAACCGCTGTTGTAGGGTGGATAAGCGCAGCGCATCCACCATCGCCCACCCAACACGACACCGCGCCACTCGGTGGCAGGTTCGACGAGACCATCCTCGAACGCCTGGTTGCGCTCAACGCCGAACGCGCCGCCGAGGAAAAACGCGGCCATGTGCGCTGGCTGCGCCCGGACTTCCAGAACCCGAACGGCCAGGCCACCGCGCAACAGATGGCCATGGACGACGCCACGCCGGCCGCTCTCGCCAAAGGCGAAAAGAAACTGACCTGGCCCAAGACCTTGCCGGAACAGGTGCGCGCGGTGGCCGATCTGATCGCCGCATCGCCCATGCCGCTGGATGCCGATGCCATCGGCACGCAATTCAAGGCCAGCAAGACCGCACGCGAACGTCTGCGCACCATTCTCGACACCCTGATCGCCCTCGGCCGCGTTCGTCGCGACGCGCAAGGCCGCTACGTCGGCGGTTGATGCGCAACGAGCCGGTTTGGTGGTTGCGCTGCGCTTGGCCGCCCCACATCGAAAAAAAGGCCTTCCTGCCATCTGCACTCGCTTGCGCGATCCGATGGCTTAAACGTCCTGAACGGCGGAAGGCCCAGCCACAAGGTAACACCGTTGCGTGCATGACCTTCGGTGGATGCGCTGCGCTTATCCACCCTACGAAAGCCAAACCCGCTGTTGCTCGGTGGATGCGCTGCGCTTATCCACCCTACGAAAGCCGAATCCGCCGCTGTTCGGTGGATGCGCTGCGCTTATCCACCCTACGAAGCCCGATTCGCCGCTGTTCGGTGGATGCGCTGCGCTTATCCACCCTACGAAAGCCCGATTCGCCGCTGTTCGGTGGATGCGCTGCGCTTATCCACCCTACGAAAGCCGAATCCGCCGCTGTTCGGTGGATGCGCTGCGCTTATCCACCCTACGAAAGCCCGATTCGCCGCTGTTCGGTGGATGCGCTGCGCTTATCCACCCTACGAAAGCCCGATTCGCCGCTGTTCGGTGGATGCGCTGCGCTTATCCACCCTACGAAAGCCGAATCCGCCGCTGTTCGGTGGATGCGCTGCGCTTATCCACCCTACGAAAGCCGAATCCGCCGCTGTTCGGTGGATGCGCTGCGCTTATCCACCCTACGAAAGCCGAATCCGCCGCTGTTCGGTGGATGCGCTGCGCTTATCCACCCTACGAAAGCCCGAATCCGCCGCTGTTCGGTGGATGCGCTGCGCTTATCCACCCTACGAAGCCCGATTCGCTGTTGTAGGGTGGATAAGCGCAGCGCATCCACCACATCCAGCCGGCGACAAGGCAGAATGCCCACCTGCGATTGCAAAACGGGAAAGGACTTCCATGAGCAACTATCGACGCGCCCTTGTAGCCGGCGGCACCTATTTTTTCACGCTGGTCACCCATTCGCGCCAACCGATTCTCGCTTCACCGGATGCGATTGCGGTATTGCGATCTGCATTCCGCAAAGTGAAGGCGACACGGCCGTTCACCATCGAGGCCATGGTGGTGCTGCCCGATCACCTGCATTGCATCTGGCGAATTCAGGAAGCCGACACCGACTACGCTTCGCGTTGGCGTGAAATCAAGAAAGCCGTATCGAGACAGATTGCGCCGGGGTCGGACGCACTGGGTGAGCGCCGCGTCTGGCAGCGCCGCTACTGGGAACACCTGATCCGCGACGAGGATGATTGGCGCCGCCATGTGGCCTATATCCATTACAACCCGGTCAAGCACGGACTGGTTGCGCGCGCTGCGGATTGGCCATGGTCGAGTTTTTCACGTTTCGTTGCGCGTGGTTGGCATGAACCTTCGTGGGGAGATTCCGAGCCCGCAGAGATACGGGGGTTGAGCCTGGAGTAGACCGATTGGTGGATGCGTAGAGGCAGCCGGCTTGGTGGATGCGCTGCGCTTATCCACCCTACGAAAGCCAAATCCGCTGTTGTAGGGTGGATAAGCGCAGCGCATCCACCACCGTTCGCCATGCGCCGGCTGGCGCGGCACAATGGCCGCCTGTTTCCCGGAGGCGTCATGGATATCCATCACCCCGATTTGCACCCGCTGTTTGCCGAGCACATGGCCACGCTCACGCAGCGCAGCGACGCGGCATTGGCCAAGGCCGGGTTCGATCATCTGCTGATCCCGGCGGGCAACCTGCATTACCAGTTCCTGGATGATCGCGATTACCCGTTCTGCGTCAATCCGCAATTCAAGCACTGGCTGCCGGTGACCAACGCGCCCGGATCGTGGCTGGTGTACACGCCGGGGCGCAAGCCGAAACTGGTCTTTCTGCAACCGGCGGATTACTGGCATGTGGTTCCGGAGGCTCCGGCCGGTTATTGGGTGGAACACTTCGACATCATCATCATCCGCGAGGCCGAGGAAGCCTTGGCTCATTTGCCGAAGGACACTGATCGTTGCGCCATCATTGGCGAGACAGGCTCTGCACTTGGCCCAGTGGTTCCGAACAATCCGCAGGCGGTCATCGACCACCTGCACTACCACCGCATGTGCAAGACCGCCTACGAGCTGGCCATGATGCGCGTGGCCAGCAAGATCGGCGCGCGTGCCCATCGCGCCGCCGAGGCGGCCTTCCGCAACGGCGCATCGGAGTTCGACATCCACATGGCCTACCTGGCCAGTGCGCGCCAGACCGAACACGAACTGCCCTACAGCAACATCATCTGCCTCAACGAGCATGCCGCCGTGTTGCACTATCACAGCTTGCAACATGCGCCGCCGGCGCACCGGCATTCCTTCCTGATCGATGCGGGCGCGAGTTTCCACGGCTATGCCAGCGACATCACGCGCACCCATTCGGCGGATACCGGGGATGCTTTCCAGGGGCTCATCAACGACATGGACGCCATGCAGCAGCATCTGTGTGCACGCGTTCGCGCCGGCCAGGATTACGCGGCGCTGCATGTGGATACGCATCGCTTGCTGGGCGGCATCCTCAAGCAGCACGGCTTCATTCGCATGAGTGCCGAAAGCGCGGTGGAAGCCGGCGTCACCTCGACTTTTTTCCCGCACGGCCTGGGCCATCCCATCGGCTTGCAGGTTCACGATGTCGCGGCGTTTGCCGCCGACGAGAGCGGAAAATCCATCGCGCGCCCCGACGGTCATCCCTATCTGCGCATGACACGTACGCTGGAACCCGGCGCGGTGGTCACCATCGAGCCGGGCCTGTACTTCATCGACATGCTGCTGGCGAAGCTCAAGGATGACACCGCGCTTGCACGCGAGATCGACTGGCAGCGCGTGGACGCCTTCCGAAAATTCGGCGGCATCCGCATCGAGGATGACGTGGTGTGCACGGAAGGCGAACCGGAAAACCTCACCCGCGACGCATTCGCCGCGGTCGGGCAACGCTGAACCGCACCCAACGCGGCACAGCTTGCGCAGGCGTGACGCGACGAACCGGCGCCGACCGACGTCATGGAACACGTACGACGCTGCCCCTGGCGTCATCTGCTGGAGAAACACATGCTGTATCGCCGCACCGTGATGAAACTCGCCTTCGGTCTCGCCATCGGCCTTGGCGTTGCGGTTTCCGCTGCCGCTGCACTTGAGGACAAGGAAGATGGCAACTCCGCGCAGGTGAAGGTGACCTGGACCGATCCCGCGCAGTTCGACGAGCTTCGATTTGGGCACCAGTTCCACCAGGCCAAGCCGGAAGTGTGGCTGAAGGAATTCCGCAAGACCCTGGTCAAGAGCGGTGATCGCATCCTGCCCAAGGACCAGCATCTTTCAGTGACCATCACCGACGTCAAGCTCGCCGGAGATTTTGAACCCTGGCACGGCCCGGATTTCCACGACGTGCGCGTGGTCAAGTCGATCTACCCACCGCGCGTGAAGCTGTCCTTCACGCTCACCGACGCCAACGGCAACGTGATCGAAAGTGGTGACCGCGAGTTGCGCGACCTGGCCTTTCTCAATCGCGGAACCAGCGTGCGCAGCAACCAACCCTATCGCTACGAGAAGCGCATGCTGAGTGATTGGCTCAAGCGCGAGTTTGCTGCGGAAAAGCGCTAGCAGCCTACGAGAGACAATCCCACGAGACGCGGCGCAACCCTGGTGGATGCGCTGCGCTTATCGACCCTACAGACGCAACGCGGGTTTGGTGGATGCGCTTCGCTTATCCACCCTACAACAGCGAGCAACGACGCGTAGGGTGGATAAGCGCAGCGCATCCACCGATTGGCTTGCAGAGGCACACACCGGCCAGGAGCCTGCGCGGCAGAATGAATTCGAAGCGAAATGGCGCTGGCGCGATTCAGCGGATCAATCGGTAGGTGCGCATAGCGGGCTCTATGAAAGCCTGACGAGTGATCCGATCAATCGATGACAGCGTCGTTGCAGCCGGATGGCTTCTGCCGCGCAGGCTCCCTCGTAGAGCGGAGCTTGCTCCGCTTGCCGCTGTTCGCACGCCCACAGCCGAGCAAGCTCGGCTCTACAAAAGCGTTGCCCCCTAACGCCCATCCACACTGGCCCACGGATTGCGCGTCAAGCTGCGAAACCAACCCAGGCGATACGCCGCCTCGCCAAACCATTCATGCAACACGGCGTCGGATTTTTCCAGCGCGTCGCTTGATGGAAGGTAGTATCCGACGCTGTTGGCTCGTGTGTAGCGCGCATCCACCGGCCAGGCGCACACCTCGAACCCGGCCTGCTCGAACGCGTACCGCGAGCGCGGCATGTGCGCGGCCGAGGTCACCAGCCAGATGCGTGATGGCAAGGCCGGCTCAAGCGCACGCACAAACTGTGCGTTCTGCCAGGTCGAGTGCGATGCGTTTTCCAGCATCGTGTTTTCTCCCGCCACGCCCAGGCGTTCGGCAAACGCACGCATCAGCGCGCCTTCGCCAACGCCATACACGGTACTGCCACCGGAGATCACCAACCGCGCATCGGGCTGCTGGCGCAAGCGATCGACCGCACCGATCAGGCGACGCAGGCTCGACTCGCCCAGGGCGCTGAAGTCCGTCTCGTCGGTCGGTTGCCGGGTTGTGCCACCGCTCAGCACCACCACGGCGTGCGGGGGTGATTGCAGACAGCTTTCGCTGACGGCGCTTCTTCCTTCCTGCCAGCCGATCATCGCGTTGGCCACCCACGGCAAGGTCATCAGTACGCAGGCAAGCAGGGGAACCAGCGCCAGCGCGCGCATCCAGCGCGGCAGCCAGCGCCAGATGAGCACGACAAGCAGCGCGAACAGGATTCCAAACCGAAGCGGCGAAAAGAATGAGCTCAGCATGTCGGCACCCGAATGCGGCGAGCGAGGACTGCGTGCGCCTGCGCGCTCACAGGCGATGTCCCTGGCTGATGTCCACCAGGCTGCGCGGCACGGCAGCCGGCGGCACATCGCGCGCCAGCAGCATGGCCTGGAACCTCTCGCCCATTTCGCCGGGAAGCGTCAGGCGTTTCACTTCCTGCGCGAGCCGATAGCAGGCCAGTTCATCGACTTGTGTACTGGCCTGCTCGAATCGATCGGCGATGCCCGTTGCAAACAGGAACTGCGCCTGCGAGCAGTAACTGGCCACCGCAAATCCCGCCTGGTTTCCGCCTTCGGCCAGCGCCGTGAAATCAACGAATGCGGTGATGTCCTGCAAGCCGGGCAGATGCAAGGGATCGGCATGTGCCCGATGCCGGTAATGGCAGACCAGGGTGCCATCGACACGCTCCGGCAAGTAGAACTCCGCGCGTGGGTAGCCGTAGTCGGTGAACAGGGCCAGGCCACGCTTCAGGCTGCCCAGCACGGCCTGCATCCAGTACGGCAACTGCGGCAGGATTTCCGAGCGGTAACCGTCGGCGAACGCGACGCCGAGATCCCGCTCGACATGGCGTACCGCACCGCTGACCAGTGCATCGGCCGGTCGGTCGCAGAGGGAGAATCCACCCACCCCATCCGCGATGACATGCTCCTCGAAAACTTCGCCATCGCGCATCACGAAGCGGGTGACCGGCAAGGCATCAATCACCTCGTTGGCGAACAACGCTCCGTGCCAATCATCCTGCGGCGGGCGATCCAGCCATTGGCAACGCGCAAACAGAGTGGCAGGCAGTTGCGCCTGCAGGCGCTCACTCTGGCGCTGGCGCAGATCGGCACTGGGTTCGAGAATGTAGTACCGCCGCGGCACCACGCCGGCGTCGGCAAAGGCCAGCAGGGCAGCTTCGGCAAAGGCACCGCTGCCGCCGCCCAGCTCGCAGAAATCCGCCTCCTCGCCAAGCTCGCGCAGGCAGGGCAGCAGCGCCGTTGCGGCGCATTGGGCAAACAAGGATCCGAGTTCCGGCGCGGTGACGAAATCGCCCGCTGCGCCAAATTTGGTGCGCCCGGCGCTGTAGTAGCCAAGCCCTGGCGCGTACAGGCAGCGTTCCATATAGCGCGAAAACGGCATGGGGCCGCTGCTGGCGATATCCGCATGCAAGAGGCGGGTCAGCTGTTCACCATGGGCAAGTTCTTCAGCGCTGGGGACGGGCAAGGATGGATTCACGGCTGGCTCGATGCGCGAAGTTGCGGCACTCTGCGCAGGATACCGACCTGCACGGGGAACACCAATGACAGCACCGACACAGGCGCGACCGGTTGTGCTGGTCAGCGGGGCAGCGCGTCGCATTGGCGCAGTGATTGCGCAAACCCTGCATGCGGCCGGTCATGACCTTGCCCTGCACTGCCGCAACTCACGCGACGATCTCGATCAATTGATCGCGAAGCTCGAACGGGAACGTCCCAATTCGACCCTGGCATTGCAGGCCGACCTGTCCGATCTCACGCAGATGCCTGCCTTGATCGAAGCCACGATGCAACGCTTCGGACGACTCGACGGCCTGGTCAACAATGCCTCGGACTTTTTTGCCACCGCGTTTGGCTCGGTGACTTCCGAACAGTGGGATCGCCTGTTCGCTTCCAACGCGCGCGCGCCGTTCTTCCTGGCCCAGGCCGCTGCCCCGCAGCTGAAGAAAACCGGCGGCGCCATCGTCAACCTGCTCGACATCTATGCGGAGCGTCCGCTTGCCGGGCATTCCGTGTACTGCATGGCGAAGGCTGCGCAGGCGGCAATGACCCATGCCCTGGCCCTGGAACTCGGGCCGGAAGTGCGGGTGAACGGCGTGGCTCCGGGCGCGGTGATGTGGCCGGAAGCCGACAGCGATGCGGCCCATCGAGCGAAGATCATTGAACGCACCCCGCTCAAGCGCACCGGCCAACCCGCAGAGATTGCCGATGCGGTGCTCTGGCTGCTGCGCGACGCCCGATTTGTCACGGGCCAGATCATCCGCGTGGACGGAGGGCGGTTTTTTGCTTGAAGGCTGGAAATGGGGAATGGGGAATGGGGAATGGGGAATGGGGAATGGGGAATAGCGAATAGTGATTTTGAGTCCGGAATCCGGAGTCTGGAGTCCGGAGGTCGGAAGTCGAAGGACAGGGCTTGCGATCAATCGTTTGTCTCCCCTCTCCCCTCGCGGGAGAGGGGCTGGGGGAGAGGGGGCAGACATCAGGGAGCATGAAGAAACAAGATTTCGCCAAGCATCTGCGCAAACGCATGACCGAAGCTGAATCGATACTCTGGTACCACCTGCGCGCCCACAGGTTGGATGGCCAGAAATTTCGCCGACAGCAGGTTATCGGTGACTATGTCGTAGATTTTGTTCATTTTGGAACACGGCTGATCGTCGAAGCAGACGGTGGTCAGCACCTCGAATCCGCACGCGATCATCAGCGCGATGCGTGGCTGTCATCTCAGGGTTTTGTAGTACTGCGTTTTTGGAATGATGACATTCTGCTGCGCACCGATGGAGTGCTGGAGGCCATCTGGCAGGCATTGCGCGATGCCCCCTCTCCCCCAACCCCTCTCCCGCGAGGGGAGAGGGGAGGCAGGCAATAAGCTGCATACGTTTGAGTCCCGAGTTCCGAATCTCAGCCTTTCACCCGGAACGCATCGGCGACCACGGCCTTGTCGAATCCTTGGCCAGCGTCGCCTTCACTGGCAAAACGATACAAGGCGGCGGAATAGACGCCTTGCAAGGCGGCCTGGATCAGGATCAGCAACAGGAACACCACGCCCAGCAGGACCGCCATGACATAGAGCAGCGTGAAGTTGCCGCTGGAGATGGCCGCAAAGATTGCAGCGAAGCCTGCAAGCGCCAACACCAACGTGATCAGGCCAAACACCAATCCGATACCGCCGTTGCCTATCAGGTTTTCACCCCAGGTTTTCTTGAGCAGTTCGGCGCTGCGCTTGACGGCATCAATGGGGCCGATGTCCTGGCTCACCAGCACCGGGACCACCAGGAACGATGCCACCGTCCAGGCCACGCCGATGAATCCGATCACGAGTCGGCCAATCCATCCTGCTCGTTCCTGCGCAGCACGCAGCACCACGCCCACCGTTGCCGATATGACCGCATAGCCGAGTATGGCGGGCAGCCTGGACATCGCGATGCGGAAGCCATCGGCAACCGTTGGATCACCCCCGTCAAGGCGGATCATGGCCGCGCCAATCAGGGCCGAGTTGAAGAAGATGATGACGAAGTACTGCACCACGTAGAACGCGAACAGGAACAGGTAGAAACCAATGCCCGTGCCCTCGCCGTCGATACCCGCGAACATTCCGCTCGTGATCGCGGGGATGAAGAACGTTGCAGCAACCAGCATGCAGCTGATTCCCGAGAGCAATGGAAACACCAGCAGTTCCTTGTCGGAGCGCAACACCGAAGCACTGGCCTTGATCAATGACCAACTGCGGGAGAATTTCTCGAACATCCGCTTGCCCTCGGGAAATGAATGAATGGCGCAGAGTATAGAGGCTCGCCGTTCTCCGGCTGCGCAGGTCAGGCACGAATAAATACTGACCGCTTTGCACCCGCGCCGCTTCGTAGGGTGGATAAACGCAGCGCATCCACCTTTCACAATATCAGTCGTCCTGACTCGTTGGTGGATGCGCCCTTTGGGCTTATCCACCCTACCACTGCCGAAAACCTGTGGTTTCGCGTCATTCCAGAGTGACATTGCGAATCGGCAGGTCGTGGCCGGGGTGCTCGCGCCACAGTTCGCCCAGGGTTCGCGCGCTACCGGGAGGCCTCACCCCGGCGGCGATTTCCGCGAGCGGCCCCAGCACGAAGGCGTGCTTGAGCTCATCACGCGGCACCTTGAGATGACCGGGGCCATCGATCACCCGGTCGCCAAACAACACGATGTCGATGTCCAGGGTTCGGCTTGAGAATCGCGGTACATCGCGGCGGCGGCCATGCGCGTCTTCCAGCGCATGCAGCCAGCCATCCAGATCTGCGGCGGACCAATCCGTGTTTAAACCCACAGCAAGGTTGATAAACGCAGGGCCGTCAAAACCCACGGCGTCGGTTTGCCAGGCAGAGGAAACCCGCAGTTCGCCGAACTCGGCGCGCAATTCGGCAAGTGCCGACTTGAGGTTGGCAATCGGCTCCAGGTTGGAACCCAGGCTCAGCCAGGCGCGGGTCATGCGCTGGTGGCCGGGCGCTCGCGTTCGATCTGCACGCCGACGGCTCTGGAACCACGCACCGCGCCCGGCTTTGCCAGCCGCAGCCGGACATGTTCAACGCTGAACTCATCAAGGATGATGGCCGCGCAACGTTCGGCCAGGGTTTCCACCAGCTGGAATTCGGACGCTTCGACAAAGGCGATCAGGCGCTTGGATACCGCCTTGTAGTCGAGCGTGTCGTCGATGCGATCCGTTGCCGCCGGACGCGTATTGTCGAAACGCATCTCGATATCCAGAGCCACGGTCTGGCGGATGCGACGCTCCCAGTCGTAGATGCCGATGACGGTTTCAATGCGCAGGTCTTCGATGAAAACGATGTCCATGATCTCGTTCGATGGAAGGAATCACGCCAGCGCCGGCAGGGATTGCAGATCCCAGCGCGGGAAAACCCGGATCTGCGGGTCGTTGAACTGGCCGGCATGCAGGCGAATGGATCCGGCCAGCGCAATCATCGCGCCATTGTCGGTGCAGAACTCCAGGCGCGGAAAGCGGGTGACGAAACCATCCGCGGCGCCGGCCTCGGCCAACTGGCTGCGCAGGCGCCGATTGGCACCAACACCACCGGCAACCACCAGCATGCGCCGCCCCGTCTCCAGCATGGCCCGACGGCACTTGATGGCCAGGGTCTCCACGATGGCTTCCTCGAAATCCCGTGCGATGGACGCGCGCGTGGCATCGCTTTGGTCGCTGTCCTGCCAGGCCAGCAACACCTGGGTCTTGAGGCCGGAGAAGCTGAAGTCCAGCCCGGGGCGGTCGGTCATCGGTCGGCTGAAGCGGCGCTGCCCCGGCGTTGCCGTCTCGGCCAGGCGTGCCAGCGCCGGACCTCCGGGGTAGGGCAAGCCCATCAGCTTGGCGGTCTTGTCGAAGGCTTCACCGGCCGCATCGTCCAGGGTATCGCCCAGCAGCCGGTAGCGTCCGACGGCTTCGACATCGATCAACATGGAATGGCCGCCGGATACGAGCAGCGCCACGAACGGCGGCTCCAGCGGTTCCGGCTCCAGCATCGGCGCCAGCAGGTGCCCTTCCATGTGATGCACGGCGATGGCCGGAATCTCCAGCGCCCAGGCCAGAGAACGCGCGGCCGCGGCCCCCACCAGCAAGGCGCCGACAAGGCCCGGACCTGCGGTATAGGCCACGCCGCCCAGGTCCTTGATGTCCATGCCCGCCTCGGCCAGGGTTTGCCGGATCAGCGGCAGCAGCTTGCGCACATGGTCCCGCGAAGCCAGCTCTGGCACCACGCCGCCATAGTCGGCATGCAGCTTGATCTGGCTGTAGAGCGCATGTGCCAGCAAGCCCCGACCTCGGTCGTAGACCGCAACCCCGGTTTCGTCGCAGGAGGTCTCGATGCCCAGCACCGGACCCGGTTTTGCATTGATTGAAGCCATGAAATAGAATGCGCGGCTCGCCCGAGAGCCCGGGTGTCGAGTGTAACAGCGGAGAATCCATGCCAAGCGTCAAAGTTCGCGAGAACGAACCCTTTGAATTTGCCCTGCGCCGTTTCAAGCGCACCTGTGAGAAGGCCGGTGTGCTGGCCGAAGTGCGCAAGCGCGAGTTCTACGAAAAGCCGACCCAGGAACGCAAGCGCAAGCGCGCGGCTGCGGTCAAGCGCCACCTGCGTCGCGTCGGTCGCGACGTGACCAAGCGTCAACGCATGTATTGATCGCCTGTCTGCGTGATCGCCCTCGCGATGCACGCAGCAACGATTGATCGCCGGTTTGGCCTCGCGCCATTTCGGCAACATCCGGGCTGAAACTCTCGGCCGGCTCTGCCCACGCAGCGCCGGCCGTTTGTGTTTGTGGCGCAACGATCTCCATTTCGAGGTGCACGATGTCTCTCAAGCAGCAAATCACCGATGACATGAAGGCCGCGATGAAGGCCGGCGAAAAAGAACGCCTGGGCGTGATCCGCCTGATCCTCGCCGCGCTCAAGCAGCGCGAAGTCGATGAGCGCATCGTGCTCGACGATGCCCAGGTCATGGCCATCCTCGAAAAAATGCTCAAGCAGCGCCGCGATTCCATCGAACAATACACCGCGGCCAATCGCGAGGACCTGGCTGCCGTGGAACGCGCCGAAGTCGATGTCATCCAGACGTACCTGCCAGCCGCCCTGTCCGATGCCGAAATCGACGACATCATCAATGCCGCCATCACATCCTCCGGCGCCAGCAGCGCCAAGGACATGGGCAAGGTGGTTGGCCTGGTACGCCCCAAGGTCACCGGCCGCGCCGACATGGGCAAGGTATCGGGCCTGATCAAGGCGAGGTTGGGTTGATGACCGGGAATTGAGAACAGGGAATAGGGAATTGTAAGAGCCGCGTAGATGTCTGTTCTACTATTCCCGATTCCCCATTCCCGATTCTCGGCTTTCAATGCCCGGCCGCATTCCCGAACGCTTCATTGATGATCTCCTGGCGCGCATCGACATCGTCGATGTGATCCAGGAGCGCGTCACCCTGAAGAAGGCGGGCCGTGACTGGTCGGCACGCTGTCCATTCCATGACGAGCGATCCGCTTCGTTCACGGTGAGCCCGGCCAAGCAGTTCTACCACTGCTTCGGTTGCGGAGCGCATGGCAGCGCGATCCGCTTCCTGATGGACTACGACCGCCTGGAATTTCCCGACGCCATTGAAGAACTGGCCGCACGGGCCGGCGTCAAGGTGGAATACGAGGGCGGCGGCCGTCCCGTTCAACGCGAGGATGCAAGCGACCTCTACACCCTGCTGGATGCGGCTGCCCGCTTCTATCACCAGCAGTTGGCAAACAACAGCGCAGCGCGCGACTACGTGGCCAGCCGCGGACTGAGCGCGGAAATGGTCGAGCGCTTCACCATCGGTTTCGCCCCGGAACAATGGGATGGGCTGAAGTCCGCGTTGGGCTCCAATGCGCAGCGCCTGGCCCTGCTCGACAAGGCCGGCATGCTGGCCAGCGGTGACCGCGGCAACAAGTACGACCGCTTCCGCAACCGCATCATGTTTCCGATCCTCGACCGGCGCGGGCGCACCATCGCCTTTGGCGGCAGGGTTTTGGGCAAGGACGACGGCCCCAAGTACCTCAACTCACCGGAGACTCCGCTGTTCCACAAGGGCCGCGAGCTGTTCGGCTTGTGGCAGGTGCGCGATGCGCACCAGAAGATCCCGCGCCTGCTGGTGGTCGAGGGCTACATGGACGTGGTCGCCCTGCACCAGTTCGGCCTGACCCAGGCCGTGGCCACCCTCGGCACGGCAACCACCAGCGACCATGCGGAAATCCTGTTTCGCAATGCGGCCGACGTTTTCTTCTGCTTTGACGGCGACCGCGCCGGCAAGCAAGCCGCCTGGCGCGCGGTGGAATCGGTACTGCCACGCATGCGCGATGGCCGCCAGGCCTGGTTCCTGTTCATTCCCGATGGCGAAGATCCGGATACGCTGATCCGAAAGGAAGGCATCGACGGTTTCGAGCAGCGTCTCAAGCAGGCAACGCCCCTGAGCGAATTCTTCTTTGCCGAGACGGGCAAGGACGTGAACCTCGCCAGCATCGACGGCAAGGCGCGTCTGGCCGAACGCGCCCGCCCCCTGATCGCGCAAATTCCGGATGGCGCGTTTCGCGACCTCATGTACGCCGAACTGGAGCGTCTGAGTGGTGCCAGGACGGTGATTCCGGCAAGTACCTCCACGCCTGCGCAGGCAGGTACCCGCCCTGCCCAGCGCTCGCTGGTGCGCAGCGCCATCACCTTGCTTGTGCAGAACCCTGCGTTGGCTTCCGAACTGCAACCGCCGTGGACCTTTTCCGAGCTTCGCCTGGCCGGCGTACCCCTGCTGGTGGAGCTGATCGGCTTGTGCCGGGATCGCCCTTCACTGAGCACCGGAAGCCTGCTCGAACACTTCGCCGGGCGCGAGGAATCCGCCGCCCTCAACAAGCTGGCCCAAGCCGACCTGCTGGTCGATGCCGAATCGGGTCGCAGCGAGTTCCTCGGTGCCATCGAGCAATTGGACGTCCAGACGTCCCAGCAGCGTTTGGACGACCTGATCGCCCGCCAGCTTGCTGGCACCCTGTCCGATGCCGAACGCGACGAACTGCGCCAATTGATGGCCAACAAGCCTGCACACAAGCGCCGCTGACCGTCGCGCCGTCGCGACTGTCCGCCACGAGCGACCGTGGCGTTGACAGGATGTAGCCTGCCGGATACAGTCCGCTTCGGAGGGACTGGATGCCCATAGTCCACAAGACAACGGCCTTTTCGCAATGGATCGACGGGCTTCGTGATGTGCAGGGTCGCGGCCGCATTCAGGCACGAATCGAGCGACTGGCGAGCGGACATCCCGGCGATGTCAAACCAGTCGGTCATGGCGTGTCCGAAATGCGAGTCGACTGCGGACCTGGCTACCGGGTGTATTTCACCCGGCAAGGACCTGAAATCGTGATTCTGCTTGCGGGCGGCGACAAATCAACTCAAGCGGCGGACATCCGATACGCACTGCAATTGGCGCGCAACCTGTAGATGAAGAAAATGACCAAAACTACCCTTTCACGTTACGACGTCGCCGATCATTTGCGCACGCCGCAGGAGATGGCGGCCTACCTTGAAGCCTGCATCGATGAAGCCGCAGGGGATGCGGCGTTTATCGCCAAGGCCTTGGGCGACATTGCCCGCGCCAAAGGCATGTCGCAAGTTGCGCGCGACGCCGGCCTGTCGCGCGAAAGCCTGTACAAGGCGCTTTCCGGGGAACGCTCCCCGGATTTCAGCACCATCCTGAGGGTGATGGCCGCACTGGGCCTGAGTTTGCACGCCAAGGCAGTCAATTGATTCGCGCGCACAAGGGTTGCTGACCGGGCCTGGGTCAAATTCCGGCTTGACAGCAATGGCCTCGATCGATTCCACTTGCTGCATGTGCACAATGATCATGACTACGACCATGACTACACCCAATCGGGTGCGGTCCGTCGTGCACAGTTGATTTTCCCTTCAACACGACCCCGCAGCTCGACGAAGCTGCGGGATGCGTGAATCCCCCAGCCACGAAGCATGCAGGGCCAACTCCGGAGGCTCCATGACTTCGTTTGCCAATCTCTCCGCAGCCCTTGCTGCTTCGCGTCAAAGCATTGCCCCGCCCGATTCGGGATCCGGACTGACGCTGATCGCGCACAAGTTCGGGGGATCCTCGCTGGCCGATGCCGATTGCTTTCGGCGTGTGGCCGACATTCTGCTGGCTCGTGATGACGCCGTTCAGATCACCGTGGTGTCGGCCATGCAAGGCGTCACCAACGCGCTGATCGCTCTGGCCAACGCGGCGGCGGCACGCGATCCGCAATGGCAGGCGCAATGGAGTGCCCTGCGCGAACGCCACCTGCAGACCGCGCGCGACCTGCTCGGCGACAAGTCCGGCGCGGTGCGGGTGTGGCTGGAGGCGCGCCACGCGGATTTCGCCGACATGCTCAAGGCGCTGGCCGTGCTGGGCATGCCTGCCGGCGAGGCACTCGATGCCATCCAGGGCTTTGGCGAGGTCTGGTCTTCTCGCTTGCTGCACGCCCACATCGAATCACTCGGCGAGGAATGCGCGCTGCTGGACGCCCGCGAGGTGCTGGTGGTCGGACAGGGCGATCTTGGCGTGTCGGTGGATTGGTCCGTGAGCGCGGCACGCCTGGCCGACTGGCGTGCCAGCCATCCGCAGCGGCGCGTGGTGATCACCGGATTCATCGCGCGCGATAGCTCGGGTCGCATCACCACGCTCGGTCGCAACGGCAGCGATTTTTCCGCCAGCATCTTTGCCGCACTGTTCGATGCGCGCGAGTTGCACATCTGGACCGATGTCGATGGCGTGCTGTCGGCCGATCCGCGCCTGGTGCCGGAAGCGGTTTCGCTCGATGCCCTGTCCTACGAGGAAGCCTGCGAGCTGGCTTATTTCGGGGCCAAGGTCATCCATCCCCAGACCATGCTGCCGGCGATGGCACTGGGCTTGCCGATCTTCATCCGCAACACCTTCAATCCTGCACATGCGGGCACCCGCATCGCGGTAAGCGGTGATGCCTCGCAGAATCCGGTTCGCGGACTCTCCCTTGCCGACGCCCTGGCCATCATCAACGTGGAAGGCGCCGGCATGATCGGCGTGCCCGGCACGGCCGAGCGACTGTTCGCGGCCTTGCGCGATGCCAAGGTTTCCGTGGTGATGATCTCGCAGGGATCGTCCGAGCATTCCATCTGCGTGGTCGTTCGCGCCGAGGATTGCGCACGCGCGGAAGTGGCATTGGCTGCCGTGTTTGGTCGCGAGCTGGATCGTGGACAGATGCAGGGCATCAGCGTGACCCGCGACATCAGCGTGCTGGCCGCCGTGGGCGACGGCATGGCCGGTGCGCCGGGCGTGGCGGCGCGGCTTTTTGCCACCCTGGGTCGCGCACAGGTGAACGTGCGTGCGATTGCCCAGGGCGCCTCCGAGCGCAACATCTCGGTTGCTCTCGCCAGTGCCGACGCATCGCGCGCCTTGCGTGCGGCGCATGCCGGCTTCTGGCTGTCCGCGCACACGATATCCGTGGGCGTGATCGGCCCCGGCAATGTGGGCCGAACCCTGCTCGACCAATTGCAGGAGGCGATTCCGCGGCTGCGTCGCGACGCCAATCTCGACCTGCGTGTGCGCGCCATCGCTTCGAGCCGAAAACTTGTGCTCGGCGAAGGCGACAGCCTGCTCGCGGACTGGTCGGGTCAGCTGGCTGCGAGTTCACTGGAAGCTGACTTCGAGCGCTTCACCCGCCACGTGCACGCCCAGCATCTTCCCCATGCCGTCATCATCGATTGCAGCGCCAGCAATGACGTGGCCGAACACTATGCAGACTGGCTGGCGGCAGGCATCCACGTCATCACGCCGAACAAGCAGGCCGGTTCCGGTCCGATTGCACGCTGGCATGCGATACGCGATGCGCGCGCAAGCAGCGGTGCGCGCTGGCGTTACGAGGCAACCGTCGGTGCGGGCCTGCCGGTGATTTCCACCTTGCGCGACCTGATCGACACCGGCGATGAACTGACGTCGATCGAAGGCATTTTCTCCGGTACCCTCGCCTGGCTGTTCAACCGCTACGACGGCAGCCAGCCGTTTTCGGCACTGGTGCGCGAGGCGCTGGCATTGGGCTATACCGAACCGGACCCACGCGATGACCTGTCCGGCATCGATGTCGCGCGCAAGCTGGTGATCCTGGCTCGCGAAGCCGGCCAAGCGCTTGAGCTTGACCAGGTCGATGTGCGCGGGCTGGTTCCGCAGAGCCTGCTCAGGCTGGACAAGGATGAAGCCATTGCCGCGCTCGAGACAATTGACGCTTCGCTGGCCGGCCAGCTTGCGGCGGCCAAGGCAAAGGGCTGCGTATTGCGCTATGTTGCCCGCCTCGACAGTCGCGGCAACGCCAGTGTCGGCCTCACCGAGCTGCCCGCCAACCATGCCTTTGCCAATCTCCGACTGACAGACAACGTGGTCCAGTTCACCAGCAAACGCTATGCCGACAACCCGATGATCGTGCAGGGTCCGGGCGCCGGTCGCGACGTGACCGCGGCGGGAATCTTTGCCGATTTGCTGCGCCTGGGTGCGGCCTTGGGGGCTCGCCTTTGAGTTCGGCCTGCGCCTTTGCCCCGGCCAGCATCGGCAACGTTGCGGTAGGTTTCGACATCCTTGGCCAGAGCTTTGCCGGGCCAGGTGACCGCGCCACGGTCAGGCGCGTTGCCGAGCCAGTGGTGCGCATCGAGGCCATTCGAGGCTGCGTTTCGGCATTGCCCATCGAGGCGGAGCGCAACACCGCCGGTCGCGCCCTCATCGCGCTGCGCGAAGCACTTGGCCTGCCCTTCGGATTCAGCATCGAACTCGACAAGGGCATTGCCATGGGTTCGGGCATGGGTGGCTCCGCCGCATCCTGCGTGGCCGCGCTGGTGGCTGCCAACGCGCTGCTTGATCGGCCCTTGCAGGCAGGGGAACTCTATCCATTTGCCATCGAGGGCGAAGCCGTTTCCAGCGGCAGTCGCCATGGCGACAACGTGGGCCCGATGTTGTTGGGCGGACTGGTATTGGCAGCACCTGCGCGCCTGGTCCGCATCGACGTTCCCGACGCCTGGCACAGCGTTGTCGTGCATCCGGATGCGGTTCTGGAAACCCGTCATGCACGCGAAGTGTTGAACGCTGCATACCGCTTGTCCGATCTGGTCGGGCAAAGCGCAAACCTGGCGCTGGTGCTGTCCGGCTGCCATCGCGGCGATGCCGGAATGGTGCGCGAGGGTCTTGCGGATGTGCTTGTCGAGCCGAGGCGGGCGCCATTGATCACTGGGTTTGCCGCCGTGAAACAGGCGGCACTGGATGCCAATGCCATGGGCGCCTCGATCTCCGGCGCAGGCCCCAGTGTGTTTGCCTGGTTCGAAAATCGCACGGATGCCGAGGCCGCGGCGCCGGGCATGCAGGCGGCATTCCACGCGGCAGGCCTTGCAAGCCAGGCCTGGATCTCTCCCATCAACGGCCCTGCGGCCACGCTCATCGCATGAACTACGCAAGCACGCGCAACCCCGCAACTCAGGTCGGCCTGAGCCACGCACTGGCGCAAGGCCTCGCTGACGATGGCGGCCTGTATGTTCCCTGCACGCTGCCCGCGTTCAATGCGCGCGATTTCGATGCGGATGATTCGCTGGCCGATGTGGCGCATCGCCTGTTGCAACCGTTTTTCGCGGACGATCCCCTGGCGGCGCACCTTTCCGAAATCTGCACGACGGCGCTGGATTTTCCTGCGCCACTGGTCCCCCTGACACCCGCGCACACCGGAATGCTGGAGCTGTTTCACGGACCCACCGCCGCGTTCAAGGACTTCGGCGCGCGCTTTCTTGCTGCCTGCATGCAGCAGGTGGGTGCAACCGATGGTTTGGAGCGCACCATCCTGGTGGCGACTTCGGGCGACACGGGCGCCGCCGTGGCCGACGCGTTTCACGGCAAGCCCAAACTGCGCGTGGTCGTGCTGTATCCGGACGGTCGCGTGTCGCCGCGCCAGGCGCACCAGCTCGGCTGCTTCGGCGACAACATCCTGACTCTCCGGGTCGCGGGCAACTTCGACGACTGCCAGCGACTGGTCAAGCAGGCGCTGGCCGACGCCGGGCTTCGATCCCGACTGTGCTTGAGCTCGGCAAACAGCATCAGCCTCGGCCGCCTGTTGCCACAGATGTCCTACTACGCCCACGCATCGATCCGTCATTGGAGAACCCGTGGCGGGGAACTCAACTTCGTCATTCCCACCGGGAACCTGGGCAATGCCTTGGCGGCAATCCTCGCGCGACGCTGCGGCCTGCCCATCGGCGACATCGCGCTGGCGACCAATGCCAACCGCGTGCTGCCGGATTATTTTTCCGGCTCCGCGTATCAGCCAATGGCGAGCCTGGCGACCCTGGCCAATGCCATGGACGTCGGCGCCCCCAGCAACTTCGAACGCCTGCGCTGGCTGTACCCGGATGAACAGGCGCTGCGCGGCGAATTCATCGCCGAAGCCGTCGAGGACGCTGGCATCCGCGAGGTGATCGCGCACGGCGAGGCCAGGTACGGGCGCGTGTTTTGTCCGCACACGGCCTGCGCGGTGCGGGTTCTCGAGCGCATTCGCGAACGCGGGGATTCCCGGGACTGGGCCGTGGTCGCCACCGCCCATCCGGCCAAGTTCGAACAGGTCGTGGAGCCGCTGGTTGGACATGCCGTGGAGGTGCCCGCAGCATTGGCGATGCTTCTGGATCGCCCCAGCCAGGCAGAGCCGATCGGGGCGGATTTCGAGCCGTTTCGCGAGCGCCTGCGCCTGATTTGACCCTATTCTCGCCGCCCAAAATCACGCGACGGGGGTCAAATAACAAGCCAAGGCGTTGATATTGCGCGATATTCTCGGCCGAAGCACGCCGCCGCGGCAGGCAATTGACGGGTTTTTCCCTCAGCCAACCTTTTTTCAACATTTTGTCGCTTTGTCGCGCAATCCTCTGTAAAGTGCGCGCACTGTGTTTGCCAGGGTCACTGTAAATCGTGGCCCGATGTGGTCGACTTTGACGATTCCATCGTACCGATTGCGTACTCCTTAGCAACCTCAGTCTCGATTCCGGGGGTTCCCGGAAGCGTGAATTCCATTTCAATTGAGTTGTTGGGAGTTTCAAAAAATGTCCAATCGCCAGACCGGTACCGTCAAGTGGTTCAACGATGCCAAAGGCTTCGGCTTCATCACCCCGGAAAGCGGCCCTGACCTGTTCGTGCATTTCCGCTCGATCCAGGGCAGCGGCTTCAAGTCCCTCCAGGAAGGCCAGCGCGTGACGTTTGTCGCCGTGCAGGGCCAGAAGGGAATGCAGGCTGACGAAGTTCAGGTCGCCTGAGTTTCGCACCGGATTGATCTTCGAGCCCCGGATGGAAACATCCGGGGCTTTTTGTTTGGCGCATCCGCAATCCGGCTCCAGGCACGCAGCACGCGTGTGCCCGTGTCAGGGCGTCTCGAAGCCATGCGCGAATATCGCGTCCGGCGGCGGCGGGCCCACGCGGAATACACCGATCGCAGCGGGGCTGCTGTTGTAGGCACTGTCCACGGCACGCACGCTCCACAGGTAACTGCCATCCGCAAGACCGGACAATGACCATGCGCCCGCGCCGTTCATGCTTCCCGGCTCCGGAGAGCGTCGGGCTGTCGATCCGGGAATGGCGTTGCCATGAATGCTCACCTCATACGTCAGCGCGGCAACTGGCGTGAGGTCGTCATTGCCTGGGTTCCAGCCGAGCACGACACTGCCGTTGGCGTCGACTTCGGAAACGAGCGACGCAGGTGCCGAAGGTGCCTGGTTCTGCGCAGGGGCGGTGTTGCGGTAGACATGCATCTGGGTTTCGATCAGGCCATTGCCGCCGGGCACGAAGTACGAACCGGCGATGAAATAGTCCAGATCGCCCTCGCCGTCCAGATCAAGCCAGCCGAAGGATCCGCCGCTGAAGCCCATGGCCCTGGGCGCCGGCAGCTGGTTGCCGGAATCAACGAAGGTTCCGCCGACATTGTCGTAGATCTTGGCGCGGCCATCGATCTGCGAGCCTGAGTTCCAGGTTCCGGCGAGCAGGATGTCGATGTCGCCATCGGAGTCGTAGTCGGCCCAGGTCGCAGCCGAGAAGTCGAACCAGCCTTCGCAGGCTGCGCAGTCGATGATGTTGACCGGGACAAAACTCTCATTGTCATTGCGGTACACGCGCAGAACGGTGTCATAGCTGCCGTCGACCTCATGCACATTGCCGGCAACAAGAATGTCGAGGTCGCCATCGGAGTCGTAGTCGCCCCACTGTGCTTCGCCGTGTTCAATCGACAGCGAGCCAAGGATGTCCTCGCCCGTGAAACTGCCGTCTCCCTCGTTGCGGTATCGACGGATGAACCCCGTTTCTGTCAGGGGCGCGAGGTGAACGATGAGCACGTCCAGATCCTGGTCGCCATCGAAATCGGACCAACTGGTCTGGGTGTGCCGAGACTCGCCAAACGCCGTCGGCACTTCCGTGAAAAGCCATCCGCCCGAGCCATTGCCGCCATCGTTGCGCAGGAGCGCAGTGCGCGAGACAAAGGTCTCCTCATCCCAGACGGAAGGCACGAGAAGGTCTTGGTCGCCGTCGTTGTCGTAGTCGGCCCAGGAAATCGAACGCAAGTCGAAGTCGGCTTGCGAATTGTCCTCCCAATAGCCCGGAAGCACGGTGTCGGTCGGCACCAGGGTGCCGGCATCGTTGCGATACAACACGGTTTCACCGTTGCTGCCGATGACAAGATCCTGATCGCCATCGCCGTCGGCATCGCCCCATGCCAGGTCGGAATCACCCGAAACCATGCTTCCAAGAGGCACATCGAGGTACGTGAAATCCCACTCCGTCGCACTGAGCGCACCGTCGTTGCGCATCAGGACCAGCCTGTCGACAACGCTCACGTTGTAAACCACGTAGTAGCCAAGCACCGCGATATCGAGGTCACCGTCGCCATCGAAATCGGCCGGCGCCGCTGCACTGACGTAGAAATCCTCGTCCTGGGGAGTGACGAACAAGGGATCGAGCGGAGTAATCTCGGTGAACTCGCCGAAAATGCCACCGGGACCCGGTTGCACCACGATGGATCGAAACGCCACGTCGGTATCGCCATCGTCATCGGTCACGCTGAGGCTGACCGGATAGGTGCCAGCCAGCTCAAACACGTGCACCGGGTTCTGCTCCGACGAAGTGGAGCCATCGCCAAAATTCCACAGCCAGGTGCTGATCGTGCCATCACTGTCCGTGCTGGTGTCGGTGAGTACCACCGACAGTCCTGTCGTGGCGAAGCCAAAGCTTGCCAGCGGAGGATTGTTCAGGGGTTCCCCCGGCGGACCGGCGAATTGATGGATGGCACCGTAGGATCCGCCGATCCAGGCGTCACCCGCAGGGTTGACAACCAGACTGGCAAAGGCTCCGAGTTCGATACCACCGGAATCAACCATCGCCCAGTTTTGTCCGCCGTTTGCGGAGTACAGCAGCTTGCCGGCTGCAGTCGACAACCACAGCTCGTTCGAGCCAATCAATGCGATGTCGGTGAAATCGTCGGTTGCGTCCGGCACGCTCAGGGTTTGCCAGCTCTGGCCGCCGTCGCTGCTGCGTGCGGCAAAGCCCGAAGACCCAACCGCATAGCCGGTGCTTGCGTCCCAGAAATCAAGATCGCGAATGCTCAGCGAGCCCCCTGGAATCTGCGCTTCCGACCAGGAATTTCCCGCATCAATCGTGCGGTATACCGTCCCGTTGTACGACGCGGCCCAGCCACTGGCTCCCGCGAAATCCACTGCCACATGCGTGCCCTGGAAGTCGGTTACCGGATTCCACGTGGCACCTGCATCCGTGGTATGGAAAAGTGCCGCGCCGCCGAAACCTTGGCCAATCACCCAACCATTGCTCAGGTCTTCAAAGTGGAGATCCGTTGCAGTCAGGCTTGCCGGAGCGGAGCTTGCGGCCTGCCAGGTGGCTCCGCCATCTTCACTGCGATGGACAGTTCCGGTTCTGCCCACCGCCACAACCTGCTGCGGACCGGTGACCTGGACCGCCTCCAGCGTTGCCTCACCCAAGGTGCCACGAATCGTCCACGAAGTAGAACCCGCCGAACGGGTCAGCACCTGGCCGGAGGTGCCCACGGCAATGAGATCACCGTTGCTGAACCGGTCCATGTCCATGATGTCGATTCCGGAACCACTCGAGATCTGGGTCCAGCTTGCTCCACCATCATCGCTGCGCAGGAGGTAACCGCTGCCATAGCCGATGTAGCCAGTCTGTGCATCGACAAAATCCGCAGGGCCATTGCTGAAAAAACCCTGACTCGGGCCAGGTGTTGCGTGGCTCATGGACCAGCTCAACCCGGCATCGATCGATCGGTACAGATTTCCGGAGCCATCCGAGGCAACGATGATCGAAGCCGAAAGCACGGTGAAGTTGAGATCAGCGGCGTAGGCGGTCGCCGGAATCACCTCGCCCAAATCGATCCAGGTCTGGCCACCGTCATCCGAACGCAGGATGCGGTCATCAAAGTCCGGAAACGTTCCGCCGCGCCCGTAGGCCAGCACCACGTCCGCCGAAACCTTGAGCAGGCGATTTCGTCCGGACGCGCTGGCGCCCGCTGTCCAGGTCGATCCCCCGTTGCTGGAACGGAAGATGATTCCGTCCACGATGGCCACCGCCACGGAAGACGAAAGTGCGGTTACAGCGACAGCCTCTCCGGCCAATACCGATGCAAACGAGGTTCCGCCATCGGTGGTTCGAAAAATGCCGCTTGCGGAAGCGCCAAGTCCTGTTTGCGCATCCACGAAGGAGAACGCGCTCATGCCATCCGGTGAGGGGGCCCAGCTGAGGCCGCCATCGCGGCTCACGTAAACCCCGAAGTTGCCGCTGGTTACACCAAAGTCCGCGGTATGAAACTGCATGAAATATGCAGACCCGAGAAGTGGCATCTGCTCCCAGGTCGTGCCGCCATCCAGCGTCCGGTAGTTCACGTTTCCCCACACCCAACCGCGCTGGCTGTCGAGGAACGTAATGCCGTTGAGGCCGTTGTTGAGGTCCAGCGGAATGTCGCGGTGAATCCAGCTTGTGCCGCCGTCGATCGACTCGAACAGCGCGCCGCCGTCATCGAAGGAGTTGTCCTCGGTGGCAACGAATATGCGCCCCGGCGCGGGCGAGGCGACGCCGCGAATTTGCAGGTTGGTGGGCAACGGGCTCTCCACGCTCCATTGGGCAAGCGCACTCGGAGCCGATGCTGCCAAGAGGCAAGAGCCGCTCAGCAGGGCCCGAAGGGCGAGCGAGCGGCTGCAAGTGGACTTGCGAGCAGGGAGATTTTGGCTGCAGGTGCTGGACATGGTGTTTGGCTCAAATTGATGGAACGCCAGGTTGCAAACGGACTTCGCCGGACGTGCAGCTTCGAGCACTGTTGCGCAGGACCCGTGTCGTGCGTATCTGATTCGAACGATCCATTTGGATCGACGTGAAGCAGTTTCGCGCAGTCAGCACCTCAGGTTGCGGCGCTGGGTGTTTCTCCCCAGCCGCGCTGGGGATATCAACCGCCCGTGTGGGAAACCCTGCGCAAGTCCCACACGACATGCGCAGATGTCGACTTGAATTCGTTCATGGTTCGACAAGCCTGTCCTGAGCACAGTCGAAGGGCTCACCACGAAAGAGACAGGAATCTCAGCACGAGCGCGCTAGGGGGAGCTCACCACGAACGGGAGCACACGGTTCCGCTTCGCATGGGGCCCGAGTCGACAAGCGCACACAAAAAACCCGCGCCGGGTCAGCGGCGCGGGTTTCCTGGAACAGCCTGGCGACTGCGGTTACGGCGGATCGAAGCCGTCGGCGAAGATCAGGTCGGATGCCGAGCAGCCCTGTACCTTGAAATCGTCGATGTACCAGCCTTCGCGCCCGACCGAGGCATCACTGCCGAGGCGGAAGCGGAACTGGGCGTTCTGTCCGGCAAAGGCCGAAATGTCAACCACCACGTTGTTGTAGGGCACCGAACCGCACCAGCCTTGCAGCCCGCTCAAGGGATTGCCGCTGGAATTGACGGCACCCGTGTAGTCGCCCACGGCAATTTGCGCGTTGGTGATCTGGGTGAAGGCGCCGCCGCCGAGTGAGACTTCCAGGATGCCCGCATCCCAGCACGCAGTGGCACCGGAATTCTCGATATTGCGCCAATGCTGGAATTGCAGGTTCAGGCCGCCAAGAGTGGTCGGCAGGGCAATTGCGGGTGAGACCAGGCGCTGATCGGAAACCAATGCCGGGTCGACGCCGAGCCAGGAACTGACCGGGCTGTTCGGGCGCACCGTGCTAAGGGCCCAGGTGTCCGAACCTGCCGCCGCAGTGTGCGTCCAGCCATTGGTTCCGGATTCCATGTCGTCCGTGAATACCGGCGTGGTGAACGTACCTGCCGAACAATCACCCGGTGCCGCCTGGGTGAAGAAAGTGAACACCGCGCTTGGCGTCCCCGCGCCGCAAATGTTGTTCGGGGTCACCCGCCAGTAGATCTGCGTGTTGGTTGGCAAGGCCGCGGCAGGCTGGAAACTGGTGCCGGATACCGATTGCGAGAGGATGATGTTGCTAAAGCCGGCATCGGTGGCGATCTCGATCAGATAGCTCGCGCTCTGGGCCGATGCGGTCCAAGTGAAGGTCGGCGTAGCCGAAACATTTACCGCATTGTTGGCCGGGGCGGTCAGATTCGATGCCCCTGGAAGCGCTGTCGCAACCGTCACATTGAGTGCGAGATCCTTGTCGATGCCGCCCGAGCTTCCTCGCAAGGTCAATGCATTGAGGCCAGGTGCTGCCACATTGTTGACCGTCAGATCGGCCTGCGACGAGCCAGGTGGAATAACCGGCGTGACCGAGAAGAACCCGGTGAATCCGGCAGGCAAGCCCGGTCCGAAACCAAGATTGACAGGCGTGTTGTAACCCGACACCGCCCCGATGTTGATACCCACCGGAGTCAACGCGACAGGCGTTGCCGTCGGCGCGCAAACGCTCTGGTTCAACGGCGAGCCGGACATGAGGAAGGTGGGGCTCGCGGCCATGTTTTGCACGCGACCGACGTAGGATTTCTGCAATGGCGAGCCACCCACCACGCGATTGTCGGTCCAGCTCATGATCGCTTCGGTCGGGCCGGCTGCAATGCCGTTGTAGTCACCCCATTCTTGGCCATTGGTGATGTTGACCGAGGTCGCTGCCGACACGCGCGTTTCATCCAGCCATGTCGTTCCACCATCCACCGAATAGTTGTAATAGAAGTCAACGCCCGTTCGGTTGGTCGAATTGCGTGTATCGTAAAAGCCGATGTGAACGGCGCCTTGGGTGTCCACTTCGAGCCACGGGTGATATCGGTCAATCGTGGCGATATCGGCTTCCGAATGTGGTGTTGTCGTCAAGGCCCAAGTGGCTCCGCCGTCATCCGAATAGGCAACCTGGATCCAGGCATGGTTGGTGGCTGTAGTGCCGCCGCTGCTCGGGTGCAGTGCCGTGTAGGCCGCATAGATTCGTCCGTCGTTGGGACCTCCCGATCGATCCGTATCGGCCGCGATGTAAATGAATGCTCGTCGTGATTCCATCGATGGAATCGGGAAGTCGAAGACGTCGAACAACGGTTGCACAATGACAGGGGCCCCGAAAGTGAGACCACCATCGGTCGATTTGACCATATAGATGTTCGCTGTCGCGGCTTGGCTGCTTGGCCAGATGTAGTAGATATTGCCAGCCGCATCGGTGGTGATGTCGCTGCCGATTCCACGTGCCGCGCTCGAGAACGAAATAGGCGTCGACCAGGTCACGCCTTTGTCCGTCGACCGCGAGAAGAACATCACGTTGCCTTGATGCCAGGTCAGATAGACATTCTCCAGATAGGGCGAACTCGGCGACTTGTCGACATGGATCCACTCCTTGTCCGAGCCGCCTGTCGAAACGAGGATGACCGACCCCCAGCTTTGGCCGCCATTGGTCGAACGGAACAAGCCGGCGCGCAACCCCCCCGAAGACGGCAGGGTGGCGGCGTAGGCGACCGTACCATCCGCCGACCATTCCATTGCCGGATCGCAGCAGGTACTGGGCAGGACGCCGGCGCTGAACCAGGTGACGCCACCATCGACCGAATAGTTCTGACTTTGGCCACCTGGTCCATTGGATCCGGCGATCACGACGCTCGGGTTCACCGGGTTGTACTTGATCGAAGTTTCGTTGTCGCCGATGGCCATTGCCGTCTCGCCATTTACCGGCACGGAGAACGGCATGGCTTGCACGATTGGATCCGAGGTGTAGATCACTGGCGGCGGTGGATTGGCCGGATCCGGGTGGTAGTAGATGCCAAGCCCACGGCGATGCAGCACACCATCCTGCAGCAGGCCGCCGTAGCGGATCAGGAAATCCTTGTCGAGCTCGCGTGGGTAATGTTCACCAATGGGAAACCCCTCGGCAATGCCCTCTTTGCGCCGTTCGATCTTGAAGAACGCAGGAATGCCGCGGCGGTACTCGTCGTCCTTCGGCAACAAGGCGATATCGGCCGCCGTAAGCTCATAATTGCGGTCATCCCACGGACCGAAGTGACGCAAACTGGCGTAGTCAACGGATTGATCTATGCCCTTGGTTTGATCGATGGTCGCATTGTCGGTCTGTGCAGCCGCGGCATCCTGTTCCGATTCTTCCGCCCATACCGGGAAAGTGGTGGCCCCAGCCAGCGCCACGCAGAGCGCGAGCAAATATTTCGTAGCAAACGTTCGCATAAGAAAATCCCCAAGTGTTACAGGTTCGCCTCGTCAAACGAGGCCGGTGCCTGACGATATTCCTCCCAGAGACGGAGCGCAATCAATACCTGGACGGATATCGTTGTTTCGTGACGCCATGTGCGAAACGCACCGTGCGAAGAAACGAAACGAATCAAATCGCCTGCGCCAGTACGCAGCGCGGGCTCAGGTCAGACCGAAGAATTGCCCGGAGAGCGGACCCGCCTGCGACACGGCGTGCGCCGCGAGAAATTTCGGTTCTCGGCATGGTTGGCGCCTTGCATCCACGAGCCGCGCGATGATCCAGATCACTCTTGCTTTCGTCGCATCACCTCGGCGGCGAAATTTTTCAAACCGGCGCGCCGCAACGCGGAAGCACACACGACGGGTGACATCGACACAATGCCGGCTGATGTCGTGGAAGTAGCCGTCGCGCGGTGTGCGTGGGATGACGCATACCTCAGATCTGCGCAATCAGGCGGAGGCCGGACATTTCGGGGATGCGCCGCGCTCGTCCGCGGCGCCGATGCGCTACTTGAAGATTTCCTTGTTCTTCGCGTAGGAAAGGGCCTGCTGGCGAGTCACCAGACCGCGCTTGACCAGATCCTGCAGGCACTGGTCGAGGGTCTGCATGCCGTGTTGCGCGCCGGTCTGGATCGCCGAATACATCTGCGCGACCTTGTCCTCGCGGATCAGGTTGCGGATGGCGGGGATGCCGACCATGATCTCGTGTGCGGCAATGCGGCCACCGCCCACTTTTTTCAGCAACGACTGTGAAATGACCGCGCGCAGCGACTCGGACAGCATTGAGCGCACCATCGGCTTTTCGCCGGCCGGGAACACGTCGATGATGCGGTCGATGGTCTTGGCCGCCGAACTGGTGTGCAGGGTGGCAAACACCAGATGGCCGGTTTCGGCGGCGGTGAGCGCGAGGCGAATGGTTTCAAGGTCACGCAACTCGCCGACCAGGATGTAGTCGGGGTCTTCGCGCAGGGCCGAGCGCAGCGCCTCGTTGAATCCGTGCGTGTCACGGTGCACTTCGCGCTGGTTGATCAGGCACTTCTGCGAGGTGTGCACGAACTCGATCGGATCCTCGACGCTCAGGATGTGCGCGTATTCGTGTTTGTTGACGTGGTCGACCATGGCCGCAAGCGTGGTCGATTTGCCCGAGCCGGTCGGTCCGGTCACCAGGATCAAGCCCTGCGGCTGCTCGATCAGCTCGCGGAACACGCGCGGGCAACCCAGGTCTTCGAGGGTCAGCACTTCCGAGGGAATGGTCCGGAACACCGCGCCCGCGCCGCGATTCTGGTTGAAGGCGTTGACGCGGAAACGCGCCAAGCCGGGAATCTCGAAGGAGAAGTCGACTTCGAGGAATTCCTCGTAGTCGCGGCGCTGCTTGTCCGACATGATGTCGTAGATCAGCGAATGGATCTGCTTGTGGTCCAGCATCGGGATGTTGATGCGGCGGACATCGCCATCAACCCGGATCATCGGCGGCAAGCCAGCGGACAGGTGCAGGTCCGACGCCTTGTTCTTGACCGAAAACGCAAGCAGTTCAGCAATATCCATGAGCTTTCCCCGAGTGACACGAACGGATGGGTCGGGCCGATTCTACGCGCAGCCGAATCCCGGAACACAGCCGGGAATCCCCGGAATCGGCCAGATCGCGACCGTTTTCGACACTGCGGCGCCGGTCGCGGTCGAGTATAGCCTGCCGAAATCCGGGCCACGCAACGAAGCCGTGCCAAACGGCGATTGCACCTCGCAAACCGTGATGTGGCCCGCGCACGCCCGATCCAGACGTGGGCGAGCAACGCATTTCGGGTCCAGCGACGGATTTTCCCCCGATCACCGTTAATGGCTGTTGCCTGCACGCCGCACCGGTCGGCGACGGCCCTCCCCTCAATCCCGGAGCATCGTCATGTCCCTACGTTTTCTCGCCCTGCCCGCCGCACTGGTGCTTGCCTTGGCTGCCCATGCCGCGGAAACATCCACCGCCGCGCAAGACCCGCAGTCGGTTTCCATCGACGAGGCACGCAACCGCATCAGCACCGACGTTGCCGCCATGGACGCCAACAACGACGGCTTCATCGATGCCGCGGAACGGAATGCCGAGCACGAGCTACGCCAGGCGGAACGCCGCCAGCGCCAAGCCGAGCACGCGCAAGCACGTTTCCTTGCCATGGATGCCGATGCTGACGGCAAGGTCAGCGTGGCTGAGGTCGTTGCCGCACGCAGCGCCCGCCTGGAAGCCCGTGACCGCAATGGCGATGGCAAGATCGGTGCGGATGAATCCGCACATCGCGGGCATGCCAAGCGTGGCTGCAAGGACTCCGGCAATCATGATGCACATGCGTCCGGCGATGCCGGAAACTGAAACGGATCGGGCAGCACATGGAGCTCGCCGAATCATGGTGGCAGGCGCCGACATCAGCGATGATGCCGGCACCTGTCGCATCACCGCGAGCCATGCCGACTGATCCTGATGCCAGCGACATTGTGCATGCCGCCAGTGGTGATCCGCGGGCCTTTGCACGACTGGTGGATCGTCATCTGGCACGCGTGCACCGCCTGGCCTGGCGCACGCTGGGCAATGACGCCGATGCCCAGGAAGTCGCGCAGGACACTTTCCTGCGCGCCTTCACCCAATTGCCGCAGTGGCGATCCGGCCAGGCCCGTTTCTCAACCTGGTTGTACCGGGTGGCCTTCAATTTGTGCCAGGACCGCCTGCGCGGGCGACGTGACTACCTGCCAGTCGAAGACCTGGATCTCAGCGATCCGCAGGCCGGGCCGGAAATCGCCATGGCCCGCCTGCAGCGACTCGAGCGCATCGAGGATGCCATGGCGCAACTGCCGCAGCGCCAGCGCGAGGCGCTCCTGTTGTGCCATTACGAAGGGCAGTCGCAGGAAGCGGCTGCCGAAATTCTCGGGGTTTCGGTCGAGGCCGTTGAATCCCTGCTCGCACGCGCACGTCGCGCGCTGCGCGCCATGCTTCCCGTGGAACCCGCCGCACACGCCCGTACCGTTCCGGAGACCAAGCCATGAGTACCCATCGACCACCGGATGACGATCGACTTGATGCCTGGCTGGCCAGCTCGAAGCCGCCTGCGCCTCCTGCGCAGTTGCGCGAGGCCATCCTTCGTTCGGCACAAACCGCATGCCTGCCGACCCGGCTGTCGTGGACGCAAGCCTTGCGCGCACTGTGGGCCGAAATCGGCGGACTGCGCGTTGCAGCACCGGTGATGGCGCTGGCCCTGGCGCTCGGCTTGGGCACCTCCAACCAGATCTGGCAGGCGGGGGATCAAGCGACGACCGAGGAAGACGATCTGCTTTCGCTGGCCTTGATCGACGAGGACTACGGCAGCCTGCTGATCGCGGGGACACAGCCATGAGTCGTGCCCTGCGCATCGTCCTGATCGCTTCGCTGGCCCTGAACCTGGCGCTGGCTGCCGCACTCGGCCAATGGATCTGGAAATCCCATCACCACCCGCGCCCCGCGCACATGCACGATGGTCCTGCCATGTTCCGCCCGGATGCCCTGCGCGCCGCACTGTCAGCCGAGCATGGCGCGATGGTTGACCAGATTCTTGCGAGCCATCGCGATGCCATGCACGGTCGCATCAAGCAGCTTCGCCAGGCGCGTGAAGACGTGCGCGCGGCATTGCTGGCCGAGCCGTTCCAGCGCGGGCAACTGGACGCCGCGTTTGCCAAGCTGCGCGCCAGCGAAGCCGACACCGCCGCCGAAGCGCACGCGATCCTGACCGAAGTCGCGCAACTGGCTGACGCGACCGAACGCGATCGCATTGCGGGCCTGGTGAAAGGCCGCCACGCGAAAGACCCAGGCAATGCGCCGCGCAAGCGCGAACCGCGCCACTGACCACCCCTGCAATCACGTTACCGAGAGCCATTCATGCCCGCACGACGCAACCGTTTGAAAGTCCCCCTGCTGGTGCTTGTCGCCAGCCTGCTTGCAGGGCTCGCCTGGTGGAAGTTCGGCGACGGCAAACCAGCCACTGCTGCGGCCGCGACAGCCACCGTGCAACGCGCCAGCATCGAGAACACGGTGTCTGCGCTCGGCAAGATCGGTCCCAAGACCTATGTCGATGTCGGCGCACAACTTTCCGGCCAGCTCGAAACCCTTTCCGTGGAAGTCGGTGATCGGGTCGAACAGGGTGCCTTGTTGGCCCAGATCGATCCGCGCATCTACGAGAGCCGGGTCGCGGGTGATCGCGCACGCGTGGACAGCCTCACCGCGCAACTGGCCGAGCGCAATGCCAGCATGGAATTGGCGCGCATCAACCACACCCGCAACCAGGCCATGGCCGATCGCAACCTGATCGCGCGCGATCTGCTCGACACCAGTGCCGCCCAGCTCAAGCAGGCGCAAGCACAAGTCGCCTCCGTGCGCGCCCAACTCAAGGAAGCCCAATCCACCCTCGACGGCGATGCGGCCAACCTGGGCTATGCCCGCATCTACGCGCCCATGTCCGGCACCGTGGTATCGATCAGTGCATTGGAGGGTCAAACCCTCAACGCCAACCAGATCACCCCAACCATCCTGCGCATTGCCGACCTCGACACGATGACCGTCACCGCACAGGTGGCCGAGGCCGACATCGGGCGTGTGCAAACGGACATGCCGGTGTACTTCACCACGCTTGGGCAAGCGAATCGGCGCTGGCAAGGCAGCGTGCGCCAGATCCAGCCCACGCCCGACATCGTCAACGAAGTGGTGCTCTTTCGTGTCCTCGTCGATGTCGACAATCGCGATGGCGTGTTGTTGCCGGACATGACCGCCCAGGTGTTTTTCGTGCTCGCCCAGGCAAGGGATGTGCTGACCCTGCCCGCCGCGGCGGTTTCCAACTCCTCTGAATCCAAGGACAAGGGCTTTGTGCAGGTGCCCGGACCTTCAGGCCCCACGCAACGCGCCGTGGAAACCGGATTGCGCAATCGCGAACTGGTTGAAATCGTTTCCGGCCTCGCCGAAGGCGACAGCGTGCTGTTGCCTGCGGCTGGCCCTTCGACCACGGCCAAGGCATCCGAGTCCCCGCCCCGGCGCGGCTTGCTCGGAGGCCCGCATTGATGAACGCACGGGTACGCCCGGTCGAGGTTGCCGCTTCGCCCGTGCCTGCCACTGCGCTGCTGAGTCTTGCCGGCGTGGGGCGTCACTATGGCGAAGGTGAGGCACAGGTGCGGGCGCTGGACAACGTGGATCTTGAAATTCACGCCGGCGAGTTCGTCGCCATCGTCGGCCAATCCGGTTCCGGCAAGAGCACGCTGATGAACATCCTCGGCTGCCTCGATCATCCCAGTGTCGGCCGCTACAGCGTGCTCGGGCGTGACGTGGCGAGGCTGGGCGCCGATGAACTGGCGGCCATGCGCCGCGATGTCTTCGGCTTCGTGTTCCAACGCTACAACCTGCTCAGCGACGCCTCCGCGGTGGAGAACGTGGAAGTCCCTGCCGTGTATGCAGGCCTCGGCAAGCACGAACGGCGCAGGCAGTCGCTCATGCTGCTCAATCGGCTCGGCCTCGATGATCGCGCCAACCATCTGCCGGCGGAATTGTCCGGTGGCCAGACCCAGCGCGTGGCCATCGCGCGTGCGCTCGTCAATGATGCGTCGGTGATCCTTGCCGACGAACCCACCGGCGCACTCGACAGCCAGAGCGGGCGCGATGTGCTGGCGCTGTTGAGCGAGCTGAATGCCGAAGGTCGCACCATCATCCTGATCACCCACGATGCGGGTGTTGCCGCCCATGCCCGCCGCGTCATCGAGTTGCGCGATGGGCGCGTGGTGGCGGACACGCGGGATGAGGTTGGCATTGGCCACCGCGTGCTGCCGTCGCCGGTCGCGCGCCGCACACCCGGCGTGCTCAGCGAACTTGGCGAGGCGATCAAGATGGCGATGCGCTCGATGCGCCGCAACCTGTTCCGCACCGCCCTGACCCTGCTTGGCGTGGTCATCGGCGTGGCCGCGGTGATTGCCATGCTGGCAATCGGCGATGGCGGCAAGCAGGACGTGCTTGATCGCATTGCCGCGATGGGCAGCAACCAATTGTCGGTACGCCCCGGCTTCAGCGGCTTTCGTGGCAGCGGCGACATTGACACGCTCACCCCCGCCGACGCCGAAGCCATCCGCACGCTGGCCAACGTGGAACTGGTCTCGCCGGATCGGTCCAGCAGCCTGATGCTGCGCGCCGGCAACCGCGACTATCGCAGCACCGTGCAAGGCGTCTGGCCGGAGTTCCAGACCCTGCGCAATTGGCCGATGGCCAGCGGCAGCTTCATCACCCAGGACGACGTGCAAGGCTACGCGCCGGTGATCGTGCTGGGCCAGACCGTGGTGCAGAACCTCTTTCCGGATGGACGCGATCCGGTCGGCAGTTTCGTGTTGGTGCGCAATACGCCGTTTGAAGTGATCGGTGTACTCGGCACCAAGGGTGCGTCGAACTGGGGACAGGACCAGGACGATGTTGCGCTGATTCCGCTGTCGACCGGCTTCATGCGCTTGTTCGGCCAGAGCTTCCTCGGCTCGATCACGGTCAAGGTCGACAGCGAGGCGGCCATGAGCCGCACCGAACAGGCGATCACCGACCTGCTCTCCGAGCGCCATCGCACCGTCGACTTCCGTGTGCGCAACACCGCGTCGCTGCAGGAAGCCGTGTCCGCCACGGCGGATACCATGACCGCCCTGCTCGCCTCGGTCGCCGCCATATCCCTGATCGTCGGTGGCATCGGCGTGATGAACATCATGCTGGTCAGCGTGACCGAACGCACCCGCGAAATCGGCATCCGCATGGCCACCGGCGCACGCCAGCGCGACATCCTGCTGCAATTCAACACCGAGGCCATCGTGGTGTGCGGCATCGGCGGCCTGCTTGGAATTGCACTCGGCATCGGTGCCGGCCTCGTGGTCGAACGCTTTGGCATGCCGGTGCAATTTTCCAGTGGCCCGGCGCTGCTGGCATTCACCTGCGCCTTCCTCACCGGCGTTGTGTTCGGTTATCTGCCGGCCCGCAAGGCCTCGCGCATGAATCCGGTCACCGCGCTGGCCTTCGAGTGATGCGCGCCAAGCGCAATGCGTGAGTGCGCGGGGCGGGATTGCTATGCTGATGGCCTCCGCCCGCATGCCCGACACCCATGGCCGTTTCCCTTGAATCACCCATTGCAAACACCGCTGCCATCGCCTTTGTCGGTGGCGGCAACATGGCGCGCAGCCTGATCGGCGCATTGACCCGCCACGGTTCCGATCCGGCGCGCATTGCCGTGGCCGAACCGGTGGATGCGCTGCGCGAACAGTTGCATGCGGATTTCGGGGTGCGCGTGTTCAGCGACGCGGCATCTGCCGTGCAAGGTGCCGACATCGTGCTGCTGGCGGTCAAGCCTCAGGTCATGCGCCAGGTGTGCGAAACCATCGGCGCGGTGATTGCAGCTCGCAAGCCGCTGATCATCTCGATCGCCGCCGGCCTGCGCATGGAGCAGATGGATGCCTGGCTCGGCGGCGGATTTCCGATCGTGCGCGCGATGCCCAACACGCCGGCGCTGATCGGCGCAGGTGCCACCGGCATGATCGCCAATGCACGCGTGGATGCCGGCGGCCGTGGGCAGGCGCAGGCCATCCTCGCCAATGCCGGCCGCACCGCATGGATCGATGAGGAAGCCCAGATGGATGCGGTCACTGGCGTGTCCGGCTCGGGGCCGGCTTACTTCTTCCTGCTCATCGAAGCGCTTGAAGATGCCGGCGTCGAGCAAGGCCTTCCGCGCGATACCGCGCGCCAGTTGGCCATCCAGACTTGCCTGGGCGCTGCGCGCATGGCCAGCGAAGACGGCGAGGCGCCGGCACGCCTGCGCGAGCGGGTCACCTCACCCAATGGCACCACGGCAGCCGCGCTCAAGGTGCTTGGCGAAGGCGATTTGCGTGGCCTGATGGCGCGCGCGGTTGCTGCCGCCACGCGGCGCGGCGGCGAAATGTCGAAAGAGCTGGGTTGAGGATTGCACCATGCATTACCTGGCAAATGCGGCGCAGATACTGATCGAGTTCTTCTTCAGCATCGCCGTGGGCGTGATCGTGCTGCGCGTGTTGCTGCAACTGGTGCGGGCCAATTTCCACAATCCGATCTGCCAGTTCCTGTACCGCATCAGCAACCCGGTTCTGATGCCCCTGCGCAAGCTGATCCCTGCCTGGCGCCGGCTCGACATCGCGGGCGTGGTGCTGGCCTGGGCCTTGCTGCTGGTCAAACGTGCACTGATATTCGCCCTGACCCTGGGCCTGCCGACGTTTGCCGGTCTCGCCGTCATCGCCCTCGCCGACCTGATCGGTTTCGTGTTGATGGTGATGCTGGTGCTGATCATCGTGCGCGTGATCATGAGCTTCGTCGGCAGTGACAGCCGCCATCCGGTGGTGCCGCTCATCTACCAACTCACCGAGCCGCTGCTGTTGCCCATACGCCGTCGGCTGTCGACTGCCGGTGGACTCGATTTTTCTCCGGTGATCCTCATGCTGGCCTTTGCCCTGCTGCAAACCCTGCTGGTCGCCCCGCTGCTCGATTTCGGATTGCGCATCGGCATGCTCGCTGGCGTTCCCGGCTAACATTGTTTCGATGTTTTCCGCATCCAAAGGACCTGCCATGTCACGCAACATTCTTCTGATTGCCTGCGCCCTGATCTGCGCCGCGCCACGGATTGCCCATTCCAGCCCGGCTGACGGAACCGAAACCTTCGGCGACTACATCGTGCATTACAGCGCCTTGTCGACCATGCGCCTCAACACGCAAATGGCCTCGCGATACCACATCGAACGCGCCGCCAATCGCGGCCTGCTCAATGTCTCGGTGCAGAAGATGGCGGCGGACGGCACCACCACGGCGGTCGGCGCGGAGATTTCCGGCGAGGCCGTCAACCTGACCGGGCAGAAGACAAAGATCACGATCCGCGAGATCCCCGATCTGTACGTTTCCTACATCGGCCTGTACGACGTGGCGCCGCCGGACACCTACAGTTTCAACCTGAACATCAAGCCCGCAGGTTCCGAGCGCACGTTTGAACTGCGCTTCAGCCAGAACTTCGTTGCCGAATAAGCGCCAGGGGCAACGCCAACCAAATCGATATTTCCGTCATTCCGGCGCAAGCCGGAAACCATTTTGATTTTCAAAACATGCCGTCGGTATCAAGATGGATCCCGGCTTGGCCAGCCCTTGCGCTGTTGTGAAGCGCCTCGCCGGGAAGACGGGTTGATCCGCATCGCTTTGGCTCTTGGCAGGTTGTTGAAAAACGTTGGCCAGGCAGCCAGGGCAAGGCAAAAGCAGGCGAGAAAGCGCAGTTTACGGTGGTGTAAATGAGCATTTTGAGCCTGCTTTTAACGCAGCAATGGCAACGCAGATGGTTTTTCAACAGCCTGTCAGCCCTGCGCGGCTTCCGCAATTCGCGTGGCTAGCGCATCCAATCCATCGAACAGTGCGGCCGGCCCCGGTTGCAGGATGATCGGCGACTTGATCTCGTATAGTCGACCATGACGCACGGCCGGAATCTCCTGCCAGCCCGACCGTGTCGCCACCGCTTGCGGACGAAAGCGCTTGCCGCACCAGGAGCCGAGGATCAAATCAGGCTTGCGCCGCACGATTTCCATCGCATCGGCAATGATGCGATCACGCGCCAACGATTTTTCCGCCAGTTCCGGAAAGATGTCCTCGCCGCCGGCGATGCGGATGAGTTCCGCCACCCAACGAATGCCGCTGATCGGTGGATCGTCCCACTCCTCGAAATACACGCGCGGGCGCCGCGGCAGCAGCGCCGCTGCCTCAGCCACGGCCGCCAGATGACGTTCGGCGCGCAGCGCAAGTGCTTCAGCCTTGTCCGCCGCTCCGACCATGGCTCCGAGCCGCCGGATGTAGGCAAGGATTCCGGCTACCGAGCGGTGGTTGCTGATCCACACCTCGACACCGGCACGAATCAGATCGCGGGCGATGTCGGCCTGGATGTCCGAAAACCCGATCACCAGATCCGGTTGCAGGTCGAGGATCGCACCGATTTTGGCGCTGGTGAACGCGGAAACCTTGGGCTTTTCCCTGCGCGCCTGCGGCGGACGTACGGTGAATCCGGAAATGCCCACGATGCGATGCTCCTCACCGATGGCGTACAGCACCTCGGTGGGTTCCTCGGTCAGGCAGACGATGCGCTGCGGGTACGCATCCGGCACAGCGCTCATGGGTAGAGCAGGCGCCGGGTCCAGACGCCGTCGATACGCAGAAACTGTTGCCGGTCATGCAGGCGGAAGCCCGCCCCGTACCAGAACTCGAACAAATCCGGGCGCAAGCGATAGCCGCCCCAATGCGGTGGCCGCGGCACATCGCCCCCGGCAAACCGCTGCTCGAACTCCGCCACCCGCGCATCGAAAACCTCGCGCGAGGGCAGCGGCTGCGATTGCAGGGATGCCCACGCACCAATCTGGCTCATGCGCGGGCGCTTGGCGAAATAGGCATCCGACTCAGCGGCCGTCATTCTTTCCACGCGACCTTCGACGCGAACCTGCACCTGCTCGCGCAAGTGCTTCCAGTGAAAACACACCGCCGCCTGCGCATGGGCCTCCAGTTGCCCGGCCTTGGCGCTTTGGTAATTGGTGAAGAACTGAAGGCCGTCCTGATCAAGCCCCTTGAGCAGGACGATGCGGCTGGAAATGTTTCCGCCAGCCGACAGCGTCGCCAGGTTCATGGCACCCGGCTCCGGATCACCGCTGCGCGCGGCTTCATCGACGAGCTGACGCAGGGTTTCAATGGCCTCGGCGTACAGCGCCGCGCCGGATTCGGATTCGTTTTGCATGCGCAAGATGCTAGCACGCAGGGTGTGTTCGCTCCTTGTCTGCACGGGTGATGGTGTGCGACATCGCGTCACGCACTGGATTCGCGAGTTCACGTCATGGGTGGCGCGCAGAAAAAGTTTCGGGCCAGCCTGAGGGGTTGCCCTTGAGGGCCAAGAGATTGGAACCAAGATCAAGATGCACCCCGGGCGACCAGCCATTCGGCTGTTGTAAAGCGCCTCGCCGGACTGACGAGCAAAATCAAAGTTGCCTGGAGGAGAGCCAATTTCACAGCGTGCGCGCGTCCCCCTGGGCTAGTCCTCAGGTCGACCTTCCCCTGGCGGGCCCAGGAAGGTACCCAAAGGCCACCCCGCGACGGCCTGGACCGGCGCTGCAACATGCGCTGTCGCGGCACGAGCCCTTTGCCGAACTCCCTTCTTTCGGCGCGCAAATTCCAGGGCTCGCTGCCGAGCACATCCGTCGGACACGGGAGCCAAAGGCCGTCCTTGTGGGCCCCATGCGGCATTTCCTACGCAGTCGCACCACGGGCAGGGGCCCCGATGGCCATGGATGGCCGGAGTGCAGGAAATGCAGGAGCAATTTCCTGCCGATTTGGTGGCCATCCTGGCCACGGCCTCAGGCAGCGTGCTTCGAATAATTCTGGTCGCGGATCGGTAATTTGTTGAACAGAGTTCTTTCAGCGCGCAAACCCCCGTGGTTCGTGCCGAGCAACGCAGGCGGACGCGGGAGCAAGGCGCCCTTGTCCGAGGCCATGGATGGCCGAGTTGGCGCCGGCCCGTGGACGGCAAGGAGCGAAGGGCACATCGCTCGCCATGCGAGCGATGCACGAAACCCGGGTGGACTTCTCTTTGCCTACTTTCTCTGACTCCGGGCATCCTGCCCTCCGCCCTTCGGGCCAGCTCCGCTGTTCGCGCCGCTCCTGCGGCGCAGTGTCCACGCAAGAGAAAGTAGGGCGCGCGCCGAAGGCGTGTGAAAGCTCTTTGCTGGAAGTGTCCCAAAGCGTGTGAAAGCCTTTTGCTTGAAGTATCCGAAGGCGCGGGAAAGCTCTGCTTTCGAGACCACGCAGGAAAGATCAATCCAAGCGACGCACCCGCAACATCGCGCGCGTGAACTGTTCGATGTTGATGGGCTTGGTCATGAACTGGTTGGCACCTGCGTTCAGGGCCACCTTGCGCGCTTCTTCGGTGGGTGTCGCGGAGATGGTGACGACATGACCGCGATAGCCCTTGGCGCGCAGGCGGAACACGGCGGTGTTGCCGGAAAGCCCGGGCAATTCGACATCCACGAGCAGGATGTCCGGAGGATCGGCCAGTGCCTGTTCAACGGCGCGTGTCGCGTCGGCCACCACGCGAACGCGGAACCCCACGCCGGCCATGATCTCGCCGAGCAGGTGCGACATGTCGGGGTCGTCATCGACGATCAGCACGCTGCTGGCCCGTTCCGCGAGCATTTGCCCCGCTTCCGATTCCGCGCGCGCATCCACCTTCTGCACCAGATGGGTCAGATCGGGCAATTCGATGCGGAAACAGGTGCCCTTGCCGAGTTTCGATTCGAACTCGAGCGTGCCCAGCATTTGCTGGACGAGTCGTTTGACGATGCTGAGGCCGAGTCCGGCTCCGCCATTGCCCGCATTGCCGGCGCGATTGAACGGCACGAATACCGCTTCACTGGCTTCCTGGGCGATACCGACTCCGGTATCGCGCACGCTCAGGACCAGGCTTCCGCCGCGCCAGGCTAGGCTGGCCCTGACTGAGCCGCTTTGCGTGTAGCGGATGGCATTGGCGATCAGGTTGACCAGGATCTGGCGCAGTCGCAATTCATCCAGTATCGGCGGTTCGCCCGGTTCCTGGTCCAGCGTGATGGAAAAGCCCAGGCCCACATCCTCGGCCTGGACGCGAAACATCTGGTCGAGGTCCTCGACCATCATCTGAAGGTCGGTGACAACCGGGGCGAGCAGGCTGGAGCGGGTTTCCGAGCGCGCGTACTCCAGCAGGTTTTCGGCAAGCGCGAACAGGTAGTTGGCGTTTCGCCGCAACGCGCGCAAGGAGTTGCGCGTTTCCAAAGGTGCGTCGGGCTCTTCTTCGAGCAGATGCAGATAACCGAAGATCGACGCCAGCGGCGTGCGGAAATCATGGCTCAGGGTTGCGATCAGCGCGTTCTTCAGCGCGTTCGCCTCCTGCAACCGATTGCGCTGCGATTCCAGTTCGCTGCGGATCTGGCGCAACTGCCGCACGGCCTTGTCCTTCTGCTGTGCGATCAGGAACGATTCATTGCCGACTTGTTGCTGCGCCTGCTGGCGGTCATGCTCGCCTTGCGCATCGATCAGCAGCACCTGGTGGCCGCCGTCAACCAGCATCAAGTGCACATGCGCGTTGCGTCCGTTCGGCATTTGCACGAATGCCAGGTCGATGGCCGCCTCCATGGGCATGCCGAGGAACAGATCCTGCAACTGCTGCACGCTGGTTGCGGCGTCGTCCGGCGCAAATCCAAACAGGGCGGCATCGCCGTGCAGGTTGACCAGATGCCAGTCGCGATCGAACTCCAGCAACAGCGGCTGCATCTTTTCGAACAGCAGGCGGCCGATCTGGCGCTCCAGTTCAGGCGAAATCCGATCGTTCACCGACGGCCCGTTCATGCGTGCAACCTCGTGGCCATTTCGCGGAATGCCTGCTCCACGCCATCACCCTGGCGTGCACTGGTTTCGATCACCGTCATGCTCTTGCGCAATTCGACCAGCGTGGCCGGCGCCACTTCCCAGCGATCCACCAGGTCGAGCTTGTTGATGAGCAGGATGGCATGCGCATCCGGAAGCAGGCTGCGTGATTGCAGGAGCAGGTCGACTGCGCTGCGCAGGGTTGCCTCGCGAGTGCCATCGGCGACCAGCAACAAGCCACTGGCTCCGCGCAGGTAACTCATGTTGAGTGCGTCCAGCCCGCTCTTGCCGGCAATGTCCCAGATCACCAGCTTGCGCACGGCGCCATCGGCCAGGGGTACTTCCTTGCTGTCGACCTTGACCCCGACCGTGGTGAGATAGCTGTCGGAAAAAGTGTTGCGCACGTAACGCGCAACCAGGCTGGTCTTGCCCACGCCGAAGTCGCCCAGCAGGCAGACCTTGCTGGCATTGGTGCTCATTGCGTGGCATCCGCAAATTCAATGCGCACACCCGCACCACGGAACTCGGAATCCTTGCCGCTGGCTCCTGAATCCATGACCGCTCCCTCCAGCAGTTTTTCGTCCACGCCGTTCTCACGCAGCTTGTCACGCAACCATGCGGCCCTCGCGACGCGCAGGTCAAGATTGATCTGGTCGGTTCCCGGGGTATCCGTGTAACCAAACACATGCAGGGCAAACGGAATGCCGGAATTCGTCGCCAGGGCGTGAGCTCGGGAAAGTGCACTGGCCATCACTCCAAGGCTTGCCGCGGCATCCGCATCGGCTTCGCTGTCGCGCAGGAATATCACCCGCGTCTTGTCCAGCCTTGCCGAGATCTCATGCAGCTCGGCGCGCGCGGCCGCCATTGCCGCCGTGCGCGGATCATGCCCGCGTACCTGCCAGTCAACCTGTCGCACGCCCGCGATCAGGCTGGCGCGCGGCTTCTCGCGCGTGACCCAGTCCAATTCGGCATCGCCACGTACCGTCAGCACGCCATCCTTCACATCGACCTGTACGCCGTGCGGCGCGTCCAGCATGCGGCGAGCCCGCTTCGCCAGCACGGCATCATCGGTGGAGACAAAACCCCGAACCTGGATTTCCGGTCGGATCCCGTCGAGCCCGGCAGCATCAAGCACCGGCGCAAGTGGTTCAGCATCGGCATCCAGAAGCCCGCGAACGGTGAGTTTTTCCCATGGCTCCGAATCCAGCGTGGAAAGTTGGAAGCCCGGATGTTTTTCCAGCTGCGCGCGCAACTGCAAGACCTGCTCGTTCCAGCGTTCGACGCGCAGGAAATGCCATCCGGGCACAGCCAGCAGAACCAGCAATGCGAGCAGCCAAGGCCAACGCGCGGAGCGTTTTCGCGCGGGCGATTCCTGCTCGACCATCGATGCACTGGCAGCCACCAGCGACATCGGCTCCAGGCTTGCATCAAGGTCCGCGCTGCGGGCAACCGTTTCCATCGCATCTTCGGGATCGACGTCCGCCCCGAGCATGTCGGCATGGATCTGCTCAAGACGGTCGCTGAGCACGCTGCGCAGTTCGTCCGGCGGTACACCCTGGATGAAACAGGCCAGGGAAGCGCGCGGTCCTTCCACAATCCACAGCAGGTGTTCGCCGACGCGCGCAGCTTCAAGGGAGTCGTCGCCATCGCCACTCACCGAATCACGCACGAACTGGCCAATTGCCGTGAGCATCCCGGCGATGGCATCGGCGTCGAGGTCCGGCAGGCCCGGGCTTGAAACACGATGCAGGACCAGGCCGGAATCGCGTTCGATGAGAAACACATGGTCAATCTGGTAGCGCAGGGTGTGCTTGAGCACGACGTGTGCGTACGGCAGGCCGCTGCTCCATGCCTCGATGCGCCAGCGGATGCCGCGCGGTGTGAAGGTGCTCTCCAGCACGCGATTCATGTCGCGCATGAGGCCACGCAGTGCCTCGGCAATGGCCTTGCGGATGATCGGACCGATCACCGGAAACAGCGCATCGACAATGCTGGTGCGGTTGCGCTGCACCGCGCTGCCCAATGCGGCGGCAACCGGGTTGGCCAGTGCGCGGTTCATCGGCTCGACGGGTGCCGCACGTACCAGCGAAGGCAATTGCGAGGCCAGTTCGGCGTTGACCTGCTCGAGTGCTTCGACGCGTCGTTCGACACGCGACAGGACTTCGCGCTCGTCGGCGATCAACAGGTGCTTGAGTCGCTCCAGGTCGCCCATGACAGCGATCGGACCCGGCGGTCAGTTGGATGGCAGGTCGAAATCGCCCTTCAGGCGCAAGCCAAGCTCGGTGAGCATCGCCGCCAGATCCTCCCTGCCCACCTTTTCCGAGCGCAGCTCAGCGTTGGTACGGGAAAGTGACGAAGCCGCTTCGCTGGCACGGGCATCCAGCGCCGATCCCAGCTCGGCCAACGCATCGCGCAGGCGCTCATCAAGCGAACCCAGCTCTCCGCGCAGGCCTTCCAGGGCATTGTTGATTTCGCCGCGCGCGGTGCGCGCCGCCTGCTGCACGCGGGTTTCCAGGTCATCGTCGGCACGCGTGCGGTCGGTGAGTTCCTGGCGAATCTGCCGCGACAGCTTTTCCAACTCGGTGTCGATGCGCTTGTCCATTTGCGCAAGCCGCTTGTCCTGGCTTTCGCGCAGGCGCGTCATTTCGGCTTCAAGGCGTTGGCCGAACTCCTGGAAGCGGCGCTCGTAGTCGCGCATCTGTCCGCCAAACAGGATGTCGCGGATCTGGTCGACATTGCGATCGGCGTCGCCGTCGGCGGCTGGATTCCTGGATTCGGACATGACGCGTTTCCCCCCTTTCGCAACCGTGCGCTTCTTGGCGACAGCCAGTTTATGCGAAGCAGCTCGGGATGCCGAACTCTTGCGACCGGATTTGCCTGCACCTGCCATGTCAATTCCCCCTGTGCACGGCCCTCGGTAAGTCAGGCCTGTTCGAGACGGTAACCATGTTGATAGACGGCGGCAAGGCGCCAGCCGTGCTCGCCATTGAGCTCCAGCTTCTTGCGCAGGCGGCTGATGTGCGTATCCACCGTGCGCGTGGAAACCGCGGAACTCATGTTCCAGACGTTTTCGAGCAGGGAATCCCTGCTCACGATGCGGCCATGTCGACGGAATATGAATGCGGCCAGGTCGAACTCGCGCGGGGTCAGCTCGATGTCCTTGCCGGCAAAGGAAATGCGTCGGTGGCTGGCGTCGATGCGGTACGGCGCCAGCTCGAAGGATTCCATCTCGTCCCCGGCCAGTCCAATGCGGCGCAGCAAGGCGGACACGCGGGCGACCAGCTCGGCTTGCCTGGCCGGCTTCACGACGTAGTCGTCGCCGCCGGAGTTGAGGCCGCGCACCAGGTCTTCCTCGCTGCCACGCGCGGTCAGGAAAATGACCGGAAGCCGTGCATTGGCGGAATCACGAACCCATTGCAACACTTGCGGACCGCTGGCATCCGGCAACATCCAGTCAAGCAGCAGCAGGTCGATGGCCTCGGAGCCCTGGCGACGACGGAATTCCGCAGCGGTCTTGAACAATCGCACGCGGTAACCGGCCTGCTTCAGCCAGTGTTCGACCAAAACGGCTTGATCCGGATCGTCTTCCAGAAACCCGATGACCGGAGCGTGCTGTTCCATGAATCAGGCTCCGTCCATTGCGGGGGGCTGGCTGGCGAGGACCGCTCCTGTCAGTCGACGATGAAGGTGACCCGCAGGGTGACTCGCCATTCCTTGATGTGTCCCTTGGTGTCGGTGACCACCTTGGTCTCGCTGACCCAGGCGCCCTGCACGTTCTTGACCGTTTCGGCCACCTTTTTCAAGCCACTCTGCACGGCATCTTCAATGCCCTTGCTGGATGAGCTGCTGAATTCAATGATCTTGGCCACGGACATGATCGCTCTCCTGACGCGGATGGTCCTTGCACTATAGCAAAGCAGCCGCGAATCACCATCGCGCGAGCTCGCGCGTCAGGTCGCCGCAGCCGTGGTGCGTGAGGCCGATGGCTTGTGCGGCAGGAAGCGCAGCCAGATCAGGAACACGATCAAGGCATCGAGCACGATCAGGGCCTGCCAAAGATACAGATGAAACCATTCAAACCAGACCTGGCTCCACAAACCGAGGAAGAACAAGCTGACGATGCGCACCAGGTTGAGCAGCTGGATGGCGATGAAGCCTGCCACCAAGCCGATCAGGCGATGCTTCCACGGCGCCGGGAAGGCAATGATCGCGGAGATCAGGATGATCACGGCCTCGATGCCGTTGCAGCCGCGCTCGATGGAAACAATGAACGATCCATCCGCATTCTGGATGCGCTTGCCCATGGAAATCGTGCTGGGCTCAAACACGTCGATCAGCCAGGCGCTGGCATGGGCGAGGATCCCGGTAAACGGTTCGATGACCCAGTGTTCAACGATGGGTGTCAACTCTGCGACGAACAACACCACGAGCATGACCAGGAAAACGGTGATGAAACGAAACATGAGGAGAAAAGCCGGGGATCAAAGCGGCCAGTGTACAGGCTGGCAGCCGATTGCCGCGATCTCCGACCCTTTTGCCAGCGGCGGCTGGCTCATTTCCGGTGACCGCGGCGTTTCGATCCGGCATCCCGCCGCTTCGCCAGCGAGGCAGACGGACGTGGATAGGGGAACAAAAATTGAGCCAGCTCCGGCTTCCAGTCGCGCAGGATTGAAAGCGCGGTGACCAGAATGGCCATCACGCACAGGCCGGTTCGACCAAACCCACCGGCATATCCGGCCAGCAGGAAATAGGCACCACAGCTCATGAGCAACAACCCGACCCGCGGCTGGTCGCGAGACTTGCGCGCCTCCTCGCCCAGGTTTGCCGCCAGATCTGCCTTGTACTGACGAGACAGGCCGGGCAAGGCCGCCAGCATCATCGCCACGGCAGACGCCAGCAGTCCACGGTGGAAAAGAGCGCCCTCCACGTGCTCGGAAATGATTGCGACCACCCAGCCAAACAACGCGGTGAGAACGAGCGAGCCAATCACCGCGATGGCACCCAGCGCCACCCAACCGCCAATCCGATCGGCCCAACCTGCATCCGTGACATCGGGCTTTTCCCGCTTCGTGGAAGCGGCAACACCGACCACGCCGATCGACATGATGGAAAAGGACAACTGAAACAGCCCGAGCACAAGGAACGCGCCTGCGGACCAACCGAGAACCAGTACGCCAAGCAGCGGAACCAGATGCGGGACGACAATGGATACCTTGTCCATGAAGTCCGCCCAGGGTTGCAAGGCATGGGGTGGTGAGGGCGTCCCGCCGGGTTTCATGCGCATGCCTTTCGTCAACGCCAGGATGCGTGATCATCGCCTGCCTTGCGCTGCCGGTACACCGTCCGGATTCGCCGCTGGCCTGCATGATGCTCTAGCCTGCATTATTCACGAACGTCACAGGAAAACGCCCGAAGTCTTGATATGACAACGCATTCCCGATCTCTACTGTTTCAACAAAGTGTCTGCCTGCGTTTCCCTGCTGGCATGGCCCTCGCGGGTCTTTTGCCCCAATCGCGGTGTTGCTTGTCGCCCCAATGGAACCACCATTGCAGCTCCGCGCGCCTTGCGCTTGGGGCAAAATCCTCCACGAACATCCGCGCCCGTTCATGAACAATGCAGGCTAGCATCGCTTCCATGAATCCGTCACCGAACCTCTACCTGATCGGCCCGATGGGTGCAGGCAAGACCTCGATCGGACGCCACCTCGCCGATCAGTTCAGCCTGCCATTCATCGATCTGGATCATGCCCTGGAGGAGCGCCACGGCATTGGCATTCCGCTCATGTTCGAACTCGAGGGCGAAGCCGCATTCCGCAGGCGCGAGAGTGCGATGCTGGGTGAATTGGTGAAGCAGGACGGCGTGGTTCTCTCCACTGGGGGCGGCGCCGTGCTGGATGCGGACAACCGCAGGCAGTTGAGCTCGCATGGCTTCGTGGTCTGGCTGGATGTCGATGTCGAAACCCAGTTGCAGCGCCTGCGCAATGATCGCCAGCGTCCCCTGCTGGCTGCGCAGGATCGACGCGCGAAGTTGGAGCAAATGGCCCAGGTGCGCAATCCGCTGTACGCGGAAATCGCCGACCTGCGCATTCCCGCTTCGCCGCTGGCCAGCAGTTCCAGCGTGTCTCGCCGCCTCGCCGCGCACCTTGCGCGCAACTGGATTCCCACAAAAATGCAGACCCGCGCATGATCGAGCTTGAAGTCAGTCTGGGCGAGCGCAGCTATCTGATCCACATCGGCAGTGGCGGCATTGCCGATGCCAAGCTGTGGCGCCGGCACATCCGCGGTCGCCAGGTGCTCGTGCTCAGCAATGCGACCGTGGCGCCGCTCTATCTGGACACGCTGCTCGACGGCCTGCACGGACTCGCCCATGCCAGCGTGATCCTGGAGGATGGCGAACAGTTCAAGACCTTCGACAACATTGCCCGCATTCTCGATGCCCTGGCCCGGCTCGGCGCGAATCGCGACGCCACCCTGATTGCACTGGGCGGTGGCGTGATCGGCGACATGGGCGGCTTTGCCGCGGCTTGCTGGATGCGCGGCATTGCCTTCGTGCAGATGCCCACAACCCTGCTGGCCATGGTCGATTCCTCGGTGGGTGGCAAGACCGGCGTCAACCTGGCCGCCGGCAAGAACCTGGTGGGCGCCTTTCACCAACCCAGCGCGGTGGTGATCGACACGGCGACGCTGGCCACGCTGCCACGGCGCGAATTTGTTTCCGGGCTGGCCGAAGTCATCAAGATCGGCGCCATCGGCGATGCCGCGTTCTTCGGATTCCTTGAAAACCACGCCGAAGCGATCCTTGGGCGCGAACCCGGAGTGCTTGAACAGGCCATTGCCGTGAGCTGTCGCCACAAGGCGGGCGTGGTGGCACGCGACGAGCGCGAGCAGGGGGAACGCGCCCTGCTCAACTTCGGCCACACCTTTGCCCATGCGCTGGAGACCGAAACCGGCTACGGACACCTGCTTCACGGCGAGGCGGTGGCTATCGGCATGCTGCTGGCAGCCCGCCTTTCGGCCAGCCTGGGACGTGCTGCGCATGCCGATGCCGAGCGCCTGCAAGCGTTGCTCGAACGCATGGGCCTGCCGACCCGACTGCCCAACGGCATGGATCCGCAACGATTGCTCCAGCACATGCGTCTGGACAAGAAATCCGTCAGCGGCGAACTGCGCCTGATCCTGTGGCGGGGGATTGGCCAGGCCGAAATCGTCAGCGGGATCGATGAGACCGCCATTCTCGATCAGCTGAAAAACACGGCTGCGGCAGCATGACCAACACACAAGCGCAGCGAATCACCCGCATTGCGGGCTAAAATTGCAGCATGCGCATCTACATGCAAACGCGGTCGGACGATTCCGCACCGCTCCGCTTCTATCAGCTGTCCTTGCAACAGGACCTGCTCGGCGGCTGGACCCTGTACCGCGAATGGGGCAACCAGGGCGCGCGCTCGAGCATGAAGCGCGAGGTCTACCTCGACCGCGACAGCGCGGTGAGCGCGTTTGAGAAGGCGCGCGATTCGCAGGTCAAGCGCGGATTCCGCGTGGTCTTCAGCCAGGGCATGGAAAACTCCCATGCACATTGAAGGCATTGCACTCGTGATACTGCTGGGTGTGTCGGCGTCGGCCGTCGCATTCGAGCCCGGCAGCGAGCGGGTGTGCAAGCCGAGTGCCGATGGCCAGACCTTCGAATGCCGCGACAAGGTCACCGGCGAGGTCGATGCACCTCCGGAAACGCAGGAAACACCCGTAGCCGCCGTTGCCAGCAAGGTTTCGGCGCCGGTGCCGGCAACGCCGATGCCAGCGCCAGCCGATGACCATGATCCGACTGCGCCGTCAACGCGCAAGCTGCCCAATTACCTGATGCAGCGTCCGCAATCGCAACCGTCGGCGCCCCTCACAACGCCGCCTCCCGCCCCGGCAACCGTCGAGCCTCGCAAGGCGGAGCCTCCGCCGGCAGCCATCGTGGAGGCGCCAAAGCCCGCAGCTTCCCCCCCCGCACCGGCACCGGCTGCGGCCCCGCCGGATAAACCGGTTGTTCGTGAGGCGCCCGCTACCCGAGCGCAGGCGCCCGAAACCGTATCGAAACCCGCAGCCGCGGCACCTGCGCCAGTCGTAACGCCGGAAGCGGCGTCCAGCGCGGCAATCCCGGCGGCGTCTACGGATGCGTCCGCTTCGCGCAATCTGGCCGGTGCCCGCGAATTCGGCCGGCTGCCTGCCGGGCACTACACCCTGGTACTGGCCAGCGTGCGCAATCCGGCTGCCCTCGATGCGCTGGCGCTCGCCCTTGCCGACCTGCCCGGCGTCTTGTACCGACTCAAACTGGCCATGCCCGATGGCGACTGGTACAGCCTGTGCTGGTCGGATTTCACCGACGTCGAGGCCGCCCGTGCGGCACGCAACACCTTGCCTTCCGATGTCGGCATCACTTCCGGTTGGCCGCGCAAGATCGGCCTGCTGCAAAAAGAAATCGCCCGTTGAACCCCTGGAGTCTGTTGTGACCGAACACCGCTTCCTGCGCGCGCTGCGGCGCGAACCCGTGGACACCACGCCGGTCTGGATCATGCGCCAGGCCGGTCGCTACCTGCCCGAATACCGCGCCACGCGCGAGCGCGCCGGCAGTTTCCTGGCGCTGGCCAAGACGCCGGAGCTGGCCTGCGAAGTCACCCTGCAGCCCTTGGCACGCTTTGATCTCGATGCCGCGATCCTGTTTTCCGACATCCTCACTGTGCCCGACGCCATGGGTCTGGGCCTGCATTTCGTCGAAGGTGAAGGTCCGAAATTCGCCCACCCCTTGCGCAGTCGCGAGGCCATCCTGCACCTGGGTGTACCCGATCCGGAAACCTCGCTGCGTTACGTCACCGATGCGGTGCGCCTGATTCGTCGTGAACTGGCCGATCGCGTGCCGCTGATCGGATTTTCCGGCAGTCCGTGGACGCTGGCCTGTTACATGATCGAGGGCGAGGGCTCGTCCAGTTTCAGTCGCGCCAAGGCCCTGGCCTGGGACGATCCGTCAACCCTGCATCACCTGCTCGATATCAATGCGCGCGCCGTCGTCGCCTATCTTTCCGCGCAGGCTGCCGCCGGTGCGCAAGCGCTGATGGTGTTCGATACCTGGGGTGGCATGCTTGCCGCAGAACAATTCGTCGAGTTTTCGCAGCGCTATCTGGGCATGGTCGCGCAGGCGCTCAAGTCGAACGCGGCGACCCGCGATATTCCGTTGATCCTGTTCTCCAAGGGCGCCAATGGACATCTTGAGGGCCTCGCCGACAGCGGTTGCGATGCGCTCGGCGTCGACTGGACCATCCGCCTGTCCGAAGCACGTGCGCGCGTGGGTCATCGGGTCGCCCTGCAAGGCAATCTGGATCCGGCCACCCTTGCGGCACGACCCGAGGCGATCCGCGAGGCCGTTCGGCAAACGCTGGCCAGCTTTGGTGACGGCCCCGGACACGTGTTCAACCTCGGCCATGGCATCACCCCGGACATCGATCCCGCCCATGTCAGCGTGCTGGTCGATGCCGTGCACGAATTCGGCCGACGCAAAGACAGCGTCGACCAGACGTAGAGCCGAGCTTGCTCGGCTATCAACGCATCGCGAACAGCAAGCGGAGCAAGCTCCGCTCTACGGGAACCACGATGCTCTTGTAGAGCCGAGCTTGCTCGGCTATCGACGCATCGCGAACAGCAAGCGGAGCAAGCTCCGCTCTACGGGAACCACGATGCTCTTGTAGAGCCGAGCTTGCTCGGCTATCGACGCATCGCGAACAGCAAGCGGAGCAAGCTCCGCTCTACGGGAACCACGATGCTCTTGTAGAGCCGAGCTTGCTCGGCTATCGACGCATCGCGAACAGCAAGCGGAGCAAGCTCCGCTCTACGGGAACCACGATGCTCTTGTAGAGCCGAGCTTGCTGCTCCGGGGACGGGTGTTGTGGGGGGGGGGGGGGGCTTGCTCGGCTATCGACGCATCGCGAACAGCAAGCGGAGCAAGCTCCGCTCTACGGGAACCACGATGCTCTTGTAGAGCCGAGCTTGCTCGGCTATCGACGCATCGCGAACAGCAAGCGGAGCAAGCTCCGCTCTACGGGAACCACGATGCTCTTGTAGAGCCGAGCTTGCTCGGCTATCGACGCATCGCGAACAGCAAGCGGAGCAAGCTCCGCTCTACGGGAACCACGATGCTCTTGTAGAGCCGAGCTTGCTCGGCTATCGACGCATCGCGAACAGCAAGCGGAGCAAGCTCTACGAGGGCTCACGCCACGGACGCAATGCCGTTTGCAGCATGGCCAGGGTGATCGGCTTGCGCAGGAAACCATCCATGCCGGCGGCACGGGTCTGCGCTTCCTCATCGCCGGTTGCGCGCGCGGTGATGGCGATGATCGGCAAATGCGTGGAGCCTTCACGCTCACGCTCACGGATCATGCGGGCCAACTGCAAGCCATCGATGCCGGGCAAGTCCAGATCCATCAGCGCAACATCAATGCCCGCTTCGCCGAGCGCCGCCAGCGCGGCAAGCCCATGTGCGGCATGTGTCACGCGCAGGCCTTCGCTTTCGAGCATGCCGCAGATCACCGCGGCGATGGTCGCATCGTCTTCGACGACCAACACGTGGATGCCTTGATGCGTGCGCCCTGCCTGCGCATCCGCGTGCGGACTTCCGACAGGTGAAGGCAAGGGCATGGCCGCAGCTTCGGCAATCGTCTTGAGCGGAAGAAAAACGCGGATGCAGCTTCCCTTGCCCAGGGTGCTTTGCACGGAAATCCCGCCACCCATCAATTCCACCAGTTGCTGACAGATCGACAAACCCAATCCGCTGCCGCCGAAGCGTCGCGTCACCCCTGCGGATTGTTCGAACCGACCGAACAGGCGCTGGCGGATATCCTCGCTCATGCCGGGGCCGGTATCGGCGACCTGAAATTCAATGCCTTCGCCTTCGCGTTCACCAGTCCCCGGCGCGGCCTTGAGCGTGATGGTTCCGCGTTCGGTGAACTTGATCGCATTGTTGACCAGGTTGAACAGCACCTGCTTGATGCGCAGGGCATCCCCCTCAACCCGACGCGGCAAGCGCGCATTGGTTTCGACAACCAGTTGCAGCCCCTTTTTGCGTGCCAGTGGTTCCTCAAGCGCCGCCACCTCGCCTAGCAAACCGGCGGGATCGAGCGGTCGCTGTTCGAGGGCCAGCTTGCCGGCTTCGATGCGAGCCAGGTCGAGGCTGTCGTTGACCAGGCGCAAGAGCAAGTCACCCGAGCGGCTGATCGCCTCCGCATAGCCGCGCTGGCGTTCATCCAGCGGGGTTCCCTGCAGCAGTTCGGCCATGCCCAGCATGCCGGTCATGGGCGTGCGGATCTCATGGCTCATGTTGGCGAGAAAGGCGGATTTTGCGCTGGCCAGGTGTTCGGCTGCCTGCTGCTTCTGTTCGGCCAGCTCGATGGCGTGCCGCTGGCGCAAGCGCGCGCGCCAGGTACGCAAGCCGAGCACGATCAGCATCAAGGCCATGGCGGCATAGGCGACATAGGCAATCGGCGTCAGCCAGGGCGCAGCGGCGACGCCGATCGCGAGACTCACTTCCTGCGCTGCGGCCACGCCATCGGCATTGCCCGCGCGAATCCGCAAGGTGTATTCACCTGCCGGCAGTTGCGAGAACACGCGCTCTCCACGCTCGGCCGTGGCTACCCAATCCTTGTCGAATCCTTCGAGCTTGAAGCGATAGCTGTTGCCGCCCGCATTGAGAAACGACAACACGCGCGCCTGCACATTGAACTCGCGATCATCGTGCTTGAGGCGGATCGCGGCCAGCGGATCGAGTTCAAGAACCTGGTTGTCACGACGCACCGAGAGTGCCGTCAGCTTGAGCGGCGGTGCTGGCGAATCCAGCCGGATTGCCGCCGGATCAAACGCCACGATGCCCGCGCGTGTGCTCGCATAAACGGTGCCATCCGCCGACCGCGCAAAGGCGTGGACGAATTCCGCGCTTGGCAAGCCATCGCGTTCGCTGAACTGGCGCACGGCCTGGGTCGCACCATCCACGCGCCACAGACCACGCTGGCTGGCCACCCACACGCTCGCATCCGGCGCCACCAGCAGCCCAAGCACCTGCATGGCCGGCCATCCACGGGCCTGGTCAAGACGCTCCTGCAGTTGCACGCCAGCGCCATCCCGGCGGTATTTCTCCAGCGCACCAAAGCGATGCAACCAGAGTGAATCCCGGCCATCGAAGGCCAGGGCGTGCACCGCCTCATCCGCAATGCCGGGCACCCGCACGAAGCGGTTTGCCGCAGGATCGAAACGCTCAAGGCCATGCGCGTTGGCAAGCCATGGAAGTCCCGCGGCATCAAACGCGAGGTCCGCGATATCGGCATTCGCCAGCGTGCCCGCGGACGGCGTGAAGCTGTCGATCTCCTGCGTCGCCGGATCGATACGGGCCACGCCTCCACCGCGCAGGCTTGCCCACAATTGGCCATCCGCGGCGCGCAGCAGGCGATTGGCAAAGCCGCGCGGCAAGGCATCGGTGCGGGCATTGCCGACCGGCAATTCGATCGCGCTGCCCGCCTTCAAATCATAACGACGAATGCCGCGCTGATGCCCCACCCACAGCTGATCGCCGATCTGCAACAGGGATCGCAACTGGCTGCCGGATGCCTTCAGGCGCTGGCCGTGATGGACGACATCACCGCTGCCGGCATCGATGTGATCGATTCCGTCGCGCCCGCTGCTGACCCAGACACCACCGCCGTCATCCACGCTGATGCCTTCGGCCTGGGTGTGCTGCAGGCTGTTGGTTTCGCCGGGTCGATGCCGCCAGACGGAAAAGTTGCGCCAGCGTGCCGGCAGTCGCGCCACGCCGGCATCGAACAGCGCGATCCACAAGCCGCCTTCGTGATCACGCATGACATCCATGACCCGCGAAGATGCCAGCTCTCCAGGCAAGGCATCGTCGCCGCCGAAGCGCTGCGTTTGTTCGCCGCGCAGGTGCCAGAGGCCGGCCGTGGTTCCAAACCAGTAGCCACCGGCGCGATCATCGAGCATGGCCATGGTCGCCATGCGCGCCGGTGTCTGCATGATCAGTCGACCCGCTTCAGATCGGCAGCCACGCGCGCCACGCCGAAATCGGTGCCAACCAGCATGCTGCCATCGTCCTGCAGGCGCAGGCTGCCGATCGGCAGGCGATCCGCACGCGCTTCCAGCTCCGGCAATGCGACGTGCACGATGCGGCCATCGCGCTCGCGCACGTCGAGGCCGTTGTCGGTGCCGATCCAGATGCGCCCCTGTGCATCGGCGGCCAGGCTGATCACGGTGGAAGAACGCAAGCTTCCCGTGCCTTGTTGCGGATGCCCGATGCGCTCGAAGCGTCCGTCCGCGAGCAAGCGATTGAGGCCGCCCATGTAGGTGCCAACCCAGATCGTGCCCTCGGAATCCTCGATGATGCTGAACAGATCGTCACTGCCGAGGCTGTGCGCATCGTCGGGATCGTGGCGGTAATGGCGGAAGGCGTGATCGCTGATCTGCTCATTCAGCCCCGACGCCTCGCCACCGCACCAGACCCGACCGCGACTGTCGATCAGCAGCGCGGAAACATCATTGCTGGCCAGTGATGAAGAATCTCCGGGGTCGTGACGCCAGACGCGAAAGTCGACGCCGTCGTAGCGGGCAAGTCCATCGCGCGTGCCGATCCAGACGAATCCGTCCTTGCCCTGGCGCAAGGCGTAGACCTGGCTCGACGGCAAGCCGTCGGCAACCTGCAGGCGCTCGAACCACGGTTGCGCGCTTGGCACCAGCCGATGGCCGGGCGGGGGGGCCGGACCAGAGCGAGCGGGCAAAGCCAAGGTTCCCCCCGGGCGAGTTCTCGCGATGGTGCCATGCCCCACGGGCCTTTCCCAAAGACGTTGGGGGGGGGGCCGGGGCGCCGCCCGGGGGGGGGCGGGGCCGGGGGGCGGGGGGGGCGGGGGGGGGGGGGGGGGGGGGGGGGGGGGGGGGGGGGGGGGGGGGGGGGGGGGGGGGGGGGGGGGGGGGGGGGGGGGGGGGGGGGGGGGGGGGGGGGGGGGGGGGGGGGGGGGGGGGGGGGGGGGGGGGGGGGGGGGGGGGGGGGGGGGGGGGGGGGGGGGGGGGGGGGGGGGCGCTTGCCTACAATCGCCGGCATGACCCGCTCGCGCCTGCCTTTACGCTTGATCCTGTTTGGCCTGCTCGCCTTGGCTGCCGTGGTGCTGCTGTGGTTTGCCGTCAGCCTGCTCAACGGCCTGCTCGAGTTCTACGAACGCGTGCAGGCCATGCCCTTGTTGCTGCGCGTGCCGCTCATCGTGCTGGCGGCGGCAATCTTCGCGGCGCTGCTGTGGTTTGGCTGGAAGCTGCTGCGCCCTGCACGCGCACGCCCGACACGCGCCGCCTCGCGCCGCATTCCGGATCGGACCGGCGTGGAAGCACGCGTCGCCGAATTGCGCGAGCAGTCTGCCGATGTCGCCAACCTGGAACAGGAATTGCTGGAACTGGATCGCCGGCGGCTCGGTGGCGAGTGCCATGTCGCCCTGTTTGGCGAGATCAGCACCGGCAAGTCGAGCCTGCTGCGACAACTGGCCAGCGAGAATGCAAGCGCCATCGAGGCCGATGTCATTGGCGGCACCACCCGTCAGGTCAGCCATTACCGAGGCCGCTTGCCGGATGGCCGCGAGCTGGTGATTGCCGACATGCCCGGCAGCGGCGAGGTGTCGGGCCAGCTGCGCGAACAACTGGCTCGCGACGAGGCCCTGCGTGCGCATGCCGTGGTGTATCTGGCGGCATCCGATCTCGGGCGTGCACAGGATGCCGAACTGCGCTGGCTGGCCGGTTTCGGCAAACCGCTGATCCTCGCCCTCAACAAGGTCGACCAATTCCAGCCTGCGGAGCGCGACGCGCTGCTCGATACCTTGCGGCAGCGCTACCGGGATGTGTGTCGTGCCATCGTCGGTCTCAGCGCGGGTGGTCGCGAGGTTTTCGAACGCAGGATCGCCGACGGCCGCCTCGAGCGCGTGGAGCGCGAACGCAGGCCCGAGATCGACGGCTTGCTGGATGCCTTGCAGGAACTGACACGCGGCGGCAGCGCGCAACTTGAAGCAGGCCGCGAGGCCGCCGTGCTCTCGAGCATCGAACTGCGCAGCCAGCAGGTGGCACGCGAAATGGCCTTGCGTGATTCCGAGGCCTGCGTGACGCGCTACACGCGACGCGCGGTGATCGGCGCGATGGCGGCGGTGGCGCCCGGTACCGACATCATCATCCAGGGCGCATTGGGCACGGCCATGGTGCGCGAACTGGCCCGCATCCACGCGGTGCCGGTGCGCGACATCGACATCGAGCAGTTGCTGGCGCGCATCGGCCTCACCATCCGCAGCACCACGGCCATCGTGCTCGCCATCGCCGGCAATGCCATGAAAGCCTTTCCGGGCCTCGGCACGCTCGGCGGTGGCGTGGTGCACGCGTTCGCCTATGGCCTCGCCTTCGATTCCCTCGGTCGCGCACTCAACCTGAGCCTGGCCGAACACGCGCGCCTGGACCAGTTTGAAACCGAGCGCCACCTGCGCGATCTGCTCAGCGAACCGGGCCGCGAACGCATCGAGCGCGTGGCGCGCCTGGTCATCGACAGCCTGCGCAAGCAGCCCGAAGCGGATTGATCGGATTTCGACAACAAATTGTGACCCGACTGGCGAAGCAGGAGCGGATTTGCCAAGCTGGGCCATGTCCCTGCGCATCCTGCTGCCGATGATTGTTGCCGTCGCCATGGCCGCGTTGCCGGCACGCGCTGGCGCGGCGGGCGCGCAAACCTGGGAGCTGGATCCCGTGCACAGCCAGATCGTGTTCTTTGCCGATCACCTCGGGCTCTCGCACGGCATCGGCCGGCTGCGGATCAAGCACGGCTGGTTCCGCTTCGATCCCGAGGACTGGAGCAGCGCCCGCGCCGACATTGTCATCGATACCGCATCGGTGGACATGGGCGATGCCCAATGGAGTGAAAAAGTCCGTGCACCGGGTTTCCTCGCCAGCGAAAAATGGCCGACTGCGCGCTTCATCGGTGACCGCCTTGAGCCGACCGCGAAAGACGAGGGCGTCCTGCACGGATCACTCTGGCTGCGCGGCATTCGCCAACCGGTTCAACTGAATGTGAAGTTCAACCGCATCGGCAACGACCCCTACGCGTTCAAGAGCAAAGCCGGTTTCACGGCCACCGCGCACCTGGATCGTTTCGATTTCGGCATGGATACATTCCGCGATGTCGTGGCCGGACCAGTTGAAATCCGCATCGAGGTCGAAGGCGTTCGCAGCAAGATCAAGAAGGAGCCGGAAGAGAATGGCGATCAAGAGCACTGAGACCCAGTGGGGTGGCATGGCCAAGTTGCTGCACTGGCTGATGGCGCTGGCCATCATCGGCAATGGCATTTTTGGCCTCATCATGGTGGAAATGCCGCGCGGCATGGGCAAGCTCAATGCATTCGCCCTGCACAAGTCGATTGGCCTGACCGTGCTGGCGCTGCTGTTGCTGCGCATCTCCTGGCGCTGGTTCGACCGCAAGCCGCGCGATGAGCCCATGCCGCGCTGGCAAAGCCTCGCCGCCCATCTCACCCATGGCGTGCTTTACCTGTTCATGCTGGCCTTGCCCTTGAGCGGCTGGATCATGAACTCGCTGCACGGCTATCCCCTGCAATTCTTCAAGCTGTTCAACCTGCCTGCGCTGGCGGAAAAGAACGAAGATCTCAGCGAGCTGGCCGAGACCGCACATGAAACCCTGTTCTGGGTTCTGTTGCTGGTGGTGATCGCGCATGCCGGCGCCGCCCTGGTTCATCATCTGTTCGAACGCGACAACACCCTGTTGCGTATGCTGCCCTTTGCGCGCCTGCGCCAACGCAAATCCGGAGACTCGCCATGAAACCTGTCGCCTGCCTGCTGAGCTTGCTGTTCCTGTCATCGCCATTGCTGGCTGCCGATTACACGATGGGAAAAGGCAGCACCCTCGGGTTCACCGGAACCTTCCAGGGTGAGGCATTCAAGGGACGCTTTGGCGACTTCCAGGCAAAGATCAGTTATGACCCTGCCGACCTCGCCAGCGCGAGCTTCGATGTCACCGTGCACCTGGCCAGCGCCAACACCGGCGACACGGATCGCGACGAATCCCTGCCCGGCAGCGATTTCTTCAACATCACCAAATTCCCGACCGCGCACTTCGTCACCACCCGCTTCCGCGAGGAAGGCGGCAAGGTGATTGCCGAAGGCACGCTTGACCTCAAGGGCGTGAGCAAGCCGGTCAACCTGGAGGTGACCTTCGCGCCACGCGAAGGCGGTGCCACGCTGGATGTTTCCGCCCGCCTCAATCGCCTGGATTTCGGCATCGGCAGCGGTGATTTCGCCGACACCTCGACAATTGGCGCGGAAGTCACCGTCAACGCGCACCTTGAACTCGAAAGCAAGACGTGAGTGAGGCCAGATCGTGGTGGCAACGCCTGCGTCAACGATTCACGCCGGCGCCCACCGACCAGCCTGAAGGCACCGATCCTTCTGCCGACCGGCAATCGCAGGCTGAACAGAGCCTGCGCGCCTTGCTGGATGACCCGCAGATACCCCAAGCCGTGCGCAGCAGCCTGGCTGATGACTTCAGCCGTCTGGAATCCCTGCTCGGCAAGCTTGAGCGCGATGAACTGCACCTGGCCGTGTTCGGCCGGGTCAGCGTCGGCAAGTCGGCGCTGGCCAATGCCCTGCTCGGCGAGCCGGCCTTTGCGGTCAGCGTGCTGCATGGCACGACGCGCGAAGCCACGCCGCGCGCCTGGCGCGAGGTGGCCGGCAACGGCGTGCACCTGATCGACACGCCGGGCATCGATGAACTCGATGGCGAAGCGCGCGAACGGCTGGCCATGGAAGTCGCTTCGATCAGCGACCTCGTGATTTTCGTCGTCGATGCCGACATGACCACGCGCGAGCATGATGCGCTGGTCGAACTTGCGCGCACCAATCGTCCGCTGCTGCTGGCCCTGAACAAGGCCGACCGCTACAGCGAAAGCGAAACCGAACGCCTGCTCGAACGCCTGCGCGAGCATGCGCAAGGCCTGGTGCAGGCAGAGAACGTGGTGGCGGTGAGTGCGCTGCCACCGGCGTTGCGGCGCTTGTCGCAGGGCACCGATGGCCGCGAGCGCGAAGAATTGCTGACGCAGACGCCCGATATCGCAGCCTTGCAGGCTCGCCTGCTGGATGTCCTCGGTCGCGAAGGACGCACCTTGTCGGCATTGAACGCCAGCCTGTTTGCCGGACGCCTGAGCGATGCCGTGGGCAAGCGCATCGTTGTCGCGCGACGCGAACTGGCAGCCAAGGTCATTCGCCAGTACTGCATCGCCAAGAGCCTGGCGGTGGCGTTGAATCCGATTCCGGTGGCCGACCTGCTTGCGGCCGGTGCGCTGGATGCCGCGCTGGTCATGCACCTGGCCCGCGTGTACGGCCTGCCGCTCACGCAACGCGAAGCCGGTGGCCTGATCGCCACCATCTGCGCGCAACTGGTGGCCCTGATGGGCGCCATCTGGGGCGTGCACCTGGTCGCATCCGCACTCAAGGGCCTCAGCGCCGGCATGTCCACCGTGCTCACCGCAACCGCGCAAGGCGCGCTGGCCTGGTATGCCACGCTGATTGTCGGCCAGGCCGCTGATCGTTATCTCGCGGCTGGAAAATCATGGGGCGAACTGGGCGCCAAGCGCGTGGTCAGCGACATCGTCGAAAGCCTCGACCGCGACTCCATCCTGCGCGAGGCGCGCAGCGAGATTCTGAAACGCCTGCGGACATCCGAATCGAGCGCCTGATCCGCTCAGCTCGCGCCGGGGGGGGGAATGCGGGTTAGCAGGGCGGCTTGCCCATTCCTGGACGGACGCCCAAACCGTGGATGTCCATGGCGCAGTCTCATCGCTGGACAGCGTGCCAGATTCGAATGCGCTGGCCGGTGCCTGGTGAATTTGATCCGCACCCTGCTCCTGCAATCGCTGGGCGTCACTGGCATCCAGGTGCAGGTGCGCGCCCAAGCGCGCGAGTTCGGTGCGCGGATTGCGGCACAGGCGTTCATGCTCAATCCACAGGCAGGCGTCGGCAAGCGCAGGGTCATGGGCCAGGCGTTGCAGCGCGTAGCCGTACTGCGCGGCCCATTGGCGCGCATAGGCCTCGATGCGATCACCGCGTGAGAACGCCGCGGCAATGGCCTGGGTCTCTCGATCATCGCCCATGTTGAACACGCGCTTCTGCGCACCGAACTCGAAATGTCCGATACGGGCCATGTGCGCGCCGACGGCTGAATCTTCGGAATTCAGGCGACAGAACAGATCGTCCTGGCGGATGAGTGAATCCACCTGCGCCCGCGGGTTGCGCACGGGAATGACAAAGCGGGCCTTGGGATAGAGCCGATGCAGGTAGCCGAGTCGGGCCAGTTGGTAATTGGCCTTGGCCAGATAGCGACGCGCACCGCGAATGGCCAGCAACTTGCGCTGGTGCTGGTCGAAGAATCGCTGGAACTCCTCATTGTGCGTTTCGCCATCCAGCACCTGGCTGATGGCCGGATCGTGGCGCCCGGAGAAGAAATGCATCCAGAACATTTCCTCGAAGGCTTCCGGGCTTTGCGGAGTAACTTCGATGGCATCGCGGTGCGCCCGTTCCTGTTTCCGCGCCGGCGCGAGCGGCAAGCGCGCGTAAAGATGGTTCCACCAGTAAGGCGTCCACACCCAGGGGTAGTCGCTGTAGCGATGGGTGGTGAAGCTGGGCAGCGCATCCAGCATGTGCAGCAGGATGGTGCTGCCCGAGCGCGCCATGCCGCAGATCCACACCGGTGTCTGCGATTCGAGGTCGCCGATGCGGTCCATCACCGCTGCCGATTCCCAACGCGCCAGGCGTGGACCCAGGCCACGAAACCGGGCCAGCAGCGGGGCCAGCCGACGCTGAGCGAAGGGAACATGACGTACGCGATGCGACATGGGGTTTGGGATTCTCCGGATTCCCGTGCCCGGACGGGGCTTCCGGGCTAAACTCGCAGGCTAACCGGAGAATTTCGCATGCGTCTACTGCTTGCCCTGATCCTGCTTTGCGCCAGCAACTTCGCCCTTGCCTATATCGGCCCCGGCGCCGGGGTGAGTTTTCTCGGCTCGATCTGGGCCGTCCTGGTCGGCATCCTGCTGGCGGTGGCGGCGGTATTGATCTGGCCGATCCGCTATCTGATCCGGCGCATGCGCGCGCGCTTGCCCGCAGACTCGTCCGAAAAGCCGTCAGCCGAAAAGTGAATCCGCAGCTTCGCCTCGCCTGCGCAGGCCTGGCGCTGGGCCTGCTTGCCGCCTGCGGTCCAACTCCCGGCCCAGCACCTGGCCCTGCTGCCCAGTCACGCACGGTGGTGATTGGTTTCGACGGGCTTGACCCCGCGCTCAGCGAGCGCTGGATGCAGGAAGGCCGCCTGCCCAATTTTTCCGCCTTGCGCGAGCAGGGTCATTACCAACACCTGGCAACCAGCAATCCACCGCAATCTCCGGTGGCCTGGGCCAGTTTCGCCACCGGACTCGATCCCGGTGGCCACGGCATCTTCGATTTCCTGCGCCGTGCGCCGGATTCCTACGCCATCGATTTCAGCATTGCCGAACAGGAACCTCCGTCCATGGAGTTGCCGCTGTTCGGATACCGCATTCCCCTGAATGAAGGCGTCCTGCGCAATCGACGCCAAGGCACGCCCTTCTGGCTGGATGCCGAACACTCGGGGCAGCGCGCCACCGTACTGCGCGTGCCGGTCACCTATCCGCCCGATCCTGTCTCGCACATGATTTCCGGCATGGGCGTACCCGATTTGCTCGGCACCCAGGGCACCTACACGCTGCTGGCTACGCGCCCCATGCCGGGCGCGGAAAGCGGCGGGCGCGTGCTGCTTGCGCCGGTCGATGAGGACGGCATCGTGCGCAGCCAACTGGATGGTCCGGCGCATCCATTCGATACCGAGGCGCCACCCTTGTCGCTGCCCATGCAACTGGCGGCCAGCAGCGATGGGGCGATCCTCACCCTGGATGACCAGGCATACCCACTCAAACTGGGCCAATGGTCGAACTGGATCCGCGTGCGCTACAGCATGGGCATCTTCGGCAGCGTTCCCGGCATGTTGCGCGCGTACCTGCGCGAAGGCTTTCCGCGTCCGCTGCTGTATATCTCGCCCTTGCAGGCGGATCCGTCGGAAAGCGCGCTGCCGATTTCCTCGCCACCGGAGTACGCGGCAAACCTGGCTGCGCGCATCGGTGACTTCCACACCTTGGGCATGCCGGAAGAAACCTGGGCGCTCAACCAGGGACACCTGGAAGAATCCGCCTGGCTGGACATGGTCAGGACCACGCTCGCCGAAGGCGAAGCCATGCTGTACGACGCCCTCGACCGGCAGGACAGCGAACTGGTCATCGAGGTATTCGTGCAGCCGGACCGGGTCAGCCACATGTTCTGGCGCGGACTGGATGAAAGCCATCCCTTGCACGCAGCCAGCAGCGACCTGGCACGCGGCGCGATTCCCTGGATTTATGCCGAATCAGATCGCGTGCTCGGCGAAGTGCGCAAGCGCCTGCGGCCGGAGGATCGCCTGATCGTGTTGTCCGACCACGGCTTTGCCTCGTTCCGCCGCAGCGTTCACCTCAATCGCTGGCTGGTCGATCACGGCTACCTGGTGATGAAGGCAGGCGCCGACGCAACGCAGCCCTTGTTTGCCGCGGTGGACTGGTCGCAAACACGGGCCTATGCGCTGGGATTGAATGGTGTGTACATCAATCGCCAAGGGCGCGAACCCGAGGGCATCGTCAACGCGACGGATGCCGACGCGCTCGAACAACAGTTGGTGACCGAGTTGGGCGAATTGCGTGATCCGGCGAACCAGCAGGCCATGGTGCGCAAGGTGTACCGGGCCACGTCAATCTACACCGACAGCCATCGCAAGGATTCACCGGATCTGATCGTGGGCTACGAGCCAGGCTATCGCGCATCCTGGCAGACCTCGCTCGGCGCGACGCCGACCGAACTGGTCGAGGACAACCTGCAGAACTGGAGCGGCGATCACTGCATCGATCCGGACGCCGTACCCGGCGTGCTGTTCACCTCGTTCAAGCCCGACGGATCGGCCAAGGGGATTGCAGACCTTGGCGCACTCATCCGACGCGCGCACGACGATGCCCACGCTGCGGCGACGCCATGAGCCTGGGCCTGCTCGACATCCCGGGTTTGCTGCTCGGTCCGATCGATTCGGCGCTGGCCGCGATCAAGATGCCCACCCTGCTTCGTCTGCTCGGCTGGGGCTGGCTCAGTGGCTATGCGGGCATGTGGATCTATCGGCGCTTCTCGCCACAACAGCGCATTGCCGAGGTGCGCACAATGCTGGCCGACGTGCAGAAACAACTGGCCTCCTATGACGGTGAGTTCTCCGGCCTGCTGCCCTTGATCCGCAAACAATTCTCGCTGGCCATGCGCCAGTTGCGCTTGACCACGGCAGCCGCGCTGCTGGCCGCGCTACCGATCCTGCTCATGCTTCCCTGGATCTCCAACACGTTCTCGGAACGCAATCCCGCCCCCGGTGAATCACTCATGCTCTGCGCTGAGCCTGCGCAGGCTGCCGCACAGTGGCAATGGAATGGACGTGCCCTTGCCACTGACGCCGAAGGTTGCCAGCAAGTGGATTGGCCCGAGATTACCCAGCCGCTGCAACTCAAGGAAGGTTCCATCACCTTGCTGCAACTGCCTTTGCCTGCGCCGGCCGGCATCGTGCACAAGCGACACTGGCTCAATGTGCTGGTCGGCAATCCTGCGGGCTACCTGCCGGAGCAGGCACGCACCAGCAGCATTCGCCTGCATCTGCCCTATCGGGAATTCATTCCAATCGGCCCATCCTGGATGCGCGGCTGGGAAGCGGTGTACTTCCTCAGCGCACTCGTCGTTTCGCTGTGGCTGCGCTGGCGCTGGAAACTCAACTGATCAGGCCGAACCCGCCTCGAGAAGCAAGGCGCGAACCTGCGCTGCATTGAATGGCCAACCCATCATCTGCCCGGAGAAACGTTCGAAAAGCAGTTTCCGTTCGTGGTGAGATTCCATGTTGCGGGTCAACCACCTCCGAGCAAAAAATTCCGTTCGTGGTGAGCCCTTCGACCTTGCTCAGGACAGGCCTCAGGACAGGCCCGCCAAATTGCCGTTCGTGGTGAGCCAGTCGAACCATGAACGGATCGCGAGGCCGACCGCTCACCCTTCGACAAGCTCAGGGCGAACGGGGACAAGGACGAACGGCTCTCACCCCCTCGGTTCGTGGTGAGCCCTTCGACCTTGCTCAGGACAGGCCCGCCAAATTGCCGTTCGTGGTGAGCCAGTCGAACCATGAACGGAATCGAGGCAATGCACACGCATCCCCGGACAGGCCCGCTCTGAACAAGGTCGAAGGTGCCAGCACGAGGGTTGCTTCAATCAGCGCGGCCCAGACGGGTTTGCTCAAGAAACGCGCGCACCCGAGCAACATCAAACGGCCAGTCCAATTCGCGCCCGTTGCGCGCATCGCACAACACTGGCACGCGTTCGCCGTAGCGTCGCATCAATTCTTCATTGCCTTCAATGCCGACACACTCGAAATAGGGCGCGCGCGCTTCGGCCAACACCTCCACCGCGCGATCGCACAGTTCGCACTCCTCGCCCACACGGAGAATCCAGCGCGGCAACGGCGCGCTCATTGGACTGACTTCGGAGGACTGTCTGCGGATTTTTCCGAATCGGACAGCCTCTGGAATTCCTGCATGGCCGAACCTGCCTGATCGGGCTGACCGTCCTTCTCAAGGGCCGCACCCAGATTGAACCAGGCTTCCTTGCGCCGTGGTTGCAGTTCGGCCAACGCCGCCCACTGCACGGCTGCTTCCGCAAATCTGCCGTTGCGCATCAGGGCGTCGCCGAAGGCATAGCGGGCTTCCGCTCGGCGCGGCTCCACTTCAACCGCGTGCTCGAGCACATTCACCGCCTCGCTGTTCTGCCCAAGTCGAAGCAGGCAGATGCCCATGCGCAGATTGGCAAAGCGGCTGTCGGGATCGAGCTTCAATACCTCGTCGAATACCTTGCGCGCCTCGTCGAAGCGCTGGGCGCGCAGCAGCACCTCGCCTTGCTGCAGGCGATCGCGCATCGCAACCTGTGCCTTCGGGTCCGGCAAATCGCCGCTGGGTGCTTCGACTGGAGCGCCCACGCCGACATAGCCAAGGCTGCGCAAGCGCTGCATGGCAGTCTCGTCCATCGTGGTACTCGCAACCCGTGATTGCGAGTGCGCCGATTGCGCGAGGGCAATGCCGAGGCGATCGACAATCGCCGGGTGACTTGTCGCCTCGTTGCTCGTTTCGTGCGGATCCGTCTCAAGCTTGTAGAGCTCGGGAACCGGAGCATCGATGAATTTCCAGGTGTCATCCAGCCACGCGCCCAACGGCGACCAGCCGTAGTAGGTCCATGGCAACCAGGTTTCCATGCGCGCCGGGTGCACGACCAGTTCGCCGCCCTTGAGACCTTCTGCAATCGACTGACCATCCGCCGCAGGCAGCGGCTCCATGCCGAGCAAGTCGAGCACGGTCGGCGCAAGATCGACCAACTGCACCGGCGCTGCACTCCGTGAAGGCTGAATGTGACCGGGCCAGGAAAAGACCAGGGGAACGCGCATGGTGGCGTCGTACACGAAATAGCCGTGGGTCAGTTCCCGATGCTCACCCAGAGCCTCGCCATGATCGGCGGTCAGGACCACCAGCATCGATCGCCCCGCGCTGCGCTGCCTTGCCGCCTCCAGCAATTTGCCGAGCCAATAATCGGTATAGGCCACCTCCCCGTAATAGGCGCCGTGTTCGCCGGGCTGCCAGAATTCGCGCGGTGGTTCGTAGGGGTCGTGCGGGTCATAGAAATGCACCCAGGTGAACGTGGGCACTGCATCCATGCCTGCCCACCAGGTCATCGCAGCCTGCACGGTATCTTGGGCACGCCGCTCGACCCAGCCCTGCTCGCCGTCATTCATCTCATCGTCGTAATGATCGAATCCGCGATCCAGTCCGAACATCGCCTGTAGCGGAAAGCCGCTGACAAAGGCCCCGGTGCGGTATCCGGCCTGCTGCATTCGTTCCTGCAGCAGGTTGATTTCCTGCGGCACGCTTTGTCCGTTGTCGCGCACGCCGTGGTGGACCGGCCAGCGCCCGGAAAGCATTGAAGCATGCGAAGGCAAGGTCAGCGGCACCGGCGAAACCGCCGCTGGAAACAGGAATCCATCCTGCGCCAGTGCATCAATCGTCGGCGTTTCGCGGCGGGAATCCACAACGCCAAGCGCATCCGGCCGCAACGTGTCGATGGTCACCACCAGGACATCCGGGCCCGGGCGGGAGCCACCGCAACAGGCAAGCAGCGCACAGGTTGCAAACAGCAAGGCAAGTCGGGCAAGACGAGGAATCGAGTGCATTCGTGTTCGGCTGGGGGAAAACCGCCAGTTTACGTGCGCAGCGATCATTCCGGCGCCCTCAGGCAGCCCGTCGAACGGCCATCGGCATCGCCCGCGCCCGCTTGACCGGCCATTTGGGCCCGGATCGGAGTGGTGACCCCGGCCCTTGCATTGACTTGAGCGCCCCCCCCGACTATCTTGCCAAGGCTGTCTGCGGTGCGCAGGACGCGGCAACCGTTTCGACTCGATGTTGCCATGGCCGGACGGCCATGTTCGAGACAAACAAACTTCCTATTGCCTGGGGAATCCAAGAATGAAACACGCCATGACCTTGCTGGCCGCCGCCGTGCTTTGCAGTTTTGCGATGAGCGCCTCGGCCGCCAACCGCTCTGATCCCGATTTCGTGCCGACCAACACCGGTCCTGCTCCGCTCGGTGGCGGCTCCTGCGCAACACCCGTCACCATCGGCTCCCTGCCCTTCAGCCAGGCCGGCAACACCTGCGGCGGCGCCAACAACATCACCAATTACGGCGGGCCTTGCGCAGCGGATTTGCCCTTCCCATACCCGGGCCCCGATGATGTCTGGGCCATCACGGTGGGCACCGGCAACGCCATCACGGTCAGTGCCGACCTCACCGGCAGCACGGGTGACCTTGCCCTGTTCTTGGTCAGTGCCTGCGGCAATGGCGCCGGGTGCCTGTTCCACTCGCAGGACGCCATCGGTGCGGGCGCTGGCCCGGAAGACATGAACGGTGGCGCGGCGTTGACCGGCCTGACCGCCGGCAGTACCTACTACATTTATGTTGATTCCTACTACGGCTCGGGTGGCGTCTCGTGCGGCACCTACACGCTGAACGTCGGCGGTACGCTGCCGGTATCGCTGGAATCCTACTCCATCGATTGAGGCGCGCTTGCATGTTGTCCCCGCCAAAACCCACCGCCGGTGGGTTTTGGTTTTTCCGACCCTGGAAATCCCGATGTCGAGACTGATCCTTACCCTGCTGCTGATCGCGCATTCCACGATTTCTCTCGCGGAAAGCCTGGTCATCGAACCCAAACACGCAAGCTTTGCCCCCGCTGTCACGTCTTCGGTTATCAAGCAGGGCTATACCATCAGCAATCGCGGCGCCACGCCGGTGGCGATCCGGGATTGGAAGGCCATCAGTGGCGTGGGAGAGGTCGTTGGCCTGCCCAAGGTGCTGCAAGCCGGTGAGTCGCGGTCCTTTGAAGTTCGCTTGACCGTACCGGCCAACGTCGGCAGCTCGGGCTTCCGCTACGCCTTGTTTACCGACGAATCCGACGTGGAGCGTTATCGCTTCACGCTTTCCGGATTCGCCTATTCGCTGATCACGCCCGAGCAAGCGGCTGTCGACTTCGGTACGCGGGCGGTTGCGACTGGACAGAACCGACAGATCACGTTCTCGGCGCGGGAATCCACGCCACTCAAGCTGACAAGCGTCCAGAGTGCACCGGCATGGTTGCAGGTCGAGATCCAGGATCAGACGGCAACGCTCACCATCAAGCAACAGCCACAAGCCGGATTCCGCATGGACAAAGTGCAGATCGGCACCAACCTGCCACAGCAACCGATGGTGGAAATCAACGTGCGCGCCGTACTCGCCGGGGTGCTCTCCTCGAACATCTACGCGATGGGCTTCAAACCCACTGAAGTGGGTCAGTCCGTGAACGCCGATGTCGAGATCCGCTATTCGGGAACATCGAACATCGGCAAGCTGGAGATCGAACTTCCCGAGCATTGGACATCACGCCGCTCCGCGTGCGACCCCAAGTCGGCCGATGCCAGGCCTTGCCTGCGCGTGCACGTATCGCTCAAGGTCACCGAGAAGGGCAGCAGTACGGGAAACCTGGTGTTTCGCATGCCCGGGGAAGGCGAACTGGCCATTCCTTACGGCTTGATGGTGCTTGGCGAAGGCCAACCCGTGCGGGAACTGGTGGTCGGCGATGCAACGGCGGACGAAAAGATCGACATCACCCGCGCGGTAACCGGCGACAGGGAACCTTCGGCTCCGCTACCCGACCAGGCGCCCGAAGGCAACGCGGCAACAACCCGCGTTGCGCGCAGCAGCGGGCCCGGTCCGGTGAAGCTGCACTGGACAGCGAAGAATGAGACCAAGGTGTTCGGCTACATGGTGTACCGCAGCCAGGATCGGGCTGGACCTTTCGTGCGCGTGACGGACGCGCCGATTGCCAAGCGTGCCAATGCTGCCGACCAGGACAACCGCTACGAGTTTGTCGACGCCGGCGTGGAAGTCGGCAAGACCTACTACTACTACATCGATTCACTGGCCGACAGCGGCATGCAGCAACGTTTTTCGCCGGTCTTTTCCAAGACGATCACGGGCGGAAAACAGTAAGGCGACGATCCACCGATGGGCTGTGGCGGCGCACTCAGCATTCGATCACGTTGACGGCGAGCCCGCCACGTGAGGTTTCCTTGTACTTGTCCTGCATATCGCGGCCGGTTTCGCGCATGGTCTTGATCACCTTGTCCAGCGAGACATGGTGCTTGCCGTCACCGCTCATGGCCATGCGCTGGGCATTGATGGCCTTGATCGAGCCCATGGCGTTGCGTTCGATGCAGGGAATCTGCACCAGGCCGCCAATCGGGTCGCAGGTGAGGCCGAGATTGTGTTCCATGCCGATCTCGGCGGCATTCTCGACCTGGTAGATGCTGCCGCCGAGTGCGGCGGTGAGTCCGCCGGCCGCCATCGAGCAGGCCACGCCGACCTCGCCTTGACAGCCGACTTCGGCGCCCGAGATGGAGGCGTTTTCCTTGTACAGGATGCCGATGGCACCTGCCGTGAGCAGGAAATCGAGAATGCCTTTTTCATCGGCCTTGGGACAGAAGCGCTCGTAGTAATGCAGCACGGCCGGAACGATACCGGCGGCGCCATTGGTCGGCGCAGTCACAACGCGGCCACCGGCGGCGTTCTCCTCGTTGACTGCCAATGCGTACAGATTGACCCAGTCGAGGATGGTCAATGGATCGCGCAGTGCAGCCTCGGGCAGCGAGCGCAACTTCGCATTCATCTCCGGTGCGCGTCGCTTCACCTTGAGCCCACCCGGCAACACGCCACCTTCGCGCATGCCACGCGCAACGCAGGACTGCATGGCGCACCAGATCTGCAACAAGCCTTCACGCACCTCGGCCTCGCTGCGCCATGCCGTCTCGTTGGCCATCATCACGCCGGCGATGGAGAGACCTGATTCCTCGCAGCGCGCGAGCAGTTCATTGCCGCTGGAATAGGGATAGGCCAACGGCGTGGTGTCGGCGACGATGCGGTTGTCGGCGGCTTCATCGTGATTGACCACGAAACCGCCACCCACCGAGTAATAGTCGCGGTTGGCCAGCTCGTTGCCGTCGGCGTCGAACGCCGAAAAGCGCATGCCATTGCTGTGGTAGGGCAGCTTCTGCCGCTTGTTGAAAACCAGGTCTTTCTTCTCGTCGAAATCGATTTCATGCTTGCCAAGCAGACGGATGCGCTTCTCGCTGCGGATGCGCTCCAGCTTCTCCGGAATGACATCCGGGTCGATGCGGTCCGGCCATTCGCCTTCCAGCCCGCACAGCACGGCCTTGTCGGTGCCGTGACCACGTCCGGTCAGGGCCAGGGAACCAAACAGCTCCGCGCGCACGCGCACCGTATTCTGCAGCAGGCCACGCTCGTCCAGCCAGCGCGTCATGAAGCGCGCGGCGGCGCGCATGGGGCCGACCGTGTGCGATGAGGATGGACCAATGCCGATCTTGAACAGGTCGAAAACGCTGACGGCCATGGGCGGAAATTCGCAGTTTCGGGAAAGTCTCGATTCTACGCCCTTCGCGGAGCACAGCCTGCTCCGCTGGTGGCAGCAGCGAGCGCGGAAATGAGAACCACTGTCTCGACGATCGCGGGCTCGACGGGTGATGGGGTGATTCATCGGCCGTGCTCCCGCAATCGCCAAGCTATCGGGATGGCTACGTCCGGCTGGACATGGGTCAACGATTCCAGCACGATCGACTGACGCGCCTGATCGGGAAGATCCTGTGATCGGAAGTGGAGATGGCCGCGTCTGGCCACAGGCTGCACTGCCCATGTTCGCGTAACTCAAGCCAAGCAATTTCCGGGAATACCCGTACGATCCAAGGGGGGGGCAGTGGAAGATTTCATTCATCGTGGCAAGACGGTCAAGTTCTGGCATGTGACCGGTGAAGTGCTTGCGAGCCAGAAATTCAATGAAACCCACGTCTCTGTTTCGTCGAGCGGGGGTGGAGGTTATATAGCCTCAGGCAGCGGATACGTGGGTGCGCCGCACGTTCAATCGTCTTCATCCACGATTACGAACCACGAATTCTGGATCAAAACCGAAGATGGTCGTGAGAAGGACGTCAAGCTCAAAGGGGTCGACATTCCTCTTCGTGCCGGACAAAAGATAACCCTGATATCTGCACGCCGGAAGGAGTCTGACAGTGGCTGGCACAGCATCGTCGTGAATCACAGTGCTGGAAAACACTGGTACATATTCAGTGCCAAGGAACTGAACAAGGTACTGAGGCTTGAGGTGCCAACAGGCAAGTCCCTGCTCATTGCTGCGGCAATAATTTTCACCGTGGTCTATTTCACGGCCCCGGATAGCTATGAAGGAAAGATCTGGAGTGAAGGATCCTGGGCGTTGGCTATCGGAACAGCCGGAATCTTCGTTATCTACAGGGTGGTGATGAAAGCGATCAGGACATCTCGTGTTGTCAAGAGACTCGGCGAACACATGAAGGGTCTGGTCGGACTTGCTTGCAAGAACTGTTGATTCCGGAATGGGGCTGTGTCTGACAAAGCATGCGTGAATCTTCGTTTTATCTGAAGGCCATGGCTCCCTGATTTCGCGGGGTATAGGAAGTTCAACCGTCCTGTCTGCGTCACCTGCGAGGCAGTCGGCGGCGATGCGAGGCCGCTTTCCACCGCTCGGTGGGGTGGTGTAGCGGGCGAAGGGGCGGCGAACATCCGTTTGCGCAGGCGGGGCGGCGGCAGCTTTTGCATCGTCTCCGGCCTGCGGGCGTGCACTTTCCCGCCGAGCTGACACCCTACTTACTCACACCCATGTCGGCTCCGGCCTGCGGCCTTGTTCGGATCTGCATGTGTGAGTGCAAGCTCGGCTCTACGGCTCGAAGCCGTGCGCAAAGATGCGGTCGTCGATGACGCGCAAGGCACCGTTGCTGCGGATCAGGGCCAGCGGCAGGTCGGTTGCGCTGATGCTGCCGTTCTCGTCAACGTCCAGGTACAAGGACAGCAGCACATCCCAAGCGCCGATGCCCAGCGCTGCCGGGGTGTCGAATCTCCGTGAAACCGCCTGGTTGCCCTGGGCAAGACTCAAGGCCGTGTCATTGGCCGCATCATCGACATAGCCGGATCCGCTCCGGTAGAGGCTTGCGCCGATCAGCAGGTGGGCATGCGCGGCACCCGCGCTGTTGCCGGCCTGTGCCGACAACTGCACGCTCTCGCCCGCCGCGATGCTTCCTGGCTGCACGATGAGGTTCGCCAGCGACACGGGCGAGGTTATCAGCGCGGTGCGCAGACCGGTGCCCGCGCCACCCACATTGTCGTTGTCGTTGTAGTAGTGATCGACGATCCAGCGCCAGCGGGGCGCACTCGCGTGAATGGCCCAGCGTTGCGTGCCCCACTGCGACATGCCGCGACCATGACCGAAGCAACCGTGACCTGCACCCACCGTATCGGCGAGGCACGGCCAGTTCGCGGACGGCGATCCGGCAAACCCGTCGCCCCAGGAAAGATCGACATTGCTGCACGACAGACCATCGTTGGGATCATCCCAACTGTTGTTCTCCGCCGAGTACTCGGTGGAGGCGGCTTCGCTGCCGTTGCGCGTGAGCATCAGGCCTGGCGTGCGTGCGATCGCGCTGTCGGTGCTGCTGTGCGTGCCCGCATCGTTGACCTGGCAACACGCACTGGAGCAGATGTCGAAGTTGGCGTTGATCGGATGGGCGACCCGCCATGCGCCGTAACTGCGATAGGCCAGACTGCCCGCGCGCAGGCTCTGCGCGTTCCAGCTGGCGATCCATTCGCTGTCCAGACCACGGCGTACATAGGTTTCCAGCGGCAAAACGCAGGTGTGATTGCAGGAGGCGGTACAGCACGAGGTGGTGCAGGCGGCATCGGCATAGCCGACGCGGATGCTGGGCGGAGGCGCCAGCGGCAGGGCCAGCATCGCGTCCTGCGGGGGCACCCGCGTCGGAATCGGCATGGACGCTGCGCGCGTCTCCCCGATCATGCCGCCGTTGCGATCCAGTGCGCCCACTTCCAGGTTTGCCCGCGCTGGTGTGTCACCGCCCATCACCACCAGCACCCGCTGCACGCCCGGTGCGGACACGAATCCCTCGCGCCGGTAGTCGGCAAATCCATCGGCCGACACTTGCAAGCCGAGCGTGCCTGAGCCCTCCTGCTGCGCGGGTGCGAGTTGCAGTTCAAAGTAGCCATCCGCGCCGCTGCACGTGCTCTGCCCGTCGAACTCGACCAGCGCGCCCGCCAGGGCCTCAGCATCTTGCGCGCGCCGCACGTGGCCTTGCAGCCAACGCGATTCAGGATCACGTGCAGCGCGCGCATCGAGCGCTCGATAGCGGGCGGGCTCCTGCACGGGATCGAGCAAGAGCGTCATGGATGAGCCGGCACCATCGAGTTGAAATTCCAGGGTGCGAAACCCGGGCGCCTCGACGCGTGCCTGCCAAGGTCCGCTGCCGGTACCGATGGCCGAGTGTCTTCCAGACAGGCTGAAACGCGCAGCAACCGATCCATCCGGACGGGAAACCACCAGATCCGCCGACACCGGCGCGCCGGTCACGGCATTGCGCGCCGCGATCTCAATGGCCATGCCGGGCAAGGCGACGCAGATGCCGACGAACATGATTCCCATCCCGGCCAGCACTCGTGCCCACATGATCGCCCCCTTGCCCGCAGTCATTTAGGGAAACTCTGATCAACCACAATTTTCGTCACCCCGGCATACGCCGGGGTCCATTTTGCCCCTGATTCCATTGGAACAAAATCAAGATGGGTTCCGGCTTGACCAGCCATTCGGCTGTTGTAGAGCGCCTCGCCGGAATGACGAACAAAATCAGAGTTTCCTTGGCCTTCGCAGCCGGCAAACTGCAACGCCCCCGCGCTGGCTTGCAACGGCGTGAACGTCGGCACGGTCTTGGGTCTTTGCCTCCTGCTACAAACCGGTCGGGCGGATGACGCGCACTGCGCCCGCGCGCACACTGGCGCCCACGTTCGTTCACTGCCATCCCTCATGGAGCGACCATGTCACCGTTTCGATTCATGAATTTCCTGATCGCCTTGCTGATGCTGATGGGCGCATCCCTGGCCTGCGCGCAATCCACTTACTGGGTGGCCACCAACGGCGTGGACAGCCCGGCCAATGGCAGCGAGGGTTCACCCTGGCGCACCATCACCTATGCGCTGGACCATGTCCCGGATGGCAGCCTGATCCTGGTCAAGCCCGGCACCTACAACGGCCGCATCCGCATTCGCGGCAATTTCCCGAACGGCGTCAGCGTGCGCTCGGAAGTTCGCTACCAGGCCCGGCTGCGTGCCAATGAAACGGTATTGACTGCCTACGAGAGCAGCGAGATCCGCGGCATTGCCATCGAGGGATTCGACATCGCCCACAGCGGCGCAGGCGCCGGGGCACTGGTGATCCAGATCCAGGACGGCAGCGGCGCGGAAACCCACCACATCACGCTTGAGGACAACATCCTGCACGACAGCTACAACAACGACATCCTCAAGATCAACAACGGCGCCAGCAACATCACGGTGCGCGGCAACCTGTTCTACAACCAGAACGGCAGTGACGAGCACATCGACATCAACTCGGTGGATGGGGTGATTGTCGAGGACAATGTTTTCTTCAACGATTTTGCCGCCTCTGGCCGACCCATCGGCAATGACACCTCCAGCTACATCGTGGTCAAGGATTCCAACGGAAACTCCGACGAGTACCTCGGCTCGCGCAATGTGGTGATCCGGCGCAACGTGTTTCTCAACTGGCAAGGCTCCAGCGGCAGCAACTTCGTCCTGTTCGGCGAAGACGGCACCGCCAACCACGAGGCCTTCGATGGACTGGTCGAGAACAACCTGATGCTCGGCAACAGCGCCAACACCATGCGCGCCGCCTTCGGCGTCAAGGGCAGCCGCGACATCGTGTTCCGCGCCAATACCGTGGTGGGCAACCTGCCCTCGCTGGCCTTTGCCATGCGCCTGAATCGCGAAGGCAGCAACCCCGTGGTGTCCGCAATTTCCTTCCACAACAACCTCTGGTCGGACCCGACCGGAACCATGGAAGATTTCAGCGACACGCCACCTGCGGATTCGCAATCCATCACCCTGCGCCACAACGGGTACTGGAACGGCGGCAATGCGCTGCCGACGGATGCAGGCGAAGCCGTCACCATCAGCGACGATACCGAACCCTTCATCGGCGACCCGGCATTACCCGCGCAGACGAGCGTGAACACACCGGTGTGGAACCCGACACTGGCCCAGTTCGACGGCGGCTTCAGCACCATTCGCGAAACCTTCATTGCATTGGTGGAAGCCTACGGCCAACCTGCCGCCAACGGCATCGGCATTGACCAGGCCGATCCGGCCAACATGCCCGCCGATGACATCCTCGGTCGTGCCCGTGACGCAACGCCGGACCTCGGCGCCTTTGAACGCATGGGCGATGTCATCTTCGCCGATGGATTCGAAATGTGATCACCGCAACCATGTAGAGCGGAGCTTGCTCCGCTTGCCTTCGCCTTGTAGAGCGGAGCTTGCTCCGCTTGCCTTCGCCTTGTAGAGCGGAGCTTGCTCCGCTTGGCGGGCGTGTAGGGGGGCTTGCTGCCTGCGTTGTAGAGCGGAGCTTGCTCCGCTTGCCTTCGCCTTGTAGAGCGGAGCTTGCTCCGCTTGGAACATGCCCGGTGATTGCAGCCGAGCAAGCTCGGCTCTACCACAGCATGGCAAATCGTGGAATGCGCCGCGATCCTTCGCGCTCTTGTAGAGCGTAGCTTGTCCGCTTGGCCGTGCGTTGTAGAGCGGAGCTTGCTCCGCTTGGAACATGCCCGGTGGTTGCAGCCGAGCAAGCTCGGCTCTACAAGAACCGAACATGCAGCCGAGCAAGCTCGGCTCTACAGGAACCGAACTCCCGGCCGAGCAAGCTCGGCTCTACAAGAACCGGATTGCCGGGCCGCCCATTCAGGCCTTCAATTCGGGACAAGAAGAAGCCCGGGACTGGCCCGGGCTTCGAAGGTCAATCGGTGTTGACGGAATTACTGGCGACGCACGGCAACCGTGATGTGCGCCGGCGGTGCATCCGCCGTGTCTTCGGTGAAGTTGACCTGGCCAAACGCGATGCCCGTTGTCGGTGCCGAGGTGGTCGCGGTGATGGTGATGGTCTGGGTTTCCGGAGCCGGCGGTGCCGTGTAGTTCTCAAAGTCGCCACCGAACACCAGATCCGGATCCGGCACGCCCGCACCCGTGAACGAGAACGAGGTCGGGTTGACCGTCACCGTGACGCCCGGCGGCTGGTCGACAGTCACGTTCCAGGTGGTGGGCAGGTGCGTCGAATTGCGCAGCACGCGCGTCCACTGGTAGGTCGGCGTACCGGCAGTCAGGCCCACGTTGCGCACCGACGGCAGGTTCAGGTCCTTGACGTTGATGGAGCCACCCGTTGGATTCGCCGCCAGGAAGTTGGCAAAGGTCTCGTCCATGACGAATCCGGCAAACGGGGCAGCGCTGAGGTCGACGCGACCGCTGCCGACATCGTCGATGTTCCACGGCGTGGATTCGTTTTCCTGGAACCCGGAAATCTTTGCCGTCAGCAACAGCGCCGACTTCACTTCCGGCGGCGTCCAGGTTGGCTGAACCGCACGCACCAGGGCAGCCGAACCAGCCAGGTGCGGGCTGGACATGGAGGTGCCGCTGATCACGAAGTAGTTGCCATCCGCCGCGCGTCCAGCCGCCAGGATGTTGACGCCCGGACCAGTGATGTCCGGCTTGGTCAGGTCAGCCACGGGAGCCGGTGTCGGACCACGGAAGCTGAAGTTGGCCAGTACATCTCCGGTTACCGCGCCGGCAATACTCGCAGCCAGGCTGGAGGTGGTCGGCGTTGCCCCGTTGCTGGTGATGAATGCGCTCATCGAATTGCCGGCCGCCTGCGAAATGCTGTAGGCGGGGATGGTTGCACCATCAGTGTTCATGTTGATGGAGCCGAAGGTATTGTTGTAGATGATCACGTGGTCCGCACCCGCGGCCGCGGCATTGGCCACCTTTTCGGTGAAGGCACAGGTGCCGCGCGAAATCAGGGCCACCGCGTTGTCGAAATAATTGGCCGGATACGGCGTGCCGGCCGAACAGCCAATGGCATTGGCGGTGAACTGGCGGATGTCCAGATTGGTGAACGGCACGGCGACGCCGCCCATGTGGCTGCCCGGATTGGCCAGCAGGTTCTGGGTGTTGGCCGGAGGCGTACCGGGGCCGGTTGCGGAGAGACCCGAGCCCAGATTCACGTCCTGGGTCGATGCCGCCACGGTCATCACCCACGGACCGCGATGGTTGACCTGGCCCACCGGGTTGGTGACCGTCGCGCTGGTGTTGCCAGCCGAGGCGGAAACCACGATATCGGCATTCATCATGTCGAGGAAGCCGCGATCGTTGTCGGTCCACGGGCTGGTGCCGCCGGAAATCGAGAAGTTCATGACGTCAATGCCGTCGATGATCGCGTTCTGGATACCGGCCTGGATGGCCGCACCCGGGCAGGTCTGGCCTGGGCACACCTTGTAGGTCCGAAGTGATGCACACGGGGCCACGCCGGAAAGCTGTGTGTAAGGTGCGGGCAGATTCGGCGAGGGGGTGGCCGAATTGGTCACCACGTTGCCACCTGCGGTACTTGCGGTATGTACGCCGTGGCCGGAATCGACTGCTTCCGCCTGCGGGCCGTTGCACACGCCAGCGCTGGAGGTGGCGCAGTCCACGGCCGAGAGCAGCTTGTGGTCGCTGGGACCGAAGCCGCAGCTGGCGTCATCGGCAAAGGACGGGTGGGTGGAGTTCACGCCACTATCCAGCACGCCGATCACGATGCCCTTGCCGCGGCTGGCACTGCCGCCCGGCACGGCCAGGTTCCACACCGTATCGGCACCGATGAACAGCGGGCCGCGGAAAGTGTCGAGCGTCTCGATCACTTCTTCCTTGATCGATTTCACGCCCGGCAACTTGGCGATGGCGCTGGCTTCTTCGGCGGTGAGCTTCGCGGCCACGCCACTGTGGGTTATTTCGTAGCTGTGGGTCACTTCGATGGCATGGCCAAGCTGCGCGGCCATGCTGGCGAGGTACTCGCCCTGGCGCTCACGCACCCAGGTACGGTAGCTCTGCGCATCGGCACTGTTGGCGTTGAACTTCTGCGGCTTGGCACCGGCCGACGGCGCGGTTGCACGCAGATTGCCCACGCCACCGCTGTAGTAGAGGGCACCGGCATCGGCGAACTCGATCATGTAGGTGCGCGTTGCGCTTGTCAGTTGCTCGTTGCCAGCGGCTTCAGCGTGGTTGACACATACGCTGCCACCCAGACACGCGCCGATCACGGCGGCGAGTGCCGTCATGCGAATAGTTGTCGCCATTGCCAGACTCCAGAAATTGAACGGTAAAACGCGGGGATTCGCGGTGCTTCGCGCCGGACTCGCAACAGATGAGTGCCCGGCGGTTGACTCGGTTTTATATCACCGGTCCAGAGCCCGGGCAAATGCCGCGACGTGCGCCAAATTGCGCTGCACTGCGGCAATCGTGGCGTCGCGCGATTTTGCTTGAACCCGTCGGCCCGGGTTCCACCCAGGGAAGTCGATAACCATCGGCCTGGAGGCCGAGCCCCGGCACCGCCGCTGCTCGTTGTCCCGGAATCGCTTAGCGATGGTCTGAACAAGCATTGTCGCGAGCAAGCTCGCTCCCACCATTGCTTGATTTTGTGGGAGCGAGCTTGCTCGCGACGAATGAGTTCCGTACTTGTTCAGAGTTTCCTTAGCGATATCCGGGACACAGTGACTTTGCATTGCTGCAAACCTGTCGGGCTGAAGCCCGACCCACAGGCTGCCACTGCTCGTCGTCCCGGAATCGCACAGCGTCAAGCAACCCGGTCAGCTGTCGGTGCTTTTCCAATCGCGGCGGCCGTGCCACAGCCGCACGATTTCAAGGGCGTCGCCACGTACGCGATAGACGATCAAATAGGGCGTGCGCCCTACAACCCAGATGCGCGCACCAGGCAAATGCGCCGCTGTGCCAATGTTTGGATTGCTTTGCAGCAGACGCTCGGCGTCCTTGATACGCCTTGCAATCATCACGGCGGCATCGGGGCTTTCATGGGCAATGTAGCTTTGCGCTTCGTCGAAATCGATCAACGCCTTGATCGACCACTTAACCCTCAGCATCAACGCCCCATCTGGCAAACACACGGCGCACGTCTTCGTCGCTGGCAAACTCACCACGATCCGTCGCAGCGAGCCCCTCTTCGACGGCTTTATGGAATCGTACCTGCTCGATCAGGTCGTCCCACGTTGCCGAATCCGGCAAGCGCTCCACGAGCATGTGCGCGTGCTGTTTGAACACAGCAGACATGACAAGACTCCTTGATGATCCGGCGACGATTCTACGCCGTCTCGTCGCCACTTTCCTCGTCATCCTGCGGCCATTTTGCAGGTCGGGTTCCAACCCGTCGACTTGGTAATTCCCTCGGATCATGTCGGGCTGAAGCCCGACCCACAAGGCTGCCGCTGCTCGTCGTCCCGGAATCGCGCAGCGATATCCGGGACCCAGTGACTTTGGGATCAAAGTGGATCAAAGGGTCATTGATTCAAGGACTCAAGATACCGCGCGGACTTGCGGTCGCCACCACGCCCGGCAGGCACTGCTCGACGTCCGGTCTTTGCTTCAATCTGCCGCCGGAAGCGGTCATCTCCCAGCACCCACGCCTTGTTGCTCGCTTCTCGAATGGCAGCAAGTTCCTGCTCAGGCATCCTGCCTCGAAACAGCGCCCGGTAAGCCATCTGGCGCTCCTGTGCAGTCTTGCCAAGACGACGATAGAGCAGATGCGGTGTCAGCAGTTGGATCGGCTTGCCCAGCGCATTGCCCTGGTAGCTCGACCAGGGATACTCCGACGCATGCGTCACCATGCTTGCGCGCACCGGATTCAGTTCGATGTAGCGATACACGGTCAGCAAGTAGTTATCGGCATCGACCAGCGTCGATTTGTATCGACCCTCCCACAGCGTACCGCTACGGCCATGGGTGAAGTTGAAGTATTGAACGTACTTCCTGCCTTGCACCTGCATCATCCGGCTGATGCTTTGCTCGTCGCCCGGAGTCATCAGCAAATGAACATGATTGGTCATCAGCACGAAGGCATGGATGGCCACCTCGTACTTCAACGCAGCGTCCTTGAGCATCGACAGATACGCTTTGTAATCCGCTTCCGTGTAAAAGCAGGCCTCACGATTGTTGCCACGCTGGATTACATGCTGCGCACAACCCGGCAGAAAAAGGCGTGGCAAGCGAGCCATAGACAGACTCCCGGCATCAGGTCATCAAGGGCAAGACTACTTCTCGGGTGGTCAGAAATCAATGACTCTGACCCCATTGATCCATCGAAAGCATCGCGGAGACGGCAAATCAAAATGGGTGCCAAAAAACCGGAACCTGCGGCAAGCGGGACGGGAAGCTATGGCTTCGTTGACACAGTCGGCGAAATGGTGACCCCATTGATCCGTTCTCGGGAGAAATTACTGCGGCCTACTTGACGTCAGCGGCGAAATGGTGACCCCTTTGATCACTTTGATCACTGACCCCTTTGATCCAATTCATGAATCGGGTGATCCAAATCACCCTTCAGAATCAGAAACGCTCGTGCCATCTTCCGACCAACATACTCTACAACCAAGTCAAGATCATCTCTTGGCTGACCTCGCCAACTTCCAAACCCAATTGTTAGGAGCCTCATAGCCTTTTCCTTTCCGCCATTACCATCGCCCAGCAATCGAGCCGAGTTCAAATTCGGGAATTCAAGATCCCGTGCAATCTGGACATCGAAGTCAATTCTCTCGCCATCCAGCCACAGCGTGAGCGCAGTCAATGATTGGCCATTCGACTCGGCGGAAATTCTATTACCTTCTACGCTCCGCATCTCCACAATCATCCAGGAGTCTTCAATGAGAGGGGATGCGTAGCAACAGTGCATACCTGCACAAATCAACACGGCGCCAATCAGTCCTTTAGTAACCATAGTCAATCACCTCCCTCGTCTGCCCATCCCAGAGGCGGAGACCAAACTTCGGACTGTAAAGAAGATTTGAAGGAAGACTCTTGTCCGGAGATGAGAAATTATTCGGATCTTGCCTCCTCCACTGACCAATGAATGGCATGAGTCTGCGATTCAAGCTTCCGTCCAATTCATTCACTTTGAAATTCGTAGAGCCGTGCACATGCATAGTCCGGATCGCCGTCATATTGCCGCAATCAATCGAGTTACCGCATGCAATGTGGCTGCCAATGGTCTCGATAGAGAACCTGTAACCGTACTTAGGAAATCCAAGTTGGTTTGTACCTGTAGCCGGGCATGCTGCGGAACAGAGTTCAACTCCGTTTCGAAGCTGTGCAAATGCTGCCATCTCAGCGCCCACAAGGCGATTTGATTCCCAGTAGTCGGATCAATGGGGTCAGAGTCATTGATTTCTGATCAGTAGCGTCGCGTTCGATTGATTCTATCCTTAAGCTCCGAAGAACGCCTGGACAGCCCCTATGTCGGTAGTTCTCGGCATGTCCGGCAGGCTGGCCAGGAAAATGCGTCCGTAGCCCTTGCTGGTCAGGCGCGGATCGCACAGCACCAGCACGCCGCGGTCGTGAATGTCGCGGATCAGGCGCCCGGCTCCCTGCTTGAGGGCGATCACTGCATTGGGGATCTGCCAATCGAAGAAGGGCTTGAGCCCTGCCTCGCGCAGGGTTTCCAGGCGCGCGGCGAGCACCGGATCATCCGGTGCGGCGAACGGCAGTTTGTCGATGACCACGACGCTCAGCGCATCGCCGGCAACATCCACGCCTTCCCAGAAACTGGCTGCGCCGAGCAGCACACCATTGCCCGAGGCGCGGAACTCCTCAAGCAACTGATGCCGAGGTGCACTGCCCTGCACGAACAGCGGCCAGGGAACACGGTCGGCAAGCAAGTCTGCGGCACGCCGCAGCGCACGGTGCGAAGTGAACAGCAGGAAGGCGCGCCCCTGCGATGCGGCGAGCACCGGGATCACCGCCTCCACCACGCGCTCGGTATGGGTATCGGTGTTCGGTTCCGGCAAACCCGCGGGCAGGTAGGCCAGTGCCTGCCGCTGGTAGTCGAAGGGACTTTGCAGGCAAACCGTGTGCGGATCGTCGAGTCCGAGCTGGCGCGCGAAGTGGGTGAAATCCCCGGCGATCGACAGGGTGGCCGAGGTGAATATCCAGGCGGCATGGCTTTGTTCGCGCAGCTCGCGCAAGGGTTGGGCCAGATCCAGCGGCGTCGAATGCAGGGAGAATCCCTGCGCACTCAGCTCGTACCAGTGCACGCTGTCGCGTGCCGAACCATCCATCAACTGGTTCAGGCGCGCGAGGGCGGACTGGGCACGCTCGTGCACGCTGTCCAGGCCACGGCTGCGCTCGTTGTGCGGTGCCAATCCGTTGACCAACGCTTCCAGCGCCAGGCGCAGGCCCTCGATTCCAGCTTCGACCTCGGCATCGCGTTCGATCCGCTTCAGCGCGGCACGGCCGGGAAAGCCATCCATCGCAAGACGCAATTTGCGCACGGCTGTGGTGATTGCCTCGGTCAAGGGTTGCAGGATGCCGAGCACGCCGGTGACCGCCCCACACTCGGCGATGGTGTCGCGGACCAGTTCGGCCAACTGGCGCGCGCTCAGGCTGACCGAGAAGAACTGTCCGGCCAATTCCGGAACCTGGTGCGCCTCATCGAGAATGAAGGCATGCGCGCCGGGCAGGATTTCGCCGAAGCCTTCCTGCTTTATCGCCAGATCGGCAAACAGAAGATGGTGGTTGACCACCACCACGTCGGCTTCCTGGGCGGCGCGGCGCGCCTTGACCACGAAGCAATCGTTGAAGAAGGCACACTCGCTGCCGAGGCAATTGTCGGTGGTCGAGGTGACACGCGGCCACAAGGGGGAATCCTCGGCCAGCTCCGCCAACTCCGCGCGATCCCCGTGCCGCGTTGATGTCGACCAGGCATGGATGCGCTGCAGGTCACTCACCTGTTGCCGACTGGCAAATTGCCCCTCCGTGCGTGCCTGTTCGAGGCGATGCAGGCACAGGTAGTTGGCGCGGCCCTTGAGCAAGGCGGCGGAAAGTCGCGCGCCCAACACACTGCGCACGCGCGGCAGGTCGCGATGGAACAACTGGTCCTGCAGCGCCTTGGTGCCAGTGGAAACGATGACGCGCTTGCCCGACAGCAGCGCCGGCACCAGGTAGGCAAAGGTCTTGCCGGTTCCGGTTCCGGCTTCGGCAATCAGCGTGTGGCGCTCGTCGATGGCCGCGGCCACTGCCTCGGCCATGGCCATCTGCACCTCGCGCGGAACGAATCCGGGAACTTCGCGCGCAAACGGCCCTTCCGCGCCGAGCACGTCGCCGACGTGGTCATCCATTGCCGATGCAACACCTGGAGAAGGGCATCGCGATCAAAACCGCGGCGGACGCCTGGCCTTGCATTCCTCACGCTTGCGCTGCGCGAAATCAAGGTAGGCGGTGTCGCCGAAATGCTTGCGCGCCTCGTAGATGGTCTGCCAGTTCTGCACACACAGGCTGCCAACCTTCGGGCCCTTCTCGAAACTCTGGTAGGCGAGCTTCTCGGCATTGACGATGTCGCCAAGCAGGTATTCAAGTTCCGCCTGGCGCTGGATCAAATCGGGAGCGTCGGCGGCCAGTGCCCGCGCCTTGCCGATTTCGGCCAGGGCAACCTTCAGCTCACCGCGTTTCTCCGCTTCCTCGGCTCTGGCCAGGTAACCCTCGACCGCAGGATCGCGCAGGGGATTGACCTGCAATGCGGAATCCTCGCCGGCATTGGCGGCGCGGATGTTGGCAACGGCACTCATGCGTTCCTCGTCCGGGCGCACCCGTGGGCTGGAATCGCGCGATCCGCTGGAACATGCGCACATCACCACGCACAGCACAGCAAGCAGGGCAGTCCGCAAAATCAAGCCAGGGTGTTTCATTCAACCGGTTTCCAATCGACCAAGATCCGAAAGCTTAAGGCAATGCTGACCAAGTACGGAACTCATTCGTCGCGAGCAAGCTCGCTCCCACAAAATCAAGCCATGGTGGGAGCGAGCTTGCTCGCGACAATAAAGCCATGGTGGGAGCGAGCTTGCTCGCGACAATAAAGCCATGGTGGGAGCGAGCTTGCTCGCGACAATACTTGTTCAGACCTTCCTTAACGTCATTCGTCGTTGCCGCCGAACCAGTCACGCAGCTTGTCCAGCGCGCAGCCATGGCGCTCCTGCGGCGCATAGCCTTCAATGAACGGAAGTTCACGCGCCCCCGTGCACACCGGATCGCTGCGCTGGGTGCTTTGTGGATCGATCCATACAAACTCCAGGCCTTGCCTGGAGCTGGCCAGCGCTTGCGCAGGCAGGCGTTTGAACAAGTCGATCCACGCGCGCAGTGCACCGGTAGATCCGTACAGCCGGGTCGGGCTGTTGTCGTCACGCCCCATCCACACCACGCCGAGCTGGTTGCCGCTGAAGCCGGCAAACCAGGAATCGCGCTGGGAATCGCTGGTACCGGTCTTGCCGGCCGCATGCAGGTTGGCCAGCCCCGCCTCACCGATGGAGCGCGCGGTGCCGGATTCCACCACCTGCTGCATGGCCCAGGTGAGCAGGCGCGAGGCCACGACATAATCGCCGCTGCCCGGCTTCACGCCAAAGCGCGACACCGGGCGTCCCTTGCTGTCGACGATGCCGCGCACCGCGCGCAGCGGCACGGCATGACCATCCGCCGCAAAATACTGGTACAGCTGGGCCACGTTGAGCGGGCTCAGCTCGACCGCGCCAAGCAGCAGGGACGGATTCGGATTGATGTCGGCACCGAGCGCGAACGAGTCGAGCAGGCCGCGCACGCGCTCGACGCCGACCCGCAATCCGAGCTGCACCGTGGCCAGGTTCCATGAATTCACCAGCGCGTCGATGAGCATGACGCGCCCGTGCGCCTCGCCATCGGCATTGCGCGGCATCCAGCGCGACCCATCCGGCTGCGGCAAGCTGACGGGCGCATCCTCGATGATGCTGGCCAGCGAATAACGCTGCGGTTGGGCAAGCGCCGTAAGGTAGACGAACGGCTTCACCAGGGATCCGATCGGCCGGCGCGCATCCAGCGCACGATTGAATCCGCTGCCATCGACCTCGCGCCCACCCACCAGCGCCAGCACCTCGCCATCCGGCACCGAGGTGACCACGGCTGCCGCCTGCAATCCGGAGCCGCTCTTGCCGAGATCCTTCAGTGACTTCGCAAGCGCAGTCTCGGCCTGGATCTGCGCCGACGGTGCCAGCGTGGTGTGGATCACGAGTCCCGCCGCATCCAGCGTCTGCTCGGAAAAATCGCGCTGCAACTGCCGGCGCACCAGGTCAAGGAATGCCGGGTAGCGATTGCGCGGCAAGGCACCCTTGGCACTTACGTTCAACGGTGTGCTGCGGGCCTTGGAAAGCTGCGCGGCATCGATCAAACCGGTGTCGTGGAACTGGACCAGCACGAGATTGCGCCGTTCGCGCGCGTGCTCCGGCGCGCGCCGGGGATCGAATTCGCTGGGCCCGCGCACCATGCCCACCAGCAAGGCAACTTCGGCCGTGTCGAGCTTGGCCACCTCGCGCCCGAAATAGAATTCGGCGGCAGCGGCAAATCCGTGCACGGCCTGGCCACCCTGCTGGCCGAGGAATATCTCGTTGACGTAGGCCTCAAGAATGCGGCGCTTGTCGTAGCGGTACTCGATGATCAGCGCAATCAAGGCTTCGTTGAACTTGCGCACGAAGCTGCGGCTGCGATCAAGGAACAGGTTCTTGACCAGTTGCTGGGTGAGCGTCGACCCGCCCTGCACCACGCGACCGGCGCGCAGGTTTACCCAGCTCGCGCGCAGGATCGAGCTCAGGTTGATGCCGTGGTGATGCTTGAACTCGCGATCCTCGACAGCCTGCAGGCCGGTCAGCAGCAAGGTTGGCAATTGTTCAAGCTGAACCACGCGCCGTTCTTCCTGCTGCATCCCGTACAGGGTGGCGATGCGGGCCGGATCCAGTTCCGCCTGCGCCAACGGTTGGCCACTGCCGGCATCCACCAGCGTGGTGATCTGTCCGTCACCGATGTCCAGGGCAATGCGGCGCTCGGCATGCCGGCCATCGAGGCCGTTGAATGCGCGGCGGGCAATGATGAAATGGCCGCCATCCTGACTGAAGGTGCCCGCCGATTGCGCGCTGCCGTCCTTGCGGTAGCGCGAGGCATCCAGCTCAAGCAGCAGGGTGTCGAGCGTCATCGGCCGGCCGACGGCGAGATCAAGGGGCCGCGCCAGCACGCGGCTCGGTATCTGCCAGCTCAGGTCATCGAAGCGCGCGCGCACCTGGCCATCGAGCTGGATCACATAGGGGACAAGGAATCCCGCCAACGCGCCAAGCGAAAGCCAAACCGGAGCGCGCAGCCAGCGCCAGAGAAATGCCAGGAAGGCAAGCAATCGTCGGATCAAGTTCAAGGCGCAGCGCGTGTGGAATGACGCAGTAGTTTAGGACAACACGGGTTCGGTGGTTTCCGTTCATGGTTCCCTTCGACAGGCTCACCACGAACGGTACCGCCTGGGCAACGCGAATCAAGTCCGTTCGTCCCGAAACCTTGAACATGCTCAGGACACTTCTACTGAAGCGGCCAAACTCCGTTCGTGATGAGATTCAATGTTGCCGGTCAACCAGCTCTGAGCAAACAATTCCGTTCGTGGAGAGCTCGTCGAACCATGAACGGTAACGTCTGAGCAACGCGAATCAAGTCCCGTTTGTCCGCAGATCATTGACCTTGCTTGGTACTGGCCTGCCGAAGAAATCAACCTCCGTTCGTGGTGAGCCCGTCGAACCATGAACGGACAAGACACGCTCGCTTCGAAGGCTGGCCTGGAATCACATTGACGTGTTCATCTGGATTCAACGCGCTCGGATTCCACCACCATGTCGAGCACCAGCGCGGTCGCCGGCGCATCGGCCGGTGGATTCTTCACGACGTAGCGTTTGACGCGCAACACGTTGCGCACGCCATCCTCATGCGTGTAGCCGGCAATGTCCTGGTACAGGAGTTGCCATTCGCCGGGCTCGCCCACCTTCAAACCATTGACATCGTAGTGACGCTCGCGCACCCGCAAGCAGCGTGCTGCGGGAATCAAAGGGTGGTTGCAGGCGTGCATGCGCGCATCAATTTCGAGGAATACCGTTTCACCCTCACCGCCGTAGCGCGTCGCGTCGGTCGGCTCGCCGATGAATTCCAGGGTGTCGCCACCCTCGGTGAGCAGGCGCAGACGGGGCGGCGTGTCGGCACTGAATTCAATGCGCAAGCTGCCTTGCAGGCGTTCGGAAATCGCCCGGTCGAGGTTCGTGAGCGCAGGGTCTGCACAGGCCATCTTGGTACTGATCATCGCGCCCACGATCAGGCGATCATTCTCGATTTCAAAGCTTCCGCCGATGCGGTTGCAGGCATTGAGCACCGCAAGCCGGCCTTCATTGAAATCCAGTTGCACAGGCAGGTCCGCGCGCACGAACAGGGCATCGATACGCCGCCCTTCGCGGTCCATGGCGCGCTGCAGGCGCCAGTGATGGGTTGCAAGCGAACCTGCGTCAACCACCGCTGCGGTCGCCACGACGGGTGCAGTTGGTGTTTCGCCGCCGTTTGATGGCGTGGTAGCCGAGCACGCGACCAACATCGGTAGCCAACACATCATTTGCAGGAGACGCAGCTTCATCGTGATTCATCCTCATGTTTGCCTCGCCAGGCTTGGCACCGCGCAAGCGGCGCGCGCACTCATTCCCGATCGAAGCGGATGCGCACACCCTTCACCGAATTGGATACCAGGCGTATCGAAAACTGGCGAAACATGTGCCGCTTGACCAACACGTCCTCGCCGTCGTCCAGCTCGGCATCGACGATACGCCCTGCCTGCCGGTCAATCGCGCGCTTGACCTTGCGCGCGACGCGATTCTCGCCATCGTTGCCGTCAATCACCGCCTTCACCTCGATGGGCGTTTCGTTGGGCGCGGCAATCTCGAGCACGATTTCACCGGCAGATTCGGCCGCACCACTGAACTCCAGCCGCCACTTGTTGGAGCCATCGGGCATGGCCTGGATCGAACCCGAAATCAGCGCAACCGCACACAGGGCGCATGCGGCAAGAAATTTCAGGGGATGGGACATGGGCCTGTTTCGCTTCCGTTTGCCATCGTTGAAGCATACGCGTTTGCATCGCTCGACAGCACGACGGCTTGCTTCATGTCATATTCCGTTCAGCCTTTCACGCAGGTTGGAATGCAACCTTGTGCGTTCGGCAAACAGTCCTGTCGACGTCAGCAATCGACAGAACCAAGGATCAACAACCCGACAATGAACTGGAGATCAAATATGCGCGCAGCCTTGCTGCTGATGGCTGGACTGGGTTTGCTGCTTGCCGGCTGCAGTCGCACGGTCTCCGACTACAGCGATACGGCGGTTGCTCCGAGCACGCCCGACGCGCAGAACCCGGCATGCCCCGAGGTAGCCGGAACGTTTGCCATCCCGGAAAATTCCGCCATCGGCAGGGTGTTGGTCGGCCGACGCTTGCATGACGAGGGACTCTCGATGCTGCACATCGAGAAGCAATCGCATAGCTCCGTCTATTTTCTCAGGTTGAGGCCAACTCTGGAGGCGTTCAACGCAGACGCCGCGAAATTGGCCGAGAACGACCCGCAGCGATACAGCGCCTGGGAAGAGCTGAACCGCGAGCGCCTGCGTGCCATCACGGAACGCAAGTCGCTTGACGTCCTGGACGACAAGATCGGCAAGCTCGGGCCCTTGTCGGAAGGCAGAATCCTGGCTGGGGGACATGGATGCAAGGAATACTGGTTGGAACTGGATATCGATGCCGACGCAGCGGGGCGATACTTTCCCGATGTCGACAGACTGGGTGCGGATGCTCGATATGAATTCGGATTGCTGCTGGCCCGCAATGCCGACGGCGACCTGATTGCACGCTTTGATCGCTATCGCCTTCGCGGCTTCGACTTGATCTCCAAAGGGCTACGCACCTCGCGCAGCATGTATTACGAAAAGCTCGAGGCCATCGACTACGACACATTTGACTGGCAGCTCGACATGGAATCGACGCCGGAGCCGGAGCCGGAGACAGTGGCTCCGCGCGCAACCCTGGCGCAGGACATCGCCCGCATTTCCCAGGCCTTGACCGAACTTCTGCCAGAGAATGCCGAATTGACGCGTTTCCAACCTCGTGAAGTGGCTGCGGACGCGCATGCCACGGGCTCAAACGCGTATATCGACGTATCCGGCGTGGCCGCGCGCAATGCGGACGTTGCCGATTTCATGCGCGGCCTCGACTCGCTCGAAGGAGTTTCCGCTGTCGAGCTGGTCAGTCTGCGTGCAACGGAGACGGGTCGCATCGAGTTTGTACTGGTGCTCACGGTGGCGTTGTAGCCCCTGGTGCATCCGGCTTCGGGGCTGAGGCCGCAAAAATGGCGCTTCCCCGCGGCTTTCGGGATAATTCGCGGCCCGAAGCAAGCTGGAACGCCGTGCAGAACGTGTCGCCGGATGGCATCCACCTGTGTGTGCATGGCGCCACTCCCTGCAGCGAAGACTGGCTGATCGCGGCCCGTGCGCAGCTTCCCGCCCCGCATGGCCTCGTCCTCTGCGGCGGCAGCGCGGGTTTGGCCGGACATGTCGATGCCCTTCGTTTCGCCGATCTGGAAGGCCTGGCGCCGGAAGCCTTGGCCTGTGCAATCAGCAAGCGCCTGCCCAACAAGCACTTGCTGATCGTGCGCAGCGATGCGCAGTTGCCGCCCGCCGCATTGCCACGATTGCTGCGTGCGCTTGAGGAAGAGGATGTTCTCGCTGCCGGACCGCTCGACAATCTGGAGGCCCTGCGCTCCCCCGTGCCGGACGGAGTGCGTTGCGAAGAAAACGTGGCGCGCATCGATGCGCTGTGCTTTGCCCATGCGCGCAGGCAATTGATCGACCTGCCCTCGCTGTCGCCCCTGGCTTCCGCCTGGCATGGCCCTCGGCTTGCAAACCCGGACGCGCCCGGCCTGCGCCGCGTAGTGCTCGATCATCTCTATGTTGCTGCCAGCGGTCGCGCGCTGGCATACGCGGAATCCCCAGGCGATCCGCGCGATCCGTTGCCGCCCTCGCCGCTGGCGGAACTGCGCGCACAGCTGGCGCTGGCCTTGCGCTGCGCCGCGCATCCCGACCTGCCCGCTGTCGATGCACGGCCGGTGATCCTGCATGTCCTGCACGGCTGGGGCGGCGGTGCCGAGCGTTGGGTGCGCGATTTCTGCGCAAGCTTCAATCAGGCCCATCACCTGGTGCTGAAATCCTGCGGCAGCCACGCGCGGAAGTGCCACGGCGAATGGCTGGAACTCCACGACGGCGGCTTGAACGGGCCAGCCCTGCAGCGCCTGGCCCTGCCCGAACCCATCGCCGACACCGCGCTGGAAAATGCCGGCTACCGCCGCCTGCTTGCGGAGCTGATCGCCCGCTACAGCATCGATTCGGTGATGGTTTCCTCGCTGATCGGACACAGCCTGGATGCACTGCGCACGGGATTGCCCACCACGCGCATCGTGCACGACCACTATCCGCTCTGGCCCGTGCTGCATCGGGATTTCAGCGATCCGCAGCTGCGCTTTGACGACGCGCAACGCAAGGCGGATCTGGCTGCACCCGACAATGAACGCATTTTTGCGAACGGCAATCCCGATCACTGGCGTGCGCTGCGCGATGGCACGGTCAGTGCCTTGCTCGCAGCCAAGGCGCGCGTGATTGCACCCAGCCGCTCCGCGCTCGCCAACGATCTGCGACTTGCGCCCGAGCTGGCATCCCTCTCCTCGACGGTCATCGCGCATGGACTGGACGCATGGCCCGCGAATGCAGCACGCGCCGCTGCACCAATAGCGCGCGAGAAACTGCGCCTGGTCATTCCCGGCCGTGTGCGCGCCGGCAAGGGCGCATTGTTGCTTGAGCAGGTATTGCCGCGCGTGCGCGAGCATGCCGATATCTTCCTGCTCGGTGCGGGCGGCGATGCGCATGCGTTCTTCGGCATGGACGGCGTGCACATCCTGCTGGACTACCGGCGCGAGGAACTGCCCGCCCTGCTCGCCCGCATCGCCCCGGATGCGGCCATGTTGCTGCCCACGGTGGCGGAGACCTTTGGCTACATGCTCTCGGAATTGCGCGATCTCGGCTGGCCGGTGATCGCCACACGCATGGGAGCGTATGCGGAACGCATCGACGAGGGCGTGAATGGCTTCCTCGTTGCTGCGAATGCGGATGCCATTGTTGACCGGGTCATCACGCTCTCCGGCCAGCGACCGCTGCTGCACCGCGTACGCGAGCACCTGGCCACGCGGCGCGAACCCGGACTTGAGGCCATGGCCACGGCGTATGCCGCCGTACTCGACCTGCCCGAACAGGAACCCATGCGCTATGCATTGGGCACATCCACCATCGATGCCCAGGTTCGCGCCGCGTACAGCGAAGACTTGCAGCGCGCACAGCGCCAGCGCCGGGAACAGGATGCCGAAATCCTCGCCTTGCGCGCGGAAAGCGAACGCCGCGGCGAATGGGGCCACGCGCAAAACCGCGAACTGGAGCTGGCCCGCCATCAGCTGACCTCGCTGGAGAAGGAAGTCGAAGTCCGCACCGCCTGGGCATTGAAACTTGATGCCGAAGTGAAGCGTCTGCGCCCCATGCTGGCCAGTCGCCTGTGGCGGCGCAGTGAACCGCTGCGCACATTCCTGTCACGTGTACGCGCTTCGCTGGCATTCCGCTCGCAGCGCCTGATCGCGCAGACGCGCCGGATTCGCGGCAGCCTTGCCCAGCATGGACTCGGTGGAACCTGGTCGCGCGTGCTGCGTGAACTCAAGCCCGCCAAGCCACTGCGCCATGCGCGCAGCTACCCCGCGCCCGACACCGCGTTCTCGCCCTTCAGCGTGCCGTGCAGCGACGCGCCGCAGGTCTCCATCGTCATTCCCGTTTACAACAAGATTGCCTACAGCGCCGCCTGCCTGCGCTCGATTGCCGAGCATGCGGGCACCAGCTCCTTCGAGGTCATCGTGGTGGATGACCAATCCAGCGATGAAACCGAAACGCGCCTTGCCGGGATCGACGGCATTCGCGTGCTGCGCAATGAGGAGAACCTGGGATTCGTCGGATCCTGCAATGCCGGCGGGGCACTGGCGCGCGGCGAGTTCGTGCTGTTTCTCAACAACGACACGCTGGTGACCGCCGGCTGGCTGGAAGCATTGCTGCGGGTTTTTGCCGAGGTGCCGGATGCCGGCCTGGTCGGTTCACGACTGGTCTATCCGGACGGTCGTCTGCAGGAAGCCGGCGGCATCATCTTCAGCGACGGCTCCGGCTGGAACTACGGGCGTTTCGAGGATCCGGACGATACCGACTTCGGTTTTCGCCGCGAGGTCGACTACTGCTCGGGCGCGGCGATCCTGCTGCGCAGGCACCTGTTCGAGGCGCTCGGCGGTTTCGACACGCGCTATGCGCCGGCCTACTACGAAGACACCGACCTGGCCTTTGCCGTGCGTGCCCGCGGACTCAAGGTGATCTACGAGCCGAACTCGTGGGTGATCCATTTCGAAGGCATCACGGCCGGCACCGATACCGCCAGCGGCATGAAGCGCTTCCAGCCCATCAACCAGCAGAAGTTCGTCGACAAGTGGAGCAGCGTGCTGCGTTCACAGCCGCAGCCGGGAACGCCCATCCACCTGGCCGCCAGCCATCGCGCACGCCGGCGCATCCTCATCATCGATGCGGTAACCCCGGCAGCCGATCACGATGCCGGTTCGCTGCGCATGGTCAACCTGATGCGCGTGCTGCGCGACGAGGGATGCCAGGTGACGTTCATGGCCAGCAATCGTGCCTGGGTCGAAGGCTACACCGCAGCCTTGCAGGAATCGGGCATCGAAGTGCTGCACCATCCCTGGCATTGCGAACCGGTTGCCTTGTTCCGCAAGCGCGCCGCCGAGTTCGATGCCATCGTGCTGTCGCGTCATTACGTGGCGCGCGAGTTCATCGGCCTCGCCCGCCTCTACGCGCCGCGCGCGCGCCTGATCTTCGACACCGTGGATCTGCATTATCTGCGCGAGACGCGCGCCGCCGAATTGCAAGGCCGCACCGACCTCTTGCGCCATGCGCAGGCCACGCGCAGCGAGGAGCTTTCGGTGATGCGCGACTGCGACTTGACCCTGGTGGTGAGCAGCAGCGAACGCGAACTGCTGGCCGTGGATGCGCCGGGCGTGAAGGTCGATGTGCTGGCCCTGGTGCACGAGGTGAACAGCAGCAAGACGCCCTTCGCCGACCGCAAGGACCTGTTGTTTGTCGGGGGTTTCCAGCATCCGCCCAACATCGACGCCGTGGTCTGGTTTGCCGAAGCGGTGTTGCCAGGCGTGCGCCAGCGTTTGCCTGAAGTCTGCCTGCACGTGATCGGCAGCAAGGTCACGCCGGCCATCCAGCAACTGGCCAGCGATGCCATCCGCGTGCACGGATTCATCGAGGACATCAGCCCGTGGCTGGATGGCTGTCGGGTCTCGATTGCACCGATCCGCTACGGCGCCGGGGTCAAGGGCAAGGTCACCATGGCGATGAGCTGCGGCTTGCCGGTGGTGGCAACTTCCATTGCAGTGGAAGGCATCCACGCTCGCGACGGTTTCGACATCCGCGTGGCCGACAGCGCGGAGGCGTTTGCCGAGGCCGTGGTGGAACTGTACGAGGACGAGGCGCAGTGGAATCACATTGCGCAGAACGCGCTGGCCACCATGCAGGACAATTTCTCCTTCACCGCTGCGCGGCGTGCCATTCGTCGCATCTTCGACCTTTAGGGAAACTCTGAACAAGTACGGAACTCATTCGTCGCGAGCAAGCTCGCTCCCACAAAATCAAGCAATGGTGGGAGCGAGCTTGCTCGCGACAATACGTGTTCAGACCTTCCTTGGCACTACTCGAGTTGCCATTCGCCATGGATGGCCAGACAACGCCAGGCAACTTCGTCACTGTTTGAGGCCGCCGCAGAAAAGCTGCGCTCGCGGAACAGCACGCTGCCATCTTCGTGGTGCATTACCAGCGTGCTGGCACGCGTGCCGTAGTGCTCGCCGCGAATGAAGATCGGCGCCAGCATGCGTTCACGCTGGGGACCCACGCCGGTATCCGGCAGGAACTGCGGATCCGGCTGCGACTCGTCGGCAAGCAGGCCCAGGAGGCTCGCATCATCACGCTGGCCACTGCGGATCGCCTGTTCGAAGCGTTCACGCAGGCGGCGCACCTTGGGCCAGTTGCAATCAAGCGGGCCGTTGCTCACCACGTGAACGCCGCTGCGCAATCGTTGCAGGGTTTCGCCGTGGCCATCGATGGCCCAAACCGCGGATCCATCACCGAACACCAGGTTGAATGGACCGTACTCGTCGATGTGGCGAATGACCTCGTCGGCAAATTCGGTGGCCGATTGCGATCCGATGACGAATTCGCGCACCAGGTGTCCGCGCGAACGCGGTGCCTGCGCCGGCATGCCGCTGCGCAGGTTGGTCACTGCGGCAAAGCGACCGTCATTGCGCTGCGCGAGCCAGCTGCCGCCACCCACCTGGTCGAGTCCACCGAGGCAATCGGGCGCGCCGGCCCAGGGTTGTGCAGGCGTGCTTGGACGCGCATGGAATTCATCGCGGTTGCCAAGCAGCAGCAGCGGCCAGTCGATCAACTCATCAATGGCAATCAACAGGATGCACACACCGTGTGTCCTCCGCGCGCGACCCGGCCTCAGCCGGATGCCGGTGGCGTGGTGCCGATCTTTTGTTCGAGCCCACCTAGGCGCGCGTTGTTCGGGCTCAGCGCGCGTGCCGATTGCAGCGCACGGCGGGCATCGTCCGGACGCTTCTCCGCAATCCGCTTCTCGCCAAGATCGACATAGGCGTTGGCCAATCGTTCGACCAGGCCGGGGATCGTTGCATCGGCGGGCGAGGTCTGGCGCACGACTTCCAGCATGCCCGACGCACGTTGCAGGTTGGCCTCGGTAATGGCCTGATCGAACAGCTCGCGCGCGCGCAGCGGCAGGCGACGCAAGCCATCCTGGGCAGCCGGGTTCTCGCCATCGATGGACAGCGCAGCGCGGTACTTGTCGTACGCGCAGTTGCCCGGCGGACTGATCAGGCGGCCGGCGGTCATGGCCTGGTCGGCTTCGCCGATGAGTACGCGAACCCGCTCGATATCCGCAGGCGAGCTGACCTTGCGCTCTGCCGCTATCTGCAAGCGCTCGCGCAATTCGCGCAGTTCGACGCGCGCGGCGTTGAGGTCGGCCTGGCCGGGTGCCAGGACATCCGCCTGGCCCAGCAGTCTTCCGGCAAGTTCGCTGTTGGAATCCTCGATGGCGGCCCGCGCCCGCACGATCAAGGCTTGAGCGACCTTGCGCAGCCCGCTGCGCGCGCGTTGATTGTCGGCATCCAGCGCCAGCACCGCTTCAAACAAGGCCTGGGCGGAATCCTTGTCGCCACTGATGCGCCCCGCACGAAGCTGCGCATCGGCACGATCCAGCTCCTTGGCAAGCGCAGCCGCCGCCTGATCGCGTTGGCTGGCAAGTTTCGCCTTCAGTTCGGGCAAACCGGGAAACGTGGGCAGGATGCGGGCAATGTCCTCGATGCGTGCGGAGCCGTTCACCAGGTCGCCGCCCTTGATCGCCGCATTCGCTTGCAGCGACAGCGCCTCCGCGCTGCGCTGCACGCCCGCCTTGGCCAAAGCGTTGTCGGGCTCTGCCGCCAACACCTTCTGGTACAGGGCCACCGCGCCTTCGTCGCCGAGCAGGTTGTCCTTGCCCAGTGCTTCCTGCGCCGATGTCAGCAAGGACTCGGTCTGGGTGCCCCGCGCATCGAGCTGGGCAACGGCCTTTTCGAGCGCATCGACCTCGACACCGCCGCCAAGCAACTCGCGCGCAGCCGCAGCGGACCGCCGCGCGAGACTCAAGTCCTTGCGCTCCAGTGCGTCGCGTGCGCGCTCAAGCAATCTCTCGCCCACCGCCTTCAAGCCTCGGCGCGCGATGTCATTGTCCGGATCCAGCGTGCGTGCGGCCTGGAACAGTTCACGTGCACTCTCGCCGGCGTTGCCGTCCAGGGTGCCCGCATCCAGCGCCTTCTGCGCACGCGCGAGCATGTCGTTGAGCTCGGTGGCCGGCAAAAAGCTGCGCAGCCAATCCTGGTTCTTCCACGCCAGGACAGCACCACCACCCACCGCGAGCAGCACGAGCGCCGAAACCAGCCATGGCCAGATGCGGCGTCCTCCGCTTGCGACCTTGCGCCGCGAAACGCGACTGGCACGCAGGATGTGATCGTCGGTCGCGGCAAGGATTTCTTCCATGCGGCCGAGGCTTGGATCGGCGCGCAAGCGTGAATCCTGCGCGCGGCCTGCCGGTCTTGGCGACTGCGGCGTGCGCGGCGCTGGCGAGACCCGCGTTTCCACTTGATTTTGCTCGCGCTGGGCGGGCTCGGGAGCGATATCGAGACCGGCCAGTTCGCCATTGGCAATGGCCTGTTCGTAACGCGAGATGGCCAGTGCCGCCTCGTTGCCGGTCTGGAAACGATCGCCAGGCTCCTTGGCCAGCATGCCGTCCACCAGGGGCTGCAGCACACTGAGATGATCGGGCAGCATCGGCACCGGCTGGGTGATGTGCATGATGCCGACCGCAAGCGAATCTTCCGCGTGGTACGGAACACGGCCCACCAGCATCTCGTAGAGCACCACGCCGAGGCTGTACAAGTCGGCGCGCCCATCCAGCTGCTTGCCGCGTGCCTGCTCCGGGCTCATGTAATGCGGCGTGCCAACCACGGCCCCGGTGCGCGTCATGCGCGTTGCCGAATCGTTGGCACGGGCAATGCCGAAATCGGTGAGTGCCGATGAACCGTCATCGCGCAACAGGATGTTGTCGGGCTTGATGTCGCGGTGGATGAAGCCCTTCTGCTGCGCGTAGTTGATGGCGCTGGCGATCTCGCGGGTCACGCGCAAGGCAAACGGCACCGGCCGTGCCGGGCCGTCCTTGCTGAGCACGGGCCCGCCGGACAGATATTCCATGGCGATGTAGTGGTAGTCACCGATGCGACCGACATCGTGGATGCCCACGACATGTCGATGGTGCAGGCGCGCCGCGATCTTTGCCTCGCGCTGGAAGCGTTCGCCGAAATTCGGATCGACCAACAGGGCTGGCGACATGACCTTGATCGCCACTTCGCGGTCGACCGATTCCTGCACGGCAAGGTACACGGTGGCCATGCCACCGCGGCCAAGCTGGCGCAGGATGCGGTATCCGGGAATCTCGATCACGTTGGGGTTTGGCCCGTGTTTCATGCCGCAGTGCAGCGTCAGGACAAGCATATCAGCCCGCCTGCCTCGACGCGCCGACATTGTGGTCAGCGACGCCCCGGACAGAGGCGACGCTGATCTGGTGGATTCCGCACATGGTTCGACTGGCTCACCACGAACGGAATCCACTGGTTCAGCGTTGCCCTACGCGTGGCGGACCGCCTCGATCACGTTCGGCACCGCCTGCAACTGGCCGAGCAGCTTCGAGAGCTGGCCAAAATCCGCCACCTTCAGGCGGTAGTTCATGTGCACTTCGTTGCGCTCGGGATCGACACGCGCATCGACCACCAGCACGTTCACGTTGGCCGCCGCAATCACGTTGCTGACATCCTTGTGCAGTCCCTTGCGGTCATAGCCGCGCACGATGAGATTGACTTCATAGCTGCGTTGGCCTGCCCCGCTCCATTCCACTTCGATGATGCGATCCGGATCCAGGCTGCGGAGGCGACCCAGTTGGCGGCAATCAGTCCGGTGCACGCTGACGCCGCGCCCGCGGGTGATGAATCCGCACACCGAATCGCCGGGCAATGGCTGGCAGCAACGCGCCAGCACGGTCAAAAGGTTGCCCACGCCCTCGATCACCAGTGCGCCCTTGCCGGAATCGTGTCTGATCGGCACGGCTTCCGCGCGCACGGGTGCAGGCTCGTTCTCTGCCTTCTGCTCATGCAGGATGCGTGCAATGTGTCCGGCGCTGATGTCGCCCAGGGCCAGGGCCTCGAACAATTCCTCAAGGCTGCGCACCTTGAACATGGCAGGCAGGCTTTCCAGTTCGACGTTGTGCAGGGCGAGGCGCTTCAGTTCGCGCTCCAGCACTGCTCGTCCCGCCGCAATGTTGATCTCGCGATCGGCCTGGCGGAACCAGTTGCGCACCTTGTTGCGTGCACGCGCGGTGTTGAGGAAGCCATGGTGCGCGTTCAGCCAGTCGCGTCGCGGCTCCTGGGTCTTGCCGGTGAGGATCTCGATGCGGTCGCCGCTGACTGGCTGGAAGGTCAAGGGCACGATGCGGCCATTGACCTTGGCGCCGCGGCAGCGGTGGCCGACACTGGTGTGGATGAGGTAGGCGAAGTCGAGCACGGTCGCGCCCTTGGGCAGGTCCATCACCTGCCCCTTGGGAGTCAGCAGGTAGACCCGGTCATCGATGACATCGGTGCGGAAGCCGGCGAGCAGCGCGGCATCGTCGTCGGCGTCATCCCGACTTTCCAGCAACTGGCGCATCCAGGCGATCTTGCGCTCGAAGCTGGCATCGCCACCGCCACCTTCCTTGTAACGCCAGTGCGCGGCAAATCCGAGTTCGGCATAGGCGTGCATGTCGTGCGAGCGGATCTGCACTTCCAGGGTGCGGTTGTCCGGGCCGATCACCGCGGTATGCAGCGACTGGTAGTTGTTGCCCTTCGGGCTGGCGATGTAGTCATCGAACTCGCCGGCAATGAATGGCCACAGCGAGTGCACGACACCGAGCGCGGCGTAACAGGAAGGAACATCCGGCACCAGCACGCGCAGCGCGCGGATGTCGTAAAGGCTGGAAAAATCCAGGCCCTTCTTCTGCATCTTCTTCCAGATCGAACTGATGTGCTTGGGGCGACCACCAATCTCGGCCGTGATGCCGGCCTTTTCCAGGGCAGCCTGCAGCAGGCCCCTCGCTTGGGCGATCCAGGCTTCGCGATCCGAGCGGCGCTCGTCCAGCAACTGCGCGATGCGCCGGTAGGTTTCCGGCTGCAGGTAACGGAAGGCGAGGTCCTCAAGCTCCCACTTGAGTTGCCAGATGCCGAGCCGATTGGCCAGCGGCGCATGGATGTCCGAAGTCAGTTGCGCCAGCGCGCGCCGTTCGCCTTCATCCAGTTCGGCGGCCATGCGCATGCGCACGAGTTGTCGCGCCAGCAGGATGAAGACCACGCGCAGGTCGCGGATGATGGCCAGCAGCAAGCGACGCAAGCCTTCTGCCGCTCCCGGCGACGTGCGCTGTGCATACAGCGACCAGACCTTCTCTGCGGCGCGCTGGCCTTCGACCAGTTCGGCCACTTCGGTGCCGAATGCCTGCAATTCCGCGGCATCGAATTCGCAACCGGAAAGAGCGGCTTCGTGCAGAAGGAATGCGTTGCGCGTTGCGGCCCCCGTGGCCAGGGGTTCCAGGACATCGAGGGTCGCCTCGCGCTCAGCACGTGTGGCATCCCATCGTGCGCGCGCGTCTCTGGACTGGATCAGCCTGGCGTCTATCAGGGCAAGCACATCGACGGGCTGCTGGGACACAACCGATCCTGCCTTCAAACGTGATGCGTCGATGGGCCGCGGCAGCCTGACGCAAGATTGGGGAGAATCCGGTCAGCCCTGCCCGCCAAGCTGGCTTGCCGCTGATCCCCAGCGAGGATCAGGCACATTGCGCAATGGGTTCAGGCCGGGCCCGAACCCACTGTACGACTGGGCTCAGTAGGCGTACCAGACGCTGTCGTCGCGGAACCAGTCCTGCAATTCGTCGGCAGCCAAGGCAAGGCCACCTCCGGTACGCAGTGCCGCAAATCCCTGCATGGGTGTGCCGCCAGCAGCCGCACCAACCACGGAGCGATAGACAAGGACGAACTTGGCCGGGTCACTCACGGCGAAGCTGAGTTCCGAACGCACGAAGGCTCCGGTCTGCTTGGGAACACCAAGGCCAGGGTCGTCGCACAACTGCGCCGGGGGCGTGGTTCCTCCGACCCAGCTTGCCGGCAACACGCACCAGCTTGCATTGGCCAGCGATGACAGCGCCTGCCGGTTGTAGCCATCCACCAGAGTCCAATTGACGGCAGCCGGCGCGGTCGCATCGAACTCCGTCTCGAGCTTGATCACATTCACCGCCAAGCCGGCAAATCCACCGAAGGACTCACCTGTCACCTTGACGTTTTGATGAGCAGCAGACGGAGGCTGCGCCGTGGCATCGCTGCCAAAGGTGCTGTCGAACAGTCCATGACTCACGCTGGCCATGTCGAGGCTGGAGCCCGGCTGGGCCACGAGGCAGCGCATGTTGGTACCGGCCAATCCATGGGCGACGCTGATATCAAGCTCGGGTTCCCCCGCGCCGGAAAAACCGCCACCGGTGTAGCTCAGGGTTTTGGCGTAGACATCCGGAAAGTTCCAGACATCGGAATTGGGCGAAGGCAGTTGATACCGGGGCTGCAAGGAAAGCTGGTTGGCGACGCGCGGCGTCTCCGCACAGAACAGATGCGCATTGAGGAAAACCGTTGCATTGCCGGCGCCGACGCCCGGTCGCGCATACGCGAAGGCATCGGAGATGGTCGCATCGAGCAGGGTCGTGGCCTGGTTGCCGGAGCTGTTGTCGCCGCCGATCACGGCGGAGCGCTTGGCGGCATCGGCCAATGGCGCGGCTGCAAGAAGGGCGGTCGAAGCCGCTGCGAGAATGCCGAAGTGGATCGAATCGTTGATACGTTTCATTGAATCTCTGTACTCGTGGGTATCCGGGAAATCGTTGCAGGATGTCATGTGATGCATGCCTCCGCCTCGATTGAAACCTGCAGGCACACGAAGCATCGCTGCCCGGTGCTAGACTGCGTTGTGCGGATTCTAACCTGTGTATTGATGCACTGCATCCATTAACCTCGCGTTAATCAAAGACTTTTCGATCAACTGGTCACGCTTTGACCACCCCCGAGAGCTCAAATCCATGCCTTCCAGAACCTTGATCCTTGTCCTCCTGCTCGGCCTTTCGCTGGGTGTATCGGCACAAACGCAGACTTCGGCGCCCACGCTGGAAGAACGCATGTCCCAGGACGAATTCAACGCCTCGGGCCTCGACAAGCTGAGCCCGGAGCAGCTCAAGTTCCTGAACGAGTGGATCCAAAGCAAGGGTGTGAGCGTCATCGGCGCCCCCATCCGCAAGGCGGACGGCACCACCGAGTTCTATGTCGACGGCAGCGACCGTGAGGTCATCGAGTCGGTGATCGTCGGCAAGTTCAAGGGATGGACCGGCAATACCAAGGTCAAGCTGGAGAACGGCCAGGTCTGGCAGCAGGCGGAATCTGGCAAGAGCGGGTTCCCGATGGAATCCCCGCGGGTCAAAGTCAAGCCCATGAGCCTCGGCAGCTGGCTGATGTATGTCGACGGCTGCGGCTGCGATATCCGCGTCAAGCGCGTGGAGTAGTCGCAGTCCAGCATCCATCCCAGACAATCTGGTTGGCGATCAAGGTCGCCCGGGAACCCGGTCCAGTGCAGAAATCGCAGCGGCCAGGCGCTTGGGCGAGACCGGCTCTGCGGTGCCGAGCTCCTGGGCAAAGGTCGAGACGCGCAATTCCTCGATCAACCAGCGCAATGCGTTGAGGGCAGCAGGGTCGGCATCGCCGCTGCTGCGACGCTTGAGGTATTCACGCCAATAGTGCTGGACATTGAGCATGCGTGATTGATCGCGCGCGGGATCCTGGCGCAGGCGTTCCGCGCGCAGGCGCATGCCTCGCAAATAGCGCGGGAAGTGATCCAGATGCGCGGGGTTGGTGGCGCGCAGGAACCCGGGGGTCAACAATTCATCGCGCTGCTGGTGGAGATCGGCATAGTTGGCGGCGGCAAAGCCCATCAACGGCGGTTCCAGCCATGCGACGAGGTCCGCATGCGCCTCGATGATGGCCTCGGCCAGCTCCAGGCGCTTGACCGCACTGCCGAACAATTCGCGCGAGATCGATTCCTGCAAGGCTTCGAATCCTGCGCGCGTGCGCACTTGAAGGTCGTGTGCATGCAATCGTTCGGCAAGTGCAGCCTCGACCAGATCTGCGCGCAAGGTATCCACGCTGCCAAGCGCCGCCCACTTCAGTGAGGTTGCATTGCCGAGAGGCAACTGGCGACGGCAGCGCTTGATGGCATCGGCAAGTGCGCGCCGCAGCAGGCGCTCGACACCGCGCGCGTGCTCGGCGCGTGCCGTGTCTGCCTGCTCGAAAACGCGCAAACCCACGCTGGCGCCGAGGTCAACCAGTGCGGGATAGGCCAGCAAACCCTCCTCGGAGCGGATCGATTCGGGAATGTCATCGATGTCGAATCCATCGACTTCCTCGCGACTGAAGCTGGCATCGGCGCGACGCGAGAATGCCTCGCGTGCCGCACTGGCCCATTCCGCCTGCAAGGCCGCAAGGTCGCGGCCGGCGGCGATTTCCTTCTGGCGCGTGTCGAAAATGCGATAGCGAAGGCGCAGGTGTGGCGGTAGTTCGATGCTGCCGAAATCATCGGCGCTGATCGCTACACCCGTCACCTTGCGCAGGTAGGTGGCCAAGGCGAGGATCAGCGACTGCCCACGCGCCTCGGCAAAGGAATCCAGCGACTGCACGAACGCCCGGGCGAAATCCGGAGTGGGCACGAAGTTGCGACGCAAGGGCTTGGGCAGGCCGCGAATCAGCTCGGCCACCTTCTCGACCAGCAATCCCGGCACCAACCATTCACCGGCTTGTACGGGCATGGCATTCAACAAGGCCAGCGGCACGCGGGCGCTGACGCCATCGGCCGGATCACCCGGCACGAATCGGTACTCCAGCGGCAAGGGCTGGCCTGCAAATTCCAGCTCGGTCGGAAACTCGTCCGCACCCGACGCGGACGTGCCGCCCAGCACGTCGGCCAGCGACCAGCGCAGCGCCGCCTGCTCCGCAGGTGTTGCGCGGCGATACCACGCATCGAGGGCCGCACTGGTGTGGATCTCGGCCGGCAAGCGGGCACTGAAGAATGCCGCAAGTTCGTCCTGCGACTTGATCAACCCGGCGCGCCGCTGCTGGGCCTCAAGCTCCGCGGCTTGAACCAGCACGCGCGCATTGGCGCGGATGAAATCCGCACGCGCATCGATGTCGCAAGTGGCCAATGCATCGCGCACGAACAACGCATGCGCGCGCTGCGCATCCTGCTTGCCGAACTGCACGGCGCGCTTTTCCACCAGCACCAGACCGAACAGGCTGACCTGCTCGAAGGCAATCACGGCACCGCGTTTGCGCGACCAATGCGGGTCGTGCCAACTGCGACGTACCAGGTGCGCCGCCTGCTGCTCGATCCAGGCCGGCTCAATGCGCGCGCACTGCATCGCATACACCTTGCCGATATCGAGGATCTGCCCGGCCAGCAACCAGTTGGGCGGCGACTTGGCCAGGGCCGAGCCGGGAAAGATCGCGAACTTGCGCTCGCGCGTGCCACGGTACTGGTTGCGCTCGTCCTTGCGTGCGACCTGGGTGGGCCAGCCGCTCAGGAGACAACGGTGAATGGATTCACCGTTGTCGGGAATGGGGAATGGGGAATGGGGAATCGAACGAGCAGGATCCGTGGCGACATGACGCGCATGCTTCGATCCAGATTTGCTCTTGCTCTTGCTTTCGCGCTTGCTCTGGCTCCGGCTTCTGCTATTGCCCTTACCTATTCCCGATTCCCTATTCCCTATTCCCGGCTTTTCACCCATTCCCGGCCCCACAACCAACTGCCGATGCAGCTCGCGCCATTCACGCATGCGCATGAAGTTGAGGAAGTGGGCCTTGCACCAATCGCGCAGTCTGGCTTGGGTCAGGTCCTGGTGTGATTGCGTGTAGGTCTGCCACAGCTTGAGGATGCCGAGAAAATCGGATTTCGGATCGTTGAACTGCGCATGCGCCGCATCGGCCTGGGCACGCGCATCGGCCGGACGTTCGCGTGGATCCTGGATGCTGAGGAAGGACACCAGTACCTGGATTTCACTCACCACGCCCAGCCGTTCGGCCTCGACCAGCATGCGCGCCAGGGCCACGTCCACCGGCATGTTCGCGATGGCCGAGCCAATGCGGGTCAGCCGGTGTTGTGCATCGATCGCACCGATTTCAAGAAGACGCCGATAGCCATCACCGATGGCGCGTTCCTCCGGGGCATCGACGAAGGGGAATTCCGCGACATTGCCCAGCTTCAACGCCAGCATGCGCAGGATCACGCCGGCCAGTGAGGTGCGCAGCACTTCCGGATCGGTGAAGCGCGGCCGCTGCGCGAAATCATCTTCCGCGTACAGGCGATAGCACGTGCCGGGCCCGATGCGCCCGCAACGCCCCTTGCGCTGGTCCGCGGCCGCCTGGGAAACCGCTTCGATGTGCAGGCGTTCCAACTGTCCGCGCTGGCTGTAGCGTTTGACCCGCGCGGTTCCGCTGTCGATGACGTAGCGGATGCGCGGAACGGTCAGCGAAGTCTCGGCCACATTGGTGGCAAGCACGATGCGCCGCTTCGCACCCGGCTTGAATACACGATCCTGTTCGTTGGCCGAAAGCCGCGCATACAGGGCCAGGATTTCGGTCTCGCGATACTTGCGCCGCTCCAGCGCCAGATGCGCATCGCGGATTTCGCGTTCACCCGGCAGGAACACCAGCGCATCGCCCAGCGGGTCAGTCGCGTTGATCTCGTCCATCACCGCGACGATCTGTTCGGCAAGGCCGGCATCGGCACGCTCGGCGGGAGGACGCCAGCGCAGTTCCACCGGAAAGCTGCGGCCCTCCACTTCCACCACCGGCGCACCACCGAAGTGTTCGGCAAAGCGCGCGGTGTCGATGGTGGCCGACGTGATGATCAGCTTGAGATCACGACGCTTGGCAAGCAGGCGCTTGAGATAGCCGATCAGGAAATCGATGTTGAGGCTGCGCTCGTGCGCCTCGTCGAGAATGATCGTGTCGTAGGCGCTGAGCCAGGCATCGCCCTGTGTTTCCGCCAGCAGGATGCCATCGGTCATGAATTTGACCAGCGAGGCATCGCCCACGCGCTCATCGAAACGCACCTGGAAGCCGACCAGCTCACCCACGGTCGTGCCCAGTTCGCTGGCAACGCGGCGGGCCACCGTGCGCGCGGCAATCCGGCGTGGCTGGGTGCAGCCGATCATGCCGGCCACGCCGCGACCGGCCGCAAGACACAGCTTGGGCAATTGCGTGGTCTTGCCCGACCCGGTTTCACCGGCCAGCACGACGACCGGATGGTCCTGGATCAAGCGCACGATCTCCTCGCTGCGTGCCGCAATCGGCAGGGATTCGTCGACACGGATGGTCGGCACGCGCGTACGCCGCGCCGCCACCCAGGCAATCGACGATTCGATGTCGCGGGCAAGGTCTGCAACCTGCTCGGGATTGGCAGATGTACCGGTCGCGGACAGGCGTTGCCAGCGGCCGATCAAGCGGCCGCGGTCACGGGTGGCAATGTCCGCAAGTGCGGAGCGGGGTGGCAACGATTTGGATGGCTGCATTCAGCGGTGGGCATGCACAATCATGCCGGATCAAGTGCGCAACGCATGCGGAATTGGGTGCATGATAGCTGCTCCCTGTCGGATTGATTTCAATATTCGAATACCCATGTCGATCCGGTACGTGCAAACTCGAAACCGCCCAGAAGGAGAACTGCCATGGCCATCAACATTGGAATTTCCGCCGCTGACCGCAAGAAGGTTGCCGGACACCTGTCACGCCTGCTTGCCGACAACTATTCGCTGTACCTGAAAACGCACAGCTTCCATTGGAACGTGACCGGGCCCATGTTCAACAGCCTGCACGTGATGTTCGAAACCCAGTACAACGAACTGTGGCAAGCCAACGACGTGATTGCCGAACGCATCCGCGCCCTCGATGTGTTCGCACCGGGCTCCTATTCACAGTTCGGCAAGCTGACCTCGATCAAGGAAGAAACCAAGGTTCCCGACTGGAAGGCCATGGTTTCGCAATTGGTGGAAGGTCATGAAACCGCGGCGCGCACGGCGCGCGCAACCATTACGGCAGCCGACAACGCCAATGATCAACCCACCGCCGACCTCGCCACGCAACGCGTGGAATCCCACGAGAAGACCGCCTGGATGCTGCGCTCGTTGTTGAAGTGATTAAGCGGAGAATGGGGAATAGGGAATAGAGAATCGTTGATAGGAAAAACAACTGTGCTAGTGAAGTTGGTGATTGGCTTGAAGCCGATTGCCGCTCCACCCTCACCCCAGCCCTCTCCCGCCAACGGGAGAGGGGGAACTGCGGTGAACACTTGTCACCACCGCTCGCGTCCCAATCCCAATTCCCCATTCCCGGCAATTAAAGCTTCCTTCTCGGCGGCACCAGCAGGTCGCCGAACAGCAGGCCCGCAACCAGCGCCACCAGCAAGGTGGTCAGGGTGATTGCCGTATCCAGGCCGAGCATGACATCGCGCTCGAACACGAAGCTCATGGAGCGGAAAGCCACGCTGCCGGGGACCAGCAGGATGATGCCGGGTTCGCGAACCAAGGCGCCCGGCCGTTCGAATGCGCGCGCGAATACGTTGCTGCTGGCGCCGAGCAACAGTCCGCCCACGAAGACGCCGAACGGCGCGGAAACGAAGGCACCACCCAGGCGCGTGCAGATGTAGCCCGCAATCACGGAACCGATCACCAGCGGGAAGAAGCGCCACGGGCTGCGGAACATGATGGCAAACGCTATCGCCGCCACGGGTACCGCGATCAATTCAGTCCACGGCTCCACCCGGCTCATCGGCACGGGCGGCGGAATCAAGCCGAACAAGGCGCAGACCTGGGTTGCCGCAACCGTGCCGAAGGCCAGCTTGAGCAATACCGCCAGGGCACCGGCCATGCGCGCCGTTCCGGACACGAGGTCCTGGCTCGACAACTCGCGCACGGCGGCGGTCAGGCTCATGCCGGGCATGAGGATGATCAGGCTGGCCACGATCACGGATGGCACCTGGATCGGCACGATGTACATCGAAATCAAGGTCGCAATGATGGTTGCGGCCAGCGCGGAAATGGCTTCGAACGCCGCGGCGATGTTTGCGCGTTTTCGTGCAGCAAACGCAATCGTGCCGGTAACCAGACCGATCACGCCTGCGGATACGACGCCTTCCCAACCGGTCAGCAGGATGGCGGCGACGCAGGCAGAGGCAATCGAGTAGGACAGCAGCATCAGCAAAGTCATACCTTTTGACTGTTTGCGCGAACCCACGGCGCGCAGGCGTTGGCGGCCTTCGGCCAGATCCAGCTTGCCGTCGATGACCTGGTCGGCAATCTCGTCCACGAGGCACAGGCTCTTGAGATCCACGTCACCCGGCGACACGCGCAGCACCTGGGTCATCTCTGCGATCCCCGGCGCGTTTTCCAGGCGCGAGAAACTCATGATGATCGAGGTGGGCGTGGAGAGGATGTCGCAGGCGAGACCCAGGCGTTTGCCAACCAGGATGACGGCCGCTTCCAGTCGCGGCGCCGCCGTGCCGTATTCGTGCAAGCGACGCGCGAGTTCGACGATGAACTCGACGCGGGTGGTCATGGAGGCGGCAATCATGGGCAGGGCAACGTGATGGGACGGCGCGCATTATGGCGTTTGCCCGGACGCACCGATACGTTCAGCCGCCGCCGTCGCACGCCGCGCTCAGCCTGCGTTCGGGCAACACTCCGGCGCTTGGCGGGAATGCTGCTACTCTTTCAGGCATGAGCGAGCGCGGATCGGCACAGCTGGTCGACGACGGCAGCCGGATCACCATCCGCGGTGACTGGACGCTGGAGCACATTTCCGAGCTGGCCGCCCTGTGTGCGCAGATGCGCAAAGCCGCGCGCAGCGATGTTGCGCTGGATATCGAGGTCGAATCCCGCATCGACACCGCCGGCGCGAGCGTCCTGCTCGACCTCGTTGCCGGCGACAGCCAACGGGTACTGACCGCCAACGATGCAACGCGCCAGCTGATCGCAGCTGTTGCCAGGGCCGAAGGCGTGCCAGCGCCGAAGCGAAAGCGCGATGCCGGATTCCTCGGCATCGTTGCCAACGTCGGCAACGCCTTGGAAGCCATGTGGCGCAACACTCTCGGGCTGGTCGGCTTCATCGGCCTGATCCTTTCCTCCTTCGCACGCAGTGCCCTGCGTCCTTCGCAATGGCGTACCACCTCGACGGTTGCCCACATCGAGCAGACCGGCCTCAATGCCACGCCCATCGTGGCCCTGCTGTGTTTCCTGGTCGGAGCCGTGGTGGCCTTTCTTGGCGCGGTCGTGTTGCAGGATTTTGGCGCCAGCGTGTTCACGGTGGAACTGGTGGGATACTCGTTCCTGCGCGAGTTCGGCGTGTTGCTCACCGCGATCATGGTGGCCGGGCGCTCCGGCAGCGCGTTCACCGCGCAGATCGGCTCGATGAAGGCGCGCGAGGAAATCGACGCAATACGCACCCTCGGATTGCAACCGGTGGACGTGCTGGTGATGCCGCGGGTGATCGCCCTTCTGGTGTCGCTGCCCATCCTGACCCTGGTTGGCATGCTGGCCGGAATCATCGGCGGGGCCGTGGTCTGCGTGGCCACGCTCGACATCTCGCCGCTGATGTTCTTCACCCGCCTGCAGGAAACCACCAGCATCCGCCATTTCTGGGTAGGCATGAGCAAGGCACCGCTGTTTGCATTCCTCATCGCGGCCATCGGTTGCATGGAGGGCTTCAAGGTATCCGGCAGCGCCGAATCGGTCGGCACGCACACCACCTCCAGCGTGGTGCAATCCATTTTCGTGGTGATCCTGGTGGATGCGCTGGCGGCGGTGTTCTTCCTGGAGATCGACCTGTGAGCGACGCGGAGCCCATCATCCGCATCCGCGGCTTGCGCAACCAGTTCGGTGAACAAGTGGTGCACGAGAGCCTGGATCTCGACGTGCGCCGCGGCGAAATCCTCGGCGTGGTCGGCGGATCGGGTTCGGGCAAGTCCGTGCTGCTGCGCGCAATCATCGGGCTGGGGCATCCTGCGGCGGGCAGCATCCACCTGTTCGGCGAAGACATGGCAAGCTTGCCGGAAGCGCGTCGCGAGCGCATGCAGCAACGTTGCGGCGTGCTGTTCCAGAACGGCGCGTTGTTTTCCTCGCTGACCGTGGCCGAGAACGTGGCCGTTGCCCTGCATGAGCACTACGCACTGGATGCCGCCATGGTGCATCGCCTGGTGCAGCTGAAGATCGCGCTGGCTGGCCTGCCCCTCGATGCTTCCAGCAAGTTTCCCTCGCAGTTGTCCGGCGGCATGGTCAAGCGCGCTGCCCTCGCGCGTGCCTTGATCCTCGATCCGGACATCCTGTTTCTGGATGAACCCACTGCGGGACTCGACCCGATCGGCGCGGCGGCATTCGATCAACTCATCCTCACCCTGCGCGACAGCCTGGGGCTCACCGTGTTCCTGATCACCCACGACCTCGATACCCTGTACACGATCTGTGATCGCGTTGCCGTGCTCGCGCAGAAGAAGATCCTGGTCGCCGATTCGCTGGAGGTGGTCGAGAAATTCGACGAACCCTGGGTGCGCGATTATTTCCAGGGGCCGCGCGGACGTGCGGCACAGCAGGCAAGGACCCGCCAAACCTCCCTTTCATCCGCAGGCCACTGATCATGGAAACCCGCGCTCACCACATCCTCATCGGCGCCTTTGCGATCCTGGCCTTCCTGCTCGGTGCCGGATTCGTGCTGTGGCTGTCCAAGACCAGCGCCGATCGCGAGTTTGCCCTTTACGATGTGATCTTCCGCGAAGCCGTCACCGGACTCTCCAAGGGGGGCCTCGTGCAGTACAACGGCATCAACGTGGGCCAGGTGACCCAGCTCAAGCTGGACCCCACCGATCCGCGCATCGTCATCGCGCGCATCCAGTTGGCGGGTGACACGCCGGTGAAGGTGGACACGCAAGCCAAGCTCGGCCTGCTCGGCGTCACCGGCACCGCGTTCATCCAGCTCTCCGGTGGCAAGCCGTCCAGCAAGCCGCTTCTGCCAACCGATGCCGAACCGGTGCCGCGCATTCATGCGCAGGAGTCGGCGCTGTCGAAACTGTTGTCCTCGGGCGAGGACATCGTCACCAGCGTCAACCAGTCGTTGTTGCGCATCGGCCAGTTGCTTTCGGAGGAAAACATCGCGCATGTCAGTTCAACGCTTGAGCATTTCGACAGCATTGCCGGAACCATCGCCGGCCAGCGCGAAGCACTCGCCACCGCGCTTGCGCAACTCGCCGATGCCAGCGGCGAGCTCAAATCCACTCTGGGCACGCTCGACCAGATGGCCAAGTCCACCAACCGCCTGATCGACACCGATTTGCGCCGCGTCATCCAGTCCACCGACAAGGCCATCAACGCCATCGACCAGGTGGCCGGGTCCGCCGGACAGATGCTTGATCGCAACCAGGCTGCCATCAACAGTTTCAGCGAGGGCGGGCTGCGCCAGGTGGGCCCCACCCTGATCGAGTTGCAGGAAACCCTGCGCTCCTTCAAGCAACTGGGCGACCAGTTGGGAAGTTCCAACACCCTGCTGCTCGGGCGCGACCAACCACGGGAGTTCAAACCGGAATGAATCGACTCGTCGCAATTCTGACCGCGTTCGGCGTGAGCCTGCTGCTGGGCGCCTGCGCTGCACTCTCCGGCAAGCACGGATCCTTTGCCATCTACGCGCCGCAACTCGACTTGTCCGCACACGCGCAAAACAACGCCGGCGTGCCGTGGCAACTGCTGGTCGATACTCCGCAATCGAGCAGCACGCTCGATTCCGCGCGCATTGCCGTCATGCCGAGCCCAGGCGTGCTGGAGGTGTATGCCGATGCACGCTGGAGCGATCCGGCGCCCACCCTGTTGCGCAACCTGATCGTGCGCGCATTTGAAACGGATGCTCGCGTGAACGGTGTCAGCGCGATGGACGCTGGCCTGGGCGGCGACTACCTGCTGGCCATCAACCTGCACGATTTCCAGATCGAACTTGCTGGCGGCACGCCCCGCGCCGTGATCCGCCTCACCGCGAAACTGTACGACCGCAGCAGCAACCGCATCGTTGCAAGCCATGCGCTTGCAGCCAGCGCCGACGCCGGCTCGACCGACGCCGCCAGCGCCGCCCGTGCCTTTGAGCTGGCCATCAACGAGCTCATGCCACAACTGGTCGAGTGGACCATCGCGCAAGGCAATGGGCATTGGAGCGCGCCGGCCTCCGACAAGGCGAACGCACGGGAGTGAAGGATCCGTCCCGAACTGACCCAGCAATCAGATGTGCGTCAAGGATTGCAGGCGGTGCTCTCAATGGACAACGCTGTGGGCGAAATGAACCTTTAGCCTACATTGTTCATCCCGAAAAGGGACTTCCTTCGGTCGTGAACGGGCGCGGATGATCACGGAGGAAATCTTCCCTTCCACACTCCAAGGCCGGTGGATGCGCTGCGCTTATCCACCCTACAACGGTGGAAGGGGTTCGTAGGGTGGATAAGCGCAGCGCATCCACCAGGCTTTAACCAGCACTATTCATGAGCGGGCGTGGATGTTCGCGGCAGACATTTCTCCTCAGACGCCTGCCCTTTCGGGACGATGCTTTTCGGGGTCGCTCGGGACACTCAGGCGAACACGCTGTTGAATCCCCGCTGATCGTTGTAATACGTTGTCATACCAAGGCTTCGGGCGTTTTCCTGCGACGTTCGTGAATATTGCAGGTTAGGGGTATCGACAATGGGCATTGCGGCATTCGTTGTATTCACTTCATGTGGTGCAGCAACTGGAATAGCGGCTGGCATCCATGCGCTCCGCAGCAACGAACAAGGTCCAGGTTCGGTTGCATACTGGAGCATGAGCGCTGTAGGGCTTGGAGCGTTCATGATTCTGCAGTGTCTTTTCTGGTCGTCGCTTGCACCCGTCGACTTGAACCAAGCATTGCTACCCGATTCTTGCTCTCCGGGCCGCAAAGAAAGGATACTCTGGTGTTACGCGTTAACCGCAGCAGGTATCGGCGGGTTGTTTTCGGCAGCACGGGCTTGGCTTAGTACGCGACGGGGCCAATGAGCTTCTCGCGTATTCAAAACGCTTCGACACACCCGAGTCGGACATTGAAAGTCGAGCACATGTCAGCTTGATTCCGTTCATGGTTCGACGGGTCTGTCCTGTGCCCTTCGACCATGCTCAGGAAACTCTGAACAAGTACGGATCTCATTTGTCGCGAGCAAGCTCGCTCCCACAAAATCAAGCAATGGTGGGAGCGAGCTTGCTCGCGACAATACTTGTTCAGACCTTCCCTCAGGGCATGCTTGTCGAAGAGGTCATCGCGGCCGACGTAAAGGCGATCATCCGCAAACTGCACTATCCGCCACAACTCAAGCGAAAACCGGATACGTCGGTTCCGCGTCGAGGGTGGCGGCGCAGACTTCGGCAAGATCCAACAGGCGCAAGTCGGAGCCGGGCGCACCGATCAATTGCAAACCCACCGGCATGCCGCTGGCCAGCGTGCCCATCGGCAGGCTGACGGCGGGACAGCCGGCAACGCTGGCGAAGCTGCACAGGTCGGCATCGCTGGCGCGCTCGGTTTCGCCAATGCGATAGGGGCCGTTTGAAACCGTGGGCAGCACCAGCACATCGAACTGCTCGAACAGTCGGCGTGCGCGGCGCACAGCCGCATCAAGCAGACGATCGGCCGCCGCGTAGTCGATGGCGGATTTGGCGTGGGGGAATCGCAGCATGTCACGCAGGCGCTGGGAAACCGGATGCGCTCCGTCGTCGAGATCGGCTTCCAGCTCGCAGGCCAATTCGCTTTCCATGATGAGCAACGCGGCACGCCGGGTGCGCGCAAAGTCATAGCTGCTGAAGTCCGCATCGATGCGCTCGCCGAGTTCCAGCGCCAAGGCATCGGCGGCGCGATTGAACACGGCGCAAACTTCGGCGCTGACGCCGCGCGCCTGCAAATCGGGCAGGAAACCGCTGCGCAGGCGGCCGGGTTCCCAATCCGGCGGCGACAAGGCCACGCGACGTCGCCGTGAGCGCGCGTCTTCAGCGTCGTAACCGCCAAGCACCTGCAACACGATGGTGAGATCCTGCACCGAGCGCGCGAGGATGCCGACGGTATCGAGCCTGCGTGCAGCCGGAACCACGCCGCGCATGGAAATCTCGCCAAGCGTCGGACGCAGCCCATAGATGCCGCAGTGGCTGGCCGGGATGCGCACCGAGCCGAGCGTGTCGGTGCCGATGGCAAAGCTGCACAGGCCGGCGGCAACGGCAACGGCAGAGCCGGCCGACGATCCGCCACAGATGAGATCAGGGCGCAGCGGATTGCGCGTCGGCCCATGCGCGGCAGTGCTGCCGGTGGTGCCCAATGCGGCTTCGTCGGTTTCGGTCTTGCCGAGCACCACGGCACCGGCGGCACGCAGGCGATTCACCACCGCTGCATTGTTGGCGACCACGCGGTTCCTGCGCGATGCCAGACCCAGGCCCGTGGCGAGGCCGGCCACGTCCATGTTGTCCTTGATCGCGACCGACAATCCGTCCAGGCGCCCGATCACGCTGCGCGCGGCGCGGCGCTGATCGCTGGTGCTGGCCGCCAGTGCGGCTCCGGAGTCGACGCAGACGTAGGCATTCAATGCCGGGTTGTGCTGGTCGATGGCCGACAGATAGGTTTCGGTCAATTGCGCTGCGCTGACACGGCCACTGGCCAGCCAGTGAAGCTGCTGGAACGCGCTGGCCCCGCGCAGCCTCGTTGAGGAAAGTTCGATCTCGCTGGACTCGGTCATGCCTGCTCCCCGTTCGAACGCGGATTATGGCCCATGAATTGCCGCCCGCGACACGAAACCGGACAATGGCCACCGAACCAGCAACCGGCGGATTCAGGCCATGAGCGAACGCGAAACCATGCAATACGACGTGATCACGGTCGGAGCCGGTCCCGCCGGTCTGGCCTTCGCCATCCGCCTCAAGCAGCTCAAGCCGGACTTGAGCGTTTGCGTGATCGAGAAGGCATCGACCATCGGCGCGCAGATTCTTTCCGGGGCAGTGATCGAGCCGGAGCCGCTCAACGAACTGCTGCCCGAATGGGGCAAGGAACCGCCGCCCATCTGCATTGCCGCCGGTGCCGATGAATTCTGGTGGCTGCGCGACAGCACGCGTGCGACCCGCTTCCCGATGGTTCCCCCGCAGATGCACAACACCGGCAATTTCATCGTCTCGCTCGGCGCGCTTTGTGGCTGGCTGGCGGGCAAGGCCGAAGCCCTCGGTGTCGATGTGTTTCCCGGCTTTGCCGCAAGCGAAGCGGTTTTCAACGACGCCGGCGCCGTGTGCGGCGTGCGCATTGGCGACATGGGCGTGGCCCGCGACGGCTCGCACAAGCCCGGATACACCCAAGGCATCGACATCCATGCGCCGATCACCGTGCTCGGCGAGGGTTGCCGCGGCAGCATCAGCAAGCAGCTCATCGCGCGCTACACGCTGGATGCCGAAAGCAATCCGCAAACCTATGGCATCGGCCTCAAGGAACTCTGGCAATTGCCCGAAGGCCGCGGCCAGCCCGGCAAGATCATGCACACGATGGGCTGGCCGCTGGACCCGGCCACCTACGGCGGCAGCTTCCTGTATCACCTGGACCAGAATCGCGTGGCGATCGGATTCGTTGCCGGCCTTGACTACGTCGATCCCGAGTTCAAGCCGTTCGAGGCATTCCAGCAACTCAAGCATCACCCTCTGGTCAAACCGCTGCTGGAAGGCGGCCAGATACTTTCCGCCGGCGCGCGCAGCCTGGTGGAAGGCGGCTACCAATCCTTGCCCAGGCTGGAAATGCCGGGCGCCATCCTGATCGGCGATTCGGCCGGCCTGCTGAATGTGCCGAAGATCAAGGGCACCCATCAGGCCATGCGCTCGGGCATGCTGGCCGCGGAACTGATTGCCGAGTCCGGTGGCGTGACCGGCTGGGATGCCAAACTGCGTGGCTCGGTGGTGATGAAGGAATTGCGCAAGGTGCGCAACATCCGCCCCGGCTTCAACAAGGGCATGTGGTTTGGATTGGCCAACGCCGTGTGGGAAACCGCCACCGCCGGGCTGTCACCGTGGACGCTGAAAAACCATGCCGATCATTCGGCGCTGCGCAAGGTCGATGAGTACACCACGCCCGAGCGCGGATGGGGAGAACGCAACCTGGCCCCACGTGATCGTCTGGCCAGTGTGTACTTCGCCGCCACCCAGCACGACGAAGACCAGCCCATCCATCTGCACGTGGCGGAACCGGACATCTGCACGACGCGCTGCACCGCTGAGTACAACAACCCCTGCACACGCTTCTGTCCGGCCGGGGTGTACGAGATCGTCAGCGACGGGGCCGGCAAGCGCCTGCAGATCAATGCCGCCAACTGCGTGCACTGCAAGACCTGCGACATCAAGGATCCCTACCAGATCATCAACTGGGTGACGCCCGAAGGCGGCAGCGGACCGAACTACCAGAACCTCTGAGCCATCTCCCCTGAGCCATGTGTGGACGTTACTCCAACCACTATCGCTGGGCCGACGTGCATGCGTTTTCGACTGGCCTTGAATTGAGCACGCCGGCGCAGGACCCGGAACCGGCCTACAACTTCGCTCCAACCCAAATCGGCTGGGTGCTCACTGCGAACGATGAGGGTGGCGGCAGTGCCCATGCGATGCGCTGGGGAATCATCCCGGCCTGGGCCAGGGACACGCGCATCGCCTGGAACACCATCAATGCACGCATTGAAACCGTGGCCAGCAAACCCGCCTTCCGCGCCGCGTGGCGCGCGCGACGTTGCCTGGTGCCCGCATCCGGCTACTACGAATGGCCGGGCGAAGGTCGCGCCAAGCAACCGTTCTACATTCATCCGGCCCGCGCACCGATCCTGATGTTTGCCGGACTGTGGGAGCGCTTCACTCCAGCCGATGCGGAAGCCGTGGAGACCTATTCCATCATCACCATGGACGCGGCCGGCCCACTCGCTGAGCTGCATGACCGCATGCCGCTGATGCTGCCCGCCGAACTTCATCAGGCATGGCTTTACGGATCGGCGGATGAGGCCATGAACATCGCGCACGCCGCGCCCCTGCCTGAGGTGCGCTGGCATGCCGTCGGCAAGGCGGTGGGCAATGTGCGCAACCAGGGACCTACCTTGATTGAACCCATCGCCGACCCTGCACGCTGATCACCGCCGCGAGGTAAAGCCGAGCTTGCTCGGCTTGGTCTGCGATGTTGCGTTGAGCGCAGCAAGCTGCGCTCTACATGCGGTTGTAGAGCCGAGCTTGCTCGGCTGCCATCGTGCGTCAAATTGGAAGCGGAGCAAGCTCCGCTCTACAAGAACCGCGGAGGTTCGAAGCCTGGGCAGAGCCGAGCCTGCTCGGCTTGGTCTGCGATGTTGCGTTGAGCGCAGCAAGCTGCGCTCTACAAGGGACGGCCAACGGCAGGCTGATCGGTGTACCCGGATCCCACCACGGTAGAGCCGAGCTTGCTCGGCTGCCATCGTGCGTCAAATTGGAAGCGGAGCAAGCTCCGCTCTACAAGAACCGCGGAGGTTCGAAGCCTGGGCAGAGCCGAGCTTGCTCGGCTTGGTCTGCGATGTTGCGTTGAGCGCAGCAAGCTGCGCTCTACAAGGGACGGCCAACGGCGGGCTGATCGGTGTTCCCGCATCTCACCTCGGCAGAGCCGAGCTTGCTCGGCTTGGTCTGCGATGTTGCATTGAGCGCAGCAAGCTCCGCGCTACAAGAACCGCGGAGGTTCGAAGCCTGGGTAGAGCCGAGCTTGCTCGGCTTGGTCTGCGATGTTGCGTTGAGCGCAGCAAGCTGCGCTCTACAAGGGACGGCCAGCGGCGGGCTGATCGGTGTTCCCCGATCCCGCCTCGGTAGAGCCGAGCTTGCTCGGCTGCAATCATGCGGCAAGCACCCAGCGGAGCAAGCTCCGATCTGCAAAGCGGCTCCCAACCCAAAACCGGAAATCAGGGTTCGAAACCATCCGCAAAAATCACGTCGGCATCGGGCAGCACCAGCAGGTTGGCGGAGCGTGCCGGCATGTTGCTGACCGCAATCGTCGAGCCGTTGATGTTGCCCGAGGCAACCTGGGCCAGATCGCTGGTGCCACTGAAGCGGTACAACTTCCAGGGACCGGCCAATGACGTGCCGAGATCAAGGTTGGCGGTGGTGGATGTGGTTGCCTTGTTGAACAGCAGGATCATCACGCGCTGGCCGGGCGCGTGCACCGCATAGGCGCCCAGCGCATCGACATCGGAGCTTATCGCGCGCGTGCTGAATCCTTGCACGCGACTGCCTTGGCCGTCGTAGTCCAGATACAGCCGGAATGCGCGCTCCACCAGGGAGCCGCTGTCTGGCATGACCCAACGCGCGGCCGCATCCACTCCTTCGCGGGCGAAGATCGCCAACGCCTCGGCCTGGGCCAGCGCGCTGCTGGCGCCGTTGTCGGCACCCCAGTTGTATTCGGTGATGGCAAGGCGCGTGCCGGGGCATTCCTCGTCGATCCAGGCGCGCACGCGCGGAATCAAATTGGGGCGGCTGTAGTGCCAGGTTGGATCGTTGCCGAGATCGGCAACCCAGGATTCCGACTCCCAGTTGGCGTCGTAGAGTTCCTTCAGCGAGCGCAGGCGACGGGCGGAAACGGTGGCGGTTTCCGAGCCGTTGGGCGGGTCGGAGAAATCCACCACGCCCTGCCCTTGCGGGTAGTAATGCAGATCGAGGACATCCACCAGACGCACGCCGTTCTGCGCCTGGTACTCGCAGACCTTGCCGAGATACCACTTCACGAACGGCTTGCCCTCGTGCGCCTCGCGGTCGCTGCCGTCGACGCAATTGTCGGCAGCCGATCCGAACAGGTCGCAGTAGCCCCAGGTCACCGGCCCGAACACCTGTGCTGCCGGATCCTGCGCCTTCACGGCACTTGCATAGGCTACCGTGCGCTGCCAGATCTCGTCGTAGGTCAGCGGTTGCGGATGCACGTCGCGATGGGTGGAATTCCACAGCATCGGTTCGTTGTCCAGCGCGTAGTTGCGGACGCCGCCATTGGCTGCGCTGCCAAAGGTCTGCTGCAGATGGCCAACCCAGTTGCGCATCGTCTGCGGCGTGGCGACATCGGAGGTATCCAGCGGATCGTTGTTGACGATCACGCCCGACGAATTGCAGAACTGGGTCTGGTTCTGCGCCGGATTGCACAATCCATTGCCCGCATCGGCGGTGCACCACGTCGGCGGATCGTTGCCGAAGTAGCTGCACTCGTCCTGCAACTGCGGGCCATACTTGATCCGGGAAAATCCCCATCGCTTCTGCTGCACCGGCTTGGCGATGTAGCCGATCGTGGTCAGGGTGACCAGCGGATGCGCATCCGCCGCAAGGGCGGCACCGATGCCTGCCTCGAACGACGAGGCGGCGGGCGTGCCGTCGCCGTCCGGGATGTTCATGAAGAACCAGTCGCCGGCCGTGTTGTGCACATCGGCTTGCCAGTTGTAGCGCGTGGTCGAGTTGCCTCCCCAGCGCACCAGCGGATAGGCAACCTGCTGGAAGTTGGGCCAGCCGCTAACGCCGAAGATGTCGGGGCTCAGTGCGCGGCGGTCGAGATCCAGATCGACGCTGACGGGTACGGTCGCCGCCAATGCGCCACCGGAAAGGGCAGACCAGAGCACAAGCAGCAAGGCAGGCTTTCGCATACGTTTCAACCCGGAAGTGTCGGGAAACGGTAGCAGGGTCTGCGGCGGACCAAGGCGGCGGATTTCACAGTTCGTCGCCGTGCTTTGGCCAGCGGCGCAGGTCGAACCAGGGGATGGGTGGAGCGGAGGGGAATGGCAGTTTCGAAATCTCTCCCTGCGCTGGGCAGACCGCAGGGAGAGGAGTTCGAATTACTGAATGCACCCAAGGTCTTCTGAACTCACCTTATTGTGCATTTGGCCGGTACTGGCCTGCATCAAACCAACCATGCAGGTGACCCGGCAAAGGGGTTGACCGCCAGCAGACAGTCACCCCGGCAACAGCGTTACTTACTTCTTTGCAGCCTTCTTTGCAGTCTTCTTCTTTGCAGCTTTCTTGGCCGGAGCCTTCTTCACGGCCGCGGAGGTCTTCGCCTTGGCCGTCTTCTTCTTGGCAGGAGCCTTCTTGGCTACTGTCTTCTTGGCTGCCTTCTTTGCAGCCGGCTTCTTTGCAGCGGGTTTCTTCTTTGCAGTTGCTTTCTTGGTTGCCATATCGCGTCTTAGCTCCTCGTCAGTTGGCAGTGGTTGCCCAGTAAAAGCGTGAAGAAATGCTTCGCACAGCAGATTGCTGTTTGTAGCGTGACGCAGGTTTGCTACCTGGCGTCGTGTCCGTTCATCGGACAAAAGTCGAAGTACATGCAGCGGAATCGATACCGTGATTTTTCTTGCGGCCGAAGATTTGAGGCCGTGTTCGATATAGGGATCGATGAATCTGGGTGAAGCCATGATTCCTTTTTCATGTCCGTAGTGTTACTGCGGCGAAAATTATTCCTGTCGCGTGCGCGTGTCAACAGATTTCTGATAGGAATCAAGGGTCTCGAACAGGGGTCCGAAGCGCCGAAAAATCACCCCGAGGAGCCACCTGGAGAGCACTTTGCAAACTTTCTGAATGGCCTTCTGGACGTCTATACGTCCACCGCCAATTTTTCCTGCGAAACCCGGAGAGCAAGCACTAATGCGGCTTGCAGCGCCTCACCACTTAGTTCGCACGCAAGATTTGATGCCGTTCGAGAATTTCAGGACGCGGAAAATCCGCAACGCGCGGACTCGAAAACGGGGCTATCCGGATCCACAACGAAGGCCAAACGGCCGGAAAAATATTTTCACGAAAGAGCGGAATTTTGCCTCCGCACCCCTGCCGAGGGACGACTTGCGACCTTGCCGCCGCATCTTCGGCAACATGGAACCGGGCGGATTTCGGCAGTGAATGCGCATCGAATCCGGCGCACCAGGAAGAGTCACTTGCGTGTCCGCGAAGTCCGACACCGTCGATCAGCGAAACGCGTCAAGCATTGCCCTCAACCCATGCGCAGGCATCGAACCATGCCTGCTGCCTGATGTTCGTTGTCGAGCGCCGACGTGCGCAAACGAAAAAGGCCGGTTGCCCGGCCTTGTCCGATTCCGCGCAAGCACCCGCAGGATCAATCGTCTTCGTTTTCGATCAGTTCCGCATAGGCATCGGCGTCCAGCAGTTCCTCAAGCTCTGCGCGATCGCTGAGCTTGACGACGAAGATCCAGCCATCGCCGTAGGCATCCTCGTTGATGGTCTCGGGCCTGTCGCTGAGCGACTCGTTGACGGCAACGATCTCGCCACTGACTGGCGAGTACACGTCCGATGCGGCCTTGACCGACTCGACGACGGCCGCAGCCGTGCCTGCCTGGGCGGTATCGCCGACATTCGGCAGCTCCACATACACGAGGTCGCCAAGCAACCCCTGCGCGTGATCGGAGATTCCGACCGTCGCGGTGCCGTTGTCTTCGACGCGCACCCACTCGTGGGACTTCAGGAAATTCAGATCGCCGGGTATTTCTTTCATGGCTGCATTCCGCAATGAGTCAAGGTTCAGGTTGGGTACGACGCGGTGATTCTATCAGCAGGTCGGCACCGGCAATCATCGGCATCGGGTCCGTGCGGGTCAGGCCGATACCGCCTGGCCTTCCCGAACGAAGGGAACCTTGACCACGCGCACGGGGACTTCCCGTCCGCGGATGTCCACGCGCACGGAGCCTGGCTCACCCGCCGGGACGCGCGCAAACGCAATGGCCTTGCCGAGCGTGGGCGAAAACGTGCCGGAGAGGATTTCGCCCTGGCCGTGATCGGTCAACACGGCTTGGCCATGACGCAGCACGCCCTTTTCGTCCATGACGATTCCCACCATGGCGCGACCAACGCCGCCATCACGCTGCGCCTGCAACGCGGCGCGACCGATGAAGTCGCGCTCCTCGTCCAGCGCCACGGTCCAGCCAAGGCCGGCTTCCCAGGGCGTGATCGTTTCATCCATGTCCTGGCCGTACAGGTTCATGCCGGCCTCCAGGCGCAGGGTATCGCGCGCGCCGAGCCCGGCCGGAGTCACGCCCGCCGCCAGCAGCTTGTTCCACAGATCGACCGCCGCAGTTTCCGGCACGATGATCTCGAAACCGTCTTCGCCGGTGTAGCCGGTGCGCGCAATGAAGAGCTCCTCGCCAGGCAGCGCGACGAACTTGCCGAGCTTGAGCGCCGCACCCGCCGCCTCCACTGGCAAAACGGAGGCCGCCTTGGTGCGTGCCTGCGGCCCCTGCACGGCAATCATCGCCAGGTCGCTGCGTTCACGAACCGAAACGCCGAAGTGACCTGCGTGCCGGTTGATCCACGCCAGGTCTTTCTCGCGGGTCGAGGCATTGACCACGGTGCGGAAGTGCGACTCGTCGATGAAATACACGATCAAGTCATCAATCACCCCGCCTTGCTCATTGAGCATGCAGGAATAGAGCGCCTTGCCCGGCTTCTTGAGCTTGCCCACGTCGTTGGCAAACAGGAATCGAAGGAATTCGCGGGTGCGTGGGCCTGCAAGATCGACCACGGTCATGTGCGAGACATCGAACATGCCGGCGTCGCGTCGCACCGCATGGTGTTCTTCGATCTGCGAACCGTAGTTGAGCGGCATGTCCCAGCCGCCGAAATCGACCATGCGTGCACCGAGCGCACGGTGCGTATCATTGAGTACTGTCTTGCGGGTCATGGCAATGGGCCTGTCGGGGAGTCGCCGATTATAGGCAATCGGCACATTCCGAAGCTCGGCCTTCCCGCCCAGCCTTCGACTGGCTTGTATGTTGGCTTCCGACCTCCGCCCCTCACCACGATCGGGATCAGTGGCGTGGCCCGGATGAAGCGCAGCGCAATCCGGGATAGGTTTCGCTCTTGGCCGCTCGAAGAATGCGCGGATGTTGGCACGAGGCCGTTCATGGTTCGACGAGCTCACCACGAACGGGGCTTGGGAGCTCACCACGAACGGAATTTTTGCTCAGAGCTCGTTGACCGGCAACATGGAATCTCAGGACAGGCCCTCCCACTCGCTCAAGACGAACGGGGACAGGCAATTCCGTTCGTGGTGAGCCAGAGCCTGTCCTGAGCTTGTCGAAGGGAACCATGAACGGATCGCAAAACCACCCGCTCATCCCTGGATGCTCAAGACGAACGGGGACAGACAACTCCGTTCGTGGTGAGCCCGTCGAACCATGAACGGCTCTCACCCCCTCCGTTCGTGGTGAGCTCGTCGAACCATGAACGGATCGCAAGGCCACCCGCTCATCCCTGGATGCTCAGGGCAGATCCTTCGTCGCGCGGGATCAAACAGCTCAGGCGGCAGCCACGACCTTCAAGGTCACGCCCTGCACGCCCACCACTTCCACCAGGCTGCCGACCGCGCAATCGGCGCCCTCGACCAGCCACACGGAGTCTCCAACCTTGACCTTGCCGCGACCGTTGACAATGGGCTCGACCACCATCACCCGACGCCCGATCATGCGATCACCCTTGCGGTTGAGCAGGGGTTGATCGTTGCGCAGTTCGGCGGCCGGTCGGATGAACTTCCAGTACACCACGCACAGGGCGAGGGCGAGCGCGGCAAACACGATGGCCTGGGCAAGGAACGGCATGCCGGGGAACACCAGCATGATGATTCCCATGACTGCGGCGGCAAGACCGATCCAGAGCAGGAAATATCCGGGCGCGATCAACTCGGCGGCGATCAGGCCGAGCGCCAGCAGCCACCATCCGTAGCTGTCGATGAGGTTGGAGAAAACCGGTCCCATGTTCGCAACTCCTCAACGCATGACGGGCGCCGACGGCCGCGGGGGCGGCGGCGGCGGGTTGGACGACTTGTCGAAGGAGTTCTTGGCAATTTCGGCGATGCCCGCGAGCGATCCGAGGATGCCACTGGCTTCGAACGGCAGCATCAGCATCTTCTGGTTCGGCGAGCGCGCCATCTCCTTGAGCGCCTCCACATACTTGTTGGCGACGAAATAATTGATGGCATTGATGTCGCCGCCAGCAATCGCGTCGGACACCGAAGTGGTCGCCTTCGCTTCAGCCTCGGCCAGGCGCTCGCGTGCCTCGGCTTCGCGGAAGGCGGCCTCCTTCTTGCCTTCGGCATCGAGGATGGCGGCCTGCTTCTCGCCGTCGGCCTTGAGGATGGCGGCCTGGCGCAGGCCCTCGGCTTCCAGGATGTTGGCGCGCTTTTCGCGTTCCGCCTTCATCTGCTTGGCCATGGCGTCAACCAGATCGCGCGGCGGCGTGATGTCCTTGATCTCGATGCGGGTGACCTTGACTCCCCAGGGATGGGTGGCCTCGTCGACCACGGTCAGCAACTTGGCATTGATCTCGTCGCGCTTGCTCAGCGACTCATCGAGATCCATGGAACCCAGCACGGTACGGATGTTGGTCATGATCAGCGCCAACGAGGCGCGTTCCAGATTGGCCACCTCGTAGGCAGCCTTGGCCGAATCGAGCACCTGGTAGAAGACCACGCCATCGACGCGCACCACCGCGTTGTCCCTGGTGATGACTTCTTGCGAGGGCACATCGAGCACCTGTTCCATCATGTTGATCTTGTGGCCGATGCTCTGCACCACCGGCACCAGCAGGTGGAACCCTGGCGTGAGGGTGTGGGTGTACTTGCCCCAACGCTGCACGGTCCATTCGAAGCCCTGCGGCACGATACGCACCAGCTTGGCCAGCGCAATGAACACCAATACAACGACGACCAAGCCGATCAGGCTATCCATGACCCACTCCTTGTAGATATGTGCGTGGGTGCAATCTAGCAGGAGTCGGGGCGCCGCGGATACTCAGGAGGCGCGAATTGACCAGGGCAATCTCGATCAAGCGACGCAGCTCTGGCAGCCTGCCAAGGCAACGCTGATCAAGTCCTGCCTGTCCAGAACGCATCTAAAAGTGAGCGCATGGCGCCTTGATTTCGTTCATGGTTCGACGGGCTCACCACGAACGGAAGCGACTTGACCAGCGCCGCCCTAAGGAAACTCTGATCAACCACAATCTTCGTCACCCCGGCATACGCCGGGGTCCATTTTGCCCTTGATTCCATTGCAACAAGATCAAGATGGATTCCGGCTTGACCAGCCATTCGGCTGTTGTAAAGCGCCTCGCCGGAATGACGAGCAAAATCAGAGTTGCCCTAAGGTTGTGGCAAGGTCAGACTCACCTGCAGCCCACCGTCGGCGCGATTGGCCAGGTGCAATCGACCGCCGTGGGCTTCGGCAATCTCGCGCGCAAGCGCCAGGCCCAGCCCGCTGCCGCTGCGCTTGGTCGAGTAGAACGGCAGCAAGGCATTGGCCAGCACCGTTTCACTCATGCCGGGCCCGCGGTCGCGCACCTCGATGCGCAGCTCACGCCCACGCTGCTCGATGGCAAGCTCGATGGCCTGGGGATCGCCGCCCGACTCGACCGCATTCTTCAGCAGGTTGATCAACAATTGTTCGATCTGCGCACGATCAAACCATGCGTCTCTCGCCGGTGGTCCAAGCACCAGTCGAAATGGCGAGTGCTGGCTCAAGGCAGCGAGGAACGGCTGCCAAGAGATGGCCGCGGGTTGTGGCAAGGGCAATCGCGCAAAGCGGGCGTAGCCCTGCACGAATCCGCCCAGGTGCGATGCGCGCTCCTCGATGGTGTCGAACACGGTGTCCAGGCGATCCAGCGCACCCCGCTTCACCAATTCGCGTCCGCTGTGCGAGAGCGAACGGATCGGCGCCAGCGAGTTGTTGATTTCATGGCTGACGACGCGGATGACCTTTTTCCAGGTCGCCACTTCCTGGCGCGACAGCTCGCGCGTCATGCGCCTGAGCAGAATCAATCGATGCGTGCGCCCCTGCAGGTTGAATTGGCGCTGCGACAGGTGAAAGGTTTCTTCCTCGTGGTTCAGCTCGACGCTGAACAGGGAATCCTCGTTGCCCGACAGCGCCTCGGCCAGCGCCGGCGGCGCTTCGGCCAGCACCTCGCCAATGCCTGAGCCATTCAGGGCACGGCCATTGTTGAGCAAGGCGCGCGCCGCCAGGTTGGCGTAGACGATGTGCCCACCCGGCTCAACCAGCAGCAGCGCATTCGGCGTGTTCTGCACCACGGTATCAAGCAGCAATTCGCGCTGGAAGAGATTCTGGCGTTGCTCGCGCAACACGCGTCCGAGTTCGTTGTGGGCATCGACAAGATCACCCACTTCATCGCGGCGTTGGTTGCGGATGGAGAAGCTGAAATCACCATCGCCAAACGCCGACACGCTGCCGGCCAGGGCGCGGATCAACAGGGCGACGGGCTTGGCCAGCATTCGCGCCAGCAACAAGGCAGGCAGCAACAACACGAGAATGGCGGCAGCCACCGCCCAAGCCATCGATCCCAAACCGTACCAGGCGACGACCATCACCGCCGCAGTAAGCACCGACCAGGCCACCAGGGCCGCAGCCAGTTTTCCTTCCAGTGAAAAGAATCGCATGCGACGGGTATCTCTGGGTGAGGCCATCCAACCGTTTGCTCCAGCGACACTGTGCTACAAGCCTCATCCCGCCGTCGAGCAGGGTCGCCTGAAATCCGCACGACCAGTCTTGGGAACCCGCCCTATTCTGCCCTGCGCATCTTCCCCCGCTTTGCAGGAGAAGAAAACGCATGGATCAGTTGGTAGGGTGGATAAGCGCAGCGCATCCACCGAGCCGCGGACAGTAGAGCCGGTGGATGCGCTGCGCTTATCCACCCTACGCATTCTGTCATCCTTGGCGGCCACGTCAGTTGTTGGACGCGGCCACACAACCAGACGACGCCTTGTACGCGACCGCATGGATCAGGACTCGATGCCCATCTTTTCCATGCGCCGGTACAGCGCCTGGCGGGAAAGGCCGAGGTCGGCGGCCGCCTGGCTGATCACACCCCGTGCCTTTTGCAACGCCGCTTCGATCATCGGCTTGTCCGGTTCGGCTTCCGCCGGCAGGCGCACGCCGCCCGCACGATGGGGCGCCAATGCAAGGTCGCGCGCGTGGATCACGCCGTCGCTGCACAAGAGGCTGGCGCGCTCGATTGCATTCTTGAGCTCGCGCACATTGCCCGGCCAGGTGTGCGCGGCCAGTGCGGAGCGTGCGCTGGAATGCAGGCTGGCCCTGCCACCCAGGAAGTGCTCGGCCAGCGGCAGGATGTCATCGCTGCGCTCGGACAGCGGCGGTACCCGCAGCTCGATCACGTTGAGGCGGTAGAAAAGATCTTCGCGGAATTGACCCTCGCGGATCAGCGCAGGCAAATCCGCGTTGGTTGCGCTGATCACGCGCACCGAAACCTGTCGCGTTCGGCTCGAACCCAGTCGTTCGAACTGGCCGGTTTCAAGGATGCGCAGCAGTTTCATCTGTCCTGCCAGTGGCAGATTGCCGATCTCATCAAGGAACAGGGTGCCGCCGTCGGCGACCTCGAAACGCCCCTCGCGCGCGCGGTTGGGCGCACCGGTGTAGGCGCCCGGATCGGCGCCGAACAATTCGGCTTCGATCAATTCGTGCGGCAGGGCTCCGCAATTGACGGTTATGAAAGGCCCCTTGGCCCGTGCCGAATTGGCTTGCACGATTTCGGCAATGCGCTCCTTGCCGGCACCGTTCGGTCCCGTGATCAACACCGGCACGTCGGCACGCGCCACCTGGCAGGCCAGCTCCACCACGCGCTCCATGCCACTGGAGGCAAACACGATGCCGCGCAGGTCGTAGCGATCATCCAGTTGACGGCGACGACGACGGCGCTCCTCGCGGAAACGCGATACCTCGCGCGTGGCCTGCGACAGCTCCAGAAGGTTTTCCACCGTGGCCAGCAGCTTGTTGTCATCCCAGGGTTTGCCGATGTAATCGCCGGCGCCGGCCTTGATCAGCTGCACGGCCGTTTCAAGACGGGTCCATGCGGTGAGCAGGATGATCGGCAGGTCTGGATAGTCGGCACGGATCGACCGATACAGCGCGATGCCTTCCTCACCCGAGGTGGTGTCGGCGCTGAAATTCATGTCCTGCACGACGAGATCAATGCTCTCGCTTGCCAGCACGCTCAAGCCGAGCTCCGGCGACTCGGCACCCACAGTGCGGATGTCGTGCAAGCCGAACAGGAGTTCCAATGCCGTTCGCACGGCTGGGTTGTCGTCAATGACCAAAACGGTTCGCATGGCTCGTGATCTGTAGGAAATTGGCGGCATGGCCGCTTGGATGCGGGACGCTGCCGATAGGTTGCAATGGTAAGGGATTCGGAATGCGGCTCGCGGGACGCGAGGGCATTACTTCCTCTCCCGCTGGCGCACCCGGAGGGCATAAAGGAGAGGGTCAGGGTGAGGGTGGCACAACACGCACGCGAATGATTTCAAGCAAGCCCAAGCCCCACCCTCACCCGCCGCTGCGCGTCGGCCTCTCCTTTATGCCCTTCGGGTACGCCAGCGGGAGAGGCGGAAAAGCTGGCGTCCCGAATCCCGAATCCCCAATCCCGGCCCTCCTCACACACTCCGCGTGGCGATTGCCGGTGGCACTCGTGATGCGCGCAGGGCGGGGCCGAGCACGGCAAGCTGGCCCAGTGCCCACAGGCAAAGGAACCCGATCGGCACGTAGTACCAGGGCAGCTTGGGTGACTGATAGGCCTGCATCATCCACAGGCTGAACGCATAGGCGAGGATTGCGCCAAGCACGAGGCCGAGGCTCGTGATGATGAAGTTCTCGGTGTGGAAATAACGCAGGATGTCGAACTTCGTCGCCCCCAATGCACGACGGGTACCGATCTGGCGCGTGCGCTGGGCAACCCAGAAGCTGGCCATGCCGACAATGCCCAGTGCCGTGATCGCAAGCAATGCGAAGATGACCGTGCCGAGAATGATGGCCATGGCGCGGTCACTGGCGTAGGCATCGGCGCGATAGTCCTGCAAACCCTTCAGCTTACCGATGATTCGGCTCGGGTTGACCTCGGCGAGTTTCTGCTCGACCGCCTTCATCACCTCGTCGCGCCGCCCCGGCTCGGCGCGCACCAGGTAACGCGAAGCGTTTCCATAGGTCATGTAGACCGGCGCAAGTGTGGAATATTCAACTTCATCACTCGACATCCACGGTTGCTGCATGCCCTCGACGATGCCGATCACGGTGCTGGGTTCGTTTCCAGTGAGATAGACCTGCTTGCCCAGCGCACCACCATCCGGGAACATTTTCTCGGAAAGGGCCTTGGTCAGAATTATCACTTTGGGTTGCGGGCGATCCCCAAACTTGACGTCCATGACCTCTTCAGGTTTGAAGTCGCGCCCAGCGATCAGGTTCAGGCCAAATGTCTGGACGGCGCTGTCATTCACCAGGTAGAACGCGGTGCTCGCCGTCGAGGTCTTTTGATCCGGCTTCAGACTGATACCTTCGCCCCATCCACCATCGCTCATGGGAACCGAGTTGGTGGTGGCGACGGAGGCAACACCCGGAATCTGTCGCATCACCTCAAGGTCGGACTTCATCACCGCACGCGCGTCGAAGCCTTCGCCGAACCCACTGCTGCTGAAGGTGAAGGTATCCGCCTCGTTGACGCCACTGGGTCGATCCATGCGGTCAAGACGTTGGCCAATGATGAACAGCGCATTGCAGACAATGGCAAGGGTCAGCGCAACCTGCACGCCGATCAGGATCATTGAAACCTTGCTGCGCATCAGCGCTGAGAGAATGGGACGGATTTCCATGGTTTTCTTGTCCGGGAGTCGGGAATCGGGAATCGGGAATCGGTAAGAGCGGGTTTCATTGGGCCGGGAGAATCTGCTTCTCCCATTCCCTATTCCCCATTCTCGACTCCCGGCCTTTCACACCTTCAACTGCGCTGCCGGCTGCACGCGACAGGCGCGCCAGGTCGGATAGATGCCAGCGAGCAGGGCCGCAACAATGGCCAGCGCGATGGTGAGGAAGGTCATGGCCCAATCCAGATGGGCCACGGTCTGGTATTCCGAGTACAGCGCACGCACTGCGATCAGGCCGAGGCCGGTCAAGGCCAGGCCGAGCAGACCACCGCTCAGGCCCACCACGCCGGACTCGATCATGTATTGCCCGAACACCTGGCGACGGCTCGCGCCCAACGCGCGGCGCAATCCGATTTCGCCGGCCTTGCGCGTGAATTTGGCCAGCAACAGGCCCACGGTGTTGACCAGGCACACGATCAGGAAAGCAAACGCGAGTCCCGTCTGCACTTCCATGTCGCGCGAAACCACCTCCTGGTCCTTCATCCAGCCATTCACGTCGAGCAGGCGGTTGTTGAGCGGGCGCTGGAAGCGACCGAGCTTCTTCTGCTCGTTGACGTAGTTGTCGAGGAAGGACTTGTACTCCTCCAGCCCATGCGCGGAATCCAGCTGCACCCACATCTGGATCCACACGCAGTCCGAATCGAGATAGGCATCCCAGCCATCGCCAGACGGACTGAAGCAGCTGTTGTTGCCGGAAGCGCGCTGCTTCAGGTCAATCGCCGTGGTAAACGGGATGAAGAATTCGTCAGGATCGGCAAATGCGCCGTTGGTGACGTCGTAATAGCGGAAACGCAGATTCCAGTCTCCAAGGACGCCCACCACGCGGTAGTCATTTCCGTCCAGGCGCACCGACTTGCCGACGCTGTCCTGTCCACCGAACAGCTTCTCGTTGATTTCCTTGCCGAGCACGATGACCCGCGCATGGCTGGCATCTTCCGATGCGCCCCACGGGCTGCCGAAGCGGAACGGCGGCTCGAACATGCCGAAGAAATCGGTGTAGGCCACCCGCCCCAGCGCCCGGAAGGGCTTGATCTCCGGGTTTTCCGGCTGCACCGGCATGGCCAGCTTGTACATCGCCGACTGCTTGTCCGCCTTGCCGGCCTCCATCAGCGCCACCGCATCGCGATAGGTGACCTGGTCCGGTGGCCGACCGTCATCGTAGTAGGGTTGGTTGACGTCCCAATTGTCGAGCTGCACGTAATGCAGCTTGTCGCTTTTCCATGGAATCGGATCGCTGCCCATCAGGTGCAACACGGTCAGGGTGGTCATGCTGGCGGCAATGCCGAGGCCAATGCCGATGACCATCAACGCGGTCAGAACCGGATTGCGCTTGAGGCTGTGCAGGCCAAGCTGGAGGTAGTAAGAAAACATATCGGGACTCGGGGGTTGGGAGATCAGAGATCAGAGATCGGGGGAAGAGCTGGGGATTTGGCAAGCTTGGATTCCAGCGCGAGCCGTAGGCGGGTGAGCATGCGGGACAGTCGTTCAGTTTTTACTTCAAGCTCTGCAAATGCTTCAGGCTGCAACCAAGCAAGGCGCGAAGAGATTTCTAGTTGAGTTCTGAGCTCAGCCAACGACCCGGCTGCAAGCCCGACAAAACGCAGATATTCGCGCGTGGTATGTCTCGCATGACCTTCGGCAATGCATGAAGGAACTGAAACTGAAGCTCGTCGTGCCTGACTTGTCAGTCCGAACTTCTCGTCAGCAGGAAAATCTGCAGTGGTCCGATAGACGGACTCAACGAGATCCATGGCGAGCTGCCATACCTCAAGATTGCGAAAGCCTTCACTCATGCGACAACTTCCCCTGATCTCCGGTCTCCGATCTCCGCTTCCCGCCGCAGCCGCGGCTCATCGTCGAAGTCGGTGACCTGGCCATCGATCACGTGCACGTTGCGCTGGGCGCGCGCCGCGAGTTCGGCATCGTGGGTGACCATGACGATGGTGGTGCCCTGGCGGTTCACTTCCTCAAGCAGTTCCATGACGCCGCGAGCCATCAGCGAATCCAGGTTTCCGGTCGGCTCGTCCGCCATCAACAGGCGCGGTGAACCGGCCAGCGCACGGGCAATCGCCACGCGCTGCTGCTGGCCGCCGGAGAGTTCCGACGGGTAGTGCTTCAAGCGCGAAGACAGGCCGACGCGGGACAAGGATTCCTCGATGCGCTTCTTGCGCTCGGCGGCAGCGAATCCGCGATAGCGCAGCGGCACGTCAACGTTGTCGAAAAGGTTGAGGTCAGGAATCAGGTTGAAGCTCTGGAAGATGAATCCGATCTTTTCGTTGCGCAGTTTCGATCGGGCATTGTCATCCAGGCCGCGCACGTCGACACCGTCCAGCCAGTACTCGCCACCGGTGAACTCCTCAAGCAGACCGGCGATGTTGAGAAAGGTCGTCTTGCCGGACCCGGATGGTCCGGTCACCGCGACGAATTCACCCTCCCTCACGTTGATCGAGAAATCACGCAGGGCGTGGGTCTCGATGAGATGGGTGCGGTAGACCTTTTGCAGGTGGGTCATCTTCAGCATGTCGGGATCCTGAGGGGTATTGAGTCTTTACGTGTGTTGATGGGTGTGGCGTTGTTGTTACCGGGAATCGGGAATGGAGAATGGATGGAAAACCGGGAGTCGAGAATTGGGAACCGGGAATGGGTAAGAGGCCAAAGCTCAAAGCTCGCCGATTTCTGTTGCTGCCGATTCCCTATTCCCTATTCCCTATTCCCCATTCCCGATTCCCCGCACTAATCAAGCGCCACTCTCTGCGCGCCTTTGAAAGCATCGGTGCCGGAAATCACGATGCGGTCGCCCTCCTTGACGCCGTTCACGATTTCCACTGCGTTGAGACTGGTGGCGCCGACTTCGATGGCGGTGCGATCAGCCACATTGCCGTGCACGACATAGGCCACGCGGCCACCGCCGGTATCGACAAAAGGTCCGCGCTCGACCATCAGCACGTCGGGATGTTCGTCCATCAAAATGCGCGTGGTCAGGCGCTGGTTCTGGCGCAATCCGGCCGGCTTGCCATCGCTGAAGCGGATGCGACCACTGACCTGGCCATCGACCACCTGTGGCGACACCGCGCTGATTTCGCCCTGGTAGGTACGGGCGTCATCGCGAATCTCGGCGGACATGCCGATGGCCAGTTCGTTGGCAAACACTTCCGGAACCTTGACCTCGATTTCCAGCGCGCTCAGGTCAACCACGCTGAGCAGCGGCGCGTTGGCGGCGACATTCGCGCGCTGCTGCACGATCAATTGCCCAACCTGGCCATCCACCGGTGAGCGCACCTTGAGTTCATCGACCTGGCGTTGCAGGTCTTCGGCAAGCAGGCGCTGGCGATCAAAGGCCAATTGCTTGCTCTTGAGTTCGAACGCCAGGCTTTCGACATCGAGATTCATTTCCGCCTCGGCATTGGCCACCGAGATGTCGGCCTTGGCCAAGGCATCCTTGGTGCGCAACAGGTCCATTTCGGACATGGCACCGGCATCGAACGCTCGTTGCGTGCGCTCGACCTCGCGCTTGGCGGTCTGGCGGTCGATCATGGCCTGGTCGAGCACCTTCTTGGCCGCCAATTGCTGCTTGCGATGATCCAGCCGCGAGCGCTGCACTTCGATATCGAGACTGTCGCGCGTTGCCTGCTCCTGGCGCAGGCGATTGTTGAGCTCCGGGCTCTGCACTTCCGCCAACACCTGGTCTTTCGTGACCTTGTCGCCTGCATTCACCATCAAGGTCACGGTGCCTGAGCTGGGCGCGTAGACCGTCGGGCTGATCGCGGCAACAACGCTGCCCTGCACGGAGACATCACGCACCAGGGTGCCGCGCTTCACTTGCGCAATGCGCAAGCGTTCCATGCTCGCTGCCGTGTCCGAGGAGAACAGGCGGGCTGCGGTTGGAACCACCAACGCAAGCAGGGCAACGACGGCAACCACGGCGATGCCAAATTTGATCCGGCGCCGTCCCTGGTTCGGCTCACGCTTGAGTTGCCGGTCCTGCGCCGAGGTGTCGCGAATCATTCCTTTCTCCACGGCAGTCCCGCATGGCTGCCCATGGGTCATCTTCAGCAAGCGGCGTGCCAACCATCAAGTTGTTGATTTCACGGAACTTGAAGAGTCCGTTCGCGTGTGCGGACAGTGTCCGCGCCGGGTTCGCGGACAGCCGTGGACACGACCATCGCCCGGCCGATCGGGAGCATCATCTGAAATCGTTGCGACCATTTTCCGCGGCACCGCATCCAAACCTTCCGTGAGCGCCACCAGCTTCCAGATCGAGCTTCCCGACACCGTGCTGGCAGGCGCGCGGCGCGGCGACCTGCGCGCACTGGAAACCATCTATCGCGCATTCGAGCGACCCGCCTACACGCTGGCCTTGCGCATGCTCGGCGATGCCGAGCACGCACGCGAGACGGTGCACGACGCCATGCTTCGCCTGTTCGAGCGCGTTGCACAATTTCGCGGCGACGCCCCGTTCTGGGGCTGGTTGCGGCAGATCGTGGTCAATGAAGCCCTGATGCGCATTCGTCGCGAGCGAGGCGTCGTTCTCGAATCCCTGCCCGAGGACGACAGCATCGCAGGCAACGCCGCGGAGCCCTGGGCAAGCGCCGACGCCAGCAATATCGAGCGTGCCCTGGCCCGACTGCCGGCGCTCACGCGCAGCGTGCTCTGGTTGTTCCACGTCGAGGAATACACGCATCAGGAAATTGCCGAGCTGACCGGCAAGTCGATCAGCTTTTCCAAGACCCAGGTGATGCGCGGCAATCAGCGCCTGCGCCATCTGCTTGAAGCGGAAACATCACGGAATCACGAGGAGATCACGCCATGGCTGAGTCCGGCGACAGCCGTTTGACCGACGCAAGCCACAACGCCTGCAGCGCAGCCTTGCGCGCGCTGCCGGAATGCACGCCGGACCGCGACCTGTGGCCGGACCTTTCGCGCGCGTTGCAGTCCCGCCGCCGTTCGCATCGGCTGCATGTGCTGGTTCCGTTGGCGCTCGCTGCCGGCCTGGCTGCCTTCATGCTCTGGCCCAGGCAGACCCTGCAACTTTCCCTGCCAACTGCCAGCACGCCGACGGCAAGCAGCCAGGCCACCGGCACCACCGAACTGGCCGCCTTGCAGCAGCGCTCGCAATCCATGGAGCGCTGGATCAGCGCGCTTTCGCACAACGCGGCGCAGGACAGTCGCGACCTGATGGCGGCGGTTGAAGTCGAAGACCTGATCGGCCTCATCGATATCCAGCTCGGCGCCGCGCGTGATGCAAACGATGCCTTGCCGCTGTGGCGCAAACGGGTGCGCCTGCTGGAAGACCTGGCCACGATCCGCGCATCCGGCGCGTCCATCGCGGCCGGCCATTTCGCGCTGACTTCGGCAGACAACACCAACCAACGAATCAATTGAGGAAACGACGATGAAGCTCCGCACCTGCCTGATCACCCTGGCCCTGGCTGGAAGCAGTGCATTGGCCGCCGATCCACCGGCAAGCCGCGAGAATCAAGACAGCGGCAACCAACCCGCGGCCTCCGCCGCGGCCGCTGCCGTCGCAGCCAGGTCAGCACAGACTGTCGCCGTTGCCGCAGACAAGGCTGCCGCCACCGCTGCAGCCAGTGCCGAGATGGCCGAACTGCGCACGCAAATCCAGGAACTGTCGCAGCGCATGGCGACCTTGTCCATGGAAATGGGTGATGCCGGACCACGCGCCTATGCATTCCGCTACATCGGCGATCCGGACCGCGCCATCATCGGCGTGGTGCTGGGCAAGAACGACAAGGAAGTCCTGATCAATGCCGTCACGCCGGGAGGCCCGGCGGCACGTGCCGGCTTGCGCAATGGCGACGTCATCGTTGCCATCAACGGCAAGGCCGTCCCTGCCGGCGATGGTGAGGCAGCGCGTGAACAGGCCCGGGACCTGCTGTCGGATCTCAAGCAGGACGACAAGCTGACCATCGCCTACCGGCGCGGAAACCAGCGCGCCGAAGTGGAACTGATCGCGGAGCGGCACAAGGCCTGGACCTGGCCCTCGTTGATTGGCGATGGCGATGATGACGATGAAGCGATCGCCCGGGATATCGAACAACGCGTCGAACGCGAGATGCAGCGCGCCGAGCATGAGGGCGAGCGGGTACGCGTCGAGATCGAACGCGCGCGCGAGCAAGCCACCCGCGCCGACCGCGAAGCGATCCGGGCATCCGCTCACCGCGCCATGCGCGATACCTACCGTGGCATGCCGTGGTGGGGCCTCAACCTGGCGCCGGTCAACGCCGAACTCGGCCGCTACTTCGGAGCCGACAAGGGGGCTTTGGTGATTTCCGCCGATGATGGGTCCCTGCCGGGACTGCGCGGTGGCGATGTGATCGTCGAGGTTGCCGGCGAAGCGATCAGCCGACCCGAGGATGCCTTGCGCGCATTGCGCGACCAACCTGCCGGCAAGGAAGTGCCGATCCGCGTGCTGCGCGAACGCAAGTCGATTGCACTTGCCCTCAAGGCCCCGGAGTTCAAATCGATCTTTGCCATGCCGCCCTTGCCACCCCTGCCGCCGACGCCTCCGGTAGCACCGGTACCTCCGGTTCCCGATGACGTGCCCGTTGCAGCCCCGGCTCCGCGCGCACCACCGACCCCACCACCGCCGCCGCCACCAGCCGACAGCACCGACCTGCTTTGAGCGCGAAAGATTGGACGCGCCGATTCGATTCAAGGCCGCGCGGATCGGGCGGCCTGTGGCGCAAGTTCACGCACTCTTGCTGTGGTAGAGCCGACTACATTCAGACCTGATCAATAGTGGCTCGTGTTCCTGATGCGCGATCTCAAGACGTTGGTGATGGGTCATTTCAAGCCGTTCGTGGTGAGCGTGTCGAACCATGAACGGCATCGCCTCGTCACGCGCTCATCCCCGGACAAGCCTGTCCCGAGCACGATCAAAAGACTGCGAACCGGCCAATTCGCCAACAGAGAACGAGGATTGATCAGGGTTGCCTTGATCTCACCCGCAAAGCGGCGCTCAGGGAATGATCAAAGCCAGCAATGGCAGGTCAAACATGTTTACTTGTATCACCGACAGCTTGGCGGTAGATTCGGCATTCGCAGGATGAGGAGTTGCGCATGTACCGCCGTACCTTGCTCGGTGCCGCACTCGTACTCGTCTCCAGTGTTACCCCCCCCCCGAATCTTTGCGGGCGGAAGTAGCACTTGAGGCGTTCGGCATTGTTTCAGCCGATCCGGAGCTTGACTTGCTCACCCACATTGGCCCTATTGGTCGCCCCGGCTCAACAGCCCCGACCAGCGCGATGGAGGAATGGCCTGTCAGCGTTGACCTGACCCGACTGCGTACCTTCCCGCAGAACCTGCTGCTTAACCTGCCTGGGCGCGCACCCGATTTGCTGACGCGCGTTCGCTCCGGTTTGCGCGTGAGTGACGGCTTCATGTGGAGCGGTCGTGGCGCGGGATGCAGTGCACTACTCAGCGCCAAAGGTTCGGCATTTCGCGCCAGCATTTCCTGCCTGAACGGTACCTATGGCATCGAGACCGGCGCAGCGGGAACAATCCTCACCCGCTACGAGTTCGCATTCTGGCCTTCGAGTACGACGAACGATGTGGTCTACCCAGGTGGAGATGCCGGATCGCCCGCCCAAGCCATGGGCCAGGAGCCTCCGTCCTGCGTGCCTGCGGGCGACCCTGACGAACTCGATCAGGAAATCGACGTGCTCATCCTCTATTCGACCCCGGTCAGACAAGCCTTGCAGGGGATGGGTATCAACGTCCAGCAGTACATGCAGGACAAACTGGACGAAACCCAGTTGGCGATGGATAACAGCACGGTTCCGGGTCAAGCGGTCATCGCGCAACTGCATTTGGCGCATGCGCAGGAAATCGACCGCCCCGACAACAGCACGGTCACTTTCGGAGATGACTTGGACTATCTGCGCGGAGATGCGTTGCCCATACAGTTGCGAAATACCTGGTCGGCTGATCTGGTGATGCTGATCCGGGAAACCACGTTTGACGATGACTACTGCGGACTTGCCGGCACCCCCAACCGGGACACTCCGCCGGGTCCGGGCTTTGCACCCTTCGCCGTCGGCGTGACCAAACGTACCTGTGACTTCTCTGGCTTCCCGTTCCAGCACGAGTTCGGCCACCTGTTTGGCGCCAATCACGATCCTGACAACACGCCGCCAAATCCCCTGCGCGACTGGGCCTTTGCCCACTTTGCCAATCCGAACGGCCAATGCGGCCCGAATCCGATTCCCATCGGGCCGGATCCGGGTGCGCGCACCCTGGTGGCCACCAAGCACGAGGATTGCCGTGGTGAATGCACCCAGATCCTCCATTACTCCAACGCCCAGATCACCGTGACCGACCCCTGGTGCTTCACTACAGGCATTGCCGGTGCGCGTGAAAACGCCGATGTGATCGAGGAGTGCGCCTTGATCACTGCGCAGTACCGGCCACGAAATTCGGACATTATCTTTGCCGACGGTTTCGAGTGAGGAGGGGCTGTCATGCTCGCCGCGCCTCGCTACATCCTCGTCCTGCTCGCAGCATTCGGACTCCTGACATGCCGGGCTGCCAATGCGGGCGAGGTGATCATACCTTCCGATCTTTCCGTCCATCTAAGCGCCGAGCCCACCAGCGTCCAGCCCGGCCAACCCGTCGTACTCACCCTGACCATCGTCAATCATGGTCCGGAAACCGTTGCCGATGTCGCGCTCATCAGTTCCGATTTTTACGACCAAATTGACCTCGGCTTCGGAGAAGTCGATTGCAGCGGATTCGTGCTTTCCGTCGCCGATGGTCAGTCGTTTCATTTCAATTATTGGTGGTTTCCGATGGTGTTCGATGGGCCGCTCGCGGTCGGCGAGGCCAGAACCTGCCATATCACGCGCGCAATCACCCCCCAGATGCCGCCTGTCTGGCCGTTCAGCTTTGGCCTGCTTCAGACCACCTATTACGACCTGGATCCGTCCAACAACACCGCCACCGTAGTTCTGCGGCGGGGCGATCTTGCGCCGACCACGCTTCCGTCCCATTCGCCGCTCGCGCTGCTGCTGCTGGCCTTGGGCTTGTCTGCTCTTGCACTGACTCGAATGCAGCGAATGCTGACGTAGGTTCCCACTTCGACAATGTGGGCTACGCCGCCGGTTCCCGAAGTGGCTGTGCTCTGAGGCAATTGCACCGCGTAAGGGTTGGCGCCCAAGCGTCACGGTTTGATCCCGCGCGCGTTTGTAGTGCCGGGCTTGCTCGGCAGGATGTTCCGTTTCGCCGCGAAAAGTCCGGCGCTACCCCAAGCGCAGCAAGCTGCACTCTACATTGGCACCGTGGTAGTGCCGAGCTTGCTCGGCAGGATGTTCCGCTTCGCCTCGAAATGTCCGGCGCTACCCCAAGCGCAGCAAGCTGCGCTCTGCATTGGCACCGTGGTAGTGCCGAGCTTGCTCGGCTGCGTGCCTTTGGCTTGCCCTCAAGCGTGGCGTCGTCGATGACGCATTCCGACCAGGGCCAGCAGCATCACCAGCACAGACCACAGTGCAAGATTGCCCACCGGCAATTCCGTCACCTGCTGCGGTCCACCCGTGACTTGATCGACGTCCTTGATCGACGCATTCGTCGAACTCCCGGCAAGCGCAGCGGATGCGCCCATCACGGAATCCGCCGAATCCGGCATTCCCGAAGCCACAAGGGCCGCGTCCAACGCCATGGACTTTTCCTCGCCCTGCGCAAGCAGCATGGCATTCTCGAAGCCATCCTGGAAAATGACGTCGCTGGCCAGGTTGACGTTGCTTTCCAGCAAGCCATGGATCACGTAGGCGGCATTGAGCGCACCGATTTCGCTGAAAACGCCGGTCGCGGTATTCACCTCGAACAATCGTGCTGCCGAGCTGCCGAGATCACCGCCCACGAAGCGCAGCCGATTGGCGTTGCGCGCGGAAACACCGGCGTAGACCTTGCAGCAGTTGGCCTGCCCGCTTCCCACCGGCGTGACCGAGCCGTCGTTGGCCAGATTGCCGAAGAACTCCGTGCCTGCATCGTGGTAGATCGCGGCGAACGTGCTGGCGCCGGTGCCGATCAACACATCCGGCACCTTGGCCAGTACCGCGTTCACCAGCAAGGCACCGCTGCCGGTGTTGACCACGATCAGGCGTGGCGCCGGATCACCGGCCGCCGGGAGCAAGCGGGCGACAAAGGCGATGCGTGAAGCGTCGGTGGACAACGCGGCAACGCCGACGCGCAGCGCGCAGCAGTTGGTGAGGATGGCTGCGCCAATCGCACTGACGGCACCCGCATCGGAGATCGACACCAGGCGCAAGCCGCTGCCGTTGTCGCTGAGCGCCAGCGTGGTGGCCGGTGATGGTCGACGCAGCAATGCAAGCGGTTTTTCGCCGAGTGGCAGGTTGACGGTGGCGGCAGTGCCGCTGGCAAGGCTGATGCGATGAAACTGCCAAGCCAGCGCAGGATCATCATTCGGGGTGATGAAATAAGCAGTCTGCGTCGCGTCATCGGACGCCAGCAGCGCCCCGCTGACCCGACAGCAATTGGCCAGGGCGACTTGTGCGTTGTCGGTGATGGCGGCGTCGGCAACAGAAACCCGGACCAGCGACTCGCGACCTTCGGCAATCTGGTGTGCCACGCCGTACAGCGTGGCTTGCGCGCTTGCCGCGCCCAGCGCCATCGTGAAGCAAAGCGCCAAACCCGCGCAGCGACGTAGGGTTGAACCATTCATGGCGTTCCCCTTGCCCTTACTGGGCAGCTGGCGCGGCGGATTCGCCGGTTTCGCGCTCCATCAATATCTCTTCCAGCCGCGCAAGGCGTGCTTCCAGTGCGGCGATGGTCTGGTCGCGTGCCGCAATTTCGCGTTGCAGGGCCTGGCTGGCGGCCAGCGCCACGCCGGCCACATCACTGGGCGCCAGTTGTTTCGCGCTCGTGCCAAAACCAAAGGTCGCGTAGAAGTCCTCGGCCACCGGGCCAATGTGGCGATCCTGCGTATCGCTGCTCAGGTAATTCCAGGTCCACAGCGGCAAGCGCGACAGTTGATCGAGTACGGCATCGCTCGCAACCGCCACCAGATTGGTCTTGGCGCTGCGGCTGGAAAGCTGGGTCAGGGTGCCGGCAATGTAGGCATCACCATTCACATGCAGTTTTGCTTGCGGAGTGCCGATACCGATGCCGACATTGCCAGACGCGGCAACATCAATGCTGCTGGTCGGAGCTCCAGGGCGGATGCGGAACGGCAGCAGGCTTCCGTTGGTCACATCGCGCACGAAGAAGTTGGCCTCGTTGCCAGCAACGTCCCAGGTTTGTGGCGTGAATCCACCCGAATTGTTCTGTTCCAGTCGCATGGCCGGGGTGTCGGCCGAATTGAGATGCAACTCCAGAGCCGGCGTCGACGTGCCCAGGCCGACATTGCCAGTGGAATCCAGATAAAGGCTGTTGGTCGGTGCGGAACCTTCCACGGTGAAAGGCACGCGGGCGGCAGTGATGTTCTCGATGGAAAAGCGGTTGAGTCCACCACTCAAATTGTCATTCGCGGTCAACTGCCAGTCGTCGCTTGGGAAAGCATCGACGGAGGTGTCTTCAAACTTGATGCGCAGGTTGTTTTCCTTCATGCGGATGGTGTCGAAGCCGAAGGATTCATTGTTCACGCAATCGAACCCTGCGCAGATGCTCCCTTGCACAATGAGATCATCGGCAATCACCTGATCATTGGGCGATTCGGAACTCTTGGGAACGGTGGAGGCATTGCGGGTTTCTCCCGCATCGGCCGCAACCAGAATTCCGTTGGCGATGCGAAAGCTGCCGGAAACCGATGCCAGCGGCTCGGGCTGTCCATCCATCGGTGTGCTTGAACCCTGCTGGCGCGATTGCACCAGAGCCGCCTTTTGCTCGGCACTGAGCACTTGCGCGAAGCGCACTTCATAACGATACAGACCATCCGCCCTCGCTTCGCCGAGCAGGGACGCGGGATCCAGAGTGGCGACATCCCGCGCGTTCTGGAAAGGATGATCGCTGATCGTGCCGTCCGGCGCGGCCAGCCGCACAGTCGCCGAGCTTGCCGACTCCGGCACCGCCACATCCCAAGCGGCCGAGGCCACCGCCCACGGCATGGCGATCAAGCCGCCGAGAAGGAAACTCAAAACACGCGCGCGTACGTTCATCATGCCTGCTCCAGTTCGGGACGCTTTCGCGGGATGCTCGACGCTGCCGGACCCGTCGATCTCCCAACCCTGGCCGGCCAGCCCTTTCGCCCCGGATTCTGCGCCGATGATGCCCCTGTTCCAATGGGCAGGGCGTCGAGCCCGACGCCAGGCGATCCCGGCGACGGCCTCGCCACGCCCTTTGCTATGATCGCGCGACAGAGGAAGGGGACATGGCCGATCGCCTCCAGGACATTCCTGGTTACGAGATGATCAGCAAGCTGGGCGAGGGCGGCATGGCGACCGTCTACCTCGCGATCCAGCATTCGCTCGACCGCAAGGTCGCGATCAAGGTCATGCGCCGCCAATTGCGTGGAAACGACGGCGGCCCCATGCCCGAGTTCGAGCGGCGTTTCCTGCTCGAAGGCCGCACCATGGCCAAGCTGCCGCACCGCAATATCGTCGCGGTCTACGACATCGTCACCCGCGATGATGTCGCCTACATCTCCATGGAACTGCTCGAAGGCGGCACGCTGTCCGACCGCATGCGCGAGGGCCTGTCGCTGGGCGAGGCCATCGGCGTGGTGGTGCAACTGGCCAATGGCCTGGAGTTTGCGCATCGCAATGGCGTGATCCATCGCGACCTCAAGCCCTCCAACGTGATGTTCCGCGATCCGACCACGCCGGTGCTCACCGATTTCGGCATCGCCAAGCAATCCGACGTGCTCGCCTCGCGCATCACCCAAACCGGACTGGTGCTGGGCACGCCCACCTACATGAGCCCGGAGCAGGCCAGCGGCAAGGACATCGATGGCCGCGCAGATCAGTATGCGCTGGGCATCCTGTTCTACGAATTGCTGACCGGCAAGCCACCGTTCACCGGCGAGAATCCGATGGCGGTGCTGATGGGCCATGCCTTGCAGCCACCGCCGCCCCTGCCGGACGACCTGAAACCGCTGCAGCCCATCTTCAACAAGATGCTGGCCAAGAATCCGGACGACCGCTTCGCCAACCTGCTGGATTTCATCAAGGCGCTGCGTGGCCTGGTGGTTGGCAACGATGCATTGGTCAAGCAACTGGGCAGCGTCACCACGGCCAGCACCTCCGAGCGTCTGCGCGCGCTGGGTTTTTCCGGCGACTACACCGGCGGCAGCAGCGATTTTGCGCTCGACCTCCTGCGCATGCCGCAGACCGATCCGGCCATGCGCCAGCAAACCACCTCGCTGGTCATGGAGGCGATGAAGAAGCCGCGCCTGGTGTTCGGCATCGCCGCCGGACTCGGCGTGTTGATCCTGAGCCTTGTGCTGTGGGCGGTGTTCAAACCACGCACCTTGTCCCAGGACGAACAATTGCTGGTGCGCACGCTGCTGCGCGAGGCCGACAGCCTGATCCTCAAGGGTGACCTGCTCGCCCCACCCGGACAGAATGCGTTTGAGGACGTGCAGAAAGTGCTGCAAAAGGATCCGGAAAACGAACGCGGTCTCGAATTGCTCACCCAGATTGCCGGGCTGCTGCGCGCCAATGCGGAAAAGGTCATGGAAACGGGTGACCTGGCCGGGGCCAGCGAGATTGCCAACCAAGCCCTGCTGGTAGCGCCCGAGGATGCCCAGGTCCAGGACCTGCTCAAGCGCATCACCGAAACCCAGCAGCGTGAAGCCAATGCCGCACGCATCGCGGAATTGTTGCAGAAGGCAATCGAGGCGGAGAAGCGCAACCAGATCACGGGAGCGGAGGGAGCCTACGCGCTGCTGCGTTCCGCGCTGGCGCTGGATGCCAGCAACGCCGACGTGATGGCGCGCCTCAAGGCACTCACCGACACCGAGTTTGCGCGCGTGCGCAAACTGCTCGCCGACATGGAAGTGGACGCCGCCGATCGCGCTTTGCAGGAGATGCGCGAACAGTTCGGCGGCGATCCCGCCTTTGTCGCGCTGAACACGGAAATCGAGCAGGCGAAAACCGTACAGGCCGGAAAGCTGCGCATCGAAGGCTTGCTGGCCAAGGCACGCGGCGCCCTGGATGCCGACCGCATCAGCGAACCGGCCGGCGACAATGCGTTTGAATGGTTCGAGCAGGCGCGGCAGATCGATTTCGGCAACCCGGCCGTGGTGGCCTTCAAGCAGATCCTGGCTGATCGCATCCTCGGCGATGCACGCACCGCGCAAGCGCGCAAGGACATCGCCAGCGCGCTCGACCGTGCCGAGCTTGCACTGCGCGTGGATCCGGATCTTGCGGCCGCCGTGCGCATCCGCGACGACGCCCGCCAAACTCTCGGCGCCCAGCAAGCGCAGATTGCCACCCAGCTCAATCTCGCCCGTGCGGCCATCGCATCGGGTCGCCTGCTGCCTCCGGCAACCGACAATGCGCGCGACGTGCTCGATGCACTGCTGCGTGAAGATCCGGCCAATGCCGACGCGATCAAGCTGCGCGATGCCTTGCCACGAGTGGTGGCCGATGCGCTGCGCGGTGCGGTGGAACGCAACGAGATGGCGGTTGCGGTACCGCTGGCCGACGCTGCCGCCATCGCCTATCCGGACGATTCACGCATCGCCGCACAGATCAGCGCGGTGCGCGAGAAAGTCGCCGCCGGCCAGGCCCAGCAGGCGCTTGCCGAACGTGAGCAGCGACTCGCCCAACTGCTGCAACGCCGGCCCCTGACTGCCGAATCGGCGGCGGCAGCAGCCACAGGGATCGTCGAGCTGCGCGCGGTTGATGGCGAGGCAGCGAGCCGGTACGAACAGCAACTGGCACAGGTGCTTTCCGGCGATCTCAACAACGCCAGCGATCTGGACGCTGGCCAGGCGAGCGCTGCCGCAATCCGCGCCGCCAATGGTCCGCTCGCGGGCAGCCAGCTGCTGGCGGCACTGACTCCCGTCACCGACAAGCGCATTGCGGAGTTGCAGGCGCAGCGCGATGCCGAGTTGGCCGCGCAGAATGGCGAGCTGGTCATCAACGCCACCCCTTGGGGCACGGTTGATCGCGTGCTCGATGCTTCGCGCAAACCGGTCGAATTGCCTGCCGAACGCACCACGCCGCTGCGCCTGACCCTGCCTGCCGGCAGCTACTACGTCACCCTGACCCATCCGGATTCGCGCAAGTCCGTTTCAGCGTTTGCCCGCGTCAAGGCTGGCCAGCGCAGCCAGGCCAATGCGGCATTCCCGAGCCTGAGTTCCGAGGAGTACCTGAAGAATGCAGGGCTCTAGGCTGTTCCTCATCCTTGCGCTGGCCAGCGTGGCTGCGCCGGCGCTGGCGGATTGGAAGCAGGATTACGCACGCGGTGTCGAAGCCGCAGGCGATGGTCGCTGGAGTGATACCGCGCGCTACATGCAAGGCGCGCTCGCTGGCAACGCAACACCCGAAAAGCGCGTGCGTCTGTATGGCCAGCGTTACGAAGTTTATGTTCCACAGCACTATGCCGGCCTTGCCGCGTGGCGACAGGGCGATTGCACGGGCGCGTTGCGTTATTGGTCGCAGGGCGGAAATGCCACCTTCATCCAGGGCTTTCCCGATCTGGCCAGTGTCGAGCAGGAAGGCAAGTCGGCGTGTTCATCCGCCTCGCAGGTGGCGACGACCGAGAAGCCGCCGGTCGTCACCCCGCCGGTCGAGGATCGCACCGATACCAGGCCATCGCAGGTCACGCCGCCGCCACCGCCTCCACCACCGGTGGTCGAACAGACGGTGCAGCTCTCGCGCGACGCGCTCATCCTCAAGCCCCTGGTCGACGCCTACCTGTCCGGTCGCTATGCGGATGTCATCAAGCTGAGCACCCAGGTGCCTCCAACGCAGCGCTTGCGATGGCACATGCTGGTATTGCGCGCGGCGGCTGCATTCACGCTTGCGGAATCCGGCGCGGACGATTCGGCCACTGCCATTGCACGCAAGGCGGTGACAGAAGCCCGCGCCAGCGATGCAACACGCAAGCCGGATCCGGACTACTTCTCACCGCGCTTCATCGCCTTTTTCCAGGGCGGTTAGCACGGTGTTGAAAGCGGAACGGTGGATGCGCTGCGCTTATCCACCCTACGACTGGTCAGCCGGGGTTTTCGTCGCCCCGGCGAACGCCGGGGCCCATTTTGTTCTTGATTGCGTTGCAGAAGATCAAGATGGGTTCCGGCGTTCGCCGGAATGACGAGCAGAAAAGGAACTTCCCCCGGCTCGGCCATGAGCGGCTTCCTGCACGAGTCCCGTTCTCCAAACCGGTTTCAGATCTGCGACACGTCCAGCCGTAGGGTGGCCAACACCACGTCAGCCGTAGGTGGCCAAGCGCAGCGCATCCACCGCGAGAGAACGGACCACAACGCGTCCAGCCGTAGGGTGGATAAGCGCAGCGCATCCACCGCGAGAGAACGGACCACAACGCGTCCAGCCGTAGGGTGGATAAGCGCAGCGCATCCACCGCGAGAGAACGGACCACAACGCGTCCAGCCGTAGGGTGGATAAGCGCAGCGCATCCACCATCGCATTCATCGCGGCTCGATTTGGTGGATGCGCCCGGCGGGTTTATCCACCCTACTACAAAGCTTGCTCGCTCGCCGTTGATGCGCTTGTAGAGCCGAGCTTGCTCGGCTGGGCATTCGGCATCACCGCAAGCGGAGCAAGCTCCGCTCTACAACGGCAAAGGCGGGAGCCCTCTCCCTTGTACCCTTTTGGTACACCACCGGGAGGGGCGTGAGTCATCCAGTGAATCAACGCCCCCGGGGTGGATCAGAAGCGGAACACGCCCGACATCGAGAGGATGTCCACGGTGTCGGAGAAGTCGGCTCCGAGGTCGATCTGGAATTTCTCGAAGGCCATGCCGGCACCGATGGCGATATGGGTCTGCGCATCGTCGCGTCCGGCGGCGAAGGTGGCGGCGTTGGCCGGCACGTTGTTCACCGAAAGATCGATGTTCGGCGGTGTGCCGCGATAGACCAGCTCATGCGCCGGATCACGCCAGATGCCGGCACGGATGCTGAACGGGTGCGCGGTGGCGAAGGTGTATTCGGCGCCCAGGTGCACTTCGGTGCCGTCGTCGAGCTTGAGCGGTTCCAGGTCGAGCGCCTGGTTGGCGTCAAACACCGAAGTCAGGTCATCGGTGACGTCGGAATAGAACACCCGGTTCACGTCGAAGTTGATCACCCAGGACTCGCTCGGGCGGATGCTGAAGCCGACGCCGAATACATCCGGCACGTCCAGCCCGGTGTCGCGGGTAAAGGTATCGGTGGTGCCCGGTGCGGAAAGCACGGCGTCGTAACCGAGCTCCGGAGCGCGCCGGTAGGACGCGCCAATGCTCAGCCAGTCGTTGGCCGCGAAGCGCGCACCCAGGGTGAAGCCGAAGCGGCCATCGCCATCGAAGTTTGCTTCGCGGTTGACCGGCGTGCCGTCGAGCAGGAAGCGATCCGTGGTGCTGTTGATGTCGAGTCGGTAGTAGTTGATGCCAAGACCGAAGGACAGCGAATCGGTGGCCTTGATGCCCATTGCGGCGCCGTAGGTTTCCACGTCGAAGCTCGTGTTGACGTCGTAGGCAAAGATGCTGCCGTTGATGCCGCTGCCGTCTCCCGTGGTCCAGGTGGCCCCGGCGCTCTCGAAGTCGGTGTCGTAATTGACCAGTTCGTAGCGATAGAACGCGAAGGAAATTCGCTCACTCGGGTAGACGAACGAGAACGAGCGCAGCGATGTACTGGTGTCGTTCTGCGACGAATAGCCGAGGCCGGAACCATTGAATGCATTGAACTGCACGTTGCCGCCATCCAGCCAGCGCGTATCGGTGCGCTCGGAACGAAGTTCTGCGGACACTTCCGGACTGACCAGTTGCGTGAGGCCGGCCGGATTGGTGTAGGCCGCCGACGCATCATCCGCCAGGCCGATGAATGCGCCGCCCATGCCCAGCGAACGCGCACCCGGATTGGAGAAGCTGAAGGGAAGGCTCGCGTTGGCCTCGTTGTCGGTGATTGCGAAGGCGTTGCCGGTGAGACCCGCCAGCGCCAGTGCCACAGCTGTTGCCAATACCTTTTTCATGGTTCTACTCCCCGTGGATGCAAAGCCAAACAGCAGTCCGGAAACGGCGCCAAAGATAACACGAGCTTAACGAGTACGCGTGAACCGCAAAACGGCGCCCCGGGCCGGGGAAAACGCCACCTCGCCAGACTCAAGCCGCCGGGACCCGGACAGGCTCGTGGATGGACGCCAATGCCCGTTCCACCACGCCCCAGTCGGCGTTGTCGCGATGCGCGTTCTCGCTCAGATGCCGGCGCCAGCCACGCGCGCCGGGCAGGCCCTGGAACAGGCCGAGCAGGTGGCGGCTGATGTGGTTGAGCTTGCCGCCCTCGGCCAGGTGGCGTTCGGTGTACTCGCGCATTTGCCGGATCAATGCCATGCGATCCGGCAATGGCGTGCCGAACAAGGCGTGCTCCAGTTCGGCCAGGCGGTACGGCTCGTGATAGGCGGTGCGTCCCAGCATCACCCCGTCCGTATGCATGAGATGGTTTTGCACTTCGGCAAGTGACTGGATGCCGCCATTGATGAGAATCGTCAGCGCCGGGAAGTCCCGCTTCAACTGATACACACGCTGATAGTTGAGCGGCGGCACTTCGCGGTTTTCCTTCGGCGACAAACCCTTCAGCCAGGCCTTGCGTGCATGTACGATGAAAACCCCGCAGCCACGCGCTGCCACGGTTTCGATGAAATGCTGGAGATCGGCGTACTCGTCCTGCTCGTCCACGCCGAGGCGGCACTTGATGGTGACCGGAATCGTCACTGCCTCGCGCATGGACGTGAAGCAATCGGCCACCAGCGCAGGTTCATGCATCAGGCAGGCACCAAAGCGCCCGGACTGCACGCGATCGGACGGACAACCCACATTGAGGTTGATCTCGTCGTAGCCGAAATCGGCGCCGATGCGCGCGGCCTCGGCCAGCTCCTGCGGATCGGAACCGCCCAGTTGCAGCGCCACCGGGTGCTCCGCGTCATCGAACCCGAGCAGGCGCTGGCGATCGCCGTGCACCAGCGCGGCGGAGGTGACCATCTCCGTGTACAGCCGCGCATGCGGCGCCAACAGCCGATGGAAATAACGGCAATGCCGATCCGTCCAATCCATCATCGGTGCGACGGACAGGCGGTTCACGCCGGCACCTCATCGGTGAATAGTTGCACGTAGGGTTGGTAGCGGAAACGCCGGTTGCGCGCGTATCCGGTCATTTCGCTGATGATGCCAAGCTCCGCCATGCGCCGCACCAGGGTATTGGCAGCAACGTAAGTGGTGCCCGTCACCTGTTGCACATCGGCAACGCTGACGATGGGGCGATCAAACAGGCGTTCCAACACGCGGTGACCATTGCCAGCCGCGCGCCCCAGTTGCTCGGTGATGATGGTTCGGTGTGCTTCACGCAAGAGCTGGATGCGCCGCGCCGTCTCGGCGGCCTCGCCAGCCACTGCGATCACGCCGCGCAGGAAAAACGCCAGCCAGCCTTCCCAATCGCCGCGATCGCGCACCGCCTGCAGGTGATCGTAGTAAGCCTGCCGGTGCATGCGGAAATAGTGCGACAGGTACAACACCGGCTTGTGCAATATCCCGCTTTCGGTCAGCAGGAAGGTAATCAGCAAACGCCCAACCCGCCCGTTGCCGTCCAGAAACGGATGGATGGTTTCAAACTGCACATGCGCCAGGGCAATGCGAACCAGCGGCGGCAGTTCATCCCGGGCATGCAGGAAGCGCTCCCAATCACCCAAGGCCTGTGGCACCTCGTGCGCAGGCGGAGGCACGTAGGCCGCCGTGGCGAGTGTGCTGCCAGGTGGTCCGATCCAATTCTGGCTGCGACGCAACTCACCCGGCTGCAAGTGGCCACCGCGCACGCCGCGCATCAGTTTGGCGTGGATCTCCAACACCAGCCGCAATGACACCGGCAGGCTGGAAAGGCGCGCCAGTCCGTGGTGCATGGCGCGCACATAGTTGATGACTTCGCCGACATCATGCGGACGCTGCTCATCGAACAGTTCGGCCTCGGCCGCAAGCACATCCTGCAGCGAACTCTGCGTGCCTTCGATCTGGCTCGACAGCACGGCTTCCTTGCGCACATACATGAAGATGAAAAGATCCGGATTCGGCAAGGTCAGCACCGACCCGTCCAGCCGACCCAAGGCGCGGTCTGCCTGCGACAACAGGCCAGGCAACTCACCCTGCAAGGCAATCGGCGGCACCGGCGGCAGTGGCGCAGGCATGAACGCCCGATAGCCCGTCGGCTGACGGACATACACCCCCGCGCGGTTCGATTGGGATGGGTCGCTCATGAAAGGCTGGCTTGGGCATGGAAGCCCGTTCGCTGCATGCTATAGGCTGTCTTTATCATAAGCCGGCCTTGCCGACATACTCAAGCCAGGATTGAACAAGGGCCGGGCAAGGACAAGCCGCAACCCCCGACCGGCGTCGACGGCCTCGGGTTCGTGGTTGCCGATGGCGAAAAAGGGCCATCCCTGGTGTTGCGCGATGCCCAGCTCGAGTACGTGTTTGCGCGCCTTGCCCCCAGCACTCGCTGAACGCACATCACCCCGGCACGGCGGGCAACACCGGCGAGCACGGCACGATTCCGCCCCACTGGCGGGCATGCAGGCTGCGCTTGAAGCGCCCATCCGCCATGGGCATACTCCGATGGCAAACTTTGCCATTGGAGCAAGCCGTGGCCACCATGAACATTTCGCTGCCGGAACCCTTGAAGCAATTCGTGGACGAGGAAGTGCGCGAGGGCGGTTTCTCCGGCACATCCGACTATGTGCGTGACCTTATCCGCCAGCGTCAACGCGAGAAGGCGGCCGAGTTCCTGCGCAAGTTGATTGCCGAAGGACTGGCCTCCGGGCCGGCCACGCCGCAGGAACCGGACTTCTTCGACAAGATGCGCGAACGCGCGCGCGCGCGCGCCGGCGGCGAATGAAATCCATCCATTGGCGCGAAAGCGCGAGGCGCGATCTGGACGATGCCGCCGAGTGGTACGCACAACAAGGCGGCGAATCGCTTGAGCTGCGCTTCGTTGCCGCAGTGGAATCGACCGTGCTCATGGTCCGGCAGCATCCCGTCGTCGGCTCCACACGGCACGCTGGCCACGTCACCGACCTGCCTGCACCGTTGCGCCATTTTCCGATTCGTCAATTCGCGTCGTACCTCATCTACTACATCGACTTGCCGGAACACATCGAAGTGATCCGCGTCTGGCATGCCGCACGCGGGCTTGAGGCATTGCTCGGCGACGGGGAGCCACAGCCCGAATGAGCAGCGCAATCCGGTTGCCATGTTCCGCATTGATCCGGGGAGAAACCGCGTGTCACGTCTGACCGACCTGCTTGCCCAAGCCAAAGCCCGCGATCCGCAATTGGGTGCGGATCTGGAGCGCGAATTCCGGGCGCTGTCCTCACGCCTGCCGTTCGGCCTGAACTTGGAGCGGCACCGGCCCGAAAATACACAATGCATAAGGGAATGCATCAGAGTGCAAGCCAGCAGCCATATGGCATCATCGCCTCAGCGCTTCTTTTAGGGGAATGTCGTGCGATTTTGGCTGGGCGTTACAGACAATCGCTGGTATCGGCACGTCTCTGCGTCCGCCAGTCCCGAGGTCAACTTCTGGCAACCCTCGGCGAGGGCACCCTTCATCGGGCTACCCGAGGGAACGCTCTTCCTATTCAAATTGAAGGCACCCAATCACCATATTGTTGGCGGGGGGCGGTTCGTTCGCTATACGAGGTTGCCACTTATTTCGGCATGGTCCGTTTTCGAGCAGCAGAACGGGACATCTAGCCTAGCTGAACTCAGAAACCTGATCGCCAGCCATCGTCGTGAACCCACATCTCTCGATGCGGATATCGGCTGTACAGTGCTGACAGATGTGTTTTATCTCCCTCAGGAGCGATGGATCGACGCTGGCCCGCGATTTCATCGCAGCATCATGGTGGGCAAAACCTACGAGGATACAGAGCCTGATGGTGCCAGCCTGATGGCCGATCTCGAAATAGCAACAGGTGGTCGAAATATCGGCGTGGCTGATCAAGCCTTCGAACGATTTGGCCGACCCTTCTTGCAGAAGGCGCGACTCGGACAGGGATCGTTTCGCACCTTGGTTATCGATGCATACAAGCGACAATGCGCAATAACCGGGGAGCACACGTTGCCGACACTGGAAGCTGCGCACATACTTCCATTCGCGGATCACGGTCCGCATCACGTGAGCAACGGCCTCCTACTGCGATCTGATTTCCACAAGCTGTTTGATGCGGGGTTGGTGACGGTCGAACCGGATCTGAAGATCCGAGTCAGCGGCAAGATTCGCGATCAGTACTTCAATGGCAAAGCATATTACCGGTTGCACGGGCAAACACTTGCCGCGCTTCCGCATGAGGTCATGGATCATCCGAATACAGAGTATTTGCGATGGCACAACGTGAACAGGTTCGTGGAGTAGCCGATGATCAGTCGTCCCTTAATGGACAAACTGCTGACATTCCGCAAGGAACGGGAATGGGAACAATTCCATAATCTGCGTACACTTTCTACATCAATCGCATTGGAAGCCGCAGAGCTGGCTGAATTCACGCAGTGGGCACGGGACGACGAAATCGAAGAAATATCGAAGGAGCACCGTGCCGAGATTGCATTGGAGATTGCGGACATTGCTATTCTGTTGAGCTATCTGGCCCATGATCTGGGTGTTGAACTCGAGCAGGCCGTCTCCAGCAAACTCGAACTCAATGCGCGGCGCTATCCCGTCTCCAAGGCAAAGGGCACGGCAAAAAAATACGATCGGCTCGAATAGCGTTCTTCAACCTCCAAAAGTTCGAGTTCGGCAAGATCTTCCTCCTCAACACCCAGAAGCTCGGCAAGATGAGCCTGCTGGCGCAGGGCTTCGATGGCGCGCATGACCTGCTGATACGCCCCGACGCGAAGGTCATGTGCCCGGACTTCAACCAATCCGCGCGAGCCGGCCATCCGGTTTTGACTTTGCCTGGGCAAAGTCTGAACCTTGTGCCCACTTTCGAGGAATGTGGAATGAACAGCCCCCGCTTCTCCACCGCGCCCGCCTGGATTCCGCGCGGTGGCCAGCACACGGCCGAGGAAATCGCCCAGCAGCCGGCGCTGTGGCAGGAGTTGGCAGATTGGCTTGAGGGCGCGCAGGCACGACTTGATGGCTTTCTCGGTGACTGGCTGCACGATCCGCGCAAGCGGGTGATCTTCACTGGTGCGGGCAGTTCCGGCTTCATTGCCGAAATGGTTGCCGACCACATCAACGCGCAATGGCCGGCCGACGTGCGCGCCGTGCACACCACCAGCCTGCTGACCCATCCTTCGAGCTATCTCACGCGCGATCGGCCGACCTTGCTGGTTTCGTTCGGGCGCAGCGGCTGCAGCCCGGAAAGCGTGGCGGCGGTGGATCTGGTACGCAGCGCCGTGGATACGACGCGGTTTCTCGACATCACCTGCAATGCCGATGGCGAGCTGGCGCGACGCGGCAAGGATCGCGCCGACACCTGCACCGTGCTGATGCCGGCAGCCAGTTGCGATCGCGCCTTCGCCAGGTTGACGTCAATCCGGGCGATTCCAGAGTAGTCCATTCCTGTTGCAGTTCAATCCCGGTCACAGGCCAGGAGTGCACTCAGGATTCGACGGCAAACGTTTGTCGGGGAATCGATGGGCCGCCTCCCGGAGGTTCGCACGCGCCAACTCAGAACAACCACATCACCGATGCCACCCAGCGCTGGCGCGACGGCAGGGTCAGTTCGTAGGGGAAATTGAACAACTCGTAGCTGTATTTTCGTTTGCTGGCCCAGATGCGGCCGATGCCGATCGATGCATCGCCGAGCGCGACATTGAAGCCGAGATTGGCGTACTGGTAGTCGTGCGCCGGCCCGTGCACGGCATCGGCGTAGCCGAGTCCGACATCGAAACTGAAACGGGTGCCGAGCGGCTGGTGCCAGCCGGTTTCCGCCCACAACCATGCGCTGGGTTGCTCGACGAAATCCGAGTAGGAATTGTTGACGCGCGGCGACCAGGTCAGTTGTGCGGACCAGCGTCCGCGCCAGGAAACAGCGGCAGCCAGTTCGTCGTATCGGAGGCCAGCATGGTTGCTGGCATGGGTGCTGTCGTAATGAGCCACACCGATACGCGCACTCCAGTCCGGGTTCAGGCGCCAGCGCCGATCCAGTTGCAGGCTGACCTGCGTATCGGCGTGCCGACCCTCCGGATGCACGCTGCTGGCCGCAACCCCAGCCACCCAGTTGCCGTCGATGTTCAAGTACAGGTTGGCGAACAGCGATGGATCGCCCCGACTCTGGCCAATGCCGCGATAGATGTTCTCCGAACTGACGCCGACAGCCCCGCTCCAGGTTTGTGCCTGCGCGGGAGGTGCAGGCGGCATCAACCCAGCGGCCATCAGCACCGGCAGGACAGCACGCCCGGGACAAGCGGCGATCAAGGGCGCATCCTTGGGTTGTTGCGGCAAGCAACCTTTTGACCCTGCAAACGGTACATACGACGTCAACCCTTGCGTGTGAACGCTGGACAGCGGATGAAACCCGAACCGGAAAACCTCGGCAATACCGCGCCGCCCAACTCCCCGGCGCAGGAACTTGCCTGGATCAAGGCCATTGCCCGTGGCGACCGCATCGCGTTTGAGCAACTGTACAGAAGTTATCACGGTCTGCTGGTGCGTTTTCTGATCCGCAACACCTCGCGGCGTGACCTGGTCGACGAAGTGGTCAACAGCACCCTGTGGGCGGTGTGGCGCGGCGCATCGCGTTTTCGCGCCGAGTCGACGCCGCGCAGCTGGATCATTGCCATTGCCTACCGCACCCTGATGAAGGCGCTGCGCGACCAACCGTTCGATGTCGGCGCTGCCACGGTGGACGCACAGGATGAGCTTGTCGAACTGTCCCAGACTCACAACCACGCGAGCCAGACCGAACTCCAGCAATGGGTCGGCGCAGGGCTGAAGATGTTGCCCGAGGAGCAGCGCATGACCCTGGAACTGGCGTATTTCCTCGGCCAGTCCTGCGAGGAAATTGCCGAAATCATGAGTTGCCCGGTGGGCACGGTGAAGGCACGCATGTTCCACGCGCGCGTACGCCTGCGCAGCAATCTTGCCACCTTGGGCGGCGACACCCGCAACGAGGCAAAACCCGAATGAGCATGAACCCCTACGACCCCGCGCATCGGCAGATCTGGGACCTGATTCCCTGGCTGGTCAACGGCACCCTCGATGACGAGCAGCGCGAAATTGCGCATCGCCACCTGGATCGCTGCATCGACTGCCGCGACGAGTTTGATTTCCAACTGCGCATCCAGGGTGGCATGGCCGTGGATGCGCATGCACCCGTGGGCGACTGCTCGGCATCGCTGGCGCGACTCATGGCCCGCATCGATGAGGAAGACGAAGGGTACGGCTACGAGCATGTTTCCTTGAACTTGATCAGCGTGGCCGAGACCCAGCGCACGGCCCGTCGCGTGCATCGGCAACGGCGCTTGATGCGCATGCTGGCAGCCATGGTGGTGGTCGAGGCACTGGGCCTCGCCGCGCTTGGCACGCTCTGGTTTGGGCGAGGATCCAATCCCGCGCAGCCCGCCGTCTATGCCACCCTGAGCACGGTCGCTCCGGAAGCAGCGGTCGGCATCATTCGCCTGGTGCCATCGCCCTCGCTTGGCATGGGCGAGTTGCAAGCCTTGCTCGCGGAAACGGGCCTGCACATCGCAGGCAGCAATGCGACAGCGACCGTACTCACCCTCGCAGCAAACGGCGAAGCGGACACGCAATCCGCGAACGGCAAGACGAGTATCGAGGACACCCTGCAACGCCTGCGCGCAAACCCGGGCGTACTGCTGGCTGAACCCATCCCTGGCGCGGCAACCTCGCCATGACCGGGAATGCAGCCCTGCGCAACGCGTGCCCCCTTCGGCGCGCAATCCGACGCATCGGTCCGTGGACAACGGCGCTGCTGATGTTCATGACCTCGGTCGCTGCGTTCGCCCACAGCATCGAAGCGCAGGTCGACCGGCGCATCATCGTCGCCATTGCCGAGAAGCCCGACGCGATTGCCGGCAGCGGATCGAGTGCACGCGGCTATGCCGGCTTGCCCGACTACGCCGGCAGCCAACGCACGCGCGCTGCCGCCAGGCGCATTGCCGATGCGCACGGCCTGGTGGAGATCGCGGCATGGACGATAGAGCCGCTGCAACTTCGCTGCATGCTGTATGAAGTGCCGGCATCCAGCAGTCGCGAGGAGATGCTCGATCGCTTGCGCGCGGACAGGCGCGTGAAGCTTGCCGAGCCGCTGCGCGAGTACACGACACTCAATGCGGTCCGTGTCGATTCCCTGCCTGCCGAGGCTTCGGCATCGAACACAAGCCGCTTCAACGATCCGTATGCCGCCCTGCAGAGTGGATTCTCGGTGATCGATGCGGCACGTGCCCAGCAATGGGCAACCGGCAAGCACGTTTCCGTCGCGGTCATTGACACCGCCGTGGATGCCACGCACCCGGATTTGCAGGGCCAGGTCGTTGAGCAGCGCGATTTCGCGGGTGATGCGGTGCCGGTGCAGGCCAGTGAACGACACGGCACGGAAGTCGCCGGTGTGATCGCTGCATTGGCCAACAACCGCATCGGCATTGTCGGTGTGGCCCCGGCGGCGTCGATTCATGCATTCCGTGCCTGCTGGTCTTCGCCGCAGGATGCCGCCTCGGCGCGTTGCAACTCCTTCACCCTCGCCCAGGCACTGGCCGCGGCAATCCAGTCCAGGGCGCAGATCATCAACCTCAGCCTCGGCGGTCCGCGCGACCCCTTGCTCGATGAACTGCTGGGGCGTGCAGTGGCGGCCGGACAGATCGTGGTCGCCGCCTTGCCTGCCGACCCGGCTCTCAACGGCTTTCCAACCACGCTCGATGGCGTGATCGGCGTACGCACAATCAATCAATCGCATGCCGGCGGTGCCGCCGTGGTCAGTGCCCCGGGCATCGACATCCTCACGCTCGAACCCGGCGGCAGCTTCGACTATGCCTCGGGCAGTTCGCTGGCGGCCGCGCATGTCAGCGGCACCATCGCGCTGCTGCTGCAGGCATCGCCCGACGTGGATGCGGAACGCGCACTTGGCCTGCTCAGGAATTCCAGCACCATCCCTGGCGATGCCATCAATGCGTGCATGGCCTTGCGCTTGCAGATGAACCAAGCCGGCGTATCCTGCACCGACACGCGGCAGCCGGGAGCAGGTCATGAGCGTGGCTAGCAGGGCGATCCGGGGACTGACACAACGCACACTTCTGCCGTTGTGGATTGCGCTTGCGACGATGCTTGCGTGTGGCCATGCCGGGGCGCAATCCGCTGCGCTGGATCTTGCCCATTTCCTTCCGGCAGCATCGCGCGCACAAGCGGCCTCGGCGGGTGAATCACCCGCTGCCGGGTTTGCCAACGCACGCGTGGCGGTGAATCCTGCCGCCGCCAGCGCCACGCCGGTTGGCGAGCGCATGTGCATTGCCTGCCATCAACTGGAAAGCGATCACTTCACCCACACCTTCCACGCCCTTGGCCTGCACGCAGCCAGCAAAACCGATGCGTCGATACCGGTCTGCGAAACCTGCCACGGCGCGGGCTCCCTGCATGCGCAAGATCCGACCAGCAAGGGCTTGATCATCGGCTTCACGAAAACCTCGGGCACGCCCATTGCCGTGCAGACCGCCACCTGCCTGACCTGCCACGAAGGCGGCCCGCGCGATCACTGGAGCGGCTCGGTGCACCAGCGCAACCAGTTGTCGTGCAGCGACTGCCACAATCCGATGGCGAAATTCTCCGGCGAAGGCCTGCTCGCGCGGGCATCGATCAACGACACCTGCGCGCAATGCCATCGCGACGTGCTCGTGCAGTTCCACCGCCGCTCGCACATGCCGCTGCCGGAAGGACAGATGAGCTGCGTGGATTGCCACAACCCGCACGGTTCCATCACCAGCCCGCTGCTGAAGACCAATACCGTCAACGAAACCTGCTACCAGTGCCATGCGGAAAAGCGTGGGCCGTTCCTGTTTGAACATGCGCCGGTGCGCGAGAACTGCCTCAACTGCCACACCCCGCACGGTTCCAACCAGCATGCCCTGCTGGTCACCCCGCTGCCGTTCCTGTGCCAGCAATGCCACAGCAGCCTGCGCCATCCCAACGACTTGCAGACGCCGCAATCCCTGATTACTGGAGCGCATCCGGACGAGCGTCTGATCGGGCGCGCCTGCATCACCTGTCACGCCAATATCCACGGTTCCAACGCGCCTTCCGGACCGCGCTTCCACGAATAGGGAAGGAGAAACCGCATGCGCAGGCAATCTGGCCATCGTCTTCTGCTCGCCCCGCTCGGCGGCCTGCTCCTGCTGGCGGGAAGCATTGCGCATGCCGATTCCGGTGTCGGCGTTGACATGTGGCGTGGCAATGTTCTCGATCCGCGCGGTGGCGCGGATTCCCGCCCCCTGGATCCACACGGCACCAGTTGGCTGAGCCCGCTGCAACGGCGTTCCCCCAGTGGCAACCTGTACCTGTGCCCGGCTGCCAGCCCTGCGCAGACTGAACTGGGCGACTGGCTGTTCAGTGGATCGCTGGACATCGGCTTTGTTGGCGTGGGCGGCGATGAAGACAACGCCTTGTGGAACCGCTACGCCGACTGGGAGGATGGTTTCATCCTCGGCCTCCTGCAGCTTGAATTCCTGCGCCCGCGCGATGGCAGTTACGCTTCGCTGCGCGCCAGTCGCATCAGCGATGACGATGCCTACTTCGACGCCATGTTCGGGCGCGCCGGCAGCTACAAGGTGCACGCCTTCTTGCGCGAACTGCCCAACGCACTGTCCGACAGCGTGCGCTCGATTTGGAATGGCGTCGGCTCCAACCACCTGACCCTGGTCGATTCGCTGCAGGTCGGCGCAAGCACGTCCGAACAGGTGGGCGCGGCATCGCAGGCGGCCATCGAACGCCAGGTTTCCGTCAATCGCTCCAAGCAGGGCCTGGGTTTCAGCATGTACCTCGATCCGCGCTGGTCGGCCTTTGCGGACGTGAGCCACGAGCAGCGCAAGGGGGCGCGCCCCTTCGGTGGCGCCATGTTCTTCAACTTCCCATTCCCCGACAACGGCGGGATCCTGGAAACCCTGCGCCCGGTGGATGATTCCACGGTCAATCTCAATACCGGACTGCGTTTTGCCGGATCGCAATGGCGATTCGACTTCGCGTATTCCGCTTCGTTCTACCGGGATCGCTACACGCGCTTCGACTACGAGATGCCTTTCGCGCTGTCGCCGGTGATCCCCGGTGCGGTTTCCGCGCCGCTGCAGCGCGGCCAGTTTGCCACCGAGCCGGACAACGACCATCACAACATCAAGGCGGCGATCACACGCAAGCTGGGCAACGCTGGCGAGTTCTCGCTGACCGCCTCGCTCGGCCGCATGAGCCAGGATGATTCCCTGATTGCCCCCATCGATTGCCAGGGCGTATTCGGCATCGGGCTCGGCGGCAGCCTGGAACCTGGACCACAAAATCCCTTCCTGTTCGATTGTTCGCAGTGGAACAGCAGCGCCGCACTGCCGCGCACGCGCGCCGACATGCGCATCGATACCAGCCTGCTGGATGGACGCATCGTGCTGCATCCGCTGGAGTCACTCAGCGTGCGCGCCGGCGTTCGTTTCAACCGCGAGGACTATCGCGGCAACTGGCTGGCCTTCAATCCGCTCAATGGCGCTTACGGTTACGTCTCGGAGAACGGTGCGCAAGGCAGCGTGGTGCCGGGCGAAGTGGGCTTCTGGTATCCGGGTGCCGGTGCATCCAACCTGACCCGCATCCGCAACCTTCCACTCGACCTGCAAACCACGGAAGCCAACCTGGGTGCCGACTGGCGCATCAGCGAAGGCAACAGCATCGGTGCCGATCTCGTCTTCAATCGATTCGAACCGGGCAACCGCGAACGCGAGCAGGTCGATTTCCGACGCATTTCCCTGAATTGGACAAACCGTGCGCTGGACTGGCTGACCCTGCGCGCCAGGCTCTCGCACCTGCGCCAGAGCGGTGATCGCTACAACTACGACCCCTACGAATTCACCTTTTCCAGCTCCCTGCCCGGTTTCGTCGAACCCGAGGGCGGCGTGCCGGCGCACACCGTGGACGCACTGCGGAAATTCGACTTGTCCAGCCGGGACGAGGACAAGTTCAGCCTCATCGCCACCGTGGCCTTGGGTGATGACATGACCCTGGGCGCATCACTGAACGGAATGCGCAACGACTACGACGCAACCCTGGGTCGGCAGCGTTACGACACCCACGGTGGCACCGTGCAGTGGGACTGGCAGCCGAATCCACGCTTCATGGCCAGCGCCTACTACGGACGCGATTTCTCGACACTTGAGCTGGCCAATGTGAACGACCAGGCGCTTGGTCCTGATCCCAGCCTGGGTGGACCCACCTATCCGTTGGATGCCGTGTGGTCGGACCGTGACCGCCAGCGCAATGCCTATGCCGGAGCCAGCTTCAAGGCAAGCCTCAAGCGCCTGACCTGGGATGGCAGCTGGACCTGGATCAACGCCCGCGGCAGCAACCGCTACGCGTTTGCCTCGCCCTCTGCCCTCGCCTATTTCAATGACAGCACCAGCGTGCCGGGCAATGCCTTTCCCGATACGCACTACCGCGTCAACGCGATCACGCTTGGCTTGCGCATTCCGCTGGGTGGGCGCGTGTCCATGCGCGTATTCGACACCTGGGCGCGCGGTCGTTTCGAAGACTGGCACTACGCCGGCATGGAACAAACGCGCGTCATTGAGCATCGCGTGTATACCGACGGCGGGCCGCGCGGCTATCGAAACAACCTGCTCGGCCTGCTGTTGCAGGTTCGACTGTGAGGAGTGCGGCGATGAACAATTCCCTGCTCGCCTGCACATTCACCCTCGCCGGGCTGGGCCTGATTGCCTGGCCTGGTGCGCGTGCCGATGTGGAAACCTTCATGGACTTGCGCAACATCGCTGCGGTGCAGGGCGATGCGGCGGCCGGCAAGGCCAATTCCGCAACGTGTGCGGCCTGCCACATGCAGGACGGCATCTCCGTCGTTCCGCTGTTTCCCAATCTTGCCGGACAGCATGCCGAATACATGTACTGGCGTATGCGCGAAATCCAGCAGGAGGCGCGTGCCGATTCGCCGATGACGGCGCTGCTCGCCAATCTGGATGACACCCAGTTGCGCAACTTCTCCGCCTGGTATGCATCGCTGCCGCCTGCGCAGCATGCCGAACCCGCGAGAGGCGCAGCTTCGCATGCATCCGAAGGCGCCCGCATCTGGAGCGAAGGCGATGCCACGCGCGGCATTCCGCCCTGCCAGGGTTGCCACGGACGCAAGGCCGAGGGACATCCGCTGGCCGCGGAAGTCATTCGCTGGCGCTTGGTTCCCATCCTGCGCGGACAAGCGGCCGCCTATGTCACGCAGCGCCTCAACGCCTATCGCGATGGCGCCCACACGGTCACCAGCAGCGCACGCATGATGAACGGCGCCGCCGCGAATCTGGACGATGCCTCCATCGAGGCACTGGCCAAATGGATCGAAACAGGGGAGTCGAAGTGAGTTCCACAACCCAACACGAAATCAAGCAAGGAGATCCCATGCCTGCAATGCCCGCGTCGCTCCTGAATCCCCTCTTGGCCCTGCTGCCGTTTGCATTGGCTACGACGGCTCTGGCCGGCAGCACCAATCACGTCATCAACGTCGGGGTGAATTCTTCCGGCAGCCAGTCCAATGCCTTTACCGATGTCGCCTCCAACAGCAGCCCGGCCATTACCAGCGCGCAGATTGGAGATACGGTGACCTTCCAGAATTTCGGTGCCTCGCCGGGATTCCACAACGTGGTTTCCAACAGTGGCAGTACGCAGTTCCGCTGTGCCAATGGCTGCGACGGTGTCGGTGGCGGCAACGGAGCGCCAAGTTCGGCCAACTGGTCGGCAACCATCACCTTGAACGCTGTGGAGACCATCAACTACTTCTGCGAAGTGCACGGCGCTCCCGGTCAGGGCATGTTCGGCACCATCAATGTTGCCGTGCCGGTCGGCTTGCAATCCTTCGAGATCGATTGAGGGAACGCCGAACAGGTCCCGACGGCTGCCACGGCGTCTTTCCGGCGAAGCGCATCACAACAGCCGACGGGCTGGTGGCACCGGAATCCGCTGCGACTTAGGGACGAGGGCGGAGGCCGGGGGGTCCCAACCCGTTGAAGTGCAGGGACCTTGGATCCCGGCTTGCGCCGGGACGACGGCTCTTTCAGCGTTGCCTCAACGCCAACCGGTTCATGCGAGACCTGTTTGCATCAGCGCTGCGTCAGACCCTGCGCCGGCGCAGCGGTGGCTTGGTCGGCGACTTGATCTTCATCACGCCGGCAATGTTCTCGGACACCCGACGCGACAGTTCCGCTGTCATGTGCAAGGCAGGCTCAGGCTCGATCTTGGGTTTGGGTTGAGCGCGGATTTCCGCGGCCAATGCCGCAACCGTTTGCGTGGCGGAAATTGCCGGCGCGGCAAAGATATCGGTGCGGTTGGCCGCATTCGCCGTGGTGCGAGCAAAGAACGGGATGAACACCAAACCCGAGCTGGAGAGGCCGTGATAGTCGCCGACGAAATAGCCGCTGGCGTTGCCTGCGGCAGCAAGCGGCGCGGTGTCCAGGTCAAACGCAGCGGCAACCTGGGATTCCCGCCAGGTCACGGCATCGGTGGATCGCGCCAACCACACGCTGGCCAGGAGCGAATTGCGATCATTGGTATTGCCGCGCAGGTCGTAGTAGGTCATGCCGACCATGCCGTCGTTGCGCACATGCAGCACCGGCAGGAAGGCCGCCACATTCGGCCCGGCGCTGGCCTGCACCGGCGCAGTCCAGGTGAATCCGCCATCGTCGGAATGCGAGACGAGGATGGCATCGCGGGCTCCCTGGCTGAAGCGCGAATCCTGCCAGGCCACCACAAGACCGCCATCGGGTTTCACGGCAATGCTCGGCACCAGCGATCCGTCACGCACGCGCACTCCGGTTTCAGGGTCGACGGTTCCCACGCTGACTTGCTGATTGATGCGGATGGGCGGCGACCAGGTCTGGCCGTTGTCGGTTGAGCGGATCAGGTCCAGATAGGCATTGATGCCGCTGTTGAGGGCATCGATTTGCGAATAGACATTGACCAGGGTGCCATTGGGCAGCACCACGATGATGTTGCCGAGCGTTTGCCGATTGACGCCCGGATCGAAAATTGGTCGCGCCGGCTCCCAGCTTGCACCGCCATCCACGCTGCGCGCGAACCACGTGGGTCCGGTATTGGCACTGCTGATTCGATCCCATACCGCGTAGACGAAGCGTGCGTCGAAGGGGTCGGCGGTCATGGTCTGCTTGTCATGGAACGCATCGCCGCCTTCGCGAACCAGGGTCGTTGGCGTGCTCCAGGTGTTTCCGGCATCCAGCGAGCGACTGACCAGCACGGAACTGAGCGAACCCGGTGCCAGGGCCGCTCCGTTGAACGCAATGACGATGGCATGGGCAACACCATCCGCAGATACCGTCACCCAAGGATCACTCGCACGCTCGTAGTCACCGCCGTTGGCGGCGTTTCCCCCGGCGCAACGCGAGAAGGCGGGATAGCGCTGGCTCCAGCTGCGTCCACCATCATTGCTCACGCCAATGGCCACGCCGCTGGCTCCGCCGGTTGACCAGCGATCCTGCTGCCAGGCGCCGTAGAAGCGCTGCGGGTTGCTCGGGTCGGCGCTGAAATGCGGTTCCACTTCGGCATTGGCGAAATTGGTTCCGCCCAGTCCGCCACGCTCACAACCGGCCACGAAGGGCGTGGCCGCAGTCGCCGTGTACTGGGGATCGAGAACGACCTGTGGTGGCGGGGGTGGGGTGTTGTTGCCCTGATCCGGAGGGGAAGAATTGGAGCTTCCGCCTCCACACGCGCAAACACCCATCAGCAAACCCGCAACACTTGCCATGCGAAGAATATGCGTATCGGAAGACATGGTCGGCCTCGTCGGAAAACCAATCAACGAAACGCATCGTATACCAGATCGCGCTTTGTGTGCGGCGCCGGATCAGGCCACGTTATTCGAATCCGTGGGCAAAGATGAGGTCGGAAAGCGCCTCGAAGGCACCAATGTCGATGAAGCCATCCGCGCCGCGCGCCACGGCCGCTGGAACCGATGCGCGCTGCGGATGAAACGCCGGCGGAAAGGTTGGGCCAGGAAACGGGAATCCGGCGTCGCTGGCCGGCGCATTGTTGCCGGCGTTGCGCAGCGGACTGCCACCGAGTGGAGTGAAATCGAACGCGGCGGCATTGGTGAAACCTGGATTGCTGCCGCTCAGCGTCGCGCTCCATTCGCCCGCTCCCGGCACGAAACTGGAGCCGGCTTCGATCCAGTTGTTGCTGCCGTGGATCTGGCGGCCGTTGGTCCACACCGCTTCCACGGTACGCTCGATGCGCGCCGTGCCACCGGCGCTCACATCGATCACGTTGTTGTGCATCTCCACCGACTGGATGCCGTCAAAGATGCGGAACACGGTGGCATCCTCGCCCGAGGCGAGAACGAAGGTGTTGTTGACGAAGCGCACGCGGCCCTTGCTCTGGCCGCTGCCATCGCCACCTACGCGCACGACGGAACCGAAATCCGGGTTGGTGTGGATGATCACGTTGCCGACCACGTCGGAATCCTCGCGCACCAGATCGCGTGTCCAGCCGGGAGCCTGGGTTTCCTCGTCGGGGCCGATCAGCTCAAGCTCGTGATATGCCGCGCCTTCAAACCAGTTGTAGTGGATTTCGTTGCGCTCGTGGCGGCTCTTCAGCAGGTTGCCGCCATTGCCGTCGTGGACGTAACAGTAGCGCATGCGAAACACCGAACCCGGGTGCGCGATCTCGTCGCTCTGGATGTAAAGCGGATGCTGGCTGGTGCCGTTGCCGGCGTCGTAAATCTCGGAATATTCGAGGGTGAACGAACCCGATTCGAGATCGGTGCCGAGAATGCCGTGGCCGGCGCAATCGTGGATCACGCTGTCGCGCACGGTGACATCATGCGCACCCTGCAGGATGCAGCGCGCGCTGCCGCCCTGAACCTCGAACCCTTCGAACACCAGGTGATCGGACTGGCGAAATTCGACGGTGTTGGAGCCGCCGCTGATCACCGGTCGCTGTCCGCCCACGCGCAGACCACGGATGATGACCGGGTGGCCCGCGCTGCCGCCGTCGGCGGCCGGCACGACCACGCCACCGGGATACGTTACGCCGCCAGTGACTTCAACGATGTCGTCGGGGCCGAGATTGACCGCGCTGAACAGCGCGTTGAGCGTTGTATACGTTTCGCCGGGACCCACCGGATAGGTTGCGGCCATGCCGAGGCCGGGCAGGAGAAGAATCGGTGCAATGAACAGTCGCATGAACGTCCGGCTCCGCAGGCAAAGCCCGCAGTCTCACGCGAACGAGGGTTTGAATCCGTGACCGGTTGGGCGTTGCGCCCCGGCTGTTTCCAGCCCATGCCGCGAAGCAGCGTGACGCCAGGCGGCAGCCGCGTAGCGCGACTACCGCCCAATGTTCACGCAATCAAGCGCTGTTTCAGTTTGAGCGTCCAGTGACGCGCGAATTGCGGTTGGTCTGGTCCAACTGGCGGCGGCCTTCGCGACGATTGTTCTCGAGCTGGCGCGCGGTGTAGCACTTCTTGACCGGAATGTGCGAGCCAATCGGGTTTTCGTAGGAACACACGAGGCGATCGTCCGCATTCTGCGCCAACAAGGCATTGACTTTTTCAAGCTCGTTGGTGACTCGAACCTTTTCATTGCGGTCCATTGCGTCAACCGAACCGTCGTCGGCGAGCATCGAGGCAATCAGGTCAAGCGACTGATCGACAATCTTGCGGTTGTTGGTGCTGAGGAATTCAAAGCGCTTGCCTGGCGCCATTTCGGAACGGATCTTGTCGACCAGAATGGCAAAATCTTCCGGCGTGTCGATGACGATGATCTGTTCGACGGGTTTCTTTGCCACGGCGGTGGTGGCGGCCATCAGCAGGCCTGCGGCAAACAGCGAAATCAAGCGAATCATTTCAACCTCCAGAGTTGCGAAAACTGCCGTGCGGCTGCGGCGCCGGAACGGAAAATAGCCAGGAAAAGTGCCGAACTACGGGCGTCGGATCTTGCCCGATTGAGTTCGTACGATGCACATCGTATTGTCATTGAGGGTGCGTGTCAACGCCCCACCCAAAGCGCCGCTCAGCCTAGCATTCGACGCTGTCGCGCACCCCTGCGGAAAGCCATGGCCCTTGCGGAAATCCACGGATCAATGCGGCGGATTTCATCAATCTGCAACACGCAGCCAGCAAACTGCCGCCACTCACGCTCTCCACGTCGGGTAATCCGGTGCCGCCGTTGCGTTGGCGGCGGCGCCGGTCAGTTCGCGCCCGCTTCCATGCACCTTCTGCAGAGCCCCGGATCATCGGCGAACACGCCATCCACTCCGGCTTCAATCAAGGCCTGCAACTCGCGCCGCGCACCGGCCTCGCACCGCGTCGAGGAATCCCCCTGGCAACGCCAGGCCGGCGGCAAGAAGCAGTTTTCCGGTCGCAAGGTCCACGCGTACACCGCAAGTCCCGCCGCGTGGGCCTCGGCCACCAGTGACGTGGGCGCTGCAGGTGCCCCCGTTGCAGGATCGATCGGCAACACGCGCGGCGTGTGCACGGCGAGCACCTGCGCATAGCGCGCGATGTCCGCGAGACCAACGGGTTCGAGCATGTCGGCATAACACATGTCCTTCCGATCCGCAGGTCGATGATCGAGGTCTGCGATCAGCTGGGCCATGAACACGTTGGGGAAATCGCGCGTCGCCTCGTGCAGGCGTTTGAGATTGCCGACTTCGAAGGACTGCACGCCGAACGGGGCGGTGCGCAGGTAGGCGTGCCGGTCGATTGCATCAAGCAAGGCCTTCTCGGGATCCAGACCCAGCGAATGAAAATACGTGGAATGCTTGATCTCCGGGATCACCCCGATCAATCGTCCGACCCGACGCGATGCGCTTTCGGCAAACTCCACGATCTCGTCAAAGCTCGGCACCGCAAACCGTCCGTCGTGCGCGCGCCCGCGCAGCGAGGGCATCGGTTCCGTGGCACGCAACTGCTGCACTTGCGCAAAGCCCAGGTTTTCGCAGGGCCAGCCCGGAGCCGTGCCCGCGCCTCTCGCGCGCGGCACGGCGTATGCGGCGAATTCAGCGCATGAGGCAATATCGGTGGATGCCGCAAGATCACGATCATGACGGGCCACCAGCACGCCATCGCGTGTCATCACCAGGTCCGGCTCGATGAAATCCGCACCATCCTCAATCGCCCGTGCATAAGCTGCAAGCGTGTGCTCGGGCAACAAGGCGCTCGCGCCGCGATGGGCAATCAATGTGACCGTGCCGGAGGATTGCATGCGGCGCATCGATGATCGGATCGAGTCTTCTGGCAGGTGGCAGAGGTCGCCCGATAATGGCACGAATCAATGCGCAGGAATTGGCTCCACGGGCTCGGCATTGCGATGCGTTACGATGCCGATTCACCCTCACCGGTAGCCCGACCATGACCCCGATCCGCTTGTACCTGCTCGGCTTGCTTGCCCTGCTTGCCGCGCCCCTTGCAATGGCAGGCGCCGATCCGCTGCAAACCGTCGCCGAACAATCCGGCTTCACGCGTACCGGCCGCTACGAAGAAGTGATCCGGCTGTGCAACGCGTTTGCCGAACGCTATCCGGATGCGGTGCGCTGCATCGAATTCGGTCGTACCCCGGAAGGGCGTCCGATGCAGGCCCTGATTGTTTCGACCAGCGGTGCCATGAGCGGTGCAAAGGCACAGAAGTTGCCGGTCGTCCTCATCCAGGGTGGTATTCATTCCGGCGAGATCGATGGCAAGGATGCCGGCTTCCTGGCCTTGCGCCAGGTGCTGAATGGAGAAGCGGCCAAGGGTTCCCTCGACAAGCTGGTGCTGGTCTTCGTGCCGGTGTTCAACATCGATGGCCACGAACGCTTCAAGGCCTGGAACCGTCCCAACCAGCGCGGTCCCGAACAGATGGGCTGGCGCACCACGGCGCAAAACTTCAATCTCAATCGTGACTACGTCAAGGCCGATTCGGCAGAGATGCAGGCCATGCTGGGCCTGATCAACGACTGGAAGCCGATCACCCTGGTTGACCTGCATGTCACCGACGGCGCCAAGTTCGAGCACGACATTTCCATCAATGTCGAGCCGGTGTATTCGGGTGATGCGCAAATGCGCAAGGCCGGCCGCTCCCTGCGCAGCGATCTGGTCAACATGCTCGCCAAACAGGGTTCGCTGCCATTGGCGTTCTATCCTTCGTTCGTCGAATACGACAATCCCCAGTCCGGATTCGCCGATGGCGTGCCGCCGCCGCGCTTCTCGCACGGCTACATGCCGCTGCGCAACCGCTTTGGCGTGCTGGTGGAAACCCATTCGTGGAAGGACTACCCGACCCGCGTGCGTGCCACGCGCAACACCATCATCGACGTGCTGGAGCTTGTCGCGCGAGACGGCGCACGCTGGAGCACACTTGCCGAAGCCGCCGACAGACGCGCCTCGACGCTGGGCGGTACGGTGGTGCCGGTCAGCTACAAAGCCGGCGACAAGAGTCACCTGATCGACTTCCGCGGCTATGCCTACACGCGCACGCCATCGGAAATTTCCGGTGCGCTGATGACGCGCTACGACGAGAGCAAGCCGCAGGTCTGGAAGATTCCCCTGCGTGACGATGTGCAGCCTGACCTGACCGTGCAGGCACCCGCGGGAGGGTATGTGATTCCCGTCGCGGAAGCCGCTTGGGTGGAACGCAAACTCACCCTGCACGGCATTGAATTCCGTCGCCTCCATAAGGCAATTCCGAAGGCGGTGGTGGAAGCCTTCCGCGCCGACAAGGCGAGTTTTTCCGCACAATCGTTTGAATCGCACCAGAACCTGACCCTCGAAGGAGCGTGGAAGGCCGAGCCACGCGACATATCCGCCGGATCGCTGTTCGTGCCCATTGCCCAGGCCAAGGCACGCCTGGTGATGGCCTTGCTGGAGCCGACCGCGCCCGACTCGCTGCTTGCCTGGGGCGAGTTCAACAATGCCTACGAGCGCAAGGAGTACATGGAACCGTACGTTGCCGAAGCGGTTGCCCGGCAGATGATGAAGGACGACCCGGCCATTGCCGCGGAATTCAACCAACGCCTCGCCAGCGATGCGGAGTTCGCCAAAGATGCCAACGCCCGCCTTGAATTTTTCGCGCGCAAGCATGCCTCGTGGGATGATCGCTACCAGCTTTACCCGGTGCTGCGCAGCCAGGTCGTTTTCTGAAAGCACCGGCAACCCTTCGAGGATCACGCACCGTGAAGAACGGCCGCCTGCTGATTGCACTGCTCGCGCTTGCACTGTGCGCTTGCCAGTCCAGCGATGAGAATGTCTTGCTCGGCACGCTGGAGCGTGAACGCGTCTCCGTTGCCGCCGAAGCCGCCGAGGCCATCATCCGCATTGATGTCAGCGAAGGCGACACGGTAAGCGCTGGCCAGTCGCTGTTGGCATTGGACGCCCGTCGCAGTGACGCGCGGTTGGCACAGGCGGAAGCGGAGCTGCGTCGCGCCGAGGCCCAGCTCAATGAACTGCGCAGTGGCACGCGGGCAGAAACCATCGATGCAGCGCGCGCCGAACTGAAGGGAGCCGAGGCCAGTGTCGCCAACGCCAGGCGCGAACGTGACCGTATTCAGGAAATGCGCCAGCGCGGCTTGATGGCAGTGGCGGATCTGGATCGCGCCAACACCGAGTTGCGCGCCGCCACCGCCACGCGCGATGCGTTGCGTGCGCGCCTGGCGGAATGGACGAATGGCACGCGCATCGAGGATATCGAGCAGGCCGAAGCCAGCCTGCAGGGTGCCCGCGCCCAACTCGAGCAGCGCCGCCTTGAACGCGCACGTTACGACGTGGTCGCACCCCGCGATGGTCGCATCGATGCATTGCCGTTCAAGCTCGGCGATCAACCACCGGCCGGGGCAACCGTGGTCAGCATGCTGGCTGGCAGCAGCTTTGCCCGCGTGCACGTGCCGGCCAGCCAGCGCCCCGCGATCCGCATCGGCATGCGCTGCGAGCTGACAGTCACCGGCATGCCGAAGCCGTTCACGACACAGGTGCGCAGCATCAGTTCGGATCCGGCGTTCACGCCCTACTTTGCCTTGACCGGTGATGACGCGAGCCGACTCAGTTATCGTGCGGAACTGGTGCTGGATGCGGGCGACACTGGCAGTCTTGCCGCCGGCCTGCCCGTGCAGGCCCGCTGCGGTGACGCTGCCGCCGCACGCTGAACCAGCCGGCGCATCAGGATGAACACGCCCCCCGCAAGCGCCGCTGTCGATGAGCGCCAGCCCGAAGTGATCGTTGCGCGCGGACTTACCAAGCGCTTCGGCAATCTCACCGCCGTCGATCATCTGGACCTTTCGGTGCGTCGCGCGGAGGTCTATGGATTCCTTGGACCGAATGGCTGCGGAAAGTCGACCACCATCCGCATGCTGTGTGGCCTGTTGAGCGCAAGCGAGGGTTCGATCAGCGTGCTCGGCCAGCGCCTGCCGGAAAATGCCGAGGCCGTGAAGCGACGCATCGGCTACATGACCCAGCGCTTCTCCCTTTACGAGGACCTCAGTGTTGCCGAGAACCTCGAATTCCTCGCCGCGGTCCATGGTTTGCGCGGACAAGTCGCCCGGGCCCGCACCGGCGAGTTGTACGAGCAATACCACCTGGGCGAGTTGCGCACGCGTCTCGCCGGCAATCTGTCCGGTGGCCAACGCCAGCGACTTGCGCTGGCGGGAGCGGTGCTGCACAAACCGGAATTGTTGCTGCTGGATGAACCCACCAGCGCGGTCGATCCACAATCGCGCCGCGATTTCTGGGATTCGCTGTTCAAGCTGGCCGATGCCGGCACCAGCCTGCTGGTTTCCACCCACTACATGGACGAAGCCGAACGCTGCCACCGCCTCGCCATCCTCGACCGCGGCCGGCTGGTGGCCGATGGCACGCCGGGTGATCTGCTCGACACATTGCCCGGCATGACGATTCGCGTGCACGGCAAGCGGCCGCGCGAACTCCAGGAAGCCCTCAAGTCCGCACCGCATGTGCTTGGCGTCGCCCAGATCGGTGCCAGCCTGCGCGTGCTCACCGACCGCAAGGATGGCGACCTCGCCTGGTTGCGCGCGGAAATTTCAAGGCTCGGCATGCAGGCCGAGGTGGAAGCCACCGAACCCAATCTCGAGGATGTATTCGTTGCCGCCACCCGTGGTCGGCAGGAGCGCACGCGATGAGTTTCGGCCGCATGCTTGCCGTTTTCCGCAAGGAATTGCGCCAACTCGCGCGCGACAAACTGACCTTCGGCATGATCGTCGGCATCCCGACCCTGCAACTGCTGCTGTTCGGCTTCGCCATCAACATGGATATCCGCCATCTGCCGGCCGCGCTGATGGACGAAGCCGACACCTGGCGCTCACGCGAACTGGTTGCCGAACTGGCCGCCTCGCAGGTGCTTGAGTTCACGCATCGGGTTTCCACGCCGCAAGACATCGATGATCTGCTGCGCACCGGCAAGATCGAAGCGGCCGTGGTGATTCCGGCGGACTTCGAGAACCGTCTGGAAACCGGCGATCGCGCCGTCTGGCAGGTACTCGTCGATGGCGCCGACCAGTCCGTGCAGTCCGCCGCGCGCCAACTCGCCGCATTTCCCCTGGCATCCCTGCGCGGCTCCACGCGCAGCGCTGACGTGCGGCCCGTGGAAATCGTCAATTTCTACAATCCGGAACGCCGTGCGCAGATCAATACCGTGCCCGGCTTGATCGGCGTGATCCTGACCATGACCATGACCATCTTCACCGGCATGGCCATCGTGCGCGAACGCGAGCGCGGCAACATGGAAATGTTGATCGCAACCCCGCTGTCACCGCTGGAACTGACCGTCGGCAAGGTGATGCCCTATGTGTTCATCGGCCTGGTTCAGGTCAGCCTGATCCTCCTGCTCGGCTGGTTCGTGTTCCAGGTGCCGGTGCGCGGCGCGTTGCTGGATGTCTATCTCGCCGCGTCGATCTACATCATTGCCACGCTGTGCCTGGGCATCCTCATCTCGACTCTTGCCCGCACCCAGTTCCAGGCCATGCAGATGGCCTTCTTCCTGTTCCTGCCGCAGATCCTGCTGTCCGGCTTCATGTTTCCCTACGACGGCATGCCGCGCGTTGCGCAGTGGATTGCCGAGATCTTCCCGCTCACCCATTTCCTGCGCCTGATTCGCGGGGTGATGCTGCGCGGTGCCAGCCTGGGAGAGCTTTGGCAGGAGATGGCGGCACTGGCGGTCTTGATCGTGGTCATCCTCGCCGCAGCCGCGCGGCGCTTCCGCAAGAGTCTCGACTGACATGACAGGCTTGCCGGAGAGAACCTGGCACCTGTACCTGATTGAATGCCGCAATGGTCACTACTACGCCGGCATCACCAATGACTTGGAGGCGCGCTACGCGGCACACGCAGCCGGCAAGGGCGCACGCTACACACGCGCCAATCCTCCGTCCCGGTTGATGGGCTCGCGCGCCTTCCCGGATCAGGCCAGTGCGGCGCGTGCCGAATACCAACTCAAGCAACTGCCGCGCTCACGCAAGCTGGCATTTCTGCTTGAGTCCTGAGCCACAGGAATCTCATCTGCGTTCCGCATTCGACAAACCCCGCCGGCCATCGGCGTGCGTTGACAACTCCTGAGTCCACCACGGGGAGCCGCTCATGAACAAAGCGAATGCGATGCAAACGAACGCGCGGAAAATGAACTGGCTGCATGTCAGTGGATTGAGCGGCAGCTTCAGCGTACACGCCCTGGCCATCGTGCTGCTGGCGATTCCAGTGGCGGCACCGAGCCTGCTTCCGAAAGTCGAGGTGATCCACGCCAGCATGGTCAGCCCACCGCCGGAATTGCCGGTCGTACCGCTGCCGCCCGAACCGATGCCGATCAAGCGACCGCAACGCCGTGTCGAACCGCAACAGCCAGCGCCGCCACAGGTCAACGAAGCCAGCGTCATGGCCGTGCCGATGACCCAACTACCCGCCGTGGTGCCGGACTCCGCGGCGGGCGTGGCAAGCCTGGAACCGACACAGACCGTGGCAACCGATAGCGTGCTGGCCTATGAAACGGTGATTCAGCCGGATTATCCGCGTGACGCACGCAAGCGCGGCGAACACGGCACGGTGGTGTTGAGCGTGCTGGTGGGTCGCGATGGCTTGCCGAAGGAAGTTGTCGTCGCACGCAGCAGTGGCCATCGGCAACTGGACCGCGAGGCACGCGAAGCCGTGCTGCGCTGGCGCTTCCGCCCGGTGCACGTCAATGGCGCAACGGTGGAGGCACGCGGCCTGGTGCCCATCAAGTTCGATCTTTCCCGGTCGTGATTGAGGCAACGCTGAACAAGTGGCTCCCGTTCATGGTTCGACTGGCTCACCACGAACGGAAGCTGCTGGATCGGCGTTGCCTTGACGCAGCCGGGCAGGTCGGCTCAAGGCGCGCGGGGCTCGAGCCGACGTACGGTGCCGGGTAGGTCGGCTCAAGGCCCGCAGGGCCGGAGCCGACGAACAAGACGCAAGATCGCGTGACTCCCGCCAGCGTTGGTTCCGCGGCTGCGCCGCTTGAACCAACCTACGCGATCACGCATGAATGGTCGGGTTGCAACCTTCAGTTGCGCACGCGGCCTTGGCCTTCGTTGTCCCAATAGCCGAACACGCGACGGGCGATCAGCTTGTACAGTCGCTTGCCAGTGGCAAGCCAGGCGCGTGAAATCCACGAGCGTCGCGCCAGCACGCGGTGCTCTACCGGCGTCAGGGCATGCGCGCAATACGTGCGCTTGTGCTTGAGCAAATGGCGCAAGTCTTCGCGCGCAAGCAGGCGGAACAGTTTGCCGCCACGCGGCCACCACCAGGCAATCTGGAAATCGACGATGCCCGGCATTCCGTTTGCGCGTTGCAACCAGTTCGGCTCCTTGGCCAGATCGTTGTGCGCGACTCCGCGCCGACGCATCTGCTTGAGCATGGCATGGGCCTGGCGATACCAGCCCGGCTGCGACGGTTTGGCCTGCTGCATGGGCTCGCCATCCATGTAGCTGCGTTCAAGAACACCCTCGTGCCAACTGATGAGTTGCGGAAATCCGTCCAATCCGGCGAGCGCCGCGAGCACACGCGCCTCGCGCGCGGCTGCCGTGCGCGCAAACCAGCGCAGGCCGAGTCGTGCGCAGCGCGTATCACGTCGGATCCAGCAGCGCTCGCCATCGCTCACCCGTTCGATGCGGCCCATGGCGTCGGATTTGAGCAACTCAATCTGCATGGTTCGCCTGTTCCGGCTGCACGCGTGCCGGCACACCTGTCATTGGATATCCGGGATAGACTGCGCGCTCGTCCACGCCAGCGCCAGACATGTCCGTCGATATCCTGCTCATCGTGTTGGGTGTCCTGCTGATCCTGATCGGCATCGCAGGCACCATCATTCCTGCCCTGCCCGGCGTCCCCGTCGTGTATCTCGGCATGATCCTGGTTGCCTGGGGCGATGATTTCTCCCACATCGGCTGGCCAACCCTCACCATCCTCGGCGTGCTGACGGTGATTGCCGTGGTGGTAGACCTGGTCGCCAGCGTGCTCGGTGCCAAGCGCGTCGGCGCCAGCGGTTGGGCCTTGTTTGGCGCAGCAGTCGGCACGGTGGTCGGATTGTTTTTCGGCATCATCGGCCTTCTGCTTGGCCCATTCGTGGGTGCCGTGCTCGGCGAGTTGATCGCCGGCAGCAACCTGCAACGCTCTACCGTGGTCGGTGTCGGTGCCTGGTTGGGGTTCCTGTTTGGAACCGTAGCGCGCATTGCCGTGTGTTTCACCATGCTCGGCGTGTTTGCGGCCGGTTTTGTTTTCTAGGGAAGGTCTGAACAAGTATTGTCGCGAGCAAGCTCGCTCCCACCATTGCTTGATTTTGTGGGAGCGAGCTTGCTCGCGACGAATGAGTTCCGTACGTGTTCAGAGTTTTCCTAGCGCCCCGGCAGCACGTAAAGCAGTATCGAAAAAAACTGAAGGACGCTGCCGCCCAGCACGAACAGGTGCCACAAGGCGTGATTGAAGGGCAGCCGCTTCCACAGGTAGAACGGCACGCCCAGCGTGTAGCAAAGGCCCCCACCGAACAGCAGCCAGAGTCCGCCGGGCGCAATGTTTTCCATGAGTGGCTTGAGGGCAACGATGCCGATCCAGCCCATGCCGACGTACAGCAGCGCGGCGACTTTTCGATTGTGCATGCCGCGCAGTTCCAGGGTGATTCCGATCAATGCCAAGGTCCAGACCAGAAGGAACAGCGTCCATCCCCACGCTCCACCCAGACTGATCAACGCGAACGGCGTGTAGGTTCCGGCGATCAGCAGAAAGATGGCGGAATGATCAAGCAGGCGCAGGATCGGCTTGAGGCGCGCGTGCGAAACCGCGTGATAGACCGTCGATGCGGTGTAGAGCAGGATCAGGGTCGCGCCATAGACGCAGACACTGACAATGCGCCAGGCGCCACCGTGCAGGGTGGCATACGTGGCCAGCACGGCCAGGCCGGCAATGCTGAGAACGATCCCGAGCGCGTGGCTCAGGCTCGATGCGATTTCCTCGGCATTCGAATAGGCCGGTTGCGCGCCGGGATGGCTCATTTGCAGGCTGTCATTCGGGCAAGCGCGTCAGGGCTTGCTGATGATGAAATTGCCAAAGGCGACACCGAGATCCCAGCCGCGGCCCTTGCCACTCAAGGCCAGCGAGATCGGCCCCTTGGTCACCACGCGCGCACTGGCGGATTTCCCCGCACCGGCATGGGCTTCGGCCGTGGCATAGCCACCGATGATGTCCTCGATGTTGTAGACCTCGCTGAACTTGCCGATGCCATTGTCGATTTCCGACTTGCCAAAACTGAGCCCACCGCCCTTGGCGGATATGTTCACCTTCATGGACTGGCCGTTGTCGCAGGTGACGGTTCCGCTGCCCGTGGCGTGCTTGTAGAACGCCGACCAACCGGACATGGAGAAGCGCAATTCGCAGTCGATGGGACCGGCGGCGAGGGCCGGTGCGCTCAGCGCTGCGAGCATGAGGAAACCTGAAACCATCAGGGGAAAGCGAGTCATGGTGAAATCTCCAGGGGGAGATCGGCATTCTGCGACCATGCACCGCCTTGCACAACATGAGGCGGCGACGGTTTGCCGCAGCGGGATGGAATTCATTCAGCCTGCTTGCCTGCGGGGGTAAACTCGGAACATCGATGCAGAGAAGGTGATGGTGATGTCCAATTTCGATGTGGTGATCCACCTGCGCCGCTGCGAAAGTGGCGTTCCTGCGACCGAAGCCGGATTGGCCCTGGCCGCGCGCCTCGGTGCGCATGTTCTCGGCTTGCATGTGGTGGCCTTGGCCACTGCTGCCTTTGTTTCCCCGGAAGCAGTGGCCGTGCAGGTGAACGAGAGCAGCCATCTGCTGGATGAGGCGCGCCAACGTGCGCCTTGGTGGCAAAGCCAATTGCAACGTCACGGCCTGCAAGGTGAGTTCCAGGTTGTGCAAGGCGACACCGTGGAAGCACTCTGCCACGCCTCGCGCTGGTCGGAGCTGATTGTTGCCGAGCGCCCCTGTTCGAATCCGGATGCACCGGTGGGCTGGGGTATCGTTTCGCGAACGGTGTTCGGGGCTTCGGCACCGGTGGTGGTGGTGCCGGAAGGTGCGCGCGTGGATCAGATCGGCGAGCACATGCTGGTGGCCTGGAACGGCAGCCGCGAAGCAACCCTCGCCATTCGCGGGGCATTGCCGCTGCTCAAACGCGCCAGCCGGATCACTGTATTGGAAGGCGATCCCAGCCCGAGCCCGCTCGGTATCGACACGCTACCCGACTTCAATCTGCGCACCTGGTTCGAACGTCGCGGCATCAGCGCGGAATTCCGCCCCTTCAAGCCGGGCAAGGATCACGGCCATGCCCTGCTGGAAGTTGCCAACGGCATGGGCGCCAACATGATCGTTCTCGGTGCATGGGGCCAATCACGCATCACCGAACTGGTGCTCGGCGGCGTAACCCGCCACCTGTTCCAGCACAGCAATTTGCCGCTGCTGGTGGCGCATTGAGAGAACGGGAATTGAGAATGGGGAATGGAGAATGGTTCAAGCAACGCGCGCTTCGACCTTGCGTTTGATCTGCGCTTGACGATCCCCGATTGATTCGCCGCATCCTGCGGCTCTCCCGCTGGCGTACCCAGAGGGCATAAAGGAGAGGGTTGGGGTGAGGGTGGGGCAACACGCTGGCGCAAGTCCTCGAACAAGCCCTGGCCCCTCCCTCGCCCGCGTCCTTGGCGCGATCTTTCCTTCATGCCCTCGGGGTCTGCGCGCATTCATGGCGCCGGTCGGCCACGCAGGCCACTCCCGCGTGCCTTGGGGTGCCAGATGGCCGCAACGACATGCCCGAGGGTAAGACCGATCAGGATCCAACCACAGCCAATGTGCAGGTACCACGCCAAGGCTCGACCGGTTTCGTCATCCGCCGGCGCAACGAACACGCGCGGCAGGTCAAACCATCCGAACACGTCCATTGGCGCCTGCATCCACACCCATATGACGTAGCCGCTGATCGGCAACAGGAACATCAGCGCATACAGCGCACCATGCACGCAGACCACCAGGCGCCGATGCCATGCACTCGCGCCCGCCCGCACACCGCGCGTGCCGCGTGCGAGACACCAGGCCAGGCGCAAGACCATCAGCAGCACCAGCAACATGCCAAGCTGGTAGTGCAGCCGGAGCAGGAAGAAGCCAGCCTGTTGCCCGGGCACGCCTTCCGATAGCCATCCGAGCAGGAATTGGATTGGCAGAACGAGCGCCACCGCCCAGTGCAGCAGGCGGGCGGGAAAGCGATGGCGACCGGCGCTGGATGCCTCGATCATCCGAGTGACGAATCCGGATGACCGGGAATGCGCAATCCCAGAGTGATGTCCCGACGCACCTGCCAGACGCCATCGCGTCGCTGCGGGCTTGCAATGCCGCTGCCGCCTCGCCCTGCGTCGTGGTCGCGAATGTATGCGGTGGTCAGCTTGGGATCATCCGTGAATACAAGGTCGTCGATGTAATAGGTGAATCGTCCCGGCTCGATCACGTGCATGTGGATATGCTCGGGCACATCGCGGCCCGGGTAACTGCCGGGTCGGATGGATTGGAAACGGTACATGCCTTCCGCGTCGGTCCGTACCCAGGCACGCAGGCGGCCATGCCGGCGAGCCTCGCGGGTGAGCGCGTCGCCGGGCGGATAGATCCCCTTGCGATCCGTGTGGTAGGCATAGACGATGACGCCGGAGCGGGCGTGACCGTAGCGGTCCGCGACACGACCTTCCAGGTGAAGTGGGTCACCCGCTTCCCCTGGCAACGCGATGCGCGCATGCGTGGGCAGCGTGTACGGACGTCCGTCAAAAGCAGCCTCGCAGCCTTCGCAGGGCAAACCCACTATCGGTTCGACAGGCTCCGCCCGTGCCCGAAGGCCTGCTGTCAGCGGAGTCGAAAGCAATGCAAGCAGCAGTTGGCGTCGGTCCATGGTCTGGCCTCGAGGGAGTTGAACCACAAGAGGCACCAAGCACCGGATGTGTTAGCGCGCCATGTTCATGAATAATTCCGGTTAACACTTCTCGCTGTGCAACCCTCCCTTCCGGATCGCCATCCTGACGACCCACGTGCCAGAAGCCGCTTCCCCATGCCTGCCCGATCTGGAGGTGGTGCGTCACGTGCGCCTTGCGCGGCGTGGATCGCAGCAGGCGTACTCGTTCCTTTACACACGCTTTGCAGCACTGGTCCACGCCATACTGCTGGGCCGATTCGCTCCGGCGCTGGCCGATGAATTGACCCAGGAATGCTTTGCCACCGCGTTTGCCAGGCTTCACCAGCTGCAGGATGACTCACGCTTTGGTGCCTGGATCGCGGCGATGGCACGGCGCATGAAGCCAACCACGGGAGCGGAGCTGCATGATGCTCAAGACCTCGATGCGTTCCGCTGCAAAGGCGCGCAACCCGATGAGGTTGCCGATGCCGCGCACGTGCTGCGCGCCATCGCCGCCTTGCCCGAGGCGTATCGGGAAACCCTGATGTTGCGCCTGGTCGAAGGCATGAGTGGCCAACAAATTGCCGACTTGACCGGGCTCACTCCCGCGTCCGTGCGGGTGAACCTGCATCGCGGCATGGCCAGGCTGCGTGCGGCGCTGGGGCTGGCGCCGACTGCCAATGCGGAGCTGACGCATGATTGACAACGACGACCCCCTGTGGAATCCGGCTGCGCAAGCCGATGAGGATCTCGCCCGCATCCAAAACCTGTTGGGTCGCTACGGCGTGCGTGCACGCGACCTGTCGGCTCCTCGAATGGCCGCACCGTCGCGCCTTCGGCGCAGCCTGCCCTGGGCGCTCGCCGCCAGCATTGCATTGCTGTTGATGGGCGCGGGCTTCCAGTATCGGTTGAGTTGGACGGCGGATGGCAGCTGGAGCGCCGTGCTCGGCAAGGGATCGCCCTCCGCGGCGAACATCATGCTGGCGCCTGGCCAGCGCCTGGGCACGGCGACCAACCAGACGGCAATGATCGAGGTGGCACGCATTGGCGAAATCAGGCTGTCGCCCGATTCGCGCTTGCGCTTGCTGGAAACCCGCTCGGGGCACCATCGAGTGAAGCTTGAGCATGGCCACATGCGGGCGCGCATCTGGGCGCCACCGGGGTATTTCGCCGTCAGCACCGAACATGCTGAAGTCGTGGATCTGGGTTGTGATTTTGATATTTGGACAAACGCGGACGGCTCGGGCCGGGTTTCCGTGCGCAGCGGCTGGGTGAGCTATCGCGTCGGCAGCGAAGACATCCTGGTGCCGCAGGGCTACACGCTGGGGTTCGCCGCGGACCGGGTGCAAACTCCGCTGGCCGATGGCGCGACACCGGAATTCGCTCAGGCCGTGGAGACTTTGGAATCCGCAGTCCGCGCCGATCCATACGCGCCAACCATCAATGCCTCGGCTCAAGCGGTTGCCGTCGCCGCGCGTGACGAAGACGCCTTCACCTTGCTGAGCCTGTTGACTCGCTGGCCGCGTCTGGCAACCACGGACTTGTATTCACGCCTGGGCAAGACATTGGGCATCGAAGATGACGATGCGCAGCACCGTCGCGCGTGGGTATCGGGAGACGCACAGGCCATCGATGCGTGGTGGCAAAAGCTGCCACGGCATCCCAAGCAATGGTGGGTCAACTGGCGCGACGCCCTGGGTTGATATCAGCAGCCGTGCAGATGCACGTGCAGCGGCCGCTGGTTGCACGCAACGCCGGGATTCATCGCGCCGAAGTGCAGATGGGTGCAAGCCTGTTCAGTTCCTTCGCAGGCGCGGCAAAGTCGATCGATGCCAGCTCGCCATCGTCAGCGGCGCTGTACCAGACCGCGCCGTTGGGGAACATCACCACCAGAATCCCGCCGAAGCCGGACATGAAGGGAACCCATGTGGGTTTGTCGCAGCCCAGTTCCTTTTGCAGGTTGCGCGCCCAGAAGCCGTGCTGGTAGCGGAAGTTCGCAAGGTGCGCGACTTGCAGGCCACGCTGCGCGGGATCGCGTTGTAGTGCTTCATCCAGCAGACGGGCATCCAGCAAGGTCTCGCCGCCGATCATGCCGTGATCGACTCCGATGTAGCGGCCGAGTTTGGCGATGTCGTCGGCGTGCAGGAACAGACCCCAGCCGACAAACGGCTGTGCGTATGAATCGTAGGTGCGGCGCGTGCTGCGCGCGGTGGGGCTGAGCTTCAATGCCGCGTAGATGTCGGCATCAACCACGTCGCTGAAGATGTCCTTGCCCCGCTGGCCGGGTTGCTGCCTGAGCAGCGTGTTGAGGCCGACGCCGAGCAGGAAGGTGTCGGCGGTGTGGTAGACCCAGGTCTTGCCCGGCTCGGACTTGCGCGGATAGGCCTCGCAAGCGAAGGCGAGCTTGTGCGCGTAGTCTTCCGGATTGAAGAACTGCACGATCTTGGCCGCATCCTCGTCGGCCATGTAGCTGGCTGAATCGTAATGTCCGCTGGCCATGTCCAGGAGGTTCAGCAGGCTCACGTCTTTCCATGCCTCCGTGCGGCAACCGGTTGCCTGGATGATGCTGACCGGCTGCCTCGTGGTACCAGTAAACAACTTCTCCATGCGCATCAGCGCGATGCCGCCCACCACCGATTTCGCCAGCGAATACGAGGGCACATCGAGCACGTCGCAATAGGGATATCCGCCGTGACGCGTCGGGCAATCCGAAACATAGTGGATGCCCTTGTAGAACACGCCATGGCGGGTGCGCGAACGCTCGGGCGCGGTGGCGAGCCTGTCCACGTCCAGTCCGGGAAACTCATCGGCCAATGCCGATAGCGGTCGGATCGGCAAGCGTGCAGCAACTTCGGCCATGTAGTCATCGCCGATGCGGCGCGCATCGGCTTGCGCCTGCGGCGTATAGCGCGCCTTGAGCCAACCCCAGATGTCGCGTTGCAGATACAGGCAGGTCTCGCTGCTGACCTGCATCGCCGCGCGGCCAACAATGCGCTTGTCGTCGAACAGGAACATCAGCACGCCATTGTGCGTGCAGTTGGCATTCTTCTGGGTCAGCGCAAACGGAATGGCGGCGCGCGTGTAGCCGTGATCACCGGGCTCATCCCAGACCCGTCCCGGTTCCAGGATCACTTCCCACCATGCGTGCTTTCCGCGGATCGGCCCGCGCAGCTGCGGGATCAACACATCGCCGTGTTGGACAAAGGCAAAATCGAAATCCTCGGGAAACGATTTCGAAGCCTTGATGTTTTCGGCAGTCAGGTAATCGGTGTTGGCGACGCGCGTGCGCTGCTCGGGTTGTCCGGACAGCGTCAGCCGGCCTTCGAAGCGATGCGTGGGCGGTCTTGCGTCCTTGCCCGGCGCATAGGCGGACAAGTCCACGCTGTCGCGATAGCGTCCCGCAGTCATCGTCGCGTAATCGAGGGCCTCGCGCGCCTGCGCCGGCAGCGCCAGCACGATCAGCCAACACGCAAGCAGACACCGCGCCATTTCAGATTTCCCCGATGCAGACGTATTTTAGTTCGGTGTAGTCATCGAGGCCGTACTTCGAACCTTCGCGTCCATTGCCGGATTGCTTGATACCGCCGAACGGCGCGACTTCGGTGGAGATGATGCCGGTGTTGACGCCGACGATGCCGCACTCCAGCGCCTCGGCCACGCGCCAGCAACGCGCCAGATCGCGCGTGTAGAAATAACCGGCCAGGCCGAACTCGGTATCGTTGGCCATGCCGATGACCTCGGCCTCGGTATCGAAGCGGAACAAGGGTGCCACCGGGCCGAAGGTTTCCTCGCGCGCGATCAGCATGCGCGTATCGACATCGGCCAACAGGGTCGGCTCGTAGAAGGTTCCTCCCAGCGCATGGCGCTTGCCGCCACTCAGGACGCGTGCGCCCTTGGCCAGCGCGTCGGCAACGTGTTCCTCCACCTTGAGCAGCGCGTTGGTGTCGATCAGCGGGCCCTGGTCGGTTTCAGTGGCGAGACCATCGCCGATGCGCAGTTTCGCCACCGCATCGGCCAGCTTGCGCGCGAAGGCTTCGTACACACCGGACTGCACGAACAGGCGGTTGGCGCACACGCAGGTCTGGCCGGTATTGCGGTATTTGCTGGCGATGGCGCCGTTGACCGCGGCATCGAGGTCGGCATCGTCGAACACGATGAAGGGCGCATTGCCACCCAGTTCCAGCGACACCCGCTTCATGCCTGCGGCGCACTGCGCCATCAGCTGCTTGCCGACTTCGGTGGAGCCGGTGAAGCTCAACTTGCGCACGTGCGCATGCGAGGTCATGGCCGCACCGATCGCACGCGATGAACTGCCGGTGACGATATTGATGACGCCGGCGGGAATACCGGCGCGTTCGGCAATCACGCCAAAGGCCAGCGCCGAGAACGGTGTCTGCAAGGCCGGCTTGCACACCACCGTGCAGCCGGCCGCCAGCGCGGGTCCGATCTTGCGCGCGAGCATGGCCGAGGGAAAATTCCATGGCGTGATCATGGCCACCACGCCGATCGGTTGGCGCAGCACCATGATGCGCTTGTCGCGCGCATGGCCGGGGATGATGTCGCCGTACATGCGCTTGGCTTCCTCGCCGAACCATTCGAGGAAGCTGGCCGAGTAGGCAATCTCGCCGCGCGCTTCGGCCAGCGGCTTGCCCTGTTCGGCGGTGAGGATGCGTGCCAGGTCTTCCTGATGCTGCAACATCAATTCGTGCATGCGGCGCAACAGCTGCGCACGTTCCTTGGCCGTCCTGGCCGACCACGCAGGCAGGGCCGCGTGTGCGGCAACGATCGCAGCCTCGGTTTCGACAGCGCCGAAATCGGGAACCGAGCCCAGTTGCGCGCCAGTCGCCGGGTTGCCGACCACGCAGGTTCGTGCATCCGCCTGATCCAGCCAACGGCCATTGACCAGGCACTGCGTGCGCAGCAGGTCGTGATCAACCAGGCCGGCAATGGGCGGAACTGCGTTCACGTGGAAACCTCCAATTGATCGATCTGGCGTGCGGCCAGGAATGCGGCGACGGCCGATAGCGCAAGCACGGCCACGGACAGCCAGATCAGCAAATCGAAATTGTCCGAACGCAGCAGCAGGCCAGCGACCAGTGGACCGGACGCAAGGCCGCACTTGGAAACGAATCCGCCCAGCGTGGCCAGCCTGCCGCTGGCATCGAGCCGGGAGATCATGCCAAACAAATACGGCACCACGAACGACCAGGTGATGGCGGTGCCGATGTTGGCGATGAGAAAGACCAGAGGATTTGAACTCCACAGGAATCCTGCCGTACCCAGGAGGGTCAGCAGGAAGGCCGCAAGCAGCGGACGCAGGCGACCGTAGCGTGCGCCCATGACGATCACCAGCACGGCGCCTGCGGTGCCGATCCAGGTGGCCCAACCCAATGCATCGCCGATGAATCCGCGCTCAAGGTGCGCATGTTCACCGAGGCGGATGATGAACGCGGCCAAGGCCATGTTGCCGGCCTGGAACAGGAACAGGGCCAGCAGCGAAAGCAGTACGGTGCATCGGCGATACCCGGCCGGCGTGCCGGTCGTGATCTCGCTTTTTGCGTTTTCCGCCAGTGCACGCGGCACCGCCAGCATGGAAACGAGGGCAAGCGCGGTCAGTCCGGCCAGCACCATGAACAGGATGCGCGCACCAAATTGCGGCACCAGTTGCGGCAGGAACATCACGCCCAGCCCACCCAGGCCAAATTGCAACACCAGCAGCACGCCAAAGGCACGGTCCGGCGAATGCAGGCGCGCCATCACCGAGTAGACGATGCCCACGCTCATGCCGGCGATGACGCCATGCACGCCACGCACGGCTGCAAGCAGACCGGGCGCATGGATCAGTGTCGAAGCCAGGTCGATGGAAATCATCAACAGGAACAAGGCCAGCAGGGCCGGCCGCCAGCGCACGTGACGCACGATGAACACGGCACACAGGCTGCCGACGCTGGCGCCATAGATGTTGGCGGATCCCACCAGGCCCGCTTCGGCATTGGCGAAGCCGAGTGCGGTGATCAGGCCATCGACAATTGCCGACATGATGTTGATGTAGAAAAAACCGGCGGTCGCCAGCAGGGCAAACAACAGGTACAGCCAGAGGCGATCATGGCGAACCACGCCCTCAGCCGCTGCATGATCTTGCATCTGCGACGGATTCACGCCGCATCTCCATCGTCGTGATCATCGATGCGGACGCCGCCGGCGCGCAGGGCATCACGCAAAGGTGCAAGTTCACTGGCGTAGCGCTTCCACAAGCCCACCGAGCTGGAATACATCGGCTGGCGCACCTGGGCGGCGCTGGCCGTCAGCGACGGCGAGGCATTGTTCTCGAACGCCAGGCATTGATCCTGCCAGGGCATGCCAATCCACTCGACCAGGCGCCGACTGATCCCCGCCTGATCCGCAACCAGGGCTTCGTAGTCGAGCTCGAACATGCGACCGGCCGGCAGCACGCTGCGCCAATGCTGCATGAGTCGGTCGTAGGCCAACCCGTAGCGGGCCAGATCGTCGAGGTCATAGGAAAACGGATAGGCCATGCGGAACAGGGTCTTGTACATCGCATAGCCCACATCCATCGGATTGCGTCGCACATGGATGATGCGCGCATCGGGCAAGGCGGCGGCAATCAGTCCGAGGTAGAGGAAATTGACCGGCGTCTTGTCGATCTGGCGCGCCCCGCCATCGGCAGCCAGGTGCGCGCAATAGCGCTGACCCAATGCAGCGAAATCAAGTTGCGTTGACCGCTCCACCAGCTCGGCCTTGCTACCGACCGCGCCGGCCATGCCGACCAGGGCCATGGCCAGGTCGCTGGTCTCGCCACGGCTGCTGATTTGCGTGTGCGAGCTGAGGATGCGATCCACCAGGGTGGTTCCGCTGCGTGGCAGGCCGACGATGAACACGGGCCGTGCATCGACGTGTCCGGCATGGGTTCGCGCGAAGAACGCTGCATCAAAGGCCTGCGCGATCAGGTGCATGGTTTCCATGTCATCGTCGACGCGATAGCTCAACTGCGCGCGTCGCGTGTCGGCGGCTTGTTTCAACGCGGCAAACGAATGCGCGTGCTCGCCGAGGTCTTCGTATTCCTTGGCCAGCGCATAACCCAGCGCAACGCGGGCAGGTGCCTTTGGCGCGGTTGCCTCAAGACGCGCTTGGAGTTCGGTTATGTGATTGCTCGCGGCCGTCTGCCTGCGCAAGGTCGAGCGGTTGTACCAGGCATCGCTGTCAGCGGGCTTCAGGGCGATGACGCGATCCAGCGCCGCCTCGGCCTCGTTGAGCTTGCCGAGGGCAATCAAGGCGGTGGCATGGTTGTAGATGATCGCGGCATTGCCGGGTTCGCGCTGCCGCGACGCACGCTGGCAGCGCTCTGCCTCGGCGTGCATGCCGAGCACCGTGTAGCGCTGGGCAACATCCTGCAGCAGGCGCGGCGGATGGCGGGCGGCTTCGGCTTCCAGGGCTTGCAGGGTTTCGACACAGGCTTGCTGCCTGCCGGATGCGTGCAGCAGATCGACATCCAGCATGCGCGCCGAAACCAGACCGGGATGGCGTACGAGGACGTGATCCAGCGCCTCCCGTGCTTCGGCAAGCCGTGACTGCGCGCGCAATGCGTGTGCCAGCAGCACGTGCAGCTGCGGATCATCCGCTGCATTCAAGAGCAAGGCACGCGCCGCGTGTTCGGCGGCGCGCGCCTGCCCCGAGCCGAGCAGGGCCTCTATCCGATTCAGCGCCTGCTCGACGTCCCGCGTTGGCATGTTCAATCGTGTTGGTACCAATCGACGTGCTGGATCAGCATGGGGTACTGATTGCATCACAGGATGGGCCCGCTCCCAAGATTGTCCATGCCGCCCCCAGGACCCTTCAGAACCGGTAGCTGACCGTCACACCGATGGTGCGCGGCAAGGTGACCAGTGCCTTGGAGCCATTGCCGTAATAGTTCTGCGCAGGCGATGTGCCCATGTAGAGCTCGGTGTAGACGCCGTTGACCGCATCGGTGTTGCCGATGTTCTTGATCCACAACGTGGTATCCCAAGCGCTGCGGCTGTAGGTCATGGATGCGTTGACGATGGTGTAGGCATCGAGGTCCACATCGAAGCGCGGGCTCAGGCTCAGTGCATTGCGCATGTCCGACTGGTGGTAGATGTCGCCGCGAATGGTGAGCAGGCCATTGGCCAGCGGAATACCGTATCCGGCTGATGCATTGAAGCGGTGCTCGGGCGCACCCGGCAGGCGGTCTCCCTTGTAACCGACCAGGTAGGCACCATCGGCCGCCACTGCGTCGGCTTCCAGTTGGGCATCGGTGTAGGTGTAGCCCAACGCGTAGGTGAATCCGTCTCCGGCGCTGCCGGCAATCTCCAGCTCGATGCCGCGCGTGCTCGCTTCATCGGCATTCTGCACGGCGAAGAATCCCCAGTTCGTGGTCGAACTGTTGATCTGCGGATCACTCCAGTCCACGTAGAACACGTTGGCGTTGTAGGTCATGCGCCCGACCGCGCCTTTCACGCCGAGCTCGTAGTTGCGCACGGTGTCGGCCTTGTAGGTGGTCCAGGCCGCATCCTCGGCAAAGTTGCCGGTGGTTGGCGTGCCATTGGTGCCGCCCCGTCGATAGCCCTCGGAAATGGTCGCGTAGAGCTGGTTGGATGGCGAGAATTTCCACGACACATTGCCCTTGAACAGGGTGTCGCTGTCACTTTCGCTGCCGCTTGAATCCGAGCTGTCGATGATGGATGAGTACAGCCCCGTGGTCTGCTGCACGCGGGTATCGGATTCGTCGCGGAAGTGGCGGAAGCCGCCGGTGAAATCGACGCTGTCCGTCGCGTGCCAGGTGAGCTCGCCGTAGAACGCGGTTTCCTTGAACTTCTCGCGCTGGCGATAGAGATAGTCCTGGTCGCTGACCACCGCATCGGCGAACGCCGGATACGCCGCATCCCACCATTGCTTGAAGCCGCGCAGGAAACTGTCCTGCGAACTGCGCCGCTTCTGGTCCTGGTAGTACGCACCGAGCACATAGTCGACGGTCTCGCCGGCGTTCGAGGTGAGGCGCAACTCCTGGGTGAAGGCCTCGTCGCCGTAGGTGCGTACGGCCGAAGCCATCGGTCGCGGATAGTTGTAGTAGAACGAGGCCAACCATCCGTTGCCGGCATAGAAGCCGGTGTTCTCGCTGGTGATGTCGCCTTCGTGGTTGTAGCTCGACGTGCTGGAGGTCAGGGTGGCAAAGCCGAGGTCGATGTTCGCTTCGAGGCTGGCCAGGTTCACGTGGCGGTCGGCCGGCTCAAGCTGCGCCGAGCCGACTTCGAGATCACCATAGGGAATGCCGAAGCCATCCGTGCCGAGCGAGGTTCCGCGACGTCCGCCAAAGCGGTCGGCCTGCGCCATGTAGCTCAGGGTCAGGTCAAAGGTGTCACTCGGTCGCCACAACAGGGAGGCACGGCCGTAGGACTGTTCGACCGTATCGGCATCCTCCTTCACCCGATAGGACGCGGCGGGATCGAGTGTCCCGGCCGGTGCAACCGGAATGCCCTGTCCATCGAGCACATAGAGATTGCGGTAGTCGGTGATGCCCGGGAAATCGTTGATCGTCGTGTTGAGTCGGATCGCCAGGGTGTCGGCCAGCGGAATGTTCAGGGTTGCCGAAGCGGATCCGCCGATGTCATCCGAATGCTTGACGCTGGAGCCGCTCAGGCTGACGCGGCCGCTGAAGGCTTCGGTGTCCGGTTCGCGCAGGATGAAACGCACCGCGCCGCCGAGGGCACCGGATCCGTACAAGGTGCCCTGCGGGCCACGCAGGATCTCGACACGCTCGATGTCGGACAACAGGAAGTTGGCGAACAGCGGGGTCTTGTCGACGTAGGTGGCCACGGTTGCGGCGGCGGACACCGCGTAATCACCGAGCGCGGAACTGTCGACATTGAGGCCGCGGATGCGGATGCCGCTGACCACGCTGGAGTTGCGCGCGCCACGGTCGATCACGCCCACGCCGGGAACGCTGCGCATCAGCTCGGCGGTATCGAGGATGTTGGCTTCCTCGATGCTGTCACCGGAAACCGCGCTGATGTTGTAGGGCACGGCAAGGATGTTTTCCTCGCGGCCCTGCGCGGTGACCGTGACCGGCGCCAATTCCGTTGTTTCGCCCGGCTCCTTGGTGTCGTCGCCGGTCTGCGCGAAGGCCGGCGCCTGGACCAGCAAGGCGCTGGCAATGGCCACGGCAAGCACCGTGTGACGCGGCCTGCGCGATTGCATCCGCGCATTGATCGTGTTCCTGGAATTCATGTTTGCGTATCCCCCATTTGCATGTTGCGTGACGATTCGGCGGTTGCGGGTTTTACAGTTGCTTTGGCATCTCAAGCGGGCCCAGGGCATCCAGCGCAGACGATTCGGCCCGCGCAGCGCCATAGGCCGGATAGACGATCGGGTTGTCGCGAAAACTCTTCAGCGGTTGGCCCAGTCCGTGCCAGCCACGCGCGCGGCAGCGCCGCAGGTAGGCGAAGTCCACTTCGAAGGGCATGATTTCGCGGCCCACGCCGGCCTGGTAGATGACCTCGCCGCCGGGTCCACAGATCACCGACTGGCCGACACCCAGCTCACCGGCGACATTCACGTCGACGAAGTAGCATTGGTTGGTCATTGCACTGGAGCGCGCCATGCAGATTTCGACATCGCGATCGATGGTGTTGGTCATGGTCGGATGCAGGATCACTTCCGCGCCCAGGCTGACCAGCGAACGGGTGGTCTCCGGAAACCACATGTCGTAGCAGATCGAGATGCCGAAGCGCCCCGCGCCGGGCACATCGAAAACGACGAATTCGCGACCGGCTTCAATGGATCGCTCGTACGGCTGGAACGGGAAAATCTTGCGGTAGCGGGCAACCACCTCGCCGCGCGGATTGATCACCGGCGTGGTGTTGTGGACCGCACCGTCACGCAGTTCGTAGAGCGAACCCGGAATCAACCACAGGCCATGCTCTGCGGCCACGCGGCACAGGCGCTGTTCTGCATCGCCAGGCATGCATTGGGCGTGGTCGAGGCCTGCGCCAAATCCGCACAACTCCCCGGCAAGGATCATGCGCACCCACGGAAATCGCCTGGCCACGCCCGCGATCTCGGCACTGAGTGCATCGAGGTTGTCGCCTGACGTCAGCGCAAGCTGGAGTCCGGCGATGCCGAAGGACGTGGATGTACCCGCATGCGGGTCGGCTGGATTGTGTTCGGCCAAGGCAGGATCCGTCGCGTTCCGGTATGCAGCGACGTTAGCGCCAGATCGAACCGCTCCTTAGGGCCAGTTGCAACCCGGGTTTGGGGCCAGTTGCTGCTGCGCCGCGATCACCGGCCTGCATGTTCAGCGCGTCGCTGGCGGACGTCGCGGCTTGCGCAGGATGATCGCGGTATCGGCAAGCAAGCCGTCATCGGCGTACCAGCGCAGCTGGTCACCATCGATGACGATGCGGAATCCGGTGACTTCGGCATACGCCCAGCGCTGCCATTGGCGATACCAGTGATCGCCGTCCACCCACCAGCGTCCCTGGTCGCAATCCTCGCCGGCGTAACCGGCACTGCCGGCCAGTTCGCCGTTGGCACGCACCTCCAGCGTGGCCGGATCGCCGTACACCGTGCTGTAGAGCAGGGTTGCGCCCGCCATCTTCCTGCGCAGCGCAGTGCCACGCAGCGGCGCCTGCGCATCATCCTCGATCCGCCGGGAAGCCGGGCTGAGATCGCCACGGATCAGGCGCGACAGCGCCCTCACCCCGTCGCGGATCTGCGCCTCTTCGATGCCGGTGACGCCCATGCACAGCACCTCGCGCCCACCGTCGAGCCGGCTTGGCTCAACCAGCACGCCGATGGCCGCCGCGTTTCGCGCGAATTCGCGACTGTCCATGGGTGGCGGCAGGCTCACCCAGTAGGCGCTGGCCCCCGGCAGGGTGTGGATGCTGACCTGTTGGTGCAGGTAATGATTGAGTGCGTCACGCAGCGCCGTGCGTCGCGACTCGAGCACGCGCCCACTGCGCAGCAAGGCCGCCGAGTAGTGTCCGAGTCCGATGAAGTATGCCCAAGCGCGTTGCAGCAGGTTCGGCAGCTGCGCGCCCTGGATGTGTCGCAACTGGCGCAGGCGTTCGATGAAGTCGGCATCGCTGACGATCATGCCGGGCGCCTCGCCGCAGGAAATCGCCGGCGCGAAGCTGCCCACGTAAACCACCCGACGCCCGCTGTCGATTGCGCGCAGGGCCGGCGCCAGGTGACTGCCATCGCGCGCACCGGCCGGCATGTCGTGTTCAACCAGCACCGCGTTGGCCGCAGCGATTCGTGCAAGCAGTTGGCGCGGGCGCGATGAGTTGGCGGCATAGCTGCGCTTGCAACTGCTCACCACCACGGCACCATTGGGCAGGGGTTTGCCATCGTGGGCATCGAGCATGGACAAATCGGCCTGGCGATCCCGCATGCGACGCTCGAATTCGGCATCGACCGGGGCCTCCAGCACCACGGGCGTGCCGCGTCCAACCAGCAGGCTGCCAACCAGCTGCAGGGCCTGCCGTGCGGAAAGCGTCAGCAGCACCTGGTCGGCGTCGGCATCGATGCCACGCATCGGCAACACCTTGCTGCGCACTTCGTCGACGAGGCCGGCATCATCCCCTTCGCCTGCGCTGCGGATGATGCCGTCTATCTCGTGGCGGGAAGATGCCAGGCGCAGCGCCTCGCGCCACTCGGAGTTGGGAATCAGGCTGGAATCGACGCACCCGTCGATGAAGGGATACGGGTATTGATGCCAGTTGCCGGGGCAGCGGAAGCCACGATCATCCGGCGCCGCCGGCAGGCGTTCCAGCAGCGGACCCGCCGGCGCCGGCGCGCGGTTTGCCACGGCAATGCGCACGCTGGCCACTTCGGTAGCCACGAAGATGCCACTGCGTGCGCGACTGACGATGTGGCCTTCGGCAAGCAGCGCGTCGTAGGCCAGGCTGACCGTGTTGCGCGACACGCCGATGCGTTCGGCCAGGCTGCGCGACGAGGGCAGGCGTCGACCGGGACGCAGCACGCCGCGATGAATGGCATCGATCAGCTTCTGGCGAAGCTGGTGCTGGAGACTCAACCCGTCGGTCGGGTCGAGAACGATATTGAGGTCATCCATGCTGCGCGGATCACGCCTGCCCACCGGATTCATGACGACCTGTCCAGCATAGCAGCGTGGTCTGCCCCGGCCGGAGCCACGGTCAATCCGAGGCGAGCGCCTGCCCAAGCAAGGCCATGCCTTCGGCCAGCACCGCATCACCGATGGTCAATGGATAGAGCAGGCGCACGGCTTCGCCCTGCGCGCCACATCCCAGCACGATCAGGCCCAGCGCGTGCGCCTTCTTGAGCACGGCCTGGGCCGCCAGCGGATCGACCTCGTCGCTGCCGCGTGCTGCCAGGAGGTCGAACGCAATCATCGAACCCAGCGCGCGCACATGTCCTATCGGGCGCAGATCACTGCGCGCGGCAAAGGCCTGCAACTGCGCGACAACACGCTCGCCCAAGGCACGCGAGCGCGCGCACAGGTTCTGCTCCTCGATGACATCAAGCACGGCCAAGGCCGCTGCGCAGGCAATCGGTGAACCGGCATAGGTGCCGCCGAGTCCTCCCGGATCAACCGCATCCATCACCTCGGCGCGACCAATGACGCCGGAAAGGGGAAAGCCGCCGCCGAGCGCCTTGGCCACCGTGATCAGGTCGGGCCGGATGCCGGAATGCTCGATGCCGAACATCGTGCCGGTGCGAGCAAACCCGCTTTGCACCTCGTCGGCAATCAACACGATGCCGTTGTCATCGGCAATGCGACGCAGCGCCTGCAGCAACTCCGGCGGCGCGACATGGAACCCACCTTCGCCCTGCACCGGCTCGATGATGATCGCGGCCACCTCGTCGGCGGCAACATCGGTCTTGAACAACTGGTGCAGCGCCTTGATGCTGGCATCGACGCTGATGCCCTGGTGCGAAACCGGAAACGGCACATGGAAGACTTCCGGCGGCATCGGGCCGAAACCGCGCTTGTACGGTGCGGTCTTGCCGGTCAGCGCCATGGACATGAAGCTGCGCCCGTGGAACGCGCCGGAGAACGCGATCAGCGCCGAGCGGCCGGTTGCCTTGCGCGCGATCTTCACCGCGTTTTCCACCGCCTCGGCACCGGTCGAGAAGAAGATGGAGCGCGCTGGCGAGCCCAGCGGCGCCAGAGCGTTCAAGCGCTCGGCAAGGGCAATGTAGGTTTCATACGCGGTGACCTGGAACGCGGTATGCGTGAAGCGGTCGATCTGCGCATGCGCTGCCGCCATCACGCGCGGATGGCAATGGCCGACATTGAGCACGCCGATGCCACAGGCAAAGTCGATGAAGCGCCTGCCCTCGACATCCCACAGTTCGGCATTCAAGGCCCGGTCGGCAAACACCGGCAAGGCGGTGGCGACACCGCGCGGAACGGCTGCCTCGCGTCGCCCCAGCAAGTTGGTATTGTTGGTCATCATCTCACCTCGGCACAGGCGCCAAGCTTGCGAAGCGCGGGCCGCGGCGCATAGGGCCAGAATATCGGCGGCCATGGAGCCAGATTGAATCGCGATTGTCGCTAGGGAAACTCTGATTTTGTTCGTCATTCCGGCGAGGCGCTTTACAACTGCCGAATGGCTGGTCAAGCCGGAACCCATCTTGATCTTGTTCCAATGGAATCAAGGGCAAAATGGACCCCGGCGTATGCCGGGGTGACGAAAACTGTGGTTGATCAGAGTTTCCCTAGGATGCTTGGCGAATGACTGCAACCCACACTTCAATGACCAGACAAAACGACATGAACGCACCGCGCACGCCGCTGGCCGGACTCAAGGTGATTGAACTGGCCCGCATCCTGGCCGGACCGTGGATTGGACAGACCCTCGCCGATCTCGGCGCCGAGGTGATCAAGGTGGAAGCGCCGCAAGGCGACGACACGCGGCGCTGGGGCCCGCCCTTCGTTCGCAATGCCGACGGCTCGGACGGTGATGCCGCCTATTTCCACAGTTGCAATCGCGGCAAACGATCGGTGATTGCCGACCTGCGCAGCGAGGAGGGTCGCGCGCGCGTTCGCGAATTGGCCCGTGATGCGGATGTGCTGATCGAGAACTTCAAGGTCGGCGGTTTGGCGAAGTACGGACTCGACTACGCGTCACTGGCGGCGTTGAATCCGCGCCTGGTCTATTGCTCGGTCACCGGATTCGGCCAGGATGGGCCGTACGCGGCACGCGCCGGCTACGACGCCATGATCCAGGCCATGGGTGGATTGATGAGCATCACCGGCGAGGCGGATGGCCTGCCGCAAAAGGTGGGCGTCGCCATGGGTGACCTGTGCGCCGGCCTGTACGGGGTGATCGCAATCCAGGCGGCGCTGGCCATGCGCGAACGCACCGGCCGCGGCCAGCACGTCGATATCGCCCTGCTCGATACCATGCTGGCCATGCTGGCCAACCAGAATCTCAATTTTCTGGTTTCCGGCGAGGTGCCAACGCGGCTGGGCAGTGCGCATCCCAATATCGTGCCGTACCAGGTGTTTGCCGTGAGCGACGGCCACATCATGCTGGCGGTCGGCAATGACGGCCAGTTCGCCAAGGTGTGTGCGCTGCTTGGCATGCCCGCACTTGCCAAGGATCCACGCTACGCCACCAACGCCGCGCGTGTCGAGCATCGTGAAGCACTGGTCGCGCTGTTCGGCGATGTGCTGCGCACGCGCGGTCGCGATGCGTTGCTTGCAGAACTCGAAGCCCAGGGCGTACCGGCAGGGCCGATCAACAACATCGACCAGGTATTTGCCGATCCCCAGGTGCGCCATCGCAAGATGCAACTGCAACTGGACGTCGGAGACGGCACCACCCTGCCCGGCGTGCGTACCCCGATCTGTTTCTCCGATGCCGAACTCGCGCTGTCGCGCCGCGCACCGCAGTTGGGTGAGCAGTAAAGCCGGGAATGGAGAACGGAGAGTAGGGAATGGCTCAAGCGAAGCGCGCTTCGCCCCCTGCTAAGGAAACTCTGAACAAGTACGGAACTCATTCGTCGCGAGCAAGCTCGCTCCCACAAAATCAAGCAATGGTGGGAGCGAGCTTGCTCGCGACAATACTTGTTCAGACCTTCCCTAACCTGCTCTTTACGATTCCCGATTCCCGATTCCCGATTCCCGATTCCCTATTCCCTATTCCCTATTCCCGGCTATTTCGCCTTCATCAGGGCCAGGGTCATGTCGAGCATGCGGTTGGAGAAGCCCCACTCGTTGTCGTACCAGCTGAGCACCTTGACCAGGGTGCCGCCCATGACGCGGGTCTGGGTGGCGTCGTAAACACTGGACAGCGGGTTGTGGTTGAAGTCGATGGAGACCAGCGGCTTGGTGTTGACGCCGATCACGCCCTTGAGCGGACCGTCGGCGGCGGCCTGCACGGCGGCATTGATTTCCTCGACCGAGGTGGCGCGGGAAGCGACAAAGCTCAGGTCCACGACCGACACGTTGATGGTCGGCACGCGCATGGCGAAACCGTCGAGCTTGCCGTTGAGTTCCGGCAGCACCAGGCCGACTGCGGCGGCGGCTCCGGTCTTGGTCGGAATCTGCGAATGCGTGGCCGAACGCGCGCGGCGCAGGTCGGAGTGGTAGACGTCGGTCAGCACCTGGTCATTGGTGTAGGCATGGATGGTGGTCATCAGGCCATGCACGATGCCGATTTTCTCGTTCAGCACCTTGGCCAGCGGCGCCAGGCAGTTGGTGGTGCACGAGGCATTGGAGATGACCTGGTGGGCGGCGGTCAGCTTGTCGTGGTTGACGCCGTAGACGAAGGTGCCGTCCACGTCCTTGTCGCCGGGCGCGGAGATGATCACCTTCTTGGCGCCGGCGGAAATGTGTGCGCCGGCCTTGGCCTTGCTGGTAAAGAAGCCGGTGGATTCCAGCACCACGTCCACGCCGAGCTCGGCCCATGGCAACTTGGCCGGATCGCGTTCGGCACAGACCTTGATGCGGTCGCCGTTGACGATGAGATCACCGCCATCGACACCGACTTCACCGGGAAAACGGCCGTGCGCGGTGTCGTACTGGGTCAGGTGTGCATTGGTTGCCGCATCGCCCAGGTCATTGACGGCGACGATCTGGATCTCGCCATTGCGCTTGGCTTCGTAGAGCGCACGCAACACATTGCGACCGATGCGACCATAGCCATTGATGGCAACCTTGACGGACATTGCACACTCCTCGAATACGTTGACGGAAATACGGATGACGTGGGTTGTGTATTGTAACGGTCCCTTCATTTGACCGCACAGCACCACTTGGATGGGACCAATCCCGGGCGCCTTCCGCAGCCGGTGTCCGTCCCGGCTACTGGCGCACTACACTGACAGCAATGCAAACGACGCAAACCACATGAATCCCGAAGTCCGCAGTTTCCATCACCAGGACACCTTTACCTGGTCGCATGTCGCGGTGGATGCCGCCAGCCGGCGCGCCGCCATCATTGATCCGGTGCTGGATTTCGATCCGGTCACGGGCCAGGTGCAGACCCACAGCGCGCAGCGCCTGCTCGAATACATCACGACCACCGGGCTTGGTGTCGACTGGATCCTGGAAACCCACATCCACGCCGACCACCTCACGGCCGCAGCCTGGCTCAAGGGCCGGCTCGAAGCCAGCGGATCGAAGCCCAGGATCGGCATTGGCCGCGGCATGCTTTCGGTACAGCGTACCTTCAAGCAGAAGCTCAACCTGGGCGATGAATTCGCCGCCGACGGTCGCGAATTCGATGTCTTTTTCGATGATGGCGCAGAAATCACCATCGGCCATCTCGTCGGTCGCGCAATGACCACTCCGGGTCATACCGCGGACAGCTTGAGTTACCTGTTTGGCGATGCGGCCTTCATCGGCGATACCCTGTTCGCGCCACGCAGCGGCAGCGCGCGCTGCGATTTTCCCGGCGGCGATGCACACGTGCTGTTTGATTCGATCCAGCGCCTGTATGCCCTGCCGGATGCCACGCGTGTTTTCCTTGCCCATGACTATCCGCCGCCGGGTGAATCCCCGCTTGCCCAGACCAGCATCGGTGCCCAGAAGGCGGACAACATCCATGTGCGTTCGGGCACCCGGGCCGATGAATTCGTGGCCATGCGCCGGAATCGCGATGCCACCCTCGGCCTGCCGCGCCTGTTCTGGCCATCCTTGCAGTTGAACATCCGCGCCGGTCGCCTGCCGCCCGCGGAAGGGGATGGCCAGCACTTCCTGCGCCTGCCCTTGAGCGCCCCCGATTTCACGTCGTGACGAGCGCCGCCCTGCGCATGCACGCACACCGGCTGGGTTGGCTGGCCTCGATGCTGGCACTGTTTTGCAGCACCACGGCCCAGGCCTGGGGTCCGGCCGCGCATCGCATCGTTGCGCAGCTGGCCGAAGGGCAGTTGCAAGCGGATGCGCGCGTGAAGGTGCGGCAACTGCTCACGCTGTCCGATGCACGCCATCTGTCCGATATTGCCAATTGGGCGGATGATCTGCGCGAGGATCCCGACCAGCGCGAGTTCGCACGCGCGACCGCACGTTTGCATTATGTGAACTTTGCCGATTCCGCCTGCAGGTTCGAGGCGGATCGAATCTGCGCGAATGGCCAATGCGTGGTGGCGGCCATTGATCACTACGCTGCCATCCTCGCTGACAGTTCACGCCCGCTGGCAGAACGTGCCGAGGCGCTGCGTTTTGTCGTGCACTTTGTCGGCGACGTGCACCAACCCCTGCATGCCGGCTATCGGCCGGATCGCGGCGGCAACCACATGCAGGTGCGCATCGACGGCAAGGGCAGCAATCTGCACTCGGTCTGGGATTCGCGGGTGACCGCAAGCGCGAGGCTTGGCTGGTCACGCCATGCCGAGCGCCTCGCACGCGTGGCGCCGCTTGCCGATGCCAGCGAAGATCCCGTCGCCTGGGCCCGGCAATCCTGCCGACTCACCCGCGATGCCGGGATCTATCCGGACTCGCGCAACATCGACAGCGCCTATCTCGAGCGCATGCGCCCGCTGGCCGAACGCCAGATGCGCCTGGCCGGCAAGCGCCTGGCCAACGTGCTCAACCGCGCTCTCGATTGATGCGGGCGATTCCGCTCGGCGCGGATCAAACCAGTCGGGCGTAGCGATCAACCACCGCTTCGGCCGTGATGCCGAAGTAGGCGTACAGTTTTTCCGCCGGCGCCGAGGCGCCAAAGCGGTCGAGTCCGACCACCTCACCATCGAGGCCAACGTACTTGCGCCAGAAATCGGTGATGCCCGCTTCGATGGCAATGCGCTTGCGGCACCAGTCCGGCAGCACGCCTTCGCGATACTCGATCGGCTGCGCATCGAACACCTGGGTACAGGGCATGGATACGACGCGCGCAGCCACGCCCTTGTCGGCGAGGATGCGCATGGCCTGCATGGCCACTTCCACTTCCGAACCGGTGGCGATCAGGATCACATCGAATTTTGTGCTGTCGGGATCGGACAACACATAACCCCCGCGCGCAATCTGCTGCACCTGCTCGTCGGTGCGTGATTGATGCACCAGGGTCTGGCGCGAAAACACCAGGCAGCTTGGGCCGTCCACGCGCTCGATGGCCGCTTTCCAGCTCACGGCCGATTCCACCGCATCGCAGGGACGCCAGACCGGGTTGTTGGGGATGTAGCGAAGGCTGGCCAAGTGCTCGACCGGTTGATGGGTGGGACCGTCTTCACCGAGGCCAATGGAGTCGTGGGTGTAGACGTGGATGGTTGGGGTTGGAATCAGCGCGCTCATGCGCACCGCATTGCGCGCGTAATCGGAGAACACGAGGAAGGTGGCATCGTAGGGGCGGAAACCACCGTGCAGGGCAAGGCCATTCGCAATCGCGCCCATGCCGAATTCGCGCACGCCGTAATGCACGTAGTTGGCGCTCTCGCCTCCCTTGACCACATCCTTCGAACCTTTCCAGATGGTCAGATTGGATCCGGCCAGATCCGCCGAGCCGCCGATCAGTTCCGGCAGCAGGGACCGAAGGCATCCAGCGCCATCTGCGAGGCCTTGCGCGAGGCGACCGCCGGACCTTCCATCTGCAACTTTGCGATCCATGCATCGGCGGCGGTTGAAAAATTTTCGGGCAGCTTTCCGCTCTGACGTCGCTCGAACTCCGCGGCGAGCTCGGGATGCGCGGCGCGGTAGCGGGCAAACAAGGTATTCCATGCGGACTCGCGCTCGGTTCCCTTGGCCTTGGCATCCCAGCCCGCGTAGATGTCTTGCGGAATCTCGAACGGCGCGTGATTCCAGCCCAGTTGCGCACGGGCAGCGGCAATCTCGTCCTTGCCCAGCGGCGCGCCGTGACAGGACTCCTTGCCCTGCTTGTTGGGCGCGCCAAATCCGATCACGGTTCTCGCGCAGATCAGGGTGGGCTTGTTGGATGTTTCAGCTTGCTCGATGGCTGTCTTGATGGCGGCCGGATCATGCCCATCGACGCCACGGATCACGTTCCAGCCATAGGCCTCGAAACGCTTTGGTGTGTCGTCGGTAAACCAGCCTTCCACCTCGCCGTCGATGGAGATGCCGTTGTCGTCCCACACCGCGATCAACTTGCCCAGACCCAGGGTACCGGCCAGCGACGCCGCCTCGTGCGAAATGCCTTCCATCAGGCAACCGTCGCCGAGAAAAACAAAGGTGCGGTGATCGACGATGTCCATGCCGTCGCGATTGAAGCGCTGGGCCAGCACCTTTTCCGCCAGCGCCATGCCAACGGCATTGGCCAGGCCTTGGCCGAGTGGTCCGGTGGTGGTTTCCACGCCCGGGGTTTCGCTGGCTTCCGGATGTCCCGCGGTTTTCGAATGCAGTTGGCGGAAGTTTTTCAGCTCTGCCATCGGCAGGGCGTAGCCGCTCAAATGCAGCAAGGCATAGATCAGCATCGAACCGTGGCCGTTGGACAGCACGAAACGGTCGCGATTGGCCCATTTCGGATTGCCCGGATTGTGCTTGAGGAAATCGTTCCACAGCACCTCGGCAATGTCGGCCATGCCCATCGGCATGCCCGGGTGTCCGGATTTCGCGGCTTCAACCGCGTCCATGGCCAGCGCACGAATGGCGTTGGCGAGATCTTTACGGCTCGACATGATTCAGACCCGACTGGATGACGCGGCGGACCGGCTGGCGGCCGCGAGGGGTGCGCATTGTCGCCGATCAGGACCCGATTGTCTGGTTGAACACCGCGCCACATCGCCCGCGCGGTCATTGCGCCACGCCCGCTGGCAGCCCCAGGTCCAGGCGGGAAGGCTGTACACAACGGGCCTGACTATTTACTGAACTAGACAGTTTGGTATTTGCCGGATGCACCCCATCTGATGGGCATCGGAACCCAAGTACGGCCCCCAAACCGGCCTCTCTGCACGCTCCGAGCCCGCGCATTGCCTGGCCTTGTGCGGCCCTGACCTCGATACACAGGAGTTGAAACACCATGAGAAACACACTGCTGGTACTTTCCATTGCCGCCGCCGGCCTCGTTGCCGTCCCCGCCCTGAGCCATGCCGCCGAAGACAAGGGCGGATTCTTCATCAACGGTAGCGTGGGCCAGTCCGACTACAGCAAGAGCATCTACGACGACACCGACACCGCCTACAACGTGAATCTCGGCTATCGCTGGGCCCTGTCACCTTCCTTTGCGCTGGGCATCGAGGCAGGCGCTGCCAATCTCGGCACATGGTCGCCCAAGGACAGCGCGATCGCCGCCAATCCCGGCATCAGCCTGCGCGACAGTGAGCTGAAGGGCTGGACCCTCGGCGCCAACGCCCACTACAACTTCACCGACAACTGGTACCTGAGCGGACGCGCCGGATTGTTCCGCGCCGATGCCGAAGGCGATCTCCTCATCGACGGAGCGGCGGTTCGCGCCGATGGCAAGAGCACCGAATGGTATGCCGGTGCAGGTGTCGGCTACGACTTCACCGACAACTTCAGCGTCGGCCTCAACTACGACTACTACAAGACCGACGACAATGGCTTCAAGGTTGACCCGGGCGTGATCTCCGCCAGCGCGGAACTGCGCTTCTGAAACCGCAGCCGGTTCTCCGCAGTAGTCATGAAGACAGCGCAGACCAGTCCGGCAACGGGCTGGTTTGCCTGCTGAAGGAGACGCTGCGGGCACCGCGGCCTATGGCCGCCACTGCTCCAGTTCCATGCGCTCCGGCGCGGTTTCATGGAACGCGGAACCCAGATCGGAAACGGACGCAACAAGCGCCTTCGCCTTGTCGGAATCTCCAGCACGTTCCTGCAAACGGGCGAGATCCAGCGCGTATTGCAGGATCAGCGGATGATGATCGCCCCAGGCGCGGCGGATCGCGGCCAAGGCCTGCTGGCTTGCCTTCAGGGCCGCAGGCAGATCGCCGTCCTGTTCGGCAATGCGCGCATTGAGCGCATCGCGCAAGGCCAGTTCGCGGTCATCCCAACGGATATCGCCAGCCGCCAGTTGCGCCAACTGCTGGCGCGCGGGTTCAACCCGGTGTTGGTCGAGCTGACGCTCGACATCCAGCAAGATGAGCTTGACCACGTTGCGATGGGTTGCATCGTGGCGCTTGCTGAAGCTGGCCAGCGCCTGTGCGGAGAGCGTTTCGGATTCGCGGTACTCGCCGCGCTTTTCAAGCAGCCGGCCCAGGTTGTATTCGGCACGCGCAACCATGGGACTGTCCACGTCCTGGGTGGCCTTGCGCACGGCCAGCGACTCACGGAACAGCGGCTCCGCCGCCCCGTAGTCGCCCATGTCCTCGTAAGCGGAGGCCAGGTTGTTGAGCGGCAATGCGTACGTGCTGGACTGCGTGCGACCCTTGCGGGCCAGGATCGCCATGCATTCACGATACTGTTCGGCCGCTTCGTTGAACCGGCCAAGATCGTGCAACACGGACCCCAGTTCGTTGTGCGCGGATGACACCTTCTCGCTGTCCGCCCCGTACAGGTCCAGGGCCAGGGCGAGATGCTGGCGACGCAACTCGAGCGCGCGCAGGCGATCACCACTCTCGGTCAGGGCGCGCGCATAGTTGCCCAGGCCGATTTCGTAATCGGGATTGTGCTCGCCATTGGCCTTGCGCTTGATTTGCAATGAACGCTCGAAATAGGCAAGCGACTGCGCGTGGTTTCCACGCTCCCTTTCCACCAGGCCCAGGTTGTTGAGGTTGCCCGCGACCACGACTGCGTCCTTGCCGAACAGTCGCTCACGAATGGCCAGGGAATGCAGCAGAACGCGTTCCGCCTCGTCATGTTCGTCGGCATGTTCCAGCACCACGCCCAGGGTGTTGAGTGAATCGGCAATCTCGGCCGACTCCGGCGCCGTGTGCAACTCGCGCAGGCGCAAGGACTCACGCGCCGCCTGCTCTGCCTTGCTGGCCGGAAATTCATTGTTGCTGTAGACAATGGCCAACTGGCTGAGCACACCGGCCGCGTCCAGCGGCTTGTCCACACGCGGGTCCTGGTAAAGCGCCGCCGCCTTGGCCAGCATGTCCACGGCACGCTGTGGCTCGCCGATGTAGCGGTAGGCGGTACCGATCACCGCCAGCAGCCTGGCCTTGATTGCGGGCGTATCGGTGAGCTCCTTTTCGATGCGCTGCGCCCCCTCGTCGAGCACGTCGCGTGCGCTGATTGCGCGATTCTGGTTGAGGTCGGGATTGGAAACATTGAACACCGAGACCAGGAATTCGCTGGCACGCTCCGCGGTCTGTGCCTCGATGCGCGCTGCGGCTTCGGCGGCACGCGCGCGGTCACGCTCTTGCGCAAGTTTCCAGGTGAACACCGTGGCACCGATCAGCATGACCAGCGCGGCGGCAAAGGCCGGCCAGCGCCTGCGCACAAGGCGGTTTGTTCGGTAAACCAGGGTCTGCGGGCGCGCGCCAATCGGGCGATGCTCAAGATGGCGTTGCAGGTCCAGACCCAGGGCTTCCGCGGATTCGTAGCGCTGCGCGGGATCGTTTGCCGTGGCCCGTTGCATGATCGCATCCAGGTCACCGCGCAGGCGCGAGCGCCACGGCATGTCGGCAGCAAGTTCACTCGGACGCACCTCGGCCTTGCCCAGCAAGGTGATGGTGTGGTCGTCGGCATCCACGCGCGCGCGCCTTCCCGCCAACAGCTCGAACAGGATCAGGCCCAGCGAATACACGTCGCTGGCAGTGCTGACCGGCTCGCCACGCAATTGCTCGGGACTCGCGTACAGCGGCGTGATCCATGCGCCTGCCGACCTTGCCTCGCGCGAGGCGGGTTGCTGGTCGAGCGCGCGCGCAATGCCGAAATCAAGCAGCACCGGATTGCCATCGGCGCGCACCAGCACATTGGACGGCTTCAGGTCGCAATGCACGATCAGGCGCTGATGGGCAAACTGCACGGCATCACAAACCTTGCGGAAAAGGCGCAGGCGCGATTCCAGATCCAGTTGCTGTCCGGCGCAGTGACGCTCGATCGGAATGCCCTCGATGTGTTCCATCACCAGATAGGGCTGCCCACCCGGCGTCGCGCCACCATCAAGCAGGCGGGCGATGTCCGGATGCTGCAACCTGGCCAGGATCTGCCGCTCGCGCGCGAAGTGCAGGAAGGTTTCCGCATCGGGCACGCCGCGGATCAGTTTGATCGCCACGCGCTGGTCGAAATGTCCGTCGCTGCGTTCGGCCAGGAAAACCGCGCCCATGCCACCGCTGCCGATCTCCTTGAGCAGGCGCCAGGAGCCGAGGCTGTCACCGGCGTGCAATTCCAGCGCGTCCTGCGACGTATTGCCCGAACGTGGCGATTGCCCGTCGCGCCATGCGGAGGTTTCCGCATCGGCCATCAGGCGCGCATCGATCTCGGCGATCAGCAGCGGATCCGCGCCCAACTCCAGCAGGCGCTTGTGTCGTGCCGATTCGGGCAAGTCACGTACCTCGGCATGCAGCCGGCGAATGGTTTCCTCATGTTCGTCGCCGCTGTCCACGCAGCCTTCAGGTTTGGTCTTGCGTCGAAGCGGCCCCGTCCGAATCGCCGCTGCCATTGGACACCACCACCGCCGCAGCGAGGTCACCGGTCACGTTGAGCGTGGTGCGGCACATGTCGAGCAGGCGGTCGACACCGAGGATCAGGCCGATGCCTTCAGCCGGTACGCCGACCATGCCACAGATCATGGCGATCACCGGCAGCGATCCTGCCGGCACACCCGCGGTGCCGACGCCACCGAGGATGCAGACCAGCATGACCACGACCTGCTGGGTCAGGCTGAGATCGATGTTGAAGAACTGCGCGAGGAACAGCACGGTGACGCCTTCAAACAGTGCGGTGCCGTTCTGGTTTGCGGTGGCGCCCACGGTCAACACGAAGCGCGCAACCTTGCGCGGCAATTTGAGTTCCTCATCGGCCACCTTCAGGGCGGTGGGCAAGGTCGCATTGCTTGATGCGGTGGAGAATGCCATGACGATGGCTTCCTGCGAGCCACGGAAGAAGGCAATCGGCGACATGCCGCCAAGCCAGCGCACGCTGAGCGAGTAGACGATGAAGAAATGGATGGACATGGCCAACAGCGCAACGCCGACGTAGCCGGCCAGTTTGGTCAGCAGGTCCCAGCCAAACGCCGCGGCAAGATTGAACACGAGGCAAGCCACGGCATACGGTGCAAGGCGGATGACCAGGTGAATCAGGGTCATGCAGATCTCGAACACGCCTTCGACCACATCCTTGGTTTTCTGCGCCAGCGGCGAGCGCGTCAGCACGATGCCGATGCCGAACATCAGCGCGAAAAACATGACGGCCAGGATGTCGTTGTCGGCCGCGGCGCGGATGACATTGGTCGGCACGATGTTGAGCAACAGGTCGATGCCGGAACCTTGCATGGCGCTGCTGGCGACGATCTTCTGCGCATTCTCGCTGGCATCGGCCAGCAGCTGCTGGGCGACCGCCGGATCAACCCCGGCACCGGGCTTGAACAGGTTGACCAGTGTGATGCCGATGGCCACGGCAATGGAGGAAACGCACACCGTGAAAGCCAGGGTTTTCCAGCCGACACGCCCGAGCGAACGCAGGTCGCCCATTTCGGCAATGCCAACCACCAGCGCGGAGAACAACAAGGGGATGACCAGCATGAACAACAGGCGCAGGAAAATCTTGCCCACCGGCTGGGTGACCCATTGCATCAGCCACTCAACCCAGGCCAGATGGGCAGCACCACTCCAGTGCACCGCAAGGCCTGTGCCCAGGCCGAGCACAAACCCGATCAGCATCTTCGTATGCAGGGCCATGCCGGTGCCTGTGCTCATGCGGTCACCACGCGCTGCGCGCCGCCTGTGCGTGGCAAGGATGATCGGCGTGCAACGATGGCTTGGTTCATGAGGAGGTCTGCTCGCGCGGCCTGCGTGGAATCAACTCCTAGTGTGCCGCATGCGTCGCCGTCGTGAAACCGAAAGTGTTCAGCCTGCCTTGCGCGAAGGCGGATACAGCGGCGGCAACGCAGAGGCCGACTCAACGTTTTTGCCTGGTCGAATCCAGGCGAGACCCGGGCGGAACGCGCGTGCCAGATGCGAGGCCACGCCATCGGCGCTGTCTCCCGCGTAGCGCACGCGTTGCAGCGACTGGATCGCCTGGCATTGATCGGCATCGGACAGCAGAAGTGCGAGCTCACCCAAATTGCGCAGGTCCGGATTGTGCATGCGCGCCCAGCCCAGCAAGGTGCGTTCCGCTTCCGCCAGGTCGGCCATCGCGCACGCACGCAGGAAGGCATCGCGCCCACCGCCGGCCAGTGCAACGGACATGCGCTGCGGCTGGGCGCGGAGTTTGCGGCGTGAGCGCCACCACAGCAGCACGGTCGCCAGCCACAGGCCGGCAAACAGGAAACTCAGCAAGCGCCAGCGTTGTGCCGATGCCGCATTGGCTGCGCCCGGGTAAATGATCGGTGTCGTGCTGGCCGCGGGCGCGGCGGAACCGGAGATCGCGTCGGCCGCCGAGGATTGTCCGCCAGCCGGGGTGCTGCTGGTACCCGCGGCCACGACGCGGACAGAATGTTCCGGCAACACCGCCGTTTCCATGCGGTCGTTGGTGGTGTCCCACCATTGCACTCGCATTTCCGGCAGGACCAGCGTGCCCGGCCGGGAGGCGACCACGGCAAATTTTCGCGTGCGCTCGCCATACAGCCAGGTACCATCGTCACGGGTTCGCGTTTCGGATTTGTCCGCATAGACATCGGCGCCGGCAGGTGAGGGCATTTCCAGCTCCGGCAGCTGTTCAAAGCCCAGCCCCTGCGCACGCAGCTTGACCGTGCGCGTCAGGGGTTCTCCGAGCGCGACCTCATCGGGCAGCGTCGTTTCATCGGTGATGCTCAAGGCCTGCGCTGGCAACCACGGGGCATTGCCCCAGCTCGCCGGCCTGCCACGCACCTCGATACTGAGCGCTTCGGATCGCGCGCTGACTGCACGGCCGCGGCGGAAGAAACTGCCCGGATCGGTGTTGTCCAGGGCACTGCCACGAAAATTCAGACCGGGTATTTCCAAGGCTCCACTGTGTTCCGGCGTGATCGCGTAATTGCGCTCAAGCACCTGGTAGCGCCGGCCATTGAGGTTGGTCGCGTACTGCTTGTCGCGCCCGAGTTTTTGCACATGCGCGGAATCGATGGCAGGTTCATCCAGCGCGCCTTCACTCAGGTCAACGGCAAAGTGCAGTTTGACCGTGAGTCGAATCTGTTGTTGGACATACGGCGAGAGGGGCTGCGCATCCACGGTGATGAAGATGGCATCGCCCGCCGCACCCTGGCGCGTGGTTGCTGCAGGCATCACCACCAGGACCAGCGGCTGCGTCTTTGCCGAGCCGATGTCGAAAGCCGGAATGGTGAGGCTGCCTGCATGCCTGGGTTCAAGTCCGATGGCCCAGACCGTCTTCGAACTGGCGCTGCCATTGACCAGGCTCATCTGGCGACTGGACTGCGTGCCCAGGGTGTTGAAGTCGGAGTCGAGCACGCTGAAATCCGGCTGGCTCGCGCTGCCGCCCTCGACTTCCACGTTGAGGGTGACGGTTTCACCCATTTGCATGGTGTTGCGATCAAGCCAGGCGCGCGCATTGTCGGCGGCCTCGGCGGAGATCGGCACGATCAACATCAAGGCCAGCATCATGCAAATCCGGAATTTCATCACTGCCCTTCTCCGCGCTGGCGTCTTTCGTACTCAAGCTGGAACTTGCGGCGCAACAAGCCGCCCGGATCATCCGGCACCCGTTGCAGCCATTGGTTGAGCGCCTGGCGTTGTTCGTTCTGCGCCTGTTCCGCAGGGCTGGGGGCCGCTATCGCTTGTGTATCCGTTGCCTTGTCCTCAAGCGCCTGGTCGATGGCTTGCGACAAGGCCTGCTGTTGCGCCTGTTGCTGCTTCTGCTGTTGCGCAGCGGCATCCTTCGATGCGGGCGCTTTCGATTGATCGGAGGATGCGTGCTTGCCGGGGTCATCGTCTGCGGACTCCGAAGGCTGTCCTTGCTGTTCATTGGTCTGATCATCCTGGGGCTGGCTGCCGTTCTCGCCGGACTCATCCCCCGGTTTTTGCTGCGATGACTGCTGGTCGGAATCGGGCTGCTGTCGGGATGGATCCTGATCCTCACCCTTGGAACCGGACTGCTGATCCTGCTGCGAAGCATCCGAGGAGTCGCCGCTTGCGCTGGATTGCTGGTTTTCCTGCTGATCCTTGTCGCCCTTCTGGTCTTGCGAGCGCTTCTTCGATTCCTGCTGCTGCCGCTTCAGCCAGTCCTCGACTGCCTGCTTGTTCGCCTTGGCATCGTCCATGGCGGGATCCGTCGCCAAGGCCTGCTCGTAGGCCGCGATGGCATCCTCGTACTTGCCGGATTTGGCCAGGGCATTGCCGAGGTTGTAATGCGCATCCGCACCGTCGCCCTGGCGCCATGCAGACTCCGCTTCGGCAAAATCCTCTGCCCGATAGGCAGCGCTACCGCGCCATGCCGGGTCGCGCGCCAAGGCTTGTGCGCGCGCGGCATCACCCTCCGCCAATGCCTGTGCCGCCTGCTGATCCGCTCGCAGCCAGAGATCGCGCAATTCGAAGGCCTGTGCCTGCGGCGGCGACGCCAGCGCGAACAGGGCCACGCTCATCAACCATCCGCGACGAAACGCGAGCAGAGCCAGGGGCAGGAGTAGCAGCACCAGCCATGGGCCGCGATCGCGGAAGCGCTCGCTGAGGGCATGGCGCGCGGAGTCGCTGGCTTGTGCCTTGCCAAGGTCGATGCCGCCAAGCAACACGTCGATATCGTGACGATCATTGCCCAAGGTGACGTAGCGTCCACCGCCTGCGCTCGCCAGTTGTTCAAGTTCTGCCTGCGCAAGCCGCGGCAACACGATGTTGCCGTTGGCATCCTGCAGGAATCCGCCCTGCGGCAAGGGCACTGGCGCACCCTTGCTTGTTCCGACGCCGAGCACGGACACGCGCAACCCGGCCTCGAACGCACGACGTGCGGCGGCCTCGGCCTTTGCGCTGCTGCTGTCGGCCAGCAGGATCAGCTCGCCACGCTTGAATCCGGCCTGCTCCAGCAGGCGTTGTGCTTCGGCAATCGCGCGTTCGGGCGCATTGCCAACCACCGGCATGATTCCCGGATCCATCGCGTCGACGAGGTTGCGCACGGTGTTCACGTCGCTGGTCAGCGGCGCAGCGACAAACGCATCGCCGGCATAGCCAATCAGCGCAGTCTCGCGGTCGCGACTGGCTTCGAGAATGTCGTTGATCTTGAAACGGGCGCGCTCAAGTCGGGTTGGCTTCACATCACCGGCCAGCATGGTGGGCGAGAGTTCGATGGCGAGGATTCGGGCGGCGTCGTTGCGGAACAGCGGCATCGGTTCGCGCTCCCAGGCCGGACCGGCCAGGGCCAGGCAGGCGATCATCCACGCCATTGCTGCAAGCCAGGCGGCCGCGTTGTGGCGATGCGCAGGGGCCTGCTCAATGAGGTGCGGCAGCAGATGCGCGTCGACGAATTCGCCCCACGCGCCTGCGCTGCGGCTTTGTCGACGCCATGCCCAGCCAAGCAGGGGCAGCAGCAACACGGCGAGCAACCACCAGGGTCGCAGGAAATGAAAATCGGCCAGCGCCATCATGTGGACACCTGAGTCAGGCGTCGATGCATGCGCAGCGACGGTTGCAGCAATCCTGCAATCGACAGCAGCATGGCCGCCAGCAAGGGCAGCCAGAACAACTCATCCACCGGACGCAGGGTTTCCGTCTTGTCGGCGACCGGCTCCAGCTGGCTGATCTCCTGGTAGATGCCGGCAAGCTCGGCGGTGTCGCGGGCACGGAAGAACTTGCCACCGGTACTCTCGGCCATCCGGGTCAGCATCGGCGCATTGAGGTTGGCGGAAGGGTTGACCGTGCGTTGACCGAAGAAACTGTCGATGGTGACCGCGTCGGCGCCAATGCCGATGGTGTAGACGCGCACCTTGTTCGCCACGGCCAATTCCGTGGCCTTTTCCGGAGGCAACTCACCGGCATTGTTGACGCCATCGGTCAGCAGGATCACCACGCGCTGTCCCTCGGGTCGGTCCAGCAGTCGCTTCACGGCCAGGCCCAGGGCATCGCCGATGGCGGTTTCGCGACCGGCCAGACCAATCACGGCATCGCGCAATTGGCTGGAAACGGTTTTCAGGTCGAATGTAAGCGGCGTCAGCATGTAGGCGTTCGATCCGAACAGGATCAAGCCGACGCGATCGCCTTGCCTACGCTGGATGAAGTCCGAAGCGATCATCTGCACGACCGAAAAGCGATCCGCAGCGCTGCCACCGACCTGCATGTCGGCTGTGCTCATGCTGCCCGAGGTATCCACCGCGAGCAGCAGATCGCGGCCGCTGCGTGGCACGTCTTCGGCCTCGCCCAACCATTGCGGTCGTGCCGCGGCCAGCAGCAACGCGGCCCATGCCAACATGGCAAGCACGCGGCTCCAGCGCGATGCCAGGCCGCGCACGGCGGATTCTTCCAAGGCCACGCCGACATGGGGAAGATGCAGCACGCCGCGGGTCAGGGTACGCGCACGCGGCAACAGCCAAGCGGCGATCCAGGGCAGCGGCAGCGCCAACAGCAACCATGGCCAGGCCAACTCAAGCATGGACGTCGACCTCGCCCAGTGCGTGCTGCAACCAGCGCCGCGACAGCGCGATCAGTGCGGGCGCATCGATGTCCGCGCGCGACCGGTAGGGTGCGTCCAGCAGCACGCGACCCACGCCACTGCAAAACTCGCTGCCGCGCATTCGATCATCGAGAAACCGCAACCAGGCTTCACCCTGCAAGGCCGCACTGCGCGTATCGAGCAGGCGACCAGCACGCCTGAGCACGGCGGAAACCCGGGCGGCAAGCTCGGCGCCATTGTCGGCAGCGGCATGCGCGGCTACCGCCTGGTCGAACTCCGCCAACACGCGGCGATGCCACCGTCGCCTGCGCACGCTTCGCAGCAACCACCGCCCTGCCCACAGCACCAGCGCGACCACGAGCAGCGCCAACACCCACCAACCGGGTGCGGGCGGCCACCAGGAGGGGTCCGGTGGCAGGTGGATGTCGCGCAGTTGGGGGCCGTCCGCATTCATGCCTGTGAATCCCGCGGGCCGACACTGCGTTGGGTGAATGGGGCAAGACTGCGGCGCAGATCCGAATCGGTCGAAAGATCGACCACGCGCGCACCGATGCGCTGCAATTCGCTGCGAAGTCTCAGGCGTCGCTCGGCGAAGGATTGCGACCACTGCGTGCGCATTCGCAGGTTGCCGAAATCAAGCACGTGGCGCTTGCCGGCCAGACTCAGTGCAAAGCGGCCTCCCGGTGGTGGATGCTGTTCGAGCTGATCGCTCAAGAGCACGGCGCCAAGTTCATGTCGCCCCGCGCTGCGCAGCAGGGCCGGTGATGATTGCGCATCCACGCTGAAGCCATCGCTCACCAGGATCAGACGCATGCCCGGCCGCAGCAGGCGTCGCGCTCGTTCAAGTCCGCTGGACAAGGCTTCACTGTCCTCGCCAGCGGCGTGGTCCCAATCGCGCAAGGCACGCAACACCTGCAGGACACCGCGTCGGCCCCGTGCCGGCTTGACCTCGGCGGTAATGCCACCGCCAAAGCCGCAGATGCCCACGCGATCACCATTGGCGCTGGCCAGCCAGGCCAGCAGGCTGGCCGCCCGAGCCGCCTGCACGCTCTTGAAGCGCACGCGCGTGCCGAAGCGCATGCCGGGATTGAAATCCACCAGCAACAACAAGCCGCGCTCGCGCTCCTCTTCGAACAACTTGGTGTGCGCACGCCCACTGCGGGCGGTTACCCGCCAATCCATGTGGCGAATGTCATCGCCCGGCTGATAGATGCGCGACTCGCGAAAGTCCACGCCGCGTCCGCGCCAGCGTGAAAGGTGCAGGCCGCTTTGCGCAGCCGTGGCTCGCTTCGACTCAGCCAAGGCCGCTCCACGCGCCAGCGCACAGATCGCCAGCAACTCGGGCAAGGCCACGCGGATGGCGGATTCATCAGTGGTGTTTGCGGAATTCATGGATGCGTATGCGTGGACCAGTGCGATGGGACTCAAGCCCTTGCGCCGCGCTCTTCGCCGACTTGAGCCAACGCGAGTGCGCAAGCGGCGAGCCTGAGCGGGCAATCCCTGATTTGCTCAAGGCAACGGAATCAGTTCCAGCAAACGGGATATCACCTGGTCGCTGCTGATTCCCTCGGCCTCGGCCTCGTAGGTCAGGAGGACGCGATGGCGCAAGACGTCGGCGGCAACCGCGTGCACATCTTCGGGGGAAACGAAGTCGCGCTGCTTGAGCCAGGCATGCGCGCGCGCACAGCGATCCAACGCGATGGTGCCGCGCGGACTGGCGCCGAATGCGATCCAGCGCGCCAGTTGTTCGTCGTAGGTTGCCGGCGAACGCGTGGCAAGCACCAACTGCACGATGTACTTTTCCAGTGCAGGCGCAAGATGCATATCCAGCACCTCGGTGCGCGCTGCAAACACCTGGGACTGGCTCAACAAGCGTACTTGCGCCTTGGCCTCGACCATCCCGGCTTTCGCGCGTGAACGCGCGAGCTCGAGGATCGCGGCTTCCGACGCGGCATCCGGATAGCCGATTCGAACATGCAGCAGGAAGCGATCCAGCTGCGCTTCCGGCAGGGGATAGGTGCCTTCCTGTTCAATGGGATTCTGTGTCGCCATCACGAGGAACAGCGGCGGCAAGGCAAAGGTGTTGCTGCCGACCGTGATCTGCCGCTCGCCCATCGCTTCAAGCAGGGCGGATTGCACCTTGGCCGGGGCGCGGTTCACTTCGTCGGCAAGGATCACGTTGTGGAACAAGGGGCCGCGCTGAAATTCGAACTGTCCGGTTTGCGGTCGGTAGATTTCCGTGCCGGTGAGATCGGCCGGCAACAGGTCCGGCGTGAACTGCACGCGATGGAAATCCGCTTCGATGCGCGCGGCAAGTTCCTTGATGGCGGTGGTCTTGGCCAATCCGGGCGCGCCCTCCACCAACAGGTGTCCGTCGGCAAGCAGCGCAATCAGCAGCCGGTCGACCAACGCCTGTTGGCCGATGATGCATTGGGCGAGTTCGTTTCGCAGATGGGAAAACGCGCTTGCAACCGTGTTGGAATCGGGCATGTCCATGATTCTGATGTCGGTAACGTGGGTTAGACAGGCGCCGTGCGGCGCGCTGGGTGTGACCACAAGCCTGCCTGAAAGTTGCCCTGCCGGAATACTCTCAATCCGTATCCAACACGGATTGCAAGGAAACCGGCCTGCCGACCAGCCAGCCCTGTGCGTATTCGCAGTCGAGCTCGCGAAGCGTATCGAGCTGGTCCTGGGTTTCCACGCCTTCGGCAATCATTTCACTGCCGAGCGCCCTGGTCATGGCGACGATGGCCTGCACGATGGCCTTGCCGCGTGGCTGGTCCATGGATCGGGTGAAGCTCTGGTCCAGCTTGATGCGATCAAAGTTGAGGCCCAGCAGGGGCCCCAGGTTCGAATACCCCGTGCCGAAATCATCGAGCGCCACTTCCATGCCGGCCGCATGGCATTCGTCGATCAGGTGCTTGATCAGGCTGTGCTTGAATACCAGACTTTCGGTGATTTCCACCTCCAGCCGATCACGTGGCAGGTCATGCGCATCGAGTTGCGCAAGCATTCGCTCGACCAGGCCGGGCTCCTCCAATTGTCGGGCGGATACATTGAGGGCAATGAAGGGAAGTGGCGACCTGCCGCGCTCGCGCAGAGCGGAAAGCATCTGGCACACGCGCTTCAGCACATACTCTCCGACCGGCACGATAAGCGAGGTTTCCTCGGCGAGCCGGATGAATTCGATCGGTGAAACCTGGCCGCGTTCCGGATGCTGCCAGCGAATCAATGCCTCGTAGCCCGCGATGTTTCCACTGGCAATATGCAGGATGGGTTGCAGCTGCATGTCCAGTTGATCGCGCTCGAGGGCATTGCGCAACTCGCTTTCCAGGCGAATCTTGTCGAAGGCATGCGTGTCCTCCTGGGCCAAGCGGCCCGGCTCCTGGCGGGTGTCTCCGGTCAGGGTGGCCAATGCCGAGCGGTAGCGCGAAAGCTGACTCATCAGCAGCGCGCGCACGACGGGATCGGCCGCGGCGAGACGTTCGGCAAACTGGTTGCGGTCGATGGGGGTGAGCACGCAGTCGCTCAAGGCCTGCGCGCTGGCGGAGCGCGGCGAGGAGTCGATGACGGCCATTTCGCCCAGCAGCGCGCCGGGGCCGAGGTCACCGAGCAGGCGCGTCTTTCCATGCTGCACGGTGGTGATGCGCACCTGTCCGGTTTCTACCAGGAACGCCGTGGTGGGTGCATCGTCTTCGGCGAAAATCATCTCGCCAGCACGAAATGTCTTGCGAGGCATCGTTGTATTCATGCGCACGCCGCCCTTCAGTCCCAATGGTGCGATTGTGGCAGAACCGTCGGTTGCCGGTGTGTGGGCGCGGCAGTCCTGCCTGGTATCAATGTCGCGGGTTGGCAAAAAAGAACAAGGGCCGCATACGCGGCCCTTGTTCAGGATCAACGAACGTAGCTATCAGGGGCAGGGGCTGAAGCCACAGCCAGCCGAGCTGATGAAGGGCACGGTTGCGCTCAAGCCATCCTGGGTTGAATAGGTGCATGAGCCCGCGCCTACCGCAGTGGGACCGGCTATGGTGAATCCTGTCGCGCTTCCGGAGTGGGTGGTCCGACCATTGCCACCCGTAGTTCCAGTAAAGGACGCGGGATTGATCGCAGCAGATCCGGTAACCGTGCATGCACCGGTAATCGCTACGCCTGGAATCGGATTTCCAAACGTATCCACTGCGCCAATCTGAATGTTGAATCCAGTGGCAGGTGGATCAATGCCGACAATCACCAGATTCGGCGAAACCTGCAACGCGGCCAGATTGACGATGATATCGACACTGGTTGAAGTGCCACCGCCAAAGAAGGTCAAGGTACCGCTGGGCGATTCGCCGGAGCTCGCAGTCAAGCCGGACGTCACCACATTGGCAACTGCGCATCCATTTGCGCCCGTGCTGCTACCCAATACTCCGGTTCCACTGACGCCATCAACCGTGCCCGTCCCCGATCCCAGCTGGAATGCGAAACCGAGGCGCACGCGCTGCAGCGGAGCCAACATCGCATCCCTCAGGCAGACAATGACTTGCTGCGTGGTGTTGCCGATGATCGGCGAAGGTGCTGCCGTGATGGAAGCCGGCGCAAGACCCGGATAGGAACCAATCTCGACGTCCGTCACGCGCTTGGCGCCACCGGTCACCGTATCCACGCTCTCGCCCTGCGCCCAGATCACATTCAGGAATCCAAGCGTGGAAATCGTGTAGTTGAGCGTGGCTGATGCACGGCCGATGTCATTGGTGACGCCAGTCGCGGTGATGTTGCCGTGCTGTGCGCGGGCAACCACGTAGGGCAGCACCGGACCGTAGTTGACCGATACGCCGGTGGTGTTGTTGAGATTGAAATTCGACGCCGTGGTCAGGCTGGTCTGCGAATTGATCTGCGCAACGGTCAGTGCGCTTTCAAGGTCGCTGTTGCCCTGGACATCCTGGCCGAACACGGCCAGCACGTCGCCCGGACCTGCGCCACCGCCGCCGGTGACGAACAGGCCGGAGGCCGCCGTGAACAGGTTGCCACCCTCTGCGGCGTCGCCGTTGACACCCGACATCGAGAACACGTCGCTGGCGACATTGTAGGGTTCATCGACCACGCCGAAGCGGATCACGGTGCCCGGCACAACCGGGTTGCCCTGGCGATCCTTGGCCAACGCGCTCACCGTCAGACTGTAGGTGGCGTCCGGATCATCCGGAATGCCATCGTCACCCACTGGCACGACATCTTCCGGCGGAATCACACCATCGGATACGCGATTCACGCGCAACGCATTGATGATCGGCGAGGTCAGGGTCAGGCTGAACAATTTGCCATCCGACACGACCACGGTGGTCGTCGCCGAAATCGGATCGGCAATGCCATTGGAGACGTTGTTGTCGCTGCGGTCCACGGTGGCACGAATCTGGATCGGTCCCTGCACGGTTCCGGCCTGGAACGAGGCGGCGGCAATGCCGTTGACGGTACGCGTCGTTACGGAGTTTCCGGAGGCCGGGCCGCCGGCAGAGGTTGCCTGGAGGATCGCGCCGCCGGCACTGCCAACGATTTCGTAGCTCACGTTGTCGACCGCGCCCGGATCGGGCACCGGCTGGTTTGCACCGTCGCGTACCTGTACCGAAATCACTGAATTGGTCTGTCCACCAGAACCCGGGATGTAGACGCCGGCCGGACTGGGTGCGATATCCAGTGCCGCAGGCAATGGCGTTGCACCCTGTACGGTGAAGACCAGGGTCTTGGTCACGGTCAGGCCCGTGGCCGGATCGACCGCAGAGGCAGTCACTGTGGCGCTGCCCGCCACATCATAGGACGTGGCGAAAAAGACATACGAGCCATTGTTGGTGGTGGCGGGAAAGCTCACCACGCGTGTCGCAAGCTCATTCACGTTGGTGGTGGACGGATCATCCGGTGGCGACAGGCTGACCGTGCTCGGCGAACTGGTGGTGAAGGTCGCATCCTGCGTCAATGCCGAAATCTGACCGCTGCTGTTGCGGAAGGTAAAGGAAACCTCCGCCATGAACGGAGACCCTGGATAAGGCAGGATGTTGTTCGGGTTGAGCGGCAGATTGGTTCGCGTTGCAATCAGGGTGATCGAGCCGGATTGCGGGGTGGCCGCGCCGCCGTCACCGCCGCCGCCGCCACAACTGGCCAAGGTTGCGCTGGCAAGCAGCAAGCCAAGCGTCTTGAAAGGGAATTTCATGTGGTTTCTCCAGGCTTGCAATGGGTTCTCGTGATACGTCTCTTTCGGCAGCACGTTGCCGTGCTGCCTGCCCCTGGACGTCTTACTTCAGACTCTCACTCAGGATTCTTGGCGTTACGAAGATGAGCAGCTCGGCCTTGGTGTCGGTGCGGCCGGTCTTCTTGAACAGGTTGCCGAGTATCGGCACGTCGCCCAAGAACGGAACCTTGGTCAAGTCGTCGCGCTTCTCGACCTCGTAGACTCCGCCGAGCACCACGGTCTGGCCATTGTCGACCAGTACGGAGGTGTTGATCTCGCGCTTGTCGATGATGGGCACCTGGCCACCACCCGGGTTGTCGATGTAGCGATTGACGGCATCCTTCTTGACACCCAGATTCAGCACCACGCGATCATCCGCCGTGATGGTCGGCGTCACCTTGAGCTCAAGAACGACTTCCTTGAACTGGACGGTCGCCGTACCGGTACCACCCGCACCGGAGTTCTGGAAGGTGACGTAGGCCACTTCCTGGCCCTGTTTGATCACGGCTTCCTTTTGGTTGGCGGTGACCACGCGCGGGCTGGATACGACTTCACCACGACCTTCGTTCTGCGCAGCGGACAGCTCCAGGTCCAACAGGTAGTCGGCACCCAGAATAGCGAGGCCAAAGCTGCCGGCTGGCGACGCAGCAGGCAAGTTGATGTTGAGGCGATCATTGAGATTCGGCACCGCGATGCCGCCGGTTCCTGCCGTGCTGCCCGGCGCAAATACCGGCAACCCGCGACCACCGCCAAAGCGATTGCTCAAGGCGAGGTTGCTCATGCGATCCGTGCCCGTTGCGGTTCCTGTGGTCGAGATGACATTGCCGTTGTTGTCTTCGTAACCACCGCTGATGCCGAACTTGACACCCAGCTCGCGGGCAAAGGTATCGGTGGCGATGACGATGCGGGATTCGATCAACACCTGCTGCACCGGGCGATCCAGCACCGCGATCAGCTGGCGAATTTCCAGAACCTTGTCCGGCGTATCACTGACCAGCAGGGTGTTGGTGCGGTCATCGTAGGTAACCGTGCCGCGCTTGGACATGAATCCGCGCTGCTGACTCTGCCCTGAAGCACCAGTTCCAGCCGAGCCACCCACCTGACCGCTGGAGACATCCTTGGTCAACAAGGCCGCGATATCCCGGGCATTGCCGTAACTGATGGGGATGTAGTCGGAGACCAGCTCCACCTTGTCTTCCATCTGCAGGCGTGCGTCGGCGATGGCCTGCTCGCGGTCGGCGATTTCCTTCTGCGGAGCAACCCAGATCACATTGCCCTGCTTGCGCTGGTCGAGACCCTTGGCGCGCAACACGATATGCAGCGCCTGGTCCCACGGCACATTGATCAGGCGCAAGGTCACGTTGCCTTGCACGCTGTCGGCGACGACGATGTTGAGGTCCGACACATCCGCGATCAGCTGCAACACCGAGCGCGTCGGAATGTCCTGGAAATTGAAGGTGACCCGGCTGCCGTTGAAGACCGGCTCGGCATTCTTGGCCAGCTTGTCGTCAACGCGCTTGGGAGCGACTTCGACCACGTATTCATTGCCGGTCTGGTAGGCGAGCTGCTCGAACGGACCCTTGGCCGATATCTCGATACGCACACCAGCTCCGCGCGAACGCGTCTCGATGTATTGCACCGGCGTCGCGAAATCGAGCACGTCCAGACGTTTGGCCTGGCTCGGCGGCAGCTTCACGTTGAGGATATCCAGCACAATCTTGTCGCCTTCCTGCTTCAGGTCGGCAGCAGCGCCTGGGCCGGAGAAGCTGACAAGGATGCGCCCTTCACCATCGGTGCCCCGGCGAAAATCGACATTGCTCAGCTCGACCGAATTGCTGGCAATGGTCTTGGTCGGATTGCGGCTGCCGGCAGCTGCCGCAGCGGCCGTCGTTCCAGCCACATTGGCCGCGATGCTGAGAACCAGCTCCTTGCCATTGATTCGGGTTTCGTAGCTTGCGGGCCGGAACAAGTCGACCACGACGCGCGTGCGCCCGGCGGCTTCCACCGTGGTGATGCCCGACGTGGCTCCTGCGCCAACCTCGATGCGACGCTGGCTGAGCGCATTTCGCGTGTCGGCCAGGTCGAGCGCGATTCTCGGCGGGGCTTCCGTGGTAAATGCCTGCGGCACCGTCACCGGTTCAGCGAACCGCATCGTGACTTCGACCCGCCCTCCGGGCTGTGCGGTGTAGGTGAGATCCTCAAGCACATTCTCGGCCTGTGCCGGATTTGCGAAGCTGAAACCGAGCAACGCGATCAGACCCGCGATTCCGGCTCGCCTTTTCCCTATGGCGGGCTTGCGCCCCTGGAAGTCAGTAGCTGTCGTAGTCATTTTGCTTACCCCCAACGGGTCGGTCATTTCTTGTCGGTATTGGCTAACGAGATCGAGGCTTGCCGCTCAACCCAGCCGCCGGTCAGATTTGGAACCAGTTCGACCAGTTCAATCTGGCCTTCATTGATTGCGGTAATGCGTCCGTAATTCTGGCCGGCGTAATTGCCCACATGGACGCGATGAATCGCGCCATTCGGATCCTTCAACAGCCCTTCCGGGGCCCCGGCTGCCCCCAGCGTTCCCACCATCTTCAAGCCATCAAGGGGAAAGCCCTCCAAAGGTTCCGGTACCCTGTTTTGGTCCGGCTTTGGTCCGGCATCTGCCGACATCTCGTCATCCTTGCTGGATGGCGGCATGTCGAACGGATCGCGATCATCCGGCGCTTTCAGCGTGTAGTCGAATTTCTCGAAGGTCTTCATTGTCGGAATGGGTTCGACATTGGGCTTTGCCTTTTTCTTCGCAGCCTCTACCCAGGTTCTCACCTCGTCGGTACCTGAAGTGCAACCAACGAGGACGATGATCGCAATGAACAGCGGCAGGATTCGATATGGGCGGGTGATTCGAAAGTCCATGTCACTCGCCTCCCTTGGTTTTGGCGGGAGCGGGCTTCTTCGCACCCTTGCCTGTCTTGGGTGCGTTCGCGGCCTCAAACTCGGCAATCTCGTCGTTGTCCATGTAACGGTACGTCTTGACGGTACCCTCAAGGGTCAGCGTGCCACCGGCACTCAGCACGGTCGCCCCTCCCTTCTTGGCGCCGCTTGGTCGCAGCGAAACGTCGTGCATGGTCAGGATCACGACGCGCGGGAGCGAGGCGACCTTGCTGATGAAGGCGCCGAACTCATGGTAGGTACCCACCATGCGCAGCTGGATCGGCTTTTCCGCGTAGAACCCCTTCATCACTTCTGGGCCTGGCTGGAAAAGGTCATTGCTAATGCCTGATCCGAGAGCTGCCTGGGAAATCTCCATGATCAATTTCGGCATTTCCGTCTTGCCTGGCAGCTGGTTGATCGCCTCTTGCAGCTTGTCGGTCATATCCTTCAGCTGCTTTTCCAGCGCAGGAAGATTGACCACCTGAGCCCACTTCTTGGTGAAGTCGTCTTTCAGGCCCGCTTCCTTCTTTTCGGCCTGCTTCAACTCTTCTTGCTGCTCGCTGATCTTGAACCACCAACCGAGGAACAGGATGGCGGCGATGATCAGGATGGCAAAGAATGCCTTGATCGATTTTGGCCAGTTGCCGACATTGTTGCGATCAAGATTTCGGAGGTCGTCGAAGAAACTCATGGCTTCTTCTCCTCTGTGGCCGGCTTTGCTGGAGCCTCCTTGTCGGTCAGCTTGGTCGCCGCCGCATTCAGCTGCGCACCCAAATCCGCAGCTGGCTTGGCAGGCGCCGCTGCCGGAGCTGCAGCCGCGGAAGCCGACGCGGCATCCTTTCCATCGGCAGCCGCACTCTTTTCGGCCTCGGTCTGCGATTTCTTTGTGTTGACTGCCAAGGAAAACTCGAAAGGAAGTCGAGAGTCCACGTCTTTGGCGCCTTCCTTGTTCTCGATCTTGGCCAGATCCGCCTTGCCAAGATAGGGCGAGTTTTCCAAGGCCTTCATGTAGGTCGCCACACGCGTGCTGGACTCGGCCACTCCCGCAAAGGTAAGCGTGTCTCCGCTCTGCTTGATGGAGGTCAAACGCGTGCCGTCGGGGATGGTCTTCGACATCTGGTCAAAAAGATGAACCATCTGCGCCCGATTGGCTTGCAGGTCCTCGATGATTTCCTTGCGTGCCAGCAATTGGGCTCGAGTGCGCTCGAGCTCCTTGATGGATTCGATATCTTTCTCCAGCAGCTTGATCTGGTCGGACAAATACCGGTTGCGCTCGTTCTGGTTGTCAATGCGCATGCCCATCCAGTACGACGCGCACAGAAACACGAACACCGCAGCCGCAGCCGACATGGCGAGCATCATGTAGAACTCGCGCTCGCGCTGCTTGCGCCGCTCAGCTCGCCAAGGCAATAGGTTGATTCTGGCCATCAGTCGAAACTCCTCATCGCCAGCCCACACGCAATCATCAGCGCCGGAGCATCCTGCGCGAGCGTCTGCGCCTGAACGCGCGACGAGAGCGACATGTTGGCAAGCGGGTTGGCTACCACGCAGGGCACGCCCAGCTGCTCTTCAACCATGTCGGCAACGCCCGTGATCGACGCGCAGCCACCTGCAAGCACGATCTGATCAACCCGGCTGTACTCGCTACCGGCAAAGAAGAACTGCAGCAGGCGACTGATCTGCTGGACCATCGCCTCCTTGAATGGCTCCAGTACCTCAATCTCGTAGGACTCAGGCAATCCGCCCTGGCGCTTTGCCAGTCCGGCTTCCTCGTAGCTCAAGCCGTAGCGGCGCATGACCTCGTCGGTCAGCTGCTTGCCACCAAAGACCTGTTCCCGGGAATAGATGGTGCGCTGATTGCGCAACACGATCAGGGTCGTCATGGTCGCCCCGACATCGATGACGGCGACAACCGCATCCTTGGGCACCGACAACTGATCGGCAACCAGCTTGAAGGCGTTTTCCATCGCAAACGCCTCGACATCCATGGTTTTGGCGGCCAGACCCCCGAGATCGAGGGCAGCAATCCGCAAATCGACGTTTTCCGTGCGTGAGGCGGCAAGCAGGACGTTGACCATATCCGGGTTGTCCTTGACCGGGCCAAGGACTTCGAAGTCAAGACTGACTTCTTCAATCGGATAGGGGATGTACTGATTCGCCTCGACCTGGATCTGCGCCTCCATGTCCTCCTCGGACAGGTCGGCCTGCATCGGGACGATCTTTGTGATGACCGCCGATCCCGCCACGGCTGCTGCCGCAGCGCGCGTTTTTGCGCCGGATCGGGCCAATGCACGCCGAATGGCATCGCCTACGGCCTCGACCTCGACGATACCTTTCTCGACGACGGCGTTCGGCGGCAATGGCTCGACGGCGTAGTGTTCAACGCGGTAACGACCGCCCGTCTGACTCAGCTGCAACAGCTTTACGGCCGTTGAACTGATGTCGACTCCGATCAGAACCGGTGCCTTAGGAGTGAAGAGTCCCACTACTTTTTCCCCTTCCCACGCGCCCTTACGAGCGAAACATGTGCTTTCACATTAAATCTAAATCTTAACCAATTGGCAACAGGGTCCTCTCAATTAGTCGACCCCGTCGCGAAAATGGCCGAATTTGGTGCCTTTCTGGCCCCTTGGCGCCCCCGGAAAGGCCTGAACGGGCGCTAACACCTATACTGTGTCGTCTGGTCCCGCTTTCTTCCTTGACTGCCATCACAAGTCAAATCCACTGCATGAGAATTTTCCTACGTCTGGCCCGCTATGCGCTTTACCTCGGACTGGGTGGCGCGCTGCTGGGTTTTCTTGCCCTTGGCATCGCCTATTGGCTGATTTCGCCTCGCCTGCCGGCCGTCGAGTCCCTGAAGAACGTGAACCTCCAGGTGCCGTTGAAAGTGCTGTCCGCAGACGGCAAGCTGATGGCGACCTTTGGCGAAACCCGGCGCATTCCCATCACCATGAAGGACGTGCCGGATCGCCTGCGTTATGCGGTGCTGTCGGCTGAAGACGCGGATTTCTACAGCCATTCGGGTATCGATTTCGGCGGAATTGCGCGTGCCGTCTGGCTGGTTACCACCACCGGCAGCAAGCACGTCGCAGGCGGCAGCACGATTACCCAGCAGGTTGCACGCCAGTTTTTCCTGAGTCCCGAAGTCACCTATACGCGCAAATTGTCGGAAATCTTCCTCGCGTTCCGCATCGAGAATGCGCTCAGCAAGGACGAGATCCTCGAGCTTTATCTCAACAAGAGTTTCTTCGGCAATCGCGCCTACGGTATTGCTGCAGCGGCCGAGTTTTACTACGGAAAATCGCTCGACCAACTGACACTCGCCGAGTGCGCGATGCTGGCTTCCTTGCCCAAATTTCCATCCACGGGCAACCCGATCAGCAACCTTCCGCGCGCGCTGTTGCGCCGCGCCTATGTGCTTGGACGCATGCTGGATCTGGGCCATATCGACAAAGCCAGGTATGACGCGGCAATGGCCGAGGACGACCTCTCCTTTGCCCACGAACCACCGATCGAGATCGAGGCTTCCTACCTCGCCGAAATGGTCCGACAGGAAGCCATTACGCGCCTGGGCAACGACGCACTCAACAACGGCTACGTCATACGCACCACGATTGAATCCGCCGACCAGGCAGCGGCGAACCAGTCGCTGCGGGAATCGTTGCTCAACTACGACATGCGCCACGGCTATCGCGGCGCGGAAGCGCACGTGGAGCTCGGCTCCGAACGCGACCCCGAACACCTGGCCACGCACATCGAATCCCATGATGTGGTCAGCGGGTTGATGCCCGGCATCGTCAGTGCGAGCAGCGAAACCGAAGCCATCGCGTACTTGAAGGACGGCCAAAGCGTCGCGCTTGATCTCACCGCCGTTGAATGGGCCCGCCCCTATATTGACGACAGTCGGCACGGCCCCTCGCCCAAGCGGGTTTCGGACGTGCTCAAGGTTGGCGACATCATCCGCGTGGTGCGTGACGACAAGGGCACTTGGCGCCTGGCCCAACTTCCCGCGGTGCAAGGTGCGTTTGCCGCCCTGGATCCGGAGGATGGTGCCATCCGCTCGCTGATCGGCGGCTTCAACTTCTCACGCAGCAAGTTCAACCGGGCCACCCAATCGAGCCGCTCGGCCGGATCCAGCTTCAAGCCCTTCCTGTATTCGGCGGCTTTCGAGCATGGATTCACCCCCGCCTCGGTGGTCAACGATGCTCCCCTGGTGTTTCCGGACCCATCGCGGCCCAACGGCCTGTGGACGCCTTCGAATGACGACAACAAGTTCGACGGCCCCATGCGCTTGCGCGAGGCCCTGGTGCAGTCGAAAAACCTGATCTCGGTCCGCCTGCTCGATGCCATTGGCGTCCACTATGCCCACGAGTACGTGACCCGCTTCGGATTCAACGCACAACAAATCCCCGAGAACCTCTCCATGGCACTCGGCACCGCTGCCGTATCCCCGCTGGAAATGGCACGCGGCTACGCAGTGCTTGCCAATGGCGGGTTTCTCGTCGATCCCTATTTCATCGCCGAGATCAGTGACCGGGACGGCAAGCTGATCTACCGCGCCGATCCTGCACGGGTCTGCAGCGAGTGTCCGCAGCGCCAGCTCGAAGGCAGCGGCGGCTCCGTCGGCTCGGATGCGTCCTCGCCTGCTGGATTCAGCGCGATCAGCAGCGCCCATGCAACCACAGCCGCAGTTTCCACCGACGGCAGCCCCCGCCTTGCTCCGCGCGTCCTCGACGCGAGGGTTGCCTACCTGGTGACGTCCCTGATGCGCGATGTCATCCGGCGTGGAACAGGATCCGGCGCGATGGTGTTGAAGCGCAACGACCTCGCCGGCAAAACCGGAACCACCAACGAATACCGGGATGCCTGGTTCTCCGGTTTCAATGCAAGAATCGCCGCAACGGCCTGGGTTGGATTCGACGATTTCAGTTCGCTCGGCAGCCGCGAGTTCGGTGCCAAGTCCGCGCTTCCGATCTGGATCGGATTCATGCGCGAAGCATTGGCCGACGTGCCAGAGCAGCCCTTCGACATGCCGGCCGGCATCACCACGGCGCGGATCGACAGACACAGTGGCTTGCTCGCATCCGCCGGTGACGCCGAGTCGATGATCGAGTATTTCAAGACCGAAGATGTCGACCAACTGGCAGCGCGCCCGGATTCGCAACAGGAAGAGCTGCGCGAAGCCTATGACGTGTTCTGATGCACCATTCTGCGCGGGGCCGACATGGCGACTCCAGACGACGCATTGCGGTTGAAGCCGCGCGCCTGATTGCCGACCAGGGCATGCGCGACTATCACGCGGCGAAACTCAAGGCGGCCTCGCGGCTGGGGTTTTCGCCAGATGTTGATCTGCCGCGCAACGCTGAAATCGAATCGGCCCTGCGCGAACACCAGCGCCTGTTCCAGGCGCAGACCCAAACGGCCATCCTGGCCCGCCTGCGTTCCGCTGCGCAGGAAGCGATGCGTTTCTTCCACCAGCTTGAACCGCGACTGGTGGGTGCCGTGCTGGAAGGAACCGCCGATGAGCATTCCGCCATCTGCCTGCACCTGTTCGCGGATGACGTGGCAACGGTCATTGCGCTGCTGGCTGAACGCGGCATCCCCTATCAACTGCATGATCGGCGGATCCGCCTGGATGCCGTCACCGACACCCGCTTGCCGGTGCTGGAATTCACGGCAGGCACCAACACCATCGACGTCACGGTGTTTCCCCGCGACGGCTTGCGCCAGGCTCCTTTGGACCGCATCACCGAACGGCCGATGCGTCGCGCAAGCATCGATGCCGTGAGCCAGCTTCAGGACCCAAGCCCAGGCGCCTGAATCGTCACGCAAGCATCCAACGCATGCCCGGCCGCCTTGCTTCAGCGCTTGTCCATTGCCACGTAATTGCGCTCGGCGGCGCCCGTGTAGACCTGGCGCGGACGACCGATCTTGCCATCCGCTGCGCCCTGCTGCTCGAGCCAGTGCGCCACCCAACCGGCGGTCCGCGCAATGGCAAACATCACCGTGAACATCTCGGTGGGAATCTTCAGTGCCTTGTAGATGATGCCCGAATAGAAATCGACATTCGGGTACAGCTTGCGGTCGACGAAGTAGGAGTCCTTGAGGGCAACCTCTTCAAGCGCCATGGCCACATCAAGCAGGGGATCCTTGAGGTTGAGGTCCGCCAGAACCTTGTGGGTCATCTCGCGGATGATGGTCGCCCGTGGATCGAAATTCTTGTAGACGCGATGGCCGAAGCCCATCAGGCGGAATCCGGAGTCCTTGTCCTTGGCCTTGGCCACCGCGGACGCAACATTGCCGGCATCGCCGATTTCCGTGAGCATGCTGAGCACGGCCTCGTTGGCTCCGCCATGTGCGGGCCCCCACAATGCAGCGATACCTGCAGCCACGCAAGCATACGGATTGGCGCCAGTCGAACCGACCAGTCGCACGGTCGAAGTGGACGCATTCTGCTCGTGATCGGCATGCAGGATGAACAACAGGTCAAGCGCCTTGGCTACCACCGGACTCAGCTCCAGCGGTTCGCTCGGCACCTCGAACATCATGTGCAGGAAACGCGTCACGTACTCGAGATTGTTGCGCGGATAGCGCACCGGCCAGCCGATCGAATAGCGGTATGCGGCCGCGGCAATGGTCGGCACCTTGGCGATCAGGCGGATCGCAGCCAGCCTGCGCTGCTCGGGATCATCCATGTCCAGGGTGTCGTGGTAGAAGGCCGACAGCGAGGCAACCGACGCGCACAGCATGGCCATGGGGTGGGCGTCGTAGTGGAAACCGTTGAGAAAGTTCTTCTGCGCTTCATGCATCATCGTGTGATGCGTTACCTCATGCTCGAAAACGCCGAATTCCGCCTTGCTCGGCAACTCGCCATTGATCAACAGGTAGGCAGTTTCGAGAAAGCTTGACTGCTTGGCCAATTGCTCGATCGGATAGCCGCGATACAGCAACACGCCCTTGTCGCCATCGATGTAGGTGATGGCGCTGCGCGTACTGGCCGTTGAAACAAATCCCGGATCAAAGGTGAAGTAACCGGTGTCGCGGTGCAGCTTGCCGATATCGAGGGCTGGATCACCCAAGGTGCCAGAGACGACCGGCAACGACGTGCTGCGGTCATTGATGGTATCGGTGAGGTTCACTGCTTTGTCGGACACGACGGGCTCCTTTTGGCGGGTTTCGGACTCGCGGCATCTGGCCTTGCGGGAGCGCAGGGGCAAATGGCCGAACGTCGAAGATCGGACTCCCGCATGGGATGCGCGCGTCCGCATCCTGATTATCGCATAGCGCATAGGCGCGCATTCGGCGTTCGCGAATGAAGCGCACAAACAAGAACGCCGGCTGTGGGCCGGCGTTCCTGCATAAATCGGGAATCGTGCGTTACTTGGCGTAGCGACGACGGAACTTGTCCACGCGGCCACCGGAATCCACGATCTTCTGCTTGCCGGTATAAAACGGGTGGGACTGGCTGGAAATATCGATCTTGATCAGCGGATACTCTTGGCCATCCGTCCACTTGACGGTTTCCTTCGACGACATCGTCGAACCGGTCAGGAACGAAAAGTCGCTGGACAGATCCTGGAAAACGACGGGCTGGTACTTGGGGTGGATATCGGGCTTCATGGGACGCTACCGTTGACCGGGCTGACCCCGGAGAAAAGAGCGCGATTATAGGTGGCAATCAGACAACGACGCAAGTTTTTCGCATTGGAGCCAAAATCATCCGCATGGCGCGAAGAATTCATGCAAGCCGCTGTTTCCACAATCATTTCATGCGTATTTGGTGTGCGGTCCCAGACAAATCTCAAGCGGCGCCCAATGCATCCCTGATCAGGTTCTCGAATTTTCCCTGTTCGACTCCCAGCACGATTCGGGCATTCGCCGGCCGAGCCATGCGTTGTTCCCAGTCGACCACGGTGGCGCCACGTGTCAGGCCTCCCGCCAGTTCAATGCCAACGTGACGTTCGGCGGACTCCACGATGATGGACGGATCAAGGGCCACGGCCATCGCCAATGCGTCTGCGGAAAGCATGCGCTGGCGTCCATGTTGCCTGGCCCAGCTTCGCGTTCGACGGGAAACCGAGGCATAGAATCGCGCCCGCTCATCATCGGCGGCCAGCCATTGCTCGAGGTCGTCATACGCAAGGCCATGGTGCATGGTGGCCTCCCAGTCCACCAGATCGAACGTCGGCCAGTTGCTGAACACCACATGCGCAGCTTCCGGGTCGAAGCCGATGTTGAATTCCGCCGGCACCAGATGCGTATTGCCGCGCCCGTTGACGGCGCCACCCATGATCACCAGACGCGCAACCCGCCGCGGCAATTCAGGATCCAGGCGCAGCGCGAGCGCCAGGTTGGTCAACGGCCCCAGTGCCACCACGGTCAGTTGACCGGCAAATTCCCTGCTCAAGCGACTGATCGCCAGTGCAGCGTGTTCGTTGGCGGCTGCCCGCGTTGATCGCGAATAGCCGGTATCACCGAAGCCATCGGCGCCATGCACGAACGCGGCATCCGCGGCATCCAGCACCAGGGGCGTCGCGCAGCCAGGGAACACGGGAGTTTCGTGTCCCATCACGTCAACCAGCTTCAGGGCATTGTTCACGGTATGCCGCAAGCCGACGTTGCCCGCGGCGATCGCCAAGCCTTTCACCTCGGCATGCTGATGCGCCATCAGGATCGCCAGTGCGTCATCGACGCCCGGGTCGGTATCAATCAGTAGCGGTGCGCGCATGGTCATCCATTCGAAGGGCCGGCATGGATTGTTTCAGACATGGGTGCGGTTCCTCCACAGGCACGCATTCCACCCCGGGGCGTCATGCGTCCGCGAAACGTGCAGAGTTACCGACCCAGCGCGCAATCAAACGATCGCATGCTCCTGCATGCTTGCGCAGCATGGTGCCGGCCACGTCCTGGACTTCCGCGAGCATGGCAGCATCGCGCGTCAGGTTTGCAATGCGGAATTCGAGCCGGCCGGTTTGCCGCGTACCCAGCAACTCGCCCGGGCCGCGCAGCTTGAGATCCTTTTCCGCGATCTCGAAACCATCGTTGGTTTCTCGCAGTGCATTCAGGCGCTCGCGCGCCATCGCCGAAAGCGGCGGCTGATACAGCAACACGCAGCTTGACGCCAGGCTCCCCCGGCCCACGCGTCCGCGCAACTGGTGCAACTGCGCCAGACCAAGGCGTTCCGCGTTCTCCATGATCATCAGGCTGGCATTGGGCACATCCACGCCCACTTCAATGACGGTGGTCGCAACCAGCACGCTGATGGCACCGGACTGGAATTGCTGCATGACCTTCTGCTTTTCGGCCGGTTTCATGCGCCCATGGATCAGGCCGATGGAAATGCCTTGCAGCGTGCGCTCCAGTTCGGCATGGGTGGTTTCGGCAGCCTGCGCTTCCAGTTGTTCGGAATCTTCAATCAGGGTGCACACCCAATAGGCCTGCCGTCCTTCGCCGCAGGCGGCGCGGATGCGATCGACCACCTCGGCGCGACGCGCAGTGGAAATGGCAACCGTGGTCACCGGACTGCGCCCGGGCGGGAGTTCATCGATGCGTGACACGTCCAGATCGGCATAGGCGGTCATCGCCAGGGTGCGCGGTATCGGCGTGGCCGTGAGCACCAGTTGATGCGGGACAAGTTCGGCATCGGCTCCCTTGTCACGCAAGGCCAGGCGTTGGTGGACTCCGAAGCGATGCTGTTCATCGATGATGACCAGGCCGAGCTTGCGGAACGCGACGGCATCCTGCATCAGCGCATGGGTACCGATGACCAGTTGCGCCGGACCCTGCAGCGCGGTCATGGCCGCTTGCCGTGCCTTGCCCTGGACCTTGCCGGCCAGCCATACCGGCTCGATGCCGAGCGGCGCAAACCAGTCGCGGAAGTTGCGCAGGTGTTGCTCCGCCAGCAATTCCGTGGGCGCCATCAGGGCGACCTGGAATCCGGATTCAATGGCGACCAGCGCAGCCAGCGCGGCAACCACGGTCTTGCCGGAGCCGACGTCGCCGTGCACCAGGCGCAGCATGGGCTCGCTGCGCGACATGTCGCGTGCGATCTCCCGCGCAACGCGCTGCTGCGCACCGGTGAGCTTGAATGGGAGTGCGGCAAGCAAGTCGCGTTGTGCTTCGCCCGTTCCCGCCAGGCCCGGTGCGCGATGCGAGCGGATCCTGGCCCGCAGGCGCTTCATGCCCAGGTGATGCGCCAGCAATTCCTCGAATGCCAGCCGCCGCTGGCTCGGATGGATGCCTTGAAGCAGCGCCGCAACGTCGGCGTCAGCGGCCGGGCGATGTACTTGGAGCAGCGCGTCGCGCAATGACTGCAGGCGCAAGGGTTCAAGCAATGGTGCCGGGATCTGCTCGAGTTGCGCGGCCGGCGGAAGCTGCAGCAGTGCCTTTGCAATCAGCACGGCAAGCCGCTTCTGGCCGAGGCCTTCGGTGGTCGGGTACACGGGGGTCAGGCACTCGTCCACGCCCGAACCATCGGCCAGCACCCGCTGGTATTGCGGATGCACCATCTCGAAACCGTGCGCGCCGTACCTGACCTGGCCATAACAGCGCAGTCGCGTACCCGGCGCCAGTTGCTGTACCTGGGTGCGACGGAAACTGAAAAAGCGCAAGGTCAGCATTGAACGTGCGTCATCGGTGATGACGACGCGCAATTGCGGACGGAAGCGGAACCCTTGCTCGACGGCTTCGACCGTGCCTTCAACCTGGACGCTATCCGCGGCACGCAGGTCGCGAATCGCAGTGATGCGAGTGCGGTCCTCGTAGCGCAACGGCAGGTGGAACCAGAGATCCTGGATGCGCAGGATGCCCAGCCGCGCCAGCGTCGCTTCCAGGGCCGGGCCGACTCCGGGCAGGCTGGCGACGGCTGCCAGGCCTGGATCGGCTGATTCGCGCGGATGCAGGTGAGGTGCCGACCTCATGCGACCAGCACAGCCTTGATGACCCGCGCGATCACGCAAACCCTGGGTCAGTCGACCACGGCAACCAGATCGATCTCGACCTGCGCAGCCCGCGGCAGTGCCGCGACACCGATCGTTGAACGCGCCGGATACGGTTCACGGAAATACTGCTTCATCACCTCGTTGACCGCGGAGAAATTGCCCAGATCGGTGAGATAGATGCCAACCCGCACGACATTCCCGAAGTCCGCGTTGGCCGCGGCCAGGACCGCCTTGAGATTCTCGAAAACCTGCCGTGCCTGGGTGCTGATGTCACCTTCCACCAGTTCGCCGGTCGCGGGATCGAGCGGCGTCTGACCCGACAGGTACAGGGTATTGCCGACCTGTACGGCCTGCGAGTACGGACCGATGGCCTTGGGAGCGCGGTCGGAATGGATGATACGGCGTTGCGACATGTTCACTTCCTCGATTCAGACAGGATGACGATAAACCGCGTTGACGACCGCAAGTCGGCGCACGCCGCGCATGACATCGGCCAAGTGCTTGCGGCTGGTGACTTCTATGGTGAACAACAAGGTCGCCGTCATCAGGTCGCGCTCCTTGTATTCCACATTTTCGATGTTCGAATTGGCCTGCGCCACCGCCGCCGCAACCTGTGCAAGCACGCCAGGCTTGTTGGCAACGATGATGCGCAACTCCACCCGATAATCGCCACTGACGCTGGTGTCCCAGGCGATCTCCACGCAGCGTTCCGGCGTCTTGCGCAATTCCACCATGTTCGGGCATTCGAGCCTGTGCACGACAATGCCCTTGCCGGCGGACAGGTAACCGACGATTTCGTCACCCGGAACCGGATGGCAGCAGTTGCCGAAACTGAGCACGCCCCGTTCAGCGCCGGTGATCAGGATCTTTTCGGCGGACCGCGCATTCAAACCGGGCAATGCTTCATCATGGAGTTGCAGCAGGCTGCGCGCAACCTGTTCGGCGGTGCGGTTGCCGAGTGCGATGTCGGCAAGCAGGTCCTCCAGGGCACGCAACTTGTTGTCTTCGAGATAGCGGCCCAGTTGATCCGGCGGCAGTGCTTCGAGCGAGCCACCCAGCGCATCCATGGCGCGATCCAGCATGCGATGACCCAGTTCGATGGCGTCTTCGTGTTGCAGGCGCTTGAGGAAATGCCGGATTGCCGTACGCGCCTTCGCCGTGACCACCCATTCCAGCCATTGCGTGCTCGGCACGGCGGATGGTGCGGTGATGATTTCCACCGATTGGCCGCTGCTCAAGCGGGTACGCAGCGGCGCCAGCTTCTTGTCGACGCGCGCGGCCACCGCGTGGCTGCCGACATCGGTATGCACCGCATAGGCGAAATCCAGGGCCGTGGCATTGCGCGGCAGGGCGAGGATCTTGCCGCGCGGAGTGAACAGATAGACCTCATCCGGAAACAGGTCGACCTTGACGCTTTCGATGAACTCCAGCGACGAGGGCATCTGGCGCTGTTCGTCGACGAGGCTCGTCACCCATTCACGCGCGCGATTCTGCGCGCTGTTGGCCGGCATGGAATCGCTCTTGTAGGCCCAGTGCGCGGCAACACCGCGCTCGGCCACGGTATTCATGTCTTCGGTACGGATCTGGATCTCGATGGGCGCACCAAAGGGGCCAAACAGTACGGTGTGCAGCGACTGATAACCGTTGGCTTTCGGAATTGCGATGAAGTCGCGGAACCTGCCATCCAGTGGCTTGTACAGGGCATGCACCGCACCCAGCGCGTGGTAACAGTGCATGACCGAATCAACGACCACGCGGAATCCGTAGACGTCCATGACCTGGGCAAAGGATTTGTGGTCGCTGCGCATCTTCTGGTAGATGCTGTAGGGCGACTTGATCCGGCTGATGGTGCGGTGGGCAAGTCCCTCGGCATTGAGTCGAGCCTCCAGCGCGGATTCGATTTTCGCCATGACTTCGCGACGATTGCCCAGCGCGGTGCGGATGCGCTCCGAGATGACCCGGTGTCGGTTCGGATGCATGGCGCGGAAGCCGAGATCCTGCAACTCGGCCTTGAACTGGTTCATGCCCAGGCGCTGCGCAATCGGCGCGTAGATCTCCAGGGTTTCCAGGGCAATGCGACGGCGCGACTCCGGCTCCATGGCGCCGAGGGTTCGCATGTTGTGCAGACGATCGGCCAGCTTGATCAGAATCACGCGCAAGTCGCGTGCCATCGCCAGCAGCATCTTGCGGAAGCTCTCGGCAGCGGCTTCCTGGCGACTCTTGAAGTGGAGCTTGTCGAGTTTGGTAACCCCGTCAACCAGTTCAAGCACGGCGCTGCCGAACTCGTCGTTCAAGCATTCGGCGGTGACATCGGTATCTTCGAGGGTGTCATGCAGGATCGCGGCAATGATGGTTTCGACATCCATGCCAAGCTCGGCGAGGATGCCGGCCACCGCGATCGGATGGGTGATGTAGGGCTCGCCGCTGCGCCGGGTCTGGCCCTTGTGCGCCAACGCACCGACCTCGTAGGCGCGCCGCACGCGCGCGACTTGCGCCTCCGGCAGGTAGCCGGAAAGCTTGTCCTCCAGCGCCAGCACATACGCGGGGACCTTGTTGCGCCTGGTCGTTCGCGAATCCGCAGCTGCCTTCATCGCCACCTCGCTGCCGCGCCCGATCAGGCCGCCGCGCAATGGCCGGATTTGCCGCGGAGCATCGCCAAATTACAGGTCGTCGCCACCCTTCGAAAGGTCGTCATCCACTTCCGCGGCCGCCCATTCCAGGGCCTCGCGTTCGGCGCGCTCGCGGGCTTGCCGGTCGATCTCGTCGATCATGGTCAGGTCCACCTTGCGTGCTGCGATTTCGCGCAGGGAAACCACGGTCGGCTTGTCGTTGTGGGCTTCAATCGTCGGATCAGCGCCCTTGGAGAGCTGACGCGCGCGCTTGGTCGCCATCAACACCAGTTCGAATCGGTTATCGACGACCGAAAGACAATCTTCTACGGTAATACGCGCCATCTGCAGCCAGCCTCTTGGAAATCAGTTGCAACACCGGTTTGGGCGGGTATTCTAGCGGGCTGATATATTGCAGTGCAATCAAGGCGCCCGAACGCCCGATCCGCAATGCATCAGCGAGCAACCGGAAGCCGGTTTGATTTACCCTGCCGGATGTACCCGGCCTGATCCTGGCGCGCCAACCTGACCCGTGGCGCTCGGCGTACTGCAAGGAACCCTGTACCCATGCTGCGATCCTTCAATCCAACACCCGTTCGCAACAGGCTGCTGGCCGCATCCTTGCTGGTGTTGGCCGGCTGTACGATTGCCAAGCCGCGAACCGACGATCCCTGGGAGAAATTCAATCGCAAGGTCTATGCCTTCAATGTGAAAGTCGACAATGCGGTGATCCGCCCCACGGCCGTGGTCTATCGCAAGATCACATCACCCAATGTGCGACGCATCCTCAGCAATTTTTTTGCCAATTTGCGCATGCCGATCACCATCGCAAATGATGCACTGCAAGGCGAGATGAAGGACGCCCTCAAGGGTACCGGGCGCTTCCTCATCAACAGCACGGCGGGATTTCTCGGCTTTTTTGATCCGGCCAGTGAAATGCGCCTGCCGCCGCAGGAAACCGACTTCGCCGTGACCTTGGCCAAGTGGGGCGTCGGCGAAGGCCCGTATCTGGTATTGCCCTTGGTTGGCTCGACCAGTGCGCGCGACATCTGGCGCATGCCGGTCGACGGCCGCCTGTTCGATCCCATGGGGTATTACTCGCGCACCCACGATTACGAACTCGGTCGCCAGTATTGGCCGAGCATGGCTTATCTGGTCACCCTTCGCGCCGGCGCCATCGACGCGGAGAACCTGGTCGAGGGTGCGTTCGATCCGTACGTGTTCTACCGCGATGCCTACCGGCAACGACGCCTGTACCTGATATACGACGGCGAACCGCCTTTTGAGGCCATCCAGCAATTGCAGGGGTTGGACGAGGACGATCTGGACTCGCTGTTGCAGGAACAGATCGACTACGAAAAACAGCAGCCGACCCCGCAGCCGTGATTGCCTGACGCCTGGATCAATCCAGAATCAGGTGCCCTGCACTGGAGCGGTGTCGCTCGAACCCAACATGCCAGTGGCATCTCCCAGCCTGGCAATGGCACGCAAGCGATCCGACATGCCCCGGTAAACCAGTCGGCACTGGCTGCGACTGGCCGCAGCCGACCAAGCCAGCAGTACTGCCAGGGTCACGCTGTCTGCACTTTCCAGGTGCTCAAGATCCAGCTCGAAATTTCCATTGGCCGGAATCTGCTTGCCCGCAGCGAGCGCCTGCGCCGCGTTGGCGACATCGATGCGCCCGACCAAGCGTGCCGAGGTGGCCGAAGTCGGCTGCATTGAAAACGCCGGACTCACGGCCCGCTCGTGCGCTTGTCGAGGCTCTCCAGGGCCTTCTCGCCCTGGGTTTCAAGGCGCACGATCAGTGAATCGAGGCTGGTGGCCTGGATTTCCGCCGCAACCTGGTTGCGGTAATTGGTGATGTAGGAAATGCCTTCGATGATCACGTCATAGGCCTTCCATTCACCGGATGCCGCCTGGCGGAACGCATAGTCGACGGCGACGCTCTTGCCATCATCGAGGATCACCTGGGTGCGCACGATGGTGCGCTTGGCATTGAGCTCGCCCTTGAAGGGCAACACGCGCACGTTGCCGCGCGTGTAGTTGAGCAGCCCTTCCGCATAGCGGTGCGCGATCGAGTTGTAGAACGCCTTGGCAAAACGCGAACGTTGCTGTGGCGTTGCTTCACGCGCATTGCGGCCCAGAACGAGCAGCGAGGCGTACTCGATATCAAAATGCGGCAGCAGGATCGCGTCGATCTCGCGGATCAGCTTGTCGCGATCCGCCTTGAGCTCCTCGCGGTGGGCGCCAATGCTGTTGGCAAGATCATCGGCGATCTTCTGCACGACCTGGTCTGGCGCCAGGTTTGCAGCGTGCGCAAACGACACGCTGGAGAATCCCAGAACCAACCCAAGTAGTCCCGCCGTCAACTGCCGCATGCCGTGTGCCTCCAATGGCTGTCTGTGTGAAGGATGGTGTTACTCGGATCCATCCGTTTTCGCCTGGTCACCCTGTTTGGCGGTATCGCCACCCACCAGGAATTTGCCGATCAGGTCTTCCAGCTGCATCGAGGACTGGGTCAGGATGACTTCATCGCCATCCTTGAACATGTCCGGCGAGCCACCGGGCTGGATGCCAACGTACTGATCTCCCAATAAACCGCTGGTGAATATGGCGGCAGCGGAATCGTCGGGAATCTCGGCAAAGCGCTTGTCGATGCCGATCATCACGATCGCGCTCAGGGTTTGCGGATCAAGCGTGATTGACTGCACCGAACCGATGCGCACGCCCGCCAGCTTGACCGGCGCGCGCACCTTGAGCTGGCCGATGTTGCTGAACTTGGCCTTCAGGGCATAGCTGTCGCCTTGCTGATAGTTGGCAATGGAGGTGGTCTGCGTGGCGAGGTAGGTCAGCGCGGCAAATCCGAGCAGGATGAAAAGGCCGGTTCCGACCTGGAATGAACGTCTTGGCTGGGTCATGGTTGGCCGTTGGAGGGGGGGGGGGGGGGGGGGGGGGGGTTGGCCCGGGGGGGGGGGGGGGGGGGGGGGGGGGGGGGGGGGGGGGGGGGGGGGGGGAGGGGGGGGGGGGGGGGGGGGGGGGGGGGGGGGGGGGGGGGGGGGGTGCGGGGGGGCCCGGGGGGGGGGGGGGCGGGGGTGGGTGGCCCTCGGGTGGGGTGGGGGGGGGGGGGGGTGGGGGTGGGGGGGGGGAGTCCGGTCACATCAGGAAAGCAGTCATCACGAAATCGAGGGCGAGCACGACAATGGCCGACGAGACAACGGTGCGCGTGGTGGCATAGGCCACGCCTTCGCTGGTCGGTGGCGTGGTGTAGCCCTGGAAGGTGGCGATCAGGGCGATGACCGCGCCAAACGCCGCACTCTTCCAGACGCCGTTGAGCAGGTCGCTCCACACCTCCACGGTCGAGGTCATGTTGCCCCAGAACGTGCCGTTGTCGAGTCCAAGCCAGCTGACGCCCACCAGGTGCGCGCCGAGCAAGCCCAGCGCATTGAAGATGCAGACCAGCAAGGGCATGGCAAGGATGCCGGCGAGGAAACGTGGCGCCACCACGTAGGACATCGGATCGACGGCCATCATCTCCATGGCCGAAAGCTGGTCGGTTGCGCGCATCAAGCCGATCTCCGCCGTCATCGAGGTGCCGGCGCGACCTGCAAACAGCAGGGCGGTCACCACCGGGCCAAGCTCGCGGAACATCGACAAGGCCACCACCGTGCCGAGCGCAGCGGTGCCGCCGAAATTGGTCAGCACATAGTAGAGCTGCAAGGACAGCACCATGCCGACAAACAAGCCGCAGGTCATGATGATGACCAGGCTCATGGCACCAACAAACCACACCTGGCGCACGGTCTCGCGGTAGTGGCGCAGGCTCTTGGGTACGGCGGCGAGGATCGAGAACATGAACAGGCCCACCGCACCCACCTGCGCAAGCGCATCGGCCAGCATCATGTTGCGACGCGGGGCGTTCATCGTGCACCCGCCGCAAAACCGAGTTCGGCGGCATAGTCGCGGGCCGGATACTGGAAGGGCACCGGGCCATCCGCTTCGCCGCCGAAGAACTGCCGCGTCCATTCCGACTCACCGCGGGCCAGCACATCCGGATGCCCGCTGGCCACGAACTTGCCACCGGCGATCAGGACCACGTGATCGGCAATCCGGCGCACCGCCGAGAACTCGTGCGCAACCAGGATGCTGGTCACGCCGAGGGTGTCATTGAGGGTGCGAATCAAGGTGAGGATCTGGTTCAGCGCAATGGGGTCAAGGCCGACAAACGGTTCGTCGTAGATCATGAGATCGGGGTCGCGCACGATCGCACGCGCCAGCGCCACACGTCGCGCCATGCCGCCGGACAGCTCGGAAGGCATCAGGTGCGCGGCACCGCGCAGGCCCACCGACTGCAAGCGGGTAAGCACGATGTTGCGGATGATTTCCTCGGGCAGGCGCAGGTGCTGGCGCAAGGGGAAAGCCACGTTCTCGAACACGCTGAAATCGGTCAGCAACGCGGAGTTCTGGAACAGGTAGCCGATGCGCTCGCGCAAATCGAACAGCTGCGTGCGGTTCAGTCCCGCCACGTGCCGGCCATCGACCTCGATGTCGCCGCAATCGGCGGCGAGCTGGCCGGTGATATGACGCAGCAAGGTGGTCTTGCCGGTGCCGCTCGGACCCATGATGGCGGTGATCTTTCCCCGCGCAATGTCCAGGTCGACGTCATCGAAGATGGTCTTGCCATTGAGCACGGTGCGCAAGCCGCGAATGCGCACGCAGGCATTCCCGGCGGCTGGCGTGCGCGCATCCTGGTTGGATCGAGTCGGGTCATTCACGCGCGGGTTCATTGCAAATTGGGCTGCTGCGACGAGTCACGGAAACGGCGTACCTTAGCCGATGCCGGGTGGGTTCCACCAGCAACGCCGTGCAGGCTACTAGGCGGGCTTCAGCAGGTCATCCATCAGCGCCGCATGCCGCACCTGCTGGACATCGCAACGCAGGCGACGGGCCTGGACAATGGCACGCAAGTCGGTCACCGCAAGCGCAAAATCATCGTTGATCACGAGGTAGTCGAACTCGCTTGCATGCGCGATTTCCGTTCGCGAATCGGCAATCCGCCGTGCAATCTGCTCGCTGCTGTCGGACGCCCGGTTGCGCAGGCGGCGCTCCAGCTCCGCGCGCGAAGGCGGCAGGATGAAAATGCTCAGCGATTGCGGCCACAGCTCGCGCACCTGGCGCGCACCCTGCCAGTCGATTTCCAGCAGCACGTCGCGACCCGCCGCAAGCAAGGGTTCCACCGCGGCGCGCGCGGTGCCCTTGTAGTCTCCGTGCACGTTCGCGTATTCGAAGAATGCGCCGGTCTTCGCCATGTGCTCGAACACTTCGCGCGAGACAAAATGGTAGTGCTGGCCATCCACCTCGCTGCTGCGCGGAGGCCGCGAAGTGTAGGAAACCGACAAGGTGATGTCGGGCTCGCGCTCCAGCAACGCTCGTACCAGGCTGGTTTTTCCGGCGCCCGAAGGTGCCGCAATGATGAACAGGGTGCCGGACACGGTTACTCCAGATTCTGCACTTGTTCGCGCATCTGCTCGATCAGCACCTTGAGCTCGACCGCTGCCTTGCTGGTGCGCGGATCGGCGGCCTTGGAGCCCAGGGTGTTGGCTTCGCGGTTGAATTCCTGCATGAGGAAATCCAGCCGACGCCCGACCGCTTCCGAGGTTCCGAGGATGCGCCGCGCTTCGGCCACGTGCGAGGCGAGTCGATCCAGCTCCTCGTCCACGTCCATGCGCTGGAGCTGGAGCACGATCTCCTGCTCGATGCGTCCCGGATCCGCCGGCTGCTTGATCTCGGCCAAACGCTGGTCGAGGCGCGCACGAGCGGCGGTACGCACATCGGGCAGGTGTTCGCGCACGCTGTTGATGATGGCAACGACGCCGTCCAGACGCTCGCGCAGGAATACCGCCAGGCGCTCGCCTTCGCGTTCGCGCGTCGCGATCAATTCGAGCAGTGCGGTATCAAGCAATGCAGCAGCAGCGGCATGCAGGCCCTGTGGATCGGCCGCCTCCTCGCGCAGCACGCCGGGCCAGTTGAGCAGGCTGGTGAAATCCACGCCAACGGCGGGAAAGCGGGAAGCCAGATCCTGCGCCCTGCCTGCCAGTCGATGCAGCAGGTCTTCATCCACATCCAGCGCACTTGCACGCGCCGCGGTGGCCTTCAGGCGCACGGTGACGTCCACCTTGCCGCGTGTCAGGCGGGTGGCGAGGAACTCGCGCAAGGGCGTTTCAAAGCTGCGCAAGTCGTCCGGCAGGCGCGGGCTGATCTCCAGGTAACGGTGATTGACCGAACGCAACTCGATGCTCAGGTTGCCGAATGCCGTTTCGCATTCGGCGCTGGCGAATGCGGTCATGCTGCGGATCATGCTGCCTGCCCAACAGGAACAAGGCTGCCAATGGTAACCCGCAACGCCAACCAATAGGGACGGCAGCGAGACCCTGGCGGGCGCTCACACTGGCACATCGCGGTGGCGGGCTGGTGTGCAAGGTAAGCCGCGCGGCCATTGCATTGGCATGCGGTTACACTGCGCGGCCCCATTGTCCGAACTTCCATCATGCCCAACCCCAGACCCAGCGGCCGCGCACCCGACCAGCTGCGTGCCGTGTCCATCCAGCGAAATTTCACCCGCTATGCCGAAGGTTCCGTACTGGTGAGCTTTGGCGACACCCGCGTGCTGTGCACAGCCAGCATCGAGGACAAGGTGCCCGGCTTCCTGCGCGGCAAGGGCGAAGGCTGGCTGACCGCGGAGTACGGCATGTTGCCGCGGGCCACCCACGATCGCACCCAACGCGAAGCCGCGCGCGGCGGCCAGGGTGGGCGCACCCTGGAGATCCAGCGCCTGATCGGGCGCAGCTTGCGCGCCTGTGTCGATCGCGAGGCCCTGGGCGAACGCACCATCACGCTGGATTGCGACGTGCTGCAGGCCGATGGCGGAACGCGCACTGCGGCGATCACCGGCGCGTATGTGGCGCTGGTTGATGCAGTGTCCACCTTGAGGAAGAAGGGCGCGATCAAGCGCGATCCAGTGCTGGGCGCGGTCGCCGCAGTGTCAGTCGGCATCTGCAACGGCGTGCCCGTGCTTGATCTGGACTACGCCGAAGATTCCAGCTGCGACACCGACATGAACGTGGTGATGAACGATGGCGGCGGCTTCATCGAGATCCAGGGCACGGCCGAGGGCCACGCTTTCCGCCGTGAAGAACTTGACGCCCTTCTGGCGTTGGCCGGCAAGGGCGTCGCCGAACTGTGCGCAATGCAGCAAGAGTCGCTTGCGCAGCCGCGATGATTCCACGCATCACACAGATCGCGCTGTTGGTGCGCGAATACGACGAAGCGATCATCTGGTTCGGCCGGGCGCTCGGCTTTGTGGTGCTCGAAGACAGCGACCTGGGCGGCGGCAAGCGCTGGGTGCGCGTGGCACCAACTGCGGATGCCGCGTTCAACCTGCTGTTGGCCCGAGCCACGAACGAGAGGCAGCTTGCCGCTGTCGGCAACCAGCACGGTGGACGCGTCGGATTTTTCCTGCACACCGACGATTTTTGGCGCGATCATGCGTGCCTTGTCGCCGGGGGCGCCCGCATTGATGGGGAACCTCGCGAGGAATCCTACGGCACGGTCGTGGTGTTCGAGGATCTCTACGGCAATCGCTGGGATCTGATCGGCCCAGGCCAACCGTGAAACTGGTGCTCGCCAGCGGCAACCGCGGCAAGCTCGTGGAGATGCGGGAAATCCTCACCGGCCTCGACATTGAACTCATCGCCCAAGGCGAGCTTGGCGTTGTCGATGTCGAGGAAACCGGCGCGACATTTGTCGAGAACGCGATCCTCAAGGCACGCCACGCCGCGCGGATCACCGGCCTGGCCGCAATGGGCGATGATTCCGGCATTTGCGTGGATGCCCTGCACGGCGCACCCGGACTGCGGTCGGCGCGCTATGCGGGCGAGCATGGCAACAGTGCGGCCAATATCGCCAAGTTGCTCGGTGCATTGCAGGGCGTTCCTGAAACAGAACGCACTGCGCACTTCATCTGCGTGGTGGTCATGCTGCGCCATGCCGACGACCCGGCACCGCTGATCGCCGAAGGACGCTGGCATGGCCGCATCCTCGATGCGCCCTGCGGCAACGGCGGCTTCGGCTACGACCCGGTGTTCCGCGATCCCGCCAGCGGCTTGAGTGCCGCGCAATTGGACTCGACGTGCAAGAACCGCATCAGTCATCGTGGCCAGGCGTTGGCGCGCCTGCGCGCGCTGATCGAGCAAGCCCGCTGATCAATCGGTGCTAGGAGCCTGCGCGGCAGAAGCCATCCGGCTGCAACGACGCTGTCATCGATTGATCGGATCAATCGTCAGGCTTTCATAGAGCCCGCTATGCGCACCTTCCGCTTAATCCGCTGAATCGCGCCAGCGCCGTTTCGCTTCGAATTCATTCTGCCGCGCAGGCTCCTAGCCGAGTACGCGCCCAGGCACTCGAGCATGGTGTTGTCGTGGATATCGAGCACCTTGCGCAGGTTGGTCTGGTAACCACCGGCCAGATTCCAGGCTATCGGCAGGCGCATGTCCCGACAGGTGGTGAACACGCGACGGTCGCGCTCGCGCAGCTGTTCGGTGGTAAGCCAGCCACCCAGCGGATCATTGACGTGCGGATCGGCACCGGCCTGGTACAACAGAAGGTCGCAACCGGCAAAACGCCGCATGATATCGGGAATCTTCTCGAGGAACGATTCGGCCTGGTCCTCGCGATCCCACCAGGCCCCCGAGGAGTAGTGCTCGACCCAGTCCAAGCCAAGCTCGCGGATGATGTCGGACGTGCCATTGCCATAGTGCTGGTCGAAATCAAGAATGCCTACACGCCGCACCGCGCCCTCGCCGTGCAGCACCAGCGAAGTGATCATCAAGCCGTTGAAGGTGCAGTAGCCGCCACCCTGCTCGTGGCAGGCGTGATGGAACCCGGCAACCGGTGCCACGGCACAGCCTTCGATCAGGGCCACGCGCGCCGCCTTGAGCATCGCACCGCTGGTCCACGGCAGACTGGCCGCCACTTCCGGCAGATGGTTGCCAAAACCGTTGGCACGCTTGAATGAGAAAATGCCGCGCACGTAATGCGGCGCATGCGCCAGACAGATCTGCTCGACACTGACCGCCTCCGGACCGACGATTTCTATCACCGGGAAACGCCGCAACCACGAATTCACCACCTCGCGCGGCTTGCGCGCACTGGGCGAAAACGATTGCGCATCGGCCACCACGGCATCGCTGTAGATCACCTTCATCATTCCCCCTCGCTTGGCTCGGCGCATGCGCGCGCGGATGTCCTGCTCCGCGCAGCGTGCACTGCCTGCGTCTCAATTCCTGCGATTGCCCTAGAATGTGCGAATGCTGGTCGCCCCACCCCTGTCGCTGTACATCCACATTCCGTGGTGCGTGAAGAAGTGCCCGTACTGCGACTTCAACTCGCATGCGGCGGGTGGAGCCATACCGCAGGATGCCTATGTCACCGCCTTGCTTGCTGATCTCGACCAGGATCTCGCGGATTTCGGCAGCGCCATCGGGGGCCGCGCGCTCGGCAGCATCTTTTTCGGCGGCGGCACACCCAGCCTGTTTTCACCGGATGCCATCGGACGCATTCTGCAAGGGGTAGAAGCGCGGCTGCCGCTCGCAAACCCGAACGAAATCACCCTGGAGACCAATCCAGGCACCGTCGAACACGGACGCATGGACGGCTATCGCGCCGCGGGCATCAATCGCCTGAGTTTCGGCGTGCAGAGTTTCGATGACGCCATGCTGCGGCGGCTTGGCCGCATCCACTCCGCCGCCGAGGCAGCGGCGGCCATTGCCGAAGCGCGCAAGGCGGGCTTCGACAACGTCAATGTCGATCTCATGTACGCCCTGCCCGGACAGGACCTGGCCGGCGCGCAGCGCGATATCGAGCAGGCCATCGCACTGTCACCCAATCACATCTCGCACTACCAGCTCACCATCGAGCCGAACACCGAATTTGCCGCCAGGCCCCCGCAACTTCCCGACAGTGATGCGGCCTGGGACATGCAGGAGCATTGCCAGCAACTGTTGGCGGAGACCGGTTATGCGCAATACGAGATTTCCGCGTACGCGCAATCGGGTTCGCGCTCCCGGCACAACCTCAACTATTGGCATTTCGGTGATTACCTCGGCATTGGCGCCGGTGCACACGGCAAGATTTCGGACTCAGGCAGCGCCACGATCCGGCGCCGCGCCAAGCAGCGCACGCCACGGTCCTTTCTGGAAAACGCCGGGTCGCCGCGCGCCATTGCCAGTGACGCACAAGTGGCGGAATGCGATCTGGCGTTCGAATACATGATGAATGCGCTGCGCCTGATCGAGGGTGTGCCGATGGCGGAATTCCGCGAACGCACCGGGCTCGACCAAACCGCCATCGGAGGCGTGCTCGACAACGCCCGCACGCGCGGCTGGATCGAGGAAGACGACAAGCGCCTGCGCACCACCGACATCGGCCAGCGTTACCTCAATGACGTGATTGCATTGTTCCTGCCCGATGCGGATACGCGCCATGCTTGAAGCCGTCACCCTGCACTGCCCGTACTGCGGCGAAGCCTTTGAGAGCTCGGTCGATTGCTCGGCCGGTTCACAGGCTTATGTCGAAGACTGCGCGGTCTGCTGTCGACCCATCGAAGTGCAGGTGCGTGTTGATGAGGCAGGCGAACTGGTGAGCGTTGAAACCCGCAGCGACCGGGAATAGAAACGCCTTCGCCCCTGAAGGGGCTCCTACAGAATGACGACCAATGCGCTAGACTGCGCGCCACCAGTGGTGCCTGATCCTTCGGGATCGGGTGAAACGGGAAGCCGGTGCGTTGTTCTTGCGATCATCCCTGGTCGCACGCTTCAACAATTCCGGCGCTGCCCCCGCAACGGTAAGCAAGCCAAACCTGGTCAACACGCCACTGTGCACTGCACGGGAAGGCGATCAGGTCGATGCCACGCATCGCTTGCAAGCCCGGAGACCGGCCACTGGCTGACGTCGCAAGGCGTCACAGGTTCCAGGCGTTGCGGCGGGCAACGAACGGGCATGAGTGGCCGAATGTCCACCACGCTTGTTGTTCCGTGCAATCGCCTGGGTTTTCGCGGGTGTGCGTTCGGAGAATCCTTCATGTTGCGTCTTTCCCTGTGTTTCCTGTCTGCCGCCATCGGCGGTTCCGTGCTGGCCGATGAGCCAATCCTGCAACCCGAGGTGATGGTTACCGCCTCGCGATTCGAGCAAGGACTCGATGCCACCCTAGCCGATGTCAGCGTGATCACCCGCGCCGATATCGAGAAAAGCGCAACCCGCGACATCAGCGACCTGCTCAGGCTGGAGGCCGGCTTCGACATTGCGCGCACTGGCGGCCCGGGTGGGCAGACGTCCATTTTCCTGCGCGGCAGCAACAACAACCACGTGCTGGTGCTGATCGATGGGGTGCGCGCGTCGGCGCTGGGCACCGGCGTTTTCACCTGGGAAACCCTGCCGCTTGATTCCATCGAGCGCATTGAAATCGTGCGTGGCCCGCGCGCCAGCTACTGGGGCTCGGATGCCATTGGCGGCGTCGTGCAGATTTTCACGCGCCGACTGGACGCGGCGCGCGCATCGCTCGGCTATGGAAGTTACGGCGATGCCAAGTCCGACGTGGGCTATGGCCAGCGCGGCGAGTCTGGCGGTTTCAGCATCCAGCTCGGCGCCCGTGATCGCGATGGCTTCCCCAGCCAGAACGAGAACGGATTTGCCTTCGAGGACAAGGACCACGGCTTGCGCAACCGGCACCTGGCGCTGCGCGGCGACCAGCGCGTGGGCACGCAAATGCTTGACGGCATCTACCTGCGCAGCCAGGGCACGGCCGAATTTTCAGGAGGCCAATCCAACTTCCGCCTGCAGAGCCTTGGCCTTGCGCTGGATGGAAAGCTCGCCCCGCGCTGGCAGCATCGCCTGCAACTCAGCCACGCCAGCGAAGACTACGAAACACCCGCGTATTTCTCTGCATACGACTCCCGACGCAACCAGCTGGCATGGCAAAACCGCATTGCCATCAACACCAGCCAGCAGCTGATCTTCGGCATCGACTGGATGCGCGAGCAAGGCAGGAACCTGGATACCTTCGGCAATACCGCGGTGTACGACAAGCAGCGCCGCAACACGGGCGTTTACGCAGGCTGGCAGACCAGCGGCTCGCAATTCGACAGCGAACTTTCGCTGCGCACCGACGACAACAGCCTGTTCGGAAACTACACAACGGGATCGCTTGCCGCCGGCTGGCGCTTCAACGACCAGACCCGGTTGTATGCGAGCCAGGGAGAGGGCTTTCGCGGCCCTTCCCTGAACGAGCAGTTCTCACCCGGCTTCGGCGGCCTGTATGCCGGCAATCCCGACCTCGAACCGGAACAGTCACGCAGCCAGGAAATCGGACTGGAGTGGAAATCCGATGCGGGGCAGCAACTCAAGGTCAATGCGTACTCGAGCCGGGTGCGCAACCTGATCAGTTTCAGCGGAGTCGATTTCCAGGCGGAGAACGTCGCCCGCGCACGCATCCGTGGCGCGGAACTCGACTATCGGCATGCGTTCGGTCCCTGGTTGGCCGCGGCCAACCTGACTTGGCAGATTCCGCGCAACGAAGATTCCGACAACGACCTCCTGCGGCGTCCTCGGCAGAAGTTCAGCGGCACGCTGGAGCGCAGCTTCGGCAACACGTTCCAGCTCGGCGCCGAGTGGCTGCTTTCCGGTTCCCGCGATGATGTTGGCGGCATTCAACTGCCCGGCTATGGCCTCTTGAACCTGCGCGCAAGCTGGCAGGTCGCGCCGCAGTGGAAAGTGCTGGCTCGCATCGAAAACGTGAACGATCGTGACTACGAACTGGCGCGCGGCTACAACACCCCGGGCCGCAGCGGGTTTGTCGAGCTGATCTGGTCGGCACATTAGTCGCCCCCAGGCTGGTGCGGACATGGCGGCAACCGCTGGCCGGTCGCCGCCCCCGGCACCTGTCGTCCGCGTTCATGGCATGCCAGAATGCGGGCTGCGTGCGTGTTGGGGGAATGTCGTGAGCAATAGCGTCAAGGGAGCAGGAAAATCGGCCGATGGCCCGACCCGCCTGGTACGGCTGGCGGAACGGTCACTGCCGCGACGGGTGCGATTCCTGCTGGACGGCTTGCTGGAGCGAACCGTCTATTTCGAGTCTGCCCTCGGCACCTTGTGTACCGAAGTCGAACAGCGCCTGTTCAAGCAGGCCGACAACGCACGCAGCAACGAACAGCAGGCTCGCCTGTTCGAGGCCATCCGCGAGATCAAGCGCGGCAAGGCGGACATTGCGCCGCGCTTTCTCATGCACCTTGAATCGAGCCTGGCCACGTTCGATCAGGCGCCGGGCGAGGCAAGCGCGACCAGCGGCAGTGGCCGCGGGGAGCGCCACGCGACCAAGCTCGAACTGGTCGACTCGCGCGATCTCGAGATAACCCTGGCCATTCAGGAAATCGGCAACCGCGCGGAAATCCGCCACACCGGTGCACTCTACCTGCTGGGTCACCGCATGGGGCTTGTCGCCGGTCGCGCCGCGTTCGAGTCCGATGAGGTTCCGCTGGGTCCGGTGGCTTTGGCGCGCGCCTTGCAGCATGCGCTGCTCGAGCTCGACCTCGAACAGGTGGATCGTATCCAGGTGTTCCACGACTTCGACAGCATCGTGATGGGTCCGATCGGGCAGTTCTACGAAACGATCAACCGATATCTTGCCGAGCAGGGAATCCTGCCCGGCCTGCAGGCGCAACTGCCGAAAACCTCTCCGCATCGCGCCTCGGCGGCCAAAAGTTCAGAAGAAAACGCATCCCCCGACGAAGCCAAACCGACCGAAGACTCTGCCGGTTCGCAACCGACGCCCGCGGGCGCGACAGCCAAGGCAGGCGCACCGATGGGTGCCGCTCCAATGGGTGCCGCTCCAATGGGTGCCGCTCCAATGGGTGCCGCTCCGATGGGTGCCGCTCCAATGGGTGCCGCTCCAATGGGTGGCGCTCCGATGGGTGGGACACCGAGGATGGGTTCTCCGATGGGCGGCACACCTGCCGGCGGAAGCCATTCTGGCCAAGGATCCCAAACTCTCGGAGCCGGGGGGCTCGAAGGCGCAGGCGCTGAAGGCGGTGATTCGGAGATGTTTTCCTCGCTGCGCGGCCTGCTCGCCGCTCGCCGTCGCGCCCTCAACATCAAGCCATCGACGCCGTCGGCTTCCAGCTACATGGCCAGTCGCCAGGACCTGCAAAGCGTCCTTGGCAACATGCAGCAGGGCCCGACCGGCGGTTTCCAGCAAGGCGGCAAGGCCGTCACCCGCACCATCAGCCATCTCAAGCAGGACCTGCTCACGCAGTTGCGCACTGCCAGTCCGGATGGCCAGACCCCGGTCATTGCCGAGGAAGATTCGGACACGATCGATCTGGTCGGCATGCTGTTCGACTACATCAACGACAATCTTTCCTCGCACCACAGCAGTCGTGACCTGATTGCCAAGCTGCAGGTTCCGATCCTGCGCAGCGCGATCGGCGACAAGCATTTCTTCACGCGCCGCAACCATCCGGCACGCCAGCTGCTCAACAGCGTTGCCGAAGCAACGGCCACCTGGATGTCGGATGACGAGGCCGACAGCGGCATGGTCGACACCATGACCGCCATGGTCGACCGCGTGACCCACGAATTCAACGGCGACATGTCGCTGATGGAATCGCTGTTGGGTGACCTCGGCCGTTACATGTCGCAGGTGACCAAGCGCGCGGAAATTGCCGAGCGCCGGCATATCGATGCGGCCAAGGGACGCGACCGGCTGGAGACTTCGCGTCAGCAGGCCAATGCAGCGATCACGCGATTGCTCAAGCGCGGCAACCCGGCACCCATGGTGCGCGCCGTGCTGGAACAAGCCTGGACCGATGTGCTCGCCCTGAACCTGCTGCGCCATGGCGAAGAAAGCCAATCCTACCGGCGCTCGCTCGCGGTGGCCGACCAGTTGATGCAGATTGGCACGGGCGCCGACATAGCCAAGGTGGACAAGAAGGTCCGCGACGAGGTCCGTAGCGGCCTGCTCCAGGTCGGCCTTCACGATGACGAAGTCGAAGGCGTCCTCGGCAAACTGTTCGATCCCGGATCCGTCGAGAAGAAGACCAGCCATACCGAGATCGCGGTTGCCCTGAAGAGCAAGGCACGACTGGGGACGGATTCAACAACCCAGGCCAAGCCCGGTGAGCCGGCGACCCCACCCGCGCCGGCCACGCCGCTCAATGCGGAGGAAAAGGACATGGTGCAGCGCATTCGAACGCTGCCATTCGGCACCTGGTTCGAATTCGTGACCAATCAGCAAGGCAAGACCGTGCGCCGCAAATTGGCCTGGTTTTCCACGGTGACCGGACGCTGCCTGTTCGTGAACCAGCGCGGCGCGCGGGCCGATGAGAAAACCATCGACCAGCTCGCCCGCGATCTGGTACGCGGCCAGGTGCGCATCGAACAGCGTGAATCGGAATCCTTCATTGACCGCGCCTGGAAGGCCATCAAGCAAAAACTGCAGGACCTGTCCTCGCCGACCAGCGAGGTGGCCCCGGCATGAGGTCCCAGCAATGAACGAGCATCGTCGATCACGGCGCAAGCCCGCTTACCTGACCATTCCGGTGGTCAACAAGATGACCGGCCAGACCCTGGGCAGAATCGGCAACTTGTCGGCCGATGGCATGTTGTTGGTGTGCGAAGCGCCGATCACGCAAGGCGCCCTGTTCCAGCTCGGATTCGAGCTGAGCAACGCCCAGGGCAATCCACACAGCATCGACATCGGCGTGCAGGAGATGTGGACCGAGAATGCCAATGTTCCCGGCCAATACTGGGCCGGTTTCCAGTTCATTGACGTTTCGGACCGGGATCTGGCCGCAATCGAATCCTGGCTGGGTGAGAACAACGACTGAATCGAGGCATCGCGGATCGAGTCTCGTCCGTCCTCAACCCTTTCGCGTTGCTCAGGACACGCCTGTCGACGAACAGGCGCGCAGTGCCGTGAGGCAACGCTTTCGGCCTTGTATCAAGTGCCTGCGCGCGGGGTGCAGGCTCGCAGGAAGAAATCGACGCTGGCCTTCAGGTGCGCATCGATCTCCGCTTCGCTGAATTCATTGGCACAGAACCCACACAACTGGCGGGCGTGCAATTCGCCCTTGACCAGGCAGAAGAACTGCGAGGCGCTGCGCTCCACGTCGACAACGGCAAGTTGACCCACTTCCACCTTGCGACGCAGGAATCCGGCAAACTCCTCCTGGATCAATTGCGCACCGGCAGTCCAGAACATTTGTCCCAGCTTGCGCGTGTCACCCGCGCCGGATGCCAGCAAACGCAGCAGCGACATGGATTCCTCGCTGGTGATCAGGCGGAAGAACGCACGCGCAATGGCCAGCAACTGTTCGCGGATGGATCCATCCACTGCCACGTCAAACAACTCCTCCGGCATCTGCTCCATGCACTTTTCACGGATGGCTTCGGTGAAAAGGGATTCCTTGTCCTTGAAGTGGCTGTAGACGGTCAACTTGGAAACATTGGCCAGCGCAGCAATGGCGTCCATGCTGGTGCCTTCGAACCCGTGCACGGGAAACAGGTGCTTGGCGGCGGCCAGAATTGCCGCCCTTTTTTCGAGGTCCTTGGGGCGGCCGGGGCCGGCGCTGCGGGCGGATCGGGCGTTCATTGAAAAATTACTGGACTCATCAGTTCTGTAACATTACTATACCACGCAGTATACGAACTGTCGCCCGCTCGGGGAAGCTGATGAGCATGGATACATGGGGCCAATCCGCCGCAGTGCTGGCAGCAGCCGCGGCCCTCTGCCTTGCCGGCTGCCAATCCCGTGCCGGCAAGCCCGAAGCGGAACGCGTGGTTCGTGTCGCGCCGGTCTCGGCCGCCAGCGAGCAATCGGTGGAGGTTTATCCCGGCGAGGTGCGCGCTCGATACGAAAGTGCCCTGGGTTTTCGGGTGGCCGGAAAGATCCGCGCACGCAAGGTCGATCTGGGCGCACACGTGGTGACGGGCCAGGTCCTGGCCGAACTGGATCCCCAGGACCTGGAGCTGGCCCGCTCCAGCGCCAGGGCGGGCCTCGCCTCGGCGCAAGCCGCCCTTGATCTGGCGAAATCCGAACATGCCCGCTTCGCTGCCCTGCGCGAACGCAATTTCGTCAGCCAGTTTGAACTGGATGCCAAGGCCAATGCGCTGGAGGCTGCCCGTGCGCACGTGACGGAAGCCCGTGCCTTGCTGGACACCGCCAGCAACCAGGCCGGATATGCCGACCTTCGCGCGGACGCCGATGGCGTCATCATGGCCATCAGTGGCGAACCCGGCCAGGTGGTAGGCGCAGGCCAGACCATCATGATGTTGGCCCACGACGGCACCACCGAAGTAGAAATCGACGTGCCCGAGCTCGCTGTTGCAAGCCTTGCAGTCGGCAGGTCGGCACAGGTTGAAATGTGGACAGGCGATGGCGGCCGCGAACCTGCGCGTGTGCGGGAGATCGCGCCCTCCGCCGATCCGGTCACGCGCACCTATCGGGTGCGCGTTGCCCTCGATGCCGCCTCGACCACAGCCAAGCTCGGCCAGACCGCGCGCGTGTATTTTTCCGCGGCCGCGCTGGATGGCCAGTTTGTCGTGCCCTTGAGCGCGCTGCACGAGAAGGATGGCAAGCCGGCACTTTGGACGATCGACCGCAAGACGCGGAAATTGCACCTCGCGCAAGTCGGCCTGGTCAGCTTCAGCGAATCCGGTGCGGTGATCAACCAGGGCGTGGCAGGCGATACCTGGGTAGTGACCGCCGGCGTGCACCGCCTGCGCGAAGGCGAATCGGTGCGCCCCATTGATGCCATGAATCGACCCGTCGAGTTTTAGGGAGGGTCTGAACAAGTGTTGTCGCGAGCAAGCTCGCTCCCACCATTGCTTGATTTTGTGGGAGCGAGCTTGCTCGCGACGAATGAATTCCGTACTTGTTCAGAGTTTCCTTGGTTTCACGTCCTCTTGCTGGGCTGGCGGAACCCTCCCTCCCCCATCCGCCAGCTCAGTGAAGAGGACACCTTTCCTCGCCGTTGCAGGCTGTTCGCCCGCAGCGCGAATGACCAAGTCGGGTAAGCGCTAGATGCCATCATTCAATCTGTCATCGTGGGCCTTGCGCAACCAGGCCCTGGTTCTCTACTCGATCATCCTGCTCGGACTGATCGGCATCTGGTCGTTCCGCGGACTTGGCCAGGCCGAAGACCCGCCATTCACCTTCAAGGTGATGGTCGTGCACACCGTGTGGCCGGGCGCGACGGCTGGCGAGGTGGCCGAGAAGATCACCGAAACCATCGAGAAGAAGCTGCAGGAGATTCCCGATCTCGATTTCCTGCGCAGCTATTCGCGCCCGGGCGAGTCGCAGGTGTTCTTCGTGGTCAAGGATTCCATCGCGCCGGGTCGGGTGCCGGATGTCTGGTACCAGGTGCGCAAGAAGGTTGGCGATATCCGCTCACGCCTGCCGACCGACGTGCGCGGGCCGTTCTTCAATGACGAGTTCGGCGATACCTTCGGCAACATCTACGCCCTCAGCGGCGAGGGATTCAACGACGATGACCTGCGCGAGTATGCCGAGCGCATCAAGCTCGAACTGCTGCGCGTTGCCAACGTGGCCAAGGTTGAATTGATTGGCCAACAGGACCCGAAAGTCTACGTCGAGGCATCGAACACCAAGTTCGCCACCCTCGGCGTGACCTTCGCCGAACTCAAGCAGACCCTGGCTGCGCAGAATGCGATAGCGCCCGGCGGCAGTTTCGAGACGGCAACCGATCGCATCTACCTGCGTACCAGCGGTGCCCTGGATTCCGTGGAAGCCATCCGCAATCTCAGCATCCGCGGCAATACCGGTCGCCTGTTCCGCCTAGGCGACATCGCCGAAGTCCGCCGCGGCTTCGTCGATCCGCCGCAGCCGCGCATGCGCTTCAACGGCGTCGATTCGATCGGCATTGCCGTGTCGATGCGCAGCGGCGGCGACATCATTGCCCTGGGTCGCGACCTCGAGGCCGCCACCCGGCGCATTGCCATGACCTTGCCGGTCGGGCTGGATTTGCACAAGGTCTCCGACCAGCCTGCCGCGGTCAGCCGTTCGGTCAACGAGTTCGTGCGCACCCTGGCCGAAGCGGTGCTGATCGTGCTGCTGGTCAGCTTCTTCTCGCTCGGCCTGCGCAGCGGCATCATCGTCTCGATCACCATCCCCCTGGTTCTGGCGATGACGTTCGCGCTGATGAACCATTTCGATATCGGCCTGCACAAGATTTCCCTCGGCGCGCTGGTGCTGGGCCTGGGCCTGCTCGTGGATGACGCCATCATTGCCGTGGAAATGATGGCGGTGAAGATGGAACAGGGCTTCGACCGGGTCAGCGCGGCCGCGTATGCCTACACTTCCACCGCATTCCCGATGCTGACCGGAACCCTGGTGACCGCGGCAGGTTTCCTGCCCATTGCCACGGCCAGGTCCGGCACCGGCGAGTACACGCGGGCGATCTTCGAGGTGGTCACGATTGCATTGCTGCTGTCGTGGATTGCCGCCGTCGTTTTCATCCCCTATCTCGGCTACAAGCTGCTGCCGGATCCGCATGCGCAACTGTCCGACCAGCCGCGTGGCCGCATCGCACGCCGGGTCCACGCCCTGCGCAAGCGCCTGCCCGCATGGTTGGGCGGTATTCGCGAACGCACCAACCCGGATGCGCATGATCCCTATGCAACCCCGTTCTACCGCCGCTTCCGCGCACTGGTGAGTGCCTGCGTGGCGCACCGCTACCTGGTCATCGCATCCACCGTCGTCGTGTTCGCGCTTTCGATATTCGGCTTCGGTTTCGTGCAGCAGCAGTTCTTCCCGCATTCCACGCGGCCGGAATTGCTGGTCGATCTGAAGCTCAGTGAAGGCTCCTCGTTGAACGCCACCCTCGACCAGGTCAAGAAGCTGGAAGCGTGGCTGGCCAAGCGCCCGGAGCTGGAAAACCATGTCAGCTACGTCGGATCGGGCTCGCCGCGTTTCTACCTGCCGCTGGACCAGCAACTGCCGCAGGCGAGTTTTGCCGAGTTGGTGCTGCTCACCACCGGCATCGATGCACGCGAAACCTTGCGCCATGACCTGCTCGATCTGTTCACCCGCGACTTCCCCGAGCTGCGGGCGCGCGTGATCCGGCTCGAAAATGGCCCGCCGGTCGGCTACCCGCTGCAGTACCGCGTATCCGGTGCCGACATGGCAACGGTGCGTAGCCTTGCGCGCCAGCTGGCCGAGGTGGTGCGCGCCAACCCGGCCACGCGCAACGTCAATCTGGATTGGGAAGAACCCAGCAAGGTCATCCGCCTGGTCATCGACCAGGACCGCGCGCGCGTGCTCGGAGTGAGTTCACAGGATGTCGCCACCTTCCTGCAAAGCTCGCTCAACGGTGCGCCGATCGCCACCTATCGCGAGCGCGACCAGATGATCGAGGTGTTGCTGCGCGGAGTCGACGAGGAGCGCGCGCGCATGAGCCTGCTCAAGAGCCTGTCGGTGCCGACCGCTTCCGGAAACAGCATCCCGCTCGGCCATATCGCAAGCCTTGAATACGGGTTCGAGGAAGGCATCATCTGGCGACGCGACCGTCTGCCCACCGTCACCGTGCGCGCGGACATCGACGGCGACCTGCAACCGGCCACCGTGCATGGCCAGCTTGCATCCGCCATCGACTCCGCACGCGCGGCCTTGCCGCTGGGCTACCGGCTGGACGTGGGTGGTTCGGTTGAAGACTCCGGCAAGGGACAGCAGTCGGTCAATGCCGGATTCCCGCTGTTCGTGGTGGTGGTCCTGAGCATCCTCATGCTGCAACTGCGCAGCTTCCAGCGCGTGCTGCTGGTGGCACTGACCGCACCCCTGGGCCTGATCGGAGTGGTGCTGTTCCTGCTCGTCTTCCAGGTTCCGTTCGGTTTCGTGGCCATGCTTGGAACCATCGCCATGTTCGGCATGATCATGCGCAACTCGGTGATCCTGGTCGACCAGATCGAACACGACATCGAGCACGGGCATTCGCCCTGGGATGCCATCGTCGATGCAACCGTTCGCCGCTTTCGCCCCATCGTATTGACGGCGGCGGCGGCGATCCTGGCCATGGTGCCGCTGTCGCGCAGTGCGTTTTTCGGCCCCATGGCGGTGGCGATCATGGGCGGACTCACGGTTGCCACGGCCTTGACCCTGCTGTTCCTGCCGGCCTTGTACGCAGCCTGGTTCAAGGTGCGACCGGCCAATCCCGGCTTGGCCCGTTGATTGCAAATGCGAACCATGAACCAGACGTTTGAAGACTTGAATGCACAACCCCGCCACGATTCGGCGGAGCCTGAGACGCGGAGATCGAGCATGGGCAAAGCAGCAACGGATTGGACCCGAACCAGCGGCCAGAGCCCGGCCTCATGGCCTTTGCGTCTGGCCCAACAGGCATTGGCCAGTGCGCTGGAGCGCGCGGCAATCGGCCCGCAGTTGGATGTCGCACGCCTGCGCAACAACGCACGCGAGGCCCTGTCCGCGCTGTCGGCGGACGACCGCGGACAGCTCGAGCGCTGGATCTGCCTGCTGTGGCGCAGTCGGCATGGCGAGGGGCTGGCGCAGTCCGGACGGGCGCTGGGGCTCATCGATGCAAACCTGGCCAATGCCATCGGCAGATGCATGCCATGCGCCGCGCAAGCTGTGCGGCATGGCACGGCCGGCATGGAAATCGCGGCTTGATCCGTTTGCCGGCCATGCGCAGACCTTCTATGCTCTTGCCCCTTTTTCCGTGCAGCCGGACCCCGCAATGAATACCAACCTCGAACTTGCCCGCGACAACATGGTCGAGAACCAGATCCGCACCTGGGATGTCCTCGACCCGCGTGTCCTGGACGTGCTGGGCCGCCTGCAGCGCGAGAACTTCACCCCCGAGCGCTATCGGCACATGGCGTTCATGGATGTCGAATTGCCGCTGGGTCACGGCGAGGTGATGCTCAAGCCCATCATCCAGGGTCGCATCCTGCAGGCGTTGGCGATCGAAAACGGACAGCGCGTGCTCGAAATCGGCACCGGCTCCGGCTTCCTCACGGCCTGCATGACGGCGCTGGGCGGCGAAGTCACCAGCGTCGAACAGCATGCCGACCTGGCCGACACAGCCCGCCACAACCTGGCCCAGGCCGGCCTTGCGCGGGTGAACGTGACCACGGCCGATGCGCTAAAGGGCTATGCCCCGTCCGGCACCTTCGACCGCATCGTCCTGACTGGCGCGGTTTTTGCGTTGCCTGAGCAGGTCAAGACCTGGCTCAAGCCCGGTGGACGCCTGTTTGCGGTCAGTGGCGAATCTCCGGCGATGCAGGCCTTATTGCACACGCGCGTTGACGATTCCCACTGGCAGACTGAAGACCTGTTTCAAACCGATATCCCCTACCTGAACCACGCCGCACCCCCTTCCCGCTTCGTTTTCTGAGCAGCAATGGGCCGGCAACGCAACCGCTGAAGGATGAAGCAATGATCCGTTTCCGCCATTTGTCGCTCGCCGTTTCCGTCGCCCTGTGCAGCGTCGCTGCGCAAGCCCATGCCGAGGATCTGCTGCAGGTCTACGGCGAAGCCCGCGCCTCGGACCCGCAGCTTGCCGGCGCCGAAGCCAGCCGCAATGCCACCAATGAGGGCGTCGACCAGGCGCGCTCGGCCCTGCTGCCGCAGATCAGCGCTTCGCTCGACTATTCGCGCGGCCACGGCAGCCGAGGGGGTCCGCAATTCGTCACCAACGAAGACGGTAGCCAGAGCCTGGTCAACGTGACCAGCTCCAGTCACGACTACTCACGCACCCTGAGCGGCCAACTCAACCAGAGCCTGCTCGACCTCGGCAAGTGGACGTCGCTCAAGGCCGCGCGGGCAACCGCGAAAGCCGGCGACGCCAGCTACACCGCTGCCGAACAGGACTTGCTCATCCGCGTGGCTACGGCGTACTTCGACGTGCTCACCGCCGAGGACGCGCTCAAGTTTGCCCAGGCCAACGAACAGGCGCTGAACCGGCAGATGGAACAGGCCCAGCAGCGTTTCGAGGTAGGCCTTTCGGCCATCACCGACGTGAACGATGCCAAGGCCCAGCACGACACCTCCGTGGCCAATGTCATCACCGCGCAGAACACGCTTGACGACAACGAGGAAGCCTTGCGCCAGTTGACCAACAAGGAGCCGGGCACGCTCAAGGGACTGCGCGAGAAGTTGCCCATGGACAAGCCTGAGCCGGCCGATCCGGATGAATGGGTGTCCGTCGCCGTGGCCCAGAATCCGACCCTGCATTCGTATGCGCAGCAACTGGAAGCAGCCAAGGCCAACGTGCAGACCGCGCGCAGCGGCCACCTGCCGACCTTGAATGGCCAGGTGCTGTATTCGAAGACACCGAGTTGGAGTGACAACAGCGCCTCCAGCTTCAACGAGGCCTTCCACACCAACAGCGAACGCTGGTCAACCACGGTTGGGTTGACCCTGAACGTGCCGCTGTTTTCCGGCGGATTCACGCAGTCGCGCGTGCGCCAAACCATCTTCAACCGCGACAACGCGCAAGACCAGTTCGAGCTGCAGAAGCGCTTGGTCGAGCGCAGCACGCGCAACAGCTACCGTGCGGTGATTGCCGGCGCAAGCCAGGTGGAGGCCACCGGTCAGGCTGTGGTTTCCGCACAGAGTTCCCTCGATGCCACCCAGGCCGGTTACGAAGTCGGAACGCGCACCATCGTCGACGTGCTGATCAGCCAGCAGCAATTGCTGCAGGCACAGAGCAGCTACTCGCAGGCGCGCCATGCCTTCATCCTCAATGGACTGCGCCTGAAGCAGGCGGCCGGCGTCATCGAGGTGAAGGATCTGGAAGCCGTCAACGCGCTGTTGGAATGAGCCGGGATTCGGGATTCGGGATTCGGGACGCGGTGAGCAAAAGGGCGAGATCTGAGATCTGAGATCTGAGATCAGGGGAAGAGCGGACTTCTCGCATCCCCGATCCCCGATCCCCGCTATTCCCCCAATACCTGCTCGACGATGCGCAAGGTACGCTCCACCGCGCCGCGTTCGCGGTCCAGCACGGCCTGTGCCGCCTGCCCCATGGCCAGGCGTTCATCGGCCTGGGCGAGCAGGCGCGACAATGTCGCTCCGAGTGCCGCTTCATCCTCCACGCGCAGCGCCGCACGGGCTTCGATCAGGCTGAACGCCACTTCCTCGGTATTGAACGTGTGCGGGCCGACGATGACCGGCTTGCCGAGCGCCGCCGGTTCCAGCAGGTTGTGGCCGCCGATGGCTTCCAGGCTGCCACCAACGAAAGCGATGTCGGCGGCCGCGTAGAAGCGGAGCAACTCACCCATGGTGTCGATGACGAAACACTGGGTGCGCGCATCGGCCGCCGTCTTCTCGCTGCGCACACGGGTGATGAATCCCAGTGAACGGCACACGCTGGCCACGGCGCGAAAACGCTCCGGATGGCGCGGCGCAATCAGCAACAAGGCATCGGGAAAGCGCTTGAGCACCATGCTGTGCGCCTTCAACACCGGCAGTTCCTCGCCTTCGTGGGTACTCGCGGCAATCCACACCGGTCGCTGCGCGCCCCAGGCCTCGCGCAGCTCGGCACCCATGCTCGGCAAATTGTCGGGGACCTGCATATCGAATTTGAGATTGCCGATCACTGCCAGGCGGGTCACCGCCGCACCCAGCGTGCGCAAGCGCTCGGCATCCTGCGGTGACTGTGCAGCGACGAAACTGGCGCAACGGATCGCGCGCCGTGCCAGCGGCCGCACCGGCCCGTAACCGCGCAGGCTGCGTTCGGAAAGACGCGCGTTGGTCACCACGATGGGAATCGAGCGTTCCTTGCAGGTGATGAACAGGTTGGGCCAGATTTCGGTTTCCATGATCACGGCAAAGCGCGGCTGGATGCGGTCGAGAAAACGCTTGACCGAGGCCGGCAGGTCGTACGGCAGGTAGACATGAAAAACCTTGTCGCCAAACAGTTTCTGCACCCGTTCCGATCCGGTCGGCGTGACCGTGGTCACCACCATGGGCTGGTCCGGATAGCGTTGCATGAGGGCGCGGATCAGCGGCGCAGCGGCATTCACTTCACCCACCGAAACCGCATGCACCCAACTGCTGTTGCGGAATCCTGGCGCGGGGAAAAAGCCGAAGCGCTCCTTCCAGCGCGAAAGGTAGCGTCGATAGCGCAGTCCGCGCGCCGCCAGCCGGTAGAGGATGACCGGCGTCAGCAGGTACATGGTCAGGGTGTAGAGCAGGCGCAGCACGCGGAATTCCGGAGCAAGGGTCGCGGCGCAGTATAAGTTGCATAGGCAGAATCAAGCCGCATGGCCATAATCAGCGCCCATGACCACGGCCCCGACATCGTTCCGCCTGCGCCTGCTGGCCCCCGATCATTGGCCGGCGTGGATCGGGCTCGGCCTGCTCTGGCTGCTGTCGCGCATTCCCTATCGCGCACTGATGATGCTGGGCGGTGGCCTCGGATGGGTTTTCGCGCGCATTCCCGGTTCGCGTCGCCGCATTGCACGCAGGAACATCGAACGCTGCTTTCCGCAGCTCGATGGCAACGCACGCGAGCGCCTGCTTGAGGACAACCTGCGCGACGCCGGCCGCATGCTGGCCGAGTTTGCCCTTGCCTGGCTCGGCTCGAAGCGCGCCATTGCACGCGTGCCGGTGCACATCGAGGGCCTGGAACATGTCGCGGCGGCAGTCGCGGCAGGCCGCGGGGTGCTACTGACTGGAGCTCATTTTTCACATCTGGAACTTGCCGGGCGCCTGCTGGTGGAGCGCGGCGGGGTGCCTCTGGCCGGCATGTATCGCGAGCACGGAGATGCCGCGTTTGAATGGGCGATCCGCCGCGCGCGCCTGCGCTATGCGACCGCCATGTTCACCAAGTACGAGATCCGCGCCTGCGTGCGCCACATGCGCGATGGCGGAAAGCTCTGGTATGCGCCGGACCAGGACATGCGCGGCAAGGACAACGTGTTTGTCCCGTTCTTCGGCATCCCCGCGTCCACGCTGACTGCAACCCACCACCTGGCCCGACTCTCCGGCGCTTGCGTGATCCCCTTCTTCCATCGCCGCCTTGCCGGTGGCGGTTACGAACTTCGCCTGGAGCCCGCGCTGGAGAATTTCCCGAGTGCAGACATCGAAAATGATTGCGCCCGCATCAACCAGGTGATCGAACGCATGGTGCGCGAAGCACCAAGCCAGTATCTTTGGATACATCGCCGCTTCAAGACCCGCCCACCCGGGCATGCTTCGTTCTATCAATAAAATTGCGCGCGCCCCGGAGGCGTATCCATGAACCTGCTGTGGATCATCATTGGTGCATTCGTCGGCGCCGTCCTGGGCGCAACCATCGCTGACGACTCGACCGCGATACTGGGTCTCCTGAGTGGCGGCTGCATCGGCTTCCTGATGGCGCGGGTCGCCAGTCTCGGTGATCGCATCCATCGCGCCGAGCAACGCCTGGCCAGCGTGGAACTTGCCGGCCGGCGTGCAAACGCGGCAAGTCCGCAGACTGCGGCGGACAGGGGGCGCGTGCAGGATCTTCGTCCCGAAGCGGCAGCGGGCGTCACCGCGCAACCGGCTGCCGACCCGGGCAACAGCGATCCGGGCCCGATGGCATTCGATCTTTCGACAGCGCCGCCACCGCCATTGCCCCCGGCTGCGCCCGCCGAACCCGCGCCGGCGCCGGTGGCGCCGATTCCCGCGCCAGGACTTGTCTACCATGCGCAGCCCGCACACGCGGCGGAAGACCCTGATCGGGTCATCAGCGCAATCAAGCGCTGGTTCACCCAGGGCAATGTGCCGGTCAAGGTCGGCATGCTGGTGTTGTTTGCCGGTGTTGCGGCACTGCTCAAATACGCCACCGACGAAGGCTGGTTCTCGTTCCCCATCGAATTCCGCCTCACTGGCATTGCCCTGGCCGCGCTGGCCACCCTGGTCTTTGCCTGGCGTCAACGCGAGCAGCGACGCGCGTTCTCGTTGAGCCTGCAAGGTGGCGCCATCGGCATCCTCCTCTTGACCGTGTTTGCCGCATTCCGCATCTACCACCTGCTGCCGGCATCGCTTGCCTTCGCCTTCATGATTGCGCTGGTGATCGGCATCTGCCTGCTCGCCGTGTTGCAGGATGCGCTGGCCCTGGCCGTGCTCGGCATACTTGCGGGGTTTGCCGCCCCCATCCTGATTTCCACCGGCAGCGGCAACCATGTCGCACTGTTTTCCTACTACGCCATCCTCAACATCGCGATCTTTGCGATTTCCTGGTGGCGCAGCTGGCGCGTGTTGAACCTGCTTGGTTTCCTGTTCACCTTTGCCATCGGCACGACTTGGGGCGTGCTTTCCTACAAACCGCAATTGTTCGACAGCACCGAGCCCTTCCTGATCCTGTATTTCGGCATCTACCTGCTGATTCCCATCCTGTATGCAATCAGGCGCGGCAGCGACCGCCCGGGAGCCATCGACGGCACCCTGGTCTTTGCCAATCCCCTGATCGCTTTCTCCCTGCAGGCCTGGCTGCTGGATGGTGAACGCACGCCCTTGGCAATCACGGCCATCGTGCTGGGCCTCATTTACCTGGTGTTGGCTGCGCTCACCCTGCGCCGCCTGCGCGTGCTGGGCGAAGCCTATGCCGTGCTCGCCCTCGGCTTCTCCACCCTGGCCATACCGCTTGCACTTTCCGCACGCACCACCGGCTGCGTGTTTGCGCTGGAAGGCGCCGCCCTGGTGTGGCTGGGCTTGCGCCAGCAACGCCGCTTGCCGCGCTGGATCGGCCTGCTGCTTCAGGTATTGGCGGCGCTTGCCTATGCCTATGCATTTTTCCTGGGCCCGACGGACCCGGATGCCCTGCCCGTCGCCAACGGCATCTACCTGGGTGCGCTGCTGATTGCCTTGGCCGCGTTTGCCAGCGCCTGGCTCTACCAGCGCGCCGGTGCGTCGGGCGGCTTGTGCACCGTGCTCTATCTGTGGGGTCTGGCCTGGTGGTTGGGTGCGGGCCTGGTCGAAATTGATCGTCATGTGCCTTGGCCACACGAATCCACCACGGTACTCGCGCTGTTTGCAATCACCGCCTGGCTCGCCGCGGAGGCCTGGCGAATTTGGCAACGCGCGGCGCTGGCGTGGACCACCGCAATCGGTTTCTGGCTCGCGTTTGCCATGATCCTTGTATTGGGCATCGACACGCAGCTGTTCGCCGATTGGCGACTGGCCGCCTTGCTGCTGTTTGCGGTGAGCGGCTGGCGCAGCCTCGTCAATCTGCGCAGCGCGTCCATCGCCGCCGTGGCCGCTGCGCACGTCGGCTGGATCTGGAGCTGGACCGTGGCCGGGGTTCTTGGCATGCGCGAACTTGCCGAGGACGCAGCGCTGGGCAGTGGCTGGCGATTCGCCATGAGCGGACTGCCGGTGCTTGTCGCGTTCGCCCTGACCCTGCTGCGTGACTTCTGGATTTCAATTCCGCTCGGCCAGGTGTTCGCCCGTTATCGGCCGGGCCTGATGGTGTCCCAGGTGGTCGTGCTCGGCCTCATTCTCGCCATCAGCCTGTTTCACCCGGGTTCGAGCTTGCCCTTGGCCTTCGTGCCCGTTCTCAATCCGCTGGAGCTGTTCCAGATCGTCGCCTTGGTCGTGCTTGCGCTGTGCGTGCGCGGATTTGGCAGCAGTGCGTCCGATCGCGGGCCGCTGACCGCCATGGTCTGGGTGGCGGCATTCTTGGTGATCAGTTCTGCCGGCCTGCGCGCGGTGCACCATCTGGGCGGCCTGCCATGGAGCCCGAGCCTGCTTTCCTCGAGCATGGCGCAAACAACCCTGACCCTGATCTGGAGCGTGTTGGGCGTGGCCGGTTGGGTGATCGGCTCGCGTCGCGGCAAGCGCGCACTCTGGCTGGTCGGCGCCGTGCTGATGGCCATCGTGCTGGCCAAGTTGTTGCTCGTTGATCGCCAACACCTGGGCAATCTCACCGGCATTGTTTCCTTCATCGCCTATGGCCTGCTGTGCACGCTGGTCGGTTACCTGGCCCCGGCTCCGCCACGCGCCGCCAACCAGGAGCACGCCGCATGAGATGGCCCGTATTCCTGATCGCGTCCATCGCCACCTCGGCATTGGCCAACACACCCGCGGACTATGCCGCGCGCATTCCGATCCAGGCCGACAACAGCAGTGCCGCCTGGCAGATCACGCTGAGCGAGGAGGTCTACCGCTGGTCACAGGATGACCGGCTTCGCGATGTCGCCGTTTTCAACGCCGAAGGTCGCCCGGTACCGCTTGCGCGCTGGCAGCAGGAACCCGAGGAGCACATCGAGCGGCGGCAATCCGAACTGCCTGCCTTCGAGCTGCCTGAGCCGCCAGCAGAAGGACAGTCCGGCGACTGGAACCTGGTCATTGAACGCGATGGCAGCGGTCGCGTTCGCCGCATCCAGACCCGCGATGATGGCGAACGCACGGAGCCCGCGGCCTCGCGCGACTGGCTTCTGGATGCCAGCGCATTCGACAAGGGCATCGATACCGTCACGCTCGACTGGAATGACCCCCACGATGGCGTGGTCGCACGCTTCCGCGTGGAAGGCAGCGATGACCTGCAAAGCTGGCGCAGGTTGCGCGAGGATGCCGTGATCGTGCGCCTGCAGCGCGATGGCATCCCGGTTGAACGCCGCGACATCGATTTGCCGGGAATGCAAAACCGCTACCTGCGCCTGATCCGCCTGGATGCAGGCGAAGCCTTGCGCGGGATGACCGCCGTCGTGCGCAGCGAAACGCGCAGCCGGCAAGCGGCCGAGCTGCGTTGGTTGACGCCACGATGGACGGCATCGCTGGCGGGAGTTGAGGCCAGTGCAACCCGCCATCTGTACATGCTGCCCGGATCGATTCCCGTGCAGCGGGTTCGCATCCATCTGGCCAATGACAATGCGCTGGCCGACCTCGAACTGCTCAGCGCCGAGCCGCTCACGGCAAATCGCACGCGCTGGCAATCGCGCGCCCGCCTCGTCGCCTTCCGTCTGCAACAGGATGGCACGCGCATCGACAATGCCGATATCAGCCTGGCCCCAGCGCTCAACCTGCGCAGCCTGCGCATTGATTCGGCAACGCCGCTGGCCGACGTACCGCAGGTCCAGGTCGGCTACCGTCCCGAGCACCTGGTATTTCTCAGCGAAGGCAGTGGGCCTTACCTGCTTGCCGTCGGCAACGCCCGCGAGCGTCGCGCCGATGCCCCGGTGGAAACCGCGATCAAGCTGCTGCGTGCGGAGTTTGGCCAGGACTGGCAACCGCCGCAGGCGAGTCTCGGTGCGCTGCAAGCCAACGCTGCGCCGCCGGATCCCGATGCAGCGGCAACGGCCTCAGCGTGGCGACGCAAGCTGTTGTGGCTGGTGCTGATCGGCGCGACCCTGGTGATCGCCGGCATCGCCATCCGCCTGTTGCGCAACCCGGCTGAACGCGGCGCAGTAGAGGGCCAGCAACCACCAGAAGAATAATCCCCACCACGCCGAGTAGAACGCCAGGTGCGTGTTGAGCGGATTGCAGGTCACCACCAGTGCCAGTGCGGGCACGAATGCGCGCTGGCGCTGAGCGGGCGTCGCCCGGCGAAACATGCGGATGGCCGTGGCGCTGCCGAAGATCCAGCACAGCAAGCCGATGATTCCGGTTTCACTGAGCACCTCGAGCACGATCTGATGGGCATGCGCCGCGCCTTCCCCGGACTTCGCATCGACAAACGGATCGCCGCCGCGCGCATGCTCTGCATAGTCGTTGCGGAATCCGCGCGCGCCCACGCCATTGAGCGGATGCGCACGAATCATGTCGATGGCCGCTGCCCAGATGCTCAGGCGCCAGGCCGAAGCCTGGTCGATGGCCTGGGCATTGCCATTGAACACGAGCAGGCTGCGCTCGATGCGCGCCTGGAATCCGTCCGACTCCTTCCACAGCATGCCGATGCTGAACACGATGCCGAGCACGACACCCAGCAGCAAAGGCAGGAAACGCCGCAGGCTGCGCGTCTCGCGCCAGGCAAACACGCAGGTCACCAGGGCGAAGGTCAGCCAGGCCGCGCGTGAGCCGGCCAAGAGGATCGGTGCCAGCATCAGCAGGAAGGCAAGCAGCAGGCCCCAGCGTCCGGTCCTCTCCCGCGCGACGTGCAGGAAAAACGGAGACAGCGCGGCCAGCGCAGGACCCAACTTGAGGTTGTCCGCGCCGAAGATACCCGCCAGACGTTCCTGTTCGGCGGCGCCTGCCAGGCTGTAGCCGGTTGCCATCTGCACCCAGGCATCGAGCAGCCACAGCCCCACCACGGCGGCAATCGCCAGTTGGCAACGCTGCCACGCATCCGCGTCCCGCAGCGCCCACGCCACGAACAGGGCAAAGGGCAGGAATCGCAGGGTTTCCAGCGCCACCATCCAGGTCTTGTGAGGATTGACGGCATCGAACGCCGAAAACAGGATCGGCAACCAGTAGCTGGCGAACAGCAACAGAACCGAGCGTGCCGCGGTGCCGTTCCAGGCGTGGCCACGCAACAGCGCAACGAGCAAGAAGGCGCCAATGCAGGCGATGAGCACCGGCAGTTCCGAGATTCGCCCAACCGGAAGCAGGATGAGCACGCCAAGCACAAGCCACTGTGCGGCGATCTCCAGTCGCCCTGCCGCCGTCATCGATCCTCGCGCCGACGCCGCGGCTCGCCGACCAGTTCCTGGTACAGGTCCAGCGTGGCCTGTTGCATGTCGATCAGGCGATAGCGGGTCAGCGGCGGAATGGCCGGTGCTGCGCGCATCAGTTCCGCGGCACGCTCGGCCAGGCGCGCGCGATCCCCGGGCGGCACGCGACCGGCCGGATACAGGTCGGTCAACAATTCGCCGACTCCGCCATGGGCAAAGCCGAGCACCGGCCTGCACAAGGACAGAGCCTCGATCACGGTGCGGCCGAAGGATTCCGGTTGCGTGCTCAATTGCAGCACCAGGGTGGAGATCGCCATGATTTCACGCACGTCGGCTCGCGCCGCAGTCATGGCCACGCGCTCGGCGATGCCCAGTGCAGAAGCCATGGCTTCGAGTTCAGCCAGGTAGTCTTCACGGCCCGCCTCACGCACGCCAAGCAGGAGCAGGCGCGCATCCACGCCGCGTGCCTTGAGATCGGCAATCAACTCCAGGGCAAAGGCATGGCCCTTAAGGCGCGTGCCACGCGCCGGCAAGGTCAGCAGCGGAGCCCCATCGAGCATCGGGAATTCGGCGAGGAAGCGGCGACGCCATTCGTCTTCGGGTTGGTAGCCGAACGGAAACTCCTCGGCATCCACACCCCGCGGAATCAGGATCAGCTTTGACGGATTGACGCTTCGATAGTGGCGCACGACATGATCGCGGACCAGGTTGGAAACGCAGATCACGCGTTCGCCGCGCGTCATGATGCCGCTGTACCAGCCCGGTGTGTTGAGTCCATGCACGGTGGTGACGAAGCGCGGCCGTGGCCCGTTCAGGCCATTCAGGGCACGCCAACCCAGCCAGGCCGGCAGACGCGAACGCGCATGCACGATGTTGGCCCCTGTCTCGTCTATCACGGCGCGCAGGCGGGGTACGAGGGCCAAGGTCTTCAGCGACTTCCTGCCGATCGACATTTCGATGTGCCGGCTGCCCTCGGCCACCAGCCGCTCCACCAGCCGCCCGCCAGCGGAGACGACAATCGACTCATGGCCGGCGGCAACCAGGGCGCGGCCAATCTCCAGGGTCGAGCGTTCGGCACCGCCGCTTTCCAGCGCGGGCACCAATTGCACGACGCTCAGGCGCGGCGCGTTCAGGTTCGTGCCCGGCGTGGACATGTGACTCTCGATCGGGCTGCGGCCGGGGCCAGGCTCATCATCAATCCACGAGCTCGAATCCGGCCCCGCAATACGGGCACTTGGCACTTCCACCCTGCTCCTCGATGGGAAGGTAGACCTTGGGATGGGAGTTCCACAGCGCCATGGCAGGCATGGGACAGCTCAAGGGAAGGTCGGAACGACTGACCCGGTAATGATTGTCGGCATTGGCCTGCAGGCCCGAAGAAACCGCAGGATGGTTCGGCGACATGACTGGAGACTCCCGCAAGATGGCAGTCACAAAGTTTAGCCTGCATTATTCATGAACGGGCGCGGATGATCGCGGAGGATTTTGCCCCAAGCGCAAGGCGCGCGGAGCCGAAATGGTGGTTCCATTGGGGCGACAAGCAACGCCGCGATTGGGGCAAAAGACCCGCGATGGCCGTGCCAGCAGGGAAACGCATGTGGACGCTTTGTTGAAATAGCAGAGTTGTCGGATGCGTTGTCATACCAAGGCTTCGAGCGTTTTCCTGCGACGTTCGTGAATAATGCAGGCTGTTAGCAGCACGGAATGTGCCAAGTGGCTCACACACCCCATGTGCAGCGGTTCATCAACAGGCCTGCTGTTCGCTTGCAGACTGCGAGAGGTTTGTCACTTGCAGCCGCTGGTCTAGAATCGACGGGACACGTCTGAAAAATCCACGCGCTGCCAATCCGATTGCTCGCAACGTTCCACACTACCAGTAGGGGAGACATCATGGATTTTGCAAAGCTCATGGCCCGGGTCAAGGCCATCCTGATCACGCCCAAGACCGAATGGCCGGTGATTGCCGCCGAGCCGGAGACGGTCGCCGGCCTTTACAAGAACTACATCCTGATCCTGGCCGCGATTCCGGCGGTATTCGGCTTCATCAAGGGCAGCATCATCGGTTTCAGCCTGTTTGGCATTACTGCCCGTACGCCGATGGTCAGCGGCATCATCGGCATGCTGGTCACCTACGGTCTGACCCTGGTCATCGTTTACGTGCTGGCCCTGATCATCGATGCGCTGGCACCCAATTTCGATGGCGAGAAAAACCAGATCCAGGCGCTGAAAACCGCCGCCTACACCTACACCGCGAGCTGGGTTGCCGGTATTGCCGTCATCGTGCCGTGGATTGGCTGGCTGGTGGTATGGGCCGGTGCCATTTACGGAATCTACCTGCTGTACCTGGGCCTGCCCCGCACCATGCGCTGTCCTGAGGACAAGTCCGTCCTCTACACCGTGGTCATCGTCGTCATCGGCTTCGTGCTGAGCATCGTGCTCGGCATTGTCGTCGGCGCGATCACCGCCGTCGGCGCCGCAACCGGCGCAATCAATCTCGGCAACAGTTCCAGCAGCGTGACCATCGACAGCGACGGCGCACTCGGCAAGCTGGCCGCTCTGGGCCAGCAGATGGAAGCACAGACCAAGAAGATGGAAGCCGCACAAAAGAGCGGCGATGCGAATGCCCAGGCCGATGCGGCTGCCGCCATGGTTGGCAGCCTGCTTGGTGGTGGTGATCAGGTCGAGGCTCTGGCCCCGGACGCACTCAAGCCGTTCATGCCGGAACGATTGGGCTCCTTCAAGCGCACCTCGATATCCGTCGAGCGCAACGGTGTCATGGGTGTGCAGGTCAGCACCGGGCATGCGTCCTACCAGGATGCCGACAACAACCAGATCAACCTGGAGATCACCGACATGGGCGGCGCCAAGGGCATCATGGCCCTGGCCGGCTTTGCCAATGTCGAATCCGAACGCCAGACCGAAACCGGCTATGAAAAAACCTACAAGCAGGACGGCCGCCTGGTGTCGGAGCGCTGGGACAACAATAGCCGCAATGGCGAATTCAGCATCGTGTTGGGCGATCGCTTCTCGGTGAAAGTGAGCGGCTATGGCAGCGGCTTGGACATCAACATGCTGAAAGCAGCCCTCGGCTCACTGGACCTGGCTGGCCTCGAAAGCCTGAAGAACCAGGGCGTCAAGCAAGGCTGATCGGCGGCTGCCCCACGCCTGCGCTGAACGCACGCAACGATTCAAAAAACATCGGGCCGCACATGCGGCCCGATTTGTTTCAGCGAAGCAAAGAGAGGCGTGCTCAACTGCCCGTTTGCTTGGCAACCGAAGCTTCGGTGGTGATGCGGATGCGAACCTCGTCACTGACGTTGGGCACGTACTTGCCGATGCCGAAATCACTGCGCTTGATGAAGAGCACGCCATCGAACCCAACGGTCGGCTGCTTGCTCATCGGATGCGGCGCGGCGCGATTCAGGGTGGCATCGATGGTGACAGGCTTGGTCACGCCATGAATGGTGAGGTCGCCGCTCACCAGCAACTTGTTGTCGGCCGCACCTTTCTTTACCGACGTGCTCTTGAATGTCGAACTCGGGTACTTGGCGACGTCGAAGAAGTCGGCGCTGGCCAGGTGCTCGTTGAAATCCTTGACGTGGCTGTTGATGCTGGACGTGGCGATGGTCACCTCGACCGACGACTTGGTGATGTCGTCGGCGTCGTAGTTGATGCTGCCTTCAATGTTGTCGAAATTGGCAACCGGATTGGAAAAACCGAAATGATTCCAGCTGAATTCCACCTGGGTATGGTGGTTGTCCATGACATAGGTTTCAGCCGCGGCAAAAGCACCGCTTGAGGCAAACGCAAGCGCGACGGCGAGCAGGGATTTCTTGAACATGGGGAGACTCCGTGTGGGTTGGCGTCAGAGGATCTGACAGGCTTCTTCAAACGCGAACCGCTGTTCGCGGGGGCGCAGGCTTTCGGGATTGCCGTAGCCGATGTTGATGAGGAAATTCGACTTGATTTCCGTTCCCGAAAAGAAAAGTTCGTCGACCTTGACATTGCTGAACCCCGACATGGGACCGCAGTCCAGTCCCAGCGCACGCAGCGCGATGATCAGGTAGGCACCCTGCAGGCTGGAGTTGCGGAATGCCGTTGCCGCGATGGCATCCGGCTTGCCTTCAAACCAGGGCACTGCGTTTTCCTCCGTGTACAGACGCGGCAAGTGCCGGTAAAAGGCATGGTCGGCGGCGATGATGGCCGTGGCCGGTGCCGCCATGCTCTGCTCCACGTTGCTTGCCGAAAGCGCCGAACGCAGTTTTTCCTTGGCTGCGGGCGAACGCACGAAAACCACGCGCAGCGGCTGGCAATTGGCACTGGTCGGGCCGAACTTGGCCAGGTCATAGGCCTGGCGCAGCAGGTCATCGCTGACCGGCGTGTCCAGCCAGGCATCGGCGGAGCGACGATAGGTGCGCGCCGTACGGAAAATCCGGTCAAGCGCGAGGTCGTTCAATGGGGTGGTCATGGCGACTCCGTTGCACAGAAATGGCGGTCATCCCTGCTTGGGTTAAAGTTTAGGGGCGGTTGCTGATCGATCAACGCAACAATCGACAACGGATTGCTCCCACCGGATGGACAATGCCTGAGGCCCACGGCTCCCGCAATCAGCAGGAACGCATGACTGGCAATGGAATTGAATTGAACGACGATGGTTCCCGCGAGACCTGCTGGGTGATCAGCGACGGTGCCGCGGGCAACGAGCGCCAGGCCCTGGCACTCGCGCAGGGGCTTGGCCTGGAAGCCGTGACGATACGCCTGCGCTTGGCCCGCCCGTGGCGCTGGTTTGCCCCTCATCTGACCTGGCTGGCCGGATCCGCCATGCGCTGCACGGATGGCTCGCGAATCAGCACGGCATGGCCGGATGTGGCGATTGGCTGTGGACGCACGGCCGCACTGCTGACGCGTTGTTTGCGCCAATGGAGTGGCGGGCGCTGCTTCACCGTCCAGATTCTCGACCCGCGCATCGCACCCCACCACTTTGGCGCCGTCATCGCCCCGCGCCACGACGCGCTGGCCGGTGACAATGTCATCACCACGCTGGGGGCCATCAACACCATCGATGATGCATGGCTGGCCCACGCGCGTGAACAGTTTCCCGCGCTGGAAGCCCTGCCCGTGCCACGCATTGCCGTCCTGGTCGGCGGTCCGCACAAGGCGCAGGCGCTGGATGACGACTATCTTGAGTCCCTGAAACAATGCCTGGTCTCGTTGCACGCGCGGCATGGCGGCAGCTTCCTCGTCAGCACTTCGCGGCGCACGCCACCGGAAATGCGGGCGGCACTTCGAAGCTGGTTCACGCAATGGCCGGGCGTGTTCTGGGCGGATCGCAGCGATGGCGAGAATTCCTATCCCGGCATGCTCGCCTGGGCCGACCGCTTCGTGGTCAGTGCCGATTCGGTGAACATGATTTCCGAAGCCTGCGCCACCGGCAAACCCGTGCACGCCTTCGCCCCGAAGCCGGTTGCCGGGAAACTCGCCCGCTTCCATGACGCCCTTCGCAATGCAGGGCACCTGTGCGCGCTGGATGCGGATGCGCCAACCGCGCAGCAACCCCTGCGCGAACTGCCAGGAATTGCCGAGCGCGTGCGTGCTTTGTGGGGCACACACCGGACCGCCTTGTGCGAAACCGAGTCGTAGCGCATCCGCTCACACGCACTTGTGTCGTTGCGGATTCCGGATTCGGTCCGCGTGCGTGCATGCAAAGTGTAATCACGATTCCCAATCCCCGATCAATCAAACGCCAGATCCAGTTCGCGGGCGACGGCCAGCACCTGCGTGCAGGCGGCATCGAGCGCTGCGTCGCGATGGACCAGGCGCGGTTTCGCATCCAGTTTGCTGGCGAGCGAGCGCGACAACATCAGCGCATGCGCGGAGGTCAGCGTTTCGGCTTGCACCGGCGTGAGCAGGCCGAGTCGGGCGGCAGCTTGAATCAAATCCAGCGTGTGCGTGGCGGCAAGCAGTGCGGGCTGCCGCGGCGCGTGCTCCAGCACGATGGCCTGCATCAGGAACTCGATATCCACCAATGCGCCGAGGCCTTGTTTCAGATCAAGACGAAGAGCATCCGAACGATCACTCTCCTGGCGCCAGCGCGTCCGCATCTCGACGATCTGCCGATGCAGTTGCGCGCCCTGGCCGCGCGCTTGCAGCGCATTCGCGCGCACGTCTGCAAACAGGCGACCCAAACCCACATCACCGGCCACCGCACGCGCCCGCACGAGAGCCTGATGCTCCCAGGTCCAGGCGCGCGCCTGCTGGTAGGCGGCATAGGCGTCGAAGCTGCTGACCAGCAGGCCGGAACCGCCATCCGGGCGCAGTCGCACGTCGATGTCATACAGCTTCCCGGAGCGGGTCGGCATGCTGAGCACGTGGACAAAACGCTGCGCCAGTCGCGCGTAGTAGCGACTGCCTTCCAGCGGTTTGGCACCATCGGATTCCAGTGCGGCATGCGCGCTGTCGTAAATGAAAACCAGGTCGAGGTCGGAACCGAAGCCCAGCTCCATGCCGCCAAGGCTGCCGTAGCCGATCACCGCCATGGCGGTTCCATCACCCGGGCGATCATCCATGCGGCCGTGTGCGGCAATCAGGTCGCGTTCGGCAATGCGCAGTGCCGTTGCCAGCACCGCTTCGGCGACATCGGTGAGCGAGCGCGCAGCGGCCACCGCATCGATGCGTCCACCCAGGAAGGCGAGGCCCACATGAAACTGCACCGCCAGTCGTTGCTCCTGGAGAAGGTCAACCTCGCGCTCCAGGTCCGGCTCGTGCACCGCACCCAGCCGCCGCGCCATTTCCGCTTCAATCTGTTCGCGGCTGGGAGGCAACTCCTGGCCGCGATCGATGAGCAGTTCGTCAAGCAACAGGGGATGGGCAATGACCCGCTCCGCGAGCAAGGCGCTGGCGGCAAACACCGAGGCCAGGCGACGCAATGCGGCGGGTTGTTCATCCAGCAAGGCCAGATAGGCGGACCGTCGCGCCACCGCCTGCACCAGACCGATCAGGCGCACCAGGCAGGCGCTGGGTGCCGAACTTCGTGCAGCGGCCTTGAGCAAGGCCGGCATGATGCGATCAATGCGTTCGCGCGAGCGAACCGATGCGGCCCGCAGGATCGGACTGCCGAGAAATCCCCGCAAGGCCTCCAGTACCGGCTGCACCGGTTCAAAGCCGGCGGCGGCAAATGCCTGGTCGTCGATCTGCTCTGCGCTGGCGCGCTGCCACAGGCTGTCCCAGGATGCTGTTGCCTCGCTGCCGCGCTGGTTTTCACTCGCCGCCATCACCGCCTTGAATTCATCGCTGACCACTGCGCGATGGCGATCCAGTTCGGCCACGAGTTCAGTCGCTCCGGCAAATCCGAGCGCCAGCGCAATGCGCTCGCGGGCCAGCGCGTCGTCCGGCAACTCATGGGTCTGCGCGTCGGCAAACATCTGCACGCGGTTCTCGACCCGGCGCAGCAGGCGATAGGCATCGAGCAAGCCCCTGGCGCGTTTTGCGTTGATCAGCCCGAGTTGTTCGCAGGCAGCGAGGGCAACCTGCAAACCACGCACGCGCAGGGATGGCTCGCGCCCGCCACGGATCAATTGAATCAACTGCACGATGAACTCGATCTCGCGAATGCCGCCGGGACCGAGCTTGAGATTTTCGGCGAGGTCCTTGCGCGCGACCTCGGCGTCGATCAAGGCCTTCATCTCGCGCATGCCGGCGAAGGCCGTGTAGTCGAAATAACGGCGGAACACGAATGGCCGCAAGGTGGCCAGCAGGCGGTTGCCGGCGGCCTTGTCGCCGGCCACCGGGCGCGCCTTGATCCAGGCATAGCGTTCCCAGTCGCGGCCTTCGCGCTGGTAGTACTGCTCCATGGCGGTGAACGACAGGGCGACGCGGCCGGCGTTGCCGAATGGCCGCAGGCGCAAATCGACGCGGTACACGTAACCTTCGCGCTCGCGGTCGGCCAGCAGCGAGATCAGATGCTGGCACAGGCGCGCGTACCAGACTTCGGCATCCAGCGCACGAGCGCCATCACTGCTGCCCGGCTCGTCGTAAGCCAGGACCAGGTCGATGTCGGATGAGAAATTGAGTTCGCTGCCACCGAGTTTGCCGAGCGCGAGCACGACCAGGCGCTGCACCTCGCCGCGCGCATTGCGCACGACGCCATGGCGCGCAGCCAACTGGCGCTCGGCATGACGCAGCGCGGTTTCCAGACACACCTCGGCAAGCACGCTGGCCCCGGTGAGAGTGGTTTCAATGCCGTCCACATGGTTGACGTCACGCCAGATCAGGCGGATAGCCTCGCGGCGGCGGAAGCGGCGCAGTTCGCCGCGAAACTCCTCGTCACTCATCGCCATGGCGAACGGTGCCACGCGCGCATCGGCGTGGCGCGGATCGTTCATCAGGCGAACCAGTTCGGGTCCGAGCAGGCCCGGATCCTGAAGAAAACTCTCGAAGGCAAAATCGCTGGCCAACAGCACCCGTTCCAGATGACTGTCGACGCCGGCATCGTCATAAAACGGCACTCCCGCGTCGCGGCACAGTGCATCCAGCCGTGACATGCGCGAATCCAGCAATTGGTGAATGGCCTGCGGCCGGGCGCGTAGGGACATGCCGCGATTCTGGCATCCACCTTGCATTGCCACCAGCCGGCCCGGGTCGGTGCACAGACACCTGCCCAGTTCACCCTATACTCAGCAGGTTTCAGGATGATGACGCACCCCGCCCTTCCCTCTTGCCGCCGGTCACCACGATGACTTCAAACCTCCGCCCCGCGACTGCTGGGCGCAATTGGCACAGTGCCCTCTGGTTGCTGTTGCTGGTAGTGCTGTTTGCGCTCGGCGTGGAACGCCTGGATCCCGCATTCGGCGGAGCCGTCGGCTTGGCGGATGCGCGCGCATGGCAGCTCGCGCTGCTGGGTGCCATTCCGTTCCTGCTGGTGGTGTTGCTGGTGTGCGCGTTGACCCGGCGTGTGCTGCTGGCGAGCTGGATCGGAGGTCTTCTTCTGGCGGCGACCTTTGGTGCAAATGCGGTGAAGGTCGAACAGCTGGAAATGCCGCTGTTGCCCGGTGACTTTCATTTTCTCCAGGAGATCGGCTCATCCTGGCCACTGTTCTCCCATTACCTCGGCTCCAGCGGAATGGTCCTGCTGGTTGTCGCAGTGATCCTGCTCTTGACCCTGGCCCTGGTGCGCGAAACCCCGTGGCCGGCCATGCGTGGTTGGCGCCGGCTGGCGCTTGCCACCTTCACCCTCGTCATGGCCACGGGACTGCTGGTGGGCTGGACGCCGTGGCGCGTGGTCTACAGTGCCGAACGCCTGCAGTTTGCTCCGTGGTCGGTGGTGGACAGCGCGCGCCAGGCGGGTGTTGTCGGCAATTTGGTGCTGTACAACTGGGAGCTGGCGCGTCGCCAGAATCTGAAGCCCGACCGCTCCGCTGCCGTGCGCCTGCTGGGCGAACATGCCGAGGAACTGCGCGCGCGCCAGTACCCCAATCATTCCGCTTGGGCGATGCCCAGCGACACGCGCCCGGACATCGTCATTGTGCAGAGTGAATCCCTGTTCGATCCGGCGCGCCTGCGCAATGCACCCGCACGCACCTACCTGCCGAACTACCATCGCTTGGCCAAGCGCGGCCTGTCCGGTGAAATGTCGGTGCCTACCTATGCCGGCGGCACCATCCGCACCGAGTTCGAGGTGTTGACCGGGCTTGCCCTCGCCTTTTTCCCGGGCGTGCAGTATCCGTACTACGAAATCGCCGACCGGCCCATCCCCGGCATCGTGCGCACCCTCGGCAGCCAGGGTTACCGGACAACCGCCATCCATCCCAATACCGGCGTGTTCTGGAATCGTCGCCAGGCCTTCCAGCAGATAGGCTTTGATGCCTTCATCGACGACCGCGAATTTTCCAAGGACGACATCGTCGGCCTGTTCATCGGCGACGCCGCACTGACCGACAAGGTGCTGCAGAACCTCGACGAGCAGGGTCCGCCGCAACTGCTGTTTGCCATCAGCATGGAAAACCATGGCCCGTTTGACTGGCGGCCTGGCCTCGATGTACAGCGTCTGAAAAACCTGAAGGTGCCACCCAACCTCAGTGAAGGTGGCGACTACTGGCTGCGCAACTACCTGTACCTGCTGGAGGATGCCGATCACGAACTCGGTCGCCTCGCGGCGGCGCTGGAAAAGCGCAAGCGCCGCACCTTGCTGCTCTTTTACGGCGATCACTTGCCGGGACTGGGTCCGGTCTATGAGGACATCGGTTTTGCCGACGGTGGCGATGCCAAGTCACAGCCGGTGCCCTGGCTGCTGCTCGACAACGGCCGGGATCTTGTACAAGGCGCACCCATGAACACCACCTCGTGGATGTTGCCCGGCCTGCTGCTGGAGGCCGCAGGCATCCAGGGCGATTCGTACTTCGCCACGCTCAGCACCCTGCGCGATGCATTGCCGCCGAACGTGATGAGCGCATCGACGTCCCTGCCCGCCGAGCTGCGAGCACTCGGCCAGTTGCGCTACCGCAATGAGCTGGAGCCCATCATGCAGCAGGTTCTCGATGGCAGCGGCACAGATCCGGCCTCGACCATCGCGCCATAGACCGGCAATTGCTCCTGCATTGCCGGCATACCGACCATCCCTGGTCATAGGCCGGCAATTGCTCCTGCATTGCAGGCATACCGGCGCTCTGCGCAATCCACCTGCGTGGCGTATTTGAGGCACCGCGAATCAAGCAGTATCCGTTCGTGGTGAGCCCCCAAAATCCGTTCGTGGTGAGCCTGTCGAACCATGAACGGAATCAGGGTGCCAGGCAATCCTGTTTCAACATGCTCCGGACGGACGGGACGTGGTCGTCGTTGCCTTGATCATCCCTGGCCATCGCCTGCAATTGCGCCTTCATTGCCGGCATACCGGCGCTCTGCGCAATCCAGCTGCGTGGCGTATTTGAGGCACCGCGAATCAAGCAGTATCCGTTCGTGGTGAGCCCCCAAAATCCGTTCGTGGTGAGCCTGTCGAACCATGAACGGAATCAGGGTGCCAGGCAATCCTGTTTCAACATGTTCCGGACGGACGGGACGTGCTCGTCGTTGCCTTGACCATGCATGGTCATCGCCTGCAATTGCTCCTGCATTGCAGGCATACCGTCCATCCATGGCATCGCCGACAACTGCTCCTGCGTTGTCGGCATACCGTCCATCCATGGCATCGCCGGCAATTGCTCCTGCATTGCCGGCATACCGACCATCCATGGATGGAATCCGCATGGCATGGGTGCCATGCGTTCCATGGCCATCGCCGGCAATTGCTCCTGCATTGCCGGCATACCGACCATCCATGGATGGAATCCGCATGGCATGGGTGCCATGCGTTCCATGGCCATCGCCGGCAATTGCTCCTGCATTGCCGGCATACCGACCATCCATGGCATCGCCGACAACTGCTCCTGCGTTGTCGGCATACCGTCCATCCATGGACATAAAAAAACCCGCCGGGCATTTCTGCCACGGCGGGTTCTCCCTCCCCACGAGTCGATCTCGCAATTACACAATCCTAATGATTTTCTGACATATGCCACGCCGCAGCGCAGCATGAAAAGTCGATGCGGCTTACGACGAAAAAGCTCGTAGTCAGGACGACTGCGCGAAGCGAGACCGCCCGGCGTTTGCACACTGGCAAGCAGAGACTCACGCCATCGCGCCGGTGGCGCGCTTGCGTGAACCGGCAATGGCCTCGGCAACCCACTCGCCACTTTCCACTCCGCCTTCCATGAAGCCCTGGTTGTCCAGCGCGCAATGCTCGCCGGCAAAATGCAGGTTGCCCACGGCTTCGCCGGGCGCACCACGCACGCTCGTCCATTGCCCGGGGCGATAGCAGGCATAGCTGCCCAGAGTCCACGGATGCGTTGGCCAATGCATGCGCGCCTGCTTCATGCCATCGCGTGCCGCCGACAGCCCGGGGAAGATGGCATCGAGTTCACGCGCCGCCTTGTCGGCCTGCATCATCGCGCTGCCCTCGCCGATCTCGACGCCATGCTTGCCGCCGACGAAATTGGTGAGGATGCCGGCCGTGCCCGCCTGCATGCGGCTGGTTTCCCAGGTGGTCTGCAGCGGCAGGTCACTGAAGCTGCTGGCGGAGCTGGCATGCCGCGTGCGCCAGATGCGTTCGTTGAAGCCGATCATCAGTTTGGCATTGGTGCCGTAACCGAGCTCATGGATGGCGCGACGCTTCACCTCGGGAAGCTCAACATCCATGCGCACGCGGCGCAGGGTGGTGAATGGCAGGGCCAGCACCACGCGTGAGGCATTCACCTCGAAGGCCGAAGAACCACGCTTGAAACCCAGGCGATAGCCGCCGCCTGCGGACTGGCTGATCGCTTCCAGCACCGCATCGGTTTCAATGGCATTGCCGAGCTTGGCTGCCAGCGCCTTGACGATCAGGTCGTTGCCGCCGCGCACGTGGAAGCGTTCGTCGCTTTCGCCAAAAATGCGGAAGGCCTCGGTGCCCGGATCAATGAAGGTAAGCAGGTTGAGCGCGGATTGCTCGCCACACTCCAGCCCCATCTCGGTGGTGTAGGCCACCTCGATCAGCGTGCGCAGCCAACCCGAAGCCCCGTTGCGATCCAGCCACTGGCTGATCGACTCGCGATCCAGCGTCTCGCAGCCACCCGGTTGTGCGTAGGTGATCTGACCCTCGGGCAAGGTATCCGCATCGCGCGCAATGGCCTGGGCCAGCGGGGCAAAGTCGCGCAGGATTTCGGCTTCGTCGTGGCGTCGGCCTTCGGCAAACCAGACATCGCCAAAGGCGTGCGTGGGGTCTTCACTCAAGTCATCCAGCGCAATACCCAGTTCCGCCGCCAACGCGCGGATGCGCACATGGCCGGTGTCGATCAATTCACCGCCAAGCTCACACACCTGGCCATCGGCAAAGTGGTTGGTCAGGCTCAGCATGCGCCCGCCGATGCGGTTCTGCGCCTCGTACAGGCGCACCGGGATGCCCGCCTGACGCAAGCGCCAGGCGCAGGTCAGCCCGGCGATGCCGGCGCCCACGACGACGACATCCCCACCGCCCTTGTCGGATTGCATGGGCACGCGCGCGCACGCGCCCAGCAGCAGCGCCGAAGCCGCCGTTGCCGATTGCTGGAGAAACCGTCGGCGTGACGAACCCCGACGCAGTTCCTTTTCCCGCATCACCGCTTCCGCAAGCGGCTCGCCAGTGGATTGCGCCACCCGCGCAATGGCTGCCGAGCGACGCAACAGGTTCACCAGATGAGTACGCGCCATGCTTCTTTCCTCCCAAGGCCGTCGATTGCGACGAGGTAAAGACTAACCCGAAGCGCAGACGGCGGTAGCGCTCTTGGCCATGCTAGGAGCCTGCGCGGCAGAAGCCATCCGGCTGCAACGTCGCTGCCATCGATTGATTGGATCAATCGTCAGGCTTGCATAGTGCCCGCTATGCGCACCCTCCGATTGATCCACTGAATCGCGTCAGCGCCGTTTCGCTTCGAATTCATTCTGCCGCGCAGGCTCCTGGCCAGAGATTTCAGCGCGTGGCCCCTGCGCGTGGGTTTGTCCGTGTTAGCGAATGACAGCAGCCATTGTGGCGGCTGGCTTTCCTTTCACGGAGCCATCACCCATGAAACATGCAACGCTCGGATTGGCCTTGCTTGCCCTGCTGGCAAGCTCTGCATGCAGTCAGGCGCAAACCTCGCCGGAAGCCTTGGCCAAGGCGGTGCAAGGCGCATTCTCCAAAGGCGATTTCGAAGCAGCGCGCAAACTGGCCGATATCGATCTGGCTCCCGCGCAGCTGCACTTCTTCTATTTCGACGCGGTGCGCGAATGTGCCAGCGAAGCCGTGTGCAGCACCAGCACCGCCGCCGCAGACGAGGAATTGATCACCCGCCTGAAGGAGCAGGCTGCGCAAATCAATGCCGAGGCGCCAAAAGTCGAGGGCACCATCAGGATCGAGATGAAGGCGAAGGACGGCTCCAGCTCGGGCAAGATGGAAATGCCCTACGCCAGGATCGGCAATGACTACAAGCTGGTCAGCATTGCCTATTCGCCGGCTGAAATCGCCAGGCTGAAAGCCACCAGCAACGAATCACTGGTCAAGGAGTTCTTCGGCAAGGGCATACGCGACAGCCAGGGCGAGTTGCGCACCGATTGGGAAAAAGCGGCAACCAAGCTGCCGGCCGATGGCGGTGCCGTGGGCAAGGCATTCACCGAGCAAACCCGCAAGATGGCCGCAGCGGTGGACGCAAAGGATCCGGATGCGGCCATGAGCTCTGGCAGCCAGATGGCGCAGATTGTCTATCGCGACAAGGATTTCGAAGGAAACACGATTCCACTGACCCAACGCCAGGCCAAGCTCAAGGTGCAGGCCCTGCGCATGCTGCGCGACGTGAAGGTCAGTGGCGGCTACCAGTTCGAGGATGCCGCGGTGTTGCTGATCGAAGCGCGCGACGGCATCGGCTGGACTGTGCATGGCCCGATCCTGCTGGTGCAGGAAGGCGAAAACTGGGACAAGGCCGGCGACAACCTGGTCAGCGTCCCGGCTGCGAAATAGGGTGACGGGTGGCGCGCCTGGTACAGATTCCGCCTCTCCCTCCAGCGGGAGAGGCCGACGCGTAGCGGCGGGTGAGGTTGGCGCTTCGTCTTGCTGACCACCCTCACCCCAGCCCTCTCCTTCATGCCCTTTTGGGTACGCCAGCGGGAGAGGGAGACAAGAAGATCCCCGATCCCCAATTCCGCAGCACCGTGGCCCCTCCTGTCGCCGCCTTCCGTGATTGCAAACAAGGCCCCTGTTTCATCCAGGGTTCGAACGGTCCAACCGGAGTTTTGCCATGCGCAACTTTGCCAAATCCACCATTTCCCGCACGACCCGTCTGTGCTCAGCATTGCTGGCTGGCCTTGCCTTCGCCGCACCCGTGGTGCAGGCCCGCGAACACCTGGGGCCGATCGACAACCTGCTGCTCAAGAATCCCTATGCCAATCCGGCGGGGGCATTTTTCGGTCGCGGAGTCGTGGCCGGTGATGTCGACAACGACGGCATCGATGACCTGATCGTGTCGGAGAACGGAGGTGATCGTCTGCGCGCATTGCTCGGCAATCCGTTCGATGTGGGTTCCGACCCGCTGTTCCCGTTCTCCCCGAGCACCGTGAGCATGCCCAATCACGGCTATGTCATGGCGGCCGGCGACTTCGATGGCGACGATCGTGACGAAATTGCCGTGGCCTATCCCAACTCCAGCGTGGGCGGCGAATCCGGTGCGGGAAAAGTGTATGTGATGAACCGTCGTCCGGCCGATGGCGAATGGGAAGTGCAGTCCACCATCCAGGCCGGCGGTGCCTATCCGGGTGCAGTGCAGGCTCAGGCCAACCTTGGCAACAGCCTTGCCTCGGGCGATTTCGATGACGACGGTTATGACGACCTCGCCATCGGCATGCGCGGCCAGGTCGTGGGTGGTTTCGAAAATGCGGGTGCGGTGATGGTGGTTTACGGGGGATTCTTGGCGTCAACGGCAGCTACGGTGCGGAAATCTTCGACCGCGACAGCGACGGCCTGACCTTCTCGCCGCGGATTAATGATTACTACGGTTGGGCACTGACCACCGGCGATTTCGATGCCGACGGTGACGCCGACCTTGCCATCGGCATTACGGGTGCCACCTGCCCGAACGGAACCGATCGCGGTGGCGGCGTCGTCGTGCTGAACGGAACCACGACCAGCACGGGCCTTACAACCACTGGTTCGAAGATCTGGCGTCCCGGCACCCAGGGCATTGGTGGCGATTGTGCAACGTCCGACAACTTTGGCGGCGCCCTGGCCACTGGCGAGTTCGGCGACCGCGATTTCCTCGAAACCAACTACGCCGACCTCGCCATTGGCGCGAATGGCACCAATGGTGATCAGGGAGCGGTGCATGTGATTTACGGCACGGCCAGCGGGCTGGATGCCGCCGGCAACGAGTTCATCCTGCCGCCCGCGCTGCCCGGTGTGATCACGGACGCCGGCCGCTTCGGAGTGGTTCTGAGAGCTGGCCGGCTGGGCTACGAGTGTGATGGCCTGAACTGCAGCGGTGACAGCCTGGCAATCGGGGCACCGTTTGCGGTGGTCAACGGGGTCGACAATGCCGGCGCGGTGTGGGTGATCGATTCCGGCAGCGACAGCGAAGGACTGCTGGTTTCCACGGCCTACCCGATCCTGCCGCTGGCGCCATTGCGCATCGATGGACCGCACGAGAACGACCAGTTCGGCAACGACCTCGCCATCGGCGACTTCAACGGCGACGGTCGCGATGACCTTGCCGTTGGCGCCTATCTCTACGACGATGGTGTCGACACCGATTCGGGTGCGGTGCAGGTGCTGTACCAGACCGACATCCTGTTCAAGGACGGATTTGACGATTAGGACGTTGCCGATGTGTCCCGCAGCGGCTCCACACCCTGGAAGTTGCCGAATCGAGCGGAGCAAGCTCCGCTCTACGGGATTCGATGTTGGACTCTTGTAGAGCGGAGCTTGCTCCGCTGCCCTCAATCACGCGCTTGTAGAGCGGAGCTTGCTCCGCTGCCTTCGTCCGCTTTGCATGACATCGTCGCACCATCGCGGCAAGGATCAGAACTTTCCTGGCCGCATCCCACGCACGCTTTCACCGTTCCGCCGGATGCGGAGCGGTCGGTCGGGGAGGACCGACATGACGCACGCACCGCAAGCCGGATCAGGGAAAGGTCCGGCGCGGCGTCAGGTTTTCAACGGCGTTTCCTGGCGCAACAGTGTTCGCCACGCCGATCAACGGATAGCAGGCATTCGCTTGATGCGCTGGCTCAGGTTTGCTGCCATGCGCCGCTCGCGCTCGCGGTCCAGGCCCTTGCCCTGCAATGAGGGCAACGCGGCATCGATGTCCCGCTGCGCACCCATTGCTTCGCCTGCGTCCAGTCGCAATTCCGCCCGCACCAGCAAGGCCACTCCCGTGTCCGCCGTGCCTGCATCGGCTTTTTCGATGACCGGGTAGGCCTGCTCAATCAGGGTGCCAGCCTCCATGCGGCTGTCGGCATCACCGATGGCCAGCAGGCTGCGCGCCAGGGCAACCCGCATGCGCGCCACTTCCGGATGCTGCTCGCCATAGGTTTGGATCTGCACCTTGAGGCAGTGGCGAAACGGTGCGATGGAATCCTCGAATCGCCGCTGGCGCCAACGCAAGTAACCCACAGTTCCGCTCAGGTAGCCACTTTCGTAGGAGTCCGGCTGGCCCATGCCTGCAAACGCGCGGCTGGCTTCCTTTGCCAGGGTGTCGGCTTCAACCAGTTGGCCGTCCTGGCCCAGGCTGTCGATCAGCAGCAGCGCGGTCAGCCAGGTGAACGTGCTCTCGCCAGTGGCCTTGCGGAAAACGTCCATCGATTTGCGGAAGCGTTCGCTGGCCAACGCGTATGCGCCGCGTGCGGATGCCAGCGTGCCGTACACCTGAAGCATCTGCGCATACTCGCCGCTGCCGGATCCTTGCAGCTTGGCCACGCCCTCGGCAAAAACCTGCTCGGCTTCATCATAACGCTGCATGCGCCTGAGCAAGTCGCCGTAGCGAATCAGCACACCGGCAATGATGGGGTTGGATGCCGGCAACTGACTGCGCGCAATTCGCACTGCCGCATCCATTTCCGGCAATGCTTCCGCGTATTTCTGCTGGTAACGCAGGGCATCGGCAATCTGCGTATGCGGCACGATGGCGAGCACATGATCGGGGCCGTTGCGCTGCTCGACAATGCGCAGTGCGCGGCGGCTGAGCTTGTTGGATTCTTCAAACCTGGACATCTCCACATATTGGCCAGACAGTGCGGTCAGGCGCGGTACCAGTTCGATCGCATCAGGGCCGTACACAGTGCTGTACACATCGACTCCGTGTTGCAGCAGCTTCAACGACTCGTCGTCATGTCCGATCATCAACTCCAGACGGGCCAGGGCGATCTCGGCGTCCACCGTGCGCAGGTGATCCGGGCCCAGGCTGGCGCGCAACCGATCCAGTGCGCCACGCAGCAGAGGTTCGGCCTGTTTGGCATCGCCGGACTGCAGCAACGCGCTCGCATACAGCGCCTGCGCCGTTGCGCTGGCGGCGCTGTCTTCGCCGCTGAGCTGCTTTTGTTGGTCCCATGCGCGTTTCAGCGTGACCACCGCTGCCGCCCGATCCCCCATGCTGAGCTGGATTTCACCGAGGTCGCGGCGCAATTCGGCTTGCAGGCCGGGATCCGCTCCCATGCTGGCATCCACCTGCTTCACACCTTCGGCAATCATCTCGCTGGGCTTGCGCCCCTGTGCCTTGGCACGGGAAAACGGGTCCTGTTCGCGGAACAGGGTGAGCAGGAAGTCCTTGACCTTCTGCGCGCGCGCAAGCTGCAGCTCGGCCTTGGCGCGTTCGCTGTCTGCGCGCCGCGCCTCATCGCGCGCGACATTGGCCTGCCACAGCGCCGCACCCAGGCCGCCGAGCAGCGACAGCAGCACCAGCACGCCCGCCGCCACGCCCAGGCGATGGCGTTGCACGAAGCGACGCATCCGGTACCAGCCGGAATCCGCGCGGGCGCTGATCGGTCTGCCCGCGAGCCACTGGCGCAGATCGCGCGCCAAGGCGGAAGCGGTGGCATAGCGCCGTGCAGGGTCCACCTGCAACGCGGTGGCCATGATGATGTCCAGATCACCACCGATGCGGCGCGCGAGCCGCGCCGGGTCAATGGCGTCGCCATACAACTCGCGAACTTGCTCCGGCTGCAGGCGTCCGGCCAGGGTGCTGACACGCACGGCTTCCTCGCTGGCGTCCTGGCTGAGCCGCGCCGGGACGCTGCTGCGCTTGTGCGGCAGCACGCCAACCAGCAGTTCGCACAACAGCAAGCCCATGGCATAGACGTCGGTGGCCGTGCCGATCACGCCGCCAAGAATCTGCTCCGGCGCCGCATAGGCCGGGGACAGCACGCGCATGCCGGTGCGCGTCATCGTCTGGTTGCCGCTCTCCTCGATCAGTTTGGCGATGCCGAAATCGAGCACGCGCGGTTCGCCGCGCGGGTCCACCAACACGTTTGACGGCTTGAGGTCACGATGCACGATCAAGTGGGTATGCGCGTGGGCCACCGCATCAGCCAGCTTGGCGACCAGCTCCACGCGGGCCGCCATCGACAGGCGCTGCTGCTGGGCATGAACGGTGATCGAGTCACCCTCGACGAAATCCATCACGTAGTAGGGTCGACCGTCGGCACTCATGCCGCCGTCGAGCAAGTGCACGATGTTGGGATGATGCAGGCGCGCCAGGATGCGGCGTTCCTGCAGGAAGCGGCGCAGGATCACTTGCGAATCCATGCCGCGCTTGAGCAGTTTGAGGGCAACCTGTTGCTCGTAGGTGCCATCGGTGCGCTCGGCCAGCCAGACCACGCCCATGCCCCCTTCGCCGAGCACGCGCAGCAGGCGGTAGGGTCCGATCACGCCTCCGTTGTCGGCGTGATTCACATCGTCTCCGGCAAGGTCCGGAACAGCGTCGGCGGCATCGCCATCCAGCAGTGGATGGGAATTGTCATCCGCGGCGAGCAGGGTGGCCACCTCGCGTGCCAGTTCAGGATCCTGCTGCCGCAACGCCTGCAGGCGCCGGTTGCGCTCGCCGGCATCCAGTTCGACCAGGGCGTCGAACAGCTCGCCGATTTTTCGCCATTGCTCGCTGGTGGTCATGCGTCAGGCCAAGGTCATTTCACGTTGCAGGAAGGCGCGCGCGCGCGCCGCCAGTCGCGCTTCAGCGAGCGCTCCGAGCGGTCGATCACGACGGAAATCTCGGACAACTCCAGGCCGGCGTAGAAGCGCATCTCGACCAGTGAAGCCAGCTCGGGATCCACTTCGCCCAAGCGATGCAGGGCCTCATCCAGGGCGAGCACGTCCTCGTCGCGCCCCTGCCCGGCCACCTGCAGGGCCGTGGTATCCAGCGAGGCGACCTGGACATCGCCACCGCGACGCAAGGCGCCGCGCGCACGCACGTGGTCGATCACGATCTGGCGCATGACCCGTCCGGCCACCGCGAAGTAGTGGCTGCGGTCGGTGACTTCGAGGCTGCCGTGATTGGCCAGCTTCAGCCAGGTCTCATGCACCAGCGAGGTGGAACGCATGATGTTGTCACCGCGCAGCTGGGCGGCGGCCAGGCGGCGCAATTCGCCATACAGGCTGGCAAACAGGTGCTCCGATGCCTGCGCGTCACCCGCGCGTGCCTTGCCGATCAGTTCGGTGATGTCCGACATGCTGTCCTCCGCCGCAGCGATGACATTGACACGCGCGCTGGCGGATCGCAATTGGTTGGGTTCGCAGCGCCCGACACCGCAGCCGAGCAAGCTCGGCTCTACAACAGCCATGCCGCCTTGGTAGAGCGGAGCTTGCTCCGCTCATTGCAATGCCCGACAAAGCAGCCGAGCAAGCTCGGCTCTGCAACAGCCATGCCGCCTTGGTAGAGCGGAGCTTGCTCCGCTCATTGCAATGCCCGACAAAGCAGCCGAGCAAGCTCGGCTCTAAAGGCCGGGGCCGGGGGGGGGCGCTGCATGCCCGACAAAGCAGCCGAGCAAGCTCGGCTCTACAACAAGCCATGCCACCTTGGTAGAGCGGAGCTTGCTCCGCTCATTGCAATGCCCGACAAGCAAAGCCGAGCAAGTTCGGCTCTACAACGGTGCACGCGAGCCTGATCGCGAATTGGATCAATTCCGCATGGGGATCGCGAAAGGTCCGTTTCCCCTGGATTTGCGGCAGAATCAGATCGGATTCCCCGCATTGGAGTGCAAAGTCATGCCATCCCGTGACACGCGAATCGATGCCTACATCGCCAAATCCGCCGCCTTCGCGAAACCCATACTCGAACACCTGCGCGCACTCGTGCACGAAGCCTGCCCCGATGTCGAAGAAACCCTGAAATGGAGCGCGCCGCATTTCACCCACGCCGGGAAGATCCTCGCCGGCATGGCCGCCTTCAAGCAGCATGCCGGGTTCATCGTGCCGATGCGCGATGCCAGCGCCAGCGATGCAAGCAAGCGCACTGAGGCCATGGGGCATTACGGTCGCATCACGGTGCTCGCGGACTTGCCGGCCAGGCGCGTCCTGATCGCACAACTCAAACAGGCCGCCAAGGCCATCGATGGCGGTGCCAAACTGCCAAACCGCAAACGCGATACGCCAAAACCGGTGCCGACCATGCCCGAGGATTTTGCCAGGGCACTGGCCAAGACCGCCGGTGCAAAAAAGCAGTTCGCGGCGTTTACACCGGGCAAGCAACGCGAGTACCTCGAATGGATCACCGAAGCCAAGCAGGAAGCCACGCGCGCAAAACGCATTGCCGAGGCCAGCGCATGGATCGCCGAGGGCAAAACACGCTACTGGAAGTACGCGAAGTGGTAGGGCAACGCTGATCAAGTGACGCAATCGTCACGACATCTGTCTGCGTGCAGATCGAGGTGCGTTGCCGCAGACAGACTGGCCGTCTCGGCAACTGCTCCTTGCGTTGCTCTACCTCCTGCATCCGTGCAGTCGTTTCAAGGCGGCGAGCCGATGAGCTGCGCGCAGACAGCTGTCGCCCAACAGCTTGATTTTCAATGAAACGGGTGGCGCTCAGAAAGCCCCCCAGCCGCACCGCGCGGCTCGGAAAGGCAACCAGCCTTCCCTTCGCCACGCAGCACGGCTGGCGAACTTTCTGAACGCCATGACGGCTGTGCCACTTGATCAGCGTTGCCCTAAGAAAGCAGGCGTTCAAACCTGCGCCTTCTTCCAGCCGCCGCGGCTGAACAACCACAGCGTGAACAGGCCCACCGAGGTTTCCGAGACGAAAGTGCCCCAGAACACACCGGAGTGCTGCCAACCCAGTTGGATGGCGAGCAGCCAGGACAGCGGAATCTGGATCATCCAGAAGAACACCAGGTTGATCCAGGTGGGCGTCATGGTGTCGCCGGCACCGTTGTAGGCCTGGACCGACACCATCCACCAGCCGTACACGAAGTACGAATAGGACAGGATGCGCAACCACTCCCCGCCGATGGCAATCACCCGCGCATCGTCGCTGAATATCGCCACGATACGGTCGTGGAAAAAGAAAAACAGCACCGACACGGACAGGGTGAAGACCATGTTGTACCAGCCGATCCGCCACACCGCCGCAGTCGCGCGCTCCGGTTGCTGCGCACCGAGGTTCTGGCCGACCAGGGTTGCCGCGGCATTGGACATGCCCCAGGCCGGCATCAGGGTGAACATCATGATGCGGATGCCGATGGTGGCACCGGCCACGGCCTCGCTGCCGATGCTGGCGAGGATGCGCAACAGGAAAATCCACGAGGTGGTGGCGATGATCATCTGTCCGGTGCCACCCAGGGAAGTACGCACGATGTTGAGCATGACCGATCCGCGCAGCACCAGTTGCGAGCCGAGGATGCGGATGTGCTTGCCGCCGCGGAACAGGATCCACAACTGCATCAGCACGCCCGCGCCACGGCCGATGTTGGTGGCGATCGCCGCACCTTCCACGCCCATGGCCGGGATCGGGCCGAAGCCGAAAATCAGGATCGGATCGAGCACGATGTTGAGGCCATTGGCCACCCACAACACGCGCATCGCGGCCGCTGCGTCACCCGCGCCGCGGAAGACCGCATTGATCACGAACAGCAGCAAGATCACCGCATTGCCACCGAGCATCCAACGCATGTAGTTGACGCCATGTTCCAGCGTCCAGGCATCGGCACCCATCAAGGCCAGCAATTCGCGCGCATAGACGATGCCGACGTACGAAAACGGCAAGGACACCACCAATGCGACAAGGATGGCCTGCACCGCGGAGATCGCAGCCTCCTCCGGCTTGTTCTCGCCAATGCGCCGCGCCACCACCGCCGTCACGGCCAGGGACAGGCCCATGGCCACGGAATAGATCAGGAACAGGTAACTTTCGGTCAGGCCCACCGTGGCCACGGCCGAAGCACCGAGCATGCCGACAAAGAAGATGTCGACCACCGCGAACGTCGACTCCAGCACCAGTTCCAGCACCATCGGCACCGCCAGCAGGAACACCGCGCGACGCAAGGGAATCTTCGTGTAATCGGCACTGGTGCCGCGCAGCGCATCGCGCAGCTCGCGCCACACGGAGCGCGCTTCGGCCGGGTTTTTCTGCTTAGTCGTCATTGCCGAGTCGTCCTTGTCCATCAGGGGATTCGCGGCCGTGGGTACCGCGAATGAACAAACGTACAGACAACGATCTCAGCGCGCGCCTGACGCCGACAACGCGCGCACGAGTATCGACCATGCCGTGAGCCCGCGTTTCTCCAGCGCATCGACCAAGGTCGGCGGCAGCGCTGCGCTTGCAGACTCGGCCAGGCTGGCACGCAGCGCAAGTAGCTGAAAATCACCGCGTTCGGCTGTTTCACGCATCATCGCCAGGCGTTCGCGATCCGCGCCAAACGCCAAGGCAAGCATCAACTCCGATTCAAGCACGAGCGCGGCGTCCGGATGTCCGTCGAGGCGGCGCAGCGTCGAGTTCTCCAGCAGGCGCGCGGCTTCGCTGCGGCGGTCGCGGGCAATCAACACCTGCGCCAGCAGCAATTCGGCCGCCGCCGCATCACGCGGGTCTTCCATGCGTTGCGCCAGTCGACGACAGGTAACTTCCGCCCGGGTCAACTCGCCTTCGAGCAGGTCGATGCGGGCGAGATCAAGCTCACTCACATCAACCCAGGCGGCGACGGCCGATTTTTGGCGCAGCCCGAGCGCTTGCTCATTGGCGAGGCGCGCGGCCTTGAGGTCGCCTCGCAATTCGAACAGGCGCGCGCGGGTGGCATGCAGCGCAGCCGCGTGCAGGGGTTCGCCACCTGCCGCATCGGGCGGTGACTTGTCGAGCAAGGCGGCGGCAGCCTCAAGATCGGCGCGTTCAAGGTCGATCATGGCCAGGCTGGCGGCCGCACGTTGTTGCCAGGCCGACGCGTGCAGTTCGTCGAATGCCGACCAGGCTTCGGCAAAGCGCGTGCGGGCCAAGGCCAGGTCGCCGTCCCGCCGATCCTGGATGCCGAGGTTGAACTGGATGCGGCCCACTTCCATGCGTGCCCCGATGTCGCGGAACAACGCGAGCGATTGCTCGGTCAGTTCGCGCTTGCGCGCGGCCTGACCCTCGATGCCGGCACTGATGGCGAGATTGCCAAGCGCAAAAGCCTGTCCTCGCTTGTCACCGAGCTGGCGAAACAGCGCCAGCGCGCGTTCATTGGATGCCTTGGCTTCCGCGTGGCGCTCAAGACGACCGTAGACGCTGCCAAGGTTTACCTGAGCGGCAGCTTCGCCAACTGCATCGTGCGTGGTGACGAAAAATTCACGTGCTTGTTCCAGTGAAGCAAGCGCGGCTTCCGGCTGGCCTGCCGGGAGTTCGGTCATGCCACGCGCAAGCAGGGTGCTCGCGCGAGCGCGCAGGTCTCCGCGCGAGGCGGCAGTGCGTTCGATCTCCGACAGCCGCTTCAACGCACCCGCGGTATCGCCACGCACCCGCATCACCACGGTGGCTTCGCGTTCGGCTTCGGTCGCATGGCTCTCGTCGCCGAGCAGGGTGTATCGACGCTGCGCCTCGCGTATGTCGCGGTCTGCATCATCCAGACGTCCCTGCTCGCGTGCGATCACGCCCTTGAGCAAGGTCGCCGAGGCTGCGATGGAAGCATGGCCACCGGCTTCTGCCTCCTGTGCCGCGCGCGCAGCTTCGGCCAGTGCCGTATCGACTGCACCCAGCTTGAGTTGTGCGGCAGCGAGCTGGCGCCGCGCGGCTGCGCCGAGCCGACCGCAAGCAGAATCGTCCGTGCAGGCTTGCAGCACGCGTCGGGCGAAATCGCGCTGCTCCTGCGGCTGGCCGTTGTCCGCCGCGAGGCGCGCGCGCGCCAACAGCAGGCGTGGATTGGCCTGCGCAGCGCGATCACCCAGTGTTTTGGCAATGGCAGCCAACGTGGACTCGGCACCCGCCCGCTCGGCCAGCGAGAGTTCGCATTCAAACAGGCGATAGGCGGATTCCACGTCGCCCGGTTCGAAGGCGAAAACCGAACGGTACAGCTCGGCAGCGCGGCTGCAGTCGAAGTCGAGCTCGGCCTGCAGTGCTTGCAGACGCAGTGCATCGCTGCGTGAAAGCGGCGCGTTGAGTTCGGCCGCGCGCTGGGCTTCGTGCCGCGCATCGTCGAAGCGACCCTGCTCGGCAAGAACGCGTGCAAGATCGGCGCTGCTGGCAACGCTCTGCGGCTCGCGCCGGATCGCATTGCGCAGATTGCGTTCAGCCGCGGCAAGATCACCATGTCCGCGTGCAACCAGCGCGGCATGGAAGGCCTGGCGCGCCTCGGCATCGCGCGGCAGCACCTCGGCAAGCACCGGCGCAGACGCGTCGGCAACCTGCCGGCCGGGGTACAGCAGCACGGCGGCAACGCCTGCGACGGCAATGACCGTGCAGGCCAGCAGTACCGTGCGCCAGGTCAAACGCGCCGCGCGGGGTTCAGGCCTGCTGCTGGCCGGCAACGCGCGTGCGGAATCGGCCTCCGGCATCGACGCGGCCGGGGCGTCCGCGCTGGCACCGGGCACAGCGCCATTGATGCGCTGCACAGGTGCAATGAACCGGTAGCCCAGGCGATGGCGTGTCTCGATGAAGCGCGGTTCACGCGCGTCATCGCCGAATGCACGACGCAGCTCGCGCATGGCCTGGGGCACGACGTTCGGCGAAATCGCCTGGCGCCCCCAGACCGCATCGAGAAGTTCGTCGTTCGGCACCAGGTCCGGCGCCCGTTGCAGCAGATGGCACAGGGTCAGCAACACCTGCCGGCGCAGCGGCACGACACCCGTCGGACCGATCAGCTGGCCGCCCTCAACGTCAAGCTCGAATTCGTGGATTCGGTAGCGCATGGCGATGAGGTTGGATGTCCATCTCCTGTCGGTCGTTTTCCTGTCGGTTCGACCGCAATGCGGCTGGTCTGCCGGACGGGAACGGGTTGCGCATGCGAGTTTCACCGAAATTTCAGGGTTTGTGCATCCCTTTTTTCGTGGGACGGGCAGATTGCACGGGTTGCAGAACGCACCGGAGACGTGGCCGTACCGGCGCGGCCTCTCACCCATGCCCCAAGGAGTGGAACCATGAACCGACGCACGTTTGACTGGTTTTCAACCGGCACCCTGCTGCTCGTGCTGCTGGCCTTGCCGAAGGCGGTCGCCGCCGCCACCCCAGCCTGGCACGAGCCTGCGGGCGGACCGATCACCCTTCTGCTGGCCGATTTCAATGACAAGACGGTGGGCCAGCCCATCGGTACCGGCGGTGCCGCAGTGGGGGAGCCCACCTACATTGATTTCGGGGTTTCGGCCATCGTGGAGCAGCCCGTCGGTGCCAACCGCGTGCTGGCCCTGGAGGCCGATGCGCTGCCAAGCGCAAGCGGCGCCGTATTCAAATTGCTCGGTGGCACCGAAATCGAGGAAGGCCTGGCGACCATGAGCGTCGCACTCGCGTTTCCGTCGCTGTGCTCTTTCAATTTGTACGTGCGCGAACGCGACTCCAGCGCACAGAACTTCACCACGCTTGTGCTGAGCAGTGACGGCAGCATCAGCGCCGTCGACGAGAACGGACCCGTCGGCCAGATCGGCAACTATTCCGCTGGCCAGATCCTGCGCATCTCGATCGAGCATGATCTCGATGCCGGCACCTACGACGTGCTGCTCAATGATGCCGTGCTGCTGGATGATCGTGCGCACGGCGTGGTGGGTGAAGCTATCGGCAAATTCCTGATGAAGTTCGAATTTGCGCAGCCGCCGACGCGGGTGCTGGTTGACAACGTCATGGTCGAGGCGAGCGTGCCGCCCGATCTGATCTTCGACAATGGGTTTGAAAGCGCCAATCCGTTTTGAGCGATCGACAGCAGTCGCCGGCCAGACACGATCCAAGGGGATGATCGAATCATTCGGAGTACGAGCATGAGACGTGGGAAGCTTTTCTGGATTGCCGCCGGTGTGGCCGTTTGCAGCCCCGTCCTGGCCTATGACCTTGCCCGGCTCAGCCGCGTCGAGGATCCGCTGATCCTTGGCGTGCAAGGCAATTCCGCGCCCACTGCGTGCGCGATTTCAGACGATGGCGATGTCATCGGCTTCCTGTCCGATGCCACCAACCTGATCGCCGGTGATCTCAATGGCCTGGCCGATGCCTTCGTCGACACGCCCGCCAACCTGTTCCGCATCTCGCGCGACGCGGGCGGCGGCGAATTGCCGATGCGCACCGATGCCGTGGCGGTCAGCAGCACCGGCCAGTTCGTCGCATTCCGGGTGAGCACGCCGCCGATAAGCAGCCCCGTCAACGTGACCGGGGAGATCCAGATCTATCGGCTGAACCGCAGCAACGGTGCACTGACGCTGGTAGCCGACTTTGACTGGCCCGTCGGCAGTCCCGGCTACGACACCCTGGCCATCAGCAACAACGGTCGCTACGTCGCGTTCAGCAGCGACCAGAGCCTGGTGGCGGCTGATACGGACGGCGCCTATGACGTCTACCGCTACGACGTGCAGACCGGCAACACGATCCTGGTCAGTGTCGACCAGGGCGTCAACGGGGCGAATGGCAACGTGTTCAGCATCGCCATGGACGGCAGCGGAGATGTCATTGCCTTTGACAGCAACGAGTCTGATCTCGTCGCCAACGACACCAATGGATTAACCGATGTATTCGTGCGCGGGATAAGCGCTGCCGCCACCACCCGCGTCAGCGTGCGCAGCAATGGCGATCAGGCCAACGGCCTCAATTTCCTGCTGGATGTTTCAGACGACGGGCTGCACACCTTGTTTTCATCGCAGGCCACCAACCTGGACAGCAACGTGGCCGACACCAATGGAAAGATGGATGTGTACCGCCACAGCCTGGGTACCGGCAACACGAGGCGCGCCTCGATCCAGGCCAATGGCGACCAGTTCACCAAGGATGCCACGGCCGGTGCCTTGTCCGGCAATGGCGCACTGGTCTGGTTCGTTGTTTCCCCAACGGGTGACCCGACCACCCAGTTGTGGCGCAAGAACATGGCCAGCAACGACCTGTTCCAGCTGACCAACACCGGCGGCGCCATCCTTCAGCAACTGGATGTCGATGCCGATGGTGATGATGCCTGCGTGCTGGCCAGCGCGGCTTCCACCGACCTTGCGACCAACGACCGAAATGCGCGCGACGATGTCTATCGCGTCCAGGTGGATGCCAACAACGTGGCCAGCATTTCACGCGAGGGCGAACCCAATGCCCCCATCGCTGCCGCGGTGACCAAGGAGTTCAGCGAACTGCTCGGCATCGACCATGCCGGAACCCGCGCCGTGATCCGTTCGTACGGCCCGCAGCCGGACAGCGAGACCTTTCTTGGCCTCGGCGATACGCCAGGGCCACGCGCTTATCTGGTCGACCGCTTCGGCAACGCGGTGGAGACACCCTGCCGCAATGCCCAAGGCGATGCCACCAGCGGTTCATGCAGCAGCGCCACCCTGTCGGGTGACGGCCAGTACGTGTTCTTCGTCAGTGACGGATCCAATGTGCATCCGGACATGCCCAGTGGCCCCGTGGTGTTCGAACAGCTGTTCCGCCGCAATCTGCAAACCGGCAGCGTGGATCTTCTGAGCCGGGACACCAATGGTGATCCGGCCGCCTTGGGGGTGCTCGGTTTCGATCCGCCGTCGGCGAGTCTGGATGGCAGTCGCGTGGTGTTCCTGTCCTATGCATCCACCCTGGTTGCCGGTGACACCAATGGATTTGCCGATGTTTTCCTCTGGGATGCCAGCAGCGGCATTCGCCGAGTCAGCGTGAACACCAATGGCACCCAGGCCAATGCAAACTACCTGGGTGCGGCCGAGATTTCCGACGATGGCAACTTCATCGCTTTCCCGCATTCCGCGGACACCCTGGTCAGCGGTGACAGCAACGGTGATATCGACCTGTTCCTGCGCAACGTGTCCGCCAATACCCTGGTTCGCATCGCGCAGCCCGGCACGCAAACCACCAGCGGTTCAGGTCTGCTGGAATTTTCCGCCGACGGCGAGCGCCTGCTGTTCCGATCCAGTGCCAGTGAATACAGCGACCCGAACAACGAAGACCTGTTCCAATGGACGCGCAGCACCAATCAGGTGGTTCCGCTTTCCTCGCTGGTCAGCGCCCCCGGCACAGTGATCGAGCCGGTGGCCCTGCTGCCCGGCGATGCCGCCGGATACCTCTACACCATCGATGCAAACCCCAATCAGTACCTGGTCGAGCCGATCATCTACCGTCAGTACCTCGGCGGCACCGATCCCATCCACTCCGCTCCGGTCAGTCCCACTCCCTTCGTGTTCGACTACGAGTTCAACCCCGCCACGCCGCTGCGGGTCAGCACCGATCAAGCCGTGTTCCTCGGCTACAACTGGGCACTGGACGGTACCGACAACAACCGCGCATTCGACGTGGCCGAGTTGTATTCGGGCTTTGGCTATGCGGAATTCAATGTCGGCTCCATCGACGTGGCCGAAGACGCCGGCAGCGTCGCCTTCGAGGTGATCCGCCACAACGGCCAGGCCTATTCTGCCGGCGTGCGGGTTTTCGGCCAGAATGGAAGTGCCAGCAATGGCGCTGATTTCAACATCGATGCTGCGGGCATCCTGGCCAGTTGGGGCAACGGCGTGGATGGTGCGCTGGCAAAAAACGTCGCGATCCTCGACGACGCGCTGGCCGAAGGCAACGAATCCTTCAGCCTGGTGCTCGGCAATTTCGGCACCGTCCTGCCCGGCGTGGTCACCACCCTCACCGTCAACATCATCGACGACGACTCCAATGATCTGATCTTCGCCAACGGATTCGATCCCTGACGTTTTCTGCATGACCCTTCATCGGCGTGACCTGCGTGCACGCAGAATCACCTTGCCTTGAGTCCCCGTCGCGATGCGCGGGGCCATGCCGTCACTGCGTCACCGCGTCGATGCGCTCAGCGCGCAGCCGCGGACTTGCCGAGCAGATCGGGACGCGAGGCGTACCAGGCGCGGGATTTCAGCAAATGGAACTGGCGTTTGTCACCATCCAGTTCCAGACCCAGGGCGAGCGCATGCCAGCCAAGCAACAAGTCGCCCCTGGCCTTGCGGTTAGCCAGGTGCAACCGCGCTTTCAGGTCGAAGCGTTCGTTGCTGGCTTCAAGTCGATCAATCACGATGGCACCGCTTGCCGCGCGCAGCTTGCCATTGGCCTGCAGGTTGCCCTTGTCGGCCAGCTTGATCGCCCAGCCGGGGTAGTCCTTGTGCCGTGAAAACAGCGCCATGAGCAGGCCCACGTTCTGCATTTCAATACCGAGGTCTGCATCAACGCTGAACGGTGCTGCGCCCGCAATGCGGCCACGCTTCAGCGCCATGCGTGCCCACCAGTTCTCGCCCGCCGTGCGCCCCGCATCGACCACGGAGACATTGCGCAGGGCCAGGCGCGTTCCGCTGAGGTCAAACTCGCGCACGGCCAAATCGGTGTCATCCAGATTGGCATCGAGGTCGAAGTCTCCGGCCAAACCGGTCTCGCCGAGGCGCAGGCGCGTGTTGCGCCCCTTGATGGCGACACGACCACGCTCGATGCTGCCCGTGGCATCCAGTTCGAGATCTGCACCGAGCGTTGTACTGCCACCCTTCAACTCAAGTGTTGCCGTCGGCAACCAGGCATTGATGAATCCCAGGTCCGGGATATGCGCATCAGCGAAGCGAAGGTGCGCGCGTGCAGAGTCACGGAACGAGTGCACGTTGTCGGGTGCCTGCAGGTCGATGCGAAGATCCTTGCCGCGAACCATGGCAATGTCGGGTGCCGCAGCCGACATCACTTCATAGCGGGGAAGATCCAGTTCAACCACCGCGCGCGGCGCATCGGCCGTGTTCTCGATCCGGCCCGAGGCGCGTGCCTGTCCACGAATATGATGTCCGGCCACCAGTGCGGACAACTGCACATCGGGAATCTCGACATGCGAACCCGCCTGCAGCCGTCCCTCACGCAGCTGCAACTCCGCGACCAATTGTCCGGCGCCATCCAGGGTCAGCCAGGGTGCGCGCATGAGCATTGGACCCAGCCAGGCCAGCGAATCAAATCGCCAATCCAGATTCACGCTGCCGTCGATGCGCGGCAGCAAGCTGCGCGGCTGCAAGGGCAACAACAGCTGGCGATCACGGATCACGAGATCCGCATGCAGTGAGCCGTGGCTCTCCGGCGGTGCCGGAAGCGCCGCCTTCAAGCTCATGCCGGCATCGTTGATGGCGATGTGCAACTGTGCTTCGGCGCTCGCATGCGAGGTACCGCGATCAGCATCCAGCGGCAATCTCAACTCGACCCGGCCGCCGGGCTGGAACTCGCCGCGACGCCAGTCCAGATCCAGGTCCAGCGAACCACCTGCCTGTGCCGTGGCATGCCCTCGCCACTGACCCGTCGAGTCCAGTTCGACGCCAACACCCGACGGCGTGCCCGACAGTTGAAGGCGTAAATCGGCAAGGCCAAGTCGCGCCAGACCGGAAGCGTCCTCGCGCCGGTGGCGTGCGATGGCCAGTGATGCCTCGGCGCGGGCATCGCGCAAGAGCACGGTTTCTCCCTTGCGGATCTGCAACGCGGCCAGGGTTGCGTGCGAGGGCATCAACTCCAGCGGACCACCGCGCAATTGCTTGAAGATGCTGACTTCGGCAACGCCGTCCGTGGCCAGGGTGAACGGGCCGAGTTGCCATTGGCGCAACGAGCGTGTTGCCAGACGGTCGAAGCGCAAGGTCCAGCCACCATCACCGGATGGCGGTGGTTGCAGATCGGTGGCCACCTGATCGAGCGTGCCGCGCACTTCGCTTGCTTCGACAAAGGGCAGGCGCAGCTCGCGTGAAAACAAGGGGAGCACGGCAATGCGACCACGCGCGTGATCCGCCTGCGCGCTCCACTGCATGCGGCGTACCTGTCCACGCGCTTCCACGTTCCACAACGCCACCTGCCCCGGCCACCAGGTGAGGCCGTGCGACCACTGCAAGCTGAAACGGTCCGGCTTGCGATTGATCGCCCACGGCCCGATGCCGGTATTGAGAAAGATGTTGCCGGCGATGAGATACACCGCCGGCACGATCAGCAATCCGGTGATGACACGACGCGCAATCCGACGCACTGGCTCCCACCCCCGCCGCTATCCCGCCGACACGATCAAGCAATTGCGCAGCGCGCGCAAGCCCGGAAGCGCAGGCGGGGATGCGCCTCACTCCCCGCTTGTGCCATCGAAGTTGTCGTCGAAGATGCGGTCAACGAAGATTTCGTAGGCGCCCAGGTCCTGCGGGCCGTGCTCGTTGATCGTGCCGTCGTAGTCGAACACGCGCGGTCCACCATCGCGCGTGCTGTTGAGCGGTGCGGGCGTGGCGAAATCGATTGCCGGCGAGGCAAGCGCAAGCCGAAAGTTGGCCGAGTTGATGTCGGTAAACAGGGGATCGCTGAGCAATCGCTCACTGGATGCAGGCAGGCCGGAAAAATCATTGCCGATCAGATAGCGGAAGCACCCCGACACCAGCGACGAAGATGCCTCGATCAGCGGATGCGAAGGCTGCCAGATGATGCTGCGCAAAACGTTGCTGCCGCGCTCATCGTCATTCGGGTCGCAACCACCAACACCCTTGATCACGCCGCGACCCTGGCCAAACAGGTTGGACGCGATCGTGCTGGCCGTCAGCACCAGCGAGTTCGCAGTGCCGGGTGCATCCAGCATCACGCCACTGGCATCGTTGCGCACCAGCAATGCGCCGTTCAACTGGATCTGTCCGAAGTTGCCGGTGTGACGGGCGATCGAGGTGCCGGTGTTGGATTCGATGCGCGTGCCGGCGAAGGCAGCGTGTGCCGAATACGCAACCGGCGCATCGACGATGACGGCGGCGCCAGGGGCGCGCTCGCCGTCGTCATCGTCAATGGCACGGTTTCCACGCACAAGGTTGCACGCTTCGGGGTCGGCGCAGTTCACGGCGGCCGCAGGCCCGCCGGCGCTCAGGTTCTGCATGTGGAAGCGCGAATCACCTTGCGTACCGCCAATCACCAGCACGCCGCCGCCACCGGCACTGGCGGTGTTGTTCTCGATATTCGCGTTGTACATGACCATTTGCGCACCATCCGTCACCGCAACGCCACCGCCACGCACCGCGGTGTTGGTGGTGATGCGTGCCGGAAAGAATGGATCGATCGTGTACATGTCGACCAGGCCATCGGAGCCGGACAGATAGAGGCCGCCACCGTTTCCCCCGGCGGTGTTTCCCCACAGCACGGCGCCGTTGACGCCGCTGGATCGAATCTGCAACAGGCAATCCTGTGCGTGGATGCCGCCGCCGTTGCCACTGGTCGAGTTCAGCGATACATGGCTGTTGTCAAACAGCATCACCGTCGCGCCGGTGCACTGGATGCCACCGCCGATATCCGCACCGTTGCTGCTGACTGCGGAATTGCCGAACATCAGCAACTGCATGGCAATCGGTTCACTCTGCGCGCTGGTGTTGATGATCGATATGCCGCCTCCCGAGAAAGCCTGGTTGGAGCGCACCAGGGTATTGGACAGGCTCAGGACGTCTCCGCCAGTACCCGCAGCGAAGATGCCACCGCCGCTCGGGTTGGCCCTGCCGCCCTGCACGTCCAGATCAAAAAGAAACACGTTGGCACTGTCGAGAATGCGCAGCACCGGTTGTGAGCCGTTGCCATTGAGCACGGTGCGCGCACCCGGCGCAGGCGCGTTGCTCTGACAGGTGGGAAATCCGCCGGCCAACAACAGCACGCCCTGCGCCTGGTCGATCAGGATTTGCTGCTGGGTGTATGCCTGGCTCTGGCTGATGCGGATTTCATCGGCCTCGACACTGGCCACCGCCGCATTCACCGCCGCCTGGATCGTGGCATGCGTGCAGCCCGCGCCGCTGCCGACGCGATAGAGTGCGGCAGCGGCCGGCAAGGACAACAACAGGCCGGTCATTCCGGCCAGCAGGGAAGCGGTACGCAGCATGATGGTGTCCTCGTCGTGGATGCCTGTTTTCAAGGACGCGCTTTGAAAGAATTCACCGACAGCGGGCGACGCTCGCCACCCGCCAACGGCGGTGGGAGGCATCAGTCCGCTTCAAACCCGTCGCGGAACAGCACGATGATGTCGGTATCGACCACGCTGATTTCGCCGGCATTGGCGCTGAAGCCGAAGCTGGCCAGGGTTTCCGGGGTGACGGCGCGCACCGGCACCTGCACGATGTAGGTCACCTGCCCGCCGATCGGCAGATCCACGCTGTCGTTGAACCCGCCACTGCCTGCATTGCCGCAACTGGCGCCACCTTGCACGGTGCAGCTCCAGGTCGAGGCAGCACCATCCAGCGCGGCACTGACGGCGCCGGCTACCGGCACATCGTTGGCGGCCGCCGTGCCGGTGTTGCGCACGATGGCGGTGTAGACCAGGGTCTGGCCGTAGCGCACGAAGCCGGTGCCGTTGTCGATGCTGCCCGAGAGCACGGCATGTGGTGCGTTGGAACACGCCACCGCCACGTTGCCCACATCCTCGGCCGGCATGCTGCCGCTGCCGTTGCTGACGGTGCAGAACAAACCCGACGGTTGCGACTGCACGCTGACCGCGTAGTTCGCACCCACCGCCACAGCGGTGGCGAAGGCAAAGCCGGTGGCGCCTTGCGGGACACCGTAGGTTCCGGCCGGCGTGCCGTTGGTGCCCAGTTGCAGTACCAGGCCCGTCGCATCGACGCCGCTGAGGGTTCCACCGACATATTGCGGTATGACCTGAAGCATCTGCGTACCGCTGCTGGCCTGGAAACGCGCGTCACCGGCATAGCTGGCGGTCACCTCGACATTGGCACTGAATGTCGCAGGCGTCAGCACGCAAGTGGTCGCGGGCAAGGTGATCGTGCAAGTGTCCGATCCGCCGGTCACCGTGATCGTGCCCGTGGGCGTGCCATTGCCGGGCGCAGTCACCCCGAGCGTGGCCACGACGTTTGCGCTCTGGCCAAAGCGGATCGCTGGAATGGGTGGCACCGTCGTGGTGGTGGCGGCGCGGTTGACCACCAGATTGATCACCTGCGAGGTGTCCGGGGTGTTCAAGGCATCACCGGCGTACTCGGCGGTGAGGACATGTGTACCCGGCTCCAGCGCATCGGTCGCGATGCTTGCCGAAAGTCCGCTGATCGGTGCCGTGCCCAGCACGTTTGCACCATCGCGGAAGGTGATGTTGCCGGTAGGCGACACGCCATCCACAAGGTTCGCGCTGATGATGAGCGTCTGTCCGAAAACCGCTGGATTGGCGCTGACGCCGAGATTCAGGTTTGTCTGGTGGATAAAGGAAACCACGACATTGCACGAGGCTTGGACGGCGCCGGTGGTGTAGGTCGGCGCGCTGAATGAGCCGATCGGGCAATCACCCGCCGGTGGCATCACCGCACTCCAACCACTGGCAGGGCTGACCACGATGCTGGCGGTCTGTCCGTAGGGCACGCTCTGCGCGGGAGGGTTGACGCTGCCACCCGATGTTCCGAGTCCCGCCGTTACCGTTGTCAGGAAGCTTTGCTCGAAAGCGCCCAGATCCTGCGGACCGAAACGATCGGAAACGGCAGGCAGATTGATCGCGCGCGGCCCGAGGCCCAGCACCACGTCATCCGGGAAGGCAGGCGCAAAGTCGAGCGCCGGTGAGGTCGATGCAAGGTGATATTCACCAGTCGACACGTTGACGAACTGCGGATCGATGGCGAGCCGGTCGGGCGCCGTACCCAACCAGCCGAAGTCGTTGGCGATCAGATGGGTAAAGCAGCTCGCTTGCGGAGGATCAAACAAGGTGAACAACAGGCTGTGCCCGGGCTGCCAGATGATGCTGCGCCGCAAATGGACACCCACCGCATCGTCTTGCGGAGCACAGGTTGTTCCCGTTCCAAACACGGTTGACGATGGATTCATGAACAGGTTGTTGGCCACCGAGCTGGCCGAAAGCACCAGGGCATTGCTTGCGGATTGCGAAACGAACGCACCGAAACCCCCGTCGATACGATTCTCGGCGATCAGGCTTCCGTTGATGGAAACCCGACTCGGTGCGGATTCCTGAGAAACCAGGCTCAAACCACGATTGGACATGATGCGCACGCCACGAAGATCCACCTGCGCCGTTCCTGCACCGCCGGCGGCAACCTGCAACACCGCTCCGGGCATCGCGTCACCGGAATTGTTGATCGCCCGATTGAAAAAGATGCCCGCGCACTGCTCCGGATTGGGACAGGTCGTGGCATCTTCGGGCGCACCCTCCAGCGTGCTCTGCATGAGCACCCGGGTATCGATGCCCGCCGCCCCACCCGGCATCACCCACAGGGCACCTCCGGCGACGTCGGCCAGGTTGTCGAGCAGAAAGCTGTTGCCGTACATGTTCAGGCGCGCGCCATCGGCCACGGCAATTCCGCCACCCTCGCGCGCCCGATTGCCGTGCACGACCACGCTTTCGCCAGCGACCACCGGATAGAAATCCGCTCGGGCACGCACGCCGGTGAGGTACAAGCCACCGCCCCGCCCCTGCAGTGCCGCGGTGTTGCTGTACAGGGCACCCAGCCCTGCCGGGCCGATGGCCGAGATATCCAGCTCACAGTCCACCGCATGAATTCCGCCACCATCGAGACTTCCGGCAAAGCCGGCAACCCCGACCCGGTTTTCGCGAACCGTGGCGTAGTTGCGCATCTCCAATCGTGCATTGCTGCAGGCGATGCCACCGCCACGCACCGATGCGTTGTTGAATCCGACGATGGAGTTTCCGATCAGTTGCAGGCTTAGACGTTCCGGCATCGTGGCGGTGTTGTAGTTGGCCAGCCGGATTCCGCCACCTTCCGTGGCGCTGTTGTGGACCACGTGGGTATTGTCCAGGGTGATGCGACTGGTCGCCGTTCCGGCTCCGGTTTCCAGTACGAGCCCGCCAACGTAGCCATCACTGATTTCCAGATTGCGCAGGGTCAGGTCGGCGGTATCGGCCACCTGCATCACGGGATTGCCGTTCAATTGCGAGGGCCCGGATACCACCGTGCGCACACCGGGCGTCGGGTTCGGACTTGTGCAGGTGGCGAAGCCACCGTTGATCGCCAGCGCACCGTGTGCCGCTTCGACGGCAATCGTGAGTTGCTGGCCGGTGAACGAGGCACCGGAGAGGCGGATTTCGTCGGCCACGTTGCTGCTGGCGGCATCGGCGGCATCGATGGCGGACTGGATCGTGGCGTGGGTACAGGCCGTCCCACTGCCCACCGTATAGATGTTGGCGAATGCGGGGGCCGCAGCAAGGGCGGTGGCGAAGGCAAGGCAAAGCGGCAGACGTTGCATGGTCGGTCTCGTTGGGAGGCTTGGACGTATCGACGCGCTTTCGTGGCGGCCACCGACATCCGGACCCGCGGGCGACGCGGCAGCGACCAACGGCAGCCAATCCCCCGCCAACGCGATAGAGTGGCGGCCGGAGGGCAGCCCGTGGACCAAACAGCGTTGCAACCATCGCAAGACCCCGCATTCGATGAGGTCTATCAGCGTTTGCGTCGCGTCGCCCGACGCGAACGGCGACGGGTGGATGCCGGCAACACCTTCAACACCACCGCGCTGGTGCACGAGGTGTATCTGGACATCTGCAAGCTGGAGAATCCGGCCGCCGTGCAGGACTATTTCGGTTATGCGGCACGCGCCATGCGCAACCTGCTGATCGACCACGCGCGACGCTACCTGCGCCCCAAGCATGGCGGTGACCTGCAACGCACGGTGCTGGATTCGCAGGCCATGGACGGCGTGCGCATCGATGCCGGCCAGGCCATCGAACTGGATTCCGCACTGAACCGACTGGCCGAGCTCGATCCACGCGCGGCCCGCATCGTCGAGTTGCATTTCTTTGCCGGGCTCGGCCTCGAACGCATCGCCGAATTGCTGGGCGTGTCGGACCGCACCGTGAACCGTGATTGGCGCGTGGCCCGGGCCTGGTTGCAAAGTGAGCTCGCCGACTGAAGCGGTGTCGGCTTTTTCCGCCCTTGCGCGTCGAGATCCTGCATGAAGAAATCCAGCCCCGATGCCTACACCCGCCTGCGCGCGTTGTTCGAGCGCTGCGCCGACATGGCCCCCGGCGAGCGCGAAAGCTGGCTTGATCGCGAGCAGGTCGACAACACCACGCGCATCGAACTCGAACTCATGCTCGCCGCCGATGCCAACGCCGAGAACCTGCTCCAGCAGGATGTGGTCGACCTGATCGGCCAGTTCGAAGAACGCGGTGACGAATTCAGCCCCGAGCGTCTGGTCGGCCTGCGTTACGGCGCATTCCGCCTGACCCGCATGATCGGCAGTGGCGGACAGGGCACGGTCTACGAAGCCGAACGCGTTGAAGGGGATTTTTCGCAAACGGTGGCGGTCAAACTGCTGCGCCGCGGCATCCATGACCGCCACGAATACCGCCGTTTCCGACGCGAGCGCGACATCCTGGTGCGGCTTGATGATCCGGGTATCGCGCGCCTGATCGATGGTGGCGTGAGTGCGGAAGGCGTGCCTTACCTGATCATGGATCTGGTCAACGGCGAGCCGATTGATGTCTGGTGCGCGGGCCACGCTCCGGATTTGCGTCGGCGCATCGATCTGTTCGAGCGGCTTTGCGCGATCGTTTCTTCGGCACACCGCGCACTGATCGTGCATCGCGACCTCAAGCCGGCCAACGTGCTGGTGGGCACGGACGGTGCGGTGAAAGTGCTCGATTTCGGTATCGCCCGCCTGCTCGACGAGGACGAGGGGCCGGAGCGCACGGCGGTACCGATGATGACCCCCGGCTACGGCGCACCCGAACAGCTCAGCAACGGCCCGATTACCCTGGCCACTGACGTCTACGCACTGGGTGTGATCCTGCGCCAGTTGATGACCGGCCAGGCGCCACGCGTTGGCCAGAGCGGCGTGACGACACAACCGTTGCCGACCCGATTCACGCTGCCGGTGGAACTGGACTGGATTGCAAGCAAGGCCTGCGACAGTGATCCGCAACGGCGTTATCGCGACGCCGCGGAATTGCACGATGACATCGTGCGCTTCCAGTCCGCGCGCCCCGTACGGGCACATCCACCATCGACGTTGTATGCCGCGCGCAAGTTTGTGCGCCGCCATCGCGGCGGCGTATTGACCAGCGCCTTGTTCCTGCTCGCGGTGCTGATCAGTGCCGGAGTGGCGTTGTGGCAGGCGCAGGTCGCACGCACGCAGGAGGCACGCGCGACGCAGGAAGCGGATCGTGCGAAATCCGCGCTGGCCCGCACCGAGGCGGTGCGCGACTTCGTGGTGTCGGTATTCGAAGCAGGCGCGGCCGGTTTGCCTGCGGATCAGGTGCCCGACACCGCAACCCTGCTCGAACGCGGGCGCAGCGCGGCGCTGGCGGGGGGCACCCAATCACCGGAGACCCGGGTCGAGATGCTGTCGGTGCTGGGCAGCATCCATCTCGCCCTGCAACGCGAGGACCGCGCACTCGAATTGACGGACGAAGCAGTGGCCTTGCTGGAAAGGCAATCGCCCCGCAACGATGAAGCCTATGCCAGCACGCTGTCGCGGCGTGGCGAATTGCGTGGACGGCTCGGCCGCTTCCCGGACGCCATGGCGGACTTCGACGCCGCACTCGCCCTGCAAACCGCGCGTGCTCCGGATTCGCTCGATGTGGCGCGTACGCTGATCGCCCGCGGCGAACAACGTGCCGCCAACGGCCAGGAAATGGAAGGTGTTGCCGACTACGCGCGTGCGCTGGCCATCGAACAAGCGCATGCCGACACACCGCTCGCGCTGCGTGCGCAGACCAACAACGGTTATGGCATCGCGCTGTGGCGAGCGGATGATTGCGAACGCGGTGAACCCTATCTGCGTGAGGCGGTCGTGCTCGCACGTCAGGTGTATGGCGAGAACCACATGGAAACCGCTGGCGCCCTGTCCGGACTCTCGTTGTGCCTGACCCATCTGCTCAAGTTCGATGAGTCCGAAGGGGTGTCGCGGGAAAGCCTGGATATCCTCACGCACATTTTCGGCAGCGACCATCCGGCCCTGGGACAGTCCCGGAACAACCTGGCCAACCTGCTCATCCGGGTCGGCAAACTGCGCGAAGCCGAGCCCCTGCTGCGCGCCAAGCTGGCCGCCGACCACCTGACCGGTGTCGATGAAGCCGGCAGCGGACTCAATACCTGGATCAACCTCAGCAACCTGCTGCGCAGCCGGGGCGACCTTGCAGGCGCGCGCGAGACTGCGCTGACGGCGCAACGCATCGGACGAACCGTTGCCCTGGATACTCCCGTGGGTCGTGAACCCGATGTGCTGCTCACCCGCATCGACGTGGCCAGCGGCAACTGGAGCGCCGCCCGCGCCCGCATCGATGCATTCCGCCAGTGGCAGGCAACTCCGGCTGGAGCCCAATTGATGCTGCCTGCCCGCATCGATTTCCTCGAAGCCCGCATCCGCCTTGAAACCGGCGAGCTTGACGCTGCGCAAACCCTGGTTGCGCGCGGACTGGAATCGGCCGATGCGCTGGGATGCACGTACGGCGTCCAGGCCTATGTGGTGAGCGCCGACCTGCGCCGGGCGCAGCAGCGCGACGCCGAGGGCCGCGACCCGCTCGATCGCGCGGTAGCCCAGTGCGAGCGCCTTGGCACAACCGGCCACTTTGCCTATGGCGAGGCCCTGCTGGCGCGTGCCGAGTGGCGCCTGCGCCATGCCGACCGCGACGGCGCGATCCGCGATGCGGACCTGGCTGATTCCGTGCTTGGCCTCGAATTGCTTGCCAGTCATCCCGCGCGCATGCAACTTGCTGCGCTGAATTCCCGACTGCATTGACGCCGGGCCACTGGCAAACCGGGTAGCCATTCCCGACCAGGCCGGATCCGGAATGTCGAAGGCGGATGAGGGTGGTTCCCTTCTCCCGCTGGCGGGAGAAGAGCCTGTCCCGGACTTGATCCGGCATCCGGCATGCCGAAGGCGGATGAGGGTGGTGGTGGGATCCGCGAAAAATTTCTGTTCCGTGACTACGCCGCACCACCCTCTCCCCAACCCCTCTCCTTTATGCCCCTCTGGGCACACCAGCGGGAGAGGGGTGCTGACATGCATATTCCGCACCAATCACGAAAACCTGATCATGGTGGAGATTGCGTCACTGCGTAGAACACTCTATATTGCATTGTGCACATCTGCTGTGCAGTCTGAAATCGGAATCGTGGTCACGCCCGCATCAGGAGAATGCCATGGCGAACATGTCCTGGGTCACCAGCTGGTCGGATTGGCGCAATGCCATGGGACCTTCCGGCAGTCGCCACCGACGAGATGTGGAGACATTCCTCAAGACCCACCCGGCCATTCTCTACTGGGGCGATTCCTGGTTCAGCACGCCGCTGTACTTGAACCTGGCCCGCCAGAGCGCACGGCGCATCAACGGCCTCAACATGATCATCGGCAAGCCGGGAGCCACGGCTGCCGAGTTGTTTGACGAAGACGGGATCAAGCGCATGGTCGAGCGCATCCAGGCCAACCCGTTCGATGTGGTTTGCCTGAGCGCGGGCGGCAATGACTGCCTCAGCGACCGCCTTGCGAAGGTGTTCAAGGCCTGGCTTGGGAAAGCGCCTACGCGCAACGACAGGATCGATGCCCTTGCGGCCTATCAGATCCTGAGCAAGTCCGGCCTGCTGGACGGTGTCCATCGGGTTTACGACCGCCTGCTGTCACGCCTGCAAACAGTGCGCAAGATCCGACCATCCTTGCGCGTGTTGGGACAACCCTACTTTCCCATCAAACAAATCGGCGTGGCCGCTGACCTGACGGTTGGCAACATCGGCCTGGTCGCCTTGCTCAAGGGCGATGTCGGCCCGTGGTTGTGGGGACCCATGCAGCATGTGCTCAGGAACAAGCAGGAGGGTGAGACGTTTGCCCGCATGATGCTGGAGGACGGATTCCGCGATGGCGTACTCGGCCGCCTGGCGAAGCAGTACAAGGGCTTCTTCAGCGTGGTTGATTATTCGACGGCCAAAGGGATCGGCAACCCAGGTTTCTGGAATGACGAGATCCATCCCAGCGAAACGGGCTTCGATAGTCTGGCCATACCGTTCAATCAAGCCTTGAAGACCATTCTGCCGGCAGCCAAACAGGGTGCCGTGGCAATCATCTGAGACTTCAGCCGCGCTCTACCGCGCGCGTGGCCGCGCGCTGAAAGGGTGAATTCATTCGGTCCGGGCCACCACTCGCGATGCGGTCCCATCCATCACGCAAGGAAATCATCATGGAAAGGATTTTCGATCCACGCGTTGTCGACTCGAACGCCGAGGGTGCGGTGGACCGGGAAGTTGCAAGAGTCGCCGCAGCACGCCGCAAGCAGGCCGGCATCGATGCAGATCCACACGGAGCGTGGGGCCTGGCGCTCTCCGGTGGCGGTATTCGCAGCGCCACGTTTTGCCTGGGTCTGGTACGCGGCCTGGCCAAGAACAAGCTGCTCAGACAGATCGATTTTCTGTCGACCGTATCGGGCGGTGGATACCTCGGCACCAGCCTGGGTCGCTTGTATGGCGAGGGAGCGGATGCCAAGGCAGTTGAGGCTGGCGTGGCCAGCAACAATTCCATGTGGCTCTGGTGGCTGCGCAACAACGGCCGCTATCTCACCCCGGCGGGAGCAAAGGACCTTGTCTACGCGACCGCCTCGATCTTCCGCGGCGTCATCGCCACCCATCTGGAAATCGGCATTCTGCTTCTGCTGCTGGGCTGCCTTGTCCTGCTTCCGCATGTTCTGGTTGCCCTGTATCCACCACTCCCGGAAATCACCCTGTGGAACTATGCCTTCATCTCGGTGATGCCGAGCGCTTGGGCCTGGCTGTTGCCCATTCCCGTGCTATTCGCCCTGCACCAGATTATTGCCTACTGGTACTCACGCGATACGACACCCGTTTCCAGCATGATCCTGATTGTCGTCATTGCACTCGCCAGTTGCGCGCTTTCCTGGGTCTTGCTGTGCCAGCCGTGGCCCCCCAAGTCTGCATTTCGCTTCATCTTCGGCCTGCTTGCCTTGGCGCCAGCGACGGCCATGCTCGGTTCCCTTCGCTTCTGGTTCGGCAACCGCAGTGCTTCCGAGCAACGCCTGATGCGCACCAAGCGCCTTGCCGGTGCGCTGGCGGCAGTGGCACTGGTTGCGATACTGGCGCTGCTCGACTGGTCCACCTGGCAACTCACCCAGTGGATCAACAGCGGCGACAGCTCCATCGTGAATATGTATTCCGTGACCGGCGTGGCCTTTGCGTTGACCGCACTGGGTCGCTTCATCCTGCCGCTGGCGCAGCGCTGGATGGCAACCGTGAAAAGCCAAGGCATCAACGTGGAACGCATGTTGAACCTGCTGGGCTTCGCCCTCGTCGCCCTGCTCGTGATGGCGTGGACAACCGCCTTGAGCACCTGGATCTTCACCATCGAAACTCAAGGAAGCTACTGGCCCGCACCGATGGCGACACTTTTCGATGTCTGGCCCGCCAAGGTGTTGCTGGGCGTGTTTGCGACCTGCCTGTTCTATGCCTTCTTTTCGCGTCGGAACTTCGATCTGCTCAATCTCGCCACTCTGCACAACTTCTACCGCGCGCGCATCGAGCGCGCCTATGCTTCTTCGGGCAACAGCGGAACGGCCGAATCCCGCTTTCCGGAATCGGCCCTGGCCGAGGTCAGCTCCACGCTGACTGCCCAGGTCGCACCCTTGACCGAAGCGATCCGCGGCGATGACATCGACATCGAGGACTACCGCCCGCAGGATCATGGCGGACCGGTTCACCTGATCAACTGCTGCATCAATCAGTCGATTGATGATCGCACGGATCTTTACAGCGCCGACCGCAAGGGCATTGCCATTGCCGTCAGTTCATTGGGCATCGAGGTCGGCAGCCGTTTGCCACTCGACATGGCCAGTACGCCACATCTGGGCAAGTTGTCGAAATGGACGGCCATTTCTGGCGCGGCGGTCAGCACCGGCATGGGCTCGCGCACGGCCTCGGGGCTGGCGGCGCTTTTGTTCATGTCCGGCATACGCCTGGGCTATTGGATGGAGCGACTGCTGGCACCCGCCAGCACGCCCGGCAAAAGCCCTCGCTGGGCGCGAATCCTGGATTTTGCGCCCAAGCCGCTTGCCATCGTGGCCGAGTGCTTTGGCCGTTTTCCTGGGCTTTCCAGCCCGATCTGGTACCTCTCCGATGGTGGACATTTCGACAATACGGCCATCCATGCCCTGCTCAAACGTCGCGCGCGCATCATCATCGCCGCCGACTGCGGGGCCGATCCTTCCTATCTTTTTGCCGATCTGGAATCGTTGGTGCGCAAGGCCAAAATCGACTTTGACGCGACCATTGAATTCCTTGACTCCGAATCGGCCAACGATGCGGCGTTGGCCGGCATCCTCGGTACCCCGGAGAGCATCAGCCCGGATCCTGGCAGCCGATGGCTGGTGCTCGGTCGCATCCGCTACTGCGATGACAGCATCGGCACCTTGCTGCTGGTCAAGCCACGCCGACTGGAATCCATGCCTTTCGACATGCTTGCCTATGCGGACCGCAACCCGAATTTCCCCCAGCAGACCACGGGCGATCAATTCTTCGATGAGGCGCAATGGGAAAGCTACCATCAACTGGGCCTGCTGCTGGGAAGGCAGATCACGCAGGATCTGGTGAACCTGGCGCGCTCAAAAACCCAGGCAGTCACCCAGACTGCGTTTTCCAGCCTCAGCCAGCAGACGGTCCTGAACGCGGAAACAGAAGAAGCCAGCACGCGCCGCCAACGCGCCGGCATGTCACTGCGAACAACCGTTGGCGCGGGAATTTCGCTCAGCTTGCTGATCGCGGCATGGCAAGGCTTCGTGGAGTACCGGAAATCCCTGGCAGACGATGCCAGCGCCTACGAAGATCGTGTTGAAACGATGCGGAGATCAATCAGGGATGCGACAGTTTTTGACTCGATAGACAGACGCAAGCTCGGAGAAGTCATCCGCGAATCCCGCAAACGCGCAGATCATCGCGATGACGACTTGCTGGATGCCCTGTCCAGCGCTTGCACTCGATTCACGGACCCTTCTTGCCCAGCACTCACCGGCAGTCTCGAACTGCACGATAGTGACTACTGGTTTCAGGCAAAGCTGAGGGAAGTGAACCCGCCAACATTGGCCAGCATGGTCGAGATCGCGGCAACCAACGCGGTCCCGCACACCGTCGCGTCCCCGCCCAGTGAAGTTTCTTCCGGAACACACGAGCCAGCCGGCGATCAAGTGGTCGAGGAAAGCGCCGCCATGACGGTGATTGCAAAGTTCCCGCACGACATCCTCACCACAAGCAGCACGCGTCCCGAGACAACATCCCCAAATGCGAGACTCGGATCCTCCATTCCCGCGGAAGGGGTTCCACCGCTTGCGGAGTCCTCGACAACCGCGGCTCCCGGGGCTTCCTTGCCTGCAGATGCGGCTGCGTCAATCGAGGGCACCAGCACCGATCCCTCGGCCTCGGCACCCAGCAGCGAATGCAAGCCACCCGTTCGCCTCTACGTGCATATCTATGACGAAGTCAGCCGGCCGCTGGCACGCGCTTTGGGTCAGAAACTGGCCGAGCGACTGCACGCACCGGAACCATCCATCGAAAATGTGGTGAGCACCGCGCAGCGCAATGGTCGTCGCACGCCTTATGTCTGGGATGCGTTGGCCCTCGTCTATCCGGCTGGATCACAGCAAGCCTGTGTGCAGCAGGCTGCCGCGCTGGCACACGAACTGGGCCTGGATGCATCGAGCCTGCGAAAGCGCGAGATCAGCTTCGGCACCCCCGATGTGTTTGAGCTCTGGCTGCCGCCGCTGAGCATCCCGCCAGTTGCCGCGAAGCGTTGATGGCGTAAACGTCAAGGCAAACTGGAACCGCCACGACATCACCCCGCAATCCTCCGCTGCGCGCAGGTGCAGCGCAGCCGTGGCGGACGGAGCAACGCGGATCAGGCCAGGCGCTGTCGAATCAAATCCAGCGTGTCGTGGTAGGGGGAATTGAAACGAGAATTGCGACCCAGCGCCGGATGCCGGAACAAGCCATCGCGCCACTCCCTGACGGCTTCATCGATCAACGCGGTTTCGTTCCATTCAAAGCCCATCCAGGCACCGAACTTGCGCTGATCGATTGACGCGATGAGGCTGCGGTCGCGGGTTTTGCCAAAAGCGAACCCGGCATGGAATCCATGCAGCTCGGCATCCACCGCAGGCCCGCGAATGCCGAAGAACTCGCACAGGGAAGCAAATTGCAGAAACGCGCGCTCCTGCAACGAGCGCAAGCCTTGCGCGTGGCCATTGAGCATCAGCACCGCGCCGGTGGAAGCGTTGAGCATCACCACGAAGGGCCTGCGGTGCCAAAAGTCGATGTCGGCATACCACTCGCCCAATGGATTGGCCTGAGGCAAGGGCTCCGGCAGCGAGGTCGGAAGTTTCAAGCGCTTGAGCAGCTTGGCGGAGCAACGCAGTACCGTCATGCCACGCGCACCTGACCATTCATCAGCAGGGGCAGCAGCCAGTCGCGGAGGCGGGTGAGTTCGCGGTTTTGCTTCTGATTTGCCCAGATTCTTGTTGCTGGTAGCTGGGTGGATTCATGCGGCATCGGGGTATCCGGCGGGGTCAGTGGTAGTCGTCTTCGCGCTGGTGACGCACGGCAAGGATGGTGATGGTGTGCTCGTCTTCGATTTCGTATTGCAGGGCATAGCCTGAAACGCCGAATGACACCAGAAGTTCGCGCAACAGCGGATTTTTCGGGTCAAGCTTGCGGCAGGCGAAAGGAAACTCACGCAGAAGCTCTGCACCCTTGATGATCGCTGCCAGCGCACGCCGAGCTGCCACCGTATCGTGCTCCAGCAGGAAGCCATAGAGCCGCTTCAAATCGTCGCGTGCGGCTGGGGAATATCGGACGCGCCAACTCACACTTTCGCCTTGCGCACCGCCCTGGCTTCGGCTTGGGTCAGCATGTCGCGCAGCTCGGCATGTACTTCATCGGCGGTGTAATACACGCCCGTGCGCCTGGCTTCTTCGCGCGCAGCCAGGCCGCGGGCAATGAACTCGGCCTGGTTGCGGCGGCGGTTGACTTCGTCGCGCAGGGATTGCTCCATCAGATTGGACAGGCTCTCGCCCTCGCGCAGCGCGGCTTCGGCCGCTTCGCGCAATTCGGGCTCAACACGCAGGGGCGGCAAGGTGGCGGTTTTCATGGCGGGCTCCTGTTGCATAGCATTTGCGATGCAACTCTAGCATGGGCCAGCCACGCTGGCGATCCGGTTTCAGCCAAAGGGCAGCCGGCCCTGCGACTCGGCCGGATACTCATTGACCAGTAAACGCTGAATCAGTTGGCGGGTGTCGTCATCCCGCAGCCTCCGCTTACCACCCTGCAGGGTGGCGAAGCTGCATCGACCGTTTCAAGGCGGGGATGCATCCTCTGGAGAAATTTCAGCAAAGCGTGTCGCCGCTCGCCCTATGCGTGGCCCAAACCCACCCTGGTCTACCCCGCAGGTTCGGCGTCGGCATGCGTAACCCTGGCGAGCAAGCTGTTCGGCGGAGAATTCCAGACCCGCGAAATCGCCTATGGCAGTCCCAACACGTTCGAGCTGTGGATTCCGCCGCTTACCGTTGGCGCCAAGTCGACCGAGCAACGCGCGATGCAGTTTGACCCGCGCGATTCAAAGTAGTTAGGGAAACTCTGAACAAGTACGGAACTCATTCGTCGCGAGCAAGCTCGCTCCCACAAAATCAAGCCATCGTGGGAGCGAGCTTGCTCGCGACAATACGTGTTCAGACCATCCTTAGCGATGTGATCGCTGCATGCGATCTGCTAGACGATCTGGAATTTTCGTCATCACTGCATTTGCTCGAAACCGTCATCCTGGCTGAACAGCCGGGATGACGGTTTGTGCAGGTCTTACTGGTTCTCGAACTGCCCGGCAAACACGCGATCGGTTGGCAGCTGTGTGCTGGTGCCGCCGACGTTGACGCTGGTGTTGGCACTCGCCGAAATGCCCACCGGCTGACCGCTGCCTCCAACCAGGAAGGCCTGATACAAAGGCGACGCTTCGGCGCCCGCAGTACTCGCCGGCGACGAGGCGATCAGCCGGTAGTTGTTGCTGGCCGAGCCGGCCCAAAGCAACGGCGCTGCCAACGCGAGCGGCAGCAGCGATGCCCACAGACAGCGCGTGATTCGCGGACTTCTGGTCATGGCGCGACTCACGGGCAACCGCTGGCTATGAAACCAGTGCCCTGTTTGGTATTGCCCGAGCACGTCAAGGTTGCACCAGCGGCACAGGAAGTCCCCTGCACATGGCTGCTGACGAGGTCGAGGGTGCCGACGCCACCACCGAGCGCGCAATCGGCAGTCGGGGGTGCGATGCTGATGATCTCGATGCTGGAATTCTGTACGTCGATATCTGCGCCAGCACCGCTGGTCAGAACGCCTCCATGAGACTCCCCGTCGGCACTGCGCAGTACGCGCAAGCTTGAATTGACGATCGTTGCCTGCCCCGTCCCTTCAAATGCGCGGCTCTGCGCCGAGGTATCCGCAGGGTCGACATGGCCGACGACGACGCTGGAATTCTCCAGTCGCAGCGCACTGAAGCTGCGCTACCGCATCATCCGACCCGACAATTCGGGCCTGTACATTTCGCCCGAAGCGGATTCGCGCGTTGTGGCACCCGGCGGCAGCGACGAGATCCGCATGTTTCCGCTAGGCAGCGCATTGCAGGCGGAATACGCCTTCCAGTTGGGCCTGGCGACAGCATCGGTTCGACGAATTGTTGTGCGCATTCCCAACCTCCAGGCGGCGCTTCAGGCACGCGCGAGCCGCAGCAGCGAAGCTGTCGAGGCAATGGTTCAGTTCCTCGGTTCACAGCCCGACCCTGTGGCCTTCAATTCGCTGAGCGTCAGTGAAAAGAACCGGGCTTTGGCAGATGCAGCGCATGGCTTCATCGCTTCGAACTCCTTGGAACTGCCTGATCACGAGAACTGGATCGTGACTGCGGACACCCTGTCCAGGATCGGCATGGCCGAAACCGCGATCACGGCTTTGCAGACTGCGGAAACGAAAAGCCCGGAAATCACCCAGTCGGCCAGTGTGCGCAATCTGGCTGCCGTGCTTTCAGCCCAGTCGGGAAAGCACGACGTGCTTGACCCCGCCGTCATACCCAGTGTCGGCTTGGGTGAAATCAAGATCCAGGACTCGGACCTGGTGTACGCCACTGCCGCTCAGCGCGAAAAATGGAGCATCTTGTCGGAACGTCTGGAGCGGCTGTCCGGCTTCAAGAGCGAAGCCCTCATGATCAAGGGCGACGTCCTCGATGCCGGCGGTGACAAGGCCAAGGCGGCACAGCTCTACCAACGCGCAATCGAGGTGAAGCCGACGCCACGGCTCAACAACAAGCTTGAGCGGGCACGAAACAGAGCCGGGTAGATCCACCGCGGCCAGCGGGCCTACATCTGCGGATCCTGACCGGATTGCAGGATGCGCGCGTTCAGGTCATGTTCCCGGTCATACTTCGGCAATGTGCCGAATGCCAGATCCGGGGGATTGCAGATGAGCGGAGACATGAGCGGGGAGCACATGCTTGCTCATGCCGATCCGCGATCGGCGGATGACTTGTTCGCCAGCGTGTACTCACGCTTGAAGGCCATGGCCGGTCGTCAGCTGGCGCGCGGTCCACGCGATTCCACTCTCGACACCACCGCTGTGGTCCACGAACTCTACCTGCGCGTCAACTCGCAGCGGGATCTGCAGTTCCAGCATGACGCACAATTTTTCGCCTACGCCGCACGCGCAATGCGGCACCTGTTGCGTGACCGCGCACGCGATCGCATGACCCTGAGCGCTGGTGGTGATTGGCAACGCATCACGATGAACGGCACCGACGAACTGGCCCTGGACACGGCCGAACAAGCGCTGGCCCTCGATACCGCTCTCGACCGGCTTGCCGGCACCGACGAGCGCGCGGCGAAAGTGGTCGAGTTGCGTTATTTCGCCGGATTGACGCTGGAGCAGATTGCCGAACTGTTCGAGATCAACCGGCGCACGGTGGACCGCGACTGGCGTTTCGCCCGCGCCTTCCTGCGCACCGAGATCGAGTAGCGCCCTGTGTCGATGTCGCAAGTTGGCGCCAAACCGCGTTGTCCCGCTGAAAAACCGGAGTGAATCATGGCGGATCAGGCACGTTTGCGGGAACTGTTTGAGCAGGCGCTGGCCCTGGACGCGGAGGAACGTGCCGCGTTTGTCGCAGCCTGCAGCGATGCCAGCACGCGCCAGCGGCTTGCGCGCATGCTCGACGTTGATGCGGATGACACGCCGCTGGCTGAAAAGGATGCCAGCCAGGTTGCCGAACTCATCGGCGAGATCAACTACGCCAGCAACCTGCCACCCGGTTCGCGCATTGGTCCGTTCAAATTGGCTGAGGTGCTTGGCGAAGGTGGCTCATCCATCGTGTTTCGCGCCACGCGCACGTTGGAAGGTGTAAGCCAGGAAGTAGCCCTCAAGCTGCTTCGCCACGGCCTTTATTCGCCGGATGCACAACGCCAGTTCCGCCGCGAACGCCTTGCGCTTGCGCAACTCGACCACCCCGGCATCGCGCGTCTGATCGAAGGCGGCGTTACCGAGTCGGGCATGGCTTACATCGTCCTCGAACTGATCGAAGGCACGCCACTGACCGAACACGCGCGAGAGCATCGGCTCGAACCGCGCGCGCGACTCGCCTTGTTCCTGCAAGTGTGCCGGGCGGTCGAAGCTGCGCACCGCGCGTTGATCGTGCATCGCGACCTCAAGCCATCGAACGTGCTGGTCACGCGCGATGGCCAGGTCAAGCTGCTCGATTTCGGCATCGCCAAGCTCTTGCACAACGATGATGAAACGCAGACCCGACTTCCTGCATTTACCCCCTCTTATGCAGCGCCCGAGCAGCGGGTCGGCGGCCTCGTCACTACGGCAACCGACGTGTATGCACTGGGCGTTCTGCTTGGCCAGCTGATGACGGGCGAGCGTATGAGCGGAGGCCAGACCCCATCCGGCCAGGTTCGCGAAGGCCATGATCCCGGCGTGCTGCCGGCGTCAGCCCGCATCACGCGTCGCTTGTTGCGCGGCGATCTCGACAACATCGTGCTCAAGGCCATCGACGAGGATCCGGCGCGACGCTATGCGTCCGCGAGTGCGTTTGCCGATGACGTCGAGCGCCTGCTCGATGGTCGCCCGGTCTCCGCCCACCCGCCGTCGCGCTGGTACCGGGCACGCAAGTTCGTTCTTCGACACAAGGTCAGTGTCGCCAGTTCGCTGACGTTCCTGATCGTGATACTCGCCTCGCTGGGTTCCGCCATCTGGCAGGCGCGCATCGCAAACAATGCTTCCACGCGTGCCAACGCCACGCTGGCATTTGTGGTTGACCTGCTCAAGACCGCCAATGCCGATCTTCCCGCCGACCAGCGGCCAACCCCGGCAGAACTCGTGGCCGAGGCGGCAACCAAGGCCCGCACAGACGCCGACCTTGACCCGCGGGTCCGCGCGCAATTGCTGCTCACCCTGGCCGAAGTTTCGCGCAGCAATGGCGACACCACGCAAGCCGAAGCGCTGATCGATGATGCGATTGCGCGCATGCAGGCCTTGGGTGCGGACGCGTCATCGCCCGAATGGGTAGCGATGCTGGTCAGCAAGGGCAATCTCCTGCATACCACGGGCCGCACCATGGAGGCCGACCGGTTGATGGAAGGCTTGCTGCCGGCACTCGATGGGGTCGATACGGATGGCGCCGTGTCGGCACTGATGCTGTATGGCGCGACCCGCGCCTACGCGGCAGATGCGGATCGCGCGGTCGAGATCGCCAAGCAGGCATTGATCAAGGCAAAACGCGTATTTGGCGCGGATTCCACGAATGGCGTGGAAACGGCGACCTACCTCGGGCAGCTTTGTTCTTCGCTGCGGCGTTATCGCGAAGCGGAGGCCATGCTTGAGGAAGGTATCCTGCGCTGGCGACGAGTGGGCCTTCCGCACAACGAGCAACTGGCCCGCAGTCTTTTCCACCTGGCCAGGTCAAAGCAGGCGCTGGGCCAGCGCAACGAGGTGGAGGCCCTCTACAAGGAAGGCATCGCCTTGATGCGCAGCATTCGCGAGGGACCGTTCCATCGCCTGCCCCAAGGTCTCCTCGGCTATGCCGATTTCCTGCTCGGCGAGGAACGCCACGAGGAAGCAAAATTGGCCCTTGATGAGGCGCTGCAGATCGACATGGCTACCCGCGGCGCCGAAGATGTTCGCACCGCCATGACGCTCCATGCCCTGGCAAATTACCACCGCGCCCGTGGCGAGAGCTCGGAAGCCGAGCAGCGTGGACGCGCGGCAGTCGAGATTTTGCGCGCGCGTGCCAAGGCTGCGGGATATGAGCCGGAACTGGCTCGGGTCCAGTTGGATTTCGCCAGCAGCCTGATCGCAAAGGAAGAAATCGATGAGGCCGTCGCATTGCATCGCACCGTGCTGCCTGACTTGTCCAGGCTCTACGGAGCGCAAAGCGCCGAAATTGCCGACGGCCAATGTGTCGGCGCTGCGCTCTCCTCGTTGCGCGGTGACTTTGCTGCGGCTTTGCGGGATGCCGATCAGGCCCTTGCCATCCTGCGTGCCCTGGATATTCCGGTTGCGTCTAGTGAAGTCCGCTGTCTGCAACTGCGCACAAATGCCCTTCTCGGCCTGCAGCGCAGCGACGAAGCACGCGAAACCGCCGCGCTTGCCGTTGTCCGCCACCAGCAAGCCTATCCATCCGCCAGCACCCGGCTTGCCGGCCTACTCGCCTTGCGCGCACGCGCGGAACGCTCTGATGGCGACCTGGAAGCTGCCTCGTCCACGATTGCCCAGGCGCACCAGCTCGTTGTGCTGGCAGAGCTGCTTCCCACCGAAGACAGGGAAACCCTGCAGCTTGGCTTGCCACAAGCGCCCAAGAAGTCTGCGCGGCCAACCGACTGAACAGTAGTTGCAACTCAGACAAGTCCGGCGGGGCGAGAACCCTGTAGCCGCCGCACAAAACCACGCGAACTCGACGTTGGGCGAGGCAACCTCCAAGGCCCTGTTGCCAGGGCATCCTTTCCCGCATGTCGCAAATTCAAGTCACTTGGCGTTCCTCGCCGTTGCCCTTGGCACGCAACGAGGAAATACCATGAACCACCACGTGCGAATTCACAGCAATCGGCTTGCCGCGCTGGCAATGCTGCTTGTATCCGTATCCCCTGTTCACGCCGCCATCTTCACGGTGGGTTCCCCGGTGGGCAGCGGCCAATGCACACACGGCACCATCCAGTCGGCAATCAACGCCGCCGAAGCCAGCCCCGGCTTGGACACGATCCGGCTGACCCGTTCGCTGACCTATGAGCCGGAAGCCAACTCGATCAACACCAGCCAGGAACTCGTGTTGGAAGGGGGTTTTGCCACCTGCACACAGGCGAGTAGTGATTCGCAGAAGACCGTCGTCAGCGGCGCCGGCGGGGCAACAGAACCGGTATTCCGCATCACGGTCAACACTGGCGGCTTCGTGCGGTTGCGTTTCCTCACCCTCAGCGGAGGTGACGAGGACGGCAGTGGAAAAGGCGGCGGCATCTACTTCAACGGAAACGGCATCCTGGAGGTACGCGACAGCCTCATCACGCAAAACCTCGCCGGCTATGGCGGCGGCATTTACGCTCAAGGCCTGGGGTCCGATGCAGAACTGGTGATTGGTGCCAACGTGATCGTTTCAAACAACACGGCTCGCTACAGCGGTGGCGGCATCGTGGCCGACCAGATTGAAATGTCGATGCTCGAACCCGGAAGCATCCTGTTCTATAACGAAGCACTTGGCATCGGCGGAAACGGTGGCTTTGGCGGTGGCCTCTACATCTTCGGTGGCACGCGTTCTTCGTATGCCTACATCGGCAGCGGCTCCGGCACACTGGGTGCCATCTATGGCAACAGCGCTGTCTATGGCGGTGGTGTATCAGTAGGTGGTTCCAGCGAGAATTTCAGCGAATTTGAATCCGCCCAGTTGCAAATGTTCACCAGCGACCCCGCGTATCAGGCAAAAATCTCCAACAACTTTGCTTCGGTCGCCGGTGGCGGCATTCATTTGCAATCCTTCGCCAGCGAATTTGATGGCCTGGTATATGCCTCTGCCGATCTATGGAATGCCGTGCTGGAATTCAACGCCGCCCCGGAGGGGGCTGCCGTTTTCGTGCGCGGATCGGATGCGCCGCTGGTCAGCTTCGATTCGGGCGCGTCGTTCGGGCTCAATGCGGCGCCCTTTCCTGCCGACGCCGTTCAGTGCGTCGAAGGCAAGCCTTGCGGCGGCCTGATCGGCAACGTCGCGGAAAACATCAACGGTCAGCCCAGCCCCGGGTCGGTGATATATGCCACCAACACGGCGGAAGTTGGAATTGGCCGGTCCGAGTCTTCTGCCCCGGTCCCGGCGGGCGGCGTGCTCATCCAGGCCAACGAAGGCGTTCATCTGGTCAACGCCGCGGATGACGATGAGTGCCAGCTCTACCTGCACAACGCGCTGATCAGCGACAACCAGACCAGTCAGGCGCTGATTCGCATTGATTGCGAAGGCACGTTCTCGGTGGTCGACTCCACCATCACCAACAACACGATCGGTGGCAGCAAGTTGCTCACCAGCAACGATTCCACGGTCACCCTGGCACGCTCGATCCTGTGGCAACCCGGCCTGACCTCGCTCACGCGCAGTGGCGGATCACAGAGCATCACCGCCATGATTGCCAGTGAAGTCGGCAGTCTTGGCGGCGGTTTCGAGGCAACATTTGCCAATCCACGATTCATCGACCCCGCGCATGCCGACTTTCGCTTGCGTGCAGCCTCGCCAGCCGTCGACTTCGCCACGGCGGTCAGCGGCGATGATCGCGATGTGCTGGGCCTTCCGCGCGACCAGGATCTGCCGATCAAGGCCAACGTGCGCGGCGTGCGCGACGTGGGCGCGTTTGAACGCCAGTCCATCCAGCCCCTCGTTCTCAATGCCGACTTTGACTTTGCCGACCTTCGCCTGTGGACCTGGTTCGCCGGGGCATGGGACGGCACGCAGAACGTCGCCGGCGGCGCTGGCTCGGGCTCGTGGAAATTCCAGATTACCGACACCCAGACGCCGCGCTACTTCGTTGGTCAACAATGCATCCACCTGCCCGGACCGGGTCGTTACACCCTCAATGGCCGCGGCAAGGGCGGCGGCAACACGGTGGCCAATCGTGACTACGCAAAACTGGCTTGGGAATTGCGTACCAGCGGCACCGAGCAATGCAACGCCGGCGTTGCGAACGTTTCGGGCGAGTTGGGCATCGGTTCCGGCACAAGCTGGGGCCAGGCTGCGCAACCGGCCATCATCGACTTGGCACCGCAAGACTGGACGCCCACCAGTTCGATCACCGTCACCCTGATCGCAGAAGATGGCGGCGTCAGCTTCCCGCGCAACATCAGCGCATGGTTTGACGGCATCACCCTGGAAGTGGATGGCAGCGACGTCATCTTTGCCGACGGCTTCGAGACATTCAATTGATCAATACCGATTGCATTCGATCTCGACGGTGGCGCACGGCATCCGCCCATTGCTGGGCGCCACCGCGCAAAGGCCATTCCGCCCAACCACGGATCTGAGGAACGCACCGTGAGCCTGTTCATTCCACACAACCACGTGGTTGCCAGCATGCCGCCCGATACGGAGCTGACTGCGGGCTCCGAACTTCGTCCGCTCGTGCGGGATTGCCGTTTGCATTTGCACGGGAGACTTCCATGATCCGAATTCCACTGATGCTTGTGCTGTGCCTGGCTTCGGCTTCCGCCGGAGCACAAAACCTCGCCCTCAATGGCGACTTCGACACCGATCTTTCCGGTTGGCTGATCGATCCACTGGTCACGCAACCAACGTGGGCCAACTTCGACATCGGTTCCGCCGCATCCGGTTCGGCGCGCCTGGACAACAGTTCGGCTACGGCGCTTGACCGCATCTATCCGCTTGAACAATGCATTGCGCTGACCCAACCGGGACGCTACGGAATTGTTGCCCACGGCTTCATCCCTCCCGGTCAAGCCGGTGGAAAACTGGTGGTGAGCTACTGGCTGTCGCTGAACAATCCCGACTGCCCGCTGTTCCAGGGTGTCCAGGCGGCGGGTGGCCAGTTCATCACCACGATCAACGCCTGGGGACGCTTCGAGCAGTGGCTGACCGTGGAGGTGCCATCACCGGTGCCAGCCAATGCGCGGATCAAGATCAGCCTTGGCATCGAAAAAGACAATGCCGGCGGCACTTTCCACGGCTACTTCGACGCCATATCGGTTGTTGCCGATTCTGTTTTCGCCAGCGGGTTGTTTGAATTAAGGACATCAACCAAGTTTGGCTGCCGGCATGCCGGGGCCATTGCCGGTACGCACAAGAAAACCCGCGATCGCTGCGAGGTTTCCCTGTTGCAATGTGACACCGCCCCACCACGCAGCCCGCGGCGCAGGCCAGAGACATGCCGATGAGGTTTCCCTGTTGCGATGTGACACCGCCCCACCACCCTCACCCCAACGCTCCTCTTCATGCCCTCGGATACGCTGGTCGAAGAGCGGGAAAGTGGGGTGCCGGGGGAGCAGCTCCATCGCGACGCGATGATCGAACAAAAGAAGGCCCGCTTGCGCGGGCCTTCTTCATTACTGCAATGCTGCGATTGGGGCTTAGAAATCCATACCGCCCATTCCACCCATGCCGCCCATGCCGCCGCCACCGCCGCCGTGGTTGTGCGCTTCTTCCTTCTTCGGCGCTTCGGCCACCATGGCTTCGGTGGTGATCATCAGGCCGGCAATGGACGCTGCGTTCTGCAGCGCGGTGCGGGTGACCTTGGTCGGATCGAGAATGCCGAGTTCGACCATGTCGCCGTAATCACCGGTTGCGGCGTTGTAGCCAAAGTTGCCCTTGCCTTCGGCGACCTTGTTCAGGATCACGCTGGGCTCTTCACCGGCATTGGTGACGATCTCGCGCAAGGGCGCTTCCATCGCACGCTTGGCGATCTGGATGCCGTGGTTCTGGTCTTCGTTGTCACCCTTGAGCTTGCCGAGGTTGCTCAGCGCACGGATCAGCGCCACGCCACCGCCCGGCACCACGCCTTCTTCCACCGCCGCACGCGTGGCGTGCAGGGCGTCTTCGACGCGCGCCTTCTTTTCCTTCATTTCCACTTCGGTAGCCGCACCGACCTTGATCACCGCCACGCCGCCGGCCAGCTTGGCCACGCGCTCCTGCAGCTTCTCGCGGTCGTAGTCCGACGAGGTCTCTTCGATCTGCGCCTTGATCTGCTTGATGCGCGTCTGGATCGCCGAAGCTTCGCCAGCGCCGTCGATCAGGGTGGTGTTTTCCTTGGTGATGACGACCTTCTTGGCGCGGCCGAGATCCTTGAGCGTGGCCTTTTCCAGCTGCAGGCCGACTTCTTCGGAAATGACCTGGCCGCCGGTGAGGATGGCCATGTCTTCGAGCATCGCCTTGCGACGATCACCGAAGCCCGGCGCCTTCACGGCGGCGACCTTGACGATGCCGCGGATGGTGTTGACCACCAGGGTGGCCAGTGCTTCGCCTTCCACTTCTTCGGCAACGATCAAGAGCGGCTTGCCGGCCTTGGCCACGCCTTCGAGCACCGGCAGCAATTCGCGCACGTTGGAGATCTTCTTGTCGTACAGGAGCACGTACGGATCTTCCAGCTCGACCTGCTGGCTCTGCTGGTTGTTGATGAAGTAGGGCGAGAGGTAGCCGCGATCAAACTGCATGCCCTCGACGATGTCGAGTTCGTTGTCGAGGCCGGAGCCTTCTTCAACGGTGATCACGCCTTCCTTGCCGACCTTGTCCATGGCCTGGGCAATCAGCTTGCCGATCGGCTCGTCGCCGTTGGCCGAGATGGTGCCGACCTGGGCGATGGACTTGGAATCCGCCGACGGCTTGGACAGCTTCTTCAGCTCTTCGACAGCGGCCACGACGGCCTTGTCGATGCCGCGCTTGAGGTCCATCGGGTTCATGCCGGCGGCGACCGCCTTCATGCCGTCGCGGATCAGCGCCTGGGCTAGAACCGTGGCGGTGGTGGTGCCGTCACCGGCGACGTCGGAGGTCTTGGAAGCAACTTCCTTGACCATCTGCGCGCCCATGTTTTCGAACTTGTCAGCCAGTTCGATTTCCTTGGCGACGGACACGCCGTCCTTGGTGATGGTTGGTGCGCCGAAGCTCTTTTCGAGCACGACATTGCGGCCCTTCGGACCGAGCGTGGCCTTGACCGCATTGGCCAGGGTGTTCACGCCGCGCAGCATGCGGGCGCGGGCGTCTTCGGAAAAACGGATCTCTTTGGCAGCCATTTTGTGAAGCTCCGGGAATGGGGAATGGGGAATTGAGAATGGGTAAAAGCGGAAGGTCGCGGAATCGGATGTCGAGACGGGATCGGAGCTGTTTGCTCTTACGATTCCCTATTCCCTATTCCCGATTCCCAGCGCCTTACTCAATCACCGCAACGATGTCTTCTTCGCGCATGACCAGCAGTTCTTCACCGTCCACCTTCACTTCGGTGCCGGAGTACTTGCCGAACAGCACCTTGTCGCCGACCTTGACCGCCATGGGGCGGACCTTGCCGTCTTCGAGGATCTTGCCGGTGCCGGCGGCGACCACCTGGCCACGGATCGGCTTCTCGGCGGCCGAATCGGGGATGACGATGCCGCCGGCGGAAATCTTTTCTTCTTCCAGACGCTTGAGGATGACGCGATCGTGCAGCGGACGCAGTGCCATGGGAAATTCCTTCAACTGGTTGATTGGACTGAAAAGTTTATCGGGCTGTTAGCACTCAGGCCGAATGAGTGCCAATTCTACCCGGCCAAAAATGCCCGGGGAAGTCCTCGGGCATTGGCGTGACCGTCAAATTGGGCTGTGTGGGCTGGATTCAAGGCCGCATCGCTCCGTAGAGCGGAGCTTGCTCCGCTTGCCCCAACCGCACCGCCAGCTCGGGCATTCAGCCGAGCAAGCTCGGCTCTACAAAAGCAGGCGATTCAAGGCAACGTTGAACAAGGCTGTCCGCGTTGAAGCAATAGACGGTGGATGCGCTGCGCTTATCCACCCTACCCACCCTGCCCTGTAGGGTGGATAAGCCCGCAGGGCGCATCCACCATGGCTGTCCGCGTTGAAGCAAAAGACGGTGGATGCACTGTGCTTATCCACCCTACCCACTCCGTAGAGCGGAGCTTGCTCCGCTTGCCCCAACCGCACCGCCAGCTCGGGCATTCAGCCGAGCAAGCTCGGCTCTACAAAAGCAGGCGATTCAAGGCAACGTTGAACAAGGCTGTCCGCGTTGAAGCAATAGACGGTGGATGCGCTGCGCTTATCCATCCTACCCACTCCGTAGAGCGGAGCTTGCTCCGCTTGCCCCAACCGCACCGCCAGCTCGGGCATTCAGCCGAGCAAGCTCGGCTCTACAGAAGCAGGCGATTCAAGGCAACGTTGAACATGGCTGTCCGCGTTGAAGCAAAAGACGGTGGATGCGCTGCGCTTATCCACCCTACCCACTCCGTAGAGCGGAGCTTGCCCGCTTGCCCAACCGCACCCCAGCTCGGCATTCAGCCGAGCAAGCTGGCTCTACAAAAGCAGGCGATTCAAGGCAACGTTGAACAAGGCTGTCCGCGTTGAAGCAAAGACGGTGGATGCACTGGCTTATCCACCCTACCCACCCGTAGAGCGGAGCTTGCTCCGCTTGCCACCCACCGCCACGCATTCAGCCGAGCAAGCTCGGCTCTACAGAAGCAGGCGATTCAAGGCAACGTTGAACATGGCTGTCCGCGTTGAAGCAAAAGACGGTGGATGCACTGTGCTTATCCACCCTACCCACTCCGTAGAGCGGAGCTTGCTCCGCTTGCCCCAACCGCACCGCCAGCTCGGGCATTCAGCCGAGCAAGCTCGGCTCTACAAAAGCAGGCGATTCAAGGCAACGTTGAACAAGTGGCATTCCGAATATGCCGATCATCCGGGTTAAAGTTCGGGATTGCCTGCAACTGTGGTGACTTTCCAATGCGCACACGCCTCGGCACTTCGGCGGCTTTGATGGTTCTCGTACTGATTCTGTCCAGCACTCCGGCTTCGGCCCAATTTGTCTCCCTCGTGGGCGGTCCGCCGCCAGTGCAGGATTTCAACGCTTTGGCCGCGAGCGGAACCAGCTCGACACTGCCCAATGGCTGGTATCTGGCCGAAACCGACGACAACGCCAACAGCGAATACCGGGCTGGAGATGGTTCCAGCAACACCGGCGATACCTACAGCTTCGGCGCCGGCACGGACAGCGAGCGCGCCTTCGGCACCCTGCAGTCCAGCTCGCTGGTTTCGCGTATCGGCGCGCAATTGCGCAACGACAGCGGCTTGGCGGTTACGGAAATCACGGTGAACTACACCGGCGAGCAATGGCGCCTGGGCGCAACCGGTCGTGCCGATACCTTGAAGTTCGAATACAGCGCCAATGCAACCGGGCTGAATGATCCGGCCGCGAACTGGACGCCGGCCTTGGCGCTGGATTTTGATTCGCCAACCACCACTGGCGCGACCGGCGCACTGGACGGCAATGCGAGCGCCAACCGCACTGCGATCAGCGCCGCCATCAATGGCTTGAACGTTGCGCCCAACGCAACGCTGTGGGTGCGCTGGAGTGATGTCGGCGTGGCCGGCTCGGATGATGGCCTGGCCATCGACGACGTCAGCTTTTCCGTTGATGGCGAACCGCCGGTCGACAATCCGCCCCAGGTGAGCAGCACAGTCCCCGCCAACGGGGCCGTTGGCGTGGCGCTGAACGCAAGCATCAGCGTGACCTTCAGCGAAGCAGTCACCACGTCCGATCCGTGGTTCACCCTGGCCTGTACGGTGTCCGGCACACACACGGCAACGGTAAGTGGCGGCCCTGCCAACTACACGCTGACACCATCACCGATGTTTGCAGCCGTTGAAACCTGCACCTTCACCGTTCTTTCCAGCGGCGTGATGGATAACGACCCACCTGCGAATGCATTGCCCGCCAATGTCGCGGTCAGCTTCCAAACCGAAGACCCAAGCGCCTCGCCGCCTACCGTGGTTTCCATCCAGCCTGCCGATGGTGCAGTGAACGTGCCGCCTGCCGCCGACATCCGCGTGACATTCAGCGAATCGGTCAGCACCTTGCCTGGCGCGTTTTCCCTGAGCTGCGATGCCAGCCCGGTAACGCTGATTGAAACCGGCAGCGGTGCGCAACGCACGTTGACGCCGGATACCGTGTTGCCGCAGGGCGCCGCTTGCGTTTTCAACATCACGGCCAGCCAGGTCACCGACGCATTCAATGTGCCGATGACGACGAACGTGAGCAGCGATTTCACGGTCAGCGCCGGCACCAGCAGCTACTACGACCAGGTCAACACCAGCAGCCCCGGGCAATTGCGTTGCTCGCTGCACCACATCATCCGTGGCCACACGGCGTATCCCTACTTCGGTTCCGGCACCAATGCCTGGACCATCCTGGAACTGGCCCAGGAAAACCCGGCCAACCCGAACCAGATCATCGACGTGTACCGCAACCGCGCCTATGCCACGGTCACCGATCGCGCCGGCGGCAGTTCGTCCATCACCTACAACCGCGAGCACACCTGGCCGAATTCGTTGGGCTTTCCCGGCAACACCGGCAACCTGGGCCTGCCGAATGCGCCCTACACCGACACCCACATGCTGTGGCTCTCGGATACCGGTTACAACTCGAACCGGGGCAACAAGCCCTATGCCAACTGTGATGCGTCCTGTGGCGAACGCGTTACCGAAGTCAACGGCGGCGTCGGAGGTGGAAGCGGAGCCTATCCAGGCAATTCCAACTGGGTGCGCGGCCCCGATGGCAACCAGGGCAGTTTCGAGGTGTGGAAGGAAATGAAGGGCGAGATGGCGCGCGCCATCTTCTACATGGCCATCCGTTACGAAGGCGGGGTGGATCCGACCAGTGGCCAGAACGAGCCGCAACTGGAGCTAACCGATATCCGCAGCAACATCGTGCAGATCAACAACTACTCGCAAACCGCCTACATGGGCCTGCTCGCCGACCTGCTGGCCTGGCACCAGGCCGATCCGCCCAGCGCGGCCGAAGTCGCACGCAACGATGTCATCATGAGTTTCCAGGGCAACCGCAATCCGTTTGTCGATCACCCGGAATGGGCCACCCGCGCGCTGTTCGAGTCGGTCAACCCGACTATCTGCGAGCTGGGCAATGATGTGATCTTTGCCGATGGCTTCGAAGTGTTTGTACCGTGAAAGGTGTCGGCTCCGGCCTTCGGCCTTGAGCCGACCTGCGATTTCGAGGCGACCGCGCCGACCACGAATCGGCAATGCCATGGCGACGCATCAGGGTGTAGGTCGGTTCAAGCGGCAACGCCGCGGAACCGACACTCCCGCCCTGCGTCGGCTCCGGCCTTCGGCCTTGAACCGACCTACGATTTCTCCGGCTTGTGGCTTTGGGCCGACCTGCAACGGCGCGATGGCGCTTGCCGCGGATTTCGCGAAAGATAACGGCCTTGACGTGCGTCCTGCACGAACTGACGGGAAGACCACGCATGTCCATGCTGATCATCCACTGCACTTGCGCCGATCCTGAAAGCGCGGCGGCCATTGCCCGGTCACTGGTTGAGGAGCGTCTGGCAGCTTGCGTGTCCCAATTGCCGGGCGTGCGTTCGACCTACCGCTGGCAGGGTCAGGTGGAGTGCGCGGATGAGGTGTTGCTGCTGATCAAATCCACCCGCGAGCGCCATCCGGCACTGGCCGCGCGCCTGCGTGAGCTGCACAGTTATGAACTGCCTGAGATAATTGCGGTCGATGTCAGCGTTGCCGATCCAGCCTATCAGGCCTGGGTCGAATCCCAGGTCAAACCCGACTGATCGAATCACCGGTGCTGCCAAAGTGCCGCCCCGAACTTGGAGTCATCCCTTGTTTCGTCATCTTCTGGCTGCACTTCTCGCATTCGGCGCGCTTTGCGCAAGCGCCAAGGCGCAGGAACAGGATGGCTTGCTGCCGGTCGAGCAGGCCTATGTGCTGAATGCGGAAATCGCCCCCAGCGGTGATCGCGTCAACCTGCATTGGCAGATCGCCAAGGATTATTTCCTCTACCGGGGTCGCACCAAGGTCAAGACGGATCAGCCCGGCCTCAACCTGGGCACGCTCGATTTGCCACCCGGAAAGCCGAAGCAGGACGAGTTTTTCGGTGCGGTGGAGATCTACCACGACGCGTTGAGCGGCAGTGTGCCCTTCACCCTGGACGATGCCACCGCGCAAACCGTGAACCTCACCGTCACCGTGCAGGGCTGTCACGAGACCGATCCGCAGATCTGCTATCCGCCGCATCCGGTGAAGCTCTCCTTGCCGCGCCCGAGTATTGCGCAAGGGGCAGCGCTGAGTCCGCTGGCCAGCAAGCTGATGGCAGCCAATTCGCCTTCGTCACTGCTCGAAGCTGCCGACGCCGACGTGACCCTGCCGCCGGAACAGGCGTTCGTTTTCGAAGCCATCGCCATGAGTCCCACCGAAATCCTGGCGCGCTGGACCATGCCCAAGGGCTACTACCTGTATCGCGACCGCAGTTCGGTTGCGGTCAGCGATGGGCGCGACGTGGTCGCTGGCAAGGCAACCTGGCCACAGGGCGTGGATCATGTCGACGAGCATTTCGGCAGCGTCGTCGTCTACTACGACCAGGTGGAATTGCCGGTTGCCATCCAGCGTGGTGATGGCAAGGCACAAACCATCCAGCTCACCGGCGAATTCCAGGGCTGCAAGGAAAACGGCATCTGCTATCCGGTGATGCAGCGCACGGTCAGCATCGATCTGGAGACGGCCAGCGCCGAACAACTGGCTGCGGCGGCGAAGTCCTTTGTTCCGGCATCCCAAACAACGGCAGCCGATGCAGTCAAACCCCTGGCCGACAACGCGCTGCGCAGCCAAGCTCCGCACACGGCTTCGATCAGCGTGCCCTTGGCCTTGCTGTTTGCCTTGCTTGGCGGACTCATCCTCAACCTGATGCCCTGCGTGTTGCCGGTGCTGTCGTTCAAGGTGATGGGCCTGGCCCAGAGTGGTGAAAGCCTGGCCAAGGCGCGCAGCCATGCGCTCTGGTACACGCTGGGCGTGCTGGTGTCGTTTGCCGCGCTGGGCTTGCTGGTGATTGCGCTGCGCGCGGCCGGCCAGGCCCTCGGCTGGGGTTTCCAGCTGCAGCAACCCGGATTCGTTGCCGTGCTGGTGTATGTGCTGATCGCGGTGGGTCTGAGTCTGTCCGGCGTATTCAGCATCGGCGCGGGCCTCGCCGGCAGTGGCCAGCAGTTGACTCAAAAGTCCGGCCCGGCCGGCGATTTCTTCACCGGCGTGCTGGCCTGCGTGGTGGCCAGCCCGTGCACGGCACCGTTCATGGGGCCGGCGCTGGCGCTGGCCTTTGCATCCTCGTCAGTGACTGCGCTTTTCATCTTCCTCGCATTGGGCCTGGGGCTGGCCCTGCCGTTCCTGTTGATCGGCTACATCCCCGCCCTGGCCTCGCGCCTGCCGAAACCCGGCGCATGGATGGAAACCTTCAAGCAGGTGCTGGCATTCCCGATGTATCTCACCGCCGTTTGGCTGGTGTGGGTGCTGGGCAAGCAGCGCGGCGTGGATGCGATCGGTTGGGTGCTGGCCGGTGCGGTGTTGCTGGCACTTGGCCTGTGGTGGTGGGAACGCAGGCGCTTCAAGGAGGGCTTCGTTTCGCGCGCATTGGCCGTGCTGGTGATCCTGGCCTCGCTGGCGCCGGTGTGGGTGGTCAGCCGCATGGCGCCGATGGCCACGCTCGCCCACGATGAATCCGCACTCGCCTATTCGAAACCCAGGCTGGCCGAGCTGCGTGAGGCAGGGCGCACCGTGTTCGTCAACATGACCGCCGACTGGTGCGTGACCTGCAAGGCCAACGAGAAAGCCGTGCTCGGTACCGCCCATTTCAACGATCTGCTGCAACAGTCCAATGCCGTCTACATGAAAGGGGACTGGACCAATGTCGATCCGGAAATCACCGCCTTCCTGCAGGAGCATGGCGCGGTGGGCGTGCCGCTGTACGTGGTGTTTCATGGCGGCGAAGAAGGCGAAGTGCTGCCCACCGTGCTGACTTCGGACATCGTCGAAGCCGCGTTGGCGAAATAGGCGCATGTTCAATCGCACCAACCTGCTGATCATCCTGCTGGCCTTTGCCAGCGCCGGCACGGGGCTCGGCTTGAGCTTTCTGCTGCGTCCCCATCCCGTGGCCCCGGCGGCGGAGGCCGGTTCGGCGCAGTCGCGCGTTGTCGCCATCGGCCAGCGCCCGGATGCCATCAGCCTGCCGGATCGCGAGGGAAGCACGCGCCGGCTCGACGAATGGACGGGCAAACTGCTGGTGGTGAATTTCTGGGCCAGTTGGTGTGGTCCGTGTCGCGACGAAATGCCCCTGTTCGAAAACCTGCATCAGCAAATGGCCGAGCAGAAGCTGGCCGTGATCGGCATTGCCTCGGAATCGGCGGAAGACGCGCTTGGGTTCCTCGCCCAGAATCCGGTGAGCTACCCGATCCTCATCAATGCGCCCGATGACCCGCGCGATGTTTCGCGACACCTCGGCAATACCCATAGCGTGCTGCCATACACGGTGCTGATCGATCGCAACGGCGTGCTCGCAGCGACACATATCGGCAGCTTCAGCGAACAATCGCTGCGCGACTGGATCGCGCCGTTTCTCTGAACGACACGAAGGTAGCCAGCCGAGCAAGCTCGGCTCTACCCAAGCGCCGGGGCTCCCGAACCCAAGGTAGAGCGGAGCTTGCTCCGCTTGCTGGACGTCACAAGCCGAGCAAGCTCGGCTCTACGAAAGCGACGCACCCTGTAGAGCGGAGCTTGCTCCGCTTGCTGGACGTCACAAGCCGAGCAAGCTCGGCACTACGAAAGCGACGCACCCTGTAGAGCGGAGCTTGCTCCGCTTGCGCCACCTTGCGTCGCGGACACGCTTGGCGCAGGCTTTGGCGTCCATCGAATCGCGGAGCTTACACTTGAGTACACCCGCCTATGCTGCGGCCAGCGCCGGCGCCGCGCTTGCTCCCTGGTCCATCGAACGGCGCGCACCCGGTGCGCACGATGTGCAAATCGAGATTGCCTACTGCGGCGTGTGCCATTCGGACATCCACCAGGCCCGCGGCGAGTGGGGTGGCGGCATTTTCCCGATGGTGCCCGGCCACGAAATCGTCGGACATGTCGGTGCCGTGGGCAGCGCGGTCACCCGCTTCAAGGTGGGCGATGCGGTAGGCGTCGGCTGCTTTGTCGATTCCTGCCGCGAGTGCGCGTCCTGCCACGACGGTGTCGAGCAGTACTGCACGAACGGCATGACCGTGACCTACAACGGTTACGAGCGCGGCACGCAGACACCGACCTATGGCGGCTATTCAACCCGCGTCGTGGTGGATGAAAACTATGTGCTGCGCGTTCCCGCCGGCATTCCGCTGGATCGCGCCGCACCGCTGCTGTGCGCGGGCATTACCGTGTACTCGCCCTTGCGCCACTATGGCCTGAAGGCAGGTCAGCAGATTGCCGTGGTGGGCCTCGGTGGCTTGGGTCACATGGGCGTGAAGATTGCGCGCGCCATGGGTGCCAAGGTCACCGTGCTCAGCACCTCGCCCGGCAAACGCGACGATGCCCTTGCGCTTGGCGCCGATGGCTTTGCCGCGACCCGCGAGCCGGCCACCTTCCGCACGTTGGCGGGTCGCTTCGACTTCATTCTCGACACGGTTTCCGCGGCGCACGACTACAACGCCTACCTGAACTTGCTCAAGCGAGATGGCACGATGATCCTGGTCGGCATGCCCGATCAACCGGTGCCGCTTGCCGCCGGCGCGCTGATCATGGGGCGCAAGCGCCTGGTCGGTTCGCTCATCGGTGGCATCCGCGAAACCCAGGAGATGCTCGACTTCTGCGCCACCCACAATGTGGCTTCGGATATCGAACTGATCCCGGCGGCCCGGATCAACGAAGCCTACGAACGCATGATCAAGGGCGATGTGCGCTACCGCTTCGTCATCGACTGCGCGAGTTTCTGAAGATCCATCCCAGCTATTGATTGCCAGAACGGGATTGAGTCCGAGTGCGCTGAAAGCAAGCGCTTCTCGGCTGAATCAAACGCGCGTCCGGCGAGCGCTGGCGGCCGCAGCGACCAGCAATATAGCAAGCGACAGCAATGCGAATGATGACAAGGTTGGAATCGCGCGCGCTGAATCGACGCCACGGCGCAGCGTGACGACACTTACATTGTTGGCGGGATTGAGATCCTGATAGGAAGAAGGCAAGTACAGCCCAAACGTCCACATGTCGGGCGCGGCCGAACCCACTGGAAGGGTGAGGTGACAAGTTCTTGTTTCACCAATTCCAATGGGACCTCCGAACGTTGGAATCCAATTGTAGTAATAGTAAACGGTCTTTCCATCTGCAACGACTAGCCCTAGATGCTGACAGTCAGATGTGCCGAGACCAAGATTGAATTCGCTAGTAAATTGAGAACTGGTTGCAACAAACGTCGGGACGATTTCTGGGCCGTGGTTTGTAACAGATAACGTGAATACAACGGGTTGCCCTGTGACTAGCTCGCTGTTCGGCTCAGCGACGAGATGCACGGCTACATCAGAAGGAATTACAACGGAGCCGCCCCAGGCCGACGCGGCGATACACAGCAGGACCAATCCGAGTGTGCTGCGGACGAACATCTATTCGAACCCATCCGCAAAAATACGATCCACACTGCTCCGCCAATGCCAGGCGTACGGCGAGACCAATGCAATAACCCGCGCATTTTCTTCGTTGACGCCCCCCGTATGGAAAAGAACGCCATCCACGAAAATGTCGACCTGGTCGTTGGCATAATGAAGCACCGTCGGGCACTCGCCCTCGCACTCGGGGTCGGGTGGCTGGGCATCGAACTTGTATGACAGCAGGCTACGATGGCCCCCCTTCTTGGATGCCATGGGGTTCTCCCAATGGGCCTGCGCCCACGGTACCAGCGGCGTCGTATTGCTGTTGCTCTCGGGATTGTGGTTGCCGCCGAGGATATGCCCGAATTCATGCTGGAACGAATAATCGCCCAGATCGCAGTCACGCACGCTGACACCGAGAGCAAATTCGGCAAAGCCCGCCGGCTGCGGAGCACCGCCAAATCCAGGCGTGTAGGCTTTTCCGCAGTTGCCTTGCGACTTGGATTCCCGCACCAACATGACGATATCCGCGCCCCAGTAGTCGCGAATATTGACTGGCAGTGAAGTTCCGTCGAGGCCTTGCAAATACAGCAAGTCTTCACCCATCGTCTCCGTCTCGCCACGCGGCACTTCCTGCGCATGCACCAAGTGCACACCCGTCAACGGAAAGCCGGTTTGGCTGCTGGCACTGTTGATCATCGCCTGCTGGGTCTGGTCGGCGAGATGCTGCATTGCCATTTGCACGTTGGCGCTGCCGACGGTCTGGGTCACCGTCGGCGTGTACAAGATCAGCACATCGATGCGGTCGTCCAGCAATGGCGTGAACGGCTGATCCAGAGACGAGAATTCTTCCGGCAAGGCCATTGGCGGACTGCCGTTTACCGTCGCCACATCGTCCATGGCTTCTGGAGGCGTGTTCCCAAACACATGGCGGGTCAGGCGCGCGCCGGTTGGCGACAGGGCGATCCGGTAACTGCCATCCACGCAGGAAATGGTCCCCATCAGGCGATTCTGGTATGCCGTGAAGATGGCACTGCAGCCGTCACCGTGACCTGACCAGACGAACGCGCCCGGGCCTCGAATTTGTCCGCGATCTCGAGTGAGTGTGGAAATGCCTCGATCGGGCAGGTTCAGATCGATCCAGTCCGGCAAGTCCGCCAACCTATCCACGTTCATCTCAACCGGCCATTCCGTCGCCGCTGAGGGACTCGCCCATGCGCCAGGTATCTCGGAGACACCCACGCTTCTGAACACCAGCGATGATGGCGGCTCACCCAAGCCCACCCATTCCAGCTCGACCGTTGCCAAAATCGGCGTCGACGCCAGCGCGAACACGAGTCCGACGACCGATGAAAATTTACGTTTCCTTTTCATCGCAATCTCCAGAGTGTTATATCTAGTCAGGCTACGCCGCAGGCTGGGCCCAAGCAAGCATGCGCTGCAAGGACAAGGCGATGACCCAATCCGCGCCCAAACCACACTTCACGTTTTGGCCCACCCCTCAGTCAGGCACCGACACGCTCCTTGACCGGACCGTGGCGGAATCCGCCGTGCTGGAGCGCAGTTCACGGCTATTCGTTATGAGGAATGCCGAGCGCATGCAATCCGTATACCCGGCGGAGCGATACACGCTGAATTTCGGCGATCTTCGCCGAACTGGACAGTATGGTTGACTTCCGGGACACTAGGCCGCTGTTTGAACGGGCCGGGTGTCGGCCCCGGCCGGAAACCCGATGGCAAGCATTCTCGTCCTGCATGGGCCCAACCTCAACCTGCTCGGCAGCCGCGAGCCGGACGTGTACGGCCGCACCAGTCTGGCTGTGATCGATGCCGCCCTGGCGGAGCGGGCGCGGCAGGCCGGGCATGCCCTTGCCAGTTTCCAGTCCAATGCCGAGCATGCCCTGATCGAACGGGTGCAGGCGGCGGCGCACGATGGCACCGACTGGATCCTGATCAACCCGGCCGGCTACACCCACACCAGCGTGGCCCTGCGCGATGCGCTGGCGGCGGTGGCCATTCCCTTCATCGAGGTGCACCTGTCCAACGTGCACGCACGCGAGGCGTTCCGTCGACAGTCGTATTTCAGTGACATCGCCGCCGGCGTCATCTGCGGTTTCGGTGCCGACAGTTATTCCCTGGCGCTGGACGCGATCCTGCGCCGCCTGGGTTCTCCCTAACGCATTCCCTTCAACCCGGCAACGCGCGTGGTCGCGCTGCCGCCCGTCAAGGCCATTCCCATGGATCTACGCAAGATCAAGAAGCTCATCGACCTGCTGGAAGAGTCCAACCTTTCGGAACTGGAGATCAAGGAAGGCGAGGAAATCGTCCGTCTTTCGCGCTACCCGAAGAACATGACGCCGGCCATGGCGCAGCCGCTTGCAGCGCCACCGGCAGTGAGCCACGCCGCAGCCGCACCGGCACCGGTGGCAGCCAGCGCCGGCCCCGCGCCTGCGGCGAGCCCCGCTGCCGACCTTCCCGCAGGCAACACCGTGCGTTCGCCCATGGTCGGCACCTTTTACGCCTCGGCCAATCCCGATGCGCCGCCATTCGTGAAAGTCGGCCAGAAGGTCAAGGTCGGCGACACCCTCGGCATCATCGAAGCCATGAAGATGTTCAACCAGATCGAAGCCGATGTGGCCGGTACCGTGCTGGCGGTGCTGGTGGAAAGCGGTCACCCGGTGGAATTCGACGAACCGTTGTTTGTGATTGGCTGAACAGCCGGGAATGGGGAATGGAGAATGGGGAATCGTTCAAGCGGGCCCACGAACGGCTCGAAGTTTGGCGAGACGCCATGACTCTTGTCGAGAAGGCTAATGGCTTGACGTCGGATTTTCCGGCCGATGAACGATTCGGATTGACTGCGCAGATTCGCCGCTCTGCCGTCAGCATCCCAACCAACATCGCAGAAGGAGCCGCGCGTCGATCTACCCAGGAGTACCTTCGGTTTCTCTCCATTGCGCGCGGTTCGCTCTCAGAAATGTCCACGCAGATCCAGATCGCGTCACGTCTCGGAAACATGAGTCCGGCATTGGAACTTGACGCCTTGATTGACAGCACTTTCGCCAAACTCACGGCCCTCATGAATGCCTTGAACAAGCGGAGAGACTGAAGATGACCGCCGCTTCAAACCCATTCCCCATTCCCCATTCCCGATTCCCATGCTAGACAAAATCGTCATCGCCAATCGCGGCGAAATCGCCTTGCGCATCCTGCGTGCCTGCCATGTGCTCGGCATCAAGACCGTGGCCGTGCATTCCACGGTTGATCGCAACCTCAAGCATGTCGGCATGGCCGATGAGTCGGTTTGCATCGGTCCGGCGCCTGCGGCGGAGAGTTATCTCAACGTACCGGCGATCATTGCCGCGGCCGAGGTCACCGACGCCCAGGCCATACATCCCGGTTACGGGTTTCTTTCCGAGAACGCGGATTTCGCCGAGCGCGTGGAGCAGTCCGGTTTCATCTTCATCGGTCCGCGCGCCGACACCATCCGCATGATGGGCGACAAGGTCGAAGCGATCCGCGCCATGAAATCGGCCGGGGTGCCTTGCGTGCCAGGATCGGGCGGGCCGCTCGGCGATGACATCGTCGAGAACACGCGCATCGCGCGCGACATCGGCTACCCGGTGATCATCAAGGCAGCCGGTGGTGGTGGTGGTCGCGGCATGCGCGTGGTGCACACCGAGGCGCATCTGGGCAATGCCATCGGCATGACCAAGACCGAAGCCAAGGCCGCGTTCGGCAACGATCAGGTGTACATGGAGAAATTCCTGGAGAACCCGCGCCACGTGGAAATCCAGGTGCTCGCCGACGGACAAGGCAACGCCATCCATCTGGGCGAGCGTGATTGCTCGATGCAGCGTCGCCACCAGAAGGTGGTCGAGGAAGCACCCGCCCCCGGCATCAGCGAAGACGCGCGCCAGGCGATCGGCAAGGTTTGCGTCGATGCCTGCCTGCGCATCGGTTATCGCGGCGCCGGCACCTTCGAATTCCTCTACGAGGATGGCCGCTTCTACTTCATCGAGATGAACACGCGCATCCAGGTGGAGCATCCGGTCACCGAGATGATCACCGGCGTGGACCTGGTGCGTGAGCAATTGCTGATTGCCGCGGGCGAAAAACTTTCCATTCGCCAGGAAGACATCCACATCACCGGCCACGCCATCGAATGCCGCATCAATGCCGAAGATCCGGACACCTTCATGCCCAGTCCGGGCCTGGTCAAGCGCTTCCTCGCCGCCGGCGGCCCCGGCGTGCGTACCGATACCCACATCTACGACGGCTACCGCATTCCACCCAACTACGATTCCATGATCGGCAAGCTGATCGTGCACGGGCGTGACCGCGCCACCGCCGTCGCGCGCATGCGCCAGGCGCTGGCCGAAGTGGTGATCGAAGGCGTCAAGACCAACCTGCCGCTGCAGATGCGCATCATGTCCGACGGCGGCTTCCACAGCGGCGGCATGAATATCCATTACCTGGAAAAACGCATCGCCGAGAGCCGCGAATCGAGAATGGCTTGAAGGCCGGGATTCGGGATTCGAGGATCTGCTTGTCCCCTCTCCCGCTGGCGGGAGAGGGTTGGGGTGAGGGTGGTGCAGGACGCAAGCGCACGCCTTCGCACACGCTGGAACCCCCACCCTCACCCGCGCCTTTGGCGCGACCTCTCCCGCCAGCGGGAGAGGTGATTCAAGGCACGGTGCTCCGGGCCGGGACATGCATTGAAGTGTCAGGATTCGAGAATCGTGAATGGCCTGAGGGCCGGGAATCGGGATTGGGGAATGGTTGCAAGGCCGAGAGTCGGGAATCGGGAATAGGGAATAGGGAATCGTGAAAGACAAGAACAAGAGCAAGGGCGAGGCGCGTTCCGCTTCAACTATTCCCCACTCCCCATTCCCGACTCCCGGCTTCATCGAACTCTCCCTCAGCCTGCGCGCCGATCAGCAGGAGAGCGTGGAGGCGGCGCTTGAGGACGTCGGCGCATTGGCGGTGACCTTGCTCGATGCCGATGCCGATACCAGCAACGAGCAGGCCATCCTCGAACCCGGCGTTGGCGAAACGCCCTTGTGGTCGCAGATCGTGCTGACGGCGCTGTTCGAAGCGGACACCGATCGCAGCGGCCTGCTGCTGGTTCTCGCTGAATTGTTGCCGGATCTTGATCCCGCGCAGATCACGTTCCGCGAAGTCGCCGACCAGGACTGGACGCGGGTGTGGATGGACCAGTTCAAGCCCATGCAGTTTGGCCGCAGGCTGTGGGTGTATCCGTGGAACATCGAGCCGCCGCAATCTGCCGACAACGTCTTTATTCGTCTGGATCCCGGCCTGGCCTTCGGCACCGGCACGCACCCCACGACGGCGCTGTGCCTGGAATGGTTGGATCGCATGGATCTTGCCGGCAAGTTCATCATCGACTACGGATGCGGTTCCGGCATTCTCGCCATTGCCGCCGCCCTGCTCGGCGCAAGCCAGGTGCAGGGCGTGGACAATGATCCGCAAGCCATCGAATCGAGCCTGAGCAATGCGATGCGCAACGGCGTGGCCGAACGCATCAGCCTGCACCTGCCGGGCGCGGAAGATCCCGCACCCGTCGACCTGCTGGTCGCCAACATCCTTGCCGGCCCGCTGCACACACTGGCCCCAGTGTTTGCCGCGCGCCTCAAACCCGGTGGACGCATGGCCTTGTCGGGAATCCTGCACGGACAGCATGTGGAACTGCTCGAACGTTATGCCGAGTGGTTCGACGATCTGGTCGTGAGTCAACGGGACGACTGGGTGCGGATTGAGGGGATACGGGCCGGGAATCGGGAATGGAGAGTGGGGAATAGTTGAAGCGGAGCGCGCCTCGCCCTTGCTCTTGTTCTTGTCTTTCACGATTCCCAATTCTCGGCTTCGCAACCATTCCCTATTCCCTATTCCCTATTCCCTATTCCCTATTCCCTATTCCCTATTCCCCATTCCCGATTCCCGGCCTTCACCACCTACAATCCCCACCATGTACAGCCAATGCCCGGAATGCATGACGATCTTCAAGCTCGGCGGTGCCGAGCTTGCCGCTGCGCATGGCAGCGTGCGCTGTTCGCACTGCAACGCGATTTTTGATGCGCTGCCGAGCCTGAGCGAGCAGCTTCCGCCCGAGCCGATCGGCAAGTTGCCACGGCATGCCACTCAAGCCGCACCGCCGCAGTTGGACCTGCCGGTGTTCCGGCCCAATCGCGGCGATCAAGGCGCGCTGTTTGCCGATCCGCAGGATCGATCGCGCACGCACGAGCGACCGGCTTCGGTTCCGCAGTTCACGCGCAGGCACCGGCCACGCCAGGCCGGTGGCAATGGTCGCTGGGTGCTGGGCTCATTCGTGCTGCTGCTGCTTTTGGGCGGCGAGATTGCATGGGCCAAGCGCAGCCTGTGGCTGGATGATTCTGGTTTGCGACCGATGCTCGAGGATGTCTGCGCCAACCTGCATTGCCAGCTGCCGCTGCGCCGCGATGACAACCTCCTGCAACTGGCCTCGCGCGACATCCGTCCACATCCCTCGGTTGCCGGCGCCCTGATCATTTCCGCGACCCTGCAGAATGTCGCCGACTTCGCCCAGCCCTTCCCGACCGTCGAGATCACCCTTTCCAACCTGGACGAACAGCGCATCGCCATGCGCCGCTTCCGCCCCGGCGAATACGTGAACGATCCGCGCAGCCTGGAACGCGGCCTCGCACCGCAAGCCAAGGCTGCGCTCGTGTTCGAAGTGGCGGATCCCGGCAAGGATGCCGTCGCATTTGAATTCAGCTTCCACTGAGTTCCCGCCAACACCGTGAAGTGGCTCGCGTGTGCGCGGCAATCACCCCATCCGGCAAAACGCGCGCTGAAACAGACCCGCATTGCAGCAATGCGCGGCATTTCGCGCAATCAGTCGTTGTCGGTACTTATCAAGCGAAGCGGCCAGCGCTATGATGACCGACCCGCGTAATCGAAATTGCATTTGCGCGGACCTTGCCGTGATTCAACCTGACCTCGGGGATCCGCTCCAGTGAATGCCGTCAGCATGCTGCGCGCAGAAGATGCACAGGAAGTCGTCTTGCAACCCGCATTGGGCGAATGCGTCTCGCGGGCGGTGCGCCGCTATCTTGCGGACGTCGATTCGCAACCCTCGGAAGGCCTGCATGCGCTGGTCGTTGGCGAGGTCGAGTTGTCGATGCTGCGTGAGGTGCTGTCCTGGTACGGCGGCAACCAGAGCCGGGCTGCGGCTGCGCTCGGTATCAACCGCGCCACCTTGCGCAAGAAGCTCCAGCACTACGGCTTGAGCTGAAGCCGGCGCGGATTCGGGCCCGGGCAGGAATATCCGCCGGGCGCCCGCTTCATGGCTATACTGCGCGACCGTCCAATGGTTAGCGGCTGCTGCAATGTTTGAAAGCTCACTGGTTCCCGTTCGTCGAGCCTTGCTCAGCGTTTCCGACAAGTCCGGTTTGCAGGATTTCGCGCGCGGCCTCGATGCCCTCGGCATCAACCTCATTTCCACCGGCGGAACGGCGCAGAGCCTGCGCGAGGCGCGTTTGCCGGTTGCCGAAGTCAGCGCCTTGACCGGCTTTCCCGAGATCATGGACGGCCGCGTCAAGACCCTGCATCCGGTCGTGCATGCCGGCCTGCTCTGCCGACGCGGTACCGACGACGAAGTGATGCAGGAACACGGCATCAGCCCCATCGACTTGCTCGTGGTCAACCTGTATCCCTTCGAGGCGGTCACCGCGCAACCCGATTGCAGCCTGGTCAAGGGCATCGAGCACATCGACATTGGCGGTCCTGCCATGTTGCGCGCGGCAGCCAAGAACCATGATCACGTGGTGGTGGTTTGCGATCCCGCCGACTATGCGGAAGTGCTGGAGGCGCTGGCCCAGGGTGGTTCGGCATTGAACCTGCGCCGTCGCCTGGCGGCGAAGGCGTTTGCGCATACCGCGCGCTACGATGGCCGCGTTGCCAATTGGCTGGGCGCGCGCGTACACGGTGGTTCGACGGAGCCGTTTGCTCCCAGCCTGCACCTGTCTTTCGAGCGCAAGCAGTTGCTGCGCTATGGCGAGAATCCGCACCAGTCCGGCGCCCTTTATGTCGAGAGCAATGCGCCAGCCGGCACCATCGCGCGTTCCGAGTTGCTGGCCGGCAAGGAACTGTCCTTCAACAACATCGCCGATGCCGATGCCGCGCTCGAATGCGTCAAGGCTTTCCAGCGCACGCCGGCCTGCGTCATCGTCAAGCACGCCAATCCCTGTGGCGTGGCCTTGGCCGCAAGCGCCGGCAAGGCGTATGAACTGGCCTACGCGTGTGATCCGGTTTCCGCATTCGGCGGCATCATCGCCTTCAACCATCGCCTGGACGAGTCCACCGCTGCGGCCATCCTCGAGCGCCAGTTTGTCGAAGTCGTGATTGCACCGGCGGTCGATGAAGCCGCGTTGGCACTGTTTGCGCAGAAACCCAATGTGCGCGTGCTGGCCACCGGAGAGTGGCCCGAACAGGCAGCGCAATCGACCGACTACAAGCGCATTGCCGGTGGCCTGCTGGCCCAGGACGCCGATCGCGACACCTTGATGTTGAGCGATCTGAAAGTGGTCTCGAAGCGCGTGCCCGACACCGATGAATTGCGCGACCTTCTGTTTGCCTGGCATGTGGCCATGTTCGTCAAGTCCAACGCCATCGTCTATGCGCGCGACAGCCGCACCATCGGCATCGGCGCGGGCCAGATGAGCCGCGTGATCAGCGCGCGCATCGCCGCCATCAAGGCCGAAGAAGCGGGACTTGCCGTACGCGGCTGCGTGATGGCCTCGGATGCGTTCTTCCCATTCCGCGACAGCATCGATGCGGCAGCCGCCGCCGGCATCCGCGCCGTCATCCAGCCCGGCGGCTCCATGCGCGACAAGGAAGTGATCGCCGCCGCCGACGAAAACGACATGGCCATGGTGTTCACCGGCGTAAGGCATTTCAGGCATTAGAGCCGGGAACAGGGAATAGGGAGCGGGGAATCGCTCAAGCGAAGCACGCATCGTCGTTGCTTTTGTTCCTGCTCCCAGACCATTCCCGACTCTCCATTCTCCACTCCCGGCTACCAAACCATTCCCGATTCCCCATTCCCGATTCCCGACCAAATGAAAATCCTCGTTATCGGCGGCGGTGGCCGCGAACATGCACTGGCCTGGAAACTGGCGTCGTCCAGGCGAGTCAGCGAGGTGATCGTCGCTCCTGGCAATGCCGGCACCGCGCGCGAGTCGCGCATGCGCAATGCCGAGGTCGCCGCGGACGACATCGAGGGCTTGCTGGCGTTGGCGAAGCGTGAATCGGTGGCGTTGACCGTGGTCGGTCCGGAGACACCGCTGGTGCTCGGCATCGTCGACCGCTTTCGCGCCGAAGGACTCGCCTGCTTCGGCCCCCGCAAGATTGCCGCGCAACTGGAAGGCTCCAAGGCGTACGCCAAGTCATTCCTGCATCGCCACAACATTCCCACCGCGCGCCACGCGGTTTTCTCGGAGATCAATCCGGCGCTGGCCTATGTGCGCAAGCATGGCGCGCCCATCGTCATCAAGGCCGATGGACTCGCGGCGGGCAAGGGCGTGGTGGTGGCGCTGACACTCGGCGATGCCGAACAAGCACTCCACGACATGCTGGGTGCGCACGTCTTTGGCGATGCTTCCGCACGCGTGGTCATCGAGGAATTCCTCGAAGGCGAGGAAGCCAGCTTCATCGTGATCTCCGACGGCCAACACGCCCTGCCCATGGCGACCAGCCAGGATCACAAGCGGGTTGGCGAAGCCGACACCGGACCCAACACCGGCGGCATGGGCGCCTATTCACCCGCGCCCGTGGTCACGCCCGCCATCGAGCGCCGCATCATGGACGAAGTGATCCGTCCCACCCTGGCCGGCATGGCCAGCGAAGGCGCGCCATTCATCGGCTTCCTCTATGCGGGCCTGATGATCTCCCGCGACGGCACGCCCAAGGTCATCGAATTCAATGTGCGCTTGGGTGATCCAGAAACGCAACCGATCATGCTGCGCCTGAAGTCGGACCTGTTGGAACTGATCGAAGCGGCATTGTCCGGACGCATCCGCGAGGCGCATGCCAGCTGGGACCCGCGACCGGCAATGGCCGTGGTGATGGCAGCCAAGGGTTACCCCGGCAAGGTGCGCGTGGGCGATGAAATCGAGGGACTGGATGGTCCATGCGGAACGGAGGTGAAGGTTTTCCACGCCGGCACACGGCTAGTCGCAGGCAAGGTGGTCAGTGCCGGTGGTCGCGTGTTGACGGTTTGTGGACTCGGTGCGGATTTCTCCGCTGCCCGCAAGCATGCCTACGCCGCCGTGGACAAGATCCATTTCGCCGGCGGCTTCCATCGACGCGATATTGGCCATCGAGCATTGGCGCGATAGTCGGGAATGGGGAATAGAGAATCGCTCAGGCGAAGCACGCTTCGTGGTTGCTTCTGCTCCCAGACCATTCCCGATTCCCCATTCTCCGTTCCCGGCTTCACAATCCCCAATCCCGAATCCAAGGAAACTCTGAACAAGTACGGAACTCATTCGTCGCGAGCAAGCTCGCTCCCACAAAATCAAGCAATGGTGGGAGCGAGCTTGCTCGCGACAATATTTGTTCAGACCTTCCCTAAAGCGCCAAGCGCACGCGCAAGTGGTTTTCGCCGCGCCGGTACTGGTAGGAAAACTCCTCGGTCATGGCGCGCACCATGGCGATGCCGACTCCACCCAGTTTTGCGGCGGCAATGCTGGTCGGCAGATGGGTTGCCGCAATGGCCGTGGGATCGAAGGCATGTGCGCAGTAGCGCAGGCGCGCCACCAATTCTTCGTGGGTCACCCGCATGCGCACGTGGATCGGACCGTTTGCACCCTGCGCATGCATGATCACATTGGCGAGCAGTTCATCGAGCACCGTGGCCAGCGATTGACGCACGGATTCGGCGACGCCCGCTTCGCTCAGGTCCTTTTCCATGGCGTCGGCGAATGTGCCCACTGCAGAACGTTCGCGAGGCACCACGTAGCGCCAGCGGCGCACGGTTCCGATCCGGATCTGACGCAACGTGGCCAGCTCATGCATGCGCCAACCCTCCCGCCGCGCATCGTGGCGGAACTCGTTGCATCTGGCAATGTTGCACGCTTTGCATTCCGGCCAGGGCCCAGCCTGCACTGTTGACGAACGTCGCGGGCCAACCCCCGCGACGGACGGGTACGCTACCTGATTCGGGTTGGCCTAAACTGCGCTGACCATCCCACGGAAATGGATTCGATGTCCGAGCAAAGCCAGTTCAGCCTGCTGCGTGCCCGTCGCTTCGCGCCGTTTTTCGCCACCCAGGCGCTGGGGGCTTTCAACGACAACGCTTTTCGCCAGGCGATGATCGTGCTGGTTGCCTTTCACCTGGGCTTGAGTGACCAGGATGTGGGCTTCTATTCCAACATCGCACCGGCCTTGTTCATCCTTCCGTTTTTCCTGTTTTCGGCAAGTGCCGGACAACTGGCCGAGAAGTACGAGAAGACCCGCCTGATCCGTTACGTGAAGCTGTTCGAGATCGGCGCGATGGCGCTGGCCGCCTACGCCTTCCATGCGCACAACGTCTGGCTGTTGTTCTGCGTGCTGTTCCTGATGGGTCTGCATTCCACGATATTCGGCCCGATCAAGTACGCGATCCTGCCGCAGGCGCTCACGCGCGAGGAGCTGGTCGGCGGCAATGGCCTGATTGAAATGGGTACGTCGCTGGCGATCCTGTTCGGCATGATTGCCGGCGGCGCCTTGATGGCACTTGGCCAGGGCGGGCCGACGGCGGCGTCCATCCTGGTGATCGGCATCGCCGTTGCAGGTTATTGGGTCAGCCGCGAAATCCCCCCGGCACCGGCCACGGCGCCCGATCTCAAGTTCAACTGGAACATTTTCAGCGAGACCGCGCGCGTGTTCGGTTTCGTGCGCAAGAATCGTGTCGTGTTCAATGCCGTGCTCGGCATTTCCTGGTTCTGGTTTTTTGGCGGCGTGTTCACCGCGCAGTTGCCGAACTACACCAAATTGTTTCTCGGTGGCGGCGAGTCGGTCGCCATCCTTGTACTGGCCCTGTTCTCGATTGGTGTTGGCGCCGGTTCGCTGCTGTGCGAGCGCATGTCCGGGCACAAGATCGAGATTGGCCTGGTGCCGTTCGGGTCCATTGGCCTGAGCATGTTTGGAATTGATCTCTACTTTGCGCGACCGGAGCTTTCCGTGGCGCAGGGGCTGGATGCGCTTGCGTTCCTCACCGCGGCAGGCAACTGGCGCATAGCCCTGGACCTCACCCTGATCGGCGTGTTTGCCGGCTTCTACATCGTTCCGCTGTTCGCCCTGGTGCAAAGCCGCGCTCCGCGCAACGAACTTTCGCGCGTGATTGCCGGCAACAACATCATCAATGCCTTGTTCATGGTCGGCGCGGCTGCCTTCGGCATCGGCCTTGCCAAGCTGGGATTCACGATTCCGCAGATCTTCCTCGCCACCGCCGTGCTCAACGTGCTGGTGGCCATCTACATCTACACCCTGGTGCCGGAATTCCTGATGCGGTTCCTGTCGTGGATCCTCATCAACACCCTTTACCGGATCCGCACCGATGGCCTGGACAACATTCCCGAGCGCGGCCCCGCCCTGCTGGTCTGCAACCACGTCAGTTTCATGGACGCCCTGATTGTCGGCGGCAGCGTGCGCAGGCCGGCGCGCTTCGTCATGTACTACAAGATTTTCCGGATACCGGTGTTGAGTTTCATCTTCAAGACCGCGAAGGCCATCCCGATCGCGTCGGCAAAGGAAGATCCGGCGCTGCTGGAATCGGCATTCGATGCCGTCGACCAGGCACTCGCGGAGGGTGAGATCGTGTGCATTTTCCCCGAGGGCGGCTTGACCTCGGACGGTGAAATTGCGCCGTTCCGCCAGGGCGTCGAGCGCATCCTGGCCCGACGCCAGGTGCCGGTCGTGCCGCTGGCCATCCGCGGCCTGTGGGGCAGCATCTTCAGCCGCCGCGACAGTGCGCCCGGCCGCATGCGCCTGCCGCGCCGCTTCTGGTCGCGCATCGTGCTGGCCGTGGGTGAACCGGTTGCGCCTGCCGATGCCAGCGCGGCCATGCTGGAGCAGCGCGTGCGCACGTTGCGCGGCAACTGGGCCTGAAGGCCGGGAACGGGGAATCGCAGACCGGCGCTCCGTTTGGCTTTGACTATTCCCGATTCTCCATTCCCTGTTCCCGGCTTTACCCCACCCAGCCGCCAAGGACGACGATGGCGATCAAGGCAATCCAGCCGAACAGCACGCGACGCAGCAGCAGGCGTGAATCCGCCAGTTCGGCGAGCGGATCGCCGACGCGACCATCATCACCATCCTCGGCAATGACGTCCGCATCGACGCCGGCACGGGCGATGACGGCGAGGAAGCCGAGGTCCAGGGTGAAATACCCGCGCCCCTGGTTGGCGTGGTAATCACGCCAGGCGCGCAGCGTGGCATCGAAGTCCGAAACCAGGGCCACCGAGAAGGCGAGCAGATGCGCGGGCGCCCAGTCGAGCACCAGCGCCGCACGCTCGAAGCGGGGCTGGCTGGCGCCGACACACTCGGCAAATGCGCCCGAGCGCGCAAGCAGTTGCACAAGCCGGTAGCCGACGGCACCCACCGGACCCAGTACGGCAAACCAGAACAGCACGCCAAACTGGCGCGACAGGGCCGCAGCAAAGCTGGACTCCACGAGACCAGCCGCGGTGAACGTCACCGCCTGCGCACTGATTCCATCATGCAAGGCTTGCGCAGCGGCGCGGCGCTGCTCGCTGTCGGGTGCCTTGGCGATGGCATCCAGATCGCTGTCGAGATCACGTGGTCCCCAACTGAGGAACAGGGTGACGACCATGAATGCCAGTTCCAGCAAACCAAACCAGTGTCGGTGCAGGACCGACTGCAGCAGCGCCGTCAGGATGAGGATGAGTGCGCCAACCAGCAGGGTGCGGGAAAGTTCGTCGCCCGGCTTGCCATCGCCGCCGCCAAAGGCATCCTTCAACCAGGCAAAACGCCGCGCACGCGCAAGGTCGGGAATCGCATGCGTACCCAGCAGCACAATCAGTATCGCGATCAGTGTCGTGGCCATGGGATCCGACGAAAACGACAGACCGGTGGATTGTAGCCCGTGCCGCTGCGCCGTCCAGTCATCCCTTTGCAGAGGGTCGCTTCAGCTCGGCAAGCTCGAGGCCACCGGCCATGCGCAACCAGTGTGCGATCAGGCGCCAGGACACGGACAGCGGTGGCGGCAACTTCAGCTCACCGCGTTCAACGCCACGCACGAAATCATCCACCTCGAACCATCGCGCTTCGTCGATTTCCTCACCCACCTTGATGCTCGGATCCTCTGCCCGTGCCGTGAACGCCAGCATCAGCGACGAAGGAAATGGCCAGGGCTGCGAGGAGTGATAGTCACAATCCACCACGCGCACGCCGGCTTCCTCGAACACTTCGCGGCGCACCGCATCTTCCAGGGTTTCGCCCGGCTCGACGAACCCGGCCAGGGTCGAGAAACGACCCGCTGGCCAGGATGCCTGGCGACCGAGCAGGCAGGCATCGCGCCAACTCACGATCACGATGATGGCCGGATCCGTTCGCGGATAGTGCTCCAGTGCGCAGGCCGGATTGCTGCAACGGGCGCGATGACCGGCCCACTCCAGCACCAGCGCGTGCCCGCAGGTACCACACCAGCGCGTGCGCGACTGCCAGTGCAGGAGGCCGCGCGCATAGGCAAACAACCCGGCCTCGAAGGCCGGCAGTTCAAGGCCGGCGCGGCGCAGGTCCAGTTGTGCGCAGCCGCAGGCGGCAGCAAGGGTTTCGCCCTGCACGGAATCCGAAGCGAGGGCAAAGTATGGAACGTGGTGCGTATCGACCCCAAGCAGCACCGGCTGCGCATCGGCAAACCAGCGCTGGCGCTCGTTGCCATCCAGCAGATGCAGCGCGCTGTGCGCGGCATTGGCCAGAGTCTTGCCTTCCGCATCGACAAGGACAAAGCGCGCCTCCTGCGAATGCCATGCCTGTTCAACCCAGTTGGTGTCGGCTCGGCGCTCGCTGCAGCGATCCAGTTGCATGCCGGCAAACACGTTTTGACGGCTTCGTTCAGAGGCACTCATGCTGCGCATCGTATGCCCGAAAGGGGAATTGGAGAATCATCAGGTCGGCTGCGACGGATTGTTGCCCTTCAACCATTCCCTGTTCCCGAATCCCGATTCCCGATTCCCAACGACAAATCCACCGTCGCCCCTGCGAAGGCAGGGGCCCAGCGCCTTTGTGCGAAATCCCGGGAAATCACTGGGTCCCGGCCTGCGCCGGGACGACAGCAGAAAAAGCCCGAATCCCGGCTTTCAGCAGCCGAACGGCTGGTCATCTCGAATTTTTTCTACCGCGACAGTGAATTCCCCCTGTCCCGCTGGCGTACCTAGAGGGCATAAAGGAGAGGGTTGGGGTGAGGGTGGTGCAACTCGCAAGCGAAAGGTTTCGAGCAAGCCCAAGCTCCACCCTCACCCGCCGCTTCGCGTCGGCCTCTCCCGCCAGCGGGAGAGGCGGAACAGCAACGACTCCCGGCTTTCAACAGCCGAACGGCTGGTCATCTCGAATTTTTTTCCACCGCAACAGTGAATTCCCCCTGTCCCGCTGGCGTACCTAGAGGGCATAAAGGAGAGGGTTGGGGTGAGGGTGGTGCAACTCGCAAGCGAAAGGTTTCGAGCAAGCCCAAGCTCCACCCTCATCCGCCCTACGGGCACCTTCTCCCGCAAGCGGGAGAAGGGAAAGCACTCCGATTCCCGTTAGACAGTGAACGACGACCCGCAGCCGCAGGTGGTCTTGGCATTCGGATTGCGGATCACGAACTGGGCGCCGCTGAGGGATTCGGAGTAGTCGATCTCGGCACCCGCGAGGTACTGGAGGCTCAGGGGATCCACCAGCAGGAACACGCCATCGCGCTCGATCTGAAGATCGTCTTCTGCGCGCTCCTCGTCGAACGTGAAGCCATACTGGAAGCCGGAACAACCGCCACCGCTGATGTAGACGCGCAGCTTGAGCTGCGGATTGCCTTCCTCGGCAATCAGTTCAGTCACCTTGCCTGCTGCCGCTGCCGTGAATTGCAGCGGGGCTTCGGTGCTGTCGAGGTAGGTGGGTGTGGCGATGTCCGACATGGTGCTGGGTGGAATCCGGGCTCAGGGGCGATTGATCAAGATCGTGGCGAACAAGGCCAATTCAAGCACTGGCTGCTTCTGCCTCGGCCTCGGCAGATGCCGACTCGCCGGCCTTCGTGCCAGGCCCGCTCAACTGGCGGGGTGGTTCGGCCTGGTAGACCATCTTGCCGCTCAATTTCGCGCCCGCGGCCATCTCCAGAACCTTGTAGTAGACATTGCCGTCGATCCGCGCCTGTGGCGCCAGTTCCAGGCGCTCGGATACGACGATGTCGCCCTTGACCACGCCATTGATGACCGCGTTCGGGGCACGAATCTCGCCACTGACACGCCCCTTGTCGCTCAAGGTCAACACCGCCTTGTCGCCGCGCGCGGCGATTGCCCCCTCGACTTCGCCATCCAGATGCAGGCCGCCCTCGAACTCGATGTCACCGCGGATCGTGGTGCCTTCGGCAATCAGGGTGGTGATCGCCGCCATGCCGTTGTGGCCTTTCTTGTCACTGCCGAACATTGTCTTGTGTCTCCTCGGTCCTGGCTGCCCCACCCCAGGGAAAATCCTGTTCACTGTGGCCACCTTCGCCATCGGCCACGGCGTGAACACGGTTCGGCTCGAATCCGGCCGGGAGCATGATGATGCCGTTGATCTTCTGAAAATACTTGAACGCGTAGCCGATTCCGGAACCATCGGACTGCTGGGCCAGGTCTTTCCAGTTGAGGGTTTCCAGCTTGCCATCGCGAATGCCGGTCACCGACAGGGTCAGACGCCCGGTGGTTTCCTGGCCGCGCTTGAAGTTCTGCGTCAGGGTGGCGGTGAAATTCCACGCATTGGAACCGGCCACCTGAGCAAAGACCAGGTCGTGCACGGCCAACGCCTCGCGCTTGGCGCCACCGACCAGCCGGCCATAGAACGCCAGATCGGCGCGCAAACCGGCAATTTCCTCATCCTTGTCGCGCAAGGTGCCCTGCAATTCGCCCAGCGCAGCCTTGGCCACTTGTTCGGAGCGTTCGAGCACGGCAATACGCTTGCGCAATTCATCGGTATCCATAGCCGACACCGGCAGCGAGGCACCGGTATTGGCCAAGCGCGGCGCCAGCCACAGGCTGCTGAACACCACGGCCAGGATCAGCGAGCCGATCCAGATCAGGATCGCAAACACCCATGCGCGACGGGCGCGACCGGGATCCAACTGGCGGATGACGAAACGCGGCGGACTCATCGGTTTGCCAGTTGCGGCCAGTCCAGCTGGAAACGGGACTCCGCTTATAGCCATCCCCACGCGGCATCGTCAAGCCTGTCGCCCGCCCAGGCAGCCGCCCTGCGCGGCCCGCCGATGCAGCCGGCCTATACTTGCGCCCTTTCCGCCGCAGGAACCCCAACGTGCTCTGGCTCAAGGCTTTTCACATCGTCTTCATGGTGACCTGGTTTGCCGGGCTGTTTTACCTGCCGCGCTTGCTCGTCTATTTCGTGGAGGCCGCAGAGCCCGACGTGCGTGGGCGCCTGAAAGTGATGCAGCGTCGCTTGCTGGTGATGACCCACATCGGCATGGCCCTGGCCGTCGGCTTCGGGCTGGCCCTGACGGCATGGTGGATGAAGCAGGCACCCGACTATCTTGTGCAGGGGCACTGGTTCCACGCCAAGATGACGCTGGTGGTCGCCTTGCTTGGCTACCACGCCATGTTGGCGCGTCTGGTGGCGCAAGCACGCCAGGATCAATTGCGACGCTCCAGCCGCTGGTTGCGCTGGTTCAACGAAGTGCCGAGCGTGCTGCTGATCGGCATCGTCATCCTGGTCGTGGTCAAGCCGTTCTGAGACGGCGCTGGTATAGTCGGGACGGGATCCGGGGGGACCATGCCAGCCGATTCGTTCGCAACAAACGCATTCCGGGTTGAACCCACTGTCAGCGCAGTGCGCCGGACGCATGCGGACGTTTGCCGGATGTCAGGAACGTTGCTGCCGTGAACGCGCTCAGCTCCCGCCACCACGATCCCGACCAGCGTCGCGAATCCCTGGTCCAGCAGATTCCCAAACGGGCGGGTGCATTGCGTCGTCGCGGCGAGCAGTTGTGCCAGAACGACTGGGACATCAATGCCGCTCTGGTGCTGGCCGAGGACGCCGAAGCCCTGGCCAGTACCTGCCGCGTTCTGCAGAGCACGCACGTTGCGGCACGCCTCGAGAACGTTGCCGAATGCCTTTGGGACCTGCTCGATCCGCCGGTGATCCCGGACGAGGATGCACGCAGGGACATTCGCGACCTGTTGCTGGCCCTGTTCGAAGACGGTGACGCGGCAGCCGTGGCCCACGCCGACACCGGCAGTTGGGCCAGCCTGCAAGCCCAGGTGGCCGAGGCCGACAACGGCTATCCGCTGTTGACCCGCCCACCTGCCGAATACTGGAAAAAGTTCGCCGATCCGGGCCAGCCCGTTGCACAGGTACGCCTCGAGAGCACGGCCCCGGCCCGGCAGGAAGCACCGACACCGCCTCCTGCACCCATCGAGGCACCACCGCCGCCCTCGACACCCGAGCCGTCCGTCGAAACCGCAAGCCGCGCCCTGCATTCGGTCACCGAAGATGCCGCAGCGGAAGCGCCGGCCGCCGAAGTCGCCGATGTCCACAATCTGGCCTGTCATCTGGGTGATCACACCGCGTTGTCCAGCGATATTGACCTGCAATTGCGCGCGGAAGGGTATGTGCTCGATCGCGTGCGCGGCGTGGATGGCCTCAAGGTCACCCTGAGCCGCCTTGCGCCGGCGCTGATCGTGCTGGGCAGCGCGCACAGCGCCGTCATCGAGGAAATCGGTGCACTGGTGCAGTCGGCACGCGCGCGCAGCAAGCAGCGCGTCATTTTCATTGCGTTGTCCGCACAGCCGATTGATCTGGCCGCGCGCTTGCGCGCCATGCGCTCGGGCTGCGATGTCTTCATGGTCGAACCGGAGCGAGCCGACGAGGTGCTGGCGCGCGTGCGCGAGCTGAAGGTCGCCGAGGACGCCGATCCCTATCGCATCATGATCGTCGAGGATGACCGCTCGCAGGCCTTGTTCGCCGAATCGATCCTGCGCAAGAACGGCATGCAGGCGATTGCGGTCGGCGAGGCGTCCCTGGTTCTGGACAAGCTCGATGAGTTCCATCCCGACCTGATCCTGATGGACCTCAACATGCCGGTGTGCGATGGCATGGAACTGACCGCCCTGATCCGCGAACGCGAAGCCTACATTTCAACGCCGATCGTTTTCCTTTCCGGAGAAGGCGACACGGAAAAACACTTTGCCGCACTGAGCATCGGCGGCGATGATTTCCTGACCAAACCCATCGCTCCGCGACATTTGATTGCGGCGGTGAAGAGTCGGGTCAAGCGCGCCCGCATGGTCGATAGTCGCCGTCGCCAGAAACCTGCGCGCGAGGCAGTCAAGGGCCTGCACGATTCGGCCCAACTCAGTCGTCGCCTCGCCGAAATGCTGGCCATGGAAGACGCGGCAACCCGTGCCGGCGGCCTCGTCCACCTGGAACTGGCCGATGCGCGCGAGCTTTCCCGCCAGCTTTCCGGTCGCGCGATGCAGGGCCTGCTCGAATCCCTGACCCGACACCTCGCTTCCCGCATCGGTGCCAACGACATGCTGGCCCGATGTGGCGAGCATGGCTTCCTGCTGCTCAATCCGGATCGCGCAACGCCGGCGCTGGAGACCCTGGTCAACGACCTGCGCGAAAGCATTGCCGCCGAGTCGTTCGGCGATGCCGCCGCACCGGTGCACGTCGATGTGCTGGCCGGTATCTGCCCGTTCAACATTGCCGCCGGTGACGCCAAGGCCATGATCGATTCGGCCGAGGAGGCGCTGCTCGCCGCGCGTGCGCCCGGCAGTCGCGGCGTCGTGGTCAGCACGCGCGATGAAGGCACGGGCGGCAGCGCGCACATTGCCGATGTCATTCGCCACGCGCTCAACCAGTCTTCGTTCCGCGTGCTGTTCCAGCCGATCATTTCCCTGCAAGGCGACACCGAGGAACAATTCCAGGCCCTGCTGCGCCTGCCCGCCGAGGACGAACGCATCTACGCGGCGAGCGAAGTGATTCCGGTGGCCGAGGAAGTCGGCCTCATTGCCGAGGTCGATCGCTGGATGATCCAGAGCTGCCTCAACACCATTGCCGAGCACCTGCGCGAAGGTCGCAACCTGCGCTTGTTTGTCAGCCAGTCAAGCAGCAGCGTGTGTGCGCACGATGCCATCGAATGGATGCGCGGCGCCCTCGACAGCCTGCGCATTCCGGCCAACCAGATTTCCATCGAGCTGCGCATGAGCGATGCCAGCGCCGCATTGTCGCCATTCGTTGGCTATTGCCTGGGCATGAAGCAACTCGGCGTCAGCCTGACGTTGTCGGGGTTCGAAGCCGGCGAACAGGGCAGCGAGTTGCTGCGCCACCTTCCCGTGGACTACGTCAAGCTGTCTTCGCGCTACACGCGCACCAACGATGATGCCATCCGCATGGAACTGCGACGCCTGGTCGAACTGGCGCATGCCAATGAGCGCCTGGTGATTGCCCCGCGCGTCGAGGAAGCACGGGTTGCGGCCGCGCTGTGGTCCAGTGGCATCGATCTGATCCAGGGCAACTTCGTGCGCGAGGCCGCGCGCGACACCACCTTTGATTTCCAGATGGGAAGCGCCTGAGCGCGATCTGGCATGCGCACTTCGCGATCAACGCCAACACGCAGCATGGATAGCCCCAAGCCGGCGGCGTGGCCTTGGCTGGTTCTGGGATTGCTCGGTACCGGCGCCCTGGTCGTTTCCGTGTTCGTGCTGCTGGATCCAGCCATCGGCAGCGGATCGATGATGCTCCTGCTCGCGTTGCTTGTGGCGCTGGTGCCGGTGGTTGCCCTGCTTGGCTGGTTGCGCTCACGTGCGCTGGTGGTTCCCGCCGTGCCCACGGCAACCGAAACCACGCGCCTGACCCGCGAGCCGGACCCGATGTTGAACGAGCTTGCGTCGCTGCGCGCCATGCAGCGCGAGCTGATCGCCGCCAAGCAGGAAGCGGAAGCGGCGACCATGGCCAAGGGCGAGTTCCTCGCCACCATGAGTCATGAAATCCGCACACCCTTGAACGGCATCGTGCCGCTGCTCGACTTGCTGCGTTCAACGCCCTTGCGCTCGGACCAGCGCGACTATCTGTCCACCGCGCACCAGTCGGCCATTGAACTGCTGCGCATCGTTGACGACATCCTCGACTACTCCAAGCTGGAGGCCAGCAAACTCGAGATCGAGAGCGTTGGCGTCAACCTCAAGGAAGTGGTCGATTCGGTGGCCATGCTCATGGAAAGCAGCGCGACCGGAAAAGGTCTTCGGCTTGGCGTGGTCATCGATCCGGCCGTGCGCCTGGCCGTGCGCGGTGATCCGGTTCGCCTGCGCCAGATCCTGACCAACCTGGTCAGCAACGCCATCAAGTTCACCGAACGTGGCAGCGTGACCATCCAGATCGGCAAGCGCGGCGAATCACGCAGCCACCACGAGATCACCTTTGCCGTGCGCGACACCGGCATCGGCCTCAGTGACGAGGCTGCTGCCAAGTTGTTCCAGCCGTTCTCGCAGGCGGATGCCTCCACCACGCGTGTGTACGGCGGCACCGGCCTTGGCCTGGTCATCTGCAAGCGCCTGGTCGAGCTCATGCAAGGCAAGATCGGCGTGCGCTCGGAACTGGGCAAAGGCTCGACGTTCTGGTTCAACGTACCGCTGCAGAAAGCCATTGGTGATATCCAGGCGCGTACCGATCTGGTCGGCATCCGCGCCCTGATGCTCAGTGGCAACGATGCCTTCCTGCAGCGCGCGGGCGGGATGCTCACCCAATTGGGATTGAGCTGCCTGCACAGCAATCTGGCTGTCGATGCGTTGAGCAAGCTGCGCGCCGGTTCCAAGGCAGGCGAGCGCGGCAGCTACGAAGTGTTGTTGATCGATGTTGCCACCGCCGCTGCCGCAACCGCAGCCTTGTTGCGCAACATCCGCCGCGATCCGGCGCTCGACAACCTGCGCATTCTTGTCGCCGGTCGCGACGAGGCCGTGCAGGACCTGCGTTCGGACGAGCGCCTTTCCGCCCTCAGCGAGAATTTCGACGAGCGCGAACTGCGCGAGACCCTGAACCGCGTGCTGGGTGTCGGCAGTCGCGAACTGCAACGCGACAAACCGATGCTCGCGACAAGCGCGGACGAGCGCGACGAAATCAGGCGCGACGACGGCAGCACGCGCAGTTTCCTCGGACAGGTGTTGCTGGTCGAGGACAATCCGGTGAATGCCCGCGTGGCTTCACGCTTGCTGTCCTTGCACGGCATCAACGTGGACCATGCACTCGACGGTTCCATCGCCCTGCGCCTGCTCGGTGAAAAGCGCTACGACCTGGTCTTGATGGATTGCCAGATGCCGGTGATGGATGGCTATACCGCAACGCGCACGCGGCGCGCGGCGGAGGTGGCGGAAAAGCTCCCGCGCCTGCCCATCGTTGCAATGACCGCCAACGCCATGATGGGCGATCGCGAAAAGTGCCTGTCCGCAGGCATGGACGACTACCTGACCAAACCGCTGGATCGCCGCCTGCTGGAAGCCACCCTCGCCAAATGGTTGCGGGAAGGCGTTGCCACGCCGACAGCTTCCGCGGCGCCTATGGTCGCAGCCGAAGCATCCGCCCCGAAAGCAGCCGTAGCCGTGCAGGAAAGTGCCGTGATGGCACAGGCGGTGAGCCAGGGCCTGCGCGATGCGGTGGATCAGTCGGTGGTGCAGGAACTGCTTGAGGTGATGGGCGATGGCTTCGGCGATCTCGTCCAGGTGTATTTCGAGGACACCCCGAAACTGCTTGCCCGCCTGCGTGAGGCCGCCTCGCGCGTCGACCATGCGGGCATCGCCGAGATTGCGCATTCGCTCAAGTCATCCAGCGCCAACCTGGGTGCCATGCCGCTGGCCGAGTTGGCCAAACGCGCGGAAATCGATGCGCGCGTGCGTCGTGATGAGGAACTTGCGTCCTTGCCGGATCGCTTGCAGGACGAATACCAACGCGTCGTTGGCGCGTTCGTTACCTTGGGATTGATGGCGTCCTGAGCGCGCAGGCCAATGTGCGCCCAGCGCGTCAGGCATCGGCTCGGTACGGCGCTGACCAGGTAATTTCCGTTCATGGTTCGACAGGCTCACCACGAACGGAATTTTTTGCTCAGAGCTGGTTGACCGGCAACATGGAATCTCACCACGAACGGAATTTCTTGCTCAGAGCTGGCTGACCGGCAACATGAAGTCTCACCATGAACGGAATTTTTTGCTCAGAGCTGGTTGACCGGCAACATGGAATCCCACCGCGAACGGAAACGCCTTTTACAGCGTTGCCTCAGCTACCGATCTTGGTCTGCAGATAATTCGCCTCACCCAATTGGGCAATCAGTCCAAGCTGGGTCTCCAGCCAGTCGATGTGTTCTTCCTCCGATGCGAGGATATCGACAAACAATTGGCGACTGACGAAATCACCCGCCGACTCGCAATAGGCAATGGCGGCCTTGAGGTCCGGCATCGCCTGTTGTTCCAGGCGCAGGTCGCAGGCCATCACTTCGCTGGGTTTTTCGCCGATCAAGAGCTTGCCGAGTTGCTGAAGATTGGGCAGGCCATCGAGAAACAGGATGCGCTCGATGAGCTTGTCGGCATGCTTCATTTCGTCAATCGATTCCTTGTATTCGTGCTCCGCCAACTCGGCATAACCCCAGTTGCGATACATGCGCGAATGCAGGAAATACTGGTTGATCGCAGTCAGCTCGTTGAACAGGGACTTGTTCAGGTGCTCAATGACTTTGGCATCGCCCTTCATGCTGCTTCTCTCCATGCAGGAATCGTGGTGCAACGCGCGAATGCGTGCAGGCCGCGACTATAGCGCCGCAGGCAATTTCATGAAGAAACGAGAATCGCACGCATTGGGCGCGCAGCAGTCCCCCAGACAAACAGGGCAATCAGGCGGCGATGCGCACCAGGGGAAGGCCGAACTCGCGAACGCTGGCGCTGTGGGTTTCGCTCAGGATTTCCCGCGCCAGATCGGCGCAACTGCCACAACCACTGCCGCAACCGGTTCGCATGGTGAGTTCCTCAAGCGAACGCACGCCACGCGATGCCGCATCGCGGATGGCGTGATCGGTAATGCCGTTGCAGATACAGACGTACATCGTCGGAACCCGGTTGTGGACGGGCCCATTCCATCGCAAATGCGAATGATTGTCAACAACGATCCGATTCCGTACCCGATCAGCGCGAGAACAGGGGTTCCTTGGTGGCGGAATCCACGGCCGACAGCGGTCGCAGGGGCATCTGGCACAAGGCTTCGGCCATCGGCAGCAAATGACGCAGGGCGCGCAGATACACATCGCGCTTGAACGCGACCACATGCTCGCCGGGATACCAGAAATCCACCCAGCGCCAGATGTCGAACTCCGGCTTTTCATTGGCATCAAGGCGAAAATGGGCTTCCTCGCCCGTGAAGCGCAGCAGGAACCAGACCTGCTTCTGGCCCAGGCACGTTGGCCGTTCATTGCGACGCACATAGCGATTGGGCAGCTTGTAGCGCAGCCAGCCCGGCGTTGCCCCGAGCACCTCGACATGCTCCGCACGCAAGCCGGTTTCTTCCTCCAGCTCGCGATACATCGCCTCCAGCGGGGTTTCGTCGGTGCGCATGCCGCCCTGCGGAAACTGCCAGCCATCACGACTGACGCGACGCGCCCAGAACACGCGGCCGTCGTCGCGCATCAGGATGATGCCGACATTCGGGCGATAGCCATCGGGATCGATCACGGCAAACTCCAATCCGGTTCGCCACACTGCCCATCGCGAGCCCGACCGCGCCTGTGCATGCGCAAGATCGGCCCGCCGCAAGGCACGGCGCGGCGTCAATGGAACCGATTTTTCCACAGGGCCCGCGAAACCGGCAAGGCAAGCGGTCAATCAACCGAATCGATTCGGCTTGACAGACGTAGTCCAGGCTCTAGAATCCGTCCCCCCTCGCGCATCGCGCGCGAAGGTGCTGATCGCCGGCTCGTCCGTCACGCGCGCAACGACTCGCGATCAGCACGATCAGTTTCTTGGCTATGTAGCTCAGCCGGTTAGAGCACAGCACTCATAAGGCTGGGGTCATTGCGGGTACAATTCGAGTTTCTGGCTATGTAGCTCAGCCGGTTAGAGCACAGCACTCATAATGCTGGGGTCGGTGGTTCGAGTCCACCCATAGCCACCAGAATTTGCGAATAAAATCAGCAAATTACGATAGATCAAGCCCGCCATCGTCGCGGGCTTTTTTGTGCCAGTTCGACTGCCACAATCTCGTTTGCTCCCTATACATATTTGTGCCTTGCAGGATTGGCTTGCGAGCCACCAGGAGTGCGTTGAATTCTGCGGATCAGGTCAGTTTGACACGCCAATAGTTCAGCCTTATAAAGCACGTAATGAAATTTAATGTGTCTTTTAAAGCGCATGTCAAAAGCCAATCTCCTGCGTTCCACGCCCCCTTTTGAAGTGGAATCGGCATTGCAACGATTGGGCGCGAACCTTAAAACGGCTCGTCTGCGCCGTGGACTTACCGTGGCCGAGGTGGCGGAGAAGATCGGCACGGGATCGCGTGCGGTGGCCGATGCGGAGAAGGGTAGGCCCGGCACTGCCATCGCCACACATCTTGCGTTGCTGTGGGCCTATGACTTGTTGCAACAAGCTGATGACCTGGCAGCACCGGGCAGCGATGAGATTGGGCTGGCGCTATCCGATCGTCGCGAGCGTGGTCGCACCAAGCGTCGCCTCGACAATGATTTTTTGACGCCGAGGCACAGCGACCATGAGTGAGTGCTTCGTCTACATCACCCTGCCCGGACACGTGCAAGCGGTGACGGTAGGGAAGTTTGCACTGGAGCTTGGACGCAACGGCGTGCCGCTCGGGCGTTTCGTCTATGGCCGTCGCTATCTGCAACGCGATGACGCCGTGGAGATCGATCCGGTCGAACTTCGCCTGAGCGAACGTGAGTACCAAACGATCCACCACAGGGGTGTGTTCGGCGCGCTGCGCGATGCCGGTCCGGATTACTGGGGTCGCCTGGTGATCGATCGCCATGCAGGAAGGCCTCCTGCGGACGAGCTCGGCTATTTGCTGGAATCGGCCGACGACCGCGCCAGGGCCCTGGGTTTCGGCTTGAACGTGCAGCCGCCCGCACCGCGCCGCAACTACAACCAGACCCTGCAACTGGCCAAGCTCCAGCAGATTGCCGAAGCGCTGCTGGATGAGGGTAAACAAGCACGCGGCGTGACTGCTACGCAGGTCGCCGAGCTGATTCGTGCCGGAACCTCAATGGGTGGCGCGCGCCCGAAGGTGGTGGTCGAAGATGAGAATGCGCTGTGGCTGGCCAAGTTCAACCTCAAGGATGATCGGTGGAACATGGCTCGGGTCGAGCACGCCATGCTGCGCCTGGCTGCAACATGTGGGCTTGACGCTGCACACAGCAAGCTGGTGTCCGTCGGCGGACGCGATGTGCTGCTGGTACGTCGTTTCGATCGCGACAAGGCCGAGCAAGGATACTTTCGCCACCGCATGGTCAGCGGCTTGAGTATGCTGCGCGCAGACGAGGGCTATCAGGATCGACCGCGCTGGTCGTATTTGTTGCTGGCCGAGGAAGTCAGGCGCGCGTGTCTTGAGGCCGAGAAAGATGTGCGGGAGCTGTTCCGGCGCATGTGCTTCAACGCGATGATCTCGAACAACGACGACCACCCGCGCAATCACGCAGTGTTGGCGCGCAGCGGTCACTGGAGTCTGTCGCCAGCGTATGACCTCACACCCAATCCGCAGGTGAGCGTCGAGCGACGCGACCTTGCACTGACGGTCGGTGATTTCGGTCGCGCCGCCACCGTCGGAAACCTGCTCTCACAAGCACCGCGCTTCGGATTGCAACGCGAGGATGCGGCAAACATCATCGAAGCGATGCGGATGACCGTGCAATCGCAATGGTTCGCCACTGCGCGCGCAAGTGGAGTGAGCGATGCCGATTGCGAGAGGATTGCCGGCGCGTTCGTGTATGCGGGTTTGGTTGCCTCGCAGGACTAGGGAACGCAGTCGCTGATCGTCACCGATCAGGCGCTGACTTGGTTCCATTCGAGCCCTTGCGCCTGATTCACGGCCCGCTGCAATGCGAGCCGCTGCCGGCCAGTTCGCCAAAGCGCACGGTCGGCAACTTCTTCCCTGCGGCGGTGGCGCGCAAGGATCGCAGGGGGTTCAAGCGTTGCGGCCGGATCGAAACCATCGGCAAACAGCAGGTCGGACGCAGCCTGTGACGAATAGGCGAGCTCCACTTCCATGCGATCGATATAGAATCCGGGATCCAGTTGCAGTTGGATGGCGTTGTTTGCCGCGATGGCCGCAACCGGAATGGACAACGCACTGCGCACCCATGCCTGCGTTTCTGCGCCAGGCACGCTTGCGGGCGTGCTCAACTGACCCACCAGGGCACCGCCAATGCGCAAGGTAGCGCGTGCGTTGCTGCCCGCCGCCGCGCGACCGTCGTGGACAAAGCGCGCATGTGCGACGTCATGACCGGCCAGTGGCGGAATCGAAAGTGCAAGGTTCACGCTGGCATCGTTGTCAAAGCACGGATATCCCGGGTCATTGCACCAGGCGCCGGGATGCGCAACCGAATACTCCGTTTGATTCGGCTGCGGCACGCCATTGATCGGTGGTCCGGAAACGCTGGATGTCGCGCAGGTCATACGCGCGCCAGCCGGTTTTCGGTGGGTACCTGTTGCGCACCCGCGTTCTTGGGGAAAACATCCGTCGCCGCATATTTGACCGGCCACGCACGCAGGTCGCGCCAGCGCATTTCCCGCATGTGGCCGAGGAAGCAGGGCTCCTGCGGATGATGGTCCGCCTGGTAGGCAACACCCAGCAGGTGCAGGTGCACTTCATTCCAGGGAATTGAAAGCGCCCACTGTTCGACAAGTTCGAAGGTGCCATCCTCTTCCGGATCAGAGCGAAGGATCACGCCATCCGTACGAAACTCCACTTCCCAATGCAGCAGCGTTTCAGCCAGTGCCGGATCGCTTTGCATGAGGTCGTCCAACGAGCTTGCCGTATTCACGAACTGCTGGGTGACGCCCGCCACGCTGCGCGTGACGGCGGCGCGCACTTGCCAGCCGGTCGTGCACGGCACGTCACTGGCACCGAACATGACCAGATTGATGGAATCCTCGGCGGGCGAATGGCCCGGCCCGGGTTGGCGATTCGTGCTGCCGGGCCAGGGCTCCAAGCAAGCCTGCATCACCTTGACCCGGAACACCGGTGTACTCGCCCGCCACAACCCGGTCCGCGGGCGTCAGGAAAGCTCCCACCAATGCCCGGTCGTGTTGAAGCTGGAAGCGTAGAAGCGCACCCGCGCCGGACGTTGCGGCGAGATGAGCAGCGGATTGCGCAAGCGGGCATCGAGGATGTCCTGATAATCCAGATGCATCACGCCGACACCGGCGCTGCCATCACCGCCAACGATGGCGTCGTCGTTGTCGAGGCGGGCATCGCGCGGGTCGCCTGACAGCGCCTTGTGGATGTCGATGTGAAACCGGTTGCTGATGCTGGCGTCGATAGGCGTCACCGCGATGTAGGCGGAATCGCCGCGCACATCCCAGGCGCGCTCGTCCCACCACACCGTGGTGCCGCCCGCGCCGAGCGTGGCCGCATGGCTGCCTGACCAGGCGAAGCGCTCGCGCAACTCGTATCCGCCTTCGCCCTGAACCACTTCGGCGCCCTGCACGGATGTGGATGCCGCAAGAATCACAAGGATGAGCGCAATGCGTTGCATGCCGTTGACCCCTCGAGCCATTGAATGGCAAGCCACCGAACCGGCGGCACAGCCCAGATCAGCTTCTTACGCAAAGTGTGCGGAAAACCCAACCGAAGTCTTGATCGGCGACGCATCGCGGGTTGGCAATGGTACGGCCAGGCGTCCGGGCAAGCCTCATGCCACGGCCGCACCAAACGCCTGGAACAGGTCTCCGGGTAGCGGCTGCTCAAGTTCCCAATGAATGGCCATCGGTCGCTCGCCTTGATGGGACATGTAGCGCGCCGGGCCGAGAAACCAGAACGCACGATCATCCGGCGAGAGGCGCGCAAACAGCAGGACGATGCTGCCTTGTTGAACGTGGTGCTGATAACGCGTTCCTGTTGGACTCGCGGCGGACGTCGTTGATTGGCTTTCCCAATGGATGATGCGCGGGCTCACCGCGTAGTCGCGGTAGCGCGTGGTCGGCGAGAAGCGCTTGCCGGATTTATCCAGCGTGAACACAAACACGTCGGCATTTTGCTCCGGCATCCATTTGACGCCCTCCCTCCACGAAGTCGCCGTCTTGACCTTCGTCTCGCCAAGCGCCATCAGGATTTCCGGTCGTGTGTAGCGCGCATGCAATTGCAAGGGCGCATCCGGCCGACAGTCGAGCGGTTGGTGGATGTGATCAATGCGCGATTCCAGCACATCCATCAACTGGCCCAATTCGTCGAGCACCTGTGGATGCTTCCACAGCTCGGCGGCGCCGGCTTCCAGCGACTCTCCTTCCCGCTGCGCAGATTGCAGGATCTGCGCCAACAACATGTGCAGCAAACAACGCTGGCGAGATACCAGGCTGGCTGCGTCAGGTGGATTGGGTGAACGCGCCCAATCGCGGTAAGTACAGATGCGCTCGTTGTCGTCCAGGTGCAGCAGGCGGCCCATGGCCTTGCGCAAGGTTCGCTCTTGCGGCCCCTCGGCCAGAATGGGAATACCCGCGGCGTGCAAGAGATCGGACCATGCGTAGTTGCCCGAATAGATGTCCGTCAGTTCCAACCCGGATTCCTGGAGGAATGCCGCAAGGGTGGGTCGCTCAGGGATTGTTGCGGCGAACCGGCGCAGTTCACTGGCACGCGCAGCGGGGTCCGTGGCAGGCATTCCCGCAGATTGCGCAGAACCTCGGCGGATGCCACGGCATCCAACTGCATGTGGCATCCAGAGGGAAGGAATGGAAAACCCTGCTCCACCTGCTTTTCAGTCTGGGCTCGCGTGCCGCCCAGCAATGCACCCAAGCGCCGACTGAAGCGAAACTCCTTGCGATGGCGACCCACGAAATCGAGCACCGTGCATACGGTCTTGTTCGGAAAGCGTCGCAGGCCGCGTCCCAGTTGCTGCAGGAAAAGTGTGGCGCTGTCGGTGGGTCGCAAAACAACAGGGTGTCCACACTGGGAATGTCCACCCCTTCATTGAACAAGTCCACGGTAAATACAATCTGCAGCTTCCCCGATTCCAGATCACGCAGCGCTGCTTCTCGATCGAGCATGGGCGTTTGGCTGGTCAGCGCCAGCGCGGATACACCGGCTGCTTCGAACTGCGCTGCCATGAACTGCGCATGCGTGATCGATACGCAAAAACCCAGCGCACGCATACTTGCCATGTCGCTGACGTGGCGTCGCGTCTGCTCGATGACCAGCCTCGCCACAACGCCATCACCAGTGACCAGGTTGGTGAGCTGCTGAATGTCGTATCCGCTGCCCCGACGCCAACCGATGCGGGTGAGATCGGTCCCGTCGCTGATGCCGTAGTAGGCAAACGGGCAGAGCCGGTGTTGATCGATGGCGTCCCAAAGCCTGAGTTCCGCCGCAATGCTTTCGTCAAACCAGTGCAGGATGGGTTCGCCGTCACCGCGTTCCGGCGTTGCGGTCAGCCCCAGCATTTCCCAGGGTTCGAGATGGTCGATGAGTGCTTTGTACGTATCCGCAGCGGCGTGGTGGAATTCATCGATGATCAGCACATCGAACCAATCGGCATCCAGATGCTGGAGGTTGGCAACGGCGAGGCTCTGGATGGAGGCGAACACGTGTTGGAACGCATTCGGCTTTTGTCCATCAACCCAGAGCTCGCCAAATGCCGCGTCGCGCAACGCGTGGCGGAAAGTGAGAAGACTCTGGTTCAGGATTTCCTTGCGGTGGGCGACAAACAGCAATCGCGCCCTCGGCAGGCGTGCGCGCAGTCGCTGGTGGTCGAGAGTGCCGCCATCACCGTCTTGCCGGTGCCAGTCGCCGCAACCAGCAGGTTGCGATGCCTTCCGCGTTGCCGAGACAGCTCGATCAGTTCCAGCAATCGCACCTGGAAGGGCTCGGGCCTGATCTCCACCGGACTGGGCATCAGGTCCAACCCGGGGCTTTTCTCCCTTTGCGCCATCTCGCGAAACTCGTTGACGTCGAAGGGGCGAAAATCTTCGTTGTTCCAGTAGCTTTCAAACACCGCACAGAACTTGTCGATCACATCAGGATTGCGTGCGCCGGACACACGCACGTTCCATTTCAAGCCCGGTCACCTGGGCCGAATGCGTGAGGTTGGATGATCCAATGTAGGCGGTGGAAAAACCCGAGTCGCGATGAAACAGCCAGGCTTTGGCGTGCAGGCGCGTACTGGTCGTGTCATACGAGATGCGGATGTTTGCGCCGGCTTGCTGGAGATCCTGCAGTGCAGCGAGTTCGGTCGATCCGGTGTAGGTGGTGGTGAGTACGCGCAAGCTTCGCCCGATGTCGCCATGGCGGTGCAGCAGTTCCAGCAACGGGCGGATGCCGGACCTTCGAACAAATGCCATCAGCACGTCGATCCGATCGGCGGATGGAATTTCGGTGCGTAGTTGGTGGCCGATGTTGGGTTCTCCCTGCGCATTGGTCAGCAAGGTGGTATCCAGCAAGGGCGTATCGGGCAAAGGAACCTTCGCCACGCCGCCGGTTGGCAGGAGCGCCGAGATCGAGCGCAGGATGTTGGTGCTATCGAGCAGCTGATCCGAGTCATTGGTGCCGGAGGCATCACTGAGCCATCAACAGCCCAATGATCCTGCGCGCGAGTTCAAGTCCCTTCCAGCGCTCGTGCGTCGTCATCCAGACTTTCCACTGCGCGCTTGATCAATCGCGCAAGGTGCAGGAAATCCGGTCCGGCGCTTCGGCAGGATGCAAGCGGTCGAGTTCGGCGTGGTGCCGAGCCGACAGTGCATCCAGCTCGCGCTTCAGGCTGAGGCTGAGCAACTGTTCGTAGAGTCCTGGCTTCAGTCCAGCCACTGCGGTTCTCCATGTGCACGACCATCGCGTTATCGTTCCGAGGTCACGGTTTCGCACAAGGGTAAACCGGATCGGGCATCACGCCCACTTCCGGTTTGCCGCCGCAACGATGCGCATCCCTCGCATGTGTACAGACGCAGACAAGGTCAGATGGAACCCAGCCCTCACCCTAGCCATTTCCTTTATGCCCTCTGAGTACGCCAGCGGGGAGAGGGGCATCAACGAGCCTAAAGCTGGGTTTCTCCCGCCCGCGGTGGAGGAAGCCAAGGTCGAGTGAAGTCTGCACTTCAACCGCAAGTGACAGAGCTTCGGAAACTGCCTCACACCCAACCCGTCCAGATAGAACAGCGCGATCACGAAGAACACCGCCAGGGTCTTGATGAGGGTGATGGCGAAGATGTCCTTGTAGGCCTGGCGGTGGGTCAGGCCGGTGACGGCGAGCAGGGGTGATGACGGCGCCGTTGTGCGGCTAGCGTATCCATGCCGCCAGAGGCCATCGCGGCGATGCGGTGCAGGACCTCCATCGGGATGCCTGCGGCGTGGGCGTTGGCAATGAAGGTTTCCGACATCGCTGCCAGCGCAATGCTCATGCCGCCGGAGGCCGAGCCGGTGATGCCGGCCAGTGCGGTAACGGTGACCGCTTCGTTGACCAGCGGATCGGGAATCGCCGAGAGCGCGCTGGCCACGACGAGAAACCCCGGCAGGGCCGCGATCACCGCACCAAAGCCGTATTCGGATGCGGTGTTCATCGAAGCCAGCAGGGCGCCGCCGATGGCGGTTTTGGTTCCTTCGGCGAAACTCGCAAGCACCGGCTTCCAGGCAAACAGCAGCACGCACAGGATACCGAGCAGCAAGGCACCTTCCACTGCCCAGATCGCGGCCACCTTGGAAATCTCCTGCACGACTTCGGGGGCGCTGCCGATCACCGCCGGATCAAAACGGTGTTCGGTTCCATAGACCTGCGGAATCCACACCGTCAGCAGTTTGTTGGCGACGCCGACCAGGAGCAGTGGCAACAGCGCGAGCAGCGGATGGGCCAATCGCTCACCGACAAACGGCGCAGGCTCGTTGACCAGATTGTCGCCACAGCCTTCGCCCGCGGTGCATGCCCGGCGACGACGCCATTCCAGATAGCTCATGCCGAGGATCGGGATGAACACGCCGCCCAGGGTGCCGAGCACGGGAGCGGCCCAGGCATTGGTGCCGAAGAGGGAGGCCGGAATGATGTTCTGGATCTGCGGTGTGCCCGGCAACGCATCCATGGTGAAGGTGAATGCGCCAACGCAATGGTGCCGGGGATCAGGCGTTTGGGAATGTCGCTCTGGCGAAACAGTTCGGCGGCAAACGGGTAAACCGCAAACACCACCACGAACAGTACACTCCCGCCGTAGGTGAGCAAGGCGCACACCACGACGATGGACAACATCGCCCGCTGCGGGCCGAACAGGCGGATGACCGCGGCGACGATGGATTTGGAGAATCCCGAGATCTCGATCAGCTTGCCGAAGATGGCGCCCAGCAGGAACACGGGAAATACAGCTTGAGGAAGCCGACCATCTTGTCCATGAACAGGCCGGTGAACATGGGCGCGACCAGCCACGGATCGGTCAACAACACCGCACCCAGGCCGCGACCGGCGCAAACAGGATCACGCCCCGCTATAGCCGCGGTAGGCCACCAGCATCGAGAAAGCACAGCGGCAAGGACAATCAGGAACGACATGCCGGCTCCATCGGCAAAGTTGCACGCAGTGTCCGCAATCGCGGGGTGCCCGGCCCACTGTACCACAGGTACAGGTTACAGCCCGTCGCGCGAGCACGAAGATGCGCACCCAGAGGCATAAGCCCGTGGAGACCCGATGAATACCGTACGCAAGAACCGCTTGACCACCGCCCTGCTCGCCGCCTTGTTGCTGCCGGCGGCCGCCGTTGCGCAACAGACCGATGCCGCCAACGAAAAATCCGAAAAACAGGTCGCGGCCGATGAGCGCAGCAAGACCGAAGTCCAGCAACTGACTGGCATCACCGTCACCGCGCGCAAGCGCGAGGAATCCCTGCAAACGGTGCCGGTGGCGGTCACCGCCTACTCGGCGGCATCACCTCGACAACCTCGACGTGCAGGACCTTGGCGATCTCGATGCCTTCGTGCCCAACCTCACCGTGTATGCGGCGCGCGGATCCAACAGCACGGTCACTGCCTACATCCGTGGCGTCGGCCAGGCCGATCCGCTGTGGGGCGTGGATCCGGGTGTCGGCATTTATCTGGATGATGTGTACATTGCGCGTCCGCAGGGTGCACTGCTCGATGTGTTCGACGTGGAGCGCATCGAAGTTTTGCGCGGCCCGCGAAGGCACGCTGTACGGCAAGAACACCATCGGCGGCGCCATCAGGTATGTGTCGGCGCCGCTGGACGAGGATTTCTACGGCCAGGCCTCGGTGACCGCCGGCAGCTACAGCCAGGCCGACGTTGAAGGCCAGCGTGAATGCGCCACCGGCGATTCCGGCTGGGTCATGCGCGTAGCCGCCGCTTCGCTCAATCACGACGGCTTTGGCGAGATCATCGATACCAACCAGCCGGTGTCGGACAAGGAAATCCTCGCTGCACGCGCCACCCTGGGCTGCGTCGGCAATCCGGATTTCTGGGCACGCATCAGCGTTGACTGGATGGACGACCAATCCGGCGTGCGCGGCGCGAAAGATGCTTGCACCCAACACCAATGCGCTCATCAATGTCGCCAACGTGCCGCCACTGGATGACCGCTACGACATGCGCAACGGCATGCCCAACATCAACGACACCTCGATGGATGGTGCATCGCTGAGCATGGGCTGGAATCTGAATGACGCCTGGACCCTGAAGTCGATCACCGCCTTCCGCGAGTCGGATACCGAAACCAATATCGACTTCGACACCCTGCCGCAGAAGATCGCCGACGTGAAGGCGTTCTACAGCGACGAGCAGACCTCGCAGGAGTTCCAGCTCAACTACGATGCCGGCGGACGCTTCCGCGGTGTCGGCGGCTTTTTGTACTGGTTCACCGGCGAAGCCGGCGGCGAGGTGCTCAACAACTTCTTCAACCTGTCCTTTGGCGATACCCAGGGCACGGTCGACACCGACAGCATCGCGGTCTATGGCGAAGGCACCTTCGACATCAACGACAAGTGGTCGGTGACCGGCGGCATCCGCTACACCGATGAGGAAAAGAGCGCCCGACGTGCTCAACCGCGCTGCCACACCGACGCCACCTACACTACGCTGAGCTGGCCTTGTACGCGCGGCCAAACCTGACTCCGATCGCTGGCCGACTTCGAGGACTCCGAGCGCTAAAGAACTTTTCGCCCAAGCTCTCGCTCTCGACTACCGCATGGACGAGAACACCTTGCTCTATGCGCTGGTCTCGCAGGGCTTCAAGTCCGGCGGATTCTAACATCCGCGCCCAGGCCACTGCAGTTCCCCGCGCTCGCGCCTGCCATTTCGATGACGAGAAGGTGACCAGTTACCTGAATTTGCCAAGAATGCGTTTTCTCGACGACAAGCTGTTCCCTGAACCTCGCCTTTACTTTCTTCACGACTACAAGGACATCCAGCTGTCGGTGTTCACCTCGTTCGATTCCAACGGCGATGGCGTGAACGATGCCTCCTTCGGCGACTTCACCAACGCCGGCGCCGGTACCGTGCAGGGCATCGAACTGGAATACGCCTGGCAGATGTCGGAGTTCTTCAGCCTGCGGGCAACATTCCGTGGTTGGATGCCGGAGCTCTGACGAGTTCCCCACCGAATCGGCGAACGGCACCGTCAACAACATCGCCGACCAGCAGAAATTCACCAATGCGCCGGAATACTCGGGCTCGATCAGCGCGGTGTATGCACGCCCGCTGGCCAGCGGCGGCAGGATCACCGGGCGCGCCACTGGACGCACCAGAGCGAGGTCTATCCCAACCACCGATCTTCCGGGAAGCCACGCAGGCAGGACGGTTACAGCCTGCTCTCGGCGGGCGTGATCTGGCAGACCGCAGGCCCATGGAGCTTCGCGCCGGAAGGCAAGAACCTACCGACAAGGAATATCGCACCAGCGGCTGCAACATCGCGGCTCTCGGTGTTGCTTTGACCGGCTTCTACGGCGCCCCGCGTACCTTCAGCCTGAGCGCACGCTACGATTTCGGATGGCGGTCAATGGCCTGGCAAACCGAATCTCCAATGTGTGCCACGCGATTTACGGGCCGCGCAAGCGCCCGCTTTTGGCCGGGGATGGCCGGTATGCCTGCAATGCAGGAAGAATTGCAGGCGATGGCCATGGATGGCATTCTCCCCTCACCCCAACCCTCTCCCGCCAGCGGGAGAGGGGGGACGGAAGAGGAGCAATTGCAGGCAATGGCCATGGATAGCGTGTTGCACATTCCGCCTCTCCCGCCAGCGGGAGAGGCCGACGCGTAGCGGCGGGTGAGGTGGCACCTCGTCATGCGGACCACCTTCACCCCACCCTCTCATTTATGCGCCCCCAGGTACGCCAGCGTGAGAGGGGGGAGGAAGTAGGAGCAATTGCGGCGATGGCTATGGATGGCATTCACCACCCTCACCCCAACCCTCTCCTTTATGCCCCCTGGGTACGCCAGCCGGGAGAGGGGCGAGGAAGTAGGAGGACATTGCAGGCGATGGCGGTGCAATGGGGCTGACCGCCTGCAATGCAGAGCAATTGCAGGCGATGGCTGTACGTAATGGACTGACAGCCTGCAATGCAGGACAATTGCAGGCGATGGCCATGGATTGCATGGTCGAGTGCGCCTCCGCAAGCGGGAGAGGCAGACACGCGGGGTGAGGGTGGCACCTCGTCATGCCCGGACCACCCCCACCCCCACCCTCTCCTTATGCCCCTCTGGGTACGCCAGTTAAGGAGGGGAGACAATGCCGGAGCATTTGCCGATGATTGCCATCGTTCGCAACAAGAAGCAGAAAATGAACAGGTTGCTGGCTGCGTGCATCGCCATACTGCTTGGCGCATGTGGCGCTGATTCGAATCCCCCATTGCCGAAACTCACGCTCGATCCTGAGCGCGTTGCCGTCGTCGGCATTTCCTCCGGTGCAATCATGGCCCATCAGATGCACCTGGCGTATTCGGATCATCTGCGCGGCGCGGCGCTGCTGTCCGGCCCGCCCTACCAGTGCGCCTAAGGCTCGCTGGAACGTGCGTTGGGCTATTGTCAAGGCGGCCGGTGCAACACCGGACATGGAGAAGCTCGCCGCGGAAATCACCGCGCGGGCACAGCGCGGTGATCTTGCCCGCTGCGCGGCTTGCGCGGCGACCATGTGCTGGGTCACCCACGGCAAGAACGACACACTGGTGCCGGAATCCATGTCCGCGCCTCGCTTGCGCTGTGACCGGGCCCTGCCCGAGGCATCCTCGATGACCCCTGCGCTTCGACGGCGACGGTGCATTCCGCACCTAAAGCCAACCAGTGTGCTGGCGGAGATTGCCTGACCACGGCCACGCCCCACAGTGGCAATTGAAACCGGGGATTACGCTCGCGCGAAGTGATGTAGGCGATGGTTCCGGTGATGCGCCGGCGGCGCACCGGGGCGCGGGCCGGTGGCCGCTTGAGCGCGTTTGACCAGGATGCCTACCGGCCGGACGAAGAGGATGCGTTGCTCGACAGCGCCGGCCTGGCCTCTACCAACCCCGCCTTGCACAGGGGCGAGGTGCGGCCTGTTGATCGCGTTCCACGGCTGCGAACAGAACCCGTGCCGCTCTTGGCGAAACCTTGCCCGCGAAAATGGATTGCCCGTTGGGACGACGTGTATGGCACCGTGGTCCTGTATCCTCAAACGCGTTCGAGTTATCTGCCGCTGAATCCAAAGGCACGCTGGGACTGGTGGGGCTATCCGGGCCACTAGACACGCGCAGCGGCGGGCAACTGCGTGCCGTTGCCAACATGGCGCTGCCTTGGGCGCGCCGTTGGAAGCAAAGACGGGGAAGCGGGAATGGCGGAACGTTCGGAATCGGGAAATCGGCCGGCATCAGGCGACCACGACGCCCGCGCTCGACACCTCGTGAGGCATGCACACTCCACCCGGTGTTGGTGACGCGTGCTTTCCCCTCTCCCTCGACGGAGAGGGCAGGGAGAGGGTGAAGAAGCCCGCTGCGCCATGTTGAACGCCACTGTCATCTGATCGCCGCCCTGCTCTGGCTTGGGCTGCTGTTCGGGTGCCGCCTTGTGGGGCGAGCGCCGACCGCACCTGCGGCGCGGCGCTGGGGTGTCGTCTATGCGCTTGTCGCTCGCCGTTTACCGACCCATGGACCTTCTACGGAACGGTCACCCAGGCCGCGCGCTCCGGGCTGGCCCCTGCCGCCCACCCCTTCGTCGGCACCCATCGTGCTGTATGTGTCTCGGCACCGGCGTGCTGCTGCGCCTGGTGCGCGTGGCGCGCGAACACAACAGCAGCTCACTCGGCCGACCCAAGTTTGCCACGCGCTTGGGGCAAAAGCTCCGGACTTGACTCCGCAGCGGTGACTGCAGTGGCCCCTGCCGGGCATGATTCCGTACCTGGCCCTGCAACTGAAGGCCGTTGCGATGAGCCATGGCCTGCTCGCGCACGGCGGCCAGTCCAGCGCGGCACCGTGGGAAGACAGCGCGCTCACGTAGCGCTGGCGATGGCCGTGTTTGCCATGCTGTTTCGCGCAGCACCACCGCCGCCGAGCACAATCGCGGTCTGGTGCTGGCGATGGGTGGAATCGCTTGCTCAAGCTCACCGCCATGCTCGCCCTCGGCGCCTTTGTCCGGTTCGGAATCGATGCCGCTGATCAAGCTGCCGATCCGCGACGATGGAGCCGATGGATTCCGGCATTGATCATGCCTCGGCGTGCTGGCCATGTTCACCTGCCAGCACCAGTTCCATGTCGGCGTGGTGGAATGCCAGGACGAAAGCATCTGCGCACGGCACGCTGGCTGTTTCCGCTGTACATGGTGGTCATCGCCCTGCCGCCGCTGCCGCTGTTTGCGCGCGCCGGGCACGCGCAGCTCGACACCCCCGCTGGGCGTACCTTCGGATCTGTACGTGCTGGCTCTGCCACTGGCCAATGATGCACACGGTCTGGCCTTGCTTGCCTTCCCTTGGCGCTTAGAGCGGGGCAACCGGCATGGTGATCCTGCGCCACGCTTTCGCTCAGCTTCGATGATCGGCAAAATCACTGGCTTGCGCCCTTGCGCGCGCGCGGCGCCTGGGCGCAACCGGAGTGGGCCCGAACCGAGCAACGAAGTGCTCCTGCAACGACGCCTCGGCATCCTTGCCGTGCTTCTGGCCAGGGGCTACGCCGCGGGATTGCCGGCAGCATGCACTGGCCGACAGCGGCGCGGTGTCGTTCTCGGCGCTGGCAACCCTGGCACCGGCGTTGGGCTAGGTAGCTGCGGCGCACGGCGGCGACACGCCGCCGCGCGCGGTACTCCCGGGCTTGATCTGCGCGGTCGCCGTCTGGTTGTGGAACCCTGCTGCGCGCCGACCCTCGCGCCCCCTCTCGCCGCGGCGGTACGCGCTGGCTCAAGAGGAAGGTCCGTTCGGCACCGCCTGGCTTGCACCCGATTCCTTCCTTGGCCTGCGCGACTGGGGCGCTTACGCGCGCGCCGTGGTCCTCCAGGCTTGCGGCCGGCACGCTGCTGACCTGGTTGCTCGCGCTGCGTTGGCAAAGCACGCCGGCATCGGCACGACGCGGCTCCATCGAGTGGCCGCTCTGCGCGAACTTGCGACACGCTTCCCGCCCGATGCGCGGGTCACCAGTTGTTCGTCGAGGGCATCAGCGCCAGCGCGCTGGAGAGGGCGAGGTGAGGTCCGAACTGGCCGCGGTTTGGTGCCGCATCGGCGCGCCTGTTGCTCGACACCGCGTGCGGAAGGAGCCGGGCTCCGGCCTCAGCGGTGGCCACCCTGGTCTATCAGCGCGTCCCGGCGCTAGGCTTCAACCACGCGCGTGCTGGAAGCCGCCCGGAGAACATGAGCCAGGGCACCAGCGTGGTTGATCGGCAACCTGCAACTGGTGGCCTGGAAACCCAGGCGCTACGCCGAGCTGTACGGGTTTCCGCCCCCAACTGTTGCGGGTCGGCCAGCCGGCAGGAACCTGCACACTGGGCAGTCGCACGTGGCTTGGCGGCCTGCCACCGGCAACATCGAGCCAGCGTGGCCAAGCGCCTGGTGCACATGAAATCCGGCGCGCGCATCTGAGCGACGCCGTTTTCCGAATGGCAGCGTGGTCGAGATTCGCGGCAACCCCATGCCCGGACGGCTCGTCGCCACCTTCACCGACGTCACCGCTTTCCGTCGCCGAGCAGGAATTGATCCTCCCAACGCGAAACCCTGGGCAGCAAGTCCGATGAGCCACCGCGGAGGCTGGCCAATGCCAGTGCCAAAGGCAGATCGCGCCAGTCGGACCGGAACACGATGCGCCGCCGCGGTCAGCCACGAGCCCCGCCCAACGGCTCAACGCAGCGCGCCTTTTTACCTACGCCCTGGGCCGAGGGCAAGACGAGCCACCCGCAAGCGCGAGCTGAAAGACGCTGATCGAAGGCGCGCTCGGTTCCGCCGGAACCCTGCTCTGCAAACGCCTGCAGGAAATCTCCCGACTCCGATGCCGGCGGCTGCGTCCGCAGCGATGCGTGTTCCGCATCGACGATGTGTCGCAGAACCTGGCGGCCGAGTTCCGCGTGCTGGCGCATGACAAAAAAAAAAGAAAAAGGAGGGAACCTCGAATTGCATTGCTTGGCAGCCGCGCCTGGGTGCGCGGAGGATCCGAACCTGCTGCGCCGCATCCTGCAGGAATTCCTTCCAACGCCGTGCGCTACACCGGAAGGGTCGCGTCCTCTGGGTTGGCGACGGGACGCCGAGCCAATTGCGCATCCAGGTGCTGGATACCGGCATCGGAATTGACGAGGCCGATCACGAACTGATCTTCGGAGTTCCGCCACCCCGATCGCAGCGAGCCAGGGCCTGGAGGCTGGACTCTCGATTGCCGAACCGCTGGCGCGATTGCTCGGCCACCGGATCGGATTCCGGCCCCGCCCCGGGAAAGGGAACCGCATTTCTCGGATCGACGTCGAGCGCGCCACGGTTCTGGCCGAGTCCGGCGAGACCTCCCCGTCCCCTGGAACCCCAAACCCACTTGCGCGGTCGCATGCTGGTGGTCGATGATGATGTCGCCGTGCGCGATGCCATGCGCCTGATGGCACGGAAACCTGGGGCCTGCGAGGGACGGAAACCGCTGCCTTCAGCGAATCGGTGCATCGCACGCGTTCAAACGCACGCAGCCGGAGTTGCTGCTGTTCAACTCCACCCTCGACGATGGCGTCACCGGCCTCCAGTTGCACGCAAGAACTCGGCCTGGAGGCGGATTCAGGCCGTAGCATCATCATCACGGCCGATCATGATCCGGCGATCCCGCGCCGCCGCCGAGGCGCCGGGTGCTTTCTCCTCTACAAACCGCTCAAGCCACTGGCACTCAAAGGCGACCGATGGCGCGGCTGCTCACCCATGCTGACCAAGGTCAACGCTGACGTTCGAGTGGATGCTGCGACTGCGCTGCGCTTCAGCGCAGCTGACAGCCTTCGCATTAGGGAAGGTCTGGCAGGTATTATCGCGAGCAAGCTCACCCCTCCATTGCTTGATTTTGTGGCGGGGAGGCTTGCCTCGCGACGTGAATGAGTTCCATGCCTGTTCAGAGTTTCCTTAAGGCAACGCTGATTGGTCCGCTTCCGTTCGTGGTGGCGCCCTTCGACCTGCTCAGGACAGGCCCGTCGAACCATGAACGGAAATTTTCTAGTTCAGCGCCGCCTTGGTTTGGCAAGACGCCCGCGGCGAGCCTCCTTGATCCATTCGTGGTGCTTGTCACTATCCGTTCGTGGCGTCTTTCCATATTCCGTTCGTGGCATCTTTCCATATTCCGTTCGTGGTGGAGCTTGTCGAGCCATGAACGGAAAACACCACACAACCATCATCTGTTCGAAGTGCGGACAACAAGCGAGCCACTTCCAGCATCCCCCGATTGAGCCAACAGATCGAAACGTCGTGCACCAGTCCTGGGCCACGCTGACGCGCCGGATCAGCCAGTTGCAGCGAGCGCAACCTAGGCCGCTGGCCTGGGGTGCGTTGCGTACGTCGAGCTTCCCCGAATAGGGCGGTCATGTGCGCTTCACGGTGCGCAGGGAGATGCCAGCGCATCGGCAATCTGCTGCTTTGTTGAGCTGACCTTCGGCCACGCGCACCAGCACCTTGAACTGCTGGGGGGTAGGGCTGGCAGGCGCGCCGCATTGTTGGCATCCCGCACGCTTGCCGGGCTGGCATTGACCTGCGCCGCGAGATCGGCGGGTAACCTCGCCGCCAGCACCGCGACGCAAGGCTTTGCGCAATGGTTCTCACTGCGCTTCCGGGATGAATGCAATGGCTCCGTAGGCCAGCGCGCGCCGGATGGGTGCGGATCATCGTGGGCGGAGATCATCGCCGCCCATCACGCCCGGATGTTCGGCGCGCAATGCGGCCAGCCCCCATCAGACCCTGGCTATCGGGCATGAGAAAGTCGGCAGGATCACGTCGATGTCCGCGAACTGCGCGAGCTGTTCCTGCAACTCCGCCAGCGAACCGGCTTCCAGCACCACTGCTTCGGGCGACGCCGCGGCGCGCTTTGCGCCAGGGCCAGGCGATTCAGGAGGTGGTCATCGGCGTCAACGAAGGCGCGGCATGCGCCACTGTACACAGGGTGTCGTCTCCACGAGGAACAGACGCTTCGGCATCGCGTGTGGTACCAAAGTACGATGCAGGCCGCGGAGGTTCTGTTAGCGTCGAGGGATGCCCAGGAGACGATTCCGACGTGCCGCCATTTGTGCTGGGGTCGCTTACGCTGGCCTCCTGCGCAACCGATGCTGTCCGCCAATCTGAAAAGGACACCGCCAGCTGTCCATTCCCCCGCCGGCATTCACTGCATGCCGACCTGCTGAGTGCCGGCCTGGGCCTTGAAGGGCTGGCAACGGGACGACGCCACCGGCCATCGCCAACCCCGCGGCGGCAACGACGGCAGAGGGGTGCAGGCGTGCGCTGTGGACCAATGACGCGGCATTGCCGACTTCCGAAGTCCGGGCGGCGGATTCACCGAGATCTATGGATCACTTGCCGCAGTCGCCGGGCACGAGTGCACCGGCAATGCGCCGCATTCCCGGCGCAAGCCAGCCGCATCGGGTGATGGCGCAGGTTCCCGATGGCTTCGATGCCAGGGCGCGCGCTGCCTGGTGGTGGCGGTTTCCTCCGGCTCGCGCGCGGTGTCTACGGTGCCACCGCCTGGCGGTGCCTGGGGCCTGCCGCGCGGTTGTGCGGTGGCCTCCACCGACAAGGGCGCTGGCAGCGACTGGATTGAACTGGGCAGCGTGAACGCCACGCGATTGATGGTCGCCTCGGCGGCGGAGCAGCCGGGCGTTCGATCCCGCCGGCAGCGCACGCAGCCGCCGTCGCCTTTGAAGGACGCGCACTCGCAGGACAACCCGAAGCCGACTGGGGACGCGCCTCCCAAACCGCACAGCTCGGACTCGACGCCGACTCAACGAGGTAGCGCTGCCGGGACAGGCACCTTTCACCTTCGACAACACGCGCATCATTGCCACCGGACTTCCAACGGCGGCGCCGCGGTGTTGCGCGCTGCCGGCATGCAAGGCGACTGGCTGGATGGCGCAGTCGCCATCGCCGCCAACACGTTTCCGGCGGAAGATGGTCGCCCCGGCGTTTGATTACGCCACCGAAGCGGCGATCCTGATGCCGTGTGCTGCATCCGCGCTTTGATGGCGTTGCCCTGGCGCACCGGGTGGCAACAAGTCGCCCACCGCAATGCGCGTTGCGCGCGCCTGCACGCGCAGGGACTCCTCGCTGGCGCGTCGTGGAAGCACAGGCCGGAGGATGCCTACGCGCGCATGCGTGCTTCCGGCTGGCGCGATGGTGCGCTCGAAGCCGGCGCCATCAGCACGGGCTTGACCTGGGGCGAGCGATTGCCGCGGCCTGGCATCCGCCTGCTACGCACCACTGCCGATGCCATGCCTGCGGCTATGCCTTTGCCGCGCGCTACGACAAGGGCCAACCAACGCGTGCGAGCCTGGAGATGCGCGCATCGTGGTGGGCGTTCCTCCGGCATTCCACCGGGCACCGGCGTCAGCCTCATCCGACAGCATGGCCGATGGCGAAAGCGGGGATCCGGCATTGCCAACCTGCAATGCCTGCGGCGCGCTGGACGGGGACGACGTTCCAAAGGCGCAGTCCTTGCACGCCGGGTCGAAGCCACCCGCGCCGCGGTTCCCTGCGACGGGCTTGCCACTGATCGTGATTCACGGCGCCGATGATGGCCTGATACCGGATGCCTTCCCAGCGCGGCCCGGCGCGTAACGTGCAACGCGCGCACGGCCGCGATCCGCGCTTTACTGGCGCATCGCCAACGCGCAGGATTTCTGATGCCTTTCTCGGCCTGCCATGCTCGCCGCTATGTTCCGCTGATGCCTTACGCCTACCGCCGCACCCGATGGACATGGGCCCACCTCCGGAACGATACGCCCCTTGCCCGCCAGCGCCGAAGTCGATGCAACGCCGCGCAAGGCCGAAATGCATCCGGCATTGCCGCCGGTGCCTCCGGACAACGTGCCGATGCCGTGAGACCGGCCGTGCATCGTGACGGGGCGTGCCTTCGACGGCTGATCGGCGTTGGTTTCGATAAGGATCCCGCCGTGCCCGTCAAGCCAGCGCAGCCTCAAGGATCGACATCTGCCAGTTGCGTGATCCACGCAATCGGAGAACGCGCAGCGCCTGCATCGTGCACCAGTTGGCGCGTTCCGAAGCTGAATCAGCGGATGCCGATGCCTGCTTCGCCCTCCAGTGGGTGGCCTGAACGCGGCGTATGCGCGAGAGTTTAGCCGTGACGAAAACGTAGCGTGAACGCTTTCGCCAGCCTTCGACTGCGCTGTGGTGCAACTCGATGCCAGGCGCAGTCTGCGATAAACGCTTTTCGAACGGTTCACCGGGCCGATCCGCACCCTCATCGACAACAAGTTCGTGTTCGAGCCGTTCTGGGTTGCCTTGCGCGAGCACGATTCCAGCGAACAGTGGGAACGGCAGTTTGCGGCAAGTCGCAAAAAGCGCTGGCGGCCGTCCTCGCGGCAAACCCTGTCGTGCTCATCGTCTTTGATCGGCTGGTAACGTGCTGCGCTACCAGCTGCATGGCGGCGCCACCTGGAACAGCAGCGTCAACCGCGAACAATTGAAAGACGCCGTTGCCATCCTTGGCACCCTGTTTTGCGGATGGTTTCGGTAATGCTCGACTACCTCCGACCACGGAATTTTGGCAGGTGTTGTATCCGGTGGTTTAATGATCCGGCACTGAAATTGTCCAACCAGGGTCGGTTCAGCGCGCAGGCTGGAACCGATATTTCCCGAAAACCCTGCCCGGTTCCGCCGCTTCGCGGCTTGAACCCGACCTTTCACGAAGCATCGAGATCATTTTCGGGCCGGATCAATAGGCCAATGCGCAGGCAGTCGGGAGTGCGAGAAAGTCTGACGCTGGACTTTTTTCGCCAGCGCGCTTGCCCAAGTAGTTTACGTTCGTGGTGGGCCTGAAGTTTCCATTCGGGGTGAACCAGAAGTTTCCGTTCGTGGTGAGCCAGTCGAACCATGAACGGAATCAAGACGCTGCGCGTTACTTTCTCGACATCATCCGCAGTCCGAACCACATGACCGCACAGGCGCGCGACAAGCGATCCCGCGTCTGCATCTTTCGGTGATCGTCGCCGCAGGAAAAAAGCTGAAGCCACGATTTAGGGAAGGTCTGAACAAATATTCGCGGCGAGCAAGCCCGCTCCCACCATTGCCCGTTTGGGGGAGCGAGCTTGCTCGCGACGAATGACTTCCGTACTTGTTCAGAGTTCCCGGCAATGCGCTCCAGCGCTCATCGGTTTCAACATGCACGGCCGGCTGCGTTTCCTGCTGGCAACGACCACGGACGGTGTGAGTGCAGGAAACGCATGGAGCAGTTTCCACGCCTCGCGGGTCTTTTGCCCAGCGCTGCGTTGCTTGTCGCCCCCCCAATGGAACGACCATTGCGGACCCTGCGCCTTGCGATTGGGGCAAAATTCTCCGCGATCATCTGCGCCCACTCATGAATAATGCAGGCTGGGCAGCTCAGGCAAACAGGCCCACGCCGGGCACCAGCCACATTGGACACCAGCCGGGGAGGGTGGAACCGATCACGGTGAGCGGCCGGCACATCGCGGGGTAGTGCAGGCCGAGCACCGCGCGAAGACCGCTACGCTGGCGGTGAATGGCACCAGCAGCCGTACCAGCACCGGGTAATGCGCCATCGCCGCAGGCTAAAACCAGCGGCGTACGGGGTGTGCCCGGACCCGGGAAACTGAATTCATCCAGCAGGTGCAGCAGGCGCGGATGCGCGGATAGCTTTGACTTAAACTGGACGCGCGGACGCCGAGTCAGCGTTTGAGCCCCTTGTACAGAAGCGGTGCAACCAGGCCGGTCAATGCCAAGGTGCCCGGATGCCTCGAAGCCCGCGCGTTCCATCGCAGAAGAGAATCCAACAGGGCCCCCATCAAGGCGTACCA